>NZ_JAASAE010000023.1 GCF_012726205.1 Rhodococcus sp. HNM0569 | reverse complement strand
ACATCTACGTAGACACCCGTGTCTCACATCTACGTAGACAGCACAGAGTCCCTGCACGCTTGTTTCGCGCACAGGGGTCAGGCGCTCGCCACCCGCACCGCGACGCCACCGAGCTCGACGACGTCGCCGTCGCGCAACTGACGGCCGCGGCGCGTCTCGACCTCGCCGTTGACCTCGACGAGCCCGTCCGCGACGACCTCCTTGGCCTCGGCACCGGACTCGATGAGATTCGCCAGCTTGAGGAACTGACCGAGCCGGATCGACTCGTCTCGGATGGGCACGGTGTCGGCGTCGGGAAGCTCGTCTGCGCTGTCGGACATGCCCCCATTCTGCGCTTCCGTCACAAACGGCGTGCGAGCCAGCAGACTGTTGTCCGAACCGGCCGAGCGACGCCGACGACGGGTCCGTGCACGCGGACGCGTCGGAAAGGTGGACCTTATGCAGACGACGCAGCGTTCCGATCCGGCTTCCGCATCGCGCGCACGGGCGAACACGCCGTGGTTGCGCCGGGTGCCGCATGTCGCCGGGCTGACACTCGGGGTCTACGCCGCGCTCGTGTTGTTGTGGAGCATCTCGCCGGTGCTGCGCGATCTCGTGCGCGTGCCCCGGCAGTACCTCGACGACTACTACGTCGACGCACCGGACACGAGCATCTCGTTCGCGCTGGTGGTGGCGCTGCTCGCGGTTGGAGTCGCGACCCGCAAACGGATCGCGTGGTGGGTGCTGACCGTGTATCTCGTCGCGGTCGTGATCGTCGATGCCACCGTGCTGGTGCGCGACCGCGACGTCCACGCGGGCGTCGCGCTGGTGGTGCTGTTGTGCGCCGTCGCGGTACTACTCGCGGCGTACAACGAGTTCTACACCCGGGTGCGACGCGGCGCGATGTGGCAGGCGCTCGGCATCCTCGTCGGTGGGCTGGTCGCCGGCACTCTCGTCGGGTGGGGCCTGGTCGCACTGTTCCCCGGCACCCTGCCGTCCGGCGAGAGGCTGCTGTGGGCGTTCAACCGCGTCACGGCGCTGTCGTTCCTCGACAACGACCAGTTCGGCGGACAGCCGCACTGGTTCCTGAACACCCTTCTCGGCCTGTTGGGCGCCGTCGCCCTTGTCGCCGCGGCCGTCGTGCTGTTCCGTTCGCAGCGCTCCACCAACGCGCTCACCGGCAACGACGAGTCCGCGATCCGCGGCCTCCTCGCGCGGTACGGCGCCGACGACTCGCTCGGCTACTTCGCGACGCGCCGCGACAAGGCCGTCGTGTTCTCACGTGACGGCCGCGCGGCCGTCACCTATCGCGTCGAACTCGGTGTGTGCCTGGCGAGCGGGGATCCGATCGGCGCCCCCTCGGCGTGGCAGTACGCGATCGAGACGTGGCAACGACTCGCCCGCGGCTACGGCTGGACGACGGCCGTGGCGGGCGCGTCGGAGGCAGGGGCCGCCGCCTACCGTCGCGCGGGGCTGACCGTGCGCCACCTGGGCGACGAGGCCGTCCTGCGCACACGCGAGTTCAGCCTGTCCGGGCGCGACATGAGGACCGTCCGGCATGCCGTGACGCGCGCGCGGCGACACGGCGTCACGGCGGAGATCCGGCGGCATCGTGACGTGCCCGCCGACGAGATGGGCGCGGTGGTGCGGCTCGCCGACGAGTGGCGCGCCGCCGAGACCGAGCGGGGGTTCTCGATGGCACTCGGCCGGTTGGGCGATCCGCTCGACGGCGACTGCGTGCTCGTGGTGGCACGTGTCGACGGCGCGATCGTGGCCGTCCTGTCGCTCGTACCGTGGGGCACCGACGGGCTTTCACTCGACCTGGTGCGACGGGACCGGAATGCCCCGGACGGTGCCGTCGAACTCATGGTCACCGAACTCGCCACGCGTGCTCCCGAACTCGGCATCACCCGGATCTCGCTCAACTTCGCGGTATTCCGGTCGGCGTTCGAGGACGACTCGCGCGTCGGCGCGGGCCCGGCACTGCGCGCGTGGCGCGCGAGCCTCGTGTTCTTCTCCCGCTGGTGGCAACTCGAGGCGTTGTACCGCGCGAACCTGAAGTACCAGCCGGACTGGGTGCCGCGCTTCGTGTGCTTCCAGGACGACCACCAGACGCTACGCGTCGGGTTCGCGTCCGCGGTCACGGAAGGCTTCGTCGCCCTCCCCCGCCCGGGCCGCCGCGCCCGGGGAAACCTCGCGCACACCGGTATCCACGAGAAACTGCCACCCGAACTGGTCGCTGCCGAGGGGCTGCACGCCGACGGCAGCGCGCCGGACACCGCACCCGACGAGGCGCCCGCGGGCCCGAGACGCCCCGACCAGGTGCGCGTACGGATGCGCAAGCTCGACGCACTCGCCGCCGAGGGCGTCGACCCCTATCCGGTCGCGTACCCGCCGACCCACACGATCGCCGACGCTCTCACCCTGCCGCGCGGCACCCGGGTGCGCGTCGCGGGCCGGCTGCTGCGGATCCGCGACCACGGCGGCGTCGTGTTCGCCACGGTGCGCGACGAATCGGGCGACATGCAGCTCGTCGTCGACGCCGAACGCCTCAGCGACCTCCAATCCGAAGGCGGTGATCCGCCCCGCGGCACCGAACTGGTCCGGTCGTTCGCGCGGGAGTTCGACCTCGGCGATCTCGTCGAGGTGAGCGGCGCGATCGGTCACAGCCGGTCGGGCACGCTGTCGCTGCTGGTGACCAGCTGGCGGATGACCGCGAAATGCCTGCACCCGTTGCCCGACAAGTGGAAAGGGCTGTCCGACGCGGAAACCCGTGTGCGGCAGCGGTACGTCGAACTCGCCGTCGATCCCGATGCGCGCCGAACACTCACGATGCGCAGTGCCGTCGTGCGCTCGCTGCGCGATTCGCTCGGCGCGCGCGGTTTCCTGGAGGTCGAGACACCGATCCTGCAGCAGGTGCACGGCGGCGCGAACGCCGCGCCCCTCGTCACACGTCTCGACGCCGACGACCTCGACGTCTCCCTCCGCGTCGCGCCCGAGCTCTACCTCGAACGCTTGTGCGTCGCGGGTTTCGAGAAGGTCTTCGAGCTGGGCCGCGTGTTCCGCAACGAGGCCGCCGATTCCACCCACAGCCCCGAGTTCACGATGCTCGAGGCGTTCGAAGCACACGCCGACCACGAGGCGATGCGCACACTGTGCCGCGAACTGATCCAGGCCGGCGCCGTCGCGGCGCACGGGCGTGAGGTGGTGATACGGCCCGGGCCGGACGGTGCACCGGTCGACGTCGACATCTCGGGCGAATGGCCCGTCGTCACGGTGCACGCCGCGGTGAGCGAACGGGTGGGCGTCGACGTGAGCCCCGAGACACCCGCGGACGAGCTGCGCCTGCTGTGCGACGAACACGGTCTGACGTACGAAACCGACTGGGATTCCGGACAACTGACACAGCGTCTCTACGGCGAGCTCGTCGAACGCGCCACCGAGTTCCCCACCTTCTACACGGACTTCCCGACGTCGACGTCACCACTCGCCCGGCCGCATTCCACGATCCCCGGAATCGCCGCCCGGTGGAATCTGGTGGCGTGGGGTGTCGAACTCGGCACGGCCTACAGCGAACTCACCGACCCGATCGAGCAGCGTGCGCGGCTCACCGCGCAGTCGCTGCGCGCGGCACGCGGCGACGACGAGGCGATGGAACTCGACGAGGACTTCCTGCAGGCACTCGAACGCGGCATGCCACCCACCGGCCGTCTCGGCATGGGCGTCGACCGGCTCGTCATGCTGATCACCGGCACAAGCATGCGCGACGTGCTGGCGTTCCCGCTCGCGAAACCACGCCGGTGACGACGCGTCGCTCCGATGCGCCGACGAGCGCGACCAGCGCGGTGTGAGATCGTGGTTCCGTGCAGCTGCTGTTCATCCGCCACGCGCTTCCGGAGAAGGTCACCGACGCCGACGAGCGCGCCGACCCTGCGCTCACCGACGAGGGCGTGCGGCAGGCCGAGCTGCTTCCCGCCGCACTCGAGCCGTACGACATCGCACGCATCGTCGCGAGCCCGCAGCTGCGCGCCCGGCAGACCGCGGAGCCGCTCGCGCGTGCACTCGACCTGCCCGTCACGGTGTTCGACGGCCTCGCCGAGTACGACCACGGACTGTCCCACTACATCCCGTTCCACGAGGCCGCGGCGCTCGCGCCCGACGCGTACGCACGGATCCGGGCGGGCGAGTTCCCGGCATTCGTCGACGCCGACGCCTTCCGTGCGCGCGTGTTCTCCGCGATCGACGACGTGATCGACGCGGCCGAGCACCACGAGACGGTCGCTGTCGTCGCGCACGGCGGCGTCGTCAACGTCTACCTGCAGGAACTGCTCGGGCTGCCGCGCCCGCTCACGTTTCCGCTCGAGTACACGTCGCTGAGCAGGGTCCTCGTCTCGCGCGACGGCACCCGCAGGCTCGCGTCGGTCAACGAGACCGGGCACGTACGGCACCTGCTCAGGCGCTGAGACCGGTCAGGCGCTGACAGGACTGTGGGCGTCGCGTACGCACGCCGCGAGATAGCTTCCGGCCTGCTCGGCGTCCCACCCGTGCGCCTCGCGCAGCCCCTTCGACATCGTCGCGAGGTACGCGCCCGCGGGCGGATTACGGCGCACCGCGTCGCCGCGTGCCCGCGTGGTGAACGTGTACATCGGCAGGCCGTCGCGGTGCCCCAGCGTGAGCACGCGGTCGTAGCACGCGGGTTCCTGCGCCTTGATGTCCTCGAACTGCTCGCGCGTCACGAGATAGGCCCGGGCGGGCACCGTGCCGGGGCCGTCCGGATCGAAGAATGCGACGCCGCCGGTCCACACCTTGGACTCGCCCGCGAAGAACACCGACCCGCGCAACGTCACGGGCGAACTCGCGCGCGGCGCACTGCCGTCGCGCGCACCCGGGTGGATGTGCACCGCGCCCGGTGGGCGGCCCCCTTCGAGGTAACTGCGCAACCGGCGCTTCTGCATGTTCGACCCGTAGCTGACGTACCAGACCAACACCGCACCGACCGTACTCGGTGAGAATTCAACGAGTGCACTGGGTCACCCCTGGCGCTCCCCGAACGCCCGCACACGACGAAACCCCCTCCCCGATGGCCGCGATGTCACATCCTGTGCATCGAGCGCACACAGTGTGACATCGCGACCGAGCAGGAGGGGGTCTCGTCGGTGGATCAGCGGGTCAGCGCTGGGCAACCATCGTGGGAGTGATGGGCGACGGCAGCGCCGTGGTGGACTCGAGGTACTCGTCCACCGCCGCGGCGGTCGAGCGGCCCTCGGCGATCGCCCACACGATGAGCGACTGGCCGCGGCCCGCGTCGCCTGCAACGAAGACACCGTCGACGTTGGTGGCGAAATCGTCGTTCCGGACGACATTTCCGCGATCGGTGAACTCGACACCGAGGTCGGTGAGCAGACCCTCGCGCTCGGGGCCGACGAAGCCCATCGCGAGCAGCACGAGATCGGCGTCGAGTTCGAACTCCGAACCCTCGACCTTCTCGAACTTGCCGTCCTTCATCTCCACCTCGTACGCCTTCAAGGCCACGACCTTGCCGTCCTTGCCGACGAACGACTCGGTGTTGACCGAGAAGACCCGCTCGCCGCCCTCTTCGTGCGCGGACGAGACGCGGAACATCAGCGGATAGGTCGGCCACGGGGTCGACTCGGCGCGAGTCTCCGGCGGGCGCGGCATGATCTCGAACTGGTGCACGCTCTCGGCCTGCTGGCGGTGCGACGTGCCGAGGCAGTCGGCACCGGTGTCGCCGCCACCGATGATGACGACCTTCTTGCCCTTCGCGTTGATCGGCGGCATGCCGTCGGCGTCGGTGATGTCGTCGCCGAGCTGCACGCGGTTCGCGAGCGGCAGGAACTCCATCGCCTGATGGATGCCGTCGAGTTCGCGGCCCGGGATCGGCAGATCGCGCCCGATCGTGGAGCCGACGGCGAGCACGACGGCGTCGAACTCGGCGCGCAGTTCGTCGGCCGTGATGTCGACGCCGACGTTCACGCTGGTGCGGAAGGTCGTGCCCTCGGCCTCCATCTGTGCGAGACGGCGGTCGATGTGGCGCTTCTCCATCTTGAACTCGGGGATGCCGTAGCGGAGCAGACCACCGACACGGGCGGCACGCTCGAACACCGTGACCGAGTGGCCGGCACGCGTGAGCTGCTGCGCCGCAGCAAGTCCCGCGGGGCCGGAGCCGACGACGGCAACCTTCTTGCCGGTCGGGTGGGCGGCGCGCACCGGCTCGACCCAGCCCTCGTCGAAGGCCTTGTCGATGATCTCGACCTCGACCTGCTTGATCGTGACCGGATCCTGGTTGATACCGAGCACGCACGACGCCTCACACGGAGCCGGGCACAACCGGCCCGTGAACTCCGGGAAGTTGTTGGTCGCGTGCAGGCGGTCGATCGCGTCCTTCCACTGGTCCTTGTAGACCAGGTCGTTCCACTCGGGAATCAGGTTCCCGAGCGGGCAACCGTTGTGGCAGAACGGGATACCGCAGTCCATGCATCGGCTGGCCTGGGTCCGGAGGGTCGTCTCGGGGAAGTCCTCGTAGACCTCCTTCCAGTCGAGCAGACGGAGCGGAACGGGACGGCGGACGGGCAGCTCACGAGAGCCGTGCTCGAGAAAGCCTCTTGGATCACCCACGAGCAGCCTCCATGATTGCCTCGTCGACGTCGGCACCGCGGATTTCGGCGTCCTTGATTGCCATGAGTACCTTCTTGTAATCGCGAGGCATCACCTTCGCGAAATGTGCAGCCTGTTGCGACCAGTCGGACAGGATGCGTGCCGCAACCTCCGACCCGGTCTCGTCGCGGTGACGCTCGATCGCACCCTTGAGCCAGACGTAGTCCTCGCTCTCGAGGTCCTCGAGGTCGACCAGTTCGGTGTTGAGGTTGTCCTCGAAGTCGCGGTCCGGGTTGTAGACGAACGCGACACCACCGGACATACCGGCGCCGAAGTTGCGGCCGGTCTTGCCGAGGATGACGACCTTGCCGCCGGTCATGTATTCGCAGCCGTGGTCGCCCACGCCCTCGACGACCGCGGTGGCACCCGAGTTACGCACGGCGAAACGCTCGCCGACGACGCCGCGCAGCAGCACCTCACCGCTCGTGGCACCGAACAGGATGACGTTGCCTGCGATGATGTTGTCCTCGGCGACGAAGCCGCCGGCCGTCGCCTCCGGCGGGCGCACCACGATGCGGCCACCGGACAGGCCCTTGCCGACGAAGTCGTTCGCGTCGCCGTGCAGACGGAGCGTCATGCCCTGGGGCACGAATGCGCCGAAGCTGTTGCCCGCCGACCCGGTGAACGTGATGTCGATCGTGTCCTCGGGCAGACCCTCGGCACCGTGCACCTTGGTCACCTCGTGGCCGAGCATCGTGCCGACCGTGCGGTTGACGTTGGTGATGTGCGTGTGGATCGAGACCGGCTTGCCGGTGTCGATCGCGGGCCGGGCCCGCAGGATCAGCTGCTGGTCGAGCGCCTTGTCCAGACCGTGGTCCTGCGTCTTGGTGCAGTGCTCGTCCTGGTCCATGAACGCCGAGTCGGCACGGTGCAGGATGGGCGCGAGGTCGAGCTTGCCTGCCTTCGCGTCCTTCCAGTGCTCGATCGCCTTGCTCGTGTCGAGCAGTTCGACCTGGCCGATCGCCTCGTCGAGGCTGCGGAAGCCGAGCTCGGCGAGCAGCTCGCGCACCTCCTCCGCGATGAACAGGAAGAAGTTCTCGACGAACTCGGGCTTGCCCGTGAACCGCTTGCGCAGCACCGGGTTCTGCGTCGCGACGCCCACCGGGCAGGTGTCGAGATGGCACACCCGCATCATGATGCAGCCGGACACGACGAGCGGAGCGGTGGCGAAACCGAACTCCTCGCCGCCGAGCAGAGCTGCGATGACGACGTCGCGGCCCGTCTTGAGCTGGCCGTCGACCTGCACGACGATGCGGTCGCGCAGCCCGTTGAGCAGCAGCGTCTGCTGCGTCTCCGCCAGACCGAGCTCCCACGGCGCACCCGCGTGCTTGACCGACGTGAGCGGCGTGGCACCGGTGCCGCCGTCGTGACCCGAGATGAGCACGACGTCGGCGTGCGCCTTCGACACACCCGCGGCGACCGTGCCGACGCCGACCTCCGAGACCAGCTTCACGTGGATGCGAGCCTGCGGGTTGGCGTTCTTGAGGTCGTGGATCAGCTGCGCGAGATCCTCGATCGAGTAGATGTCGTGGTGCGGCGGCGGCGAGATGAGGCCGACGCCCGGCGTCGAATGCCGCACCTCGGCGACCCACGGGTAGACCTTGTGCGCCGGAAGCTGGCCGCCCTCACCGGGCTTCGCGCCCTGCGCCATCTTGATCTGGATGTCGGTGCAGTTGGTCAGGTAGTGCGACGTGACACCGAACCGGCCCGACGCGACCTGCTTGATCGCCGAGCGACGCAGGTCGCCGTTCTCGTCCGGCGTGAAACGACGCGGATCCTCGCCGCCCTCACCGGAGTTCGAGCGGCCACCCAGTCGGTTCATCGCGATCGCGAGCGTCTCGTGCGCCTCGGCCGAGATCGAGCCGTAGCTCATCGCGCCCGTGGAGAAACGCTTGACGATCTCGGTGGCCGGCTCGACCTCGTCGAGCGGAACCGGCTGGCGCACACCCTTCTTGAACTCGAACAGACCGCGCAGCGCGGCGATGCGCTTGCTCTGGTCGTCGACGAGCTGGGTGTACTCCTTGAACACCTTGTACTGGCCGGTGCGCGTCGAGTGCTGCAGCTTGAACACCGTGTCCGGGTTGAACAGGTGGTACTCGCCCTCGCGGCGCCACTGGTACTCGCCGCCCACCTCGAGCTCGCGGTGCGCGCGCTCTTCGGGGTTGTCGAGGTACGCCAGACGATGCCGCACCGCGACCTCTTCGGCGATCTCCTCGAGACCGATGCCGCCGAGATGCGAGTGCAGACCCGTGAAGTACTCGTCCACGACCGACTGCGACAGGCCGATGACCTGGAACAGCTGCGCACCCGTGTACGACGCGAGCGTCGAGATGCCCATCTTGGACATCACCTTCAGCACGCCCTTGCCCGCGGCCTTGATGTAGTTCGCGATCGCCTTGTCGCGCGGAATGCCCGCGAGCGCACCGTCGTTGACGAGCTCGTCGACCGTCTCGAATGCCATGTACGGGTTGACCGCCGCGGCACCGAAGCCGACCAGCGCCGCCATGTGGTGGACCTCGCGCGCGTCGCCGGCCTCGACGATGAGACCGACCTTGGTGCGGGTCTTCTCGCGCACCAGGTGGTGGTGCACGGCGGACGTGAGAAGCAGCGACGGGATCGGCGCATGCGTCTCGTTGGACTCACGGTCGGACAGCACGATGATGCGTGCGCCACCCGCGATGGCCTCGGACACCTGGTAGCGCACGTCGTCGAGCGCCTTGCGCAGACCCTCGCCGCCCTCGGCGACCGGGTAGAGGCCGCGCACGATGACACTGCGGAAGTCCGGGAAGTCCCCGTCGTCGTTGACGTGGATGAGCTTCGACAGGTCGTCGTTGTGCAGGATCGGCTGCGGCAGATGGATCTGCCGGGCGGATTCCGCGGTCGGGTGGAGCAGGTCGTGCTCGGGGCCGATGGTGCCGCCCAGGCTGGTGACCACCTCTTCGCGGATCGCGTCCAGCGGCGGGTTCGTGACCTGCGCGAACATCTGCTGGAAGTAGTCGAACAGCATGCGTGAGCGTGCCGACAGCACCGCGATGGGGGTGTCGGTGCCCATCGAACCGATCGCCTCGGCGCCCGAGGCCGCCATCGGCTTGACGAGAAGGTTGACCTCCTCGTTGGTGAAACCGAACATCTGCTGCCGCAAGACGACCCGCTCGTGCGACATGTACGTGTACGGGCGGTCCGGCAGGTCGTCCATCCGCGTGAGACCCGCGTCGAGCCACTCGCGATAGGGGTGCTCGGCCGCGAGCTGGTCCTTGATCTCGTCGTCGCTGACGATGCGGCCCTGCTCGGTGTCCACCAGGAACATGCGGCCCGGCTGCAGACGCACCTTGCGCACCACGCTGGCCGGATCGATCGGCAGGACACCGACCTCCGACGCCATGACGACCAGGTCGTCCTCGGTGATCCACAGGCGCGACGGACGCAGGCCGTTGCGGTCGAGCACGGCGCCGATGACGGTGCCGTCGGTGAAGCACACCGACGCCGGGCCGTCCCACGGCTCCATGAGCGTCGAGTGGTACTCGTAGAACGCCCGGTGTTCGGGCTTCATGTACTCGTTGCGCTCCCATGCCTCGGGAATCATCATCAGCACGGCGTGCGGCAGGCTGCGGCCACCGAGGTGCAGCAGCTCGAGTACCTCGTCGAAGCGCGCCGTGTCGGACGCGCCGTTGGTGCACACCGGGAAGATCTTCTGCAGGGCTTCCTTGCCCCCGAAGACGTCCGAGTCGATGAGCGCCTCGCGGGCACGCATCCAGTTCTCGTTGCCGGTGACGGTGTTGATCTCGCCGTTGTGCGCGACGCGACGGAAGGGGTGCGCGAGCGGCCACGACGGGAACGTGTTGGTGGAGAACCGCGAGTGCACGAGGCCCAGTGCGGACTCGACACGGCTGTCCTGCAGGTCCAGGTAGAAGCCCTTGAGCTGCGGGGTCGTGAGCATGCCCTTGTAGACGAACGTCTGGCTGGACAGGCTCGCGAAGTAGACGGTCTCCTGACCGGTCGCACCGGAACCGGCGCCCTCGTTCCCGAGCTCGTGCTCGGTGCGCTTACGGACGACGAACGCGCGACGCTCGAGCTCGAGTCCGCGTAACGATCCGTCCTCGCTGCCGATGAACAATTGACGGAAGGTGGGCATTGCGTCCCGTGCCAACGCGCCGAGGGAGGAATCGTCGATGGCGACGTCGCGCCAGCCGAGAACCTTCAGGCCTTCGCTCTCGACGATCTTGTCGACCGCGGCGGCCGCATTGTCCGCGTCGGAACGCGACTGCGGGAGGAACGCGATGCCGGTCGCGTATGCACCGGGAGCAGGCAGCGGGAAGTCCACGACGGCCCGGAAGAACTTGTCCGGAACCTGGATGAGGATGCCCGCGCCGTCGCCCGAGTTGGGCTCGGAGCCTGCGGCACCGCGGTGCTCGAGATTGATCAGGGCCGTGATGGCCTTCTCGACGATGTCCCTGCTGGGGCGGCCCTTCATGTCCACCACGAATGCCACACCACAAGAATCGTGCTCGTTCGCGGGGTGATAGAGCCCCTGAGGGCCTGGAAGTTGCTTCATACCTAGCCTTCGTATGCCAAGAGATGCACCGACGACCAGCAGCGCTGATGGCCATCTTCCTGCAATACGCACCGTCACCGCGCTGTGAACGGCACCACCGATCGGCTATCGCCTCGCGCTGACGCCGGGTGTGCTTCGAGCTTCAGGCGACGTGGCTTTTCGGTCCTGGGGGACTGTTGTGAGTCCGCCGTGTAAACAAAACGATAATTCAGACCACCGCAAACCTCACAACTTAGGTTCGGCTAAGACCGCGTCTACCTGCGGTTTCCCTGCTTCGTCTGTGCCCTGCGGCACACCGCGCGAGCTGCCGCGTCGTGTAACTTCAGGTGGTTCGGGGCGGACAACACCGTCCAGGCTCCGAGGATCTCGCTCGCCAGACCAGTCTAGGCGGCGCAGCCCGTCCAGTGAATCGGATTTTCGCCACACCCGCTGGGCAGGCTCCCGGTCTCGCATCGCACGCGCGTGCGGTGGATTCTGATAACTTCCGCCGCCGGGGGATCACACGCTCACGGGCCGGGGGGACACCCGCGCACGGAGGGGCGGCACGAGGCCGAAACGAGGGTGAGAGAATGGGCGACCATGACTGACAGGGGAGGATCGCAGGACCGCCACGACGGCTGGTTCCCTGCTTTCGAGGCCGCGCCGGCACCGGGTTCACAACCCGGCCCGAGCGGGGCGACCGGAGCGGCAGACCAGCCAGGCGCTCCCGAGCCGGGCACCACCCCGCCGCCCGAGCAGCCCGCACCGGGCCCCAAGGTCGCTCCCGGTCCCGCCCCCGCTGCGGGCCCGCGCCCCGGCGGTGCACCGAAGCCGACAGCAGGGCCCAGCTGGCTCTCCGACGACAATCCGCCGCCGATGTGGCTCACGGGCGACGACCAGCCCGCGCAGTCACCCGCGGGCAAGCCGCCGAAGGCACCGAAAGCTGCCAAGCCACCCAAGCCGCCCAAAGCCTCCAAGGCCCCCAAGGCACCGAAGCCGCCCAAGGAACCGAAGGCGCCCAAGCCGGCCAAGGAACCGAAGCCACCCACGGCGGTCGAAGAGCCACGGGCCGTCAAGGAACCCAAGCCTCCGAAGCCACCGAAGGAGCCGAAGGCCCCCAAGCCGCCCAAGGAGCCTGGATCGGGCCGTACCGGCCTCCTGATCGGTGGTGCCGTGGCGCTCGTCGCGGTCGTCGCGGGCGGCATCGTGCTCGCCACGATGGGTTCGCGCGGCGGCAACGACGTCGACGGCAAGGCCACCGCGGCCGCGCCGACCAGCGCCGACGCGGGCGCCGGCGCGGGAGCCGGTGCCGGTACGCCTGCCGCCGACTGGTGCACGCCGTCCGACGACGGCACCACCGTCGTCGGCAACGGCCCCGGCGGCTTCGCCGACGGCCCGGACGCCATCATGGGCTTCGAGTACGGCATCTTCGTCGAAAGGAATGCGACGAAAGCGCTCGAACACATGGTGCCCAACGCACTTCACGCCGACCAGGTGCAAGCCACGGCCATCGACCCGATCGAGGTCGGTACGCAGCACTGCCTCAGCATCACCAAGAGTGGACCGGAGTCGTACGATCTCACCATCACGCGCATGAGCGACAGTGGCGAAAAGCTGGACCCGCCGTGGACGAACCGCGTGCGAACGGCGACACTCGACGGCCGCACACTCGTTGTGGAGATGGTACCCGCATGACACAGACACCTACTTGGGTCAAGCACGGCACACCGGTACTCGTCGCGGGCGCATGCGGTGGTGCGGGCGCCACGACCACCACCCTCGGCCTCGCCAATGTGGCTGCCGGACAGGGCATCACCGCCGTCGCGATCGATGCGACGCCCGCAGGTGGCGACCTCGCCGATCGTGGCGCCGACCAGGTGCTCGCGAGCAACGGCATCGAGCAGTTGCTCGCGTCGGCCACGGGCGGCGAGATCTCCGACGAGGCGTTCATGCTCGCGTCGTCGCACACGGCCACCAACGCGCGCATCCTGCACCGTGCGGGCGACGCGCTCGCGAACGAGACCGACTTCCGCCGGATCGCCGCGTACCTCAAGTCGCGTCGCGCGGACGCGATCTACGATCTCGGCCACCGCATCGGCGCGCGGTATCTGCGGTCGCTCGTGTCGACGCCGGGTGCCGCGATCGTGCTCGCCGTGCCGTGCCGCGTCGACGCGTTCAACCGGATGCGCGCGAATCTCGATGCGATCGGCCGCGTCGCCGGTGAAGCGGCGTTGAAGCGCACCGTGGTCGCGATCTCGAACCAGGATGCGAACGGGTGGCCCGTCGACGTCGACATGTTGCGCGGCTATCTCGAGGGGCGCATCGGCGCGATCGAGCAGATCCCCTACGACCAGCACCTGGCGTCGGGAATCGTGATCGCGCACGACGCGCTCGCACCTGCCACGGTCGCGGCGTACGAGAAGCTGGCCGAGGTGGCGGCGGAGCTCGTCGAGAGCTGACCCGTGCGCGAAAAAGGCGTACGGGGACTCGTCAGGTGCTCACGGTTCGAGGACGCGCGCGAGTGTCTCGAGGTCGTGCTGCACGGCCGCGACGTCCGCCTCCCACGCGACGTCGCTCGCACCTGTCGGCCGGCGTACCCCGAACACCACTTCGCTGCCGCCTTCGTGCGGCACGACGCGCATCGGGTTGTAGTACACGGTGCCGTCGGGCATCACGACGTCGTGGTCGAGGACGCCGAACTCGTTGCGCGGCGCGAACCGCAGTTCGATCTCCCCCATCGGCGACTTCGCGACCCATCTGCCGTCTCGTCTCTCGATGCCCGACGCGACGCCTGCGGCCCACTCGGGTAGGTGAGCAGGGTCGACGACGTACTCGTAGACCTCCGCGGGGGCCCGCGCGATCACGACGCTCGCGAACTTCGATCTCTCGCTCATATCGACCAGCATGCTCCGCGCCGCGGCCAGGAATCGAGGGTTCCGGGCGCGAAGTCCGAAACCTTCAAGACCGGTGCCGGTGCACGCTCCTAGGTTGAGTTCATGACACCTTCGTTCAGCGCTCTCGGCATCCTCACGCGCGACATGGCGGCTTCGCTCGCCTTCTATCGACTCCTCGGCCTCGACGTCCCGCACGAGGCCGACGACGCGCCGCACGCCGAGGCGGCCCTTCCTGGTGGTCTCCGCATCATGTGGGACTCGTACGACACCGCGCGTGCCGTCGACCCCGAGTTCACCGAGCCGTCCGGCACCGACCGTGTCGGCCTCGCATTCGACTGCGGATCCCCGGCAGGCGTCGACGACACCTACGCGATGCTGACCGGAAAGGGCTACCGGGGACTCCACGCACCGTGGGACGCCTTCTGGGGTCAGCGATACGCGACGGTCGCCGATCCCGACGGCACCACGGTGGATCTGTTCGCCGCCCTCACCGAGTGAGCGCCCCGAAGGACGTACCGGTCAGCTCGGTGCACTCGCGCACCAGGTGCGCCTGGTCGGCGTAGCCCGCGTCGCGTGCGATGTCGGCGGCGGGCATCGTCCCGGCCAGGGCGAGGGCGCGCTGGAAGCGTGCGATCCGGGACAGCGTCTTCGGACCGTAACCGAAGTGCTGCAACGCCATTCGTCTCAGTTGGCGTTCCCCGTAGCCGATCGCCCCTGCCGTCTCACGCACCGGGGCTCCGCGGCGGAGCAGCCGCGCCGCCTCGCGCACCACCGGATCCGGCGCGGCGTGTGCTCGGGCACGAACCGCGATCCGCACGAGCGAGCCTGCCGTGCCGTCGAACTCGCCCGGCACCAGATCCGGTCGGACCTGCTCGAGCGGTTCGCGTAGATCCGTGAGTTCGCGCGCCGGCACACCGAGGAGGGCGGGCAGCACACCGGAATCGAACCGCAGGCCCGTCGCCGTCGCGCCGCGCTCGCGGTCGACGACCACCGCCCGGGTGTCCGGCCCGGCGACGAGGACACGGCCGCTCGTGACGACGAGGTCCATGCAGCCGTCGGGGAGGATGGTGCCGGGCCCCGGCCCGTCTGCCGTCGACTGCCACAGCACGGCCTCGAGCCCCGCAATCCGACGCTCGCGGTACATGCACCCGATGCTACGAGCAGCTCGCCGGCCGCGTCACGGATCCTCGCGGGCTCGGGGCAGGCCGCTCACGGATCCTCGCGAGCTCGGATCCAGTCCACGATCATGTAGGACGGGTTGGGCGTGGTGCGATCGGGTGGCCCCGGCCAGTCGCCGCCCACCGCGAGCGTGAACAGCACGAAGGCCGGCTGCTCGAAGACCCAGAGCGCGTCGTCCGGCAGATCGTCCTCGGTGAACGTGGCGACCGGAATGTCGTCGATCAGCATGGTGACCGTGCCGGGAGCCTTGGTCAGCGAGTAGACGTGGAAGTCGTCGGTGAGGTCGACTCCTCGCCTGCCGGTTCGGGTCTCGAACCAATGCTCGCCCGCTTCGGTGGGCCCGTGCACCGACGCGTTGTACTCGCTTCCGTCGTTGGGTGTTTCGATGACGTCGATCTCGCCGCTGCGCGGCCACCCCACCTCGGGAAAGTCGGCTCCGAGGAGCCAGAACGCGGGCAGCAGGCCGGTGCCCGCGGGTAGCCGGATCCGGGCAGCGAGTGTTCCGTACCGGAATGTGAACTTGCCCTGCGTGTTCATCCGGACCGACGTGATGCCGCGTTCGTCCGAGCGCGCGGCGATCACGAGGTGGCCGTTGCCGTCGAGGTACACATTGCGCGGGTCGTCGGTGTACGTCTGCAACTCGTCGTTTCCCCAGCCGCCCGCGCCGTACTCGAAGTTCCAGTCGTCAGGGTCGGGTGCACCACCGCGCGGCCCCTCGAATTCTTCGGACCACGGCAATCTCGTCGCCCCTTCCTGCTCGACGGCCGAGCCACCGAGCACCGCGAGCACGAGCAGACACAGCGCCGCGGCCGCGACGCGCATGCTCGGTCCTCCTCGATGCATCGGCTCGGTGCCACCTCTCCGGTTCTGCCGTTGTGCCGTCCCCCGCGGTGAACAATGCCGGGTCAGCGTGCGTTCGCCAGCAGTTTCCGGAACAAGTCGACGCTCTGCGCCAGGTGACGATCGCCGAGGAACTGCGCCCGGGCACGTTCGTGGGCGTTGGTCGCGAGCCGCGCCGTGCGGGCGTCGTCGTGCAACAGGCCGACGAGGGCGTCGGCGAACGCGTCGAGATCGGCCGGGTCGTCGAGGAGGACGCCGCTCACACCGTCGACGATCTGATCGGCGATGCCTCCGACATTCGACGCGACGACGGGTTTCGCCTTCCACATCGCTTCGGTCACGGTGAGCCCGAAACCCTCGACGAGGCTCTTCTGCACCACGATCGACGCGTACCGCTGCAACGCGTCGACGATGTGTGCGTTCTCGTCGCCGTCGTCCATCGGAAGCACGCACAGGTGCACTCGTGCGGCTGCCGCCGGCGGCAGCGCGCGCCACAGGCCGAGGCATTCGTCCAGCACGCGCGCGCCTTCCGGGTCGTCGCTCACCCCTGCCGCGTCCGGGCCGACGAGCATCAGGTGCGCGTCGGCGGGCAGGTCGTCGACGCGACGTGCGAAACCGGTGAGCACGCCCTGCATGTCCTTGAGGTCGTCCCACCGGCTGACCTGCAGCACGACGCGGGCATCCGCCGGCAGCGGTCCCCCGTGCACGAGCCCCTCGTGCGGACGCGTCGTACCGCGTGAGCCGTCGCGGCGCGTGAACGCGACCGATCCACCCGCATCGGGCGCCTCGACGATGCCTGCGATCCGCAACGTCGACAGGACGTCGCCCACCGGAAGGTATTCGTTCTTGGCGGTGAAGGGGTCGAGCGACGGCGGGATGATCCGCACACGGCCACGGTCCACCCAGCGCGGCACGTATGCCGCGCGCGTGAACACGAATGCGTCGGCGGGTTCGACGTACCTGCGCAGGAATTGCCAGGCCGCGTCGGTGACCTCGTCGCTCGCATCCTTTCCGATATGGCAGCGCCACACCGCATAGGCGCCGATCCGCCGTACGCCGGCGACGAGGCCCGCGGTCTGCGGGTCGTGCAACACCACGATGTCTCCCGCGCGGACGAATTCGGCGAGGCCCGCGAGGTTCTCGGCGCTGACGTCGTCGAACAGACGGCGGTCGGCGTCGCTGAATTCGGCGCCCGCGCTGCCGTGCAGAGAGTTGTGGATGCGCTTGGTGAGCGCGAAGAACTCGGGGTTGCCGTGCAGCACGAGCCACCGCGTGTCGACTCCGGCGCCACGCCCGTACGCGACCAGCGACTGGAGCATCTCGGCGACGCCGCCACCCTGCGCCGTCGCGTTGACATTCCACACGACCCGACCGTCCAGGTCCCGCACTGCACGTGTCGCGGTGTCCTGCAGTCGCGTCGCTCGCTCGGGTTCGAGCAGCGCGGACAGCCGGTCGACGGAGATCGGGTCGATCAGCACTTCGCGCATGGGAATCATGCTTCCACGCGACGCGCGACCCGAGCCGCGGTTTCGTCACCTCGATCGCGTACGCGGTCTACGGACGGCCACGAGGTGGCGCACCGTCGACGGCTCGACCAGGAACTGTTCGACGCGTTCCTCGTTGGCCTTGTCCACACCGGTCAGCCGGCCCTCGTGCTGCAGCATGTGTTCGCGCCACGAGCGGACCAGGAACGTCTCGACGAACCGGTTCGCCTCGTTCGTGTCGCGGTAGAGCCGCCAGTCCATGCCGCCGGTGCGTTGCCGTGAGCGGCCGAGCCGGGCCATCGCGTCGACGAACTCGTCTTCCTCGTCGGGCTGGACGCGGTAGTTGTTGAGCACCAGTACCGGACCGTCGTCGGCGTCGGGCTCGAACACGAGCGTCGGCTCGGGCCAGTGCGCCACCGACGTGACGTCGAGCGACCACGTGGACCCGAGCAGCGGCAGCACCGTCACCGACACGGCCGCCGCCGCGAGCAGACCGGCCGCGACGACGAGCGCGGTCCGCACGCCGACGCCGCTCGCGACGAGACCCCAGACGAGCGAGCCGACGGCCTGACCGCCCATGAACACGAGCAGGTAGATCGACAAGCCACGGGCCCGGATCCACGCGGGCAGCATGAGCTGCATCGCGGAGTTGAGCGTCGAGAGCGAGAGGAGCCACGCGACGCCCGCGGCGACGAGCACGACCAACGCGAGCCACACGACGTCGACGGCCGCGACCACCGCGGTACCGAGCGCGAAGACACCCGCCGACACCGCGAGCAGCAGGTTGCCCGACAGGTACCGGCGCATCCTCGACAGTGTGAGCGCGCCCAGGACGGCGCCGAGACCGAGGGCGCCGAGCATCAGGCCGTATCCGGCGGACCCGAGGCCCAGCTCCTGCTTCGCGACGAGCGGCAGCAGCGCCCACAGTGCGCTCGCGGGTCCGACGAACAGGATCGCGCGCAGCAGCACACGACGGATCGCGGGAGCGGACCGCACGAACCGGGGGCCCGATCCGAGTGCCGCGAAAGGCTTCTCGGCGGGCAACGACGACTCGGTGACGTTTTCCTTCCAGAACAGCAGTACGAGCACGATGCCGACGAAGGACACCGCGTTGAGCCCGAACACGAGCGTCGGCCCGGACAGCGACACGAGCACGCCCGCGATCGCGGGCCCGATACCTCGCGCGACATTGATGTTCATGCTGTTGAGCGCCGCCGCGGCGGGGATCTGGTCGCGCGGAACGAGTTCCGGCTGGATTGCCTGCCATGCCGGCGCCGTGAGCGCCTGACCGCAGCCGAGCAGGAACAACAGACTGAGCAGCGACACCGGCGTCGTCGCGCCGGTCCACGTCATGACCGTGAGCACGATCGCCAGGACGGCCATCGTCGCTTGGCTCACGATGAGCAGCCGACGACGGTTGACGAGGTCGGCGAGCACGCCCGAGGGCAGCGCGAGCAGCATGACCGGCATCGTCGCCGCTGTCTGCACGAGTGCGACGAGGGTCGACGCGTTCGGTTCGCCTACCAGCAGCCACTGCGCGCCGACGGTCTGCATCCAGGTGCCCAGGTTGGACACGAGTTGCGCGATCCACAGCGCCGTGAAGATCTTCGACGCCATCGGAGCCCACGTCGACGACGACGGCGCGTTCCGAACGGTCATACGAGGACGCTACCGAGCAGACGCGTCGCCCCGGCGCGATTCGGACGGTCCTCGCTGCATCATGCTCCGCCGACGAGCGGCGCCACCTCGGTGCCGAGGAGTTCGATCGCGCGCATGGTGCCCGCATGGGACACCGGACCGACGCCGGGGTGCAGCATGAACCGATCGAGACCGAGCGTGTCGCGCATCGCGACGATCTTCTCGGCGACCTGTTCGGGATTGCCCAGGACGAGCGAGCCTGGCGCGCTGCGCATCTGGTCGAAGGCACCGCGGTTCATCGGTGCCCAGCCGCGTTCGCGGCCGAGCCCGGTCATCGCCTGGGCGTAGGGCGGGTAGAACTCCTCGATCGCCTTCGCCTCGGTGTCGGCGACGTAGCCGTGTGCGTGGACCGCGATCGGTTGAGGCTCGTGTCCGCCCTCGGCGAGGGCGCGGCGGTGCAGGTCGGCGAGCGGCTCGAACGCGCGGTACTGCCCGCCGATGATGGCGAGCGCCATCGGCAGGCCGAGGAGTCCGGCCCGCACGACGGAATGCTGGTTGCCGCCCACCGCGACCCACACCGGCAGCGGCCGTGCGGGCCTCGGGTACACGGTCTCGTGCGAGAGCGCCGCACGATGGGTGCCCGACCACGTGACGGCGTCCTCGTCGCGCAGCTTCAGCAGCAGGTCGAGCTTCTCGGCGAACAGTTCGTTGTAGTCGGCGAGGTCGTACCCGAACAGCGGGAAGGACTCGGTGAACGAGCCTCGGCCTGCCATCACTTCGGCGCGACCGTTCGAGAGCAGGTCGAGCGTCGAGAACTGCTCGAACACCCGCACCGGGTCGTCCGAGCTGAGCACCGTGACGGCACTCGACAACGCGATCCGCTCCGTGCGGGTGGCCGCGGCGGCGAGCACCATCGGCGGCGCGGACGCGACGAAGTCGGCGCGGTGGTGTTCGCCGACGCCGAAGACGTCGAGCCCCACCTGGTCGGCGAGTTCGATCTCCTCGATCAGTTCGCGCAGGCGGCGGCCGGGCGTGACGCCGTCGCGCGCGGCGGCGGGATCGATCTCGGCGAACGTCGTGAGGCCCAGTTCCACTGTCGGCACCTCTTCGTAGTCGGGCGGATACTTGAATCTTCCAGCATCCGCGCCAACGCGACGCCCGCCGAGATCATTCCCGGTGGTGGCTCAGCTCGCGACCGCGCGGGCGAGCGTGCGCACGTGATCCTCGCTGCTGCCGAGGGTGTGCTCGATCGCGGTCAGCCGGCTCACGTAGTGACCGACGGGGTACTCGGCGGTCATGCCGATGCCGCCGTGCATCTGGATCGCTTCCTGCCCGACGAGCCGTGCCGAGCGTCCCACCTGCAGCTTCGCGCGCGACGCGATCGTGGGATCGACCGTGCCGTCGGCGAGCGCCATCGTCGCGTACAGGCTCATGCTGGTCGCGAGTTCGAGCGCGACGTACATGTCGGCGGCACGATGCGTGAGTGCCTGGAAGCGCGCGAGCGGCGCCCCGAACTGCTTGCGCTGCTTCAGGTACTCGGTGGTGAGCCGCAGCGCCTCGCCCATCAGGCCGACGGCCTCGGCGCACAGCGCGGCCTGCGCACGCACCTGCGCCGCCTCGATCGCCGCCGCCGCGTCGCCGCCGTCGCCGAGGACCTCGGCGGGTGCGTCGGCGAGTTCGACCTGCGCGCCACGCCGCGCGTCGACCGTGTGGAAGGCCGTGCGGGTGACGCCCGACGCCGCCGCGTCGACGACGAACAGGCCGACTCCCCCGTCCGGCAGCGCAGCCGACACGACGAACGCGTCGGCGGCGTCGCCCGCGCGCACCGGGTTCTTGGTGCCGGTGAGCCGCCACTGGCCGTCGGCCTGCGTGGCCGTGGTGGCGACGGCCGTGTCGGGCCAGCGGCGGCCGGGCTCGTCGTGCGCGAACGCGAGCTTGCGGGTGCCCTCGGCGAGGCCCGGCAGGATCGCGGCACGCTGCGCGTCGCTGCCGAGTGCGTCGACGAGACCGCCGGGCGTGAGGACCGCGTCGAGCAGCGGTTCGGGGGCGAGCGCACGGCCGATCTCGGTCATCACGGCCATCGTCTCGACCGGGCCCGCG
The DNA here is from genome assembly GCF_012726205.1 of Rhodococcus sp. HNM0569. Lineage (GTDB taxonomy): Bacteria > Actinomycetota > Actinomycetes > Mycobacteriales > Mycobacteriaceae > Rhodococcus_F. The sequence continues at coordinate 11,881 of NZ_JAASAE010000023.1, read as the reverse complement.
GCCATGCCGCCGTGTTCTTCCGCGAACGGCAGGCCCAGCACACCCAGCTCGGCGAGCTGGTTCCACACGTCGGGCTTGAAGCCCTCCTCGGTCTCGGCGACCTGTGCGCGGGTCTCGGCGTCGTAGGCGCGGCCGAGGACGTCACGGACGGTCTTGCGGAGCAGGTCCTGTTCGGTGTCGAGTTCGAAATTCATTGCGTGGTCTCACAATCCGAGAATCGAGGAGGCGATGATCGAGCGCTGGACCTCGCTCGAGCCGCCGTAGATGGTCACCTTGCGGGTGTTGAGGTAGCTGGGACCGGATGCCTGCGCCCACGCGGGCGACGCGATGCCCTCGGCGTCGACGGGCAGCGAGTCGGGGCCCGCGATGTCGACGAGCAGTTCGGTGACGGCTTCCTGGATCTCGGAGCCGCGCAGCTTGAGCACCGACGACGCCGGGTTGGGCTTGCCGTCGCTCGAGCCCGCGACGACGCGCGACTGCGTGAGCTCGAGCGCGAGCAGTTCGGTCTCGAGCTCGGCGATGCGCGCCGCGAACAGCGGGTCGGACAGCAGCGGTGCGCCGTCGACGTACGTCTCGGCGGCGAGCCGCTTGGCCCGGTCGAGCTGCACCTTCGACGTGCCGACCCGCGCGACCGAGGTGCGCTCGTTGCCGAGCAGGAACTTCGCGTACGACCAGCCGGCGTTCTCCTCGCCGACGAGGTTCTCGGCGGGTACCCGGACGTTCTCGAAGAAGACCTCGTTGACCTCGTGGCCGCCGTCGATGAGCTTGATCGGGCGCACCGTGATGCCGGGGGTGTTCATGTCGATCAGCAGGAACGAGATGCCTGCCTGCCGCTTCGGCGCGTCCGGGTCGGTGCGCACGAGGCAGAAGATCCAGTCGGCGTACTGCGCGAGGGTCGTCCACGTCTTCTGTCCGTTGACGATGTAGTCGTCGCCGTCACGCACCGCGCGGGTCTTGAGGGACGCGAGATCCGAACCCGCCTCGGGCTCGGAAAAGCCCTGGCACCACCAGATGTCGAGGTTCGCGGTGGCGGGCAGGAAGCGCTTCTTGAGTTCCTCGGAACCGAATGCCGCGATGACCGGGCCGACCATCGACGCGTTGAACGCGAGCGGCTCGGGCACCGACGCGCGCTGCAGCTCGTCGAGCCAGAGGTGACGCTGCACGGGCGTCCAGTCCTTGCCACCCCACTCGACGGGCCAGTTGGGAGTTGCGAGGCCGTGTTCGTTGAGGATGCGCTGCGACGTGACGATGTCGTCCTTCGTGAGCTTGCGCCCTTCCGCGACCTTGTCGCGGATCTCGGCGGGCACGTGCGTCGTGAAGAACGTGCGCATCTCCTCCTGGAATGCGCGCTCGTCTTCGGTGAGTTCGAGGTTCACTGCTGACCTTCCGTGGTGCCGGTGGTGCCGAGCGACGCCGGCACCGTGAGTCACCAGCGAGGCTAACACTGTTAGCCATCAGGGGCTGACAGTGTTAGCCTGCCGGATATCCCCTCCTGGAAAGGACCGACGCGTGCCGGGCCCACAACCGCTCACCCGCGAGCGCATCCGCGACGCGACGCTGCGACTCGTCGACGAGTTCGGGCTCGACGCGGTGTCCATGCGCAAGATCGCGGCCGCGCTCGGCGTGCAGGCACCGTCGCTGTACGCGCACTACCCGGCGAAGGACGACGTGCTGCGCGACATCGCGCAGACGGTCGCCGACCAGGTGGACGTCTCGGCGTTCGCCGACGGATGGCGCGCAGGCGTGCTCTCGTGGGCCCGCAGCTATCGTGCGGCGATGGTCGCGCACCCGAACATGGTGCCGTACCTCGCGTTCGGGCCGAGCGATCGTGCCGGTGCGCTCGACCGCGCTGATGCGGTCTTCGGCGGGCTCACCGCGGGCGGGTGGCCGCCGCGCCGCGCGACGATGATCAGCGCGTCGATCAAGTACCTCGTGGTGGGCTCGGCGATCTCGTCGTTCTCGTCTGGTTTTCCCGACGAGAAGGCCGTGTACGAAGGCCGCTATCCGCATCTCGGCCAGGCGCACCTGCTCCGCGAGCGTGCAGGCGAAATCGACCAGGACAGTTTCGAACTCGCACTCACTGCCCTTGTCGAGGGCCTCGGGCATCCGCCGAGTCGGTGACCTCGTCGTCGTAGCCGGTCATCGGATGGCCGTAGTTGGTGAACGCATCCCCCACCCGTTCGTCCTCGTCCTCGAGCGTGCGGGCCTCACTCTCGGCGTCGGGCACGCCCGCCTTCGCGAGTACCTCGGCGCGCACCTCGATTCCGTGCTCGCGCATTGCATTCTGCGCATCCATCATCATCGTGGTCTTGCCCGCGAGGATCCGCGCCACCTCGCGTCGCTGCCGCCACGGCTTGCCCACCGCCGACAGCACGATGCCGATCACGGCGTAGCACACCAACTGCCGGAAACCGATGCCGAACGACTCGCCGACGCCGTACACGGTGTGCTTGATCATCTCGGTGATGCCGTGCCCCACCACGAGGGGACGCAGATGGTCGAACACCGCGGGCATCATCCACGTCGGATACGCCGCACCCGACGCCGGTATCGACAGGAACACGAAGATCACCAGCGCGGGAACGGTGATGAACCGGCCGAAGAAGTAGCTGAGCCCGTTGACCACGAGCCCGATCGCGATGATCCACACGAAGGCGATGCCCACCAGCTGCCAGAAGTGTCCGTCGATCGCGCCGAGCACCGGTCCGGCCAGGAAATTCGCGAGCAGTGACAGCACCGCGGCGCCGCCCACGATGATCGCGACCCGCGTGCGGTGCAGCAGCGGCGCGCCCATCATCCCGATGAACATCGCCACCATGTAGCCGCCGATGCACCACGACAGCATCAGGTACATCGCCGTCATGCCGTACGAGTCGTTCGCGGGCAGCGGCGCGAGATCGACCTGGTGCAGTGCGATGCCCTGCGCCGCGAACACCGGCGTGAACACGGCGGACACGATCTGCTGGGCCTGGAACTGGTGTGCACCCGCCGTGTACAGCGTGGGCGGCGCCGACGGGTCGTCGCCGAACACGAGTGCGCCCACCACCTCGCCGCTGCGCACCGCGTCCTGCGCCGCGTCCGGGCCGTCGACGACGCGGTAGGCGATCGCGTCCCGAGTCGCGCTGCTCAACTGCTGCTCGACCTGCTGGGCCTGTTCGACCGCGGGTGCCGCGAGGGCCACCGGCGCGTCGTGCACCTTCGGCGCGTGGAATGCCGCGATGTAGCACAGGCAGAACAGGATGATGAAGAACACCGGCAGCCACAGCTGCAACCCGATCAGCTGCACCGCCGGCGGAAGCGTCGAGTAGAACCTGCGCCACGCGGCCAACGGGCCCCGGCCCGGCGCGCCGTCACCCGGCGCGTGGGTCGAGACGGACGGCTGCGTCGGTGCGGACTCGGACATGGCCCGATTGTGAAACATCCGCGGTGTCGTTCGAGCGCGGTTTCCCACTCACGGGAAGCCCGTCGTGGTCTGCTGTACGCATGTCCGGCGACACGACGCGGGAGAACCAGGTGCTCGTGCGGTTCATGCTGCTGTCGGTCGCCACGGCGCTCGCGACGATGCTGCTCAAGGCCGTCGCCGCGTGGATCACCGGTTCGGTGGGTCTGCTGTCGGACGCACTCGAATCGGGCGTCAACCTCGTCGCCGCCGTGATCGGCGTGCTGGCACTGCGCGCCGCCGCGAAACCACCCGACGAGAACCACGATTTCGGGCACGGCACCGCCGAGTACCTGTCGGCGGCCGTCGAGGGCGCGATGATCCTGGTCGCCTCCGGGGTGATCGTGTGGACGTCGATCGGACGCTTCGTCACCCCGCAACCGGTCGAGCAACCCGGCCTCGGCCTGCTGCTGTCGACGGGCGCGTCCGTGCTCAACCTCGCGCTCGGGCTCACCCTGCTGAATGTCGGCCGCAAGCACCGGTCGATCACGCTCGTCGCGGACGGCAAGCACCTGCTGACGGACGTGTGGACGTCGGTGGGCGTGCTCGTCGGCGTCGGCCTGGTCGCGCTGTTCGGGTGGGACGTGCTCGACCCGATCGTCGCGCTGCTCGTGGGCCTGAACATCCTGCGGATCGGCTACGCCCTCGTCCGCGAGTCGGTCGTCGGGCTGCTCGGCGCGGTGTTGCCCGCCGCCGACGTCGCGAAGGTCGACGCCGTCCTCGACCGCTACCGCGGCGAGTATCCCGTCCAGTTCCTGCCGATCCGCACGCGTGCGTCGGGACGTCAGCGGTTCGTGTACGTCACCGTGCGCGTGCCGGGCGACTGGACGGTGCGACGCGGGCACGACCTGCTCGACGCGCTCGAGGCCGACATCCGCGCCGCACTGTCGAACACGACGGTCTTCACCCATCTCGAACCCACTCGTGACACGGCAACACAGGAGGACACGTGAGCACACCGCACTCCCCCGTGATCGAGGTATCGGGGCTGCGTAAGTCGTTCGGCAAGTTCGTCGCGCTCGACGGCCTCGACCTCACCGTCGACGCGGGCACCGTCGCCGGCTTCCTCGGGCCCAACGGCGCAGGCAAGTCGACGACGATTCGCGTCCTGCTGGGTCTCTACGGCCCCGACGGTGGCTCGGTGAGCGTGCTCGGACGCGACCCCTTCACCGACGCGGTCGCGCTGCACGAACGCATCGCGTACGTGCCCGGCGACGTGAGCCTGTGGCCCGGACTCACCGGCGGCGAAGCGATCGACCTGCTCGTCTCGCTGCGCGGAGTGCACGCTTCTCCTGCGCGGCGCAGCGAGCTGATCGAGCGGTTCGAGTTCGACCCCACGAAGAAGACCGACACGTACTCGAAGGGCAACCGGCAGAAGGTCGCGCTGATCGCCGCGCTCGCGGCCGAGGCCGACCTCTACATCCTCGACGAGCCGACGTCCGGGCTCGACCCGCTGATGGAAGCGGTGTTCCGCGAATACATCCGGGCCGCAGCCGCCCGCGGCGCGTCGGTGCTGCTGTCGAGCCACATCCTCTCCGAGGTCGAGGAGCTGTGCGATGCGGTCACCATCATCCGCGCCGGAAAGACCGTGCAGACCGGCACTCTCACGCAGCTGCGGCATCTCACGCGCTCGACCGTCACCGTGCACGTCGAGGGCGACACGCGCAGCCTCGCCGCACTGGACGGCGTGCACGATTTCCGGCGCGACGACGACACCGTCGTCTTCCACGTCGACGACACCGCGCTCGCCGACGTCACGCGCGCACTGAGTGCGCTCAGGCCGCGGGGGCTCACCATCGAGCCGCCGTCGCTCGAAGAGCTGTTCCTGCGCCAGTACGGCGACCGGATCCCGTCGTGACGGCCGCCGTCACGGTTCCGCGCCAGCGCGCCCCGCTCGCCGGATACGGCATCCTGCTGCGCCTCGCCGTGCACCGCGACCGGATCATCGTGCCCGCGTCGATCGTCGTGCTGGTCGCCATGGTGCCGATCACCGGTGGATCGGTCGCCTCGCTGTACGGCACGCAGGCTCAGCGTGACGCGCTGCTCGCGAGTGCGGGCGCCAACGACGCATTCCGGTTGCTGCTCGGGCCGTTCGAGCACGCACAGTCGGTCGCGTCGGCGGTGTCGTGGCGGATCGGGTTGTTCATGGTGGTCGCGCTCGGCGTCGTCGCGGCGCTCGCGGTGGTGCGGCACACCCGCAAGGAAGAGGAGCTCGGCCGGCTCGAACTCGTGCGGGCCGGGCGGGTCGGTGCGCTCGCCCCGCTGGCGGTCGGGATCACCGCGGGGGCCGTGGTGAGCGCCGCGACCGGGATCCTCATGGCCGTCGCGATCGGGATACAGGCGGGCGCCGACCTCGCGTCGTCGGTGGCATTCGGGGTGCAGTTCGCGGCAACGGGCTTCGCCGCAACGGGACTCGCAGGGGTCACGGCGCAGGTCGCGACCAGTGCACGCACCGCGAACACGCTCGCGGCCGGCGCGATCGTCGCCGGCTACGCGCTGCGCGGCGCCGCCGACGTCGACGACGGGCTGCGGTGGCTCGTGTGGGCGTCGCCCGTGGGGTGGGCGCAGCGCATCGACCCGTTCGGCGCCAATGCGGTGCTGCCTGCGCTCGCGTGCGTGCTCGCCGGCATCGTCGCCGCCGGACTGGCCGTGCGCCTGCAGCTTTCCCGCGACATCGACAGCGGACTCATCCGGCCGCGCCCCGGGCCGCCGACGTCGACCACGCTCACCGGCCCGTTCGCCGTGCTGCTCCGCACCACGCGCGCGTCGATCGCGTCCTGGACGATCACCGTCGGCGCATACTGCCTGCTCGTCGGTTTCCTGCTGTCCTCCGTCGACGACATCGCGGGCGACAGCGACCAGATGCGCCAGCTCGTCGAAACTCTCGGCGGCTCGAGCGCGCTGTCCGACTCCTTCCAGGCGATCGTCGCGAGCTTCGTCGGACTCGCCGCCGCCGCATGGACCGTCACCCTCGCCGTGAAACTGCACGCCGACGAGAACGCCGGGCGCACCGAGGCGATCCTCGCGACCCGCGTGTCCCGCGCACGACTGTTCGGCGCCGCCACCGTGCTCATGCTGCTCGGTGTCACGGCAATCGCCGTCGTCAGTGGGCTCGCGATGGGTGTCGCGCACGCGATCTCGGCAGGCGACTGGGGCGACGCGGTCCGCGACGGCGTCGTTGCCGGTGCCGTACAGATACCCGCGGCCGCCGTCGTCGGTGCCGTTGCCCTGACCATCTACGCGTGGCGTCCCCGCGCCGTGGTCACCGGCTGGGCCGTGATCGTCGCGATTCTCGTCGTCAGCCAGTTCGGCGAACTTCTGTCGTTGCCGCAATGGCTGCGCGACATCTCACCGTTCAGTCACGTCCCGATGGTGCCCGTCGACGACGTCGACGCACTCCCTCTCGTCACGCTGGCCGTCGTCGCCGCCGTCCTGGTCGCGTCGGGGTTCGCGGGTTTCCGACGGCGAGACGTGCCTGTGTGAGCGCTGTTCTCGCGCTTACCCGCCGGGCGTCTCTTCCGGTGCGGGCGCGTCGCGGAACTGCACGTTGGCCCAGATGCCCGCGTTGTTGTGCAGCGGGTCGATCAGACTCGAATGCGTGTAGCCGGAGATGGAACTCGGCCAGCAGCCGGCCCAGCGTGTCTCGATGAACAGCGACTCGCGCGGCTTGAGGACCGGCGCGAAGCGCTGCTGACCCGCGATCTCCTGCAACAAGACGTTGGGCGCGTCATAGGGCCCGTCGTTGGTGACCTTCATCCACCGGTGCATCGACCAGAAGTTGCTCCACGGCTGGCCTGGCTCTCCAAACGAACAGTTGACGCCGCCCTCGATCCGAAGATCGAACGGCACTTGCGCATTCGCAGGTCCTGCCGCCACGATTCCTGCCGCCGCGATACCGGCTGCCGCGGCGACCGAGGTGGCCGCGCGAGCGATAGTGCGCTTCTTCATGTCCTCGTCCTCTCGAATTCCCGCTGTTCCAGCTGTGTGAACCCCGACGCGACAAACTTCGCAAACCAGTAACTACGGATAGTATCGGCGCTCTGATCTGCTCGTTACCCGATTCACAAGGACGAGACCTGATCGCAAGGTGCTTGCGTGCCTTGATCGCGGCGTTCTGCGCGCGACCTGTGACACATTCGAGGGTCCCGGCGATACACCCGGCGACAACAGAAAAATACGGCACGAGGGAGCGACTATGGGCAAGCAGTTCTGGCGGCGAGCAGGTGCTTCGGTACTCGCGGTAGCAGGTGTGGGTGCGGCGACCGTCGCGGGCGGCGGTGCCGTCGCGCAGGCGCAGCCCGCGCCGACCTCGACCACGGTCACCTGCTCGAGCGCGAATCCGCTTGCGTGGGCCCCGTCGTTCACGTGGACGATCAGGGCGTCGTCGGGCGCATCGCTTCCGCCCGGCGGCGACAGCCTCGTGCCGTCGCTGCTGTTGAGCGGCAACAACGAACTGCCCGATCCGCCCGGCGGCCTGTTCCCGAGTATCGGCCCCAACTGGTACGGCACGCGGGTGCTCGTCGACTGGACGAACCGGAACACCGGCGAGTCGGGTCGCAGCGTCAGCGACGAGGAGGCGTGGAAGCAGAAGCCGAGCATCCCCGTCAACCGCACATTTGCCGGGACCGGCACGGTCGATTTCACCGTCACCGTGCAGACCGGTGCGGCATGGTGGTTCGTGAACCATCAGGACGCGGTGTGCCAGGGCACCGTCGAGATCGTCGACGCCTGAGTCACGCCGCGGCGCACGGCCGCGTCGCAGGAGGTACGTCGAGTGGCGATCGACACGCACGCGCACGTGTACCCCGAGCGGTACCTCGACGCGCTCGAGGCCGCCGGGGTTCCGGCGTCGCGCACACGGATCGCGCGGGGCATGGGCGCCGACGACAGTGAGCACGACATGAGCCTGCGTCTCGGCATGATGGACGCGGCGGGTGTCACCTGCCAGGTGCTGTCGGCAGTGCCGCAGCTTCCCGTCGTCGACGACGCGGCGAAGGCCGGCGAGTGCGCCCGGATGGTCAACGACCTCTACCGGGCGCTGCTCGACCGATATCCTGACCGCTTCGTCGCGTACGGGGCGTTGACACTTCCGCACGTCGACGCGTCGCTCGAGCAGATCGGTTACTGCCTGGACGATCTCGGATTCGTCGGCGTCGGGATCAACACTTTCGTCGACGTCGAGGGTCCGGTCACCGACGACGCGCTCGTGCCGGTGTTCGAGGAGCTCGACCGGCGCGGCGCGATCGTCTACCTCCATCCGTCGGGGCTGTCCGCGGGTTGCCGCCCCATCAGCGAGCACGGGCTCACCTGGGTCAACGGTGCGCCGATGGAGGATGCGATCGCGACACTGCACCTGCTGAAAGCCGACTACCCGAATCGGTTTCCGCACATCCGATTCCACATCGCACACCTCGGCGGCGACATTCCGTTCCTTGCACAGCGCATCGAGGACAACTACGAGTCGTGGAATGCCTTTGCTCGCTCTCCACGGGAATCTCTGCAGCGCATGTGGTTCGACGCCGCGAACTTCTTCGCACCGTCGTTGCGCCTCGCACTCGAGGTGTTCGATCCGGGCAAGGTCCTCGCCGGGTCGGACTTCCCGTACTTCCAGGACGACAAGTACACGCGCGCGATCGAGTACATCCGCACCAGCGGCCTCGACCCCGCCGTCGTCGCCGACATCCTCACCGGCAACGCCGCAACCTTGTACGGCGACGCGTTACCCCCGGGGGCGGTGCCGCCGGGTTCGGCCTAACCGCACCGCAGCGCGACCCCCGGCCCACTCGCCGAGTGCTGCGACAACAGTGTGCCGCCACCACTCATCGTGCAGTGCGCGTCGAACCACATCGACGGTGCGATGGGTTCGGCCCCGACCATCGGGCCGTACACGTGCGGACCGATCTCGACGGTCTTGCGCCACGGCAGTGACGTGACGGTCTCGGTTTCTTCCCCCTTCGAGCCGTCGTCCGCGGTGACGGTGTAGACGACGCGGATCGGCCCGTCGTATTCGCCGTCGAGCGTGTACTCGACCGCCGCGTACGCGTCGCCCGGGTCGGGCACCGCGAGGCTGATCGCGAGCACAGCCGTCAACACGAGCGTGAGTGCGCCGCAGGTGATGTAGAAGATCTTCAGCTTCGACGGGTTCGCCTTCTGCACGACATGTCCCCCGGTCATTCGACGTCCGCGTCGGACATGAGCCACGTGTTGCACTCACCGAGGGTGTCGGAACTCATTCCGACACGGAGCATCTCGCGGTTGTTGTGGTCGCCCGGGTGCTTCGGGTCACCTTCGGCCCACTGCAGGGCGAGCACGTCCTCGCGATACGCCGGAAACAGGCGGGCGACGACAGCACCCGAATAGCATTGCGCCTGCGCCTCCATGCGTTTGGTGTCCATCGCCGTGTCCGACAGGTAGTGGTTCAGTTCGAAGACGTCCTGCAGGTAGTGGCCGTATTCGTGGGCGACCACCTGGACTGCCTGTGCCGCGGAACTGCTGCTGCCGTCGTAGTTGACGAACTGCTTGCCGCTTCCAGCCTGTTGCCAGTTGCCACGCGCGAACACCATGCGCCGCTCGTCGAAGCAGTAGAACGCGCCGTTCTCGAACTCCTTCGTCTCGATCGGGACGCCGTTCATCTCGTCGAGCGCCATCTGCTCGATCTCGGCGAACGTCGGGGTGCCGCACTCGCGGATACCGACCGGGCTCTCGATCAGTTGGACGTCAACCGTGCGAATGAACCTGTCGTCGACCCACTGTGCGGCGACGGCACCCGCGTAGCCGTCGACGCACGCGATGGCGGTGTTGAAGAACGCCGCCTGCGCCTCCGGGCCGGCGCTCCACGCGGGCAGCGCACACCGCGTCGGCTCGGCGGCGTCCCACGCGACGGCGTTCGTCTCGTGCGCCGTGACATCGGGTTGCAGGTGGAAGTAGCGTCCCGGGTCCCGCACCGCGACCTTCGGCGGCATGTCGGTACGGGCGGTGAGGCTCGGCGTATCGGGCTGCTTGGTTGCGACGTGAATCGCATAGCCCACCACCAACATTCCGTAGAGGCCGAGCGCAGGCACCAGTAGCGTGAGGACCACGCCGTGCAGGATCGTGCGCGCCCTGCTGCGAGGTGGTGGAGTGGGTTCCGGCGCCTGCGGGTACGGCGGCAGTGACGGGAAGCCGTGCGGCGGCGGGAAGCCGTGTGGTGGAGGGAAGCCGTGCGGCGGCGGGAAGCCATGCGGCGGCGGTGGCGGAAACGCGGCCGGTGGCGACGGCCAGCCCTGGTGCTCCATGCTCTCGACGTCCTCTGCTCTCGGTCCGAGCGAGTGAGCACGAGGGCACACGAGTAGTCGACCATCCCCTGCGCACCCGTCCCCCACCTGTGCCCGACGCCTGCCGGCCCCGAACGATCCCCCCGGAGTGATACGGATGGGCGGAGCATACCGGCACACTCGGACGCCCTCCCGCGGCCTGCCGGGCAGGTGATGGGAAGATGGACCCCATGACCACGACTCGGGCAGCGGCGGGTGCGATCGCCTTGGTAGCGATCGCATTGGGGGCCACAGGCTGCAGCGGCGACGACCCCTCCGACGAAACAACCACTTCGGCCGCCGCCGAGCCATGGGATCCCTGCACCATCTCCGACGAAGCACTCGTTCAAGCAGGGCTGGACCCAGCGTCCGAGGGCCCAGGGTTGTCGGCGGAAGCACCTGGTTGGAAGACGTGCCGGTGGGAGAGCAACGACATAAGCGTGATCCTGGGCGCTTCCACTACGACCGGCGTAGATCAGTTTCGGGATAACCCCGAGAACATCGACTTTCAGGACGTGACCGTCGCGGGCCGACAAGGATTCACTTACCGTGACGCACAGGACGACGCGGGCGAATTCTGTTGGCTGACGGCACCGTCCCAGGGCGTTGGCATTCTAAACATGCAGGTAACCAGGTCGCCGTTCACCAAGGACGACACCACACCAATGTGCGAATGGGCAGTGAAGGTGGGTGGCGCCTTAATTGCGGGGTCTCCGCGCTGACGGATAAGCTCCGGGTCCAGTCGGGTTCCTAGGGGAGGGCTAATCGAATGACCGATGCGGTATCAGGGGTGGACAACTTGCTCGCGTTGGCCGCGCAAGCCAAAGCGGGTGAACTCGTTCTCGACCCCGAGGTTGCGCAAGATTGCGCGAAGGCGTCACAGGATGCAATCGCGTCACTGCACGAGGTTCGCGAGCGGATGAAACTCCACACCAAGCTACTTCCGCTCGGAAACTTCGATTGCGGTCATGAGCTTGCCCAGATTCTCTCCGACACGACTCAGCAGTTCATTGACAGGCTCGCTGAGCACATCACATGCCTGGAAGCAATTCACGACATGGTGGGCGCCCAGGTGGCCGCGACGATGACCACCGACGACCAGACCTCGAGCGCTCTGGCACGAGTCAACGGCCAGGTCGCGGGCTGAGCG
>NZ_JAASAE010000022.1 GCF_012726205.1 Rhodococcus sp. HNM0569 | reverse complement strand
CGCTGGGCGCTGCTCACCGCGCTCGCGGCGACCGGCCACGTGGACCTCGGCGAGCTCGACGCGGAACGCGCCCGCGACGACACCGGCGCGGGGGCGATCGCCCACGAGCGCGCCTCCGCGGCGCGGCCCCTGGACGCGGTCAAGATCGCGGCGTGGACGAGTATCTTCGACGACCCGCAGCTGTCGAACGACCGGATCGGCGCGCTCATCGGGGGATTCACCACCGGAGCGCGCGCGCCGCGCGGCGAGGAGTTCGCCGACCGCTACTTCGCCGCGCTGCTCACGACGTGGAGCGAGCGCAGCATCGAGATCGCGCGGCGCATCGTCGTCGGCCTGTTCCCCCGCACCGAGGACACGCGCGCCGTCGACTCGTGGCTCGCAGCGGCCGACGACGCGCCCGCGGCACTGCGCCGCCTCGTGGTCGAGCAACGCGACTTCCTGCGGCGTGATCTCGACGCGCGCCGGTTCGACGCCGAGGAGGCGCAGCGATGACGGACGCCGACGTTCCTCCGGAACCCATGCCTCGGAGCCCCCTGTCCCGCGAGTCCGTCCGCGCCGCGCTCGACGCCTTCGACGTGCGGACCGCGGCGACCCCGCCGGGTGCACGGCGTGCTGCCGTCGCCGTCGTGGTGCTCCAGGGCGCCGACGGAACGCCCGTGATGCCGTTGACGGTGCGGCCGAGCCGGATGCGCGCCCATCCGGGACAGTTCGCGCTGCCCGGCGGACGCGTCGACCCCGGCGAGAGCGGCGCCGACGCCGCCCGGCGGGAACTGCGCGAGGAACTCGGCGTGGTGGTGGAGCCGGAGGGCGTGCTGGGTCGGCTCGACGACTACGTCACCCGATCGGGGTACGTCATCAGCCCGTACGTGTTGTGGTCCGGCGCGATGTTCGACTCGATCGTGCCGAACCCCGCCGAAGTGGCCGAGGTGCTGGCTGTCACGCGGGACGAGATCGACGTCGACCCCCGGTTCGTCGAGATCCCGGAGTCGGACCGGCCCGTCGTGCAGTGGCCGCTGCGTGACTCGTTGGTGCACGCGCCGACCGGCGCCGTCGTGCACCAGTTCCGCGAAGTGGTGCTGCGCAGGCGGCCCACGCGAGTCGACGGGTACGAACAGCCCGTGTTCGCGTGGCGCTGAACCGGGGCGCCGAGCGTGTTCCGTGCGCGTATGCGGGATGTGCGACAGTAGCCACGGTCCGGAGCCGCCGCGCGACGGATCGACACGAGCACGCACGCGCACACAGGCCAGGCGCGCCGCGTACGAGAGGGAGTGGAATGTGAACCCGGCACCGTCACCGAGTCCCACGGTGTCCGACCGCATCGTCACCGTGCCGAACGCGCTGAGCATCGTGCGGTTGCTGGGCGTGCCGCTGTTCGCGTGGCTCCTTCTCGTCGCACATGCCGACGGGTGGGCGCTCGCGGTGCTGATGCTCAGCGGCGCGACCGACTGGCTCGACGGCAAACTCGCGCGGCTGTTGAACCAGATGTCACGTCTCGGTTCGCTGCTCGACCCCTTCGTCGACCGGCTCTACGTCGTCGTCACCCTTGTGGCCTTCGTCGCTCGCGACTTCCTGCCGTGGTGGGTCGCGGCGATCCTGATCGGCCGCGACGTCGTCCTCGCCTGCACTCTGCCGATCTACCGGCGTCGCGGACTGCCTCCGCCGACCGTGATCTACCTCGGCAAGGCGGCGACATTCGCCTTGATGTGCGCCCTGCCGCTCGTTCTGGCCGCACAGCTCGACTGGGCCGGAGCGGCTACGGTGCACGCCTTCGGGTTCGCCTTCCTCGTGTGGGGCACGGTGCTGTACGTGTGGACGGGCGTGATCTACCTCGCGAAGGCGCTGGCACTCGCGCGGTCGGCACCGGTGGCGGCGACGTGACGACCGGCCCACGACGCGACCGCCCCGTGCAGCGCAATCCGGTGCCGTCGCTGCTCCGTTCGCTCATGAACGAGCACCTCGACCCCGGCTACCAGGCCGCTGCGGACGATCGCGCGCGCGGGCATCGGCGCCGGTTCGCCGCTGGGTGGCTCGCGCTCGGCGCGTTGCTGATCGGGTTCGTGCTCGCGGGTGCCGCGGGCATCGCGGCCGACCGTCTGCCGGGAACCCAACGAGAACAAGCCGAACTGCGGGCGAAGGTCGGTGACCAGCAGGACGAGATCGAGCGACTCGACGCCCGCCGCGCGGAGCTCTCCGACGACGTCGACGCGGCGCGGGAGCAGCAACTCGCGGGCGACGCGCATGGGGCAGGAGTTCTCGGCGCTCTGACCGACGCGGAAGCGGCCGCCGGAGTCGAGCCCGTCGAGGGGCCGGGCATCGCGGTCACCCTGTCCGACCCCACCGGCAAACCCGACCTGTCCGACTCGTCGGCCCGCACGGTCGCAGGCCGCTCCGTCGTTCTCGACCGCGACCTGCAGGTCGTCGTCAACTCGCTGTGGCAGAGCGGCGCCGAAGCCGTCGCGGTCGACGGCGTCCGGATCGGGCCCGGCGTCACGATCCGGCAGGCAGGCGGTGCGATGCTCGTCGACACCGCGCCGGTGTTCTCGCCCTACCGGATCGAGGCGATCGGGCCGTCCGGGCGCATGCAGACGGCGTTCGTGGTGAGCGACGCATACCTCAGGTCGTCGAGCCTCGCGCAGCTCTACGGCGTCGGGTTCACGGTGTCCGAGGAAGACGACCTGAAGCTGCCCGCGGCCACCGGTCGCGACGCGCGATTCGCGCACGCACCGTCGGATCCGGGACGGTGAGCACATCCGGTGACAGACCGTTCGGCAAGGAAGAACAGGGAGGCGAGATGAAGGTCGGCGCGGCGGTGTGGGGTCTGCTGGCCCTGCTCGGCGGAATCGTGCTCGGAGTGGTGTTCAGTCCGCAGGTGCCCGACGCGGTGCAACCGTATCTTCCGATCGCGGTGGTCGCGGCGCTCGACGCCGTCTTCGGCGGCGTGCGCGCATATCTCGACGACATCTTCGACGCCAAGGTGTTCGTCGTGTCGTTCGTGTTCAACGTGCTCGTCGCCGCACTGATCGTGTGGCTCGGCGACCAGCTCGGTGTCGGTACCCAGCTGTCGACCGCGATCGTCGTCGTGCTCGGAATCCGGATCTTCGGCAACGCGGCCGCCTTGCGGCGCCGCCTGTTCGGAGCGTGACGTGAACGAGCGCGAGCACTCACACCGCCACGAACTCCGCCGTCCACACGACCCACGGCCGCGTTCGCGGCGGCCGTTCGCGATCCTCGTGGTCGTGTTGCTCGTCGCGCTCGGCGTGGCGATCGCGACGCAGGTCCGCACCGCGGGTTCCGACGACGCCCTCGACTCGGCGACACCCGCCGATCTGCTGGTCGTCCTCGACGGACTGAACCAGCGCGAAGCTGCACTGCGGCAGGAGATCACGGAACTCGAGACGACACTCGACGAACTGGGCGACGGCGAGACCTCGGCGGCCGCGCTCGAGCAGGCGCGTGACCGCTTGGCGCAGTTGTCGATCCAGATCGGTACGGCTCCCGCGTCGGGGCCCGGTCTCACCGCGACGATCACCGACCCGGCGCGTGGCGTCGGCTCGGACGTCGTGCTCGACGTCGTGCAGGAACTGCGCGCGGCCGGTGCAGAGGCGATCCAGATCGCCGGAGCGGACGGGCGTCCCGTCCGAATCGGCGTCGACTCGTGGGTGTCCGGCAGTGCGGGGGCGCTGACACTCGACGGGCAGGCGATTGCCGCGCCGCTCACCGTCACCGCGATCGGCGATCCGCCCACTCTCGCGGCTGCGATGAACATCCCCGGCGGTGTCGTCGATCACGTTGCACGGGTCGGCGGGCGCATGACCCTCGAACAATCCGATGCGCTCACGGTGGGCGCCTTGCGAGAGACGAAACCTCGCCAATACGCTCAGCCTCGTTGATCGGAACCGGCCTGCCGGCCGGATATGTGAAAGGACGCCACCAGTGAGTGAGCTCGCGATTCCCGCCGACCTGAGGTACACGGCGGAGCACGAATGGGTGAACAGGACCGGGCCCACCACCGTGCGGGTCGGAATCACCGACTTCGCGCAGTCGCAGCTCGGCGACGTCGTCTTCGTGCAACTGCCTGCCGTGGACGAGACGGTCACCGCGGGCGACTCGCTCGGCGAGGTCGAGTCGACCAAGAGCGTGTCGGACATCTTCTCGCCGTTGACGGCGAAGGTCGTCGGCGCGAACGAGGCGCTCGACGGGGCACCCGAACTGGTCAACTCCGCGCCCTACACGGACGGTTGGCTCGTCGACCTCGAGGTCGACGACGAGGCCGCGCTCGACGCCGCGCTCGCGCAGACGCTCGACGCCGCGGGTTACGAAGAGATCACGAACAGCTAGCCGGTCCGGCGTCCCGCCGTCTGCGTACAGGCAGTTCGGCGTCGGACGGACTGTCCCGCTGCACACTTCGTCGCGCGCGGGGTACGGTCAGGGTGAACGTTTGTGCGCACACGCCCCAGACGTGTGCGCGACAGGGCATGTCGGTAGAGGCGCGGATGTGGATCGCGCGCATGTTGGAAGTTGCAGGTGGTCGTTGCCGCCGATCAGGAGCAGAATCGACGGCTCGGCAGTGAGACTGCGAGGCCGTGGGTCGAGCCCGTCGAACGGACGGCGACGGTACTGCGTCATCGCACGACACGATGTGCGGTGGCCGAACGAGGAGGACGAACGTGAGCGATAACGGGAACGACGCGGCATTCGGGGAGACGCCGGCGGAAACCACTTCGGTGTTCCGCGCAGATTTCCTCCGTGAACTCGACAACTCCTCGGGCACGCAGACCGACGCGCCGGTCTCGGGGGTCGAGGGGCTGCCGGTGGGTTCGGCCCTGCTCGTCGTCAAACGTGGTCCCAACGCCGGGTCGCGGTTCCTGCTCGACCAGCCGACCACGTCCGCGGGGCGCCATCCCGACAGCGACATCTTCCTCGACGACGTCACGGTCAGCCGCCGGCACGCCGAGTTCCGCCAGGACGACGACGAGTTCCAGGTCGTCGACGTGGGCAGCCTCAACGGCACGTACGTCAATCGCGAGCCCGTCGACTCGGCGGTGCTGGCCAACGGCGACGAGGTGCAGATCGGCAAGTTCCGACTCGTCTTTCTCACCGGCCCGCGGTCGAGCGGAGGATCACAGGTGGGCGAGACGTCGGCCGGTGCGGGTAGCCAATGACCGCGGTGCGGCAGGCCGCCCCGGCCGGGATGTCGATCGGCTCGGTGCTCGATCGACTGCGCAGCGAGTTCCCGGACGTCACGATCTCCAAGATCCGCTTCCTCGAAGCGGAAGGCCTGATCAGTCCCGAGCGCACCCCGTCGGGCTATAGGCGTTTCTCGGTCGCCGACATCGAGCGTCTGCGCTACGTCCTCACGGCGCAACGCGACCAGTACCTGCCGCTCAAAGTCATCAAGGAACAACTCGAGGCGATCGACCGTGGTGCGGCGACGGTCGGCGCGCGCAACGACGCGCCCCGGCGTCCCCGTATCCTGTCGGTCGCGCCGGGTGACGTGTCGCCCGAGGATTTCCGTGTCGATCGCGAGATCCGCGTCTCTCGCGAAGACCTGATCGCGCGCGCGGGCGTCGACGAGAAGTTCCTCGCCGAACTCGTACGGGCGGGCCTCGTCGTGCCGGGGGCGGCAGGCTTCTTCGACGAGGAGTCGGTCACGCTGGCGCGCACGGCGAAGGCTATGTCCGAGTTCGGTCTCGAGGTGCGGCATCTGCGGGCGTTCAAACTCGCCGCCGATCGCGAGGCGTCGCTCGTGTCGCAGATCGCGGGTCCGGTCGCGAAGGGTCGCGACGCGGGTGCGCGCGACCGCGCCGAGGAGATGGTCCGCGAGCTGGCGGCACTGTCGCTCACGCTCCACACGTCACTCGTCAAGAAGGCAGTGCGGGACGCGCTCGACCGCTGATGTTCTGTTCGGGACCGATGCTCGCGACGTACTCGAACGAGTACCCCGAGTTCCCATAGAATCGCGGTACGGCATGCACGGTGTCGTTCCAGGTGCAGGTTGGAGGCATCCTCGATGAGCGAAATGCACGTGATCGGAGTCCGGGTCGAGCAGCCGCAGAACCAGCCCGTGCTCCTGCTGCGGGAGGCGGACGGCGACCGGTACCTGCCGATCTGGATCGGGCAGACGGAGGCCACGGCCATCGCGCTCGAACAGCAGGGTGTCGAACCCGCGCGCCCCCTCACCCACGACTTGATCAAGGACGTGATCGAAGCGTTCGGCCGGCATCTGGTCGAGGTGCGCATCGTGGATCTTCAGGAGGGCACGTTCTACGCGGACCTCGTGTTCGACGAGGACACGTCGGTGTCGGCGCGTCCCTCCGACTCGATCGCGATTGCATTGCGTATGGGCGTGCCGATCCACGCGGAGGAAAGTGTGCTCGCCGAGGCGGGCCTCGTGATGCCCGACGAGCGCGAGGACGAGGTGGAGAAGTTCAAAGAATTCCTCGACTCCGTGTCGCCGGACGATTTCAAGGCCACCGACGGCTAGATTGCATTCGGCCGTCGGCGCGGCCGGGCCGGGGCACCCCTTCGGGTGCACCAAGTCTCGAGTAACGGTTGAGACTTTCCGGGCGCGTCACGTTGACCGCGTGCGAGCGGGGTCATAGCGTTCGGTCCAGGTCGTCCCGGGCATCGCGTCCCGGTTCGGGTGCCTGTCCGCGAAGGCGTCCGCATCGTGTATGCGTCGGGCGTACGCTGGGGTGAGTTGTTGCACACCAGGCGCGCGGTCTCCCGCACACGACTTCGACGCGAGCGTGACGGTCGCGCTGATCGTCGGGTTCAGTGCTACACGCGAGAGGGAGTAGTCAGTGGTAGAGCGGCCGCAGGACAGTCAGTTGGAACTCGGCGTCGAGGTCGAGAATCCGGCCAGCGAGGGTTCGGGCGTGGACAGCTCGGCAACCGACAGCCGCAGCGACGACATCCAGCCGGGTCTGTTCCCCGACGACTCCGTGCCCGACGAACTGGTCGGATATCGCGTTCCCAGTGCGTGCCAGATCGCCGGCATCACGTACCGGCAACTGGACTACTGGGCGCGTACCGGTCTGGTCGTCCCGTCGATCCGGGGCGCCGCGGGGTCGGGGAGTCAGCGCCTGTACTCGTTCAAGGACATCCTGGTCCTCAAGATCGTCAAACGGCTGCTGGACACCGGCATCTCGCTGCAGAACATCCGCGTAGCGGTCGATCACCTTCGCAAGCGTGGTGTCCGCGATCTCGCCCGTATCACTCTGTTCTCGGACGGCACCACGGTCTACGAGTGCACATCCCCGGAAGAGGTCGTCGACCTGCTGCAGGGCGGGCAAGGTGTGTTCGGCATCGCGGTCAGCGGTGCGATGCGCGAGCTCACCGGCACCATCGCGGCCTTCCCCGCCGAACGCGCCGACGGTGGCACCGCCGACGCCGCTCCCGAGGACGAACTGTCGTCGCGTCGCCGTAACCGCGCGAGCCGCAAGACCGGCTGACAGCGCCGCGTGTGCACCGCACCGCCGGCCGTGCCATAGACTGGCGGGTGCGTCGACGCCGTACGGGAGAGTTCCGGATCGTCCCCGCGCCACACGGTGCGTGAGCGACCCGGGCGCCGAAGGAGCAGCACCTCCCCGTCAATCTCTCAGGCAACCGGACCGTACGGGCTCCGACGTCTCTGGAAAGCGGTGGGAGAACCCACCCGCCCACGGGGAAAGGCTGCCTACGCGGCCGAATCTCTCAGGCGCTCGTCCGCGAGCACTCGACAGAGGGGGAGGATGCGCTGCCGACGCCGGCAGCGACCGGCTCACACCCGCTCCCGGCGGGTACAGCCCGTCCTTTCCTTCGACACCTGCCTGGGAGTTGCCGTGACCGACCCGCAGAGCCGCTCGTTCGCCGACCGCCACGTCGGTCCGGATGCGGACGAACTCGTCCGCATCCTCGACGTCGTCGGCGCCCCGGACCTCGACGCACTCGCCGCGGCCGCCGTGCCGTCGAGCATTCTCGACGCCGCCCCCGCCGGTGTCGCCGACGGCCTCGACGTGCTGCCCGCGGCGGTCGGCGAAGCCGAAGCGCTCGCCGAATTGGCCGATCTCGCTGCGCGCAACACGGTCACCACGTCGATGATCGGCCTCGGGTACTACGGCACCCTCACGCCGCCGGTGCTGCTGCGCAACATCATCGAGAATCCCGCGTGGTACACCGCGTACACGCCCTACCAGCCCGAGATCAGCCAGGGCCGGCTCGAGGCGCTGCTCAACTTCCAGACGATGGTCGCCGACCTCACCGGCATGGAGATCGCGAACTCGTCGATGCTCGACGAGGCGACCGCGGCCGCCGAAGCCATGACGCTCCTGCGGCGCGCGAACAAGAGCCGGTCGCCGCGATTCGTCGTCGACACCGACGTGTTCCCGCAGACACTGGCCGTGCTCGAGACACGGGCCGAACCGCTGGGCATCGAACTCGTCGTCACCGACCTGGCACAGGGCCTGCCGGACGGCGACTTCTACGGTGTCCTCGCACAGCTGCCCGGCGCCTCGGGGCGCGTCGTCGACTGGTCGTCGACGATCGCGCAGGCGCATGATCGCGGTGCGCTCGTCGCGATCGGTGTCGACCTGCTCGCGGCAACTCTCGTCACCCCTCCCGGCGAGCAGGGCGCGGATGCGTGCTTCGGCACGACGCAGCGTTTCGGTGTCCCGATGGGTTACGGCGGCCCGCATGCCGGCTACCTCGCGGTGCACGCCAAGCACGCGCGGCAGCTTCCCGGCAGGCTCGTCGGGGTGTCCGTCGACGCCGACGGCGACCGTGCCTACCGGCTCGCGTTGCAGACCCGCGAGCAGCACATCCGCCGCGAGAAGGCGACGTCGAACATCTGCACGGCACAGGTGCTGCTCGCGGTGCTCGCCGCGATGTACGCGAGCTACCACGGCGCCGAGGGGCTGAAAGCGATCGCACAGCGCGTCGCACGGCATGCCGGTTCGCTCGCCGCCGCCCTCACCGCGGCAGGTGTCGACGTCGTGCACAAGCAGTTCTTCGACACGGTGCTCGCGCACGTGCCGGGCCGTGCCGACGCCGTCGTCGCCGCGGCCCGTGATGCGGGCATCACGCTGTGGCGTGCCGACGCGGATCATGTCGTCGTCGCGTGCGACGAGCTGACGACGCGCGCACACGTCGAGGCCGTGGTCGGTGCATTCGGTGGCACGGACGTGCCGGAGCCGACCGGCGACGCACTGCCCGGCGCGCTGGCGCGGACGAGCGAGTACCTCCAGCACGAGGCGTTCACCCGGTACCGCACCGAGACCGCGATGCTGCGGTACCTGCGGTCGCTGTCCGACAAGGACATCGCCCTCGACCGCAGCATGATCCCGCTCGGGTCGTGCACGATGAAGCTCAACGCGACCGCCGAGATGGAACCCATCACGTGGCCGGGCTTCTCGGCGCTGCACCCGTTCGCGCCCCAGGCGGACGCGGACGGCCTGCTGTCCCTGATCGGCGACCTCGAGACGTGGCTCGCCGCGGTCACCGGTTACGACGCCGTCAGCATGCAGCCCAATGCCGGCAGCCAGGGCGAGTACGCGGGCCTGCTCGCGATCCGCGGCTACCACCGAGCGCGCGGCGACCTGCACCGCGACGTGTGCCTGATCCCGTCGAGTGCGCACGGCACCAATGCGGCGTCGGCGGTCATGGCCGGCATGAAGGTCGTCGTGGTCGGCTGTCGCGACAACGGCGACGTCGACCTCGCCGATCTGCGCGCCAAGATCGAGACGCACGCCGAGAACCTCGCCGCGATCATGATCACCTACCCGTCGACGCACGGTGTCTACGAACACGAGATCGGTGACATCTGCGCGGCCGTGCACGACGCAGGGGGCCAGGTGTACGTCGACGGCGCCAACCTCAACGCGCTCGTCGGCCTCGCTCGCCCGGGCCGGTTCGGCGGCGACGTCAGCCACCTCAACCTGCACAAGACGTTCTGCATCCCGCACGGCGGCGGCGGCCCCGGCGTCGGCCCGATCGGTGTCCGCGCGCACCTGCAGCCGTTCCTGCCGGGTCACCCGATGGCGCCGGGACTCGGGGGAGCAGGACCGGTGTCGGCGGCGCCTTACGGCAGCGCGTCGATCCTCCCGATCACGTGGGCGTACATCCGGATGATGGGTGCGGAAGGACTGCGCCGCGCGAGCCTCACCGCGATCGCGTCGGCGAACTACATCGCGCGTCGTCTCGACGAGTACTTCCCCGTCCTCTACACGGGCGAGGACGGCATGGTCGCGCACGAGTGCATCCTCGACCTGCGCAAGATCACGAAGGACACGGGCGTCACCGTCGACGATGTCGCCAAGCGGCTCGCCGACTACGGATTCCACGCCCCGACGATGAGCTTCCCGGTCGCGGGCACCCTGATGGTCGAGCCGACCGAGAGTGAGAACCTCGACGAGATCGACCGTTTCTGCGAGGCGATGATCGCGATCAAGGGCGAGATCGATCGCGTCGGCGCGGGTGAGTGGCCGGTGGACGACAATCCGCTGCGCGGCGCGCCGCACACCGCGAAGTGCCTGGTGCACGAGTGGAACCACCCGTACAGCCGCGAGATCGCGGTGTACCCGATGGGCACCGAACGTTCCAAGGTGTGGCCGGGCGCGCGCCGGATCGACGGCGCGCACGGCGACCGCAATCTCGTGTGCTCGTGCCCGCCGATCGACGCGTTCGAGAACGCCTGACGAGCGCGGGTCAGCCCGCGTCGCGCGCGAGTTCGAGGATCGTGAGCTCGGGCGGCGTCGCGACGCGCACCGGCGGCCCCCACGTGCCGACGCCGCGCGTCGTGTACACGAGGGTGTCGCCGAAACGGTCGAGACCGGTGACCGTGGGCTGTTGCAGCGGGACGAGCACGCCGAGCGGCCACATCTGCCCGCCGTGCGTGTGGCCGGACAGCTGAAGGTCGACGCCCAGCTCGGACGCTTCGACGACCTGCTTGGGCTGATGCGCTGCGAGCAGGACGAACCGGTCCGGATCGTGGCCCGCGAGGGCGGCAGGCAGATCGGGCGCGTACGGGTCCTTCGAATCGAAGTCGTACACACCCGCGACGTCGATCGCCGCGCCGTCGCGGGTGAGCGTCACGTGCTCGTTGCGCAGGACGCGCACACCGAGGTCTTCCCACACATCGAGCCAGCTGCCGACGTCGTCGGCGTACGACTCGTGGTTTCCGCTGACCCCGAACACACCCAAGGGTGCGTGGAGGTCGGCGAGCGGTGCGAGATCGGGCGCGACCTTGTCGACGACACCGTCGGTGAGATCGCCGCCGAGGATCACGAGATCGGGCTTCTCGCGCAGCACGAGGTCGACGACGCGGCGTGTGAACGGTTCGCCGCGGGCGGGCCCGACGTGCAGGTCGGCGACGAGCGCGACGCGGACGCCGTCGAACTCGGCGGGCAACCGGCGCAGCGGTACCCGGACCGTGGTGACCCGCGGCCGCGCGGCTTCCGCCACTCCGTAGCCGGCGGCACCGACGGCCGCGACGACGACCGCGCCGGTAGCGACGCGCAGGGCTCGGCGGCGTGACTCGTCGTGCGGTCGCCGCGCGGCGACGCGCACGATCCCGGACACGGCCGCGAGCGCGCCCAGGCCCAGCAGCAGGTAGAGGCCTGCCCCGATCCAGGCCCACCCGGCGAAGCCGACGGGCCGCGCCCACGAGGTCGCGAACGCCTCGCCGCTGCCCACCCCGACGACCGCGAGGACGTACAGGATCAGGAGCGCGGCGTCGGCGACAGTCGACCACGGCCGCGTCAGCGCCGTGGCGCGGACGAGCCTACGGTGCAGCCACCACGTGATCAGGGCGAGCAGGACGGCGAAGACGAGCAGGCGTACCACGGAGCTGCACTGGTCCTTCCGGAAGGAACACGGTGGATGGAGGGAACACGGTTACGACGTGAACCGTGCGAGGGACGAGCCGAGGTCGGGAGTGTTCGACGACGGGAGTTCGGTGAGGGTGCCACCGGTGCGTTCGGCGAGTTCGCGGAGCGTGGCGAGGCTCTGCTCCGCATCGCCGAGCACGACGACGTCGATCGTCACCGGTGCGTCCTCGCGCTCCGCGGCGTCGAGTGCGGCGAACAGTTGCGTGCGCGTGAGATTCGGTGTGTCGTCGGCGCCGTCGGTGACGAGCAGGATCGAAGCGGGCCGCTGAGGCGTCGCCGACTCGGCTGCAGCCCGGTAGGCGGCGTCGACGGTCGCGTACGAGTGCGATCCCGTCGACGGCGCGGCCCCGGCGAGTGCGTCGTCGAGCGCGTCGCGTTGGCTCGTGCCGCCGCGGCCCTCCGCCAGCGGTGCGGTGGGCACCGCGACGCGGTACGGCCGCGTCCCGTCGAGCCGGCCGGCGAACTCCCACAAGCCGATCGCCGCGTCGTCGGGTGCGGCGGCGATCTGTTCGGTGAGCGCGCGCGTCACATTCGCCAGGCGGGTGCCGCCGCCCTCGCGCGTCGCCATCGATTCGGACAGGTCGAGCAGGATCGTGGTCGAGCGTGGCCGTTCGGGATTGCGCGCCGCGTCGAGGAGCGTCGTGACGGCCGCGGCGTCCGCCGGGGCGACGGTTTCCCCGATGCGCGGGAACGGCATGACCGTCGAATCCGGGGTCGCGCCGCCGGGAACGCGGAATCCGGCGTCGAGGAAGGACGCCGAATGTTCGGGCGTCCGCAGGAACTCGGTGAACTGGGCGGCTGCGCGGGCCCGTGTCTCGTCGGCCGAGGTCAGGATCGCAGCGGGGAAGTCGGCGACGGGTGTGGGGCCTGCCGGCCGGTACGCCAGGGCGTCCGGCGGGGAGTCCTGCGCCAGTGTGCGGTACATGGTCTGCTCGGTGACCGGGACGGCATGTGTGGTGGCCGGTGGCGGCGCGGGCGTGGGCTCCGTCCCGTCCTCGGCGGCGACTCCCAGGGTGGCAGCCGCGTCGCGCACCGCTGCGGACTCGGCATCGGCCTGCGTGAGGGGCCCGCCCGGGTGGCCGGCGACCCCGGCGGCGACAGCCTGCAGCGCGAGTGCCGACGCGTCGGCGCCGGGTGCGAGCGAAAGC
The DNA here is from genome assembly GCF_012726205.1 of Rhodococcus sp. HNM0569. Taxonomy (GTDB): domain Bacteria; phylum Actinomycetota; class Actinomycetes; order Mycobacteriales; family Mycobacteriaceae; genus Rhodococcus_F. Next base: position 20,376 of record NZ_JAASAE010000022.1, on the reverse strand, counting down.
GTGAGGCCGAGCGACTTCCATTGCGGCAGTCCGATCGACGACAAGCCCGTCGACTCGAGTCGGGACAGGTCCTGCCATCGCGTGCCCGCACCTTCGAGTGCATTACCGAGCGTGGGTGGAACGGACAGCACGATCGGGCTCGCCGCGAGGGAGCGGGCGCCACCGTCGACGACGCCGGTGCCGACCTCCGCGAGCGACGACGAGCTCTGCGGAACCCACAGGTCCGGCCGCGACCCGAGGGCGTCGTCCCACTCGGCGCCTGCAGCGAGCGCGGGGACGATCGCCGCGGGATCCGGATCGGTGACCTCGACCGTGATGCAGTGATCGCGCACGATGGGCTCGGTCGCCGAGAACCGGTCCGCGAGGTCCGTGAGGACCGGTGCGATCGACGGATCGGCCGCGACGTGCACGACGGCGTCTCCTTCGACACACGTGCCTGCCGCGTCGGCGCCCTCCCGATCGATGCGGTCGCCGAGTTGAATCCACCCGACCACGAGAACGACGACGGCCACGACCGCCGCGACCGCGATGACCGGCCCCTTGCTGACGCCGCGCCGACCGCTGTCGCCTCGATGCTGCCCCAGTGTCCTGCTCCGTTCGTTCCCTGCGTGCACGCCTGTGTGTACGCCCGCACCAGTCTATCGACGGTCCTGCAGGCGACTTCGCTCCCGGCTTCCGAACCCGGACACACGGCAGCCCCCGCCCGTGGGCGGGGGCTGCCGTACCGGTCGACTGCCGAACGTGCGATCAGAAGCCGAATGCCGCCTTGTACTCGCGGCGCTTGCGGTGCAGGATCGGCTCGGTGTAGCCGTTGGGCTGCTTGGTGCCTTCGAGGATCAGCTCCTTGGCAGCCTGGAACGGGATGTTGGCGTCGAAGTCGGGCGCCATCGGCCGGTATGCGCCGTCATTCTCGTTCTGCCGGTCGACGACGGGCGCCATGCGCTCGAGCGACGCGACGACATCGTCGACGGACACGACGCCGTGCCGGATCCAGTTGGCGAGCAGCTGGCTCGAGATGCGCAGCGTCGCACGGTCTTCCATGAGCGCGACATCGTGGATGTCCGGCACCTTCGAGCAGCCGACTCCCTGCGAGATCCAGCGGACGACATAGCCGAGGATGGACTGGCAGTTGTTGTCGAGTTCCTCGCGCTTCTCGGCGTCGGACCAGTTCGTGTTCTCCGCCAGCGGAATGGTCAGGATGTCGTCGAGGGTCGCGCGCTTCGTGCCGCGCAGCTCCTCCTGGACCGCGAACACGTCGACCTGGTGGTAGTGCGTTGCGTGCAGGGTCGCGCCGGTCGGCGACGGCACCCACGCGGTATTCGCGCCGGCCTTGGGGTGGCCGATCTTCTGCTCGAGCATCTCGGCCATGAGATCGGTCATCGCCCACATGCCCTTGCCGATCTGCGCCTTGCCCTCGAGGCCGACGGCCAGGCCGGTGTCGACATTCCAGTCCTCGTACGCGCCGATCCACGTCTGCTTCTTCATGTCGGCCTTGCGCACCATCGCGCCCGCCTCCATCGACGTGTGGATCTCGTCGCCCGTGCGGTCGAGGAAGCCGGTGTTGATGAACACGACGCGCTCGCTGGCCTCCTTGATGCAGGCCGCGAGGTTGACCGTCGTGCGGCGTTCCTCGTCCATGATGCCGACCTTGAGCGTGTTGGTCGGCAGGCCGAGGACCTGCTCGACGCGACCGAACAGTTCGGTGGTGAAGGCGACCTCTTCGGGGCCGTGCTGCTTGGGCTTGACGATGTAGATCGACCCGGTGCGGCTGTTGTCGAGCGGGCCCGTGTCGTCGCTGCGGGTCAGACCCGGGATCGCGGTGAGGCCCGTGAGCAGCGCGTCGAGGATGCCCTCGGGGACCTCGTTGCCCTCGGCATCGAGGATCGCGGGGTTCGTCATGAGGTGACCGACATTGCGGACGAACAGCAGCGAACGGCCGTGCAGCGACAGCTCGCCGCCCGACGGCGTGGTGTAGACACGGTCGGCGTTGAGCGTGCGGGTGAAGGTCTTGCCGCCCTTGTCGATGGTCTCCGCGAGGTCGCCGCGATTGAGGCCGAGCCAGTTGCGGTATCCGACCACCTTGTCGTCGGCGTCGACCGCCGCGACCGAGTCCTCGAAGTCCATGATCGTGGTGACCGCGGACTCGAGCACGACGTCCTTGACGCCCGCGGCGTCGGTCTTGCCGATCGGCGACTGCGGATCGATCTGGATGTCGGCGTGCAGGCCGTTGTTGCGCAGCAGCACCGACGACGGGGCGCTCTTGTCACCGAGGTAGCCGACGAACTTCTCCGGCTGCGCGAGGCCGGTGACGGTGCCGTCGGACAGCGCGACCTTCAGCGTCTCGCCGTCGATCGTGTACGACACCGAGTCCTTGTGCGAACCGGTCTCGAGCGGAGCGGCCGTGTCGAGGAAGTCGCGCGCCCACGCGATGACCTTGTCGCCGCGCACTTTGTTGTAGCCCGACGTCTTCTCGGCGCCGCCCTCTTCCGAGATGGCGTTGGTGCCGTAGAGGGCGTCGTACAGCGAGCCCCACCGCGCGTTCGACGCGTTGAGCGCGAAACGGGCGTTGAGGATCGGCACGACGAGCTGCGGACCCGCGGTGGTGGCGATCTCGCTGTCGACGTTCGCGGTGGTGACCTGGTACGGGGCGGGTTCCGGCAGGAGGTAGCCGATTTCCTGCAGGAACTTCTTGTACTGGTCGAAGTCCGCGGGCTTGCCGGGATTCGCCTGGTGCCACGCGTCGATGCGTTCCTGGAGTTCGTCGCGCTTGGCGAGCAGCTCACGATTCTTCGGAGTCAGGTCGGCGAAGATCTTGTCGGCCCCGGCCCAGAAGGCCTCCGACGACACGCCGGTACCGGCGAGCGCCTCGTTCTCGACGAAGTCGTAGAGCACCTTGGCGACCTGAAGGCCGCCGACCTGAACACGCTCGGTCATGAAAATTGCCTCACTTCTGTTCGCTCCGCCGGCACCGGGAAGGGTGCCGTCGACAATGGATGTTACCTGTCGGTAAACATGCGCACGTGGGGGATGAGGTGGACTGTTCGGTCCGCCTGCAGTCAGCTGCGCCGTGCCGTGATCTCGAAGCCCTGGCGGCGTAGTCGATCGACCAGCACGTCCCCGAGGGCGGTGGCGGGGGTGAGTACTCCCGCGGCGTCGGGCAGCGCGTCGTGGTCGAGCGCGAGCCCGAGCGCCGATTCTCCCAACATGACCGCGGTGGCCTGGTAGCCGGGGTCGCCGTCGGCGCGGAACCGTGCCTCGTAACGCGTGCCGGTGGTGGTGGTCGTGTACAGGTCCATCGTGAAATGTCCGTTCCGCCTGGTCTTCTCGCTCGGGCCGTCGCCGGGGCTCGGCAGTACCCGATCGAGCAGTGCCCGGGTCGGTTTCGCGGCCAGACCGGCGACGAGGACGCCGAGACCACCTGCGACCGCACCGGCGAGCACGGGGGAGAGCGGCGAGCGGCCGACGCTCATGGTCTCGCGGTAGCGGAACCGTCGCCCGTAGGCCCACTCGCGCAACGCATTCGTGCGCCGAACGACCCGCGTGTTGTACGACGCCATGACGAACGGTGCCTTCCAGCCCTGCACCGACGGCGCGATGTCGGTGCCCTTGACGACACCGACATCGGACTGACGTCCGAGATCCGGTTCGGCGGCGCGATCGGGGCTGAGCGAGTACGGGTCGAGCGCGAGCGCGCGGGCCCGCTTGTCGGACGCGGCCTCGACGACCTGGGTGCGCAACGAATCGATCGTGCCGCCGCTGACGCCGCCGCGCAGTGCCGACACGACGAGAGTCGTGTCGAGCAGTTCGCCCGCATCGTCGGCGGCGACCGCGGCGTGCAGGACATGGACACCGAGATCGGAGGGCACGGAGTCGAATCCGCACGAGTGCACGATGCGGGCACCGCTCGCGCGGGCCGCCTCGTGATTGGCGTCGATGCTCTCGCGTGCGAACAGCACCTCGCCCGTCAGATCGACGTAGTCGGTGCCCTCGAGTGCGCACGCCGACGCGAGATCCTTGCCGTACTTCGCGTACGGACCGACCGTGGTCGCCACGACGCGCGAGGCGCGGGCGAGGGCGGTGAGCGAATCGGGGTCGGTGGAGTCGGCGAGCACGATCGGCCACGAGGCCGCTGCGCCGGCCAGCGAGTCGCGTACCGCCTCGAGCTTGTCGCGTGAGCGACCGGCGAGCGCGATGCGCAGGCCCGCGGGCGCATTGCGGGCCAGGTAGTCGGCGAGGAGGCGGCCGACGAAGCCGGTGGCGCCGAAGATCGCGATGTCGTGTTCGCGGCCGGGGGAGCCGGAGGGGGACGGGGAGGCGGAGGAGGAGGCAGTGGTGCCCGTGTCGTCGGGTGTCGCGGTCATGTGACCGACGATACAAGCCCGACGTGCGTCGGAGTGCCGCCGCGAGCGCGACCGTGGTGCACGTACGGTATGTCGCCGGCGCGGTGCGTCACCAGGGGGACGGCTCGTAGTCCTTCAGAAAGCACCCGTACAGGTCGACGCCGCGTTCGCCCATCACGATCGGGTCGTACACGCGTGCGGCGCCGTCGACGAGGTCGAGCGGGGCGTGGAAGCCCTCGTCGGCCAAGCGCATCTTCGTCTCGTGCGGGCGCTCGTCGGTGATCCAGCCGGTATCGACCGCCGTCATGAGGATGCCGTCCTCGAGCATCTCCCGCGCACTCGTGTGCGTCAGCATGTTGAGGGCGGCCTTGGCCATGTTGGTGTGCGGATGACCCGCACCCTTGTAGTAGCGCGCGAACTGGCCCTCCATCGCCGACACGTTGACGACGTACTTGCGCCGTGCGGCGGCAGCGGCCATCGCGGGCCGCAACCGGGACACCAGGATGAACGGTGCGACCGCATTGCACAGCTGCACCTCGAGCAGCTCGACCGGATCGACCTCGGCGACCGTCTGCACCCAGCTGTTGGTGGTCGCGAGATCGGGCAGCAGGCCGCCGGCGTCGACTGCGAGCCCGGCCGCCTGACGCGCGGGCGAGGCGGACTTCGCGACGAGCGCCGCCGCGGTCAGGTCGTGCGCCGCGAGTTCATGGGCGGTCCCGGACAGCGCGGTGGCGTCGCCCAGCGAACTCGCGAGGGCCGCCGGATGAGCCTCGCTCGGCTTTCCGAAGGTGACGACATCCGGCGTCGTCCCGGCAGGCAGCGGTGCGTTCTCGGCGTCCGCGAGTGCGCTGTAGGCGCCGGGGGAGCGGCGCACGGTCTGTGCGGCGTTGTTGATCAGGATGTCGAGCGGGCCCTGCTCGGCGACCGAGTCGGCGAGCGCGACGACCTGCGCAGGATCGCGCAGATCGATGCCCACGATCCGTAGGCGGTGCAGCCACTGGTCGCTGTCCTCCATCGCGGAGAAGCGGCGGATGGCGTCGTTGGGGAAACGCGTCGTGATCGTCGTGTGGGCACCGTCGCGCAACAGCCGCAGGGCGATGTACATGCCGATCTTCGCGCGGCCGCCGGTCAGCAGGGCACGCCTGCCGGTGAGGTCGGTGCGGGCGTCGCGCTTGGCGTGCGAGCGTGCCGCGCACGACGGGCACAGCTGGTGGTAGAACGCGTCGACGACCGTGTAGCGCTGCTTGCAGATGTAGCACGGACGCGCTCGGACGAGCGTGCCCGCCGTCGCACCCTGCGCCGACGACGACAGCGGGATGCCTGCAGTCTCGTCGTCGATCCGGTCCGGCGAACCGGTCGCCGTTGCGGCGACCACGCGGCGGTCGGCCTCGGCGCGCGCGTCGCGGGCCGCATTGCGACGTGTCCGCTTCGCCTTCTTGAACATGTGCGCCACGGCGCGCTGGATCGCGACCGAGTCGGGATGGTCCGCGTCGAGCCGCGCGGCGTGGTCGAGGACGCGATGAAATGCGTCGAGATCGGCGGGATCGAGTGTGCTCGGCGTACCGGCGTGCACAGTCGCGGTCTCGTCGCTCGTCGCCGTATTCTCGCTCGTGGCTGTCATGACTGGAACACGTGCCCTCTCACGAGAAAAGCCCCGGTTCCGAAAGAACCGGGGCCTTCTCGTCTGTCTCAACTCAGAATCGTGGAGTGCGAGCCGCTCCGGATCGAGATCCTGAGCTTCGGTTCGCTCCTGTGTCCGAGGGGGGACTTGAACCCCCACGTCCGTTAATAGGACACTAGCACCTCAAGCTAGCGCGTCTGCCATTCCGCCACTCGGACTTGCTCACGCCCCTGTTCGTTGGGCGCCTCGAAAGACTAACCGATGAAGCGTCAGGGCCCAAATCGCGTGTTCGGGGCACGCGCGAGCCCCTCCACGATGGTAGGAAAGTGGCGTGTCTTCTTCAGTGGGAACCCGAGGGGAAAGTCCAGGCAGCGGCCGTGCGGAAGCCGAGGTCGTCGACCTCGTCAGTGCGCTCATCCGGTTCGACACGTCCAATACCGGCGACCTCGCGACGACCAAGGGCGAAGCCGAGTGCGCGGACTGGGTTGCCGGGCAGTTGCGCGAGGTCGGCTACGAGGTCGAGATCGTCGAGTCGGGCGCACCCGGCCGCACCAATGTGTTCGCGCGACTCGAGGGCGCCGACCGCGAGCGCGGCGCGCTCATGCTGCACGGGCACCTCGACGTCGTGCCCGCCGAGCCCGCCGACTGGCGCGTGCACCCCTTCTCGGGGGCCGTCGAGGACGGTTACGTGTGGGGCCGGGGCGCCGTCGACATGAAGGACATGGTCGGGATGATCCTGGCGGTCGCGCGCGAGTTCAAGGCGACAGGCGTCGTGCCACCGCGTGATCTGGTGTTCGCGTTCGTCGCGGACGAGGAGAACGGCGGCCGCTACGGGTGTCAGTGGCTCGTCGAACACCGGCCGGACCTGTTCGAGGGAGTCACCGAGGCCGTCGGCGAGGTGGGCGGGTTCTCGCTCACCGTGCCCCGTCCGGACGGCACCGAGCGCCGCCTGTACCTGGTCGAGACCGCCGAGAAGGGCCTCGGCTGGATGAAGCTCACCGCGCGTGGCCGTGCGGGCCACGGTTCGTTCCTGCACAGCGACAATGCGGTCACCACCCTCGCTCAGGCCGTCGCGCGTCTGGGCACGCACACCTTCCCGCTCGTCGTGTCCGATTCCGTGGCCGAATTCCTGACGGCGGCGGGGGAAGAGACCGGACTCGACTTCGATCCCGCCTCGCCCGACCTCGAGGGCACCCTCGCGAAGCTCGGCAGCATCGCGAACATCGTGGGCGCGACGCTCCGCGACACCGCGAACCCCACGATGTTGTCGGCCGGGTACAAGGCCAATGTCATCCCGCAGACTGCGGAGGCGATGGTCGACTGCCGCGTGCTACCGGGCAGGCGCGCCGAGTTCGAGCGCATCGTCGACGAGCTGATCGGCCCGGACGTGACGCGCGAATGGGTCACGTCGCTCGATTCCTACGAGACGACCTTCGACGGCGACCTCGTGGACGCGATGAACGACGCGATCCTCGCGCACGACCCCGACGCGCGCACCGTGCCGTACATGATGTCGGGTGGCACCGACGCCAAGGCGTTCGCGAAGCTCGGCATCCGGTGCTTCGGCTTCGCTCCGTTGCAGCTGCCCCCCGATCTCGACTTCTCGGCGCTGTTCCACGGCGTCGACGAGCGGGTGCCCGTCGACGCTCTGCGTTTCGGTGCCCGCGTGCTCGGGCACTTCCTGACTCGCTGCTGATCCGTCCTCAACGAAAGGAACACCGCATGGCATTCGACCCCTACGAGCCGCTGCCGGACCTGCCCACCTTCGAGCTCACGTCGGAGAATTTCACCGACGGTGGCACCCTGCCGACCGAGCAGGTGAGTGGAATCATGGGTGCGGGCGGGTACGACGAGTCGCCGCAACTGTCGTGGTCGGGCTTCCCGGCCGAGACGAAGAGCTTCGCCGTCACCGTGTTCGATCCCGACGCGCCCACCGCGTCCGGCTTCTGGCACTGGGCCGTGCTCAACATCCCGGCCACCACCACGAGCCTGGTCGCCGGAGCGGGTGACGACAACGGGACCGGCCTGCCGTCGACGGCGCTGACACTGCGCAACGACGCGGGACTGCACCGCTTCCTCGGTGCCGCCCCGCCGGAGGGGCACGGCCCGCACCGCTACATCGTCGCGGTGCACGCGGTGGACGTCGACCGCATCGACGGTGTCACCGCGGAGTCGACGCCGGCCTTCCTCGGGTTCAACCTGTTCGGCCATGCGATCGCCCGTGCGCGCATCACCGGACTCTACGAGCAGAAGTAACGACAGCTGGTACGAAGCGGGGCCGGTGGCGTGCTGCCACCGGCCCCGCTCGGTAGGCAGACGAGTGTGCGTCGCTCGGAGTGTGGCAGGTCAGGACGCGACACCGGACCCGACGGCGTCCGCGATCGACGTGAACCCGGCCGCGCGGGCGCGGCGCGCGACACCCTTGTGGATCGACCTCGCCCAGAACGGCCCGCCGTAGATGAAGCCGGTGTAGCCCTGCACCAGCGAGGCTCCGGCGAGGATGCGTTCCCATGCGTGGTCCGCGTTCTCGATACCCCCGCACGAGATCAGCGTCAGCCGATCGCCCACGCGGGCGTGCAGGCGGCGCAGCACCGCGAGCGAACGGTCGGCGACGGGCGGGCCGGACACGCCGCCCGGGCCCAGTGCCGCGACATCGGGATGCGGGGTGCGCAGGTCGTCGCGGCTGACCGTCGTGTTGGCCGCGACGACGCCGGCGAGGCCGAGTTCGACAGCGAGGTCGGCCACCGCGTCGACGTCCTCGTCCGAGAGATCGGGAGCGATCTTGACCAGTACCGGGGTCGTCACCGTTTCCTGTACCGCGACGAGGATCGGCCGTAGGGCCTCGACCGCCTGCAGATCGCGCAGCCCCGGCGTGTTCGGCGAGCTGACGTTGACGACGACGAAGTCGGCGAGCGGGCCGAGCATGCGCGCGCTCGTGGTGTAGTCGGCCGCGGCGTCCGCGGGCGGCGTGATCTTCGTCTTGCCGATGTTGGCGCCGATCGGCACGCCGCCGGCCCGGCGCTGGCGCAGGTTGTTGGCCGCAGTGCCCGCGCCGTGGTTGTTGAATCCCATCCGGTTGAGCAGCGCGTGGTCGGCGGGCAGCCGGAACAGCCGGGGCGGCGGATTGCCGGGCTGTGCCTGCGCCGTGACGGTGCCGACCTCGGCGTATCCGAAGCCCATCGGCCCCCAGGTGTCGGCCCCGTCCGCGTTCTTGTCGAAACCGGCCGCCAGTCCCATCGGTGCGGGGAAGTCGACACCGAACACCGTCGTCCGCAGGATCGGGTCGCGCACCGTGAGCACCCGCGTCACCATCCAGCGCAGCGGCTGAGTCCTCGTGACGAGCCGCATCGCGGCGAAGGCCAGGTGATGGACGCGCTCGGGAGGCAGCAGAAACATCAGCCTCAACAGCAGCGGATACACGACAGACTCCTCAGATACCCGGGTCGGGGATGTGGCGGGGCGACTTGCGGCGCCGCAGCAGGACGCCGCGGCTGCCGTCGGTGTAGAGACGCACACGTGAGAGCTCCCAGCCACCGAACTCGGCCTGGATGGCGAGTCGCATGGACGCGCTCACGCGGGTGACGTCCGGCGGAAGTGTGAGCGGAACGTAGTCGAACTCCTCGGAGCTCGTGTCCCATGTCGCCGGAAGCTTCCGCGCGTTGAACGCCATCACGACCTCCCGAGAGGTATCCGCTGCAGACCGTCGCCGGTGGCCGAGCCGATCAGCAGGTCGCCGGTGCTCGGGTCCACCGCGATCGCGTCGGGCTGACGGACCGTGGTGTATCGGGCGGTCTCGACGCCGACCCCGGTCGAGAGATCGTAACCGACCACTTCGCCGGTTTCCGGCAACGTGACCCACACGCGCTCGGCGACGTCGTCGTACGCCACGGCGTACGGTCCGCTGCCGGTGGGGAAGCGTTGCCGCAGGATCAGATCGCCGGTCGTGTAGACGAGCAGCTCGCGGCCGTTGGTGTCGCTCACGAGAATGCGTCCGTGGTGGTCGGTCGTCAGTTCGGTCGCGCCCTCGCCCGCGCGCAACGCCAAGCCGGGCCGATTCTCGGCGAGGTCGATCTCGGTGACCGACGTCTGCGTGCGGTCGAGCACGGTGAGTGCGTCGCCGGTGACGGCGAGCGCGTCCACCGACGCGATGCCGGTGATCTCGGCGTCGACGCCGCCGTCCGGGGTGAGCAGAGCCAGACGCCCACCCGCGAGTCCTGCCGCGATGCGCCCGTCGGCCAGTTCGGCGACGGTGCGCACGTCCCCGTCGACGTCGATCGTGTCGATGGTGCCCGCGTCGAGGTGCAGGCGGCCGACGGCGCCGTTCATCGCGAGCAGCAGCGTGCCGTCCTGCGCGGCGGCGACGTCGACGACCGGCACGGGGGTGGTGAGCGTGTGCAGCGGCGCGGATCCCGCGTCCGAGGACGCCACCTCGATCTGCGTTCCGTCGCCCGTCACCGCGGCGAACAGGGCGCTCGGCGCCCCTTCTGCGGCCGGACGCGAGAAGGTGAGCGAGTCGATCGGTGCGGCGGCGCGCACCTCGCCGTCCGGCTGCGCGGTCGAGGCCCCGGCGGACGGTGCGGTCGCGGACACCATGGGCCCGGTGCTCGCATCGTCGTCCTCGCCGGACGAGCAGCCCGCGATCGTGACGGCCGCGACGGCGAGCACGGCTGCGACCGTGCGCGCTTCCCATCTACTCACGTGATCCTCCGGATGTCCTGCTGACTGCGACGTGCTCGCGGTGGCGGCCGTGTGCCGGCCGACCTCTCAAGCATCCCTGATCGGCCGAACCGCCCTGCAGCCGACTCGGGCCGACTCGACGACAGCAGGGTCAGTCGCGGTGCGGCACGACGAGCGGTGCTCCCGTACGGGGGTGCGGCACCAGGTCGATCGGGTGCCGGTAGACGCTGCTGAGCAGCTCTTCCGACAGCACGTCGGCAGGGGCACCCGCAGCCGCGACCTGTCCTTCGGACAGCACGACGATGCGGTCGGCGTACGCGGCGGCGAGCCCCAGGTCGTGCAGCACGACCGCGACGGCCCGGCCGGTGCGGGCGCGCTCGCGGGCGATCTGCATCACGGTCTCCTGATGGCCGAGGTCGAGCGAGGCCGTCGGCTCGTCGAGCAGCATCGTCTCGGTGTCCTGCGCCAGCACGCGCGCCAGTGCGACGCGCGCCTTCTCGCCACCGGAGAGCGCGGTGAACGGGCGGTCGGCGAACCGGCTGACATCGCACTCGGCCATCGCCGCGTCGACGATCGCGTCGTCGTCCTCGCTGCGCGGCGTGTGCGCCCACGGAGAGCGGCCCATCGCGACGACCTCGCGGGCCGTGAACGGGAAGCTGACCGTGTTGGCCTGCAGCAGCACGGCGCGCCGCCGAGCCGCGTCCCGCACCGAATACCGGCCCAGCGGTCTGCCGTCGAGCTCGACGTCGCCCGCCGAGAAGGCCTGATCGCCCGCGAGCACCGCGAGCAGCGTGGACTTTCCCGCACCGTTGGGGCCGACGAGCGCGAGGACCTCGCCGGAGCGCACGTCGACGTCGACGTCGACGAGGACCGGTCGTCCGCCGCGCTCGACGTGCAGCCCGGCCGCGCTCAGGGTCACCCCGCCGGGTTCGGTCGACGTGGGGGTGTCCGCCGCGGCGGCGCGGCCCGGCCACCAGCGCCGCGTCACGCCCACCCTCCTTGCCGGGCGCGCGTGCGGCGCAGCAGCCAGAAGAAGAACGGCCCGCCGACCAGTGCGGTGAGCATGCCGAGCGGCAGGTCGGCGTTCGGGACGAGGGTGCGGGCGCCGAGATCGGCGACCAGCAGGACGAAGGCGCCGCACAGCGCGCTCGCGGGGATCAGCACGCGGTGGCCCGGTCCGACGCAGATGCGCATGACGTGCGGGACGACGAGTCCCACGAACAGGATGATGCCGGTGAATGCGACGCTCGCCGATACCAGCAGAGCGACGATCACGACCGCGACCTGCCGGAGGCGTTCGACGTCGAGACCGAGGTGGCGGGCTGCGGACTCACCCAGCGAGAGCAGGTCGAGGCGCCTCGCGATCACCATCGTCGCACCGACCCCGACGACGGCCATCGGCCCGACGATCGCCACAGCGTTCCAGGTCGCACCCGAGAGGGAACCGAGCTGCCAGAACACGATCTGGTCGCGCGCTGCAGGAGACGCGATGAACGTGAACAGCGCGATGAGCCCACCGGCGAACGCATTGACGGCGACGCCCGTGAGCACGAGCGTCACGACCTCGGTGCGGCCTTCGTGGCGCGCGAGCAGATACACGAGCGCAGTGGTCACCAGTCCGGCGACGAATGCGCCGACGGCCACCGACCAGCCTGCCGCGAAGGTGCCGCCCGCGACGATCACTGCGCTCGCGCCGACCGCGGCGCCCGACGACACACCGATGACACCCGGTTCGGCGAGCGGGTTGGCGAACACGCCCTGCAGCAGGGCGCCCGAGCAGCCGAGCGAGGCGCCGACGACGATCGCGAGCACGACACGCGGGAAGCGGACCTCCCACAGGGTGACGTCGCCGCTCGGGTGCGCAGGCATCGGTCCGATGTCGAGTCCGATGCGATGCAGGATCGAGCCCACGACCTCGGCGGGCGTCGTGTGCACCTGGCCGATGCACGCCGCCGCGATCGACGCTGCGACGAGGCCGACGACGAGCACCGCGAGGACGATCGTGGTGCGGCGACCGGACGCGGTCGCCGCGGGTGACGCTTCGGTCATGAAGCGGTGTCCGGATAGAAGGCGTCGGCAAGGGCCGCAAGCACGCGTCCGGTGTTCGGGCCGAAGCCCAGCAGTACGCCGTCGTCCATGTCGACGACGGACTTGCTTCGGCCGGCCGGGGTCTGGGCGATGCCGGGGATCGCCTCGAGGCCGTCGATTCCTCCGATCGACTCGAGCCCGTGCGTCATCATCAGGATGTCGTCCGGTGCCGCGGCGATGAGCGCCTCGCTGGTGATCGCGACGAACTCCTGCGTGATGCCGGACTTCGTGCCCGCGTCGACCGCGCCGAGTGCGTCGATGAGCGAATCTGCGCCCGACCCCGGGCCGCCGATCATCGTGATCGCGGGGCCGCGGGTGTAGAGGAACGCGATCTCGAGCGGCTCCTGGCCCTCCGGGGCGCGCGTGCGGGCCGCCGCGATCTCGTCGGAGGTGCGGGCCGCGAGACGGTCGCCGAGTTCGCCGACCCCGAGGGCGCGGGCGACCGCGAGGATCTGGTCGTCGACTGTGTCGAGGCTGCGGTGCGGATCGAAGAACACGACCGGCACCCCGGCCGCGCGCAACTGGTCCTGGACGCCGCGGGGGCCGATGCTCGTGTCGGTGAGCACGACCGTGGGACGCAGATCGAGGATTGCTTCCGCGTTGATCGACTGCCCGCCCGGGTTGACGACCGGGACGTCCTCGACGGCGGGGAACTTCGCGGCGATGTCGCGGCCGACGAGCGAGTCGCCGAGCCCGAGTGCGTAGACCGTCTGCGTGAGCGTGCCGTAGCGGTCCATCGCGACGATGCGGGAGGTGTCGGCGACGGTGACGGGCGTGCCCTCGGCGTCGGCCGTGTCGGCCGGTAGCACCGGCGTCGCGTGGTCGGTGACCGGCTGCGGATTCGGATCGGCAAGGGTCGCGGTGCGAGGGCCGGTCGCGCCTGCCGAGTCCTGCGCCGCAGGCGCATTGCACGCCGAGACGAATATCGTGAGCACCGCCGCGCCGACGAGTGCTGCCACACGTGCGGTGCGACGGCGGGTGGAGCGGGATCGAGCGAAGAGGACAGCCATCACGCGCGGAAACGGTCGAGGTCGCCCGCGAGGTCGTCGAACAGCGCCCGGTTAAGGCCGAACGCGAGGCGCACCTCGTCGATCACCCGGTCCTGAGTCGCCGAATCGAACGGTGCCGCATCCAGGGATGCGCGGTACGCATCCTTGAACGGCTTCGTCTTCGGGATCTCGTCGAAGGTGTAGAAGCGCACGCCAGCGTCCTGGTAGCCGTATGCGTCGGACACGCGGCGACGGATGATCTGGCCGCCCGACAGATCTCCCATGTACCGGATGTAATGGTGTGCGACGAACAGTGCGGGATCGTCGAAGGCGACCTCGCGCAGCCGGGCGACGTACGCCTGGGCTGCCGGTCGCGCGACGGCCGTCTCACGCCACTGCGGGCCGCGCACGAAAGCGAGGTCTGCTTCGAGGGCGGGCACCCGCAGCAGCGCGTCCGACAGGAAGGGCGCGACGACCGGATCGTCCGCGTGCGCACGCCCGGCCTCCTCGAGTTCGCGGTAGACGAACCAGCTCTGCGCCAGCAGTTCGGCGTATCCCTCGGATGTCAGCTCGCCGCCGAGCAGCGCCTCGACGAAGCGCGATTCCTCGGCGTCGCGGTGCGCGTCGGCCGTACCCGACCGGATTCGTTCCGCAAGGCCGGCGGGCGACTGCACCTCGTTCAGAGTGGGCATGGGTCCTCCTCGACTGACTGTCTGTCAGATCAGGTTAGCCTGCCCTGTTCGACCGGTGCGGTGCGAGTCGTGCGCCGACGTGGTGTCACGCACTCCCGCCGCCTGTCACGCACTCACATCGTCCAGGGCCGCGGCGATCGCAGGCGGGAGCGCGAGCTCCTCGGCGACGAGGACGCCGGTGAGCTGCGCGAGGTCGCGCGCGCCCACGATCGCACTCGCGACGCCCGGGCGGTCGCGCGTCCACGCGAGCGCGACCGCGAGCGGAGACGTGCCGAGGCCGTCGGCGGCCGTGACCACCGCGTCGACGACACGCCCGGCAGGGGACTGCAGGTACGAACGGACGTCCTCGGCATGGGCGGGGTCGCCGCCGCGTGAATCGGCCGGGACGCCGTCACGGTACTTGCCGGTCAGGACGCCGCCCGCGAGCGGTACCGCGGCGAACACGCCGATGCCGTGATGTGTCGCGGCAGGCACGAGTTCCTCCTCGACGCCGCGGGCGAGGAGCGAGTACTCGACCTGTGTCGCCGCCAGCGGCGTCGTGCCCGACGCGCCTGCCGCGGTGGCGAGCTGCCAGCCCAGATATCCGCGCACACCCGCGTACCGCACCTTGCCGCTCGCGACCGCGTAGTCGAGGGTCGCCGCGATCTCGTCGACGGGAGTGAGCGGATCCCACGTCGCGACCTGCCACACGTCGACGTAGTCGGTCCCGAGCTCGCGCAAGGTCGCGTCGAGCTGGCTCAGCAGTGCGCGCCGTGAACAGTCGACACGGCTCGCCGACTTGTGCGGGCTGATCCCCGCGCTGGTGCTCACCACGAGTTCGTCACGAGGGATCACGTCGTCGAGCAGCTCGGCGAGAATACGTTGTGCGGCACCGTCGCCGTACGCGGGCGAGTTGTCGACGAGTGTGCCGCCCGCATCGACGAACGCCGAAAGCTGTGCTGCGGCTTCGTCGCCGCCGGTGTCCCGACCCCACGTGAGCGTGCCCAGTCCGAGCCGCGATACGCGAAGACCCGTTGCGCCTACCGATCTCTGTTCCATAGCTCCTGCTGCTCCGTGCCCGCGTCGACGTGTTCGTGACATGCCGACTGTTGGTGACATGCCGACTGTTGGTGACGTGCCGTTGGCGGGAAGCGTAGTGCGCTGCGACGTACCGGTCGCACTGCCACGCCGGACGGCCGCGCGGCCGGTACGGTTGCTGCCGTGAATCGTGTTCAGGGGCAGGCAGGGTGAGCGAGTCGATGACGTGGCTCGAGGCGGTGGTCCTCGGCGCCGTGCAAGGGCTCACCGAGTTCCTGCCGATCTCGTCGTCGGGCCACCTGCGCATCGTGTCCGGGATCTTCTTCGGCGACGACGCGGGTGCGTCGTTCACCGCGGTGACGCAACTCGGCACGGAGGCAGCGGTTCTGCTGTTCTTCGCACGCGACATCGTGCGCATCGTGCGGGCGTGGTTCCGAGGGCTGCGCCGTCGCGAGTATCGCGGCGATCTCGACTACCGCATGGGCTGGTACGTCATCGTCGGCACCATCCCGGTCGGTGTCCTCGGATTCCTGTTCAAGGACGAGATCCGTACCGGGGCGCGCAATCTCTGGCTCATCTCGACGATGCTCATCGTCTTCGCGCTGGTCATCGCCGCGGCCGAACGCTTCGGGCGCAAGCGTCGACATCTGGAAGAACTCACCCTGCGGGACGGCATCGTGATGGGCTCCGCGCAAGCACTCGCGCTCGTGCCTGGCGTATCCCGCTCGGGCGGCACGATCAGTGCCGGTCTGTTCCTCGGCCTCACGCGCGAGGCCGCGGCCCGCTACTCGTTCCTGCTCGCGATCCCCGCGGTCGTCGCGTCCGGACTGTTCAGTCTCCCCGACGCATTCGAGCCGTCGGGGGGCGGACTGATCGCGTCCGGGCCGCAGCTGCTGGTCGCGACGATCATCGCGTTCGCGATCGGGTTCGCGTCGATCGCGTGGTTGCTGCGGTTCGTCGTGAATCACTCGATGTACTGGTTCGTCGGCTATCGCATCGTCCTCGGCGTCGTCGTCATGGCTCTGCTCGCCACGGGTGTCGTGTCGGCCACCTAGCGTGTGAGAGCGCGGGCACGCCGTCGCGGATAGGCTGGCCGAATGACAGTGGTACTCGTGCGCCACGGACGATCGACGTCGAACACGGCGCGCACGCTCGCCGGACGCAGTCCCGGTGTCGAACTCGACGAGCACGGCATCGGTCAGGCGGAGCGGCTCGTCGACCGACTCGCGGCCGTCGACGTCGTCGAGATCGTCCAGTCGCCTTTGCTGCGGTGCGAACAGACCGTCACCCCGCTCGCTCGTGCGCGCGGGCTCACGCCCGTGATCGACGCGCGACTCGCCGAGGTCGACTACGGCGACTGGACCGGTCGCGAACTCGCGTCCCTCGTGAAGGAACCGTTGTGGCGGGTCGTGCAGCAGCACGCGTCCGCAGCCGTGTTCCCCGGTGGCGAAGGCCTCGCCCAGGTGCAGGCGCGCGCGGTCGCGGCCGTACGCGAGCACGACGCGCGACTCGCGCGCGAGCACGGCCGAGACGTGCTGTGGGTCGCGTGTACACACGGTGACGTCGTCAAGGCGGTTCTCGCCGACGCGATCGGCATCCATCTGGACGGGTTCCAGCGCATCGTCGCCGAACCGGCGTCGCTCAGTGTCGTCCGTTACACCGAGACCAGCCCGTTCGTGCTTCGAACGAACGACACCGGTGGTGATCTGAGCGGGCTGGTTCCGCCGCGTGCCGAGCACCCCGACCGCGACGCGTCCGACCGGGCGGAAGACGCGCCGCGGGCGGCGTCGCCGTCGGTCCCCGGCGGCGAGGTGTGACCGCTGTGTTCGCGCACAGCGTGTGCCGAACCGCTCATGCGGAGCCGCGAGAGGCGAATCGGCGGATAATGTGGACCAGGTGCTGTCGTCGGGCGGCCCGGCAACGATCAGGCGGCCGGGGAACACCTGGATTCGGGTCACCGGGTCCGTGGGCGAGCTGAGGGAGGTGCAATGTCACGCGCGATTCACGTCTTCCGCACTCCCGATCGATTCGTTGCCGGAACGATCGGCGAACCGGGGGACCGTTCGTTCTATCTCCAGGCGGTACACGACAACAGGGTCGTGAGTGTGCTGCTCGAGAAGCAGCAGGTGCAGGTGCTGGCGGACCGCATGGGGCTGCTCCTCGACGAGGTGCACCGGCGGTTCGGTACCGACGTCCCGCCCGAGGTCTCCGAACTGGGCGACACGAGTCCGCTCGTGATGCCCATCGACGCGGAGTTCCGGGTCGGCACTATGGGCCTGGGCTGGGATGCCGACGCCGAGGCCGTCGTCGTCGAGTTGCTCGCCGTCAGTGAGACCGAGTTCGACGAATCGGTCGTCCTCGACGACTCCGACGAGGGCCCGGACGCCGTGCGCGTGTTCCTCACCCCGATCCAGGCACGCGAATTCTCGCTGCGCTCCGAACGTGTCATCGCCGCCGGCCGGGCGCCGTGCCCGCTGTGCGGCGAGCCCCTCGCGCCCGAGGGACACATCTGCATTCGCACCAACGGCTACCGTCGGGGCGAGACGTTCGGGCTGAGCGCCGCCGATCTGGACACCGAGGAGTGAGCGGGACGCCCAGTGCACGAGGACGAGGAGTGAGTGTGGTCGCCGATCCGGGCCGGTCCGCGAATGTCGACCCGCTGTCCGAAGGCGACCTCACCGTGATCGGTCAGATCACGACCGCAAGCAATGCGACCCTCGTGTGCGAGGCGGAAGCCGGCGACCGGTCGGTGCGGTGTGTCTACAAACCCGTCCGTGGCGAGCGACCGCTGTGGGACTTTCCCGACGGCACGCTCGCGGGCCGCGAGTACGCGGCGTATCTCGTGTCGGAAAGTCTCGGTTGGGGAGTGGTGCCCCGTACGCTCCTGCGCGACGGCCCGTTCGGTGTCGGCATGGTGCAGCAGTGGATCGACAGCACCGACCGGCAGACGCAGCCGGGCGGTCTCGATCTCGTCGACGTGTGTGCACCCGAGAGCATCCCGGACCGCTGGTTCGAGGTCCTCGAAGCGAGTGACGCGACCGGCTCCCCGATCTCGCTCATCCACGCCGACGATCCGCGGCTGCTGCGCATGGCGGTACTCGACGTGGTCCTCAACAATGCCGACCGCAAGGGTGGGCACGTACTCGAAGGACTCGACGGTCAGGTGTACGGCGTCGACCACGGCATCTGCCTGCATGTCGACGACAAATTGCGCACCGTCCTGTGGGGCTGGGCGGGCGAGACGGTACCCGCGGATCTGCGCGTCGACATCTCCGAACTGGTCGAGGCGCTCGACAGCGACCTCGGCGGAGCGCTCGCCGAGCACGTCACCGACGACGAGATCACGGCGTTGCAGGTGCGAGCGGTCGAGCTCGCCGAGTGCGGCACCATGCCGCTGCCGACCGGCAGCAGGCGCATTCCCTGGCCACCGTTCTGACCCGCCCGTCGCCGCTGCTGACGCGGCGGTTCTCGGCGTCCGGGACGCGCCCGGCCACGGGTCGCCGGGAGCGCCTCCACTAGGCTCGGCGGCATGCAGTCTTGGTCCGACGTCGCCGTCCCCACCCTCCCCGGCCAGGGGCCGCCACTTCGGCTCCACGACACCGCCGACCGTCAGGTGCGGCCCGTCGCCGCAGGTGAGACCGCGACCATGTACGTGTGCGGCATCACCCCGTACGACGCGACACACCTCGGCCACGCCGCCACCTACCTCACCTTCGACCTCGTGAACCGGGTGTGGCGGGACGCGGGCCACCACGTGCATTACGTGCAGAACATCACGGACGTCGACGACCCGCTGTTCGAGCGTGCCGAGCGCGACGGCGTCGACTGGCGTGACCTGGGCAGCCGCGAGATCGATCTGTTCCGCGAGGACATGGCGGCGCTTCGAGTGTTGCCGCCGCGCGACTACATCGGCGCCGTCGAGTCGATCGGCGAGGTGATCGAGATGGTCGAGAAGTTCGTCGCCTCCGGTGCCGCGTACGTCGTCGACGACGCCGAGTATCCCGACGTGTACTTCCGTGTCGACGCCACCGAGCAGTTCGGGTACGAGTCGAACTACGACCACGACACGATGGCCCGCTTGTTCGCCGAGCGTGGCGGCGATCCGGACCGTCCCGGCAAGCACGATCCACTCGACGCGCTCGTGTGGCGGGCGGCGCGCGACGGGGAGCCGTCGTGGCCGTCGCCCTTCGGTCCCGGCCGGCCGGGTTGGCATGTCGAGTGTTCTGCGATCGCGTTGAACCGCATCGGGTCCGGATTCGACGTGCAGGGCGGCGGCAGCGATCTCATCTTCCCGCATCACGAGTTCTCGGCAGCGCACGGCGAATCGGTCACGGGGGACCGGCGGTTCGCGCGCTTCTACGTCCACACCGGAATGATCGGTCTCGACGGCGAGAAGATGTCGAAGAGCCGAGGCAATCTCGTGCTGGTGTCGGCACTGCGTCGCGACGGGGTCGATCCCGGCGCGATCCGGCTTGCGCTGTTCGCAGGGCACTACCGGCAGGATCGGTTCTGGACGGCGGACCTGCTGGCCGATGCTCAGGCGCGCCTCGCTCGGTGGCGCGGCGCGGCGTCCCTGTCGTCGGCACCCGCAGCGGAGGACACGATCGCACGCGTGCGCCAGCACCTGGCCGACGATCTCGACACCCCCAAGGCTCTCGACGCGATCGACGGCTGGGTGACGCGCGCCCTCGAACACGGCGGCAGCGACGCGTCCGCGCCTGCCCTGGTGGCTGACGCGGTCGACGCACTCCTCGGGGTGGACCTGCGCTGAAACCCGGCTCACGCGAGTAGTGGTATCGAATTGCGGTGTGCCGGGAGTGGTTCGCTCGGTCCGTGTGGTGTGGGTGGTGGTGTGAACCAGGGCATGTGGTCGTCGTCGTGGATGTCGATGGTCCAGCCGATGTGGTGCACGAACCGGTGATGGTGGGTGCAGAGCAGGACGAGGTTGTCGA
>NZ_JAASAE010000021.1 GCF_012726205.1 Rhodococcus sp. HNM0569 | reverse complement strand
GGACGCCGTCGCCGAGGGCCTGCGACGGCGTCGCACCGTCGTCTGGATCCCACGGATCCTGCAGCCCGTGTTCTTCGTCGCGCGGCTCGTGCCGCGGGCGCTCTGGCGGCGGATGCCGCGGTGACCGCACCGCAGCGGCATCCACGGCAGTCGCGCCCGGTCGTGGTGGTCGGCATCGGCGCCGACGGCTGGGACGGGCTGGCGCGCGCATCGCAGGAGGCTCTCGGGCGCGCCGACGTGGTGATCGGCTCCCGGCGGCAACTCGCGTTGCTTCCCGGGCTCGACGCCGAACAGCTCGTCTGGCCGTCCCCGATGCTGCCGGCGCTCCCCGGCCTGTTCGACACGCACGGCCGTCGCGAAGTGTGCGTGCTGGCGAGCGGGGACCCGATGTTCCACGGCATCGGCACCACGCTCGTGCGCGTGCTCGGCCGAGACCGCGTCCGCGTGCTGCCGCATCCGTCGTCGGCGTCACTCGCGTGCGCGCGGATGGGGTGGCCGCTCGACCGCGTCACCGTCCGCAGCCTCGTGCACCGGTCTGTCACGACGCTGGTTCCCGATCTGACCGACGGTGCGCAGTTGCTCGTGCTCAGTCAGGACGCGGGCACCGTCGCCGAGGTCGTCGCGCTGCTCGACGGGCACGGGTTCGGTCCGTCGGAGGTGTCGGTGCTGTCCCAGCTGGGTGGGCCCGCCGAGGCGCGCCAGGACGGCCGCGCGCAGTCGTGGGCGCATCCCGACCCCGACCCGCTCAACGTCGTCGCGGTGCGCTGCCATGCCGGGCCCGACGTGCTGCGCGCGACGCGGACCCCCGGACTCGCCGACGAGTCCTACACCGGCGACGGACAGATGACCAAGAGCGAGGTGCGGGCGCTGACGTTGTCGGCGCTCGCGCCCGCGCCGGGCGAACTGCTGTGGGACGTCGGCGGCGGGTCGGGCACGATCGCGATCGAGTGGATGCGTGCCGACCCCCGTTGCCGCGCCGTCACCTTCGAGCGAGACCCGCTGCGGCAGGCGCAGATCGGCGTCAACGCCGCGCATCTGGGTGTGCCCGCGCTCACCGTCGCGGGTACCGCGCCCGGCGCGTTCACGGACCACCCGACGCCCGACGCGGTGTTCGTGGGCGGTGGGCTCACCCAACCCGGCCTGCTGGACGCGTGCTGGGGGGCGCTGCCGGTGGGCGGCAGGCTCGTCGTGAACGCGGTCACCGCGGAGTCGGAGGCAGTCGCGCTCGCGTGGTTCGCTCGGCACGGCGGGGCACTGCGCCGATTTCAGGTCCATCGCGGCGAACCGCTGGGCGGCTTCACCACGTGGCGGCCGCAGCTTCCGGTCACCCAGTGGTCGGTGCGCAAGGCAGCAGGAAGCAAGACAGGAGCACAGTCGTGACCGTTCACTTCATCGGCGCGGGCCCCGGGGCCGCGGACCTCGTCACGGTCCGCGCGCAACGCCTCATCGCACAGAGCCCGGTGTGCCTGTACGCAGGAAGCCTCGTTCCCGCCGAGCTGATCGAGTCGTGTCCCGAGCATGCGGAAGTGACGAACACCGCGCGACTGAGCCTGGACCGGATCGTCGACCTGCTCGTCGACGCCGACCGTCGGGGGCTCGACGTCGCGCGTGTGCACTCGGGCGACCCGTCGATCTACAGCGCGGTCGCCGAGCAGGCTCGTCGCCTCGACGCGGCCGGTGTGGACTACGACATCGTGCCGGGCGTGCCTGCCTTCGCGGCGGCCGCGGCGGCACTGCGCCGTGAACTCACCGTCCCCGGGGTCTCGCAGACGGTGGTCCTCACGCGGGTGTCGACGCTCTCGACGTCGATGCCGCCGGGGGAGGACCTGCATTCGCTCGCCGCGAGTCGCGCGACGATGGTCGTGCACCTCGGCGCCCACCGCATCGAGCAGATCGTCGACGAGCTCGCCGACGCGTACGGCTGGGACTGTCCTGCAGCGGTCGTCGCGTACGCGTCGTGGCCCGGCGAGACGATCCTGCGCGGCACACTCGAGACGATCGCACGACAGGTTCGCGACACAGGTATCACCAAGACCGCCGTGGTGGTGGTCGGGCGGGCACTCGCCGCCGAGGGCTTTCCCGACAGCTACCTGTACTCGGCGGCCCGTGAACGCACGAGTCACTGACCGGAAGGTGAACGCACCGGTGTTCCGCGTGTTGCTTCTCGGTGGCACCGGCGAGGCACGCGCGCTTGCCGCCGCGCTCGTCGGGGAGCCGGGTATCACGGTGACGTCTTCGCTCGCGGGTCGTGTGCGTGCCCCGTCGCTTCCCGACGGCGACGTCCGAGTCGGTGGATTCGGGGGAGTGGAGGGGCTGTCGGCGTGGCTCCGCGACCACGAGGTCGACGCGCTCGTCGATGCGACACACCCGTTCGCGGCACGGATCACCGCGCACGCGCACGACGCCGCGACGCGCACCGGCACTGCCGCACTCGTGCTGCGCAGGCCCGGTTGGACGGAGGTGCCGGGGGACGTGTGGCGTCGCGTGCCCGACACGGCCGCTGCCGTCGCGGCGGTGGCAGCCGATCCGAACCGGCGCGTGTTCCTCACCATCGGTCGGCAGGAGGTCGCCGCATTCGCCGGTGTCGCGAACCCGATGCTCATCCGAGCGATCGACCCGCCCGACGGTCCGCTGCCCGCGCATTCCGAGACGACGCTCGCACGCGGGCCGTTCACGGTGGACGAGGAGATCGAGACGATGCGAACGTGGCGCGCAGACGTCGTGGTGACCAAGGACAGCGGGGGGCCGCAGACCGAGGCGAAGCTCGTCGCCGCGCGCAGGTCGGGGATTCCGGTGATCGTGATCGATCGTCCGCCGCTGCCGTCCGGGGCGGTGGTGGCGTCGAGCGTGGAGGCCGCCTTCTCGTGGGTTCGTGCGCAGCGACACGGCTCCAGTTGTTCAGAGGTCTGACAACTGTAGGATCGGCGCAAGGCAACAGGTCGACGGGAGACGCGCATGGAAGCGCTGGCACGCACATCGCTGTCGCAGCAAGCGGCGGCGTCGCTCACGGCAGCGATCACCGAGGGGCGATGGCCCGTCGGCACGAAGATCCCGGGCGAGATCAGCCTCACCCGCGAACTCGGTGTCAGTCGCTCCACCGTGCGCGAGGCGATTCGGCAGCTGTCTGCTCGAGGGATGCTCGACGCACGGCACGGCGTCGGCGTCTTCGTCACGGCAACGACTCCCCGCGACGATTGGGAGCGGCTCGCCGAGATCGCCGAAGTGGCCGATCTCGTGCAGGTCCGCATCGCGATCGAGACGCGTGCGGCGGCACTCGCCGCCGACGCCCACGACGCGGCGGACGCCGACGCGATCCGCGCAGCGCTCGGCCGCCGCACCGACGCGCTGGACGAGCCCGCCCGCGTTCTCGCCGCAGCGGATGTCGCACTGCATCGCGCGATCGTCGCGGCCGCCCACAACGCCCCGCTGCTCGCGCTGTTCGACAGTGTCGACGCGCGGCTCGTGCCTGCGATGACCGAGCTGCTGCAGCTCGTGACCACGCCGCCCACGGATGCCGCCGACCACGACGACCTGGTCGCGGCCGTGCTTGCGCGCGACCCCGCTCGTGCCGAAGCGCTCGCTCGCGAACACCTGCTCGGTCTCGCCGCCGCACTGGCTCGGGTGGCCTCGCACAGTGCCGGCCGGGACGGAGCCGAGTCGTGACCGCGCCGGTGCTGTCGGTGTGTGGAGTGAGCGTGGTGCGGCAGGGACGTGCGCTCGTCGATCGCGTCGACTTCACCGTGCGGGCAGGCGAACAGTGGGCGGTACTCGGACCGAACGGGGCGGGCAAGTCCACGCTGCTCGGGCTGTGCGGCGCGCGCAGCCATCCGACGACGGGCACCGTGGATGTGCTCGGTCACCGTCTCGGACGCGTCGACATGCGCTCGCTGCGCACACGTATCGGCCACGTCGACCCGCGCACGCGCATCGACCCGTGGCTCGCGGTCCGTGACGTCGTCCTCACCGGGCTCGTCGCGGGTGCCGGCCTGCCGAAGAGGTGGTCTCCCGGAGACGACGAGGCGCGCGAGGCCGATCGGCTCGTCGCGACTCTCGGACTACACGAACGTGCTACGGCCGCATGGGAAGTGTTGTCGCAAGGGGAGCGGGGCCGGACGCTGATCGCACGCGCACTCGTCACCGACCCGGCGCTGCTGTTGCTCGACGAACCGACGACGGGCCTCGACCTCGCAGCGCGCGAGATACTTCTCGGCGTCCTCGGCGAGCTGCGGACCATTCGGCCCGAACTCGCGTCGCTCCAGGTGACCCACCATCTCGAGGAGCTACCCGCGTTCACCGACCACGCTCTCGTCCTGGCGCGCGGCATGGTGGTCGCCGCGGGGCCGGTGGACGATGTCCTCACGTCGGAGGTCGTGTCGGAAGCCTTCGAGTACCCGATCGCCGTCGCCCGGCACGCGAACGGGCGCTGGAGTGCCGCGGGAGCAGCCGCCGCACTCGCGTGAACAGCTGCGCATCCGGCATGGCGCGGTTCGTTCGCCCGTCTCACCCCACGACGGTCCGGTACGCGAGACCATGGGGTGACGACGCGACGCTCGGAATGCTGCAGTCGGTCCGGGAAGGAGGCTCCCGTGGCGAGATATCTGCTGAGTGTGTGGCAGCCGGACGGGCCGGTGCCCGGGCCGGACGAGCTCGACCGCATCACCGACGACCTCGAACGACTCAACCGTGAGATGCACGCCGCCGGGGTGTTCGTGCTGAGTGGTGGACTCGAGCCACCCGAGGCGGCGGACGTCGTCCTCGCGCAGGAGCACGGCTATGCCGTGCAGAAAGGCCCGTTCACGAGGAGCGATGTGCACGTCGGCGGGTTCACGGTCGTCGATGCCGTGAGTCGCGCGGCCGCCGTCGAGTGGGCCGAGCGGCTCGCTGGTGTCACCGGTCTCGCGATCGAAGTGCGGGCGTTCGCGCCCTGAACGAGGGGCCCGCGACGGCCAACAAGGACGAACGTCGAACAGGCCACAAGGAGGTGGACGTGATGTCCGACCCGATTCGAGCAACACGACCGGGCGAGCCGGGGGAGCCGACGCCGGAACCCGATCCGGTGCCCACACCGCCGGACCCGTTTCCGACCGAGCCGGAACCGGCCCCGGATCCCGAGGAGCCGCCCAACCCGTTCCCCACCGAGCCGGATCCGTTCCATCCCGAACACCCGGGTCCGCCGCAGGTGAGCTGACTTTCCGACGGTCGCCGTCGGTGCAGGGGAGGGGAGCGCCGGACCGCAGGCCGACGACCTCGGTGGGGGAGAGATGCGGATCGGGTCACGATCGTTCGGCCTCGGGTCGTGGGTCGGACGGACGGGCTGGCTCGACCCGAGATCGCACCGAACGTCCACGCGAATGCCATCACCGTCACCGATATGAATCCGGCCCGGACGGAAGGCCATGAAAACCCGAATCCGACACCCTGCGGAACGGAACCCATCACCTACGACAGCCTCGAAGCACCCGAGACTCGGGCGCATGGCTACTGCGTGCCGTAGCGGCGGGACGTGAAAACGCGTGTCCCGTCGTGCGGGGAGACGTGCGTGGTGGACGCGCCGACGATGAGCAGTGTTCGCATGTCGACCGCCGCGGGGTCGAGTTCGTCCAGACGCACGACCGCGACCGATTCGGTGGGGCCGCCGACGTCTCGGCCGACGATCACCGGGGTCTCGGGCGCACGGTGTGCGAGCACGAGCTCCTTGAGTCTCTCCACCTGCCAGGTACGCGATTTCGACGCGGGGTTGTAGACCGCGAACGCCATATCGGCCGCGACGACGGCGCTCACACGGCGCTCCACGACTTCCCAGGGCTTGAGGCGATCGGACAGCGAGAGCACCGCGTAGTCGTGGCCGAGCGGGGCCCCGACACGGGACGCGACGGCATTCGCCGCGGTGACACCGGGTAGGACGCGTACCGGAACGCCGCGCCACTGCTCGTCCTCGGCGACTTCGAGTACCGCCGCGGCCATCGCGAACACACCCGGGTCGCCCGACGAGACGACGGCGACTCGGGCACCGTTCTTCGCGAGATCGAGTGCCATCGCAGCACGTTCGGCCTCGACGCGATTGTCGCTCGCGTGCCTGCGCTGACCGTGCCGTGCAGGCACGCGGTCGAGATAGGTCGTGTAGCCCACCAGGTCGGTGGCGTCGGCGAGTGCGAGCTGCACCTCGGGCGTCGTCCATGCGGAGTCGCCCGGTCCGAGGCCGATCACCACCACCTCGCCGGGCCCGGGTGCCTCGTCGTGCGCCGGGTGCGCGTTGACCGGGCTGGGTACGACGGCGATCGCGAAGTACGGCACGTCACCGTCGGCGACGTCGGCGGCGGCCGAGATCCGCTGCCGCTCTGTGCTCGCACGTTCGACGTACCGGGCTTCGGCGAGTCGCTCGCTGCCGCGGAGTGCTTGCCGCACCGCAGGATACGTGCGGCCGAGTTTGAGGACGGCGGCCGCGTCGGTGTCGCGGAGCCGTCGTTCGAGTTCGGGTTCGGGCAGCGTGCCGGGCAGCACCGTGAGTACCTCGTCGCCCTCGACGAGGGGAGTGCCCAATGCGGCGGACGCGGCGCTGATCGACGTGATTCCGGGAACGACCTCGGCGTCGAATCGGTGTGCGAGCCGCTTGTGCATGTGCATGTACGAGCTGTAGAAGAGCGGGTCACCCGCGGCGAGCAGGGCGACGTCGCGTCCGGCGGCGAGGTGCACCGCGAGC
This sequence comes from Rhodococcus sp. HNM0569, assembly GCF_012726205.1. Classification (GTDB taxonomy): domain Bacteria; phylum Actinomycetota; class Actinomycetes; order Mycobacteriales; family Mycobacteriaceae; genus Rhodococcus_F. Next base: position 32,124 of record NZ_JAASAE010000021.1, on the reverse strand, counting down.
CGCTCGGCCGCCGCCTCGTAGAACTCTTCCATCGCGCCGTGGTACCCGCCCGGGTGGTCGATCGTTTCGGTGGTCACGGGGTACACGAGGTGTTCCTCGATCTGCCCCTCGCGCAGGTACGGCGCCGCGACACCGCGCGAGATGCTGTTGCCGTGTCGCGCGCTGTGGAAGGCGACGACGTCGGCGGCGCCGATCACGCGAGCCGCCTTGACGGTCACCAGATCCGGGTCGCCGGGGCCGATGCCGACACCCCACAGTTTCCCGGTTCGCGCTGTGCTCATTCGGCGACGCTCGCGATCGCGTTGAGCGCGGACGCGGCGATCGCACTGCCGCCACGACGTCCGCGCACCACGAGGTACTCGAGTCCGCCGTGGTCGATCAGTGCGTCCTTCGACTCGACGGCACCCACGAAGCCGACCGGTCCGCCGACGACCGCTGCCGGCTTCGGTGCCCCGCGGTCGATCATGTCGAGCAGGTGGAACAGCGCCGTGGGGGCGTTGCCGATCGCGACGACCGCGCCGCCGAGTCGATCTCCCCACAGCTCGAGTGCGGCCGCGGACCGCGTGTTGCCCAGGCGGGCAGCGAGTTCCGGAACGCGACGGTCGCGCAGAGTGCACACGACGTCGTTGTCCTTCGGCAAGCGGGCACGTGTGACACCGGAGGCCACCATGTTCGCGTCGCACAGGATCGGTGCGCCCGCGGCGAGCGCCTCGTGGGCGGCGGCGACGACACCGGGCGTGAACGCGATGTCGTCCGCGAGATCGACCTGTCCGCTCGCGTGGATCATGCGGACGACCGCACGCGAGACGTCCTCGGGGAACCGGTCGAGGTCTGCTTCCGCACGGATGGTCGCGAACGAGCGGCGGTAGATCTCCGCGCCGTCCCGGATGTAGTCGATCATGCGCTCACGATATGCGGACGGTCATCGTGCGGTGTCGAGGCGGTATCCGTTCGGCGTCGCGACGACATCGGCGGCGGCTGCGGCCGGACGGCCGCACTTGCGTTCGCATCCGGCCCAGTGCTGACGGCCGGCGACGGGCAGGGTGCCGCTCTCGAGTGCGGTGCGCGCGTCGGCCCGGACGTCGGCATGAGACTTGCTGCATGCGGGGGAGCCCGCGCACGCGGTGACGTCGAGGACGGGTGAGTTCTCGTCGAACACGAGGCCCATCGGTGCGAGGACCCGCACGACCTGTTCGGCGGTCCATTCGTCGAGGTCGGTGACGAGCAGGGAACGCCACGGCGTGACGACCAGGGGGGTGCCGACGGCGGCGAGGAACTCGGCCGTGCGCGCCGGCAGAACACCGAACTGCACGCCACCGCCGAGACAGACCCGGCCGTCGGTGTCGTGGTCGAACCAGCCGATCGGCGGGCGAGCGGAGGGGGGCGGCACGATCAGCGACTCGTCGCCCGGGTGGTAGGGCAGCCGCGCGCTGATCGCGGTGGCGGGTGAGTCGAGTTCGCTCGCGCGCCACTGTCCGTCGCGCAGGTCGAGGAAGGCGTGCGCCGCGTGCACGAGCGCGTCGACCGCGCTGGTGATTCCGACGCGGATACCGGTGTCGGCTCCGGCGACGAGCAGCGCGAACCGGGCGGCGTCGACGGCGTGGAGGCCGAAGTCGCCTGCCAGGCCGGAGACGTCGCCGCGGCCGTCGTCGAGCGTGAACAGGATGCGGCCGGGCAGGTCGGCGAGCCGAGAGTGGGCCTGCAGCGCGGCGTCGAGAGCATGGGTGAGCGGGCGTAGGTCGGCGAGTCCGCCGACCCGACCGGTCAGCGGCGACGCAACGACATTGCGGATGCGTTCGTGGGTGGTCGACGGCAGCAGCCCCGCGCCGGCGAGGCGTCGCGCGAGTTCGTCGGTGTCGTCGACGGCGCGGAGTTGGATGTTGCCGCGTGAGGTGAGTTCGAGTTCGCCGTTGCCGAGTGCGGTGGCCGCGTCGGCGAGCACCTGCATCTGGGCGGCGGTGAGACGGCCGCCGGGCAGCCGGACCCGCGCGAGTGCGCCGTCGGCCGCGCTGTGCGGCGACCGGACGCCGGGGCATGCGTCGGGTTCGGAACGCTGGTGGGGCATGTCCCCAGGGTACGGCTGCTGTCGGTGGCGGCCGGCGGCCCCGGTAGCATCGGCGGCACTTGCGGCAGCAGCAGAGGAAACCGGTGGAAAACCGGTGCGGTCGCGCCACTGTGAGCCCGGTGATGCCGGGCGAGCCAGACCCTCCGCTGCCGTTCACTCCGACGGGGCGCGAAACCCCAGGAAGGCACGGCCCGTGTTCCTGCTGCTCTCCACGTCCGACACCGACCTGCTCAGTGCCCGCGCGAGCGGCGCCCCCTATCGGTGGGCCAACCCGGCGCGGTTGCTGGTCCACGAGGATCTGCCCGGTCTGCTCGACGGTGTCGAACTCGCGATCGTCCGCATTCTCGGCGGTCGTCGGGCGTGGGAGGACGGCATCGACGCGGTCGTCGCGAGTGGGGTCCCGGTGGTGGTGTTGGGCGGCGAGCACGCGCCCGACGCCGAGCTCATGGAGTGTTCGACAGTGCCTGCGGGTGTCGCGGCCGAGGCGCACAACTATCTGGCGGAGGGTGGCGCGCGCAATCTCGCGCAGCTGCACCGGTTCCTGAGCGACACCGTGCTGCTCACCGGCCACGGTTTCGCCCCGCCCGAACACCTGCCGAACTGGGGGATCGCGGATTTCGCGCCCGCAGTGGATCCGGCGCTGCCGACCGTCGCGGTGCTGTACTACCGTGCGCAACATCTCGCAGACAACACGCGGTACGTGGAGGCCCTGTGCGACGCCGTGTCGGCGCACGGCGCGAACCCGGTGCCGATCTACTGTGCGTCTTTGCGCACCGCGGAGCCGGCGTTGCTCGACACCCTGCGCGGTGCAGACGCGCTGGTGGTGACGGTGCTGGCGGCGGGCGGTACCAAGCCTGCCGCGGCGTCGGCCGGGGGCGACGACGAGGCGTGGGATGTCGCGGAGCTGGCGGCGCTGGATGTTCCGATCCTGCAGGGCCTGTGCCTGACTAGTAGCCGTGCCCAGTGGGAGTCGAACGACGACGGGCTCTCGCCGCTCGACGTCGCGACGCAGGTCGCGGTGCCCGAGTTCGACGGGCGGATCATCACGGTGCCGTTCTCGTTCAAGGAGATCGACGCCGACGGGCTCTCGACCTATGTGCCGGACGCCGAGCGTGCGTCGCGGGTCGCGGGGATCGCGGTGCGGCACGCGCGGTTGCGACGGATCCCGGCCGGTGACCGGCGGATCGCGGTGATGCTGTCGGCGTATCCGACCAAGCATGCGCGCATCGGTAATGCGGTCGGCCTCGACACCCCGGCGAGCGCCGTGGCGCTGCTGGCGGCGATGCGTGACGCGGGCTACGACCTGGGGCCGCTGGACGGTCCCGACGCGGTGCCGGGGCTCGCGGCGCGCGACGGCGACGCGTTGATCCACGCGCTGATCGCGGCGGGCGGCCAGGATCCGGACTGGCTCAGCGACGAGCAGTTGGAGTCGAATCCGGTGCGCATCGGCGCGGACGTGTACCGAGAGTGGTTCGCGACCTTGCCCGCCGAGTTCCGTCGCGCCGTCGAAGAGCATTGGGGTCCGGCGCCGGGCGATCTGTATGTCGATCGTTCGAAGGATTCGAACGGCGAGATCGTCGTCGCAGCATTGCGTTTCGGCAATCTGGTGCTGATGGTGCAGCCGCCGCGCGGGTTCGGTGAGAATCCGGTGGCGATCTACCACGACCCCGACCTGCCGCCGAGCCACCACTATCTCGCGGCGTACCGATGGATCGCGGCGCCCGCCGACGACGGGGGCTTCGCCGCGGACGCGCTGGTGCATCTCGGCAAGCACGGCAACCTCGAGTGGTTGCCGGGCAAGACGCTGGGGATGTCCGCGTCGTGCGGCACGGACGCCGCGCTCGGCGACCTGCCGCTCGTCTACCCGTTCCTGGTCAACGATCCGGGCGAGGGGACGCAGGCGAAGCGCCGCGCGCATGCGACGCTCGTCGACCACCTGATCCCGCCGATGGCGCGCGCCGAGACCTACGGCGACATCTCGCGGCTCGAGCAGCTCCTCGACGAGCACTCCAACATCTCGGCGCTCGACCCGGCGAAGCTGCCCGCGATCCGCCAGCAGATCTGGACGCTGATGCGCGCCGCGAAGATGGACCACGACCTCGGGCTCACCGAGCGCCCCGACGAGGACGTCTTCGACGACATGCTCCTGCACGTCGACGGATGGCTGTGCGAGATCAAGGACGTCCAGATCCGCGACGGGCTGCACGTGCTCGGCCAGGCCCCCTCCGGCGACGCGGAGGTCGATCTGGTGCTCGCGATGCTGCGGGCGCGTCAGATGTGGGGCGGCGAACGCACGGTGCCGGGTTTGCGCGAGGCCCTCGGCCTCGACGAGTCGGGTGACGAGTCCCGCACGCGGGTCGACGATGTCGAGGACCGCGCACGCGGTCTCGTACAGGCGATGGCGGACGCCCGGTGGGACCCGTCGGCCGCCACTCGGGTGTCGGACGACGAGACCGTCGCGGAGATTCTGCGGTTCGCGGCTACCGAGGTGGTGCCGCGGTTGCGGCAGACCGACCAGGAGATCGCGCGGGTGCTGCACGCGCTCGACGGAGGTTTCGTTCCGGCCGGGCCCAGCGGATCGCCGCTGCGTGGCCTGATCAACGTCCTGCCGACCGGCCGCAATTTCTATTCGGTCGACCCGAAGGCGGTGCCGTCGCGGCTCGCGTGGGAGACGGGGCAGGCGATGGCCGAGTCCTTGCTCGCGCGGTATCGCGACGACCACGGCGCGTGGCCGACCTCGGTGGGCTTGTCGGTATGGGGAACCTCGGCGATGCGCACGTCGGGAGACGACATCGCCGAGGTGTTCGCGCTGCTCGGGGTGCGTCCGGTCTGGGACGAGGCGAGCAGGCGCGTCGTCGATCTCGAGGTCGTTCCGCTCGCCGAACTCGGGCGTCCGCGCATCGACGTCACGGTGCGTATCAGCGGGTTCTTCCGTGACGCGTTCCCACACGTGCTCGCCCTCCTGGACGACGCAGTGCAGTTGGTTGCGGGACTCGACGAGTCGCCGGACGAGAACTTCGTGCTGCGGCACACTCGGGATGCGCTCGCCGAGCACGGCGACGAGCGTCGCGCGAGCACCCGCATCTTCGGCTCGAAGCCCGGCACCTACGGTGCGGGCCTGCTGCAGCTGATCGATTCGAAGTCGTGGCGCGGCGACCAGGATCTGGCCGAGGTGTACACGGCGTGGGGCGGTTTCGCGTACGGTCGCGGGCTCGACGGGGTGCCCGCCGCGGACGACATGCGGGCCGCGTACCGTCGCATCGCCGTCGCGGCGAAGAACACCGACACGCGCGAGCACGACATCGCCGACTCGGACGACTACTTCCAGTACCACGGCGGCATGGTCGCGACCGTGCGGGCGCTGACCGGCAAGGATCCGGAGGCGTACATCGGGGACAGCACGCGGCCCGACAGCGTGCGCACCCGCACCCTGTCGGAGGAGACGACCCGGGTGTTCCGGGCGCGCGTCGTCAACCCGCGGTGGCTGGACGCGATGCGCAGGCACGGTTACAAGGGCGCCTTCGAGATGGCGGCCACGGTCGACTACCTGTTCGGCTACGACGCGACCACCGATGTGGTCGCCGACTGGATGTACGAGAAACTCACCGAGAGTTACGTCCTCGACAAACAGAACCGCAAGTTCATGGAGCAGTCGAATCCGTGGGCGCTGCACGGCATCGCCGAGCGGCTGCTCGAGGCGGTCGAACGGGACATGTGGGAGAAGCCGGACCCGGAGGTCCTCGACCGGTTGCGGCAGGTCTATCTCGACACCGAGGGTGAGCTCGAGGGGGACTGACGGGACCGGCGAACGCTCGTCGTCGCGGCCGGTGCGTCTCTAGACTGCGTGACATGGCGATCCTGCATCGAGCCGAGCTGCGTCCCGGCAAGCTGGAACTGATCGCGGCGTGGCTGCCGAGCCAGTCGTGGTATTCGGGGCCGCCCGCGCCGGATCTCGTCGCCGTGGGCTCGTTCCGGTTCGACGACCCGGACGGTCGTGTCGGTGTCGAAACGCATCTCGTGCAGGCCGGGGACGGGCCGGTGTACCAGGTGCCGCTCACCTATCGCGGGGCGCCGCTCGCCGACGCGGAGCCGTTCCTGGTGGGCGAGATGGAGCATTCGGTGCTCGGTCATCGCTGGGTGTACGACGCATGCGCGGACCCGGTGTACGCCGCGACTCTTGCCGAGACGATCCTCACCGGCGGCCGGCAGGCCGACGAGATCTATACGGGCGACGACAACGCCGAACCGCAGCCGGCGTCCGTGGAGGTGACGGGCAGCGGCGAACCGGGCACGATGGTCCCGCCCGTCGGATTCGTGGCGACCTCGGACACCGACACCCGTACCGTCGTCGACACGGGTGCCGTGCTGCTCGAGGTGCTCCGCATCCCGGAGTCCGCCGACAGCGACGACGTCTTCACGCTGACCGGCATGTGGAGCGGCCAGTCCGATCCGGCGCTGCTGGCGATCGCACGCCACCTCCGTGAGTGAAACCGGCGTGCCTGGACTCGCAGAGTGCTCACGAGGACGGCGAACGGTGAGCGTCGGGCCGCCCTCACTTCTGCGCGAAACCCGATGCCGCAGCATCGGATCCCGACCCGAGAGCGTGCTCTCGACGTCGTCGCGGAAGGTGGGGCGGCCTTGACGCTCACCGCCGTGGTGTCGACTCTAACGGCTGGGTGCGACGAACTCGGGTGGCACTAGCTCGTGGGCGCGCTGCCCGTGAACGGCGCGGCCGGCAGGCACGGAACCTCGCGCGGGTGTTCGGGATCGAGCGCGTTGAGCACGAAGAACGCGGCGCGTTGCGAGCCGGCGAGTCCGGCGTGCTCGGTGTGGTCGGCTTCGCAGCCGTCCTGCACGACGACATTGTGGACGTTCGCGCCCCCAGCCAGTTGCCCTGAGGTGTAGGGGACGACCATCTCGTCGTAGCGGGTGGAGATGTTGGTGTAGGTGATCTGCGGCAGGTACGGCGAGCCTCCCGAGGCGACCTGTCGGCCGAAGTCGGACAGCGGATCGAACTGTGCACACGCCTGGCACATCGGATACGACTCGGGCGCGATCCCGAGTTGCCGGCCGAGGGCGTGCAGTTGGGTGGCTCCGGCCGCGGTGGTGCCCTGCCAGAGCGGGGCCAGGGAGACGTAGTTGTCGATCTTGTCGGCGCCGCCGAGGAATTTCGCGTAGTACGTCGGCATGAGGGTGCCCTGTGAGTGGCCGACGAGGTCGACCTGATCGGATCCGGTCGCGGCGAGTACCCCGTCGACGAAGTCGGCCAGTTGCTGCGCGCTGCGTTCCATCGTCGTCATGCCGCCGATCGCGCTGACCGGCCACGGTAGCCCGGGGTGTGCGCCGTAGGTGAGGGCGAAGACGCAGAAGCCCTGGTTCTTCAGGAACGGCACGTAGGTGCCCCAGTTGGTCTGCTGTGCACCACCGGTGCCGTGCACGAGGACGACAGGGCGGGGGTGCTCGGCGGTCGGTGTGCACGAGAAGTCGTTCGAGCCGGGTAGTGAACCGCCTGGATTCGTGAGCTCGGGCCCGATGCCGGAGAAGAAGTTGAACGGCTCCGGAAGCGGGGCGGGTGCGGCGGAGGCGCCGGGTGCGAGCCCGATCAGCGCGCTCGCCGCGAGTGCTGCCGCCGTCCACAGTCCGTGTGCCCATCCGCGCCGGGTGCGGCCAGGTGTTGCCATCGCTGCCTCCGCGTCGAGGTTCGTGATTCCCGGGGTCGGGATCCGGGGCGAAGATAGCACCGTGCGTGGATTCCGTTGGCGTATAGGAGTATTCGGATTCGGTACAGATACTGCGTCCCGAGATCCGTCGCTCGAAGGAAGCGTGGGACCCACGATGTTATGACGTTATAATAACATGAGATATGGTGGTCGCCATGACCCTCTATGCGCAGGTCGAAGCCGCCCTCGCGGACATGATCGGCACCCACTACGAGGTGGGCGACCGGCTGCCGAGCGAGAGCGAGCTGACCCGGCAGTTCGACGTCAGTCGGATCACGGTGCGCCGCGCGATCGCAAACCTGGCGGCCCGCGGACTCGTCGACGTCCGGCACGGCACCGGCACCTTCGTCGCGCCGCCCGCCGTCACGCAGCCGCTCACCGCGCTCACCGGATTCGTCGAGGACATGCACGCCCTCGGGCTCGACGCGACGGCCGAGGTGGTCGACGTCCGCGCCGTTTCGGCCCCGCGTGACGTCGCCGCCGCGCTCTCCGTCGCTGCCGGTTCGGAGGTGTTCTTCATCGAGCGCGTGCGGCGCGCGGCGGGACGGGCGCTGTCCTTCGACCAGACCTACCTCGTGGCCGATCTGGGTCGTCGTGTCGCGCAGGACGACCTGGCACAGACGCCGATCTTCACACTGCTCGAAGACAAGTACGGCGTGCCGCTGGTGGACGCGACCTACCGGATGCGGGCCACACTCGCCGACGAGACCGTCGCGGCGGCACTCGACACGACGGTGGGTGACGCCGTGTTCCGCATCGAACGCACCACCTCCACGACGAACGGCAGGCCCGTCGACCACGAGATCCTGCACTATCGCGGCGACGCGGTCACCTTCGAGACGACGCTGCATCGGCCCGGTATGCCCGCCGAGCGGAGGCGGCCGTGACGGCCGCGATGCTCGCGACCGTCACGATCGGTTCGTTCGCCGCGGCGGGGCTGGGTGCTTCGCTGGGAATGGCAGGCGGCATCTTCGTGGTCCCGCTGCTCACCGTCGTGGCCGGCCTACCGTTCGCGGGCGCGGTCGCGGTGAGTCTCGTGTCGGTTGTGGCGTGCTCGTGCGCGGGCAGTCCGGCACTCGTCGGCGCGCGACTGGTCAACATCCGACTCGCCATCGTGCTCGGAATCGCGGCCGCGCTGGGGGCTCTCACAGGATTGCTCGCCGTCGACGCGGTGCCCGAGCGCGCACTCTACGGGCTGTTCGCGGTGGTGCTCGCGGTGTCGGCGGCCCAGATGCTCCGCGCGCGAGGACCGCGAGACGATTCGGTTGCGGCGCGCGGGAAATGGGCCACCCGGCTCCGGCTGCATTCGAGCGTTCCCGACGGGACAGCCGGTGAGACGCCCTACACGGTTGCCCGGCCGGGTGCCGGGTTGGCGGCAATGTTCGGCGCGGGAGTGCTGTCGACGCTGCTCGGCATAGGCAGCGGCGTGCTCAAGATTCCGGCGATGGACATGGCTCTGCGCCTGCCGCTCAAGGTGTCGTCGGCGACGGCCACACTCATGATCGGCGTCACGACGGCAGGTGCGGCGGCCGCGGTACTCGTGCACGGGGCGGTCGACCTGGCATTCGCCGCGCCCGTCGTCCTCGGTTCCGTCGGAGGCTCCGTGCTGGGTGCGCGACTGCTCGTGCGTGCGAATCCGTCGCACCTGCGTGTGTTGTTCTTCGGCGTCCTCGTCGCGGTGGCGGTGCCGATGACGTTCGCCGCGTTCGGAAGTGGGCTCCGATGACGGCGCCGGTCGACGCGCAGAAGGCGCTGCACACGACGCTCGCGCGCGTCCTGCGGTGGGGCACCGTGCTCGCGGCGACGGTCACCGCGGCAGGTGCACTCGTCTGGTACGCGTCGCCGGGCACCGTGGCAGCGGCGATCCTCACCGGCGGGCTCCTACTGTTCCCCGCCGTGCCCGTCGCCGGGATCGCGGTGGCCGGGCTGCATTTCGCCCGTATCCGCGACCGCCTGTATCTCGTGTTGACCGCAGTGCTGCTCGTGGTGGTCGTTGCCAACGTGCTCGCCGGGTCCGCACACTAGGTTTCCGAGAACAGCACCCCTCTCGGGAACCCAACACACTGTGACGGCTTGCCAGTCCGTGTCCGGGGTCAGGAGCCGACGACGACCTCTGCCTCGTCGCGGGCGCTCGTGTGCAGATGCCGGTAGATTTCGGCGAGCGCGTCGGGGGAGCGGTGCGGAACACCTTCCGGTGCGGTGGCACCGATCATCAGGTTCACCGCCACGGTCGCGGCCTGGATCCCTTCGTGCGCGAGAGTGTTGTGCAGGTTGTGCACCCAATTGCGCAGTGCCGCCTGGGCGGTGTTGGTCGAAGCCATCATCGGGTACGGCTGCAGGGCACCGCCACCGATCGTGAACAGCAGCGTACCGGTGCCGACTCGGCGCATCGCGGGGAGGACGGCCTGCGCCGCGGCCACAGCGCCGAACAGAATCGGGTCGATCTGATCGCGCAGAAGCTCGACCGTCAGCTCCTGCGGCGAGACGGTGACCAGACCCGCATACGGCGAGTACTCGAGGACCTCGATGGGACCCAGCTGCTCCGCAGCAGCAACGAGAGCCGAGGTCACCTGTTCGGCGTCCGCGGCATCGGCGGTGCGATCACAACTTCAAGCATGAAGTCACATACCGAGAGTACTTCATGCTTGAAGTGAATCGCTCGGACCCGGGTGCCACGCGGCCTAGGCTCTCGGTGTGACCGAGTCCGACAAGCAGGCACCGCCACTCGACGTCGACGAGCAGCAGACCTGGTACGCCCTTGCCCACCTGATGGCGCGTCTACCCGCCGCGCTGGATCGCCAGATGCAACGGGACGGGGGGATCAGTCAGTTCGACTACATGACGATGTCCGCCTTGTCGGAGATGCGGGGTCGACGGCTGCGGCTGAGCGAACTGGCACGCCTGACCGGTTCGGCACTGTCCCGCCTGTCGAACGCCATGACGCGACTGGAACGCCGTGGGTGGGTGGTGCGACAGGTCGATCCAGGCGACGGGCGGTACACCCTGGCCGTGCTCACCGACGCCGGCATGGCGAAGGTCGACGCTCTCGCGCCGTCACATGTCGCCGAGGTGCGGCGCGTCGTGCTCGACCCGTTGACCGCGCAACAACAACGGGTCGTCCGCGAGGCCGCCCGGCGGATCATTGCCGCTGCCGACGAAGCCGGAGACGAGCGGTCCGGTCGCTGACCGAGACGTGTGATGCCCTAGGGGTCGGTTCGGTCTTCGCGCGGCTGTTTCAGGGGATAGCTGAGTAATTGCGCTGCGCATGATGAAACCCGGGTGATTCTCGAATACGAACAACACCGTGCGAAGCTCCCGAACGGACTGGAATGGCACAGAAGATCTCCGGATATGCACCGAAACCGGGCATGTTCGGCGGAGATGGCAATCCAAAAGCAGTGGCGATTCATCCTGCGTTCTTTGAGGGAGCCGAGACGCGGTCGGTGGTTGTCGAGCATGCTAGCGGGATTCCCAATCATGCGGGGAACACGTGAGATTCAGACATCCATGTGTGACAGCGTTCGGAAATACCCGTCACTGCAAAGAGATACGTCGTCCGCATCCGAAGATGCCGTGTGCCACAATCGAAGTACGCGTTCGATGTCTCGCTGAGCACGATGTCAAGTCGGGCCCGTGGTCAGGTGCTTCCGCGCAGAGGAGTCTCGGATGCGCGTGCTGAGCGGTCGTGAAAACATACCCGGGTATGTTGCCCGTTCGACTCGATGGCAAGAATATGAACCGATTCACACGAATGGGAAGAGAGTTACTGGAAAGTGTGGTTGCACGACAATTGCTATTCAGAATGTGGAGTCGTCGTGAGGTACCGGGGTCGGCCGCGGGCGTGTGCCTGGGCGGCGAGCCGGTGTCGGCGGGGACTACTACGATGGCGCAATGACTTTCGGTGATATCGCGCGCGCGAAGTACGTCCTGCTCACGACGTTCCGGAAGGACGGCACGCCGGTGCCGACGCCGCTGTGGGTCGCCCCCGACGGCGACGCCGCGGTCGTGTGGACGGTCACCGACTCGTGGAAGGTCAAGCGCATCAGGCGCAATCCGCAGGTCACCGTGGCTCGATGCGACGCGCGGGGCCGCGCGAAGGGTGAGCCGGTCGCGGCGCGCGCCGAGATTCTCGACGAGCCGGGCAGCGAACAAGTGCGCCGCCTGATCGTCGACAAGTACGGCATCTTCGGCTGGCTCACCGTCAAGGGCAGCGTGCTCCGGCGCGGCAGGACCGGCACTGTCGGCATTCGGATCGCCGAGGCGCCCACGGCATGAGGGCAGCGACCTCGCATCGCGTCACCAGCGGTTTTTCGACCGGACACAAACCACCGATTCTGTCCCGGTCCACCGTGCGTCCACCGTCCGTCCGACGGCCCAGCTCACCGTCGGACAAAAACCGTGGACAAAACATGATGGGACACAAGTCGATTCGCGGCGGGTTTTGTCCGGTGATGCGATTCTGCGGCACTTTCGTGCCCCTCCCGGACTGGCGGGCCGGGGGCGGACCCTCGGAGGGCTGTGCATGACGCTGGAAAAACAGCCCGAAACGGACATCGCGCGGCCGACGGGGGGAGCGAAGCTCGGCTACTGCCGCGTGTCGACGGGGCTGCAGAACACCGATCTGCAACTCGACGCACTCACCGCCGCCGGCTGCTGGCGGGTGTTCACCGATCATGCGTCGGGCGCGAAGGAGGACCGTCCGGAACTGCAGAAGCTGTTCGCCTACCTACGGCCGGGCGACACCCTCGTCGTGTGGCGGCTCGACCGGCTCGGTCGCTCACTGCTGCACCTGATCAAACTCGTCAACGAACTCGAATCGCGCGGTGTGCAACTCGAATCGGTCAACGATCGCATCGAGACCTCCACTCCGGGTGGCAAGCTGATCTTCCACATCTTCGCGGCCATCGCCGAATTCGAACGCAACCTGATCCGCGAACGCACCGCGGCCGGACTCACCGCGGCGCGCGAACGCGGCCGCATCGGTGGCCGGCCCCGAGCGGTGGATGCGGCGAAAGGCAACTACATCCGATACCTGTACGGGCAGGGGATGACGAAGAAACGGATAGCCGAGGAGATCGGCGTGTCGACGAAGACGATCACCCGGTACTTCAACACGTTGGAGGAGAACGACTTCGACCCGCTCGACGACGCGGACGATCCGGCAGTCCTGCTGCCGCCGCGTTGACACGCGTTGTCTACGCTCTGGCGTCGCCTGCGCTGCCTGGTTCGGACGGCGGCTCACCGCGGCGGCTCCCGTCTTCTGCCGCCCGTTCGCGCTCGTCGTCTTCCCTGCGTCGGCGGAGGTTGCGCGACCAATGCACCAGTGCGATCGCAATGATCACGATTCCGGCGAGCGCGACGAGGTTCGCGGGCCAGTCGATGACGTGCAGCGACACCTCGTCGCGGCTGCCGTCGAGCATCACCGCGCGGCAGGTCGCGCCCACGATCGGGGACGGGGTGCGAACGCCCTCGGTCACCACCGGGACCAAGTTGGAGCCGATCTCCTCGGGCAACGGCAGTTCGACGTTCTGACACAGGCTCTGCGGCGACCGCACCAGGAACGCCCCGCCGTACACGGTCGCGCCCAGTGCGACGCCGAGGCCGTCGACGATCACCGGCATGGTGTCAACGTATCGCGCACAGAGCCCCGCAACCGGGCGGTTGCTAGAATCGCGTGCGACATGCTCATCGAGGTCGACAGAATCGGGCCGCGCCCGCATTAGCTCCGTTTCCTCCTCGGATCGGACCGTCGGACGCGGCTGCCGGACACCCGCAGAACCCACCCTGGGCGGTGGGTAGACGACTCGTGCCCAGTTGCCGCCCACCCGACGCCGATTCGACCTCGACCGTGCCGTCCGGCTGCACACACGCCGGTACCGGCGCGGGAAAGCGCAGGCATCCATGTCTCACCCCAAGTACACCGCCCACCCTGACTCCACCGCGATCACCTTCGCCGATGCGGGTTTCCACTGGCCCGACGGGTCCACCGTCCTCGCGCACGTGTCCACCACGTTCGAGAAGGGGCGCATCGGCGTCGTCGGAGACAACGGCGCAGGCAAGTCGACGTTGCTCCGGCTGATCGCGGGACTGCTCACCCCCACATCCGGGCACATCGCCACGACCGGCGACGTCGGCTACCTCCCGCAGACGTTGACACTGCGCGCCGGCGACACCGTCGCCGACCTGCTCGGTGTCGCCGAGGTCCTGGCGGCGCTGCGCGCGATCGAGGCCGGCTCGGTCGACGAGGCGCACTTCGAGGCGGTCGGCGACGACTGGGACATCGAGGCACGGGCGCACGAGGCGCTCACGCGGATCGGTGTCGACGCCGGCCTCGACCGCCGCGTCGCCGAACTGTCCGGCGGCGAGGCGATGCTGGTCGCGATCAGCAGTCTGCGGTTGCGCGGCACCTCGATCACGCTGCTCGACGAGCCCACGAACAACCTCGACCGACCCACCCGCGCGGCGCTCGCCGACCTCGTCGACCAGTGGCCCGGCACGCTGGTCGTCGTCAGTCACGACACCGAGCTGCTCGAGCACATGGATCAGACCGCGGAGCTGCACGCCGGCACGCTCACCGTGTTCGGCGGACCGTACAGCGCGTGGCGTGCGTATCTCGGTGAGGAGCAGGCCGCGGCTGCGCAGGCTGCGCGCGCTGCCGAACAGGCATTGAAGGTCGAGAAACGCCAGCGCATCGAGGCGGAGACCAAGCTCGCGCGCCGCGAACGTACCGGCGACAAGAGCCGGCAGAACCGTCGCGGGTCCCGCATCTCGATGGGGCTGCGCGCGCAGGCCGCGCAGGTGTCGGCGGGTGCGCTGCGCAGCGGCGCCGACGCGAAGGTGCAGGCCGCGCAGTCGGCTCTCGACGACGCCGAGGCGCGCGTGCGCGGCGACGAGCACATCCGGCTCACCCTGCCGGATCCGGACGTGCCGCGCGGGCGCACGCTCGCGGACTTGGTCGGCACCGATCGCACGTTCACGGTGCAGGGGCCTGAGCGGGTCGCGATCGTCGGGCCGAACGGGGTGGGGAAGTCGTCGCTGCTCGAGAGCCTGCTCGCCGGTGCACCGGCACAGCCGGGCCGCGCGCACGGGGTGCTACGCACCGATCGGGTCGGCTATCTGCCGCAACGGCTCGACGGGCTCGACGACGACGCCGACGCCGTCGACAACATCCGGTCGGCGGCACCGGCGGCCGCGCCAGGGGAGATCCGGGGTCGGCTCGCCCAGCTGCTGTTGCGGGGCGACAGCGTGCACCGGCCGGTGCGCACCCTTTCGGGTGGTGAGAGGTTCCGGGTCTCGCTCGCGCGGCTGCTGTTCGCCGAGCCGCCCGCACAGTTGCTCGTGCTGGACGAGCCGACGAACAACCTCGACCTGCGCAGCGTCGACCAGCTCGTCGACGCGCTCGCGGGCTATCGCGGGGCGCTGCTGGTCGTCAGCCACGATCACGCGTTCCTCGCGCGGCTCGGCATCGACACGGTGCTCGCACTCGACGCGGACGGCAGGCTTTCCGTCACCGACCTGTGAGCCGTTCGGGCACCCGGGCGTCCGCGGCGCGCGTAGGTTCGGACCCGTGTACGCCTGGCAGGTGACCGAGCCCGGCCCGCTCGAGAACGGGCCGCTGACGTGGGCCGAGCTGCCGATGCCCACACCCGCGGACGACGAGCTGCTCGTACACGTGACCGCGTGCGGGGTGTGCCGCACCGATCTGCACGTCGCCGAGGGCGATCTGCCGGTGCACCGCCGGCACGTGACCCCTGGGCACGAGGTGGTCGGCGCGGTGGCGGCGACCGGCAGCGGGGTGTCCGGGTTCTCGCTCGGCGAGCGGGTCGGCGTCGCGTGGCTGCGGCACACCGACGGCACCTGCCGCTTCTGCCGCCGCGGAGCCGAGAACCTGTGCCCGGCGTCGACGTACACCGGGTGGGACGCGGACGGCGGGTACGCCGAGTACGTGAGCGTGCCTGCCGCGTTCGTGTATCGGCTGCCCGAGGCGATCGGTGACGTCGACGCGGCGCCGCTGTTGTGCGCCGGGATCATCGGGTACCGCGCGCTGCGGCGGGCAGCACTGCCCGACGGTGGGCGGCTCGGACTGTACGGGTTCGGCGGGAGCGCGCACCTGTGCGCCCAGGTCGCGCTCGCGCAGGGGGCCAGGGTGCATGTGATGACGCGCGGGGTCGCGGCGCGTGCGCTCGCTCTCTCGCTCGGTGCCGCGTCGGCGCAGGGGATCGAGGACAGTCCGCCCGAACTGCTGGACAGCGCGATCACCTTCGCCCCGGTGGGGTCCGTGGTTCCGGTGGCGATGCGGGCGCTCGACCGTGGCGGTGTGCTGTCGATCGCCGGCATCCACCTCACCGACACTCCGCCACTCGAGTACGAGCGGGAACTGTTCTACGAGAAGGAGATCCGCAGCGTCACCGCGAACACGCGGGCCGACGGCCGTGAGTTCCTCACGCTCGCCGGACAGCACCACGTGCGGGCGACGACGCACCGGTACCCGCTGTCGGACGCGCCGCGTGCGCTGGCCGATCTGAAGGCAGGCCGTTTCGACGGGGCGGCGGTGCTCGTCAACGACCTGTCGTGACGCATGCCGCCGCGACGGTGTCGCCTCGCTGACGCGCGACTCTGTCGCTTTGCTGACGCGCGACTCTGTCGCTTTGCTGACCCGCGACTATGTCGCTTTGCTGACCGACGACATGTTGAAGTCGGGGACCCGCAGCGCGGGCATCGCGGTGCGCGTGAACCAGTCCTTCCATTCGCGCGGCAGGGTGCGTTCGGTGCGGCTGGCGCCGCGGGCGCGGGCGAGGACGTCGAGCGGGCTCTCGTTGAACCGGAAGTTGTTGACCGCGGCCGTGACGGCGCCGTCCTCGACGAGATACACGCCGTCGCGGGTGAGTCCGGTCAGCAGCAGCGACGCGGGGTCGACTTCCCGGATGTACCACAGGGTGGTGAGCAGCAGCCCGCGTTCGGTGCCGGCGATCAGGTCGTCGAGCGTGGTCGCGGTGTGCGATTCGAGCGCGAGGTTGTCGCCGGGGACGGCGACGGAAGCATCGAACTCGTGTGCCGCCGAACGTGGATAGGCGAGTGCGCCGAGCGCGCCGTCGCGGATCCATTCGACCCTGTCGACGGTCATCCCGTTGTCGAACAGCGACACGGCGTCGTTCGACGTGGTGGTCGCGACGAACGGGGCGGCCTCGAGGCCGGGCAGCGCGGGGTCGGAGTACAACGTGAGCGGCAACTCGGTGAGCGTGTCGCCGACTCGGGTGCCGCCGCCGCGCCGTGAGAAGGCGGAGCGGCCTTCCTCGGCCGCGCGGCCTTCCATCGACCACATCAGCGGGATCATGAGGTCCGCGACGGTCGACGGCGGCAGCAGTGTGTCGTATCGGCCGGCGGGCAGTGCGACGGTGCGCGTGGACCAGTCGAGGCGACGGGTCAGTTCGGCCAGCAGCGCGGCGGTGTCGACGTCGGTGAAATCGCGGGTGCCGGTACCCGCCCACGCGCTCGCGTCGCCGCGTTTGCCGTTGATCTCGACGGACCCGGTCGGTTGCACGACGCGGCGGCGAAGCCCGGTGCTCGAGCCGAGCCAGGTGGTGTCGACGCTGTGTTCGGCGTACCCGTAGAGGCGGTCGGCTGCGTCGAAGCCGCTGCTCAGGTCGCGGGCGAGCGCGTCGAACACGCCGATCGCGGTGTGGGCGGCGGGCTCCGCCCAGTCGGTGTCGGTGCCGCCGCCGACGAGCGGCATCGCATCGCTCGCGGGTTCGGCGGCGCGGGCCGCGTCCTCGCTCGCGCGTACGACGGCGGCGATGTCGTCGGTGTCGACGGAGGCGGACGTCACGACGCCGACCTTGCGGCGCGCGCCCTCGCGCACGATCGACACGACCGTCCATCGACGCGAACGCGTGCTTCCGTTGGTGGTCATCGAGTTTCCGGCCCAGCGCACGTTCGCGGTGGACGTGTCGGTGACCAGGACGATCGTGTCGTCGACGGACGTGGACGCGAGTGCGCGGTCGACGACCTCGGGGGCGGGGATCATGCGCGGGCCTCCTGGTCGGTGTCGAGTACCGTGACGCCGCGGAACCGCGCGGACGGGCACCCGTGGCTCACGGCCGCCACCTGCCCGGGTTGGGCCTTGCCACAGTTGAATGCGCCGCCGAGCTGCCAGGTCGACGGGCCCCCGACGGCGTCCATCGAACCCCAGAAGTCGGTGGTCGTGGCCTGATACGCGACGCCGCGCAGCTGACCGTCGAGGACGCCGCCGCGGATGCGGTAGAAGCGTTGCCCGGTGAACTGGAAGTTGTAGCGCTGCATGTCGATCGACCACGCCCGGTCGCCGACGACGTAGATGCCGTCGTCGACGCCGGCGATCAGGTCGGCGGTGCTGCGGTCGGTGTGCGGATCGGGTTGCAACGACACATTCGCCATCCGCTGCAACGGCACGTGGTGTGCCGAGTCGGCGTACGAGCAACCGTTCGACCGCGGCCTGCCGAGTTTCGTGGCGAACGCACGGTCGAGTTGGTAGTCGACGAACACGCCGTCGCGCACGAGGTCCCATGCACCGGTCGCGACGCCGTCGTCGTCGTATCCGACGGTCGCGAGGCCGTGCGGCGCGGTGCGGTCGGCGGTCACGTGCATGACGTCGCTGCCGTAGCGGAGGCTGCCGAGCAGGTCCGGCGTCGCGAACGACGTGCCGGCGTAGGCGGATTCGTAGCCGATGGCGCGGTCGTATTCGGTGGCGTGGCCGATCGACTCGTGGATCGTGAGCCACAGGTTGGTCGGGTCGATCACGAGGTCGGTGGCGCCGGGCCGCACCGAGGGCGCGCGGGACTTCTCGGCGAGCAGGTCGGGCAGCTCGGCGAGTTCGCCGGTCCAGTCCCATGTCTCGTCGGTCGCCACGTATTCCCAGCCGCGGCCGACGGGCGGCGCGAGCGTGCGCATCGATTCGAACGAGCCGGCGTCGCGGTCGACGGTGACGGCCTCCAGTTCGGGATGGAGGCGGACGCGTTGCTGCGTGATCGACGAGCCGGCGAGATCGGCGTAGAACACCTGCTCTTTGACCTGCAGGCAGCTCGCGGTGACATGGTGGACGCCGGGGGCGGCGAGCAGCAGGCGCGACCGCTCGGTCAGCAGCGCGAGTTTGTCGGCGGTGGCGACCGCGAACGGGTCGACCGTGTACTCGGACACCCACGTCACGCCCGGGTGCACGGGTTCGTCGGCGAGCTCGACGCGGTCGCGGTTGAGTGCGCGCAACGCGCGCGCGACGTCCAGCGCGGCCCGGGCGGTCGCGGCTGCGCTGTCCGGGGTCAGCTCGGCGTGCGACGCGAAACCCCACGTCCCGTCGACGACGACCCGCACCGCCAGGCCCAGGTCCGAGCCGTCGACCGCCGACTGGACGACGCCGTCGCGCAGCCGCAGCGACTGGTCGGCGAGGCGATGCACGCGCAGGTCGGCGTGCGACGCACCGCCCGCACGGGCGATCGAGAGCGCGGCGTCCGCCAACGCGGACAGCGGCAGGGCGAGGAAGTCGGCGTCGACGTCGCGAGGGGAGTCCACGCAGGCCACCGTAGTCGCCTGCGCCGGTACGCGATCGCACTCGGCGCGGCGGGGCGTCAGCCGAACTGTTGCCAGCCGAGCCGCACCACCATGACGACCACGACGACGAGCAGTGTGATCCGGATGAAGCCGGCGCCGCGGCTGAGTGCGGTGCGCGAGCCGAGGACCGCACCGAGGATGTTGCACACCGCCATCGACAGCCCGAGCGCCCACCACACGTGTCCGGTCGCGGCGAAGAAGGTGAGGGCGCCGATGTTGGAGCCGAGGTTGAGCACCTTCGCCATCGCCGCGCTGCGGACGAAGGACGTGCCGAGCAGCGTCGCGAACGAGATGATCAGGAAGGTGCCGGTGCCAGGGCCCAGGATGCCGTCGTAGTAGCCGACGAGAGCGGCCGTGAGAAGTACGACGAGCACGGTCTTGCGCAGCGACGGCCGGTGCGTCGCGAGACCGCTGCCGATCTCCGGCCGCAGGGTGACGAAGGCGGCGACACCGAGCAGGACCGCCATGATGATCGGGACGAACAGCTCGCGGTCGATCAGCGAGACGGTGGCCGCGCCTGCCGCGGACGTCGCGGCGGCGAGCGCGGCTGCCGGGGCGAGCAGCCGCCAGTTCATCGGCACCCGCCGGCTGAAGGTGACGACTGCGGCGGTGGTGCCCGTGGAGGCGGTGAGCTTGTTGGTGCCCAGGGCCGTGGCGGGCGAGAGGTGCGGCGCGACGAGCAGGATGACCGGAAGCAGGATCAGCCCGCCGCCGCCGACGACGGCGTCGACCCAGCCTGCCGCGCCGGCGGCCGCGAGCAGCATGATCCAGTCGGCGACGTCCACGCCCAGACTCAACCACAGCCGCGCCGCGCTCCCGGCGGGGCCTGCGCCTCTACGCTTGCTCGCATGCGGAGGTTCAGCCTGTGGCTGCGGGAGCGGCCTGTCGTCGCCGACGCTCTGCTGGCGCTCGTGCTGCTGGCGTTCGACGTGTCCGCCGTCGCGACCGCCGACGGTGCGACGTGGGTGCAGATGGTGCTCAGTGTGCTGATCTGTGCACCGGTCGTGGTGCGCCGCGCCGCGCCCGAGGCGTTCGCCGCGATCGTGCTCACCGCGTCGCTGCTCACGACATTCGTCAGTTATTCGCTCGGCCAGACCGAGGTCGGTCATCCGGGACTGATCGTGCTCGCGGTCGCGCTGTACACGCTCGTCGTGAACGCGGACCGTCGGATCGCCGCCGCCTACCTCGCGGCCCTCGCTGTCGACGTGGCCCTCGCGACGTGGCTGCTCGACCAGTACGTGCCCGCGACCGTCGCGTTCACGGCGCTGGTGTATGCGCTGTCGTGGACGGCCGCCGAATTCGTCGGGGCACGGCGCGCATACGACCGGGAGGTGGCGGCCCGTCTCGCGGTCGCCGAACTCGACCGCGAACGCCGCGCGGAGGACGCGGTGGCCGCCGAACGCACCCGTATCGCACGCGAACTGCACGACGTCGTCGCCCACGCGGTGAGCGTGATGATCGTGCAGGCCGACGGCGCGTCGTACGCGCTCGACCGCGACCCCGACGCTGCGCGGGCGGCGCTGGGCCACATCGCGGGCTCGGGGCGCGCCGCCCTCGCCGAGTTGCGGCGCACCGTGTCGCTGCTGCGTACCGAGCCGTCCGCCGAGTCGTTCCCGCAGCACGGCACGGCGGGACTGGCGCACCTGGTGTCGGTGGTGCGCGACGCGGGTCTGCGCGTCGACCTGGAACTGACCGGGCAACTCGACGGGGTGAGCGCACCGGTCAGCCTGGGCGTGCACCGCATCGTGCAGGAGGCGCTCACGAATGTGCTGCGGCACGCCGGGCCCGGGGCACATGCGTGGGTACGGGTCACCCGCACATCCGACGCGGTCGAGCTGTCGATCACGGACAGCGGGGGAGCAGGCGACCCCGAGTGGGGCAGGGGCGCGGGTGCAAGCCCCGAACGGTTCGCGCTCGGCACCGGCACCGGGGTCGCCGGCATGCGCGAGCGCGCCACGGTCCTCGGGGGCACGGTCGACGTGGGTCCGCGGCGCGACGGCTGGGCGGTTCGGGCACGGCTTCCGCTCGAGGCAGGGGAGTGACCCGCGGAGGGAACCGGGCACCGGAGGCCGCCCGGGTGCGCGTCGGTGTCCTAGGGTTGTGCGCGTGAGCAGCACCGCGACCGGCAGCGACGCCCCGGCGGCATCGACGATTTCGGTGCTCCTCGTCGACGACCAGGAACTGATGCGCATGGGTTTGCGGATGGTGCTGGGTGCGCACGACGACATCGCGGTCGTCGGCGAAGCCGGCGACGGGGCGTCGGCCGTCGCACAGACCCACACCCTGGCACCCGATGTCGTCCTGATGGACGTGCGGATGCCGGTCGTCGACGGGGTCGCGGCCACGCGACAGATCCTCGACAGCGGCAGCACGTCGCGGGTGCTGGTGATGACGACCTTCGACCTCGACGAGTACGCGATGGACGCGTTGCACGCAGGTGCGAGCGGGTTCCTGCTCAAAGACACTCCACCGGCCGACCTGGTGTCGGCGGTGCGCAGCGTCGCTGCAGGCGACGCGGTCGTCTCGCCGCGCGTCACCCGTCGACTGCTGCACCGTTTCCTCGGCGACGGCGGCGGTGGCACACCGGCACGCGATCCGTCGGTGCTCGACGTGCTCACCGATCGGGAACGGGAGGTGCTCGTGCAGATCGCGGCCGGCCGGTCGAATCAGGAGATCTCGGCTGCTCTGTCGGTGTCCGAGTCGACCGTCAAGTCGCACGTCGGCCGGGTGCTCACGAAACTCGATCTGCGGGACCGGGTGCAGGCGGTCGTCCTCGCCTACGAAACGGGCCTGGTGCGTCCGGGCGCGTGAGGTGACGGTGGCTCCGGGCGGGACACCGACCTCGGCGGCGCGCCCGATTCGTCCGTTCGGGAGAATTTTCGGGTGCTCGTTCGTTGGACAGGGGAAGAGCCCGACCCGGTCGTCGAACGGCAAGGGCCCGGGAACGGCCGTCACGGCTGCTGGAAGGAACGTTGATATGCCTGCACTGTTCGTGCTCTACGTCGTCGTCGAGATAGCCGCGCTCGTCGTGGCGGGCCACTTCCTCGGCGCCGGCTGGACCGTGCTGCTGCTGCTCGCCGGCACGATGATCGGTGTCGTCCTGATGAAATCGCAGTGGCGGCGAGTAGCCGACGGCTTCCGCTCCGCGTCGCGGGGCACCGCGGACCCGGGTGCGGCGGTCGCCGACGGCGCTCTCGTCGCGTCCGGATCGGCGCTGATGGTGGTGCCGGGTCTGGTCACGTCGGTACTGGGGCTGTTGCTCCTCGTTCCGGTCACGCGGCGAGTGCTGCGGCCGGTCGCGGTTGCGGTGGCGGGCAGACGCGCGGCCGCGATGGTCGGCGGCGCGCACGTCTACACCCGCGTGCGGCGCGGCGGTGACGTGATCGACGGTGAAGTGGTGGACGAGGTGTACGACCCGGATCTGCGTGCGGACAACGGCCGTGTCCTCGACGGGGAAGTCGTGGACGGCGAGATCGTCGACGACGGGAGCCGCGGCACCTTCGATACCCGTCGTGGTCGCGGGAGGCCGTAACAGGCAGACTGGGGCGCGTGAGTACGCAACTGCTGGTCGGTGGTCGGATCTACAGTTCGTCGGCGCCCGACGCGACGTCGATGGCCGTCACCGACGGCACCGTCGTGTGGGTCGGCGACGAGCGTGCGGGCCGCGCCCTGCACCCGGGCGCCGAGGAGATCGACCTGGGTGGCGCCTTCGTCGCACCGGGGTTCGTCGACACGCACGTGCACGTCACCGCGCTCGGGTTCGCACTCGCGGGCCTCGACCTGTCCGGCGCCCGCTCACTCGCCGAATGCCTCGCCCTGGTGCGCGAGCATGTCGCCGCGCACGACGACGCGATCGTGTGGGGCCACGGATGGGACGACACGGCGTGGCCCGAAGGGCGCGGCCCGTCGACCACCGAGCTCGACGAGGCCGCACCGGGCCGCGCGCTCTACCTGTCTCGCGTCGACGTGCATTCCGCGGCGTGCTCGACGGCGCTGCGGGCGCTCGTCCCCGACCTCGCAGGCACCGCGGGCTACGCCGCCGACGCCCCGCTCGTGGCCGACGCCCACCACCTCGCCCGCGCCGCCGCACGCACCCGGCTCACGCCGAGCCAGCGCGACGCGGCACGCACCGTCGCGCTCGACACCCTCGCCGCACGCGGCGTGATCGCGGTGCACGAATGCGGTGGCCCCGACGTCGCGGGCCTCGACGACTTCCGCGAGCTCCTCGCAACCCCACACCCGGTCGAGGTGCGCGGCTACTGGGGGCAGCTCGCGGCGTCCGCGGAGCACGCCCGCGAACTGCTCGACGCGACCGGCGCCCACGGACTCGCGGGTGACCTGTTCGTCGACGGCTCGCTCGGCTCGCGCACCGCCTGGCTGCGGGAGCCCTACGCCGACGCCCCCGACACCGTCGGCAACGCCTACCTCGACGTCGAGCAGATCGCGGCGCACGTCGCCGCGTGCACCGAGGTCGGGGTGCAGGCAGGTTTCCACGTGATCGGCGACGCGGCGATGGCGGCGGTCGTCGACGGCTTCGCCCGGGTGGTCGACCAGGTCGGCGGTCCGGCCTTCGCCCGCATCGGGCACCGGCTCGAGCACGCCGAGATGATGGACCGCGCGCACGCGGACGCCCTCGGCCGCTGGGGTGTGCTGGTCAGTGCGCAACCCCAGTTCGACGCGCAGTGGGGCGGCCCCGACGGCATGTACGCCGAGCGGGTCGGCGGGGCCCGCGCGGCCGCGATGAACCCGTTCGCCACCGCCGCGTCGGCGGGCGTCTCACTCGCCTTCGGATCCGACGCGCCGGTCGACCCGGTGGACCCGTGGGCGATGGTGCGGGCCGCGGTCCATCACCGCACGCCGGGCAGCGGCGTGTCCGCGCGGGCCGCGTTCTCGGCGGCCACCCGCGGCGCGTGGCGTGCAGGCGGGGTGCGGGACGGGCTCGCCGGCACCCTCGACCCGGGAGCCCCCGCGTCGTACGCGATCTGGGACGCCGACGACCTGGTGGTCGCCGCGCCGAAGGACTCGGTGCAACGGTGGTCGACCGATCCCCGTTCGCGGGTGCCCGCGTTGCCTCGCCTCGACGCCGACGCGACGCTGCCGACCTGTCTCGCCTCGGTGCATCGCGGCCGCGTCGTGTACGACCGCGAGGCGCGCGGGTGAGCGCGTCCCACCCCGACACGACCCGATCCGACGATCCCGGCAGCGCGGCAGCACCCGACACGACCGCACCCGGCGGCGCGCGTATCGGCGTCGCCGCCGCCCGCGCGGCGGCCGCGCTCGCCGCGGGTCTGCTGCTGTATGCGAGTTTCCCGCCGCGCCCGCTGTGGTTCCTCGCGCCCGTCGGCATCGCGGTCCTCGTGCTCGCCCTCACCGCGGGGCCGCGGCCACCGCGGGCGCGCGGCGGCTTCGGCTACGGATACCTCGCGGGCCTCGGCTTCCTGGTGCCGCTGCTGCCGTGGGTGGGGGAGTACGTCGGGCCGCTGCCGTGGCTCGCCCTCGCCGCGGTCGAGTCGCTGTTCGTCGGCGCGTTCGGGGCGGCCGCGGTGGTCGCGGCCCGCGTCCCGTGGGCGCCGCTGTGGATCGCGGCCTGCTGGTCGCTCACCGAATGGCTGCGGTCGAGCGTGCCGTTCGGCGGTTTCCCGTGGGGCAGGCTCGCGTTCGGTCAGCCCGACGGCCTGCTGCTCGGGCTCGCGAGCATCGGCGGCGCCCCGCTCGTGTCCTTCGGGGTCGCGCTCACCGGGGCAGGCGGCGCCCTGCTCGCCCGCATGTGCGTGCGCGCAGCCCGCACCCGGACGCGCCCCGGAACCCGCGCGGCCGTCGGAGGCGTGTGCGCGACGGCGGCGGCGTCGCTCGTCGCGCTGGCCGCCGCACCGTTGCTGCCGGCTCCCGTGGAGCAGCGCACGCTGACGGTCGCCGCGATCCAGGGCAGCGTGCCGCGGCTCGGCCTCGACTTCAACGCGCAACGCAAACAGGTGCTCGACAATCACGTCGCACGCACCCTCGAACTCGCCGCCGCGGTGCGCACCGGTACCGCGGCACCACCCGACGTCGTCGTGTGGCCGGAGAATGCGTCCGACATCGACCCGCTCCGCAGCGCGGACGCGGCGTCCGACATCACCCGTGCCTCGCAGGCGGTGGGCGCGCCGATCCTCGTCGGCGCGGTGCTGCGCAACGCCGACGGCACCACCACCAACTCGGTGATCGTGTGGGACGGTGCGCGCGGCCCGCAGGAGCAGCACGACAAGAAGATCATCCAGCCGTTCGGCGAGTACCTGCCGTACCGCGAGTTCTTCCGTCACTTCTCCGAGTACGCCGACCGTGCGGGCGACTTCGTCCCCGGCGACGGTGACGGCGTCGTGCACGCGGCGGGCGTCCCGATCGGTGTCGCGACCTGCTACGAGGTCGCCTTCGACCGCGCGTTCACCCAGTCGGTCGACGCCGGCGCGCAGCTGCTGGCCGTGCCCACCAACAATGCGACCTTCGGCGACACCGAGATGACCTACCAGCAGCTCGCGATGTCGCGGCTGCGTGCCGTCGAGCACGGCCGCTCGCTCGTGGTCGCCGCGACCAGCGGCGTCAGTGCGCTCGTCGCGTCCGACGGTTCGGTCCTCGACCGAACGGCCCTGTTCGAACCGGCGGTCCTCGAGCACGAACTGCCCCTGTACACCGGCACGACGCTCGCGACACGGCTCGGCGCGCTGCCCGAGTACGTGTTGTCGGGAATGGGCGTGCTCGCGCTCGTCGCGGGCGTCGGGGTCGCTCGGCGTGAGCGCTCCCGCAGTTGACATCGTGTCCACCGCGGGACAGTGTGGTGAGCCGCCGACCGATCCCCGTGAACGCGTCGGCGGACACCCGCATGCCCTCGGCACGGTAGCCGAAGGCGGCAACCCTGACCGGGTGTTTTGCAGAATCTGCATCGGAAAGGAAACAAAACCAGGAACGGTGGCGATACAAGCCCGGAAGCTGATTCACACCAGCCCGACAGAACTGTCACTGATTTGTAGTGCACCGTTCGGTGCATGTTCACTGAGCGCGACCAGCTTTCCCCGCCGGGGAAGCGTGATCAGAAGCGGGGGAAGAGAGTGGTCGAGTCCGTGCCCAACCCGGACACGTACGGTCGGCAGACCCAACCAGCCGGCGACGCATTCCCACTCTCGGCGCCCCAGCGTGGCATGTGGTTCGCGCAGCAGCTCGACCCCACGGTGCCGGTCAACATCGCCCAGTACGTCGAGATCCGCGGCGCGATCGACGTGCCGTTGCTGCTCGACAGCCTCGTCACCGCGGCCCACGAGATCGGCACCGGATTCCTGCGGCTCGTCGAGATCGACGGGGTGCCGCACCAGCTCGTCGACCACGACCTCGACACCGCCGTCGACGTCGTCGACCTGCGCGCCGAACCCGACCCGCTGCGTGCGGCCGCGGACTGGATGACCGCCGACCGCAGCGCACCGATCGACCTGTACACCGACCGGCTCGTGCGTTCGGCGGTGCTGCACGTGGGTGTCGACCACTACTACTGGTACTGCCGCGTGCACCATGTCGCGCTCGACGGCATGGGCGCGTCGACGATGATCGACCGGTGCGCCGAGCTGTACACGGCCGCGGTCACCGCGAGCGAGGCCGCGCCGTTCCGGCCCGCCGACCTCGTCGAGCTCACCCGCATCGACGCCGACTACCGTGCGTCGCGCCGGTTCGCCGCCGACCGCGACTACTGGGCGCAGCAACTCGGCGCCCGCGACGGCGAACCCACCACCCTCGCCGACCGTCAGGCCCCGCCCGCCGCGGTCTCGCGCGTGTCGCACCGTCGCCTGCCGGACAGCACCCTCGATCACCTCGACCACGCGACCTCGCGGCACGGCTCGTCGGTGTCGTTCGAGACGATCGCCGCCGTCGCCGCATTCCTCGCCCGCGTCACCGGCCGCGACGAGGTGACCCTGTCGTTGCCGGTCACCGCCCGCACCACCGCGGTGCTGCGCCGCTCCGGCGGCATGGTGTCCAATGTCGTGCCGCTGCGTATCGCGGTGCCCGCCGACGCCGTGCCCGCCGACCTCGTCGCCGCCGTGCGGGTCGCGGTCACCGGGGCGCTGCGGCACCAGCGGTTCCCGTCGGTCGACATGGCCGACGGTCGCACCGGCATCGTCACCGACGGCCCGCTGGTCAACGTCATGCTCTTCCACAACGAGGTCGCCCTCGGCGACGTCACCGGCACGCTGCACGTGCTCTCGACGGGGCCCGTGCACGACCTCGCGATCGACCTGTACCAGGGCGAATCCGACAGCCTGCACCTCGATCTGGAGGCGAACCCGGCGCTGTACGACGACGCGGTGCTCGCCGCGCACCACGAGCGGCTCGTCGAGTTCGTGCACCGGTTCCTCGCCGCGGGCGCCGCGGCGGACGAGACGCCCGTCGGCGAACTCGCGGTGCTGCTGCGCGACGAGACGGCCCAGCTGGTGCCGGCGCCGGGCCCGGTCGGCCCACCGCCCGCCACGCTGCCGGTGCTGCTCGACCGTGCGGTGCGCCTCGGCGGCGACGGCGACGCGCTCGTCACCGACGGCCCCGACGGCCCGCACACGGTGTCCTATCGGGTGCTCGACGACCGCAGCACCCGGCTGGCCCGGCTGCTCGCCGATCACGGCGTCGGCCCCGAGACCCCGGTCGCGTTGGCGATCGCCCGCTCGGCCGAGTCGGTGACGGCCACCTGGGCGCTCGCGCGCGCGGGCGCGCCGTTCGTGCCCGTCGACCCGAACTATCCGGCGGACCGCATCGCCTACATGCTCGCCGACTGCGGTGCGTCCGTCGGCCTCACCACCTCGGCGCAGCTGCCGCACCTGCCCGCCACGGTGGGCGAGCGCCCGATCGAGTGGATCGTCCTGGACGACCCCGCCACGTCGGCGGCCGCCGATGCATACCTCGCGACCCCCGTGACCGACGCCGACCGCACCGGCCCGGTGCGACTCGACTCGCTCGCGTACGTCATCTACACCTCCGGCTCGACCGGCCGCCCCAAGGGCGTCGCGGTCAGCCACCGCGGCCTCGCCGCACTCGCCGCCGACGAACGGCGCCGACTGTCGGTCGAATCGTCCTCGCGGGTCCTGCATTTCGCGTCACCCAGTTTCGACGCGTCGGTGTTCGAGCTGCTGATGGCCACGTGCGCGGGGGCGACCCTCGTCGTCGCACCGCCGAGCGTGTACGGCGGCACTGAACTCGCCGATCTGCTCGCACGGCACGCCGTCACGCACGCGTTCTGCACCCCCGCCGCACTCGCGACGGTCGACCCGGCCGCGGTGCCCGCGCTGCGTACGGTGCTGGTCGCGGGCGACGTGTGTCCACCCGAACTGGTCGCGCGCTGGGCGCCGGGCCGCACGATGGTCAATGCCTACGGGCCCAGTGAAACCACCGTCATGGCGTCGGCCACGGCGGCGATGACGCCCGGCGCACCGGTCACCATCGGCGCCCCCACCACGGGCGTGGCACTGCTGGTGCTCGACGAGCGGCTGCGCCCCGCAGCCCCCGGCAGCCGAGGCGAACTGTACGTCGCGGGCGACGCACTCGCCCGCGGGTACGTCGGACGCGCCGGTCAGACGTCGGAACGGTTCGTCGCGAACCCGTTCGGGCTCGGTCGCCTCTACCGCACGGGCGACGTCGTGCGCTGGGTGCGCCTCGGCGACACCGACGCGGCCGGGGCGCCGGGAACCGGCAGGCCACTCGAGTCCGCCTGGCAACTCGAGTTTCTGGGCCGCAGCGACCACCAGATCAAGATCCGCGGTTTCCGCATCGAACCCGGGGAGGTCGACACCGCGTTGCTCGCCGCGACCGACGTGGTCGCCGCCCACACCCTCGGGCACACCGACGAGCACGGGGTCACCCGCCTCGTGTCGTACGTGATTGCAGGCCCGCACACCGACGACCGCGCCGACACCGATCTCGCCGCGGTGGTCGCGACCCGCCTGCCACGGCACATGGTGCCCTCGGCCATCGTGCGTGTCCCCGAACTGCCGCTCACGCCTGCGGGCAAGATCGACCGGGCCGCACTGCCCGCGCCGGTGTTCGCGGCTGCCGACGCCGACGACACCCCGCCCCGCACCCCCGTCGAGGCGACCGTCGCGGACGTGCTCGCCGAGGTCCTGTCGGTCACGCGTCCCGGCGTGCACGCCGACTTCTTCGCACTCGGCGGAAACTCGCTGCTCGCGACGCAGGTCGTCTCGCGCATCAACGCGGCGCTCGGCGCCGACCTGGGTGTGCGCGACGTCTTCGAGAACCCGACCGTCGCCGGCATCGCGGCGGCTGCCGACGCACACACAGGAAGCGGCGCCTCCGACGCCCCGACGCCGGAACTCACCCGCCGCGAGAACGTGGCCCGCGTCCCGTTGTCGAGTGCGCAGCAACGCATCTGGCTCACCAACCGGCTCGACCCGGCCTCGCCCGCATACAACCTTCCGCTCGCGCTCACCCTGGACGGTCCGCTCGACACCGACGCCCTGCAGGCCGCGCTCGGCGACGTCCTCGACCGGCACGAACCGCTGCGTACCGTGTGCCCGGCCGACGAGACCGGCCCGTACCAGCACATGCTGGCGGTCGACGACGTGGCGCACACGCTGACCCCGGTCGACACCGACGCCGCGGGCGTCGCCCGCCACACCGCCGCGCTCGCCCGCACCGGCTTCGACCTGACCACCGAGCAGCCCCTACGGGCCGCGCTGCTGCGGGTGACGCCGTCGCGGCACGTGCTCGCGCTCGTCGTGCATCACATCGCGGCCGACGGCTGGTCGATGGCGCCGCTCGCCGCCGACCTGATGGCCGCCTACGAGGCCCGGCTCGCCGGACACCCACCGCGGTGGGAACCGCTCGACGTCCGGTACGCGGACTACACGCTGTGGCAGCGGGACATGCTCGGCGGCGCGTCCGCGCGCGAGTTCGAGTACTGGACACACACTCTCGACGGCGTCAGTGGCTCCGTGGAGCTGCCCGCCGACCGGGTGCGGCCGCAGACCCCCACGCACCGGGCAGGCACCGTCGAGGTGTCGCTGGATTCCGAGTTGTGGGCGGACGTGACGGCCGCGGCGCAGCGGCACGGCGTCACCCCGTTCATGGTCGTGCACGCCGCGCTCGCGGTGCTGCTGCACCGGTCCGGTGCGGGCGAGGACGTCGTGATCGGCACGCCCGTCGCCGGGCGCGGCGCCGCCGCACTCGATTCTCTCGTCGGCATGTTCGTCAACACGCTCGCGCTGCGCCTGCGGGTACGTGGCGGCGACACCGTCGCCTCGCTCCTCGAGCAGGCGCGCGAGGCCGACCTCGGCGCGTTCGGGCACGCCGACGTCCCGTTCGACGAGGTGCTCGACCGCATCGGCCTCGACCGCAGTGCGCTCGCCCACCCGCTCACCCAGGTGATGCTGTTCTTCCAGAACACGCCGCCCGCGCGGCTCGCACTCGCGGGTCTCGACGTGTCCGCCGACGAGATCGCCACCGACATCGCCAAGAACGACCTGCAGGTCACCGTCGATTCCGGTCGCGACCTCGCGGCCGGTGTCGGGGCGCAGGTGCGCTGGGACTACGCGCGCGACCTGTTCGACCGCGACACCGTCGCGGCCCTGGCCGACGCATTCGTCACCGTGCTGCGCGCCGTCGCCACCGGCGAGGAGACCCGCGCGGTCGGCGACATCGCGATCACCGGCCGCGACAGCGAAGCCCGCTGGAATGCCACCGCGCATCCGGTCGCGGCGACGACGCTGCCCGACGCCTTCGCCGCGTCCGCCGCCCGCACGCCGGACGCGTGCGCGTTGTCGGCACCCGGTGCGGAGCCGCTCACCTATCGTGGGTTCGCCGATCGGGTGCACCGGCTGTCGCGGCTGCTGATCGAGCGCGGCATCGGGCCGGAAGACCGCGTCGTGGTCGCGATGCGCCGCGGCATCGACCTCGTCGTCGGCATGTACGCGGTGGTCGGTGCGGGCGCCGCCTATGTGCCGATCGACCCCGATCATCCGGCCGAACGCATCGCGTACGTGCTCGACTCGGCCGCGCCGAAGTGCGTGCTGACCACGTCCGGCGACGCCGTCGAGGCGGGCGCGGACGTCCCGAGCATCGAGATCGACCGGATCGCCCTCGACGGCTACGACGCGGCGCCGGTCACCGACGTCGACCGGGTCGCGCCGCTCCGTCCGCTGCACCCTGCCTACGTCATCTACACGTCCGGCTCCACCGGGCGCCCGAAGGGCGTCGCGGTGCCGCACGAGGCGATCGTCAACCAGCTCGCGTGGATGCAGCACGAGTACCCGCTCGCGGCGGGCGAGGTGTACCTGCAGAAGACCGCGACCACGTTCGACGTCTCGGTGTGGGGCTACTTCTGGCCGTTGCAGGTCGGCGCGCACCTGCTGCTCGCCGAACCGGACGGTCACCGCGACCCCGCGGCCCTCGCCCGCGCGATCGACGAGTATTCGGTTGTGGCAACGGATTTCGTTCCTTCGATGCTCGACGTGTTCGTTGCCGAGGCACCCGCCGAGACATGCTCGTCCTTGCGCGACGTGTTCGTGATCGGCGAGGCACTGCCCGCGGCCACCGCGCAGCGATTCGGCGACCGGTGGCACGCACGGCTGCACAATCTGTACGGGCCGACCGAGGCCGCGGTGTCCGTGACGTACTGGCCCGCGGACGAGACGCCCGCCGAGGCGGCGACCGTCCCGATCGGCGTCGCCGAATGGAACGTGCGCACCCACGTGCTGGACGCGCGGCTGCATCCGTGCGCTCCCGGCGTGCCGGGTGAGC
>NZ_JAASAE010000020.1 GCF_012726205.1 Rhodococcus sp. HNM0569 | reverse complement strand
ATCTCGCCGGATTCGGCGTCCAGGTCACCGCGCAGCGCGTATCGGCCGGTGAGCGTGCGTGAGAGGTCGAACCGGTTGAGGTCGGTGCGTTCACTGTGCCGGACTTCGCCGGTGTCGAACGTCGCGTCCAGGGTGTCCTTCACCCGCCGCATCCCACCCACGGTGCCGCGTACCCCGGAGGCGAGGAAAAACGCCTCGCGGCATTCCCGCCGCGCCTGCGCGAATGCCTCTGGCTCGTCCACCGCATTGGGGAACCCATCGGGTAGGTGTTCGAAGAACGAACACATGATCTGTGCGTGCCGCGTCGACACCGAGCCGGTGGCGACCGCGTCCGCGATCTCCGGCTCCCGCAACAGGCTCGCTGCAAGACTCACGATTGCGCGTGCTTCCCCGATCTCCAACAGGGTGTGCGCTGCCAACCACGCCGCACCGTCGCGATACCCGGCCTCGACCGCCGCGCGGCGGACCTCGACCTCCCCCATCACCGCAACACGCCGCGCCTGCAACCCCGCAATCACCCGCGACAACTCGACCGCCTCCGCGAGCAAGTCACCGTCGCTCAACTGCCACGGCTCACCGCCAGATGTGTCTACTACTGATTCCCCCGGCCCCATGAACAGAGTCTAGTTCGAATGAATGTTCGAAGTCAATGAATATCTCGTCTGGAATCTGCCCGAGTCACCTTGCCGGACCGTCGGTCTCATGATCGAGCGCCCACTCACCGTCGACGTCAGACGACGTCGACCTCTGCGTCGAACTCGAGGACGTCACGTGCTTCGGGACGGATCCGCCGCGTGCCCGGCGAGCCGAGTGCCTCACTGAGCGAACCGGTGCCGTACTCGGTGTCGAGTCCTTCACCGGTCCAGACGACGAGCAGTGCGCTCACGGCATGCTCGGCGGCGGAATGCGACAGCGAGTAGTGCGCGCACGCAGGCACTTCGGGGCTCGTGACCCACAGGTCGTAGCCCGTCATGAACAGGTCGAGGTCGAATTGCACGCTCAGACCGAGCAGTTCGGTGCGGCCGTTCTCGTCGACGCCTGCGAAGGCCTCGTCGAGCGCGAGTAGTCGCGGCGCGTGCGGGTCGGCGGAGTCGAGCATGACGTGTGCCGCCGCGAACAGCGGAAGATGCAGGGACACGGACTGCTCGCCGCCCGACAACGCGCTGTGTCGTGCGACGGTGAGCCGCTCCTCTTCGCCGTTCGAGTCGACGATCGCGAACGTGAACGTGCGCCACGTGCGGTAGTCGAGAGCACTCGACAGGATTTCGGGATACGACCGTTCCGGGTGTGCGGCGCGCTCGGTGCGGATCCGCGACGCGAAGTACGCGCGCATCGCCGCGAGGTCGTCCCCGCCGAGCGACGACGCGTCCCTGTCGAGCAGCTTCGCGACAGCGCGGCCACCGTCGTCGAGTCCGTCGGCGAGCGTCCATCGCAACCCGATCGTGGCGCCCGAGGACATGCGGCGCTCACGCATCTCCGATGCCATCTGGGCGATGAGCGACCGGGCGTCGACGGTCCGTTCGTGGATCTGCTGCGCGAGGCCGGTGAGCAGAGCGTCCTCGAGAATGCGCCGCTCGGAGTCGGTGAGCAGCAGTTCCTGATCGGCCCGGGCACGGGCGATGCGTGCTGCGAAGTCCGCGACCGACGACACCCCTTGTTCGTCACGGACTTCCGCGACGATCACCCCGTCGGGGGTGTCCCACGACAGCTGGTAGCCCTGGCCTGTCGACGACAGGTCCGACTCGAACTCCTGCAGTGCCGTGACGACATTGGTGCGGGTCGACTTCGCCGCGGACTCGCTGTGCCGGACGCCGTCGGTCGCCGCGGTCAGCGAGGCGTACAGCGCGGCGACGACATCCGGCAGGACCGGGTGGGTGTCCACGGGGCTGTCGGTGGCCCGCGAATTCTCGTCGGAAAGGTCGGTCTCGACGCGGTACGCGAGTTGTTCGGGCGTCAGCCACGCCTCCTCGCGTTCGGGCCAGTCGGCGACCGGCGTCGCGTCGAGCAGCGCGAGCACGTCGCGACGCGCGTAGGGGCGCAGCAGTTGTGCAGCCTTGTGCGCCTCGACGAACGCGGTGAGCAGCGTTGTCGCGGCCGAATCGCGTGCCTGCTCGGCGCTGCCGACGCGTTTCGCTGCGCTCCCGGTCGCGTCGCGCGCGGCACGCTCGACCGCCTGGCATTCGTCGATCCGCTGCCGTGCCCGCGCGAGGTCGGCCTCGATCTGTTCGGCATCGGCGCCGAGGTTCTCGCGCAGCGTGTCCAGGTGGGCGGCGCGGGTCGCGTGATTGCGTTCCGCGTCAGCGGTGTCGGACGCCGCTGCCTCGGCATCCCGCTCGGCCTCGGCGGCCAACATGCCCGCGCGCTCGGCGCGTTCGACGGCATTGGCGGTCTCCCTGCGGGCGGTGACCCAGGTGTCGGCACTGTGCGTGAAATGGGTGAGTGCGGCCCGTACGGCGTCGAGGGCTGTCGGATCGGGTGCGATGCCGCGGCCGCTCGCGACGCGGCGCACGTGCTCGTCCTGTGCGTTCGCGTCGACAACCGACCGGTCGTGGTCCTGGGCCGCGGCGTCGGCGCTCTCCGTGCGTGAACGCAGCGCGCCCGCGGCTTCCGCGACGCTCGCGAGCGCGGTGGACACCGGCGCTGCCCGTGGGAGCTCCTTCGCGGCACTCGCCAGAGCGGACAGCAGTTCGGCGGCTTCGGCGGCGGTGTGGTCCGCGCGGTCGCGTACCGCGCTCGCGTCGTCGATGTCCGCGTCGAGTTGCGCGAGCCGCGCGCGCCGCCGCCGTTCGCGTGCGGTGGCCCCGATGTACTCGGCGTCGGTCTTGTCGTGGCGTCCCGACAGCAACCCGTGCCGGAAGCGCCCGTCCACCGCGGTCGCGACGCCGTCGGCCTCGAGCGACAGGGCCACCGACTCGAGCACCGCCTGTACCCGTGGAACGTCCACGCCCGCTGTGTCGTCGCGGTTCGCTGTGCCCTCGGGCTCGAGCACGTCGGCGAGCGACGGTCCCTCGGCGCGCCGGCCCGGAGCGAGGAAGCGGTCCGCAACCTCGGACGGTATGTCGTGTCCCTCGGGAAGCACCCATGCGTCGAGCAGACCGGCCGACTCGAGGGCGGCCTCGACGCCGCCCGCGTCCGTGGGATCGATGTCGTCGCGGAACCGCACGAGCCGCCACAGCGGCGCCCCGGGGAGTACGTCACGCTCCGGGGAGTGCGGCACCGTGGTGGGCGGTGCATCGTCGTGTTCGCCTGCGACGCGTGCGCGTTCGGCCGTGAGCGTGTCGAGCCGTTCCTGCGCGAGACGGCTGTCGGCACGGGCGTCGTGCTCGCGGCGACGGATCGCATCGGCTGTCGACGCGGTGTGTTCGTGCACGATCGAGGTGAGCGTCGGTGCCTCCGACTGGCCGAGGCGCCGGGCGCCCTCGCACAGCACATCGAACATCTCCACCCCGACGTCGACCGAGGCGTACAGGCCGACTCGGCCGCTCCACCAGTCGCGCAACGCCCGCAGGACGCGTGAACGCGCGGCCTCGACGTCCGCCTCGGCCGCCGCGAGCGCGGCTTCCGCGTCCGTGCGTGCGGCGACGGCACGTTCGGCGAACTCGCCTGCGCGGACACGTTCGGCGTGTGCTTTCGCTTGCGCGTCGAGCGCTGCGGCGACGACCCGCACATCCTCGGACCGCTGCTCGGCCAGGGCACGGGCGCGGGTGGCGACGGCCTCGGCGCCGCTCCCGCGCGCCGGGTGCCGGTCGTCTCCTGCTGATTCCCACTCGAGACCGGCGTCCCGCGCGCTGTCGCGCAATGCGGCGTGCGCGCGCTCGGCTGCCGCGGTGGCCGATTCGGCGGCCGCGGTGGCCTCGTCGAGCTCGCTGCCGCGGCGCTCGGCCGCGGCGCGGGCGTCGTCCTCGCGTCGCGCGAGACCTTCGGCACCTCGACGGAGGTCGTCGACAACTCGTGCGAGAGCGTCGATCTGCTGTTTGTCCTCGTACGCGCCGGACTGGGCGAGCGCCTCGTGGTTCGCGCGTGCCGCGTCCAGCGCCGCGTCGGCCGCCTCGGCCTGCGCTCGCGCGCTGTCGTGCGCAGCGGTCGCCGCTGCGGTCTCGGCTGCCGCCGCCCGGACCGCGGCGACGGCCGACTCGACGGCCGTGAGGCGTTCGGCGACCTGGTCGACGGCGCCACGGGCGTGCTGGCGTAGGTACTTGCGGTAGACGTCGACGAAGGAGGCCGCGGCGGTGTCGGCGGCCGTGAGCGCGTCGAGTGCGCGCCCTACCTCCTCCATGTCGCTGAACGAGCGCGCGGCCTCGAGTACGAGTGCATCGTCGAGGGGACGCAGGCCGTCGGTGAGCGCCCGGGACAGTCCTTTGGGGTCGAGATTCTTCGCGAGCTGTGGTCGGCGCAACGTCAGCACGAGGTTGATCAGCTGGTCGTAGCGCTGCAGGCCGAGCCCGAACAGCCGGGCGTCGACCGCGGCCCGGTAGTCGATCGGCCGGTCGACCACGCTGTCCGTGCCGACCTCGTCGACGAGTTGCTTACGTGTGAACGGCCGGTCGTCGTCGCCGAGCAGCGAGAAGTCGATGCCGACCCGGCCGTCGACGACGAAATACCAGCGGCTCACCTTGTCGGTGCCGCGGCTCGCCCGCATCCCGATTCCGACGGTGACGGCCTCGGGATCGTCGTTGTCGCCACGGCAGAACTCCATCCACACGTACGAGTACGCCGTCTCCTGTCCGCGGTAGAGCAGGTTCGACTTCATCGTCCGCTCCTCGCCGGCGAACGGATTGAGCCGCCGCGGTTCGATGCGCCCGTCGAAGACGAAGGGGAACAGCACCTCGAGTGCCTTCGTCTTACCGGAGCCGTTGGGCCCGCGCAGCACGAGCCGGCCGTCGGCGAACGAGAATTCCTGATCGCGGTAGTCCCACAGGTTCACGATCCCGGCTCGGGTGGGCCGGAAGCGGGCGTTGGTCATGCGGTTCCTACCTGTTGCGTGTCGGGAGCGTGGGCAGCGGGTGTCTCACTGGTCGCCTCCTCGTTGCCTGGAGGCGGATCTTCCAGTGGCAGTTCGGCATCCGCGAGGGTGCGGACGTCGACGACGACCCCGCGGTAACGCGCGAGTGCGGGCAGTGCCACCACACCGTCGTGGGTGAACCGTACGAGCGAGAGCCGATCGAGCAGCGCGAGTGCCTCGCGTCGCAGGCCCGGCCCGTCGGCCTGCCAACGGGACGCGAAAGTGGTGCCGTAGCGGTCCGCGATGCGCTCGACAGTCTCGGCCAGCCACGCGTCGTCGACGAACGGATGACCAGGATCGTCGTGGGTCTCCACACCGGCGACCGGTTCCGTCGGTGCGGGATGCGCACCGCCCGGCAATGCCGCGTCGAGCGCACAGGCGAGCGCTGGGCCCGATGCCGTGGGCATCGGGCGCCGAGGCATGTCGTCGGCGCCGAGGACGCGCTCGGCGATTTCGCCTGCGAGCAGCAGAGCGACCTGCGCGACGGTGCCGGTCGCGGGGAACCGGACGTCGGTGAAACGTGCGGTGGGATCGATCATCGCGACGCCCTCGCGGCGCCGTTCGGGCACGAGGCCGGTGAGCGCGCGCACCGCATCGGCCGTGGCCGGCTTCGCGAGCACCAGGCGATCGGCGTCGTCGAGCTCGTCCGCATGGACGACAGGGCGCTCGACGAGCGCCCGCCGCACCCGCCGGGTCCGCGCCGTGGAGTCGTCGCGGGCGGTACGGACGTCACCCCTCGCGAGGAAGGTGTGCACGCCGTCGAACCGGTCGAGCAGGCGAGGTGGCCGGAACACGGCGACCACGACCGACCGGTCGACGTCGTACAGGGCCTCGCCGGTGTCCGGGTCGGCAGCCCACCCGGCGGCGTCGCCGTCGGCGAGAGTGAGCGCGCCCCGGTCGGTGAGCCAGCCCACCGCGTCGACGAAGGCGTCGCGGTGGGCGGCGCGTGCGGTGTCGAGCTCGAGGCCTTGCACGCGCCCCGCCTCGGACGACACCCGACGAGCGAGTTCACCGAGCACGATCTGACCACCGGCGCGGCCGAGTACCGCGAGACACAATGCGAGGTAGGCATACCGCCGCCGGTCGAACACGCGGTCGGTGGCGGTGCGCGCGGGCACGCCTGCGCCGACCTCGTCGCGCACCGTGAACAGTCGCGCCGTGGTCTCGGTGATCTCGAGGCGGTAGCCGAACAGTTCGGCGAGGTCGTCGCGCAACTCGGTCGCCCAGCGGCGGACGAGGGGGAACGCGACACGATCCGGATGGCCGGCCGTCACGAGATGGTGCGTGAGGATCGTGCGCGCGGCACGCTGGTAGGAGTCGAGATCGAGCGAGGAGCCGCGGTTCATCGCGCCACCGCCCGAGTCGGTCGCTCGCGCGTGACCGCGAGCTCCATGCCGTCGAGGTGCATGCGCCCCCGCGCCGTGTCGACCACCGTCGACGACCCGCCCAGTTGCACCGTCACCCGAATGCCGTCCGCGGTACCCGAGATCGACGGTGTACCGGGCCCCGTACGCACCGACATCGCGGTGTCCAGCAGGCGCAACAGGACGCCCGTCTCGGCGTCGTCGAGCGTGCGGTTGTACACGCCGTCGCCCGCGAGCGACGCGGCCGCGTCGGCGCGCACCTTCTGTTCCGCGAGCTGCCGCTCGCGCAGTCGCCGGATTCCGGCGTCGTCGCGGCCGAGCTTCGCGGGCGCGCCGGGCGACGGCGGCTTCCCGGACTCGGCCAGCGTGCGTGACAGCGCCACTGGCGGTGCGCTCCACCATGATTCGGTGTCCGACACCAGATCGGCCTGCGGGTGCACCGCGCCGAGATGGCGGGGCCTGCCGAGGTCGAAGGCCGCGTCGAACAGCGCGTGCGCGGCGTCGTCGGACGGGGCGGCCGCGAACCACGCGGCGAGGCTGCGCAACTGGGTCTCGCGACTCACCCCACCGCGACGCGCCTCGGTGACGCGGCGCAACAACCCGAGCACCGCGGTGATCGCGCTCATCGTGGCCTCGCGCAGACGCTCCGCCTCGCCCGGTGCGTCCGCGGACCCCGCGAACCAGTGCGTCACCGCATGCCATCGCGCGCGCCACGACGCCGCACGCTCGTCGGCCGCCAGCAGGACGCGTTCGTCACTCGCCGCCGCGAGTGCGACCATGCGGTCGAGGCCGTGCCGCTCGACCTCCTCGATCGCGGACGCGAGCTTGGGCGCGTAGCGGGTGAGATCGAAGGTGAACTCGCGCATGTGTGTGAGCAGCGCGTCTTTGTGTGCGAGAAACGACTCGGGCGTCGCCTCCGTGGTGCGCATCGTGTTGCCGATCGACAGATAGAAGCGCGCTGCGCGCTCGGCGAGTTCCTCGAGCGTCGCGTCGAGCCGTGTCAGTTTGCGGTACACGAGTTCGCCGTCGCCGGTGCGGACGGCCTCGGCGAGCTCGGTGAGATCGGTGAGCAGGTCCGGCAGCGCGAGGCGCGCGAGGGACACGTCGTCGGTGCGCACGTGCAGCACGTCGTCGACCGCGCGGTACGCGTGGTAGCCGATCTGGCTGAACTGGTACACGAAGTGCCGGTTGCGGTACTCGGCGAGCGTGAGCGCCCGTGTGCCGTCGTAACTGCGTTCGAGGACGCCCCACGCGTGCAACTGTTCGAGGAGGGGTGCGAGTTCGGTGGGTGAGAGCGTCGCGTCCGGGTCGCCGTCGCCGATCTCGGCGAGAATGCGGGTGAGCTCGCCCGCATGCAGGAGAACCGTGTAGTTGGACCGTGCGTGGTCGAAGGCACGCAGCACCCACAGGTATTCGAGCCGCTTGTCGGCGGTGGTGAACGCGAACGCCCGCAGCCGATCGGGTGCGGGCTCGGCCGGGGACCGCGGCGGTGCGGGTGCGGAATCGTTCACCGTGACAGGGTAGGCGGTGCCGCGTTACAGCAGGGCCACGGCCAGGACGATCACGACGATCACCGCCACGACGCTCGCCGCGGCGACCAGCGCCGTGCGGGGCGCCGCCGTGCCGCCGTCGGCGTTCGCGCCGGTGGGGTCCGCGGCGGCGGGGGCGGACTCGCGCGTGAGCACCGCCGAGCCCGTGCGATCGGCGGCAACCGCGCTCGCCTCGGC
Source organism: Rhodococcus sp. HNM0569 (assembly GCF_012726205.1). Taxonomy (GTDB): domain Bacteria; phylum Actinomycetota; class Actinomycetes; order Mycobacteriales; family Mycobacteriaceae; genus Rhodococcus_F. Next base: position 45,700 of record NZ_JAASAE010000020.1, on the reverse strand, counting down.
CGCACGTGCCGTCTGCACCGACGGTGCCGCCTGCGCCGAGCCTGGTTCGACATCGACGACGGCGTCGATGATCTCCGTGATGTCGTACGAAGGCGGCAGACCGATCGGGGTCTGCCGATGGGTCGTCGGATTGAAGCCGGTCGCACGGATCGCGGCGCCGAGGGCCGCGGTCTGTTCCGGGCCGGGGCCGATGACGCAGTGCACCGCGAGCCGAGTGCTCACCGCCTCCGCAACGGCACGGATCGCGGGTGCGTCACGCGCGATGAGGCCGTCGGCCGTGACGACGACGGCGTCGAGATTCTCGGGCAGCCAGCCGAATGCGCCGAGCGCGGTCGCGAGTTGCGATGCGGGAGACCCACCCGAACCGGGGAAGCGGAATGCCTTGCCCGCCGCGACACCCGAGCGGATCAGCGCGACCGTCGAGACCGTGTCGTCGATGTGGTAGATGCCGACCAGCTGCCCCGGCTTCTCCGCGATCTCCGACTCGAACCACGCGGACGTCGCCTCCGCGTCGGACACCAGCGACACCGACGACATCCCGGAGTAGTCGAGTGCGTCGCGCAGAGCAGCGACGGAATGGGTGTCCCATTTCGTGGGATAGGCGACCATGACGTCGGGCCTGCCGCCACCGGCTCCGCCGCGGTCGGGCAGCGGCTCGCAGTCGCGGAGAAGGCATCGGATCGATCCTGCGACAAGGTCTTCCGCCCGGTACATCGTGTCGCCGACGGGCACGCCTTCGGGTTCGCCCACGCGCGCGAGATAGCCGGACACGGATGCGACGTCGGGATTGCCCGTCGGCGCGGCGCCGCCGAAGAGTGCGGTGCCGTCGGGCGACATGTGCAGGACGGTGTCGCGCACGATCACGACGGGGTCGGGTGAGCCTGGATCGTTGGACGCCACGACGGCCGTCGACACGATTCCGCCGATTCTCAGTCCGACTCCGATGGTCATGAGCGCACCCCGTCTTCCTCCGACTGTCGTGTGCCGGGACCGGTCGAATCCCGGGCGCGGACAACCCTAGTCGGTGCCGGGGAGAGGGTCCGCCCGGTGGAAGGTCGACCCGCCTCGATGGCGGCGGCCGAGAGCGAAAAAGCGGTCACGCGACGGGGATTCGCCACTGCTGTTCGTGCTCGGCAAGCCACGCGAGCAGGTGGGCTGCTTCGTCGGGCTGTCGTCCGCCGCCGCTCAGAAGATCCGCGCACGCCTGCGCGGGCGCGACGGCGCGCGCACCCGAGTGTGTGCCGGTGCGCTCGAACACGACGGGGGAGCGGGGAGTGGCGATCACGACGTTCGCGCCGTCCTCGACGGGGCGCAGGCCGAGCGCGTCGCCGAGCGCTTCCGCATCGTCGGCGTAGATCTGGAGGGACTGCAACGGTGCGTACTCGGTGAAGGCTGCGGCCGCGGCCGAGCCGGTGACCGCGTACACGAGATCCTGCTGGCGCGCGAGTGCGTCGAGCACGGCGTCGATGCCCCCGGGGGAGTGGAACGACAGGGCCTGGCAGTCGCGGAAGGACGAGTCGCTGCTCCAGGCGCGGAGCATCGCCTGCCAGCGCACGCGGGTGATCGGGCCGCGCGGGATCCGTTCGAGCAGTTCGCGTTCGGCGAGAGTCTCGACCACGCGGTAGGTCGCGCCGGTGGACGCGCCGGACAGCTTCACGAGCTCGGGGACGGTGAGCTGCCCGGAGAAGTCGGCGAGCGCGCGCACGACGCGGGCCGCGGGGTCGCCGGTCAGCTGGGCGGGCGGACGGCCCGGGCCGCGCCACGGGTCGGCGTCGGCACCGCGGTCACGTACCCAGATCGCCGGGCGCGGCGCCGAGAGTGCGGCGTTGCCGGTGGCATCGGCATACGACAGGCCGCGCGCGTCGAGCTGGCGGCGTACGGGCTCGGACAGGTAGCGGGCGCACACGAATGCGAGGTCGGAGTCGGACAGTGAGTCCGCGAAGCGTGCGACGTCGCCGGCAAGAACCCCGCGGGCGGTGATGACCGAGAACGACGCGACCTCGCCGCTCGGTGCGGTGACCGTGAGCCGCTCGGGTGCGTCGACGAGCGTGCGTGCCTTGGCAGATGCGATCGTCCAGCCCGGGGGGAGTGCGGCGCGCAGTGTGCCGACCGCGCGGCGATAGAGGTCGATGTCGCGTTCGGGGCGCGGCGCGGCGTTCTGGGGAGCGAGGCGGGCGGGCTGGTCGACGGTCACGGGCAGGACGTTACGAGTCGGTCCAGTACGGAACCCGGAATTGCCCGATCCTCGGCGTGTTTCGGTAGATCGACTCCGAAGCAGACGGAACAGCGAGAAATCACGAATTCAGCGCCGTCCGCCGGACCGCCCACGGGTTCTCGGCATCGCCATCGGTGCCGCAACCGCCAGGAGCACGGCAGGCAGTACGAAACTCGCCGCGGGCGACCACCCGTACACCGGCGTGAGGGCGAGTGGGGCGAGAGCGTTGCCCGAGAAGCGGAACGCCTGTACGACCGAGACTGCGCCGCTGCTGTTGCGCGCCCCCGAGCCGAGCACCGCAGCGTTGACCGCGACGAGGACGAACTGCGCCGACATTCCCGCGAGGAACCACCCGGCGGCGAGTGCCGCGACACTCGGTACCGTGCCGACGACGGTCACGAGAGCCGCGCCGCTCAGTGCGCCGATCACGATCGCGCGATACGAGCCGACGCGATCGATCGCGCCGCCCACCGCGCGGGCCGTCACGATGCCCGCGATGCCGAACCCGGTGAGGACGAGGCCGCGTGTCGTGGGCGAGAGGCCGAAGACGTCCTCGGCGCGGAATGCGACGAGGAAGTTCAGGCCGCCGAGTGCGCCCCACCCGAGCAACGCGACGACGCCGGTGCGCAAGACCGGCAGGGTGAGCGCGTCGCGCAGGCGGGGAGTGGACGCCGCGCCCGGCTCGCGTGGCGTCGGCAGGCCGATCGCGCCCATCACCGCCGCGACGACCGCGATCACGGCGAACGCCAGCCGCCAGTCGATCTCGGCGGCGAGGCCGCCGACGAGTGGCGCGCAGGCCTGCCCCGCCGCCTGGAACGCGCCGAACACACCCAATGCGCGGCCGAGCCGCGCGCGTGGCGTCACGGCCGCGAGCGACGCCATCAGTAGCGGCGTCGTGAACGAATTCGCGGAGCCCTGCACCACGCGCGCCACCATGAACACCGCGAACGTCGGTGCGAGGACGCACGCCGCCGACGCTGCGAAGTACACGCCGTACGCGATGCGGACGGTGCGCACACGGCCCCACCGCGCACCGAGCGTGCCGGAAAACAACATGAGCGCCGCGAACGGCAGAAGGTACGCGGTGAGGCTCGACGCGGCGGCCGACGGTGATACCCCCAGATCGTCGCCGATCTCGGGCAGCACCGAGGCGACGACACTGCCGCCGAACGGGCCGAGGAACCCGCCGCCGTAGAGAACTGCACGCTGCAACCGGCCACGCATCCCGCGGCGTCGGTCCGCCCCGTCGCGCCCGGTGAGTGCACCGAGGCGGTGGCCGTTCGAGCGGAAGCCGGGATCGGATTCGGTCACGAACCGAAGCTGCCGGGACCGCGCCTGCGCAGGTACCGTTCGAACTCCGCGGCGATCGCGTCGCCGTCGATCTTCGCGATGACATCGGAGATGTCGGTCTCGGCATCGCCGCGCTCCTCGAGCGAGCGCACGTAGTCGCCGACCTCGTCGTCCTCGGCGGTCATCTCGCTGACCGCCTCCTCCCAGTCCTCGGCCTGCGCCGGCAACTCGCCGAGTGGAACCTCGATGTCGAGGACGTCCTCGACGCGGCGGAGCAGTGCCACCGTGGCCTTGGGATTGGGCGGTTGCGACACGTAGTGGGGGACTGCCGCCCAGAACGAGATGGCGGGAACGCCCGCCTTGACGCACTCGTCCTGCAACACTCCGGTGATGCCGGTGGGGCCTTCGTACCGGGTCTGTTCGAGGTGGAAGCGTGACGCGGCGTCGCTGCTGTACGCCGAGCCCGTGACCGGGACCGGCCGGGTGTGCGGAGTGTCCGCGAGCAATGCCCCGAGGATCACGACCGTGTCGACGGCGAGTTCGTCGATCATCTCGATGAGGGTCGCGCAGAAGCTGCGCCAGCGCATGTTCGGCTCGATGCCGCGGAGCAGCACGATGTCGCGCGGCGCGCCGGGCGGCGAACACACCGACAGGCGCGTCGCGGGCCACACGATCTCGCGCGTGACGCCCTCGACCTGCCGCACGGTGGGCCGGTTGACCTGGTAGTCGTAGTAGTCCTCGGAATCGAGTTCGGCGAGCGGTTGCGCGTCCCACACGAGCTCGAGGTGTTCGATCGCATCGCTCGCGGCGTCGCCCGCGTCGTTCCAGCCCTCGAACGCGGCGACGAGGATCGGGTCGCGCAGAGACGGCAATCCGGGCGAGGCGAGCTCCGCGGCGGCCGTGATCTCCGACACGTCCTCGGCGCGCTCGCCGGGCGTCGAGGCGCGATCGGTCGTCGACTCGGCGGCGTCGTCGCTGGTCGCGCGGCTGTTGTCGTCGTCGGGACCTTCGGCCCGGGGCGACGAGGAACGTGGGGAACTCACGACACCAGCCTACGACCAGGCGCGTCCACGCCGCCCGATAGGCTGGAGGGCATGTCTGCCCCATATGATTCGGCCCTGCTCGATGCGTTGAACAAGCGCGTTGTCATCGGCGACGGGGCGATGGGCACGATGCTTCAGGCGGCCGACCTCACGCTCGACGACTTCGCGGGCCTCGAAGGCTGCAACGAGATCCTCAACGACACCCGTCCCGACGTTCTCCGCACGATCCATCGCGCGTACTTCGAGGCCGGCGCCGACGCCGTCGAGACCAACACCTTCGGCTGCAATCTGCCCAACCTCGCCGACTACGACATCGCCGACCGTATCCGCGAGCTCGCCGAGAAGGGCACCGCCCTCGCGCGTGAGGTCGCCGACGAGATGGGGCCGGGCCGCGACGGCATGCCGCGTTTCGTGCTCGGGTCGATGGGGCCGGGTACCAAGTTGCCCACGCTCGGTCACGCGCCGTACGCCGCGCTGCGCGACGCCTACACCGAGGCCGCGAAAGGCATGATCGACGGCGGTGCCGACGCCGTGCTCGTCGAGACGTGCCAGGACCTGCTCCAGGTCAAAGCCGCGGTACTCGGCAGCAGACGCGCGATGGAGGATCTCGGCGTCCGCTTGCCGATCATCACGCACGTCACCGTCGAGACCACCGGCACGATGCTGCTCGGCAGCGAGATCGGTGCGGCACTCACCGCGATCGAACCTCTCGGTATCGACCTCGTCGGCCTCAACTGCGCCACCGGGCCGGACGAGATGAGCGAGCACCTGCGGCATCTGTCGAAGCATTCGGTGCTCCCGGTGTCCGTCATGCCCAATGCCGGTCTGCCGCAGCTCGGCGCCAACGGTGCCGAATACCCGCTCACCCCGGAGGAGCTCGCGGAGGCGCTCAGCGGCTTCGTCGGCGAGTTCGGCCTCTCGCTCGTCGGCGGGTGCTGTGGCACCACCCCCGAGCACATCCGTCAGGTCGCCGAGGCGGTCGCGCACGCCGAGCGTGCCGTGCGCCGCCCGCAGCCGGAGCCTGCGACGTCGTCGCTGTACACGGCGGTGCCGTTCGAGCAGGACGCGAGCATCCTGATGATCGGCGAGCGCACCAACTCGAACGGGTCGAAGGCCTTCCGCGAAGCGATGATCGCCGAGGACTACCAGAAGTGCCTCGAGATCGCGAAGGACCAGACCCGCGACGGCGCCCACATGCTCGACCTGAACGTCGACTACGTCGGCCGCGACGGCGCCGCCGACATGAGCGCGCTCGCGAGCCGCCTCGCGACCGCGTCGACGCTGCCCATCATGATCGACTCCACGGAGCCCGCAGTGCTGCAGGCCGGGCTCGAGCATCTCGGCGGCCGGTGCGCGGTCAACTCGGTCAACTTCGAGGACGGCGACGGCCCGAACTCGCGGTACCAGCGCATCATGCGGCTCGTGCGCGAACACGGCGCCGCGGTCGTCGCGCTCACGATCGACGAGGAGGGGCAGGCGCGCACCGCCGAGCACAAGGTGCGCATTGCGGAGCGGCTCATCGACGACATCACCGGAACGTGGGGGCTCTCGGAGTCCGACATCATCGTCGACGCGCTCACCTTCCCGATCTCCACCGGTCAGGAGGAGGTGCGTCGCGACGGTATCGAGACGATCGACGCCATCCGCGAGATCAAACGCCTGCACCCCGACGTGCACTTCACGCTCGGCATCTCCAACATCTCGTTCGGCCTCAATCCCGCTGCGCGACAGGTGCTCAATTCGGTGTTCCTGCACGAATGCACCGAGGCGGGCCTCGACACCGCGATCGTGCACGCATCGAAGATCCTGCCGATGGCGCGCATCCCCGACGAGCAGCGGCAGACCGCGCTCGACCTCGTGTACGACCGCCGCACCGACGACTACGACCCGCTGCAGAAGCTCATGCAGCTGTTCGAGGGTGTGTCGGCGGCGTCGGCCCGAGAGTCGAAGGCGCAGGAACTCGCGGCGCTGCCACTGTTCGAACGCCTCGAACAGCGCATCGTCGACGGCGACCGCAACGGCCTCGACGAGGACCTGACCGCCGCGATGGACGAGAAGCCGCCGCTGCAGATCATCAACGAGACCCTGCTGTCGGGCATGAAGACGGTGGGCGAGTTGTTCGGCTCCGGCCAGATGCAGCTGCCGTTCGTGCTCCAGTCCGCGGAGGTGATGAAGGCGGCCGTCGCCTATCTCGAGCCGCACATGGAAGCCACCGACGAGGACGGCAAGGGCCGCATCGTGCTCGCCACCGTCAAGGGAGATGTGCACGACATCGGCAAGAATCTCGTCGACATCATCCTGTCCAACAACGGGTACGACGTCGTCAATCTCGGTATCAAGCAACCGATCTCGACGATCCTCGACGCCGCCGTGGACAAGAAGGCCGACGTCATCGGCATGTCCGGGCTGCTCGTGAAGTCCACCGTGGTGATGAAGGACAATCTCGAGGAACTCAACGGCCGCGGAGTCGCCGACCAGTTCCCGGTCCTGCTCGGCGGCGCCGCACTCACCCGCTCGTACGTCGAGAACGACCTCGCCGACATCTACGACGGCGAAGTCAGCTATGCGCGCGACGCCTTCGAAGGCCTGCGGTTGATGGACGAGATCATGTCCACCAAGCGCGGCATGGGCCCCGACCCGGACAGTCCCGAGGCGATCGCCGCCCGCGAGAAGAAGGCCGAGCGCAAGGCCCGGCACGACCGCAGCAAGCGCATCGCGGAAAAGCGCAAGGCCGCGGAGACGCCCGTCGAGATCCCCGAGCGCTCGGACGTCGCGGTCGACGTGCCGGTGCCCGCACCGCCGTTCTGGGGCACTCGCATCGTCAAGGGCGTCGCGCTCGCCGACTACGCGGGGCTGCTCGACGAACGTGCACTGTTCCTCGGGCAGTGGGGCCTGCGCGGCCAGCGCAAGGGCGACGGTCCGTCGTACGAGGAGCTCGTCGAGACGGAAGGCCGTCCGCGCCTGCGCTACTGGCTCGACCGGCTCTCCACGGAAGGCATCCTCGCGCACGCCGCCGTGGTGTACGGCTACTTCCCGGTCGTGTCCGAAGGCGACGACGTCGTCGTGCTCGCCGAACCGAATGCCGACGCAGCCCAGCGGTACCGCTTCTCGTTCCCGCGGCAGAGCCGCGGCCGGTTCCTGTGCGTTGCCGACTTCGTCACCTCGCGCGAGCGCGCGCGGGAGACCGGCCGCGTCGACGTGCTCCCGATGCAGCTCGTCACGATGGGTCAGCCGATCGCAGACTTCGCGAACAAGCTGTTCGCCGACAACGCCTACCGCGACTATCTCGAAGTCCACGGGATCGGGGTGCAACTCACCGAGGCGCTCGCCGAGTACTGGCACCGGCGCGTCCGCGAAGAACTCGTGTTCCCCGACGGCCGCAGCGTGGCCGCCGAGGATCCCGACGAGGTCACCGAGTACTTCGACCTCGCCTACCTCGGCGCTCGGTACTCGTTCGGCTACGGCGCGTGCCCCGACCTCGAGGACCGCGGCAAGCTGGTCGCGATGCTCGACGCCGAACGCATCGGCGTCAAACTGTCGGAAGAGCTTCAGCTGCATCCCGAGCAGTCCACCGACGCGTTCGTCCTCCACCACCCGGAAGCGAAGTACTTCAATGTGTGACGGTGTCCTGTGGGACATGGACGGCACATTGCTCGACACCGAGAAGCTGTGGGACGTCGCGGTACGTGAGCTGTCCGAACACCTGGGTGGTCCCATGTCGGACGAGACGCGCGAGGCCACGATCGGCGCGTCGAGTGCGAACGCCCTTGCCGTCGTGTTCGATTCGCTCGGCCTGGACAAGAAGCCGGCTGCCCTCGCGGAGGCGAAGGCGTGGTTGTTCGCGCGGGTCGGTGAGCTCTTCGGCGCCGGACTCGAGTGGCGACCCGGAGCCCGGGACGCGCTGCAGGCCGCACGCGACCTCGGTGCGCGCACCGCACTCGTCACCAACACCGAGCGCGTCCTCACCGAGCCCGCGCTCGACGTCCTCGGTCGCGGCTTCTTCGATGCGACGGTGTGCGGCGACGAAGTGTCCGACGGCAAGCCGTCGCCCGAGCCGTACGCCCGTGGAGCGGCACTGCTCGGGCTGCGACCCGAGCAGTGCCTCGCGATCGAGGACTCGCCGACCGGTGCGGCGTCGGCCACCGCGGCCGGGTGCCGCGTGCTCGTCGTTCCGGGTGTTGCGCTCGTGGACGAAGCCCCGCGGCGGGTGCTCCGGACATCGCTGGTCGGCCTCACGACAGCCGAGTTCGCCCGGGTGTGGGAGTCCGCCGAGGCGGCGCGATGAGCACCCGAAAGGTGGTGCTGTTCTACGTCTTCACCCCGCTCGCCGATCCCGAGGCGATCCGGCTGTGGCAGCTCACGCTCGCCGAGGCCCACGGGCTCACCGGCCGGATCATCGTGTCCGAGCACGGCATCAACGCGACCGTCGGTGGCGACCTCGGGGCCGTCAAGAAGTACGTGCGAGGCACTCGCGCGTACGCGCCGTTCGCGCGGGCCGACGTCAAGTGGTCCGAGGGTGACGGGCACGAGTTCCCGAAACTCAGCGTCAAGGTGCGACCCGAGATCGTGACCTTCGGTGCGGCCGACGAACTGAAGGTCGACGAGCACGGCGTCGTCGGCGGCGGCACGCACCTCTCACCGCGCGAGGTGCACGAGCTCGTCGAAGCCCGCGACGACGTGGTGTTCTTCGACGGCCGCAATGCCTACGAAGCCGCGATCGGCCGCTTCCGCGGGGCGGTCGTGCCCGACGTGCGCACCACCCGCGATTTCGTCGGCGAACTCGACAGCGGCCGCTACGACCACCTCAAGGGCAAAGCCGTCGTCACGTACTGCACGGGCGGTGTCCGGTGCGAGGTGCTGTCGGCGCTCATGAAGGCCCGCGGGTTCGGCGAGGTGTACCAGATCGACGGCGGCATCGTGCGCTACGGCGAGACGTACGGCGACCGGGGGCTGTGGGAAGGCTCGCTGTACGTCTTCGACGGGCGGATGAGCGTCGACTTCGGCCCGCACACGGTGTCGCTCGGCGAGTGCACCGGATGTGGCGCACGGACGTCGCGCTATGTCAACGACGAGACGAACGACCGTGAGCTCGTGCTCGTGTGCGAGGCGTGTAGCTGACATGCGCGGTGCACCGCTGCCGGTCCGAGACGGCCTCGGGCCCGACCGCGTGCGCATGCCCGCGGGCACACACACGAGCACCGTCGCGCGCTTCCTCGACGTCACGTACCCGGGCGAGGACTGGCCGGCGCGGGTGGCGGCAGGCGAGGTCGTCGACGAGCACGGTCGCCGCGTCACGCTCGACACCCACTGCATGCCGACGCGTTTCGTGTACTTCTACCGGGATCCGCCGCCCGAGGTGCCGGTGCCGTTCGCGCTCGACGTGCTGTATCGAGACGACACACTCGTCGTGGTCGACAAGCCGCACTTCCTCGCGACCATCCCGCGTGGCAGGCACATCCGGGAGACGGCCCTCGTGCGGCTGCGCCGCGACCTCGATCTGCCCGACCTGATTCCCGCGCACCGGCTGGACCGGATGACGGCGGGGGTGCTCGTGTGCGTGACGCAACCCCGGCACCGCCGGGCGTACCAGGAGCTCTTCGCCGCCGCGCGCGTCGAGAAGGAGTACGAGGCGACCGCGGCGATCCGCAACGATCTGACGTGGCCTGCCGTCGTGCGCACGCGCATCGTCAAGGAACACGGCGTGATGACGGCCCGCCACGAGCCGGGCGAGCCGAACAGCGAAACCCACATCGAACTCGTCGACGAACTCGGCGACCGTGGCCGGTACCGGCTCCGGCCGGTCACCGGGCGTACTCACCAGTTGCGTCTGCACATGCTCGCGCTGGGTCTGCCGATCGTCGGCGACGACTTCTATCCCGAGTTCCGGTCCCGCAGACCGGACGACTTCACCGACCCGCTGCAGTTGCTCGCGCGCCGGCTTGCCTTCACCGACCCGCTCACCGGACGCGAGCGGGTGTTCGAGTCGCGTCGCGCTCTCGCGCCCGCTCCGTGCAGGGGACCGCGCTGCGGCGAGGGCGCGTCGGCGTGAGACAATGGCAACCCGTGAAGACCTTCGAATCGCTGTTCGCCGAGCTCACCGAGCGTGCCCAGACCCGTCCCGAGGGTTCCGGCACGGTTGCCGCGTTGGATGCCGGCGTCCACGCGCAGGGCAAGAAGGTACTCGAAGAAGCCGGTGAGGTGTGGATCGCCGCCGAGCACGAGACCGACGAGGCGCTGGCCGAGGAGATCTCGCAACTGCTGTACTGGGTGCAGGTGCTGATGGTGGGCAAGGGGCTGAGCCTCGACGACGTGTACCGACATCTGTAGATCGCGTACCGACCGGGCCGGGCACGTCGCCCACGGTTCGTCCCGACTCACTCGTCTCTCCGATCCATCACGCTCCGAAAGGAAGCAGCCGTGCTGCGCGTCGCAGTTCCCAACAAAGGTTCGTTGTCCGAGTCCGCCGCCGAGATCCTGTCGGAGGCGGGATACCGCAGGCGCACCGACTCGCGCGATCTGACCGTCCTCGACTCGGCCAACGACGTCGAGTTCTTCTTCCTCCGTCCCAAGGACATCGCCATCTACGTCGGTTCCGGCGAGCTCGACCTCGGCATCACCGGGCGCGATCTCGCGCGCGACTCGAAGGCGCCCGTCACCGAGCGGCTCGCGCTCGGCTTCGGCCGTTCGACCTTCCGCTACGCGGCCCCGGCAGGCAGGCAGTGGCGCGTCGAGGATCTCGCGGGCAGGCGGATCGCCACGTCCTACCCGAATCTCGTGCGCGACGACCTCTCCGCGCGTGGCCTCGAGGCCGAGGTCATCCGGCTCGACGGCGCGGTCGAGATCTCCATTCAGCTCGGTGTAGCCGACGCGATCGCCGACGTGGTGGGATCGGGACGCACGTTGCGTCAGCACGACCTGGTCGCCTTCGGTGACGTGCTGTGCGATTCGGAAGGCGTGCTCATCGAACAGGCCGGTTCGCGCGCCGACGACTCCGCACGCAACCAGCTCGCCGAGAGACTGCGCGGCATCGTGTTCGCGCAGCAGAACATCATGCTCGACTACGACTGCCCGAAGGAGATCCTCGACGCGGCGCTCGAGGTGACGCCCGGCACCGAGTCGCCCACGCTGTCGCCGATGGCCGACGAGAACTGGGTGGCGGTGCGGGCGCTCGTGCCGCTGCGTGGCCACAACGCCGTGATGGACGCCCTCGCCGACCTGGGCGCGAAGGCGATCCTCGCGTCCAACATCCGCTCGACGCGCGCGCTGTAACCCGCCGGGCAGAAAGGGCCCGCTCGCCGCAACCGGCACGCGGGCCCTTCCGCGTACTTCCTCTTCCTCTGTTCGTGCGACGTCAGCGAGGCCGCACGAGCACCGTCTGGGTGATGCGGCCGACCGCACCCGCCTCGTCGTACAGCACACCGGCGCACATGCCGACCCCGTCGGGACCGACCGACGTGTCGGCCGAGACACCGACCCACTCGCCGGTCGGGATGCGGTGCACGTGCACCGTGAGGTCGGTGTTCATGAACGTCCAGTGCGCCGGATCGAGCTTCGCGCCGATGCCGTTCGACACGTCGGCGACGCAGAAGAGCCGCTCGAGCGCCGTCGGCTCCTCACCTTCCACGAGAGCGGGCGTCGGCCGCGCCCACACCCGGCCCGGCTCGGTGCCTCCGGGCGCGGTGACCCAACTCCAGTCGAGGGTGTCGAGATAGCCCGAACCCCAGCTGGGCCACATGTCGGTGGGTGCACCCGCGCTGCCCGGCGCGAGCGGCGCGTCGACGGTGCGTGCCACCGCACTCGTGTCGAGCGTCGCCATGCGCCACCCGTGGGCGCGGGCGACGGGGCGTGGGTCGTCGCCCACCGTCCAGAGCTCGGCGGTGAGCAGCTCGATCTGCTTGCCCGGCCGCACCGTCCGGCAATGCACGTCGAGCTCGGCCACGGGCACCGCGCCGAGGATCTCGACCACGACGCGCGTGAGCCGAGTGTCGGGACGGGCGTCGTGCCGCTCGAGCGCGCGCACCAGCAGTGCGGACGGTGGTGCGCCGTGCTGCATCGTGTCCGCCCACACGCTGACCGTGGCGGGAGTGGACGCGAAGCGTTCGCCGTCGCCGTGGGCCCCGGGCGGTGCCTGCCGGGTGGGTGCGGGCAGTGGGACGTAGTAGGCGACGTGCGACGTCATGCAGGAAGAACCTCCGTGGGTGTGGACGCGGACGGTGCCGCCTCGCCGCCTGCAGGCCGGCCCGGGTACGGCGGGGGAGTGCCGCCGAACGCCGGGCACAGTGCGCGATGGCTGCACCACCGGCACATTCTGCTCGGCGACGGCTCGTACGCGCCTGTCGCCCCCGTGTCGACGATCGCGGACCACATCGCCGCAAGCGTGCGCTCGACGCGTGCCAGGCGTTCCGCGTCGGGTCGGTATGTGAGGACGGTGCCGGAGCCCAGGTACATCAGCCGCAGTTCGCTCGGCACGGTGCCGCGCGTCCGGGCCAGCATCGCGGCGTAGAACTCGAGCTGGAACAGCGCCGCGGACTCCGCGCGCTCGCTCGGCGCCCGGCCCGTCTTGTAGTCGACGACCCGCACCTCGCCGGTGGGCGAGACGTCGAGCCGGTCGACGATGCCGCGCAACGGCACGGTAGGCAGGTGGCGGGTGACCTCCGATGCCGCGCCGGGTTCGATTCCCGCGACGCGGAGGGACTGTGCCGGGATCTCGGTCTCGACCAGCATCTCGCACAGGGCCGCGTCGACGGCGGTGGGGTCTTCGAGCGTGAAGTAGGTGTCGAGCAGGGTGTGCGCGTCGCGCAGCATGCCCTCGTGCTCGGCGGGCGGCACGCACTCCGCCACCGCGGCGTCCTCGGCCACGATGCGCTGCCACACGTCCACGGCGAGCGCATGCGCGCGTGCCGGGACCCGCTCCTGCGCGGGCAATGCGAACAGCGCCTCCAGCACGGCGTGTACGAGCGTGCCCCGCACCTGCGCGCGGCTGACCGGCTCGGGTAGTCGATCGACGGCACGGAAGCGGTACAGCAGCGCGCACTGCGTGAAGTCTTTGGCCCGCGACGGCGACAGTGCGGGCGTGCGACGCGCCGCCGCCGGCGAGCGTGCCGGATCAGGACGTGACCCGTGACTCGGCCGGGCGGGGCCAGGTGGTCCTGCGATACTCACGCCTGGCACGCTAGGCGAGCGGTGCGACATTCTTCGTGGCACCCGAATCGTGCGGGCCGCTCAGGTGGCACGCACCCGCCGGATCGAGGAGAGGCCCACGTATGCAAGCCCGTGAAGAGCGTCCGAGCGGACCGTTCCGTGTCGGAGACCGCGTCCAACTCACGGACGCGAAGGGGCGCAAGTACACGGTCGTTCTCGAACCCGGCAAGGAGTTCCACACGCACCGCGGCGGCATCCTGCACGACGACCTGATCGGCACGCCCGAGGGCAGCGTCGTCACGTCCACCAACGGCACGCCCTATCTCGCCCTGCGGCCGCTGCTCGTCGACTACGTGATGTCGATGCCGCGCGGCGCCCAGGTCATCTATCCGAAGGACGCCGCGCAGATCGTGCACGAGGGGGACATCTTCCCGGGCGCACGGGTACTCGAGGCAGGCGCCGGATCGGGCGCCCTCACGTGTTCCCTCCTGCGCGCGGTCGGCCCGGGTGGCTCCGTCGCGTCGTGGGAGATCCGCGAAGACCACGCCGAGCACGCGGTGCGCAATGTCGAGACGTTCTTCCGCGAGCGTCCGGCCAATTGGACGTTGACGATCGGGGACGTCGCCGAGTACGACGCCGACGCGCACGGCCAGGTCGATCGCGTCGTCCTGGACATGCTCGCCCCGTGGGACGCTCTGCCCGCAGTGTCGCGTGCGCTCGTCCCCGGCGGTGTGCTCGTCGTCTACGTCGCCACCACCACCCAGCTCTCCCGCGTCGTGGAAGCGATGCGCGAGCAGGAATGCTGGACCGAGCCACGCTCGTGGGAGTCGATGGTCCGTGGGTGGCACGTAGTCGGTCTCGCGGTGCGCCCCGAACACCGCATGCAAGGCCACACGGCCTTCCTCGTGAGTGCGCGACGGCTCGCCGAGGGCACCGTGACGCCGAAGCCGCAGCGCCGTCCGAGCAAGGGCTGACGGGAAAGACGGCACAGACGACGCTGCCCGCTCTTCCTCGGAAGAGCGGGCAGCGTCGTACGACGGAGTGCGACGGGGATCAGCAGGCGGCGCGGGCCATCCCGAGCAGTGCGCATGTGCTGGCGTCGGACAGCTTCCAGGTGCCGTCGACGTTCTCCCACGTCCACGGGGTGGGCGCCGCGGTGCCGTGCGGCGACTGGATCGCGACGTCTGCAGTCGCGGTGGTGCCGTCGACCTGCACATTCGTGACGTCGAAGCCGACCTGGTAGTTCGCCGTCGCGGCCGTCATCGCCTCGATGTTCGGCTGGCGCTGGTCACCCTCGACGACGACGGCCTGCTTCGCGTCCACCGGCTGCGCGGGATCCGCGAGGAGGACGAGCGTGGCCTTCAGGTCGTCGGCAGTGGGGGCGTCGGCTGCCTCGGCGTGATCCGACTCGTGTTCGGTGCCGCCGGACTCGGCCGCACCGGTTTCGGTGGCGGACGCGGCAGTCGCCGACGTCGTGTCGGCCGAGTCGGACGTGGAGTCGTCGTTGCTGCACCCGACGAGGGCGACGAGCAGCGCGGCGGAGACTGCGACCAGTGGCTTGCGAACTTTCACGGAAGTTGCCTTTCTCGCTCCGAGCACGGGGAACGTGCCCTGCATAGGTGAGGCTAACATAATCGAGGTCGGCGTCTGGGTAGTGTCGCGGCCGCCCGAATCGACGGAATCTCGTGTCGAAGCGGCACATCCGTCACCGGGCCGGTAGCGTTGATAGATCTTCACTGGGAGGAGACGCACATGAGCTCGACAGAGAATCCGGATCCCGTGGCAGCAGCAAGAGAGCTCGAGGCGTTGCGTGCAGAAACGCTTGCTCTCCGACGACAACTTGCGGAGTCACCCGAAGAGGTCCGTGAGCTCGAATCGCGTGTCGATTCCCTCACGATCCGCAACACCAAACTCATGGACACGCTCAAGGAAGCGCGTCAGCAACTGGTCGCGCTGCGCGAAGAGGTCGATCGTCTCGGTCAACCACCCAGCGGCTACGGCGTGCTGCTCACGGTGCACGACGACGACACGGTGGACGTGTTCACCTCGGGTCGCAAGATGCGGCTCGCGTGCTCGCCGAATGTCGACGCGGCGGCGATGGAACTCGGGCAGACCGTGCGGCTCAACGAGGCGCTCACGATCGTCGAATCGGGCGGCTTCGAACGTACCGGCGAGATCAGCACGCTGCGCGAGGTCCTCGACGACGGGCTGCGCGCCCTCGTCGTCGGGCACGCGGACGAAGAGCGCATCGTGTGGCTGTCCCAGCCCCTCGCGGCGGGCCACGCCGAGGCGCTGTCCGAGGACACGAGCCTCGAGGAGGACTCGGGCCGCCGCCTGCGGCCGGGTGACTCGCTGCTCGTCGACGCGAAGGCGGGTTTCGCATTCGAACGCATCCCCAAGGCCGAGGTCGAGGACCTCGTCCTCGAGGAGGTGCCGGACGTCGGCTACGAGGACATCGGCGGCCTGGGCCGGCAGATCGAGCAGATCCGGGACGCGGTCGAGTTGCCGTTCCTGCACAAGGACCTGTTCCACGAGTACGCGCTGCGCCCGCCCAAGGGTGTCCTGCTGTACGGCCCGCCCGGGTGCGGCAAGACGCTGATCGCGAAGGCCGTCGCGAACTCGCTCGCGAAGAAGATCGCCGAAGCGCGCGGCGAGGACACGCGCGAAGCGAAATCGTTCTTCCTCAACATCAAGGGCCCCGAGCTGCTGAACAAGTTCGTCGGCGAGACCGAGCGGCACATCCGGCTGATCTTCCAGCGCGCCCGCGAGAAGGCGTCCGAAGGTACCCCGGTGATCGTGTTCTTCGACGAGATGGATTCGATCTTCCGCACCCGCGGATCGGGGGTGTCGTCCGACGTCGAGACCACGGTGGTGCCGCAGCTGCTCGCGGAGATCGACGGCGTCGAGGGGCTCGAGAACGTCATCGTGATCGGCGCGTCCAACCGTGAGGACATGATCGATCCTGCGATCCTCCGTCCCGGCAGGTTGGACGTGAAGATCAAGATCGAGCGCCCCGACGCCGAGTCGGCGCAGGACATCTTCTCGAAGTACCTGACCGATTCGTTGCCGGTGCACGCCGACGACATCGCCGAGTTCGGTGGCGACCGCTCGCTGTGTGTCAAGGCGATGATCGACCGGGTCGTCGCGCGCATGTACGCGGAGAGCGAGGAAAACCGCTTCCTCGAGGTCACCTATGCGAACGGCGACAAGGAAGTGTTGTACTTCAAGGACTTCAACTCGGGCGCGATGATCCAGAACATCGTCGACCGGGCCAAGAAGTATGCGATCAAGTCGGTCCTCGACACGGGTGCTCCGGGCCTGCGGGTGCAGCATCTGTTCGATTCGATCGTCGACGAGTTCGCCGAGAACGAGGACCTGCCCAACACCACCAATCCGGACGACTGGGCGCGGATCTCGGGTAAGAAGGGCGAGCGGATCGTCTACATCCGTACGCTCGTCACCGGCAAGAACGCGAGCGCGTCGCGCGCGATCGACACCGAATCCAACACCGGTCAGTACCTGTAGACCACCACCACGCCTGTCGAGCACGACACCGAACGGTGTGCGGGACGCCGTCCCGCACACCGTTCGGTGTTTCCGGGTCTGTCTCTCGACGACTCGGCGTTCACATTCCCGAGGCGTCCCACAATGCGCGTGAGTCCGGTGCGAACGGCCATTGCGGATCCGCGAGGTGCTCGCGCAGCTCGCGCGTGGTCCACCACCACCCGTCCTCGATCTCGGTGGGCTGGTGCACTATCGGTCCGTCCCAACGAGTTTCGTATGCGAACAGGTGCACGCGGAGGGTCCGCCCGTTCGACGTGCCCTCCCACGCGGTGTGTGCGAGCGGCAGGATCTCGGTGCCGGTGACGCCGAGTTCTTCCGCGAGCTCCCGGCGCGCGGTGTCCTCGGGGCTCTCGCCGGGATCGACGACGCCGCCCGCGAGACAGTCGTGCATGCCGGGGAACACCGATTTCGTCGCGGTGCGGCGGTGCACGTACACCCGCTCGCCGTCGAGTGAGCGGACGAGCACTCCGGAACTCGCGTGCCACAGGCCTTCCGCGTAGACCCGCTCGCGCGCAGCCGTACCGATCTGCGTACCGCGCGCGTCGTACACGGCGACCACTTCGTCCATGACGCCATCTTCGCACCGCGTCGGCGCGTTCATTCCTGCGGGCGGTCGACGCCGGACTTTCGCGCGCGGGCCGCCGAGATCGCGGCGGCGGTGGCTGCCACCGTGCGGTCCGAGTCGCGCGCGAGCCGGGTGAGGACAGCGAGCGCCTGCGGTCCGGGGATCTCCGCGAGCGCCTGCGCGATACGCAGCCGGACGGAGGTCTCGGCCCCATTGTCGAGGACGAGTTCGAAGGCCTCGGTCGCACGGTCGCCCGGTGCGTCGTTCGCCGTCAGCACCCCCAGCACCTCGGCTGCCTCGACGTCGAGGTGTCCCTCCACGATCATGGCGACGAGGACGGGCACCGCGTGCGCGCTGCCGCGTGAGCCGAGGGCGAGTGCGGCGCGCGTACGCACCGACATGTCGACGTCGTCGAGAGCCCGCGTGAGCAACTCGCGTGCCTGCGCCGAATCTACGGCCGCGATCGCGGCGGTCGCCCGGCGGCGGACGTCGGCGTCGGACGAGTCCAAGCCGGCGGCCAGCACCTCCAAGCCGCGTCCATCGGCGCGGGCGAGCGCCCAGCGCAGCGCGCCCAGGACGTTGAGGTCGTCCTCGGTCAGGGCCGCTTCGGCCAAGGCGTCGACGGGCAGCGACGCCGAGCGATCGCGGGACAGGACCGCCTGCTGACGACGTGCCGCCGACTCCGATCCCAATTCCTGCAGCAAGGTCACGATGCCCAGCGTGTCCCTCCAGCCGGCGGGAGCGGCTGCGGCGACATGCTCGAGCCGCGTGAGCAATTCGGCTTCGGCCGCGATGCGCCGTCGCGTGTGGGTGATCAGTTCGTCCACGAGATCGACAGGCGCGAACGCCGGTTCGTCGAGAGCCCGCTTGACCTCGTCGAGGGACAGGCCGAGGGTGCGCAGGCTCTCGACGTGGAACAGCCGCCGAAGGTCGTCGGTCGAGTACTCGCGATAGCCGCCCGACGTGCGACCGGTGGGTGCCACCAGGCCGAGCGCGTCGTAGTGCCGCAACATGCGCGCACTCACCCCGGAGCGGCGCGCGACCTCACCGATCAGCACGGGGACTCACCGGTCGGCACCGGTCTGCTCCTCGTCGGACCCGGCGACCGCGACGCGCTTGGCTACCTCGAGCGAGAGTGCGAAACCGCTGTCGGGATCGGCCGACAGCGCTCGGGTCGCGTCCGCGTGCGCGCGGACGGCCGCGTCGACGCTCGTCGCGGCGGTGTCGAGAGCAGGCAGTATCGACTCGCCGAGTGTCACGAGCGCGCGACTGAGACTGAGCTGCAGGTCCCGGTCGCCGCGGCCGAGTTCGGCTGCCAGGTCGGTTGCGAGAGCGGCATCCTCACCGGGCGGTACGAGCGCGACCGCGGCACGCCACGCACTGCGGGCGACGTCGTCGTCGGCATCGTGCACCGCCTCGGCCACCGCGGGCCATGCGCTGCCGTCACCGATCTTCGAGAGTGTGTGCAGTGCTTGTGCTCGTGCCTGCGTGCACCCGGACGCAAGCTCGGTGACCAGACGGGGCACCACGGAGTCGACCGGTAGACGGCACAAGGCCCAGGTGAGCATGTCGCGGACGAAGAAGTCCGGTTCGACGGCGCAGCGCGCGACGAGAGCCTCGGCGGCTCGGGGGTCGGCCCCGGTGCCGACCTCGAGGGCGGCGCGCAGGCGATCGGATGCGCGAGCGGCGGACAGGGCGTCGACGAGTTCGGTCGTGGTCACGGCAACCACCTCCCCTTTTTCGATCATCCGGCTGTCGACCATCCGACACCTTCTCACTGTGTCAGGGTCAAGTCGTGCACACGCGCGAGTCGGGCGGGGACTTCGCAGGCGCGTCGGCAGGGTGCACCGCTCACGTGAACGTGATCGCATAGGCTCGGGGCATGAAGCGGATCATCGGTGTCGAGGTCGAATACGGCATCTCCTCTCCGGGGGAGCCGTCGGCGAATCCGATCCTCACCTCCACGCAGGCCGTGCTCGCGTACGCGGCGGCCGCGGGTGTGCCGCGTGCGAAGCGCACGCGATGGGACTACGAGGTGGAGTCGCCGCTGCGCGACGCGCGCGGATTCGATCTGGGTCGGCTGAACGGGCCCGCGCCGGTCATCGACGCCGACGAGGTGGGCGCGGCAAACATGATCCTCACCAACGGTGCTCGGCTGTACGTCGACCACGCGCACCCGGAGTACTCGGCTCCCGAGGTCACAGATCCGCTCGACGCCGTCATCTGGGACAAGGCGGGCGAGCGCGTCATGGAGGCGGCGGCGCGTCACGCCTCGAGTGTGCCGGGCGCACCGCGACTTCAGTTGTACAAGAACAACGTCGACGGCAAAGGCGCGTCGTACGGCACACACGAGAACTACCTCATGTCGCGGGACACGCCGTTCACCGACGTGATCACCGGCCTCACGCCGTTCTTCGCGTCGAGACAGGTGATCTGTGGGTCCGGCAGGGTCGGGATCGGGCAGTCGGGAGACGAGCCGGGCTTCCAGCTGTCGCAGCGTGCCGACTACATCGAGGTCGAGGTCGGACTCGAGACGACGCTCAAACGCGGCATCATCAACACGCGCGACGAGCCGCACGCCGATGCCGACAAGTACCGGCGCCTGCACGTCATCGTGGGCGACGCCAACCTGGCCGAGACCGCAACCTATCTCAAGGTCGGCACCACCGCGCTCGTGCTCGATCTGATCGAGGCCGGCGTCGACCTGACGGATCTGCAGCTTGCCAGGCCGGTCACCGCGGTCCACCACATCAGCCACGATCCGACGCTGCGGGCGACCGTCGCGCTCGCCGACGGCCGCGAGCTCACGGGGCTCGCGCTGCAGCGCGAATACCTCGACCGGGTCGACAAATTCGTCACCGCGCGAGGCGACGACGACCCACGCGTCACCGATCTCCTCGACAAGTGGGCCACGGTCCTCGACCTGCTCGAGCGCGATCCGATGGAGTGCGCGCACCTGCTCGACTGGCCCGCGAAGTTGCGCTTGCTGGAGGGCTACCGCAACCGCGAGAGCCTCGGCTGGGCGGCGCCGAAGCTGCACATGATCGACCTGCAGTACTCGGACGTCCGACTCGACAAGGGCCTGTACAACCGGCTCGTCGCGCGCGGTTCGATGGAGCGGCTGGTGTCCGAACAGCAGGTGCTCGACGCGGTCACGACCCCGCCCGCGGACACCCGTGCCTACTTCCGCGGCGAGGCTCTGCGCAAGTTCGGCGCGGACATCGCCGCGGCCAGCTGGGACTCGGTCATCTTCGACCTCGGTGGCGACTCGCTCGTCCGGATTCCCACGCTCGAGCCGCTGCGCGGCAGCAAAGCTCATGTGGGCCGGTTGATCGAGGAAGCGGAGTCCGCCGCAGAACTGGTCGATTCACTCACCAACTGAACGAGACCCACGATTGTGCCGACGGCGAACATGCGGGCTCGTCGTCGCCCGTAACCGACGTCACCTCGGTAGGGTGAGGGTCCGAGCAGCGAGCAGGTGCTGCGGTGCCCACTCGTCTCGGACGCGTAGCGAGGGAAGACCGTGCGGCGCCGCATGTGCACGCCGCGGGCTCCCGTGAACGAGGAGGTCGGTCACATGGCTCAGGAGCAGACCACACGCCCGGGCGGCGGAGACGACGACGATCAGGTCGGTGACGGCGCTGCCGGTCAGGAACGCCGCGAGAAGCTCGCCGAAGACACCGACGACTTGCTCGACGAGATCGACGACGTCCTCGAAGAGAACGCCGAGGACTTCGTGCGCGCCTACGTTCAGAAGGGCGGCCAGTGACGGCGGAGCTGCCCGGACTACGCATCGACGGGGGAATCCACGCGGGAGGGGGTGCGCAGCTGTCGTCGTTCGCCGAATACCTGCGCGCCTACGCGCCCGACATGCTGCCGGGCAACCGTAGTCGATCCTCGATCGTGGGAAGGGGAGACGCCATGGACGGCGGCGACATCGCTCCGCACGGCACCACGATCGTCGCGCTCACCTACCGCGGCGGCGTCCTCATCGCGGGCGACCGGCGGGCCACGCAGGGCAACCTCATCGCCAACCGCGACATGGACAAGGTGTACGTCACCGACGACTACTCGGCGACCGGCATCGCGGGCACCGCAGGCGTCGCGATCGAGCTCGTGAAGCTGTTCGCGGTCGAACTCGAACACTACGAGAAGATCGAGGGCGTCCAGCTCACGTTCGACGGCAAGGCCAACCGCCTCGCCTCGATGGTGCGCGGCAACCTCGGCGCCGCGATGCAGGGCCTCGCGGTCGTACCGCTGCTCGTCGGCTACGACATCGACGCGCGCGAGGGCGAACACGCCGGGCGCATCGTGTCGTACGACATGGCAGGCGGGCGCTACGAGGAACGCGCCGGCTACTACGCGGTCGGGTCGGGTTCGCTGTTCGCGAAGTCGTCGCTCAAGAAACTCTACGATCCCGACGGCGATCAGGACGCGGCACTGCGGGCGGCCGTCGAGTCGCTCTACGACGCCGCCGACGACGACTCGGCGACCGGCGGTCCCGACCTCACCCGCGGCATCTATCCGACGGCGATCACGATCGATGCCGACGGTGCGGTCGCCGTTCCGGCACAGCGGATGTCCGACATCGCGCGGACCGTGGTGACCGCGCGTACCGAGAGGGAGGGGGATCCGCGATGACCATGCCGTACTACGCGTCGGCCGAGCAGATCATGCGCGACCGATCCGAGTTGGCGCGCAAGGGCATCTCGCGTGGACGCAGCGTCGTCGTGCTCACGTACCGCGACGGTGTCCTGTTCGTTGCGGAGAATCCGTCGACGGCACTGCACAAGATCTCCGAGTTGTACGACCGGCTGGGCTTCGCGGCCGTCGGCAAGTACAACGAGTTCGAGAATCTGCGTCGTGCGGGCATCGTGCACGCGGACATGCGGGGCTACTCGTACGATCGCCGCGACGTCACGGGCCGCTCGCTCGCGAACGCGTACGCGCAGACACTCGGCACGATCTTCACCGAGCAGCCGAAGCCCTACGAGGTGGAGATCTGCGTCGCGGAAGTCGGCCGATACGGGTCCGATCCGCATCGTCAGCTCTACCGCATCACCTACGACGGGTCGATCGTCGACGAACGCGACTTCGTCGTCATGGGCGGCAGCACCGATCCCATCGTGGCGGCCATGAAGGAGTCCTTCGCACCCGGCCTCGAGTTGCGTGACGCGCTCGCCATCGCCGTGCGTGCGTTGCAACGCAGCAACGGAGACGGCGACGTCCGTCCGCTCGACGCGCTCGAGGTCGCGGTGCTCGACCAGAACCGGTCGCGGCGGGCGTTCCGGCGCATCGGATCGGCGCGGATCGCCGAGTTGTTGCCCGACGGTGTCGACGGATCTTCGGGTGCGGCGGGATCGGGTGGCTCGGGCTCCGCATCGCCGGAGGAGTGACCACCTTGCAGGCGCGGTGACGATCGCGCGCCTCAGGATCGGTAGACGGTCAGTGCGCCCGGCTCGCTGCGGAAGACGAATCGCGACGCGTCGCCCACCACCTCGCCGTCGGTGGCCAGCGCGACGGGCGCACCGGCCACACGCACGTCCAGTTCGGGTACCAGACCGCGGTGGTACACACGTGATCGCCCCAGCGTCCCGGTCGCGGCAGCGAACAGCAGCCGCGACCGGGACGCCGTTCGGTCGGCGCGCAGATAGCGCACGTCCAGATACCCGCCCGCGAGCGACGGCCGCGACATCGGCACCTGGTCGCCGGGGGAGTAGGTGCCGTTACCGACGAACAGCATCCAGATCCGCATCGGTTCGCCGTCGATCGTGACGTGCAAGGGTTCCGCGTCGGCGAGCACGCGGATCATCGCCCATGCCGCGGCCGGCCATTTGCCCGTCCGCGTCTCCCACTTCTCCCGCATCCGGACCGCGTCCGGATAGCCGCCCAGGCTCGCGGTGTTGACGAAGGGTGCCTGCGGTGTCGTATCGGTGTCGATGCGGGCGCGGTCGACGGCGACCGCTCGACCTGCACGGAGCGCGTCGAGCGTGTCGTCGAGAGCGTCGGCGCCGACGTCCCGCGCGAAGTGGTTGAGTGTGCCGCCGGGAAAGACGGCGAGCGGAAGGCCGTGACGCACCGCGGCGTCGGCGACCGCCCCGACCGTCCCGTCGCCTCCGCACACTCCGAGCGCGCGTGGTGCGTCGCGGCCCACGACACGGTCGATCTGCTCGGCGAAGTCGGTATCGGTGTCGAGGTAGCGGATCGAGGAGCCGGGCAGTACCTCCTCGAGACGGTCGAGGAGGTCGTTCTCGCTGCCTGCGTCGTTGTTCGCGAACACAGCGAGCCCGGCACCGTCGGCGAGCGCGGGAGCGGACCGAGCCGCTCCGGGTTCCGCGGGCTCGTCGACACGCACCGCCCACCAGCGTCGTGTGGCGAGGGCGACGCCGGTGCCGAGTGCCGTGCCTGCTACGACGTCGCTTGGCCAGTGGACGCCGTTGTGCACGCGCGAGTACGCGACGGCGACGGCGAGCGGGGCGACGACGGCGCCCGCGACCGGTGACTCGAGAGCGACACCGGTCGTGAACGCGGCGGCCGAGGCCGAGTGCCCGGACGGGAAGGACGACGATCGCGGGCTACGGACGCCGCGGTGGGGTGTGAGCCATGTCCGCACGGGTGGCCTGCGGCGCGGGAACAGCGGTTTGAGCACGCCGTTGGCGAGGGCGCTCGAGAGGGCGACCGATGCCGCACCGCGCACCGCGGCACGACGCTGCCCGGCGAGCGACAGCACGACCGCGACGGCGACCCACAGCGCGCTGCGATCGGCCGCCCGGCTGAGCCCGCGCAGTGCGCGGTCGGCGCTCGGCGAGCGCAGTGTGGCGGTGTAGTCCATGACCGCCCGGTCGAGTCCGTTCGCGCGCCGCCGAAGATTCGTCACGACGTCAGCGTATGCGCCCGCGAGGCCCTGCGGCGTGGCGCACGTTTCCGGCGGTCACGCGAGCACGGATGGTTGTAGTGTCGAGGTGTGCAGCGACGAATCATGGGAATCGAGACCGAGTTCGGTGTCACCTGCACCTTTCACGGTCACCGGAGGCTGAGCCCCGACGAGGTTGCCAGGTACCTCTTCCGCAGGGTCGTGTCGTGGGGCCGTAGCTCCAATGTGTTCCTCCGTAACGGTGCCCGGCTGTACCTCGACGTCGGCTCGCACCCCGAGTACGCCACCGCAGAGTGCGACGACCTCGTCCAGTTGGTCAATCACGACCGCGCGGGCGAGCGCGTGCTCGAAGACCTCCTCGTCGACGCCGAGCAGCGGCTCGCCGAAGAGGGCATCGGCGGCGAGATCTACCTGTTCAAGAACAACACCGACTCCGCAGGCAACTCGTACGGCTGCCACGAGAACTATCTCGTGGGCCGATCGGGCGAGTTCTCCCGCATCTCCGATGTGCTGCTGCCGTTCCTCGTGACGCGTCAGTTGATCTGCGGCGCAGGCAAGGTGCTGCAGACGCCGAAGGCGGCGACGTTCTGCCTGTCGCAGCGTGCCGAACACATCTGGGAAGGCGTGTCGTCGGCCACCACGCGATCACGGCCGATCATCAACACGCGCGACGAACCGCACGCCGACGCCGAGAAGTACCGGCGGCTGCACGTCATCGTGGGCGATTCGAACATGGCCGAGCCCACCACCATGCTCAAGGTCGGCACCGCGGCCCTCGTACTCGAGATGATCGAGGCGGGTGTGCCGTTCCGCGATTTCGCACTCGACAACCCGATCCGCGCGATCCGCGAAGTCAGCCACGACATCACCGGCAGGCGACCGGTGCGGCTCGCGGGCGGGCGGCAGGCGAGTGCACTCGACATCCAGCGCGAGTACCACGCGCGCGCGGTCGAGCATCTGCGCACCCGCGAGCCGGATCCGCAGATCACACAGGTCGTCGACCTGTGGGGGCGCATGCTCGACGCGGTCGAGGAACAGGACTTCGCGAAGGTCGACACCGAGGTCGACTGGGTCATCAAGCGCAAGCTGTTCCAGCGTTACCAGGATCGCTACAACTTCGAGCTGTCCGATCCGAAGATCGCGCAACTCGATCTCGCGTATCACGACATCAAGCGTGGCCGCGGTGTGTTCGACCTGCTGCAACGCAAGGGTCTGGTCAAGCGTGTCACCGAGGACGAAACCATCGACGAGGCCGTCGACACGCCACCGCAGACCACGCGCGCCAAGTTGCGGGGCGAGTTCATTGCTGCTGCGCAGGACGCGGGCCGCGATTTCACGGTCGACTGGGTGCACCTCAAGCTCAACGACCAGGCGCAGCGCACGGTGCTGTGCAAGGACCCGTTCCGTAACGTCGACGAGCGCGTCGATCGTCTGATCGCCTCGATGTGAGCTCGTCTGATCGCGTCCATGTGAGCTCGTCTGATCGCCTCGATGTGACTGTGTTTCCGTCGGAGGGGTTGCTGCGCGGGCGTTCGCGGCGGTAGCGGCTAGGCTTCGCTCGTGTCGATTTCCAAGATCGAGCGGTTGATGAATCTCGTCATCGCCCTGCTCTCGACGCGGCAGTTCCTCACCGCCGAGAAGATTCGCCAGTCCGTTGCCGGATACGACGAGTCGGCGAGCGACGAGGCGTTCAGCCGCATGTTCGAGCGTGACAAGAACGAGTTGCGCGACCTGGGTGTGCCGCTCCAGACGGGGCCGTCGTCGGGCTACTCGTCGGTCGAGGGCTACCGCATCGATCGCAGTGCGTACGAGCTGCCGGACATCGGTTTGACGAGCGAGGAGTCGGCGGCAGTTGCCGTCGCGGTGCGTATGTGGGACTCGCCCGAGCTGATCTCGGCTGCGCAGAGCGCACTGCTCAAGTTGCGGGCAGCGGGGGTGCAGGTGGAGTCGTCGTCCGGATTGGGCACGGTGACCGCGGTGCCCACGCGCACCCGCGGTTCCGAGCCTGCGTTGGGGGCGTTGCTCGCCGCGGTCGAGGCAGGGCAGACGGTCCGATTCCGGCATCGCAGCACGCTCACCGATCCGTTCAGCACCCGCACCGTGCAGCCGTGGGGTGTCGTCACGACGCGCGGACGCTGGTATCTCGTGGGCCACGACGTCGATCGCGATGCGACGCGGACCTTCCGGTTGTCGAGGATCGGCGAGGACATCACCGTGCTCGGTCCGCGTGGCGCCGTGCGCAAGCCCGAGGGTGTCGACCTGCGGGCGGTGGTCGAACGTGCCACGAGTACGCCCCTGGTCGACGGTGTGGGCCGCGTGTGGGTGGCGCGCGACCGGGCACACGAGTTGCGGCGCCTCGGCGCCGTGGTGGCTGATCTCGCACTCGCCGGCCGTCCGGGCAGCGTGCTCGAGATCCCGGCGGAGACGTGGGGCTGGCTCGCGCGTCTGGTCGCCGGGCACGGCGCCGACGCGGCCGCACTCGAACCCAGGGAGTTGCGTGACGAGGTGCTGACGAGATTGCGGGGCGCACTCGCGACGGAACAGGGGGAAGGCCGATGAGCAGCAACCGTCTGTCCGCGCGGTTGTCGCGGCTGTTGAACCTGGTGCCGTACTTCATCGCGAACCCGGGGATCAGCGCGGCGGAGGCGGCGGACGAACTCGGCGTGAGCGTGCCGCAACTGATGACCGACCTCAACCAGCTGTGGGTGTGCGGCCTGCCCGGCTACGGTCCGGGCGATCTCATCGACCTGTCGTTCTCGGAGGACAGCATCGAGGTCACCTTCTCGGCCGGCATCGACCGGCCGTTGCGGTTGACTTCCACCGAGGCGACGGCGCTGCTGGTGGCGTTGCGTTCACTCGTCGACATGCCGGGCACGGCGGACCCCACCGCCGTCGAGAGTGCGATGGCGAAGATCGAGGCCGCGGCGGGCGAGGCGGCCGCCGCGCGACTGGGCACGGTCGCGCCGTCCGGCGACGGCATCCGCGCCGAGGACCCGGTTGCGGCGACGGTCCGCTCGGCGCTGCAGCACCGCCACGCATTGCGCATCACCTACTTCTCGGCGTCGCGGGACACCGTCAGCGACCGCGTGGTCGACCCGCTGCAACTCGTCGCAGTCGAGAACCGCAGCTATCTCCACGCATGGTGCCGTTCCGCCGACGGTGTGCGGCTGTTCCGTCTCGACCGCATCGACGCCGCGACCGAGCTGGACGAGCCCGTCGCGGCGCCCGACCGCGCACTCGCGTCCCGGGCGCACCTCGAACTCGTGACGGGCACCGAAAGCCACGAACCGTTCGGCGACCCGGCGTTGCCGCGCGCGACCCTGCGGGTGACGAAGGCCGCGATGTGGGCAGTGGACTACTACCCGATGGACATCCTCGCGGTCGATCCGGACGGCAGCGTTCGCGTCACGATGCCGTTCGCGAGCCCGGAATGGATGGCCCGGCTGCTGCTCGGTTTCGGTGCCGACGTCACGGTGCTCGATCCTCCCGACCTCGCGGCCGCGGTGCGGCGCGGAGCCGAACAGGCACTCGCGCTCTACGACGACAGCGACTCCACGGTCTGACGACTCGCTCCGCCGGGGTTGGATCAGGCCTCGCTCCGCCGGGGTTGGATCAGGCCTCGCTCCGCCGGGGTTGGATCAGGCCTCGCTCCGCTCGAGGGCAACGTGGAGGAAACGCTCAGGTCGACGCCGGCGCAACGGGGCATACTGGGTGTTGCGTGACCGAGAACGAGGGCGGTTCGTCCGGTACCATCACGCACACCTGATCTTTTGGAGGTTTCATCATGGGAGCCATGAGCCCCTGGCACTGGGCCATCGTCGCGATCGTCGTCGTGATCCTGTTCGGCTCGAAGAAGCTGCCCGACGCCGCGCGCGGTCTCGGACGTTCGCTCCGCATCTTCAAGAGCGAGGTCAAGGAGATGCAGAACGAGGACACCCCGCCCACCCAGAGCCGGCCGGCTCAGGCGCCGTCGGAGCTGTCGGCCTCGCAGCCGCAGCCCGAGCCGCACGACCAGCCGCAGGATCACAGCAGGCCCGCCTAGCACGTTCCCTCCACCACCGTGGTGTCGCGGCGACACCACGGTGGCGTCGTCGATCGGCGTGTGCCGGTCGCGTCGCCGAACGTCGTCTCCACCCATCGCCTGAGCAAGACTGGGGTCACCACTGTGCGCATTCCGTTCGACCCGCGTAGAAGCCGGAGGAGGACGAATCCCGACGGCACGATGTCGTTGGTCGATCACCTCTACGAACTGCGCACGCGGCTGCTGCTCTCGGTGCTCGCGATCTTCGTCACCACGCTGCTCGGATTCTTCTGGTACTCGCACTCGATCCTGGGCATCGAAAGTCTGGGCGAGGTGCTCCGCGGCCCGTACTGTTCGCTGCCTCCCGAGAGTCGCGCCGATCTGAGCAACGACGGCACGTGCCGTCTGCTCGCGACGGGCCCGTTCGAACAGTTCATGCTGCGGTTCAAGGTCGCGCTCACCGCGGGCGTCGTGCTCGCGTGCCCGGTGTGGCTGTACCAGCTGTGGGCGTTCGTCACGCCGGGCCTGTACTCCAACGAGCGGCGCTACGCGGTCGGATTCGTGGTGTCGGCGGCGGCGCTGTTCGTCGCGGGCGCAGTGCTCGCATACCTCGTCGTCGCGAAGGCTCTGCACTTTCTGCTCACGATCGGCGACAACGTCCAGATCACCGCGCTCGGCGGCGCCGAATACTTCGGTTTCATCATCAACCTGCTGATCATCTTCGGGGTCAGCTTCGAGATCCCGCTGCTCATCGTCGCGCTCAACTTCGTGGGCGTGTTGTCCTACGAGCGGCTCAAGGCGTGGCGTCGCGGATTGATCATGGCGCTGTTCGTGTTCGCGGCCATCGCCACCCCTGGCCAGGATCCGTTCTCGATGCTCGTGCTGGCGCTCGCGCTCACGGTCCTGTTCGAGTTCGCCGTCCAGGTCGCGCGGCTCAACGACCGCCGTCGCGCCCGCATCGCCGCCGAGGGGTGGGCGGCGCTCGACGACGACGAAGCCTCCACGATCTCTGCACCGTCGGATCTCGACGAGGAGTTCGACGTGGTCGCGGCAGGCCGGGCCCAGTCGGGTAAGGCCGAGTCGGGCAGGAGCCGCAAGCGCCGCAGATCGGCGGAGGCCGCCGCGGCGGACGAGCCACGCACGCACACCACCGGCGACCCGGGGCAGGATTTCACCGACACCCTCTGATTCGCCGAGGCCGTCGGGTTCCCGACACTCCGACGCGGCACGCCCCGGCGCACGTCACGTGGCGGTTCGTGACAGGCTCGAAGACGTGAGCAATGAATCTCGCCCGTCCACCGTCGAGTTGGACACCTTCTCGGCGCAGCTGGGCTTCGCGCTCGACCCGTTCCAGACCGCCGCGTGCCGTGCGCTCGAGGGCGGGCACGGTGTCCTCGTGTGTGCTCCCACGGGTGCGGGCAAGACGGTCGTCGGCGAGTTCGCGGTGCACCTTGCGCTCGCCGAGGGCCACAAGTGCTTCTACACGACACCGATCAAGGCGCTCAGCAACCAGAAGTACGCCGATCTCGTCGAGCGATACGGTCCCGACACCGTGGGTCTGCTCACGGGGGATTCGAGTGTCAATGCGTCCGCTCCGATCGTCGTCATGACGACCGAGGTGCTGCGGAACATGCTGTACGCGGATTCGCCCGCACTCGCGGGTCTGTCGCACGTGGTGATGGACGAGGTGCACTTCCTCGCCGACCGGTTCCGCGGTGCGGTGTGGGAGGAGGTGATCCTGCACCTGCCTCCCGAGGTGAAGCTCGTGAGCCTGTCGGCGACGGTGAGCAACGCCGAGGAGTTCGGGGCCTGGATGGAGACGGTGCGCGGCGACACGACCGTCGTGGTCGACGAGCACCGGCCGATCCCGCTGTGGCAGCACATTCTGGTCGGCACCCGGTTGTTCGATCTGTTCGACGCGCGGGCGCAGCCGCCCGGCTCGCCCGGTTCGGACGAGCGCGGCCTGGTGGTCGATCCCGAACTGGTGCGGCACGTCCGCAGACGCGAAGCGCTCGGCGCAGGCGACCGGCGCGGATTCGGAGGTGGTCGCGGGTCCGGCTTCCGGCCACCGTCGCGCCCCGACGTGCTGGCGCGACTCGACCGCGAGGGCCTGCTGCCCGCGATCGCGTTCATCTTCAGCCGTGCGGGGTGCGACGCGGCGCTCGCCCAGTGCGCCCGGTCGCCACTCGACCTCGTGTCGCCCGACGATCGCGCCGAGATCCGCCGGATCGTCGACGAGCACACGGGTGACCTGCCGCGCGAAGACCTCGAGGTGCTCGGTTACTGGGAGTGGAGGCGAGCGCTCGAACGTGGGCTCGCCGCGCATCACGCGGGCATGCTCCCGGCATTCCGGCAGACCGTCGAAGAACTGTTCGTGCGCGGCCTGGTTCGCGCGGTCTTCGCGACGGAGACGCTCGCGCTCGGTATCAACATGCCGGCGCGCACGGTGGTCCTGGAACGGCTCGTGAAGTTCAACGGCGAGACGCACGCCGAACTCACGCCGGGGGAGTACACCCAGCTGACCGGGCGCGCAGGCAGGCGCGGCATCGACGTCGAGGGCCACGCGGTGGTGCTGTGGCAGCCGGGCATCGAGCCGACGGAAGTCGCGGGCCTCGCGTCGACCCGCACGTTCCCGCTGCGCAGCTCGTTCCGTCCCGGCTACAACATGTCGATCAATCTCGTACATCGCATGGGTACCGAGCGTTCCCGCTCGTTGCTCGAGCAGTCGTTCGCGCAGTTCCAGGCGGATCGCTCCGTCGTGGGCGTCACGCGCGGCATCGAACGCAACGAACGCGACATCGCCGCGCTGCTCGAGCAACTCGGTGGGCCGGACAGCGAATACCTCCAGTACGCGCGGCTTCGCGACGCTCTCTCGCGGCGCGAGAAGGAGATCGAACGCAAGGGCCGCGCGCAGCGGCGGGCCGCCTCGGTCCGCGCACTGACGCGATTGCGGCGCGGCGACATCGTCGGCATCGCGGTGGGCAGGCATCAGGGCATCGCCGTGGTCCTCGAACCGGACCGTGACCCCGACGATC
Source organism: Rhodococcus sp. HNM0569 (assembly GCF_012726205.1). Lineage (GTDB taxonomy): Bacteria > Actinomycetota > Actinomycetes > Mycobacteriales > Mycobacteriaceae > Rhodococcus_F. The sequence continues at coordinate 13,952 of NZ_JAASAE010000020.1, read as the reverse complement.
CGCGACCGCTCGTGATCACGGAGACCAAATGGTCGGGCCGGTTGTCCGCGGGGGACTTCCCCGAACCGGCGTCGGCCCTCGGGCACCTGCGCTTGCCGCGACACGTCGACCAGCGCACGGCACGTGTCCGGCGGGACATCGCGTCGGCGCTGCGCTCGACCGGCATCACGGTACCTCGGCGCAAGCGTCGCAAGGGCCGCGGCGCGGGCGACGACGCCGAGGTCACGCGCCTGCGCAAGGAACTGCGTCGGCATCCGGTCCACGCCGACCCCGAGCGGGAGCGGCTCTCGCGGATCGGCGATCGCTACAACCGGCTCGTACACGAGACGGAGAGCATGCGCAGCAAGTCCGCGGCCACCACCAACTCGCTGGCACGCACATTCGACCGCATCGTCGCGTTGCTGTCCGAACGCGGCTACATCGCACCTGTCACGCGCGAGGACGGGGAGCGCGAACCGAAAGCGACCGAGGACGGGGAGCGGCTCGCGCGGATCTATGCCGAGAGCGACCTGCTCGTCGCCGAATGCCTGCGGAGCGGTGCGTGGTCCGGTCTCGACCCCGCAGAACTCGCGGCCGTCGTCTCGACCGTCGTGTTCGAATCGCGTCGCGAAGGCGAGGGCGCGCAGCCCGCCACGAGCGGCGCGCTACGCCACGCGCTGACCGAGACGATGCGCACGTGGTACGACCTGCGGGCCGACGAGTTGCGGCACAAACTGCCACCCACGCGCGAACCCGACCTCGGGTTCGTCAGCGCGGTACACGAGTGGGCGAGTCACCACTCGCTCGTCGATGCACTGGCCGCGGACCACGGGCGCGGGCTGTCGGCGGGCGATTTCGTGCGTTGGTGCAGGCAGGTGATCGATCTCCTCGAGCAGGTGCGCGGAGCGGCGTCCGATCCGGACCTTTCGGCGACCGCGCGCCGCGCGGTCGCCGCCATTCGCCGTGGAGTCGTCGCGGTGGACGCCGCGTGACGCGTCGGCGCGGGCACGGCGCACGGGACCCGCGCGTGTGATTGGATCGCACCAAGCGTGTACAGCAACGTTTCGCATGGGAGGCGACGATGACCGGCCCCAACGGCCCCGAGGATCCGAACGCGCAGTGGGCCAGGAACGGCGGCGGGCCGGATCAGGGCTCCACCGACCGCGACGGCGATGCTGCCGGGCAGGGCGGGGGTCCGCAGCATCCGGCGGGCGAGCAGGGGGCCGGTGACGCGCAGTACGGTCAGCAGCCCCCGCAGTACGGTCAGCCGCCTCGATACGGCCAGCCGCCGCAGTACGGGCAAGCGCCTCAATACGGTCAGCCGCCGCAGTACGGTCAGCCGCCGCAGTACGGGCAGCCCGGCCAGTACGGCCAACCGCAGCCCGGTCAGTACGGGCAGCCGCAGCAAGGCCAGTACGGGCAGCCGCAGCCCGGTCAGTACGGGCAGCCCATGTGGGGCGCGGCACCGGGCCAGACCGGCCAGCCGTCACCGGGCGCCGCGGGCTGGGGGCCGGGCCCGCAGCAGTGGGGAGAGGGTGGTGGCGCGCAGCCGTGGGCGCCGCCCGGCGGCGGGTCGAAGGGGAAGTCCACGCTTCCGCTGCTGATCATCGGCGGGGTCGTGCTGGTCGTCGCGGTCATCGGTGTCGTCCTCGGTGTCGTGCTCGGCGGCGGCGACACGCTCGATTCCGACGCCGCCGAGAAGGGTGTCGAGCAGATCGTCACCGGCTCCTACGGCGCGTCCAGCGTCACCGACGTCGACTGTCCGTCAGGCCAGAAGGTCGAGCAGGGCACGAGCTTCGACTGCACGCTCGTCGTCGACGGCGAACCGAGCACCGTGACTCTCACGTTCACCGACGACTCGGGCACGTACGAGGTCGGCAGGCCCCGCTAGATCAGCCGGCCGCTCACTCGCGGGCCAAGGCCTGCACGAGACGGTCGACCGAGCTCGTCACCCCGTTCAGTTCGCCGAGTTGCGCCAACCGTGCGGGTTCGTCCGGTACCGAGGGCAGCGCGTCGTCGCGTGAGAACGTCACGTCGGCGTCGCGGCGCACCTGCACCACGGGCAAGGCCGCGTCGAGGTATCCGGCTGCGGCGTCGAGCTTGGCGCGCACGCCCTTGGCCAGGGTGGGATCGCCGTCGTCCACGGCGCGGCGCAACTCCGCGAGCGACCCGAAGCGCTGCAGCAGCGCCGCTGCCGTCTTCTCGCCCACGCCTGTGACGCCGGGCAGTCCGTCGGACGGGTCGCCGCGCAGCAACGCGAGCTCGACGTACGCGTCGCCTGCCCGCTCGGCGGGCAGCGCGTACTTCTCCGCCACCTCGGTGGGACCGAGCAATTCGGCCTTCGCGAGACCGCGACCGACGTAGAGCACGCGCACCGGCGGAGCGTCGTCGCGCACCACCTGGATGAGGTCGCGGTCGCCGCTCACCACCACAGTGACGTCGCGGGCCTCACGGGCCGCGAGCGTGCCGAGGACGTCGTCGGCTTCGCAGTCGGGCGCACCCGCGGTCGCGATGCCCGCCGCTGCCAGGATGTCCATGATGACGTCGACCTGTGCGGGAAGCGCCTCGGGCACGTCCTCGACCGTGCCGTCCGAGCCCGGCAACACGCGGTGCGCCTTGTATCCGGGCACGGCCGTCACCCGGAATGCAGGCCGCCACGCGACGTCGAGACACACCACGAGCCGAGCAGGCCGGGTGCGGGTGACGAGCGAGGCCACCATGTCGACGAATCCGCGCACCGCGTTGACGGGACGGCCGTCGGGCGACGTGATCGACTGCGGCAGCGCGTGAAACGCGCGGAACCACAAGCTCGCGCCGTCGAGGAGCAACAGGGGGTGGCCGTCGGCTGAAGAATCGCCCGGCGCGACCGGGGCGGCGGAAGTCATGGCGTTCATCCTGCCAAACGGGGGATTAGCCTGGGCGCATGAGCGCATCACGCACACCCGCATCGAGGTTCCCGTCCGACGTCTACGAGCGTCGTCTCGCACGCGCTGCCGCGCTCGGCCGCGACAGTGGGCTCGACGCCCTGCTGATCACGCCGGGGCCCGACCTGCAGTACCTGCTGGGTTCACGCGCAGCGTCGTTCGAGCGGCTCACCTGTCTCGTCGTGCCGACGACCGGCGACCCCGCGACCGTCGTCGTGCCGCGACTGGAACTCGCAGGCCTCGCCGACTCGGCGGTCGACGAGCTGAATCTGCACGTGCGGGACTGGGTCGACGGCGTGGACCCGTACGCGCTCGTGGCAGGTCTGCTGCCGCAATCGGCGCGCACCGCCGTCACCGAGGCGATGCCCGCGCTGCACCTGCTGCCGCTCGCCGATCGGCTGCGCTCGTTGCCGATCCTTGCGACGGAGGTCGTGCGTGAGTTGCGCATGGTCAAGGATGCCGCCGAGATCGACGCGCTGCGGCGCGCGGGCAGTGCGATCGACCGCGTGCACGCCCGCATGCCCGAGCTGCTCGTCGTCGGCCGCACCGAGGCCGAGGTCGCGGACGCGATCACCGCGGCGATCGTCGAGGAAGGGCACACGGGCGCCGAATTCGTGATCGTCGGCTCGGGGCCGCACGGCGCCGACCCGCATCACGAGGTGTCCGACCGTGTCGTGGCGGAAGGCGACGTCGTCGTGATCGACATCGGCGGCCCCGTCGAACCCGGCTACAACTCCGACTCGACCCGCACGTACAGCATGGGTGAGCCGAGTGCAGACGTCGCCCAGCACTATGCCGTACTCGAACGCGCACAGCAGGCAGCCCTGGACGCGGTGCGTCCCGGTGTCGCGGCGGAGACAGTGGACGCCGCGGCACGCGACATCCTGGTCGACGCCGGGCTCGGTGATGCCTTCGTGCACCGGACCGGTCACGGTATCGGGCTGTCGGTCCACGAGGAGCCGTACATCGTGCGTGGCAACACCATTCCTCTCGCGGTGGGGATGGCGTTCAGCATCGAACCCGGCATCTACTTCCGCGGCGAATGGGGCGCGCGCATCGAGGACATCGTCGTGGTCACCGAGGACGGCTGCGAGCCGATGAACCTGCGACCGCATTCGCTGACGGTGCTGCCGGTGTGACCCCCGGGGGACTCAGCTGCCCTCGTCCTCCTGGCGCTCCTGCTCGCGTTCCACCGCACGTCGGCGATCGAGTTCGCGCTGGCCGTAGGTGGCGCGCAGGATCTCGCTGCGGTCGGAGGTCGACGAGCCGACCGCCCCGGCGACGGTGCCCAGTGACGCGGCGAGCCAGGCGAGTTTGACGTAGCCGACGACGGTCGCAGGTTCGCGCAGTTGCTGTTCGAAGAACGACGTCGGCACGATCATCGCCGCGGCGGCGAGGACCGCCGCCGACAACAGTGCATACATGCACAGCACCCCCGTCACCACGGTGGCGACGGTTGCCGCGTTGTAGAAGGCGCGATCGCGGGAGGATTCGCGGAAGCCGCTGCGCTCCCACAGGCCGTTGGGCACGATCAGCCACAGGGCCATCGCGCACACGGCGACCACCGTCACGAGCGCGAGGCGCAGCACACTCATCGCCGACGCCATCTGCCAGATACTCGCGTAGAAGATGCCGAACGCCGACGCGGCACTCGCGGCGCCCAGGGCGCCCGAGAGTGTCGGGATCAACCGCCACGGCCGGTTGCTGCGCACCATTCCCGCGAGCAGGCGCAGTCGGCCGAGCCCGGTCCGGGAAACCAGGGTGTAGGTGCCCGGCGGGGCGTCCACACGCTGCCCCTCGTCGGCGTCGTCGGCGTCGTGGCGCTCGTCGGCGTCGAGGTGCGGGCCTTCCCATCCGGCGTGCCGCGGCGCCGCCCGTAGGTCGGCCATCGTGCCGCGTGCGAGCGCGGGAAGCACGTGGTGGGCGATCTCGCGGGCGCGACGACGCGCCCCGACGACGCCGAAGGCCGGCGTGTACAGCACGAGCATCCGGTCGCGGTACACATCGGCGAGCACGGTGCGGCCCGCGCGGCGATGCGGTATCTCGGACACGATGATCGTCAGGTCATGGCCCGTACCGACAGCGGCGTACCACTCCGCGAGCGCGGGTTTCCCGTGCCGGGTGGGTGGCAGCGGCCTCCTCGACGATTCGATCTCGACCTCGATGGCATCCCCGTTCAGGGTGTCGACGCCGTCGAGCGCGCGCGGGACGGACCGCGCGAGCTCCCGGGCGATCTGCGCGGGGAACCCGTCGTCGGTGACGATGGAGACCTTCATGGTCGCCGTCCACGCGCACGCCCGGGTCGGCGGGCACCTCGCGTCGACCCGGGGAACAGGGCTGTAGTCGTCATCACGCAGAACTGTGCCACTGCGCGGCGTCGGCGTGGGGTGGAGTCGCGCGAACGGCCGGGTCTCGGACCCTCGCCGTCCCGGAGACCAGGGACCTGCCTGGTTCCGCACGCGCACCCCGGGGTACCCGTTCGACGGGAAACGTTCCGTCGACGAGGGAGAGTTCTCCGTGAAGGCAGTCACCTGGCAAGGCAAACGCACCGTGACCGTGACGGAGGTTTCGGATCCCCGGATCGAGGAGCCGACAGATGTGATCATCCGGGTCACGAGCACCAACATCTGCGGGTCCGACCTGCACCTGTACGAGGTCCTCGGGCCGTTCATGCATCCCGGCGACGTACTGGGGCACGAACCGATGGGCATCGTGGAAGAAGTCGGGTCGGAGGTGCGAGAGCTCGCAGTGGGGGACCGGGTGGTCGTCCCCTTCCAGATCGCGTGCGGCCACTGTCACATGTGCGGCGAGGGTCTCATGACGCAGTGCGAGACCACGCAGGTGCGTGAACAGGGAATGGGTGCCGCCCTGTTCGGCTATTCCGAGCTGTACGGCAGCGTGCCCGGCGGCCAGGCCGAGTACCTGCGTGTGCCGCTCGCCGACTTCAACCACGTCACGGTGCCCGAAGGCCCGCCGGATCAACGGTTCGTCTACCTGTCCGACGTGCTCCCGACCGCGTGGCAGGCTGTCGAATACGCGGGGGTGCCCGACGGTGGCTGCGTCGCGGTACTCGGTCTCGGCCCGATCGGCGAGATGGCCGCACGTATCGCGCACCATCGAGGTCTGCGCGTCATCGGGGTCGATCTCGTCACCGAACGACTCGAGCGCGCACGCAGCCGCGGGATCGAGGTCGTGGACCTGCGCGAGGCCGGTGACGACCTCGGCGACCTGGTGCGGGACCGGACCGACGGGCGCGGACCACACAGCGTGATCGACGCGGTCGGCATGGAAGCGCACGGATCGCCCGTGGCCAAGACGTTGCAGGACTTCACCGGTCTGCTGCCCACCTTCCTGAGCAAGCCGATCATGGAAAAGGCGAGCATCGACCGTCTCGGGGCGCTGCACAGCGCGATCGACCTCGTGCGCCGCGGCGGCACCCTCTCACTGAGTGGCGTGTACGGCGGCGCGGCGGACCCGTTGCCGATGCTGACGCTGTTCGACAAGCAGATACAGCTGCGCATGGGTCAGGCGAACGTCAAGCGCTGGGTACCGGAGCTCCTGCCGCTGCTCACCGACGACGACCCGCTCGGCGTCGAGTCCTTCGCGACGCACACGCTGCCACTCGACAGTGCCCCACACGGGTACGACATCTTCCAGCGCAAGGCCGACGGCGCGATCAAGGTCGTGCTCGAGCCGTGATCGCCTGCCTCGACACCGGCTGTCCCGGACACCGAGATCGGTAGCCCGGGACAGCCATTCGGTTCGACGGTGTGCGTCACTCGCGCGACTGCCGAGCCTCCTGGCGCTGCTTCTCGAGTTCGGCTTCGCTGCGGGCCTTTTCGGCCTCGGCTTCCTTTTGCGCTACCTCGCGCTGCGCCTCGGCCTTGTCCTGCTGCGCGCGACCTTCCTGCGTCAGGTCGTCCTGACCGCTGAGCGCGCCCGCCGCTTCCTTCACCTTGCCCTTGACGCCTTCGACGACGCCCTTCACGCCTTCGGCGGGGCCGGTGTTCTTGTCGTCTGCCATGTCGATCTCCTTCGTGTGATTCGGATGTCGCTGCGGGTCACGCCGCGAGCGCGGCGTCGACGGCGCCGAGAAATGCGTCGAGGTCCTTCGGGGTGCGGGACGTGACGAGGACGTACCCGCCTGCGTCGTCGGTCACTTCCTCGCGGTCGACCCACGATGCCGCCCCCGCATTGCGGATGTCGGTGCGCAGCGAGGGGTACGACGTGAGCGTCTTGCCGCGGACGACGTCTGCTTCGACGAGTGCCCACGGGCCGTGACAGATCGCGGCGACGGGACGCCCACCCGATGCGAACGCCTTGACGATGCGCTGTGCGTCGTCGTTCAGGCGCAGCGAGTCGGCGTTGAGGGTGCCACCGGGCACGACGAGCAGGTCGTAGCCGGAGGGGTCGACCTCGGCGAGTGTCGTCGTCGGGTCGACGGTCGTGCCGGGATCCTTGTCGCTCACGAGCGTCCGGATGGGATCGCGTGAAACCGCGGCGATCGTGACGTCGGCTCCCGCATCCCGGAAATGATCGACCGGGACGACGAGTTCGTCCTGTTCGACGCCGTAGTTGGTGACGATCGCGAGTACGCGGCGCCCCTTCAGGTCCGGTGAGGCCATGAGCCGTCCTTTCGTCGGAGACGAGAACCCTGCGCGCCGCCCCGTGGACGGACGGCGCGTTCCCGGTCGCCCGGGAGGGTCTGTCGAACGACTACCCAGAACCCGGCTCTTCCGACACATCGCCGGGCCGCCACGGCGCTGTGAACTCGATCTCGTCGGCGGGACGCACGCTTTGTCGATACTGATCGGCGAGCCACGACAGCGTGGAGTCGTGGTAGTCGCCCGACGTCGTGGCGACCGCGTCGCTCACGATCGTGACGCGGATGTCGTAGGCGTATGCGGACGCGGCCGTGAGTGCGACGCACGCCTCGGTCTGGACGCCTGCCAGCGCGAGTGCGCGGACGCTGTGCTCGGCGAGGATCGAGGCGAGGTCGGTGCGGACGAAGGCGTCGTCGCGGGTCTTGGTCACCTCGACCGACGTCGGGGTATCGAGTGGGCCGAGGTCGAGTTCGTCGAGCATTTCGGCGCCCTCGGTGCCGTCGATCACCACACCCTGGCCGTCGTCGCGCATGTCGAGCGCCCACGTCGACCGGTCGGGCGCGTGCACCGTGCGCACGTTCACCACGAGCGCGCCGGCCGCGCGCGCCCGCGCGGCGGTGGCGTTGACCGCCGCGACGATCTGCGCCTTGCGCCGAGCGAGCGGCTCGGGCGCGAAGAAGTCCTTCTGCATGTCGACGACGACGAATGCCGTGCACGTTTGCTCGTCGGGCAGCTCGCGCGTCACTTCGCCCCCACGATGTGCTCGACAGCCGCCAACGGCAGGGCGATCCAGTGCGGACGATTGCGTTTCTCGTAGGCGGCCTCGTACACCGCCTTGTCGAGCATGCAGGCGTCGAGCAGGACACGGTGAGTGCGTGGGTCGGAACCGTACTCGGCGGCATAGCCGTCGCAGAACGCCGCCGAGTTGCGGTCGGACCACTCGCGGGCGCGGAACTCGCGGTTCAGGTCGGGTTCGCCGACGGGGAAGTGCGCGGCGTAGTCGAACGAGCGCAGCATGCCGGCGACGTCGCGCAGCGGACTGTCCGGTGCGCGCCGCTGGGCGAGCGATTTTGCCGGTTCGCCCTCGAAATCGATCAGCAGCCACCGTTCCGGGGTGCGCAACACCTGACCGAGGTGCAGGTCGCCATGGATGCGCTGGGTCTCGACCGCGCCGAGGGTGTCGACCGCGTCGAACCGAGCACGGATCGCGGAGTCGAGGGGAGCGAGCTCCGGGACGACGAGGAGTGCGTGCTCGAGGCGGGTACGCATGCCGTCGGCGATGTCGACGGCATGCGCCGTCGAGGTGCCGAGTACGCGGGCGAGCGTCGCGTGCACGGACGCCACGGCCGCGCCCATCCGGTGCGACTCGGCGGCGAAGTCGGTGCCCACTTCGTCCGCATACAGGTCGGCTTCGAGCATCAGGTCGCGCACGCTGCCGAGCGCGGTGGTCCACCCGTCGGCCGCGTTCTTCTCGAAGTCCTGCACCATCGCGAGCGTGGTGGTGCCGCCGTCGACGTCGGCTTCGATCCAGGCATGCACGCGAGCGACGCAGGGGCTCTCGGCGCGTCCGAGCGCGAGGTGCAGCTCGACATCCGGGTTGACGCCCGCTGCGAGCAGTCGGAAGACCTTGAGCAGCAGCGTGCCGCCGAGGACGACCGACGTGTTGGACTGTTCGGCACCGAGCGCGTGCCCGTACGGCTCGACGTGCACCGGCGTGTCGTCGACCGTGCGCACGCGGACGGTGGCCACCGCCCGCTGCTCGGACAGCGCCCGGGCGTACACCGCGAGCGTGGCCGGGTCGCGGAGCGCGTCGTAGGCGACGACGTCGCGGCCGACAGGATCCGAGAGCGCCCACTGCCCGAGTTCCGGGGGCAGTGTGTCCCGGAATCCGAGCGGTACCTGATACAGCTGCGGCGCGTGGTCGGTGAACTCCGTGCGCACCACGATGTGGTCGACGACGGGCTCGTCACCCCGGGACAGGGTCTCGCGCACCATGATTCGCGTGGCGGTCAGCTCGGCGCCCTTTGCCGCGAACCATCTCTGGTGCGGTAACCATGCCACGAGCAGGGTTTCGAGTGCGTCGTCGGGCAGTGTCGGCGTCATGACCGCACGGCTCCTTCCGCTTCGCTGCTGACCGCCAGGTCTGCTGCCGCGGCGTCGACGTCCGGATCCGGCTGCAGGGAGAACCAGTAGAAGCCGTGGCCGGGCAACGTCAGCATGTAGTCGTCGTCGCCGATCTTCGGGAACGGTACCGACCCGGTCAGCTCGACGGGGATGCGACCGCGATAGCGCGAGAGGTCGAGCAGCACCGCCTGCGGGTACCGCGAGAGGTTGTTGACGCACAGGATGACGTCGGAGTGCGCGTCGCTGCCGTCGACCGCGAGCTCGCGCAGGTAGGACAGGATCGCGGGATTGGCACCGCCGATCTCGGTGAACGACGCCCTGCCGAATGCGGGGTGCTGCTTGCGCACCTGGATCATCCGGCGGGTCCAGTGCAGGAGCGAATTGGTCGAGTTCAGTTGGGATTCGACATTGACCGCCTGGTAGCCGTACGTGTGGTCCATCACGACCGGCAGGTACATGCGTGCGGGGTCGGCGCGTGAGAAGCCGGCATTGCGGTCGGGTGTCCACTGCATCGGTGTACGCACCGAATCGCGGTCGCCGAGCCAGATGTTGTCGCCCATCCCGATCTCGTCTCCGTAGTACAGGATCGGCGAACCCGGCAGGCTCAGCAGCAGCGCGGTGAACAGTTCGAGCTGGTTGCGATCGTTCTCGAGCAGGGGTGCGAGCCTGCGGCGGATGCCGATGTTCGCCTTCATCCGCGGGTCCTGCGCGTACTCGGCGTACATGTAGTCGCGCTCTTCGTCGGTGACCATCTCCAGGGTCAACTCGTCGTGGTTGCGCAGAAAGATGCCCCACTGCGCGGTCTGCGGGATGTCCGGTGTCTGCGCGAGGATCTCCGAGATGGGGAAGCGGTTCTGGCGACGCACCGCCATGAACATCCTCGGCATGAGCGGGAAGTGGAACGCCATGTGGCACTCGTCGCCCACGTCGGGTTCGCCGAAGTAGGCCACCACGTCGCTCGGCCACTGGTTCGCCTCGGCGAGCAGCACGCGACCGGGGTACTCGGCGTCGACCACGGCTCGGCACCGTCTGAGAAAGGCGTGCGTCTCGGGCAGGTTCTCGCAGTTCGTGCCGTCGCGTTCGAACAGATACGGCACCGCGTCGAGCCGGAAACCGTCGATGCCGAGGTCGAGCCAGAACCGCAGCACCGCGAGCATCGCGTCCTGGACCTCGGGATTGTCGTAGTTCAGATCGGGCTGGTGCGAGAAGAACCGATGCCAGTAGTACTGGCCCCGCACCGGGTCCCACGTCCAGTTGGACGTCTCGGTGTCGACGAAGATGATCCGGGCCTCGGGGTATCCGTCCTCGGTGTCGGACCATACGTAGAAGTCGCCGTACGGGCCGTCGGGCTCCGAACGTGACGCCTGGAACCATGCGTGGGTGTCCGACGTGTGGTTCATGACGAGATCGGTGATGACGCGGATGCCTCGCTTGTGTGCCTCGTCGAACAGGCGGACGAAGTCGTCGACCGTGCCGAATTCCGGGAGGACCGCGCGGAAGTCGCGGATGTCGTATCCGCCGTCGCGCAGCGGCGAATCGTAGAACGGTGGCAGCCACAGGCAGTCGACGCCGAGCCACTTCAGATAGTCGAGCTTGTCGGCGAGGCCGGCGAGGTCGCCGATGCCGTCGTTGGTCGAGTCGAAGAAGGCACGCACGAGTACTTCGTAGAAGACGGCCGTCTTGAACCAGTGGGTGTCCTCGGGAAGTTCACGTGCGTGCGCGAAGTCGTCCGCCTGGGCCTCGATCACGTGGCCTTCGGCGTCGGTTTCCGGGGTGGCGGCCGACGGATCGACGGCGAGCTGGTCGTTGGTCGTGCGGGGATCTGCCATGCGTACCCCTGTCCCGGATCGACTGTCGGTGAAGCGGTGACTCGATCCTAGGACGCTGTGGCGCCGCGTGCCGGGCGCTCGCTCACCACGCGACGGGCACGCGGGTGAGCCCGCCGACGAGCAGACCCTCGGTCTTGCGCAGGTCCTCGACCGGCGTGGCCAGGTGCAGGGTGGGGATGCGGTCGAGCAAGGTGTCGAGAACGACCTGCAGTTCGGTGCGCGCGAGTGCCTGGCCGAGGCACGAATGCGGACCGGCCCCGAACGTCAGGTGCGGGTTCGGCGCGCGACCGAGGTCCATCGCGTCGGCGTCGTGGTACGCGGCGGTGTCGCGGTTGGCGGCCGACAGGCTGCACACGACGGTGCTGCCGCCCGGGATCGTGTGACCGTCGATCTCGACGTCCTCGGTGACGAACCGGCGGGTACCGAAGCTGAAGTTCGCGTCGAGGCGCAAAGTCTCCTCGACGGCGGTGCGCACGAGGCTGCGGTCGGCGAGCAGCCGCTCCCAGCGCGAGCGATCGGCGAGCAGCATCGAGACGGTCTTGCCGATCATGTTCGCGGTGGTCTCGTGACCGGCGACCAGAAGTCCCATACCGGTGAACAACAGTTCCTCGTCCGTGAGCCCCGCGCCCTCGTCGGCGCTTTCCGCGACGAGCATGCTGAGGATGTCGTCGGCCGGGTCCGCGCGCTTGGCCCGGATGTGCTCGGTCATGTACTGCTCGAACTGCTCCTGTGCCGCGGCGGCCTCGTCGCTCGAGTAGCGGGAGACGTTGAGGAAGCTGTCAGACCAGTGCGAGAAGCGCGCGCGGTCGGCCGCAGGCACGCCGAGGACGTCGCAGATCACGTAGACCGGCAGCGGAAAGCCGAGGTCGGCGCGGATGTCGGCGGGCGCGCCTCGCTCGAGCATTCCGTAGACGAGTTCGTGCGCGAGCGCGGCGATCTCGGGTCGCAGCGCGGACATCCGCTTGGCCGTGAAGTATTTGCCGACGAGGCGACGCCACCGAATGTGCGACTCGCCCTTGCTGATCGTGTCGGTCCGTCTGCCGTCGGCGACGACTCCCCCTGCACCCGCGGGAGCGAGGCGCGCCGCGGCGTCGTTCGCGGTCGGTCGCGCGAAACGCGGATCCGACAGCAGCGTGCGTACGTCGTCGTAGCGCGTCAGGTACAGGGCGGTGTCGCCGCTCGGGAGCTCGGCGACCGCGACGGGGCAGCGGTCGCGGAGTTCGCCCCATTCGGTCGGCGCGTCCAACGGACCGTCGGTGTGCAGCGGCAGGGTGACGTCCGGTTGGGGCGCGTGCATGTCGGTCATCGCTGAATGTCCTTTCGCCCGTGGGGATGTGGTGCGAGCGCGGCGGGCGCGCGCACGCCCGCATCGGTGACGCACGCTACAACTGGATTGCATCATGCACAAGCAATGCATGATGCTCGTTCGCTGCGTGATGCAAACAGTGGGTAAAATGTGCAGGCCCGAACGCCGAGGAGATCGCCGTGGACGCACACACCCCCCGAAATCGCCGCCGCGACGTCCGCGCCGCCGGAGGGATCGAGCGCGAGCTGCTGATCCTCACCCGGCACGTCGACATGACGTCGCCGCGCGGAACCGACCGTCTCGAGCGCAGCGCCCGGGTGATCCTCAGCCGGCTCGACGCGCAGGGCCCGATGTCGGTCACCGAACTCGTCGACGCATTCGGGCTCGCGGCGTCGACGCTCAACCGCCAGACGTCGGCGCTCCTGCGTTCCGGACTCGTCGAACGCATCCTCGACCCGGCAGGCACCATCGCGCGCAAGTTCCGCATCACCGACGAGGGCGCGCGGCGACTCGCCGACGAGCGGGCGCTCGTCACCGAGGGGCTCGCAGCCGTCGTCGCGGACTGGCCCGCCGCCCGTATCGAGCGGTTCGTCGACGACCTCCGTCAGTTCAACGTCGACATCGAGCGGCTCACCGGACGGCCCTGGCCGCGGCCGTGAGCGCGCACGCGTGCGAGCAGCTGGTCAACTCCGCAGCGACGGCGACGCGAGCACCCGCCGCACCGTGATCTCGAGGGCGACCCGCGTCGGGTTCTCGCGCGGCGTCCGGTAGCGGCGCGTGTACCGGGCCACGGCGCCCTCGACGGAATCCGCATCCGACCGCACGCGCGCGGGACCCTCGAGCGTGAGCCAGCGCGCCCCCTCCACCTGACACAGCGACGCGTAGCCGTTCCGCTCGACATTGCGTGCCTTCTGCGTCGACCCGCCCGTGATGACGCGGGCGATACCGTCCTCGGCGTCCCATGTGAAGCCGATCGCGACGACGTGCGGCGTGCCGTCCGCCCGCAGCGTCGTGAGCGTCGCGAGGTGGCGCTCCTGCACGAAGTCGAGGGCCGCCGCACCGAGGTGGATCGGGAAAGGGGAGGAGGGCGAGGGGGTACCGGGCATGGCCCGACCGTAATCCAGGACACTGGAGCCATGAACGCCACGTCGACAGCGCAGCGCGGGAAACGATCGCGCGAGGACGG
>NZ_JAASAE010000002.1 GCF_012726205.1 Rhodococcus sp. HNM0569 | reverse complement strand
ACCATGGCCACCGGCGAACACGTGATCACCGAACCCACAGGCGAATTCAGCACCCCAGACCACCCGACACACCACAGCGGTATTGCGGACACCGACATCGCGGAGGCTCTCGGTGTCGAACTCACCGAACCCGCCACACTCGAGCGCCTCTTCGGACAACCCAACGGACGAGGCATCGAAGACGACCTGAAATACATCCTCGACGCCACGCCACCACCGGTCACTGTTCGGCAAGCACAGACCGTTCCTGCACACTCGGGTTACGACGCCGGCAGCCCGCCCCCCGTTCTGAACAGGCCCTTCGCCGTCAGTAGAGAGCGGACGCCAGCTTGCGCCGTGCCGCGACGACCACCGGATCTGTTGCATCGAACAGCTCGAACAGTTCGAGCAGACGCGTCCGCATCCGTGCACGGTCGTCGCCCGCGGTGCGGCGCACGGCAGCGACGAGGCGGTCGAATGCGGCTTCGGGGTTCTGCGACGCGAGTTCGAGATCTGCGGCCGCGATCTGTGCGTCCAGATCGTCGGGGTTCGCGTCGGCGACGTCGATCGCGTCGGGTGCGAGCGACTGGGTGCGCTCGAGGAAACGCACCTGACGCAGCGCGGCCGCGGCCTCGGCGTTGCCGGGCTCCTCGGCGAGAATGTTCTCGTAGGCCGCGATCGCGCCGGGCAGGTCGCCCTGGTCGAGTGCGTCCTCGGCGGCGGTGAACCGCGGATCCTCGGGCTCGGGCTCCTCGCTCGCCTCGCCCGCGGCAGGTGGGCCGCTGAGCTTGCCCGCGACGGCCTGCTCGACGGCCGAGATCCACTGCCGGAGCTGGTCTTCGGGCTGCGCACCCTGGAAGTCGGCGAGTGGCTGACCACCCGCGACCGCGATGACGGTCGGCACCGACTGGACACCGAACGCCTGCGCGATACGGGGATTGGCGTCGACGTCGACCTTCGCGAGCACCCAGCGGCCGCCCGCTTCGTTCGCGAGCTTCTCGAGTACGGGTGAAAGCTGCTTGCACGGCTCGCACCACGTGGCCCACAGGTCGACGACGACCGGAACCTGCATCGAGCGGCGCAGAACCTCGTCCTCGAAGGTGGCTTCGGTGACGTCCACGACGGGAGCCAACGCTCCCGCTGCGGGTGCCGCGCCTTCGGGCGGCGGCGGGGGTGCGCTCGCGCGGTCCTTGAGACCGGACAGATCGACTGCGCCGCTCATGGCCGCGGCCACGGCGGACGTGCGTGCGGACGGGCGGGATCCTGGTCGTGTCACGCTCTCCAGTTTCGCACGATCGGGCGCCTCTTCGGAACGCAGGGCGTCATGCGACGAGATGCAGTGAGCGGCCCAACACTCGGTGCCGGGCCGCTCACGGAACGGGTGGTGCGGATCGGGTCAGACGCGGGCGGTATCCCCCGAGCCGGTCGCGCCGGAATCGGGCTCCCCAGCGGCAGCCGACAGCTCGGCCAGCTTGCCGTTGCGGACGGCCCACCGCTCGAACACGACGGTGCCGAACGGGGGCACGCTCGACACGAGCGCGAGGAATGTGGTCTTCATGTCCCACCGCAGCGAGCCCGCCGTGGCGAGCGTGACGACGACGAACAGCGCGAAGCCCGCGATCCCGTGCACCATGCCGGGGATGCGCACGGCTTCCTCGAAGCCCAGCACCCACTTGAAGAACATGGCGACGAGGAGGGCGGCCCAGGTGACGGCCTCCCACCACGCGACGAGGCGGAACCGTTTCGCGGGAGTGGAGATGTCGAGGAAATTCGGCATACCGCCCATTGTGCAGCAGCTTCTACGACGGCCCGTAGTGGGATCCGTCACCACGCTCCCCTGCCGCTGCTACTTCTTCGGAACCCGCACGATCAACGCGTCGCCCTGACCACCGCCGCCGCACAGCGCCGCGACACCGACACCGCCGCCGCGCCTGCCCAGCTCGAGCGCGAGGTGCAGGGCGATGCGGGCGCCCGACATGCCGAGCGGGTGGCCCAGCGCGATGGCGCCGCCGTTGACGTTGACCTTGTCGGCGTCGATGCCGAGCGCACGAGTGGACGCGATGCCCACGGCAGCGAACGCCTCGTTGATCTCGATCAGGTCGAGATCCTTCGGGTCGATGCCTTCCTTCGCGCATGCCTTCGCGATCGCGTTCGCGGGCTGCAGCTGGAGGGTCGAGTCGGGACCCGCCACGACGCCGTGCGCACCGATCTCGGCGATCCACTCGAGACCCAGCTCCTCGGCCTTCGCCTTGCTCATCACGACGACCGCCGCGGCACCGTCCGAGATGGGCGACGCGCTGCCGGCGGTGATCGTGCCGTCCTTCGCGAACGCGGGCCGCAGCTTCGCGAGTGTCTCGGCGGTCGTGTCGGCACGCACACCCTCGTCCTGTGCCACGACCACCGGGTCGCCCTTGCGCTGCGGGATCGACACCGGAACCACCTCGGCGTCGAACAGCCCGTCCTTCCAGGCCCGTGCCGCGTTCTGGTGCGAGCGCGCCGCGAACGCATCCTGGTCCTCGCGCGTGATCGGATCGGCGGCGGTGGCGTTGTAGCTCTCGGTGAGGTTGCCCATCGCCTGATCGGTGAAGATGTCGTGCAGGCCGTCGTACGCCATGTGGTCGCGCATCGTGACGTCGCCGTACTTGAAGCCGGCGCGGCTCTTCTCGAGCATGTGCGGCGCGCGGGTCATCGATTCCTGCCCGCCCGCGACGACGACGTCGAACTCGCCCGCGCGGATCATCTGGTCGGCCATCGCGATCGCGTCGACACCCGACAGGCACACCTTGTTGATCGTGAGTGCCGGGACATCCATCGGGATGCCCGCGGCGACTGCCGCCTGACGCGCCGGGATCTGGCCCGCACCGGCGGTGAGGACCTGCCCCATGATCACGTACTCGACCTGCTCGGGCGCGACCCCGGACTTCTCGAGGGCGCCCTTGACGGCCGCACCGCCGAGATCGGCACCCGACAGATCCTTCAAGGACCCCATCAGCCGCCCCATGGGGGTGCGGGCGCCGCCGACAATCACAGAAGTGGTCACATCGTCCTCCGGACTCGCTACCGGCGCGGACGCCACGGGCGGCGCGCCATTCGAAGATCGCTCTGCACGCGGGAAGCGACGTGAGTCACATCCCCGGCGAGAGGCCGTACACAGTGCAGGCTACCTTCGAGGCATGACCGAATCTGCGCATGCCCAGTCCGCTTCGCCGCTCTCGTCCGACCTGGTGGTGGCCATCGACCACGTCGGCATCGCGGTTCCCGATCTCGACAAGGCCGCGGCGTGGTATTCCGAGCACCTCGGCATGACCGTCACGCACGAGGAGACCAACGCCGAACAGGGCGTCCGCGAAGCCATGCTGTCCGTGGTGGGCGCGCCCGCCGGTTCCGCCCAGGTCCAGCTGCTCGCACCGCTCGACGAGACGTCGACGATCGCCAAGTTCATCGATCGCAGCGGCCCGGGGCTGCAGCAGCTCGCATACCGCGTCACCGACATCGACGCGATCTCCGAGCAGCTGCGCGCGAAGGGCGTGCGCCTGCTCTACGACGCCCCGCGTCGCGGCACCGCCGAGTCGCGCATCAACTTCGTGCACCCCAAGGACGCGGGTGGCGTGCTGGTCGAGCTCGTGGAACCCGCCGCAGCGCACTGAGCGTCACCCTCCCCGAAACGCCGCCGCGCGCGTCCCCGTCCGCGAGGACACACCGCGGCGGCCCCGGGTAGATTGGGCGCATGGCCAACGAGCAGGACAGCGGTTCGATCTCTCTCCCCTTCGCGATCGTGCGCAAGGGCTTCGATCGTGACGAGGTGCGCAACTACTTCGAGCGCTTCGACGCCGAGCTCCGAGTCACCGCGGCCGATCGCGACGCCGCGGCAGCGCAGGCACGCGACCTCGCCCGTCAGCTCGAGGACGCCCGCGGCGAGATCGACGATCTCCGCAAGGATGTCGATCGGTTGTCGGTGCCGCCCACCACCGCCGAGGGCATGAGCGACCGCATCTCGCGCATGCTGCGCCTCGCGTCCGACGAAGCGTCCGAGGTGCGCGCCAAGGCCGAGGCCGACGCCGCCGAAATGGTGTCGGTCGCCGAACAGGAGGCCGCGCAGCTCCGCGGACGCCACGAATCCCTGGTCGCCGAGCTCGAGGACCGCCGCAAGGCGCTCGAGATCGAGCACGAGCAGACCATGGCGCGCGCTCGCACCGAGGCCGCGCGCATCGTCGAGGCTGCTCAGGCCGAACGCGATCGTCTCGCCGCGGAGGCGGAGGCCAAGCGCACCGCGATCCAGGAAGACTTCGATCTCACGATGTCCGAGCGGCGCCAGAAGACGATCTCGGCGGTGAACGAACTCGAAGCGTCCAGCAAGGCCGAGGCCAAGCGCCGCATCGCCGACGCCACCCACGAGGCCGAACGTCGCCTCCAGGCCGCCACCGACCAGTCCGAACGCAAGATCGCGCATGCCAAGGAACTCGCCGAGGAACTGCGTGTCCTGCGCGGCCGCATCCTCGCGCAGCTGCTGGGCATCCGCGGCCAGCTCGACTCGGTCCCGGCGATGCTCGCATCGGTCAACCGCGAGAGCGAACTGCTCGACGCGACACCGGTCGAGGTCGAAGCACGAGCGGGTGCCGACGCGCAGCCGCAGCGGCCCACCGATCGCGAGGACGGCGCCGACGCCGAGAACGGCGACGACACCGACACGCAGGCGATCGACACGCGCCAGGCCGACGCACCCGAGACGAAGCCGCTCGAGACGCCGGACGACGGAGGCGCATCCGCCCGGAGCAGTCGACAGAACGGCGGTGGGCAGGGCCGGACCAAGGACGAGGGCCCGACCAGGGATCCCGCCAAGGGACAGCCGCAGGCACAGAATCAGAACCGGAACCCCGGCAAGCAGCAGAACGCGACCAAGCAGCAGGGACAGGCGAAGAACCGCGAAACCGCGCGCACGCGCAGCTGACGGGTCACGACCAGCGGCGGGTCACACCTCGGGTGTGCCGTCCGCCCCAGCACCCGGAGTGCCAGTGCCTGCGTTCGTCGGGCCCCCCGAAGTCGACGGGCCACGCCACGACGTGTGCCACTCCACGCCCGATCTCGTGGTCGCAGCCCGGGCAGCGGTAGACCTTGCCCGCCTGCGCACCCGAGATGTTGCGCACCACGTACTGCTCGCCGCCGTGCGGGCCCGGCCCGGACTCGGTGCGCTCGTGCGCGAACAACGCCCCGGTCAGGGGGCGCGACGGCTGCTGCGGCTTCCTGCGGGGCATGGCCCCACTCTACGTCCGGCCGCGTGCAGGCCGGACGGTGGCGAGGTCACTCGGCGGGCGGCGCGACCGCGTCCGGACCCTCCGTGAGCAACACCTCGAACGCATCCTCGTCGAGCACCGGGACGCCGAGTTCGACGGCCTTGTCGTGCTTCGAGCCCGGTGAATCACCGACCACGACGAATGCCGTCTTCTTCGACACCGACCCCGCCGCCTTGCCGCCGCGCGCCAGGATCGCCTCCTTCGCCTGGTCGCGCGAGAACCGTTCGAGTGTGCCGGTGACGACGATCGACAGGCCTTCGAGATTGCGCGGTATCGACGCATCGCGCTCGTCGACCATGCGCACGCCCGCGGCGGCCCACTTGTCGACGATCTCGCGGTGCCACGGCACCTGGAACCACTCGTGCACGGCCGCGGCGATGGTGGGTCCGACGCCGTCGACGGCCGCGAGTTCGTCGAGCGACGCCTGCCGGATACGGTCGAGTTCGCCGAACTCGCCTGCCAGTGCCCGCGCGGCGGTGGGCCCGACGTGCCGGATGGACAACGCGACGAGCACCCGCCACAGCGGTTTGTCCTTGGCGCTGTCGAGGTTCGCGAGCAGCCGCGCCCCGTTGGCGGACAGTGCGCCGTCGTTGGTGCGGAACAAGGTGGTGCGCATGAGGTCGGCCTCGGTGAGCGAGAACAGGTCGCCCTCGTTCGCGATGACGCCCGCGTCGAGCAGCGCGGTGGCCGACTCGTAGCCGAGAACCTCGATGTCGAATGCGCCGCGCCCGGCGACGTAGAAGACGCGTTCGCGCAGTTGTCCGGGGCAGAACTGCTGGTTGGGGCACCGGATGTCGGCGTCGCCCTCCTTGGCGGGCGCGAGCTCGGTGCCGCACTCGGGGCAGTGCGTCGGCATCACGAACTCGTGTTCGTCGCCGGTCCGCACGTCGACGACGGGTCCGAGCACCTCGGGGATGACGTCGCCCGCCTTGCGGATGACGACGGTGTCACCGATCAGGACGCCCTTGCGCACGACCTCGGACGCATTGTGGAGCGTCGCCCTCGACACCGTCGACCCGGCCACCAGTACCGGCTCCATGAACGCGAACGGCGTGACCCGCCCGGTGCGGCCGACGCCGACACGGATGTCGAGCAGCTTGGTGGTGGCTTCCTCGGGCGGGTACTTGTACGCGATGGCCCAGCGCGGCGCGCGCGACGTGGTGCCCAGCCTGCGCTGCAGTGCGACCTCGTCGACCTTCACCACGAGCCCGTCGATCTCGTGCTCGACGTCGTGCCGATGCTCCCCCCAGTACTGCACCCGATCGATCACGGCGTCGGCGCCGCGGACCTGCGCGGTGTGCGAGGACACCGGAAGGCCCCACGCTGCGAGGGCCGTGTACGCGTCGTACTGCGACGACGGTTCGAATCCCTCGACGCGGCCGAGGCCGTGGCAGATCATGCCGAGCCTGCGGCGCGCTGTGACGGCCGGGTTCTTCTGCCGAAGCGAACCGGCCGCCGAGTTTCGGGGATTGGCGAACGGCGGTTTGCCCTCGGCGACGAGGCTCGCGTTGAGCGCCGCGAAATCCTCGAGCCGGAAGAACACCTCGCCGCGTACTTCGAGCACCGTGGGTACCGGATACTCGTCGGTGCCGGTGAGCCTTTCGGGGATGTCGGAGATGGTGCGTGCGTTGAGCGTGACGTCCTCGCCGGTGCGCCCGTCGCCGCGGGTGGCCGCGCGCGCGAGCGTGCCGTTCTCGTACACGAGGTCGAGCGCGACGCCGTCGATCTTGACCTCGCACAGGTAGTGCACGCCGGTGCCGGTCTCCTGCTCGACTCGCGAGATCCACGTGCGCATCGCGTCGAGATCGAACACGTTGTCGAGACTGAGCATGCGCTCGAGGTGGTCGACGGCCGTGAACTCGGTGGCGAAGCCGCCGCCGACGAGCTGTGTCGGGGAGTCGGGGGTGCGCAGATCGGGGTACGTGTTCTCGAGCTCGTCGAGCTCGCTCAGCAGCGCGTCGAACTCGCCGTCCGAGATGATCGGCGCGTCCCGCACGTAGTAGCGGAACTGGTGTTCGCGGACCTCGTCAGCGAGGGCACGCCAGCGCTCGTGCGCCGCCTCGGGCGCGGCCTCGAGTTCGGGCCCGGCGGGCGCGGGTTCGGTGACGGGGCTGCTCGGTTCGCTCACCGTGTCAGATTATCCGGTCGGACCGACGTCGCGAGCACGTGCGGAGGCGCGGCAGCCCTCAGAATTCCTCGGGGTCGGCGGCGACGGCGGCTGCCGCGTCCGAGGCAGCGCGCAGCGCGGTGCGGGTCCACGACGCGCTCGCACCCGCGAGGCCACACGCAGGGGTGATGCCGACGCGAGCGGCGAATGCCGTGCGTGGAAAACCGAGCCGATCGCCGAGGGCCACGGCGCGGCGGGCGTATTCGTGCCACGACGCGCGGCCGCCGGGGTCGGTGGACGGCACCGCGCCGAGCAGCAGTCGGGTCCCCGATTCGAGCAGTTCCCCGAGTCCGTCGAAGGCTGCCGGACCGACGGCCGCGAGGTCGATCGAGAGCGCCGACGCCGCACTCTCACGCACGAGATCGGCCGGAATGTCGTCGGCACAGCAGTGCACGAGCGACATGCGACCGCACCCGTCGACGACCCGGTCGAGCATCGCGACCGCCTCGGGCCGCGGGACGGCCCCGATCGTCTCGAGTTTCGTGCGTCCGCGTAGCCGGCCGGCCACGACGTCCGGCAGCAGCGGCTCGTCCCACTGCACGATGACGTCGGCGCCGGTGCGCCGCGCGACGTCGGCCGCGTGCACCGCGAGGCCCTCGCCCAGCGAGTCGGCCACATCGCGCACCGCGCCGCGATCGGTGAGCAGCCGGGCTCCGCCCGCGAGTTCGAGCGAGGCCGCGAGTGTCCACGGACCGGGCGCCTGCACCTTGACGGTGCCGCCACGTTCACGGCGCGCGCGTTCCCACGCTTCCTCGAGTGCGTCGACGTCGCGCGCGAGGAAATCACGCGCGCGGCGGGCGGCCGTGCTGGCACGGGCCCCGACGCGATATCCGGTGGTCGACGTGTCGAGCGGGATGTCGACGAGCAACGCCGCAGCCCGTCCGATCATGTCGGCACCGAGCCCGCGGGCGGGTAGTTCCACGACATGCGGCACCGCGAGCTCCCCGACCACCACGGCCGTGGCTTCGTGCGCGTCGGTGCCGGGCATCGAGCCGATACCGGTGGCCTGGCCCGAGAAGGAGAATGGTTGCGTCACAGTGCGTTCGCGGCCGACAGTGCGCTGCGCGCAGACGTGCCGGAGATCGTGCCGCTGCCGAGGACACGATCGCCGCGCTCGGCGTCGAGCAGGTAGAGCACGGCGGCCTGGCCCTTCGCGACACCGGTGAGCGGCTCGCGCAGGTCGATGCGGATGCCGTCGTCGACCGCGACCGCGACGGCAGGCGCCGTGCCGCCGTGCGCGCGCACCTGCACGACGCACTCGACGGGCTCGGTGGGGACGTCGCCGGACGTCCACACGGCACGCTCGGCGCTGACGGTCCACACCTCGAGGTCTCGCGCCGAGCCGACGCTGACGGTGCCCGACTCGGGATCGATGCCGGTGACATAGCGCGGTGAGCCGTCCGGGCCCGGGCCTGCGATGCCGAGGCCCTTGCGCTGACCGATCGTGAAGCCGTGCACACCGTCGTGTTCGGCGAGGACCTCGCCCGTCCCCCCGTCGACGACGGCGCCCGGGCGGACACCGATACGCGCACCGAGGAAGGCCCGGGTGTCGCCGGACGGGATGAAGCAGATGTCGTGACTGTCCGGCTTGTTCGCGACCGCGAGGCCCCGCTCGGCCGCCTCCGCGCGGATCGACTCCTTGGGGGTGTCGCCGACCGGGAACATCGCGTGCGCGAGCTGTTCGGGAGTCAGCACCGCGAGCACGTACGACTGGTCCTTGTCGTGGTCGACGGCGCGCCGCAGTTCGCCGTCCTCGAGCCGCGCGTAGTGACCGGTCGCGACGGCGTCGAAGCCCAGCGCGAGCGCACGGTCGGCGAGCGCGGAGAACTTGATCTTCTCGTTGCACCGCAGGCACGGGTTGGGCGTCTCCCCGGCCGCGTACGACTCGACGAAATCGTCGATGACGTCTTCCTTGAAGCGATCGGCGAAATCCCATACGTAGAACGGGATGCCGAGCACGTCCGCGGCTCGGCGGGCATCGCCCGCGTCCTCCTTCGAGCAGCATCCGCGAGCACCCGTGCGCAGCGTGCCGGGATCGGTCGACAAGGCGAGGTGCACCCCGACGACGTCGTGGCCCGCGGCGACGGCGCGCGCCGCGGCCACGGCGGAGTCGACTCCGCCGCTCATGGCTGCCAGTACTCGCATCGGTCGATCCCTACCTTGCTTCCGTGTCGTGGGTTTCCTGTGTCGGTCAGTACGACCGGTGTGCACCGGCCGCCGCGAGGCCCGCGGCCCGCGCGCGTTCGACGACCTGTGGCAGCGTGTCCGCGAGCGCCTGCACATCCGCTTCGGTGGACGTGTGGCCGAGCGAGAACCGCAAGGACCCTCGCGCGCGCGACGGTTCGACACCCATCGCGGTGAGCACATGGCTCGGTCGCGCCACGCCCGCGGTGCACGCCGACCCGGTGGAACACTCGATTCCCGCGGCGTCGAGCAGCATGAGCAGCGAGTCGCCTTCGCAGCCGGGGAACGTGAAGTGCGCGTTGCCTGCAAGGCGGTCCCGGCCACGCGGGCCGTTGAGGACCGCGGTGGGATCGACGCGCTCGACCTCCGCGATCAGCCGGTCCCGCAATGCCCGCAGCAGCGCGTCGTCGGTGTTCGCCGCGACCCGCAGCGCCGCCGCCATGCCCGCGACACCCGCGACGTCGTGCGTACCGGACCGCAGGTCGCGTTCGTGTCCGCCGCCGTGCAACTGGGCTTCGCAGCCCACCGTGCGACCGAGCAGCAAGGCCCCCACGCCCTGCGGACCACCGAACTTGTGTGCCGCGACGCTCATCGCGGCCAGCCCGCTCGCAGCGAAGTCGACGGCGAGATGCCCCGCGGCCTGCACGGCATCGCTGTGCACCGGGACGTCGAACTCCGCACCGATCGCGGCGAGTTCGGCGATCGGCATGATCGTGCCGACCTCGTTGTTCGCCCACATGACGGTGACGAGCGCGGTGTCGTCCGCATGCTCCGCGAGGACCGCACGCAGCGTGTGCGGGGACACGCGACCCGCGTCGTCGACGGGCAGCCACGTGACCTGTGCGCCTTCGTGGCGCTCGAGCCACTCGACCGCATCGAGCACCGCGTGATGCTCGACCGCGCTCGCGACGATGCGCGTCCGCGCGGGGTCGGCGGCGCGCCTGCTCCAGAAGATGCCCTTGACCGCGAGATTGTCGCTCTCGGTGCCGCCGGACGTGAACAGCACCTCGGACGGACGCGCGCCCAGGTCGGCGGCGATCGACTCGCGGGCCTCCTCGACGCGGCGACGCGCAGCGCGACCCGACCCGTGTAGAGACGACGCATTGCCGACGCTGCCGAAGATCTCGACCATCGCCTGGGCGGCCTCGGACACCATCGGGGTGGTGGCGGCGTGGTCCAGGTAGACGGGAGAGGTGAGTGCACGGGCGGACGACATGACCCGACCAGGATAACTCAGCCCACACGCGCGGCTTCCCGCACGAGCACACGCCCGCCGGCGGGCGCGAACGTCCCCGGCAGCCCGAGTACCGCGGGCGACGACGGGGCCACCCCCACATGTCCCGTGTGCGCCGACTCGATGAACGCTCGCCCGAACACGCAGAAGGCCCCGCTCTCGAGGTCGAGAGCGGGGCCGCCGAGGGCGGTCGATCAGCCCTTGTGCTTCTTGACAGCCTCGGTGAGCTGCGGCGCGACGTTGAACAGGTCGCCCACGATGCCGTAGTCCGCGATCTCGAAGATGGGTGCCTCTTCGTCCTTGTTGACGGCGATGATCGTCTTCGAGGTCTGCATGCCCGCGCGGTGCTGGATCGCACCGGAGATACCGAGCGCGACGTACAGCTGCGGCGAGACGGTCTTGCCGGTCTGGCCGACCTGGAACTGGCCCGGGTAGTAACCCGAGTCGACTGCGGCACGCGACGCGCCGACGGCGGCACCGAGCGAGTCGGCGAGCGGCTCGACGACCTCGTGGAACTTGTCCTCCGACCCGACACCGCGGCCACCGGACACGACGATCGTGGCCTCGGTGAGCTCGGGGCGGTCGCCACCGACGATGGGATCACGCGAGACGACCTTGACGACGCCCTCGTCCTGCGCGGGAACCTCGACGGCGACCTTCTCGCCTGCGCCGGCCTGCGGAGCGGCCTCGATCGAGCCGGGACGGACCGAGATGACCGGCACGTCGCCGTTGCCGTGGGCATCGACGGTGTAGGCGCCACCGAAGATCGAGTGGACGACGTTGCCGTCCGCCTTGACGTCGACGACGTCGACGAGCAGGCCCGAGCCGATACGCGCGGCGAGGCGGCCCGACACTTCCTTGCCCTCGACGCTCGCGGCGGTGAGCACCGCTGCGGGCGAGACCGATTCGACGAGCGACGCGAGGACGTCGACCTTGGGAGTGATCAGGAATCCGTCGACGTCGTCCGACTCGGCGACGTAGATCTTCTCGGCGCCCGCGGCGGCGAGCGCGTCGGCGAGGCCGTCCGCGGTGCCTGCCGGGCCCGCGACGACGGCGGACGGCTCACCGAGTGCACGTGCGGCGGTGAGGAGTTCGGTGCTGACCTTCTTGAGCGCGCCCTCGGCGTGCTCGACGAGCACGAGTACTTCTGCCATGTCTAACTACTCTCCCTGTGTCTGCTCTGCTGGTGGTGTGTCGGGCGCGATCAGATGATCTTCTGCGCGACGAGGTACTGAGCGACCTGGTTGCCGCCGTCTCCTTCGTCTGCGATGCGCTCACCAGCGGTACGCGGGGGCTTCGGGGTGGATGCGGTGACCGTGGTGCCGGCGTTGGCGACGCCCACCGTCTCGGGATCGACACCGAGATCCGCGAGGGTGTAGACGGTCACTTCCTTCTTCTTCGCGGCCATGATGCCCTTGAAGGACGGGAAGCGGGGCTCGTTGATCTTCTCGTTGACCGAGACGATCGCGGGCAGTTCGGCCTCGAGGCCGAACACGCCTTCGTCGGTCTCGCGCTCGCCCGTGGCCTTGCCGTCGGCGACCGTGAGCTTGCGCAGCTGCGTGAGCTGCGGGATGCCCAGGTACTCGGCGATGATGGCAGGCACGGCACCGACGCGGCCGTCGGTGGCCTCGTTGCCTGCGATGATGAGGTCGGCGGCGGCCTCGTTCTCGAAGGTGATCTGGCCGAGAGCGGCCGCGAGCGTCCACGCGGTCTGGATCGCATCCGACCCGTGCAGCGCGGGATCGTTGATGTGGACGGCCTTGTCGGCACCCATGGACAGGGCCTTGCGGATCGCCTCGGTCGCGCGATCGGGACCGGCGCTCAGGACGATCACCTCGCCACCCTGTGCTTCCTTGATCAGCAGGGCTTCCTCGACGGCGCGCTCGTTGATCTCGTCGAGGACCGCGTCGGCGGCCTCACGGTCGAGCGTGAAATCTCCGTCGGTGAGCTTGCGCTCGGACCACGTGTCCGGAACCTGCTTGATCAAAACAACGATGTTCGTCATGGGTCTACGTCGACCTCCTGTGTGGTTTCCCTGTGTATGTGCACGCATCTGCCGGCTCGCCCATGCGACCCTGGCAGAAGGCGCACGTCGTCCTACCGTCGTCGGTTGTGCGTCAGATTACCCCACGCCAAGTTACCGGCCGGTAACTTGCGTGACAAGTTCCCTCACCATATAAGCGAAGCGCCATTCGAGGGCTGTGATGTGGACCACCTCTCGATGCACGCCGCCGCGCGCACTACTCTCGCAGCGGTGAGCGATTCATCCGTCGGTACCCCCACCGCGTCCGCACCCGGCCCTGCCGAGTCGTCCCTCCCCTTGACGGGCGAGCGCACGGTGCCCGGCATCCCGGAGGAGAACTACTGGTTCCGACGGCACGAAGTCGTCTATCGCGAGCTCGTACCCCGCTGCGCGGGCGCACGCGTGCTCGAGGCCGGCCCGGGCGAAGGCTACGGCGCCGACATGATCGCCGACGTCGCCGCGCACGTCACCGGCGTCGACTACGACACCTCCGCCGTCGAGCACATCCGCGCCCGCTACCCCCGCGTCGAGATGCTGCACGGCAACCTCGCGGAACTCCCCCTCGCCGACCAGTCGGTCGACACGATCGTCAATTTCCAAGTGATCGAACACCTCTGGGACCAGGCACAGTTCCTGCGCGAATGCTTCCGTGTCCTCACGCCGGGTGGCGAACTGCTCGTCAGCACCCCCAACCGCATCACATTCTCCCCCGGTCGCGACACACCGCTCAACCCGTTCCACACCCGCGAACTCGACGCGCGCGAACTCACCGAACTGCTGGAGGGCGCCGGCTTCCGAGTCACCACCATGACCGGCGTGCACCACGGCCCGCGCCTCGCGGAACTCGACGAGAAGCACGGCGGTTCGTTCATCGACGCGCAGATCGACCGCGCCCTCGCCGGCGAACCGTGGCCGGAGTCGCTCGCGCGCGACGTCGAGGGCGTCGCAGTCGCCGATTTCGTGCTGCGCGAAGCCGACATCGACGCCAGCCTCGATCTCGTCGCGATCGCCGTGAAGCCCTCTGCTGCAGCCACATCCGAGGCCACGCCGTGACCGCCGCGCGCGAACCGGGCATGTTCTGCCTCGTTCTGCACTCGCACCTGCCGTGGCTCCCCCACCACGGCCGGTGGCCGGTCGGCGAGGAATGGCTGTACCAGTCGTGGGCCGCGTCGTACCTGCCGGTCACCGAGGTACTGCGCCGCCTCGCCGACGAGGGTCGATCCCATCTGCTCACGCTCGGCGTCACACCCGTCCTCGCAGCACAACTCGACGACCCGCACAGCCTCGCCGGCATGCACCACTGGCTCGGCAACTGGCAGATGCGGGCACACGAGGCCGCCCTCGGCGGGAAGCCCGATCTGGGCGTCCGCGAGCACCGCGCGGCGGCCCACGCCCTCGACCTGTTCGAGAACCGTTGGCGCCACGGCGGTTCCGCGGTCGTGCGGGAGCTCGTCGACGCCGACACCGTGGAACTGCTCGGTGGACCGCTCGCGCACCCCTTCCAGCCGCTGCTCGACGCACGGCTGCGGGCGTTCTCGCTCACCGAGGGCCTCGCCGATGCCCGCGCTCGATGGGGACACACACCCAACGGCATCTGGGCGCCCGAGTGCGGGTACACGCCCGGCCTCGAGCGCCTCTACGACCGTGCGGGTGTGCGGCACTTCATGGTCGACGGCCCCTCGCTGCACGGTGACACCGCGCTCGGCCGCCCGGTGCGCGAATCCGAGGTCGTCGCGTTCGGTCGCGATCTGCCGGTGAGCTACCGCGTGTGGTCCCCCAAGTCGGGCTACCCCGGGCACGCCGCATACCGCGATTTCCACACCTACGACCACGCGACCGGCCTCAAGCCGTCCCGCGTCACCGGCCGCACGGTCGGCTCCGAGGACAAGGCGCCCTACGATCCCGCGCTCGCCGAGGCGGCGCTCGACAAGCACGTCGCCGACTTCGTCGACACCGTCCGTGCGCGTCTGCGCGCGGAGTCCGATCGCGTCGGGCGCGAGGCACTCGTCGTCGCCGCGTTCGACACGGAGTTGTTCGGGCACTGGTGGTACGAAGGCCCGCAGTGGCTCGAGAAGGTGCTGCGGGCACTGCCCGAGGCGGGCATCCGCGTCGGCACTCTCGACGACGCCCGCCGCGACGGCTTCGTCGGCGACGCCGTCGAACTCGACGACTCGTCGTGGGGCTCGGGCAAGGACTGGCGCGTGTGGGCCGGCGACCAGGTCGCCGACATCGTCCAACTGAATGCCGAGGTCGTCGGCACCGCGCTCGACACCGTCGACAAGGCCCTCGACGCGGCGCCCCACGTGCGCAACCACGTCGCCGACCAGATCCTGCGCGAGGCGCTGCTCACGGTCTCGTCCGACTGGGCGTTCATGGTGAGCAAGGATTCCGCCGCCGGCTACGCGCGCGAGCGGGCGCACAAGCATGCGCACGCGACGCGCGAGATCTGCGACGCTCTCGCGTCGGGGCGCACCGACCGCGCCCACGCGCTCGCGTCGGGCTGGAACCAGGCGGACTCGCTGTTCCCCGGTCTCGACGCCCGCCGCCTGCCGCCCGCCCAGACCGTGAACCCGGAGATCACACCGTGAAGATCCTGATCGTCTCGTGGGAGTACCCGCCCGTCGTCGTGGGCGGTCTCGGCCGCCATGTCCACCACCTCGCGACCGAGCTCGCCGCGGCGGGCCACGAGGTGGTGGTGCTGTCGCGGCAGCCGTCCGGCACCGACGCGACGACTCATCCCACGGAGTCCCGCGTCGAGGACGGTGTGCTCGTGGTCGCGGTCGCCGAGGATCCCGCACACTTCGTGTTCGGCGAGGACATGCTCGCGTGGACCCTCGCGATGGGCCACGCGATGGTGCGTGCGGGCACCGCGCTGCACAAGCCGGGCATCGGCGAAGGCTGGACGCCCGACGTCGTGCACGCCCACGACTGGCTCGTCGCGCACCCTGCGATCGCACTCGCCGAGTACTACGACGTGCCGCTCGTGTCGACACTGCACGCCACCGAGGCGGGCAGGCACAGCGGCTGGCTGTCGGGCCGGATCAACCGGCAGGTGCACTCGGTCGAGTGGTGGCTCGCGAACGACTCCGACGCGCTCATCACGTGCTCGTCCTCGATGGAGGACGAGGTCACCGCGCTGTACGGACCGTCGCTCGCACCGGTGACGGTCATCCGCAACGGCATCGACCTGTCGACGTGGACGTTCCGGCCGCGCGCACCGCGGGTCGGGCCGCCGCGACTGCTGTTCGTCGGCAGGCTCGAGTACGAGAAGGGTGTGCAGGACGCGATCGCCGCGCTCCCGCGCATCCGGCGCACGCATCCGGGCGCGACACTCACCGTCGCGGGCGGGGGCACCCAGTTCACGTGGCTGTACCAGCAGGCACGCGCGCACCGCGTCGCGCGGTCGGTCGACTTCGTCGGCACTCTCGGCCACGCCGAGCTGCTCGGCTGGCTGCACGCGGCCGACGTCATCGTGCTGCCGAGCCGCTACGAACCGTTCGGCATCATCGCGCTCGAAGCCGCCGCGTCGGGCACGCCGCTCGTCGCCTCCACCGCGGGTGGGCTCGGCGAGGCGGTCGTCGACGGGATCACCGGGCTGTCCTTCCTGCCGGGCGACGTCGCGGGGCTCACGTCGGCGGTGCGCGAAGTTCTCGACGACCCCGGCGCGGCACAGCGTCGCGCGCACGCGGCACGCGAGCGGCTCACCGAAGACTTCGACTGGGCAGGTGTCGCGGAGCAGACCGTCGCGGTGTACTCGGCGGCCAAGCGGCGCGTCCGTCACCCACTCGCACGGCCCGAGATCCCCGAGCATCCGCTGCCCGGGCGAGGGTGACCCTCACTCAGCCCAGGGCCTTCTTGCGGGCGATGTCCTCGAGCGCAGCGATGTACTCGGCACGCTCGGCCGCGCCGGACTCCCATTCGGCCTTGCGGTTCTTGACGACCTTCGCGGGCGAGCCGACCGCAATGCCGAAGTCGGGGATGTCGCCCTTGACGACGGCGTGCGCGCCGAGCACGCACCCGCGCCCCACACGCGTGCCCCGAAGCACCGACACCTTGGCGGCGATCCACGTGTCGGGACCGATGCGCACCGGGCTCTTGACGATGCCCTGATCCTTGATCGGCACGGTGACGTCCTCGGTGCGGTGGTCGAAGTCGCAGATGTAGCACCAGTCCGCGACGAGCGTCGACGCCCCGATCTCGATGTCGAGGTACGTGTTGACGACATTGTCCTTGCCGAACACCACCTTGTCGCCGATGCGCAGCGAGCCTTCGTGGCAGCGGATCGCATTGCCGTCGCCGATGTGCACCCAGCGGCCGATCTCGAGCCGCGACAGCTCCGGCGTGGCATGGATCTCGACCCTCTTGCCGAGGAACACCATGCCGCGCAGTACGACATGCGGGTTCGCGAGTCTGAACTTCGCGAGGCGGTAGTACCGCACGAGGTACCACGGCGTGTACGCCTTGTTCGCCAGCACCCATCGCAGCGACGCGAGCGTCAGGAAACGGGCCTGCTCGTCGTCCGCTCGCCGCGATCCCCGCCACCGCGAACGCAGCGGAGAACCCCACATCGTCGTCATGACAGGCAGCCTACGTACCCGCGGCCGGCGAGCGTGGCCCGGCGTCGGGATAGTGTTGCCTGCCGTGACCGGAACGAGCGCCGAAGGAGAATCGATGCGACGGGTCCTACGGTCGTCGGCCCTCTTGCTGACGGCGCTGTCGGCCGTGGCCGTCAGCGGGTGCGGCGGCGGATCCGGGACCACCGACGTCCTGGGCGGCGAGGGCTGGCGCGGCGTGCACTCCGACTCGCGCAACAGCGCGACGGTGCAGACACCCGGCGAACGCGACCTCGCATTCGACTGGTCGCGCCCCCTCGGCGGCCCGGCGGTCGCATCGCCCACCGTCGCCTCCAACGGCCAGATCTTCCTCACTGCGCGCACCGAGACCGGCTGCAATGTCTTCTCGTTCCAGATCGCGAGCGAACGCAAACGCTGGTGCACTCGCCTCGAACCGGGCACCACGGACGCCGCGCCGGTGGTCGACGCGGTCGCCAACAGCTACATCGGCGACGGCAACGAGATGCGCTCGTACACCGAGTACGGCCAGGTCCGATGGCGCACTCCGGTGCTCGGTTCCCCCGTGTCGTCACAGTTCACCGGCGACGGCAACGTCCTGGTGGTCACACACCTGGGCCAGGTCCAGGTACTCGACCCGCAGACCGGGTTCAACGTCGCCCCACCGCTCGATCTCGTGCCCGTCACCGGCGACGACGTCCCGGTCCCGGCGCCCGGCGAGGGCATGGACGCGTGCTTCTACGGCACCGACGGCTGCCCGGTCACCTCCACCCCGGCGGTCGACCTCGCGAGCGGGCGCATCTACGTCACGGTGTTCTCCCCCGGCGACGAGGCGCCGCACATCGTCGCGCTCACCTACACCGGCGGCAGCGACGCCGTGCTGCGCGAGGACTGGTCGAGCGACGCGCTGCCCACCGGGCCGTCGTCCAATCCGGTCGTGTCGGCGGACGGCGCCACGCTGTACGTGCAGGACCGCGACGGCGCGTTGTGGGCACTCGACACCACGGACGGGTCCGCGCGCTGGTCGCACGACCTGGGCTACGTGCCGGGGTCGGGGCCTGCGGTCACAGCCGACGGCCTGATCGTGCCCGCGGGCGGCGACGAGGGCACGCTCACGGCGCTGCGCGATGCGGGCGACCATGCCGAACCGGTGTGGGAGCGTCCCGAGGTCGCGCAAGTGGGTGTGCCCGCACTCACCGACGACGCGACCGGGTACACGGTGGTCGCGGACGGCGACGGGCTCGCCCTCGCCACCTTCGACACGCACACGGGCGAGACGGTGTCGCACGCGGCGTTGCCGGGGGCAGGCGGATTCACCGTCGGCACCGCGGTGGGCCCGCAGGGGCAGGTCGTCACGGCCACCCAGCTCGGCGAGGTGTTCGTGTTCGCGCCGCGCGACGAGCAGTAGCCGCGCCTGCCCGTCACGCGCCGGCGACCGCTCCGGGCTCGCACACGAACGCCACTCCGGCGCGTCCGATGCGCGTGATCACCACCGCCAGCGGCGCGCTGCCGCGCAGCTTCAGGCGCGGTCGGAGCACCGCGGGGTCGACGTCGACTCCGCGCACGAGGATCTCGACCGATCCGCAGTCGCGGCGCGTGAGTTCCTGCCGCAGAGCCTTTTCCGAGAACTTGATTCGGTCGAGCACCCGGAAACCGCGCATACCTTCGGGTACCCGGTCACCCGTGAGATAGGCGATGCGCGGGTCGAGCTGCCACAGCCCGTGCCGCGCAGCGAAGTGCCGCACCAGCCCGGCACGCACGATCGCGCCGTCCGGGTCCACGATCCACCGCCCCGGGGCCCGCTCGGGAATGTCGTCGGGATCGGCGTCGGTGACGTCCTCCCACGCATCCACGCCACGCTCGGTCCGCAATACGGAGGCGCGCCGCGTGACTCCGGGCTGCGCGAGCCCCGGCGACCACAGACACGCCTCGCGTACGGCCCCGTCGAGCGAGACCACTTCGATCTCACCCGCCCAGTCCAGCGACGAGAAGTCCAGCCCTGGAGCACATTTGACGACGAGATCGCGGCCCTCCCACGCGTCGAGCAGCGCGGGCAGGGGCGGCTCGAGCCGGGCCGGGTCGTGCGTGCGCCTGCCACCCGCTCGGCGCGCGGGATCGGCGACGACGACGGTGTCGCGGCTGCACGGGTGCAGCGCGTCGGCGCGCACGAGGGCGGCGCGGGGCACATTGTGACGCGCCATCGCCAGCCGCACGGGGTCGAGGTCGCTGCCGAGCACGACGCTCGACGCTGCGGTGAGTGCCGCGAGCTCCGCGCCGATCGAGCACGTGACGTCGTGTACCGGGCGGTCACCGAGGCGCGCGGCTCGTCTGCGCGCCACCAGAGTCGGTGTCGACTGCTGGAGAGCGTCGTCGGTGAAGAGCCAGCCGCCGGCGTCGTCGAGTTTGCCTGCCGCGCGTCGACGCAACTGCACCGTTTCGACGAGCACCGCGGCCCGGTCGCCGAAACGCGCACGCACCCGGCCGAGGTCGGCCAGGTGCGTGCGCGTGCTCAATTCGAGTGCCGCGACCTCCTCGAGCGCGTGCGCGCCCTGGGGGCTCGTCAGGTACTCGATGTCGGCGAGGCTGAACGAATAGCCCATCGCCGCCTTACTTTTCGGGCTTGGTGCCCGTGATCATGACGTTGTAGAACAGGCTGCGCGGCACGACGCGTTTGAGCACGGTCTCGTCGAGCCAGGTGAGCTTCTTCCATGCGCCGAACGCGAACTTCGCCCAGCCCCAGCCCAGCTTGTCCTGCGGCACCGCCGCTTCGAACGTCCGCACGGGCCACCCGAGCAGTGCTGCCGCGAACTCCTCGGTCTCGGCGTGCACGTTGTCGGCGCCCGCCGACTTCGCGAGGTGTTCGAGATCGGACGGATCGAACGTGTGGATGTCGACGACGGCTTCGAGCGCCGCTGCGCGTGACGACTCGTCGAGTTCTTCCTGCGGACGTCGCCACGACGCGAGGGCGGGTAGCTTCGTGATGCGCGTGGTGGCTTCCCACGTGGCGCGGCCGAGCCAGCGCGCGTAGAAGTCGCCGACGGTGGACGGCTCGCCCGCGAACACGAACCGGCCACCGGGCTTGAGCACGCGCAGCACCTCGCGCAGCGTCTGCTCGACGTCCGGGATGTGGTGCAGCACGGCGTGCCCGACGACGAGATCGAAGGTGTCGTCCTCGTACGGGATGGTCTCGGCGTCGGCCACCCGGCCGTCGACGTCGAGCCCGAGGTTCTGGCCGTTGCGCAGCGCGACCTTGACCATGCCGGGCGACAGGTCGGTGACCGATCCCTTCTCCGCGATGCCCGACTGCATCAGGTTGAGCAGGAAGAAGCCGGTGCCGCACCCGAGTTCGAGTGCCCGCCCGTACGGAAGGGGCTGGTCGCCGGCGACGGCGTCGAACCGGCCGCGCGCGTAGTCGATGCAGCGCTCGTCGTACGAGATCGACCACTTGTCGTCGTAGGTCTCCGCCTCCCAGTCGTGGTAGAGCACCTGGGCGAGCTTGGTGTCCTCGCGCGCGGCCGCCACTTCTTCTTCGGTGGCGTGCGGCCGTGGTGCCGGGTCCACGGCGTCGCTGCGGACGGCGGAGTCGTCGTTTGCGCTTGCAGTCATGGCGGGAATCCTACTCGAGGGTAGATCGGACGGGAACAGACAGGAACGTGTTCTCGTTTTGCGGTGGTGCGGGCAGCCTACTCGCCCGTGAATTCGGCTCTGCCCGGCCCGTTGGCCACGAAGGACTCCATGCCGATCCGCCGGTCCTCGGTCGCGAACAGCGCGGCGAACTGTTGTGCCTCGATGCGCAGTCCCGTGTGCAGATCGACGTCGAGTCCCTCGTCGATCGCGGCCTTGGCCGCGGCGAGTGCGCGCGACGCCGCACCGGTGAACTGCGCCGCCCAGCGCCGGGCGGCGTCGTACACGTCGTCGGGCGCGACCACCTCGTCGACCAGCCCGATCTCCTTCGCCTCGTCGGCCTCGACGAAGCGGCCCGTGAACACCAGATCCTTCGCCTTCGCGGGGCCGATCAGACGCGCAAGCCGCTGCGTGCCGCCCCCTCCGGGGATGATGCCGAGCAGGATCTCGGGAGTGCCGAACTTGACGTTGTCGCCCGCGATGCGCCGGTCGGCTGCGAGCGCGATCTCGAGACCACCGCCCAGCGCATACCCGGTGAGCGCCGCGACGGTGGGCTTGGGGATCTGGGCGATCGCGCCGAGCGCCGACTGCAGGTCGCCCACGATGTCGCTCATCTCGGCGAAACCGAGGTCCTTCATCTCCTTGACGTCCGCTCCCGCCGCGAACACCTTCTCGCCGCCGTACACGATGACGGCCTTGATCGACGCGTCGACCGTCGCGGCGCGCGCCGCGGCCCGCAGCTCTTCCTGCAACTGCCGGTTCAAGGCGTTCATCGGCGGGCGATCGAGCCGGATGGTCCCGATACCGTCGGACACTTCGAGGGAGACGAACTCAGCCATGCGACATACGTTACTGGGCGGAGGCCGGTGCGGTGCCGCCGTCCTCGAGCCGCGGCGACCACGGGTGCGCACCGGCGGCGTAGTAGTCCTGCTGGTCCGGAAAACGCACCCGCACCCCGGTGCCGGGATCGTTCTCGAGCACCGGCAGGATCACCGGGATCTCCGGTTCGGCGGCGAGGACGTCCGCGACGCGCGCGTAGCCGGTGAGCGACACGAGCTGCGCCCACGTCGGTGGCAGCAGGACCGTGTCGCCGCCGCGCCACTGCGCGAGGGCGTCCTGCGGACCGAGCCAGCGCACGGCCTCGGCTTCGCTGGTCGCACCGTCCGCATCCTGGCCGTCGGGTGCAGCCGCGACGAAGAACCGGGTGTCGTACCGTCTCTTCTCCCCGACCGGGGTGATCCAGTTGGCCCACGGCCGCAACAGATCCGAGCGCAGCACCAGCCCCTCGCGGGCGAGGAAGTCGGTGAACGACAACTCGCGCGCCTCCAACCGGGTGCGCTCGTGTGTGTAGCGTGCGGTGTCCGACACGACGGAGTCGGCTGTCGGTCCCGCGAGCAGCACGCCGCACTCCTCGAAGGTCTCGCGCACGGCCGCGCACACGAGCGCCTTCGCGGTCCGTTCGTCGGTGGCGAAGCGCTCGGCCCACCACGACGCGTCCGGGCCCGCCCAGCCGATCTCGGTGTCGATGTCCGACGCGTCGACGCCACCGCCCGGGAAGACGGTCATGCCGCCCGCGAACGCCATCTCCTTGACGCGGCGCAGCAGGAACACCTCGAGGCCGTCCGTCCCGTCGCGCAGCAGCACGACCGTCGACGCATCTTTGGGGACGGGGGCGACGGCTGTGCGTGAGTCGGCTGGTCCGGAGGTGCTCGTCATGACCGCAACCTACCCGCGGTGGCGACGAGCCCTCGGCACGGCCCCGCCCTCACGCACGATGCCGACCGGGCGTACGGGTGCGCCGGGCGAAGAACCGTCCGTCGACGCGATCGAGGGTGATCGACTGGTCGAACGCCGCGCTCAGGTTCTCCGACGTGATCACGTCGTCGACGAGGCCCTGCGCGACCGCCTGGCCCTCCTTGAGGAGCAGTGCGTGCGTGAACCCCGGCGGGATCTCCTCGACATGGTGGGTGACCAGGACCGTCGCGGGAGCGTCGGGGTCGGCGGCGAGGTCGGTGAGCCGCGCGACGAGATCCTCACGGCTGCCGAGGTCGAGACCCGCGGCGGGCTCGTCGAGGAGCAGAAGTTCGGGATCGGTCATCAGCGCCCGCGCGATGAGCACGCGCTTGCGTTCGCCCTCCGAGAGCGTGCCGTAGGTGCGGTCCGCGAGGTGCTCGGCGCCGATGCTCTCGAGCATCTCGACGGCCCGCTCGGTGTCCATGTCGTCGTAGCGCTCGCGCCACCGGCCGAGGACCGCGTAACCGGCCGACACGACGAGGTCGCTGACGAGTTCCTCGCCCGGCACCCGGTTGGCGAGCGAGGACGACGACAGGCCGATCCGCGGGCGCAGCTCGCTCACGTCGACCTTGCCGAGCTGTTCGCCGAGCACGTACGCGGTACCCGACGAGGGGTGCTCCTGGGCCGCGGCGATGCGCAACATCGAGGTCTTGCCCGCCCCGTTGGGTCCGAGCACCACCCATCGCTCGTCCAGCTCGACCTTCCACGTGAGCGGGCCCACGAGGGTGTTGCCGCTCCGGCGGAGGGAAACGTCGTCCAATTCGATGAGGAGATCTGGGTCTGATTGCGGCACGTCTCCCATCTTCTCGCACATTCTCCGACGCGGTGCAGCAGGATCGGTTTCGTGGCACATGCAGCACCCACACCCCCGGTCCGACCGGCGTTCCCGGGCGCGCCGAACCCGCTCGGGGCGTCCTTCCACCGCGAGAACGGCCGCGACCGTACGCGGTTCGCGGTGCACGCACCGGACGCCGACGGCGTCGAGGTGTGCCTGATCGCGCCGGACGGCAGCGAGGACCGCATCGCTCTGCCCGAGCAGACCTTCGGCGTGTGGCACGGCGAGGTCGACGGCGTCGCACCGGGCCAGTGGTACGGCTACCGCTGCCACGGCCAGTGGGATCCGGGTGCCGGGATCCGGCTCAATCCCGCCAAGCTGCTGCTCGATCCGTGGGGCACGCGCGTCATCGGAGACGTCGGCGACCCGGTTGCGCTTCGGTCGTTCGAGGACGACCCGTTCGGCGCGCCGTCGACCGTCGACTCGCGCGGCCACACCCCGCTGTCGGTCGTCACGACACCGCTCGACCCGGTGACGCCGTCGCATCCGCGGGTGCCGTGGGAGGACACCGTCGTGTACGAGATGCACGTCGGCGCATTCACCGCACGCCACCCGGACATACCCGAACGCGAACGCGGCAGCTATCTCGGTCTCGCGCATCCGCGCGTGCTCGAGTACCTCACGGGCCTCGGCGTCACCGCGGTCGAACTGCTGCCGGTACACGCGTGCCTCACCGAGGAGTCGGTGCGTGCACGGGGCATGCGCAACCACTGGGGCTACTCGACGGCCGGATTCTTCGCACCCCATCCCGGCTACGCGGCCGAGCCGGGCCGGGAGATCGCGGAATTCGCGACCATGGTGCGTGCGCTGCACGACGCCGGCCTCGAGGTGATCCTCGACGTCGTCTACAACCACACGTGCGAAGAACGCGGCGACGGCATCACGCTGTCGTGGCGTGGACTCGACGCACGCGGCTACTACCTGCTCGACGAGCACGGCCACGACATCGACCTCACCGGGTGCGGCAACACGCTCGACGCGAGCTCGCCGATCGTGGTGCGGATGATCGTCGACAGCCTCCGCCACTGGGCCGGGCTCGGTGTCGACGGGTTCCGGTTCGACCTCGCGTCCGCCCTCGGCCGACGCGGCGGCGGCGAGTTCGACCCGCGGGCCGCGGTCTTCTCGGCGATCGCCGCCGATCCCGTCCTGACCCGGTGCAAGCTGATCGCCGAGCCGTGGGACGCGACGGCCGACGGCTACCGGGTCGGTGGGTTCGAGCCGCCGTGGTCCGAGTGGAACGACCGCTTCCGCGATGTCGTGCGCGAGTTCTGGACCGGTTCCGGCGGCGTCGGCCCCCTGGCGTCTCGGGTGTCCGGTTCCGAGGACCTGTTCGGGTCGCCGCGCCGCGTGCACCACGTGGGACATGCTCGCGAGCCGTGGGGCGGGCCACGACGGCCGTGGGCGTCGATCAACTACGTCACCGCGCACGACGGATTCACGGTCGCAGACCTGGTCTCGTACCGCCGCAAGCACAACGATGCGAACCGCGAGGACGGGCGCGACGGTACCGACCACAACCACTCGGTCGACCACGGGGTGGAGGGGCCGACCGACGACCCCGACATCCTCGCGGCCCGGGCCCGGCACGTGCGGGCTCTGCTCGCGACACTGCTGCTGTCGACCGGCACGCCGATGCTCCTCTCCGGCGACGAGTTCGGGAACAGCTGGGGCGGCAACAACAATGCGTACTGTGTGCCCGCAGGCACGGCACGCACCGACGCGTGGCCACTCGACTGGAGCCGCGCCGACGTCACGCTCATCGCGTTCGTGCGGCGCGCGCTCGCCTTGCGGCGGGCCGCGCCCGCGCTGCGCCAGCCGGAGTTCTTCACGGGTCGCCGCTCGCGCGGGGGCAATCCTGATCTCGTGTGGTTCGACGACACGGGCACCGAGATGACCGAGCACTCGTGGCACGACGGGTCGCTACGAACTCTCCAGGCGTGGATCGATTGCGCCGACGTCCGCTCACACACCGCCGACGGGCACCTGCTCGGCGACGACAGCTGGCTCGTCGTCGCGCATGCGGGTGGCCCGCACGAGATCACGCTCGCGCGACCCGAGTGGTTCTACGGCACCCTGCTGCTCGAATTCGACTCGTCGCGTGCCGACGGTGCACCCGACCCGCGGGGTCCGTTGCAGTGCAACGAGATACTACAGTTCACCGGACCGACCTTCCTGGTGCTCCGGGCCGTCGGTTGACGCTCACGCGGAGCGAGTCCCGACGACGGTCGTCGAGCCCGGTGCCACTTCGGTGAAACCCGCGTCGCGCACGGCGATCGCGTCGCCCCGCGACACCCGCTGCAGCAACCCGCGCCACGTGTCCTCGTCGGCGCCGCGCACGCTGCAACGGAAACCGTCGTCGGCCCACGCGCGCGCCTCGTCGACGGTCATCGCGCCCGCGAGGATCATCGCCGCGTGCCCCACCTGCGCCGCGGCCTTGCCGACGGTCATGCCGAGCCGCGCGTCGAGCCAGAACACCGGCTTGCCGGCTTCGGGTGCGCCGGGTTCGTCGTCGGGCAGGTCGGTGCCACCGATCTGCAGCTTCTTCACGCGCGGGTCGAGATCACCCACGGCGACCGGCACGAACGCGCGGGCCTGCGCGCCGTCCACGTCGGCCGTGACGCCGTCGACGTCCGCGGTCGCACTCCACTGGGCGCCACGCGCGCGTCGCGCCACCTTGCGGATGCGCGCACGGGTCCAGGCGAGGTAGTCGGCCCGCCACGGCCCGGGCACTCCGTCGTCGTCTTGGGCGTCGACGCGCGGATCCAGGCACAGCGCCACCGTCGCAGACGCGGCGGCCGCGAGCAGTGCGCTGCGCGCAGGCGG
The DNA here is from genome assembly GCF_012726205.1 of Rhodococcus sp. HNM0569. GTDB lineage: Bacteria > Actinomycetota > Actinomycetes > Mycobacteriales > Mycobacteriaceae > Rhodococcus_F. The sequence goes on along the minus strand of NZ_JAASAE010000002.1, from coordinate 454,728 downwards.
ATCGGCCTTCGGGATGTGCAGGACGAGGGGCATCGCGAGCACCCGCGCAGGATCCTCGGGGTCCGGCTGATCGCCGTACCCGGCAGCGAGCACGGCGTGCCGATCGGCGAAGGTCACTGCAGCGGGACCCGGCGGATCCCGCCGTCGACCGCGTCGGCGGCCTCGACCTCGTCGCGGGTGACGCCGAGGACGAACAGCACGGTGTCGAGGAAGGGCTGCGACAGTGCGGTGTCGGCGACCTCGCGCAGTGCGGGCTTGGCGTTGAACGCGACGCCGAGGCCCGCGGCGGTGAGCATGTCGATGTCGTTGGCACCGTCGCCGACCGCGACGGTCTGCTGCAGGGGCACCCCGGCCTGCGCCGCGAACTTGCGCAGCGCGGTCGCCTTGGCGGCGCGGTCGACGATGTCGCCCACGACGCGCCCGGTGAGCTTGCCGTCGACGATCTCGAGCGTGTTGGCCTGGACGAAGTCGAGTTCGAGTTCGTGTGCGAGGCCCTCGATGACCTGGCGGAAACCGCCGGAGACGACGCCGCAGTGGTACCCGAGGCGGCGGAGGGTGCGGATCGTGGTGCGCGCGCCCGGCGTGAGTTCGAGCTCCTCGGCGACCTCGTCGATGACCGACGCGTCGAGCCCTGCGAGGGTCGCGACCCGCTTGTGCAGCGACTCGGTGAAGTCGATCTCGCCGCGCATCGCTGCCTCGGTGACCTCGCGCACCTGATCCTCGACGCCTGCACGGGCGGCGAGCATCTCGATCACTTCGCCCTGGACCAGCGTCGAGTCGACGTCGAACACGATGAGCCGCTTGCCGCGGCGCGCGAGGCCCCCGCGTTCGACGGCGATGTCGACGTTCTCGCGGACCGCGATCTCCGCGAGACCACGGCGCAGCAGCCGGTCGCGGTCGTCGTCGGACGCGTCGTCCGCGGGGTCGGCGCTCACCAGCAGTTCGAGACCCGTGACCGGGTAGTCGGCGACGCCGCGGATCGTGTCGATGTTCGCGTGCTGCGTCGCGAGTTCCCTCGCGATCGCCTGCAATGCGTGGGCCGTGACCGGGCTGCCGAGCACCACGACGGCATGCGTCGAGATGGGCGTGCGGCCGGGATCGGCGCCGATCGCGACGTCGACGTCCATGCCGACGGTCGCCATCGCGTCCTCGAGCTCCTCCTGCAGCCGCTCGGGGTCGCGGGGACACGAGATGAGCACACCGAGCGTGAGCCGCTTGCGGATGACGACCTGCTCGACGTCGAGAAGGCTGACGTCGTGCCGCGACAGCGCCGCGAACAGCACCGACGTGACACCAGGACGGTCACGGCCTGTCACCGTCACCAGGACAGTGGTGTCAGCACCCACCGAAGAGCTCCGATCGTTCGTCGAGAAAGGCCGTGGCCGTGCCCTGGAGAAGGGACGCGCATCAGCCGTACACAAGCATTGTGCCAACCGAAAAGCCCCGCCCGAGGATCGGGCGGGGCTTTTCGTACGAGTAGTGCGTCAGCGACCGGCGCCGAGCATCGCGCCCGGCTTTCCGTCGCCGTGACCGCCACCGACGTGCGCTTCGTCACGCATGCGCTCGACCATGTGCGGGTAGTGCAACTCGAACGCGGGCCGCTCCGAGCGGATGCGCGGCAGCTCGGTGAAGTTGTGCCGCGGCGGCGGGCAGCTGGTCGCCCATTCGAGGGAGTTGCCGTAGCCCCACGGGTCGTCGACCGTGACCACCTCGCCGTACCGGTAGCTCTTGAAGACGTTCCAGATGAACGGGAGCGTCGAGGCGCCGAGGACGAACGCGCCGATCGTCGAGATCGTGTTGAGCGTGGTGAACCCGTCCGACGGCAGGTAGTCGGCGTAGCGACGCGGCATGCCCTCGGCACCGAGCCAGTGCTGCACGAGGAAGGTGAGATGGAAGCCGAGGAAGGTGGTCCAGAAGTGCCACTTGCCGAGACGCTCGTCCATCATGCGGCCGGTCATCTTGGGGAACCAGAAGTAGATGCCCGCGTAGGTGGCGAACACGACCGTGCCGAACACGACGTAGTGGAAGTGCGCGACCACGAAGTACGAGTCGGTGACGTGGAAGTCGAGCGGCGGGCTCGCGAGGATGACACCGGACAGACCACCGAACAGGAAGGTGACCAGGAAGCCGATCGAGAACAGCATCGGCGACTCGAACGTGAGCTGGCCCTTCCACATGGTGCCGATCCAGTTGAAGATCTTCACGCCGGTGGGCACCGCGATCAGGAAGGTCATGAACGAGAAGTACGGGAGCAGCACCGCGCCGGTGGCGTACATGTGGTGCGCCCACACTGCGATCGACAGGGCGGCGATGCCGAGCGTCGCGTACACCAGGCCCGAGTAGCCGAAGATCGGCTTACGCGAGAACACCGGAAAGATCTCCGAGACGATGCCGAAGAACGGCAGCGCGATGATGTACACCTCGGGGTGGCCGAAGAACCAGAAGAGGTGCTGCCACAGCATGACGCCGCCGTTGGCCGGGTCGAAGATGTGACCGCCCAGGTGACGGTCGACGAACAGGCCCATGAACGCGGCAGTCAGCAGCGGGAACGCAAGCAGGATCAGGATGCCCGTGATGAAGATGTTCCACGTGAAGATCGGCATCCGGAACATCGTCATGCCGGGAGCGCGCAGGCAGATGACCGTGGTGATGAAGTTGACGCCACCGAGGATCGTGCCGAGACCGGCGACCGCGAGACCCATGATCCACAGGTCGGCACCCACGCCGGGCGAGTGCAGGGCACTCGTGAGCGGCGAGTAGGCGGTCCAGCCGAAGTCGGCCGCGCCGCCGGGAGTGATGAAGCCGGCCGTCGTGATGATCGCCCCGAACAGGTACAGCCAGTAGCTGAACGCGTTCAGACGCGGGAACGCGACGTCGGGGGCACCGATCTGCAGCGGAAGGATGTAGTTCGCGAATGCGAACACGACCGGCGTCGCATACAGGAGCAGCATGATCGTGCCGTGCATCGTGAACAGCTGGTTGAACTGCTCGTTCGACAGGAACTGCAGGCCGGGAACCGCGAGCTCGGCGCGCATCAGCAGGGCCATGAGACCGCCGATGAGGAAGAACGCGAACGACGTGACCAGGTACATGATGCCCAGGACCTTGGGGTCCGTCGTCGTGATCATCTTGTAGACGAACGAGCCCTTGGGTCCCTGCCGCGGCGGGTACGGCCTCGCTGCAGCTATCTCCTGGACTGGCTGGGGCGCTACGGCAGTCACTAATCCTCCTGAATGCGCGTCGGCCCCGGGGTCGAGGCAGACGGTCTCTGGCTTGCGCTCATCGAATGTTAGACCGTGCCGGAAGGGACCAACGACCCGGTCCTACCCACTGTCGTACTTCTGCGGCGCCCCGGCCCTCCGGCACTGGTGCCACCTGCGTAGTTCCCGGGTCCTGCGCCTGTGCGCGGGCGCAGGAACGGCGTCGCGACGGTGAGCCGCTAGCCTGAGTGCGCCCCTTTCGCTCGTTCAGAAAACATGGTCCGCAGAACGACCCGGTCCACAGAAAGACGACGACTTGACTTACTGCCCGCGCTCCCGCGTCCGCATCCCGGCTGCCGTCGTCGCGGCCGGCGCCCTCCTCCTGGCCGGGTGTTCCACCGACGGCACCGGCGACGACGCGAGCACGATCGTGCGCACCACCACCGCGATCGCGGGCGCGGCCGTCGTCGGCATCGAACGCGACACCACCGCCGCGTGCGCCGATCCCACTCCCGCCGACCGGCCCGGCGCGGGCACTCACACCGTCAGCCATGCCGGTGGCGAGTCCGTCGTGCCCGACGACCCGCAGCGCATCGTCGTCCTCGATCCCGCCGCGATGGACGCCGTGTGTGCTCTCGGTCTGTGGGAGCGGGTGGTCGGCACGACTGCGGGTGATCTGCCCGGCGGCCACCCGCAGTACCTCGGCACCGGCGTGCGCGAGATCCCGGTCACCGGACCGATCGGCGCACCCGACGTCGAGGCGATCCGCGCCGCCGACCCCGATCTGGTGCTCGGGTCCGATCCCGCGACAGCCTCGGCTGCCGAGCTCGGTGCCGTCGCACCCACCGTCTTCACCGGCTCCGACCAGGTGTACTGGAAGAACTCGTTCACCGTCGCGGGCGCCGCGCTCGGGCGCAGCAAGGCCGCCGCCGACGCGCTCGCGTCCTACGAGAAGGACGCCGCCGATCTCGGCACCGAGCTCGGCGCCGGGCAGACCCAGGCATCGCTCGTGCAGTTCGACGCCGATTCGCTGTCGATCGAGGGGCCCGCGAGCTTCGCCGGCCAGGTACTCTCCGACGTCGGTGTGCGCAGGCCGGCGGACCAGCGGCTCACCGACGCCGTCGACGCGGACATCTCGAACGACATCGCGCGTGCGGAAGGCGACCTCGTGTACGTCGTGCTGAGCGACGACGCGTCGAAGGAGCACGGTGAACAGGTGATGGACGGCGACGAGTGGCAGGACCTCGAGGCCGCCGTCGACAACCGCGTGTTCGTCGTCGATGCGACGGTCTGGGGCGGCAACGGTCTCACCGCGGCGCGCGCCGTGCTCACCGACGTGCGTAACTCGCTCAACGGATACGCGAGCTGACGTGCCGATCCCCGAGTTCGTCCGCGAACTGCGCGCGCACGTCGGGCATGCGCCGTTGTGGCTGCCCGGGGTGAGTGTCGTCGTGCTCGACGGCGACGGGCGCGTGCTGCTCACCCGCCGCGCCGACAACGGCAAGTGGGCCGTGGTGTCCGGGATCCTCGAGCCGGGCGAGAATCCGGCCGACGCGGTTGCCCGCGAACTCGCGGAGGAGACGGGTGTGCAGGCGGACATCGTGCGCCTCACGAGTGTCGACGTCTCCCCCGTCGTCACGTATCCGAACGGCGACGTCGCGCAGTATCTCGACGTCTCCTTCCTGGCCCGGTGGACCGGCGGCGAAGCCCGGGTGTGCGACGACGAGAACCTCGAGGTCGCATGGTTCGCCCCCGATGCGCTTCCCGACGACATGACCGAGAGCTCACGGCTGCGTCTCGACAAGGCACTGCGCGACGACGAGCGCGCGTGGTTCCCGGCGTGACGCCGCGGCGGCGCCACCACCGCGGTCCGCTACCCTGACCGGATCGGACAAAAGGGGGAAAGGTGCCGGGGGAAGATCTCTATCTCGACGTCGCCGCGTTCGGCGGGCTGATCGACACGCTCGAGTCGGCCGCCGAGGACATGAAGAGCGCGAACGACCGTCTGGCCGACGCGAAGGGCGGCGACCTCGGCAGCGGCGCGCTCGACACGGCTGCCGAGAAGTTCCGCGACAAGTGGCAGTACGGCATCGAACAGATCGCGAAGTCCACCGCCGCCATGACGACCGGCCTGCAGACCACCCGCGACCTGTATGCCGCACAGGAGCAGGCCAATGCCGATTCGATGAACACTGTCGCCGGCTCCATTCCGGATGTTCGGGCTGCCGGCTCGAGTCTGGATCTGTCGTGACCCGGCCGGCGTTCCCGGGGCTCGGCTTCGATCCGTCCCCCGGCAATCCCGTCACCGTCACATCCTTGTCCGTCGAGATGGGCACGGTGGCCGCACGCTTGACGTCCGCGAAGGACGCGCTGTCCCGCGTCGGGTATTCGGACGGCATCTGGCGCGGCCAGGCCGCCGAGGCGTTCCGCAGCAAGGTCGGCGAGTTGCCCGCACACCTCGACACCGCGGGCACCGCGATGCGCCGCGCATCGGATGCGCTGGGGACGTGGCGCGACGACCTCGTGTCGATGCAGCGGCAAGCCGACCAGCTCGAAGCCGAAGCGCTCGTCGCGCGTCGCAATCTCGAAGCGGCGGAAACGAATCCGGGCCTCGCCGAAGCCGGCCGGATGTACGACGACGCGGCCGCCCTGTCCGCGGCGCAGGCACGCCTCGACGCCGCCGTCGCGCAACTGTCGAGAGCACGCAGCGATCTCGAAGCCCTCCTCGACCGTGCCAAGGCACTGCTCGAACGCCATGCCGAACTCGCCGACCTCACCGCGCGCCTGCTCCGCCAGGCCGCCGACGAAGCACCCGAGCAAGGCCTGCTCGACAAACTCCTCGGCATCCACCAGGCACTCATCGACGGCATCACCGACCTCGCCGCCGACGTCTGGCAATACATCAAGGACAACGCCGACCTCATCAACGAAGTGTCGAATGTGCTCTCGACCGTAAGTACGGTCCTGGGCACCGCATCCGCGCTGACTCTCTGGTGCCCGCCGCTCAGCGCGGCGCTCGGCACCGCCTCTCTCGGACTCGGCGCCGCCGCGCTCGCTGGGCACGTACTCGCGAAAGCCGCAGGCGCAGACGTCACGTGGACGACCATTGCCATGGATTCCTTCGGGGTCGCCACCGGTGGTGTGGGTAAGGCAATCGGATTGTCTGCGGACCTCGCCCACTCCACGGGCACCATGGCACGCAACCTGGGCGACTATTCCGAGGCTGCTTCCCAACTCGCCCGCTCTGAGGATCTCGTGCGCCTCGGAGATGGACTGACCAAAGGCAGCGCGGCGACCGCACTCGCTGTCCCCGTGGGCGTCAAAATGACGGGTCTGGAAGACGGCGTCACGACGATTGCGGACGATGTCTCCAACTACTTGATTCCTGACACTCCCACGGAGTTGGCAACAATGGCATTGACTGGGCCCGTCGTCGGCCCGATCGTCAATGTTGTTCGTGAGGCACCGTGATGTTGCAGCTTGCCATCCCGCCTGGCTTCATTCCCCTACCGATCACTGCTGATGAGCAGCAACAGGCAGCAGACTCGGAACTCATCGCAACCCTCGCGGGGTTCGGGAACCCGTCGCCAACTATCGCGGACGCGCTCGTGCAAGTCGCCAGGTCGTTTCACGACTGTGGCGTGATATTCGCGGGACAGTTGACTGATCCCGAAATCGGGCCGTCCCACTGCGCACTCGTCACGCTGTCCGTATCGAGCCTCGGCCGCCACGTACCCGACTTCGGAAACCGACACTCGACCTCTGTCGAAGCCGCCCGCGCAATCGCTTCTGTGCTTTCCGAGGGAAATCCTGACGCTGTGGTTCAGTACCGCGACTTGGACTGCGGCCCCACAGTCCTCGTCTTACGCGCCGGTCGCTTCGTTATGCCGGAAGACGACCCGTACGCAGACGCGGTATCCGGCCTCCCGCCCACCAGCGACAACCTTCAAGCACTCGTGCCGTTGACCTCGACTGGGCAACTGCTCGTTCTCGACATGAGTACGTCGTCGCGAGAACACTGGCCGAGGTTCATCGGCCACGCCCTTCAGATGGTCGCCTCCATCCGTGGGAATGAAGACATCGACCGATCAAGTGGAAGTGCCAGGAGGGGAACGTGATACCCGAGCCAGCCCCCTATTCGGGGATCTTCGACGGCAGTGATTTGGTCGTGACGACGGCCGAGACGTCACCACCACCCGAAGAACTCGCGCAAATCGCGCACCAGCATGGTTACGTCTTCGCGTGGGGATCTCGCCGTGGACCATATTCCGACATCACCTTCTACCACTTCCGGCGATTGTTCTCGCCGCTATGAACCCGCTCGCAGCGGCATTGTCCGACGCATCTCCAGTCGTGAAACTGATGACAGTATTGCTGTTGGCCATCATCGTCTTCGCAACCCCGATAGCTCTCAACTCGGGTATCCGCGGTCGTTTCCTGCGTTGGCGCACCACAAAGCACGCGCTGACGACAGAGGCGCAGGAGGCTGAACTCCACGCACGATTCGACGGTCACCGACGAATCGTCACAATCGATCCGCGACGCACTACGGTTCCGGTTGCGCGCATGAACGCGATTGCCAATGGATACGGCTACTACTACATCGGCGAAAACGGCAACCACGGCGAAAGCATCGAGGTCGCGTTCCAACAACTCCCAGGACCCCCACCATTGCGTGTCCCCTCGTCATCCAACCGATGGACGCCTGTCGAGGAAGGTGGACGGAGGTGAGCACCCCGCTCCCGCCGATCGCACACAAATCCGACGGCACCGACTTCGTCGAGATCGGGACATCCCAGTTCACGCCGTACGAGATCGCCGACATTGCATACCGATGCGGCTACGTGTTCGCCTACGGGCACCGAAGCGGCAGCAACGGTCTCGATATCAAGTCCTACTTCTTCCGTCGTCTGTACCCCGCGACATGACCGGGCACGTGGAAACCACCATGTTCCAGGCATCACTTGTTGATGTCACCGGATTCAGTCTGTGGATGATCGCGCTCTTCATAGGCGTCGGCGTTGCGTCGTGGGCCGTCCTGCTTCGTGTCGATCATCGACTGATCGTCTGGTGGGGTCGGCGGCGCGCTCCCGAACCGGCCCAACAGGAACTCGAATTCTCGTCCCGATTCGGTGAGACTGCGATCGTCAAGGTGGACCCGCGACTGTACACCATCTCGGTGGCCCGCATGAACGCGATTGCCAACACATTCGGCTACTACTACATCGGTGAGCACGGCAACGGCGTCGGCAGCACGAAGGTCGCCTTCCAACGGCTCCCGGGACCACCACCCGCACGAATTCCGACACTGCACAACGGGTGGACCAAGATTCCCATGTGATCCTGCAGGAGAAAGCCTGTGAAACACTCGATCCCTTCGCATGATCCCGCCGCCTTCACTGCGTATCGGGCTCGCATCGCGGCACGGTTCGATGGCGCCGACTTGGTCGAGATCTATTCGGAAAGCCTGCCACCGCACGAACTCGCGGCCATCGCATTCGAACGCGGCTACGCGTTCGCGTGGGGAATGCGTGGCCGCTATCAACGAACAGGCACGTTCTACTTCCGCAGAATCTTCATCCCCCGCAACAGGACTGTCCGTTGACTCCCGACCTCACTACTTTGCCGGCGTCGGATGCCGCAGCATCTCAGACGGGGCCCGAGACGATCGTTGCCTACGTCGCCCTCGGTCTTCTCTTTGCCGGCCTCGGCCTCTTTCCCTTTTTCCATCGCTGGAAGGTGCGGTATGGGCGACGGACCGCACCACCCGCCGACGAGCAGAAGCATCGGATCGCTCGGCAGTGCGACGGCCGAGATGTTTTCACCGTCGATCCGCGGATGTATACGATCACCGTCGTCGAAATGAATGCTGTCGCAAATAGCCACGGCTACTACTACATCGGCGAGAAGGGGTATACGTTCGGCAGTGTCGAGGTCGCGTTTCAGCGGCTTCCCGCGCCTCCCCTTCCCCGTCTCCCGTCGCTGCACAATACGTGGAGCAGATACCCGCATGCCTGAACTGGCGGAGACTTGCCAACGCGTCGCCGAAGGCGAAGCTCGAAAGAATTAGGATCTCATGGACAATCCGCTCCCACCGATCGCTCGCTGGTTCGACGGCAGGGACCTGGTCGAGATCCTCCCACCATCCAGGATCTCGCCACATGAACTCGCCGACATCGCGTACCGCTGCGGCTACGTGTTCGCGTACGGCTGGCGCAGAGGCTCAAATGGTACCGACTACCAGGCCTACTTCTTCCGCCGCCTCCGGGAGGACGATCGTGATCGAGCAGGATGACCACGCAGCGGTCCTCGCAGACCACTACTTCGACGGCAGTGATCTGGTCGAGATTCCCGCGAAGATGTTCGAGGCTCGACGGCTTGCCGAGTTGGCTTACGAGCGCGGTTACGTATTCGCGTGGGGCCGGCGCCGAGGGATTCACATCGACATCACCACATTCTTTTTCCGACGCCTGTACCCGCGGAGGTGTCGGTGATGTTCCTGGAAATTCTGGCTGCGGACGCCTCACAGAGCTTTTCGCCCACGAAGTTCCTCGCCCTGCTCGGTTGCATCATCGTGATCGCGGCAGCACTCGCGTACGTGGTCGTCACCCGCGCCGACCACCTCGTCACATCGTGGTTGATCCGACCGCGCGGCACTCACCCGGCCGAGCAGGAGCTTGCGTTCGCGCAGTTGTTCGGCACGCAGGATTTCGTCTCGGTGGATCCTCGTCGCTACAGCTTTGACGTCGCGCGAATGAACGAGATCGCCAACACCTTCGGCTACTACTACATCGGTGAGCGCGGAAACCCCCGCGGCAGCACCAAAGTGACGTTCCAACGACTCCCCGGTCCCCCGCCACCTCGGATACCGTCAGCTGTCGGCACGCCGCAGCCGTACCGATTCTGAACCGCGCACGCCATCGCCCGAAAAGCACAATGTCACACCGTGTGCGCTCGATGCACACGATGTGACATTGTGCCCCAACGGGTTCGGCGAGATCAGAAGTCCCAGTCTTCGTCTTCCGTGTTGACGGCCTTGCCGATGACGTAACTCGAGCCCGAACCCGAGAAGAAGTCGTGGTTCTCGTCGGCATTCGGCGACAGCGCCGACAGGATCGCGGGGTTGACGCTCGTCTCGTCCTTCGGGAACAGGCCCTCGTAGCCGAGGTTCATCAGTGCCTTGTTCGCGTTGTAGCGCAGGAACTTCTTGACGTCCTCGGTGAGCCCGACCTCGTCGTACAGATCCTGCGTGTACTCGACCTCGTTGTCGTACAGCTCGAACAGCAGCTCGAAGGTGTAGTTCTTGAGTTCCTCGCGCTCGGCCTCGGTGACCTGCTCGAGCCCCTTCTGGTACTTGTAGCCGATGTAGTACCCGTGGACCGCCTCGTCGCGGATGATGAGGCGGATCATGTCGGCCGTGTTGGTGAGCTTGGCACGCGACGACCAGTACATCGGCAGGTAGAAGCCCGAGTAGAACAGGAAGCTCTCGAGCAGCGTGGACGCGACCTTACGCTTGAGCGGCTCGTCGCCACGGTAGTAGTCCATGACGATCTTCGCCTTGCGCTGCAGGTTCGGATTCTCCTCCGACCAGCGGAACGCATCGTCGATCTCGCGCGTGGAACACAGCGTCGAGAAGATCGAGCTGTAGCTCTTGGCGTGCACCGACTCCATGAACGCGATGTTGGTGAGTACGGCCTCTTCGTGCGGCGTGACCGCATCCGGGATGAGCGACACCGCGCCCACCGTGCCCTGGATGGTGTCGAGCAGCGTGAGTCCCGTGAACACCCGCATCGTGAGCTGCTGCTCGAGCGGTGTGAGCGTGGCCCACGACTGGATGTCGTTGGACACCGGCACCTTCTCGGGCAGCCAGAAGTTGCCGGTGAGGCGATCCCACACCTCCGCGTCCTTCTCGTCCGGCACCCGGTTCCAGTTGATGGCCGAGACGCGGTCGATCAGCTTGATCGGCGCCCCGTCCGCGGGCGAATGCGGTGCGGCAGTCATGACTCTTCCCTTACTCGGTGGCTGATGGATGGATGGCAGACGGTCACAACATGCAGCTGACGCAACCCTCCACCTCAGTGCCTTCGAGTGCCATCTGGCGAAGGCGGATGTAGTACAGCGTCTTGATTCCCTTGCGCCACGCATAGATCTGCGCCTTGTTGAGATCGCGCGTGGTGGCGGTGTCCTTGAAGAACAGCGTCAGCGACAGACCCTGGTCGACGTGCTGCGTCGCCGCGGCGTAGGTGTCGATGATCTTCTCGTAGCCGATCTCGTACGCGTCCTGGTAGTAGTCCAGGTTGTCGTTCGTCAGGTACGGCGCCGGGTAGTAGACGCGACCGATCTTGCCTTCCTTGCGGATCTCGATCTTCGACGCCACCGGGTGGATCGAGCTGGTGGAGTTGTTGATGTACGAGATCGAGCCGGTGGGCGGCACCGCCTGCAGGTTCTGGTTGTAGATGCCGTGTTCGCGCACCGAGGCCTTCAGCTCTCGCCAGTCGTCCTGCGTCGGGATGTGGACACCTGCGTCCGCGAAGAGTTGACGCACCTTGTCGGTCTTCGGCTCCCAGACCTGCTCGGTGTACTTGTCGAAGTACTCGCCCGACGCGTACTTCGACTCGGGGAAGCCGGCGAAGTACGTGCCGCGTTCGACGGCAAGCTTGTTCGACGCCCGCAGTGCATGGAACACCACGGTGTAGAAGTACATGTTCGTGAAGTCGATGCCTTCGTCGGATCCGTAGAAGATCCGTTCGCGCGCAAGGTATCCGTGCAGGTTCATCTGACCGAGGCCGATCGCGTGCCCCTCGTCGTTGGCCTTCTTGATCGACGGCACCGAGTCGATGGACGTCTGGTCCGCGACCGCGGTGAGCGCGCGGATCGACGCCTCGATGGTCTGCGCGAAGTCGGGCGAGTCCATCGTCTTCGCGATGTTGAGCGACCCGAGGTTGCACGAGATGTCCTTGCCCACATGGGAGTAGGACAGGTCGTCGTTGAACTGCGACGGCGTGGAGACCTGGAGGATCTCGGAGCACAGGTTCGAGTGCGTGACCTTGCCCGCGATCGGGTTGGCGCGGTTCACGGTGTCCTCGTACATGATGTACGGGTAGCCCGACTCGAACTGCAGCTCGGCGACGGTCTGGAAGAACTCGCGCGCCTTGATCTTCGACTTACGGATGCGCTTGTCGTCGACCATCTCGTAGTACTTCTCGGTGACGTTGATGTCGGCGAACGGCTTGCCGTAGATGCGCTCGACGTCGTACGGCGAGAACAGGTACATGTCCTCGTTCTTCTTCGCGAGCTCGAACGTGATGTCCGGGATCACGACACCGAGCGAGAGCGTCTTGATGCGGATCTTCTCGTCGGCGTTCTCGCGCTTGGTGTCGAGGAAGCGGTAGATGTCCGGGTGGTGCGCGTGCAGGTACACCGCGCCCGCGCCCTGACGGGCGCCCAACTGGTTCGCGTACGAGAACGAGTCCTCGAGCAGCTTCATGATCGGGATGACGCCCGAGGACTGGTTCTCGATCTTCTTGATCGGCGCACCGTGCTCGCGAACGTTGCTGAGCAGCAGGGCAACTCCGCCGCCGCGCTTGGACAGCTGCAGCGCAGAGTTGATCGACCGGCCGATCGACTCCATGTTGTCCTCGATGCGCAGCAGGAAGCAGCTGACCGGCTCGCCGCGCTGCTTCTTGCCCGAGTTGAGGAAGGTGGGCGTCGCCGGCTGGAAACGGCCCGAGACGATCTCGTCGACGAGTTGCGTCGCGAGCGCCTCGTCGCCGTCGGCGAGCGCGAGCGCGACCATGCACACGCGGTCTTCGAAACGCTCGAGATAGCGCTTCCCGTCGAACGTCTTGAGCGTGTAGGAGGTGTAGTACTTGAACGCACCGAGGAACGTCGGAAAGCGGAACTTCTTCGAGTACGCGTGATCGAACAGCGTCTTGACGAACTCGCGCGAGTACTTGTCGAGCACCTCGGGCTCGTAGTAGTTCTCCTCGACGAGGTAGTCGAGCTTCTCGTCGAGATTGTGGAAGAACACGGTGTTCTGGTTGACGTGCTGCAGGAAGTACTGACGCGCTGCCGCGACGTCCTTGTCGAACTGGATCTCGCCGTTCGGGCCGTACAGGTTGAGCATCGCGTTGAGGGCGTGATAGTCGAGACCCTCGTCGACACGATCGGCGTCGACGCGAACCGCGCCCTTCACGTCTGCGTCATCGGTGATGGTCGGTGCCATGAATCCTGCTCCCGCTCTCGCTCGTGTTCCCAGAACTGTTCCAGCCCCTCCCGTACCCGGTCGACGTCCTCGGGCGTGCCCATGAGTTCGAAGCGGTACAGGTACGGCACCTGGCATTTCTGCGAAATGATGTCGCCGGCCATCCCGAAGGAATCGCCGAAGTTGGTGTTGCCGCCCGCGATGACTGCGCGGATCAGCGATCGGTTGTGCTCGTTGTTGAGGAAACGGACGACCTGCCTGGGCACGTAGTGCGTGTCGCGGCCCGTGATCGTCCAGCCGCCGCCGTAGGTGGGGCAGACGAGGACGTACGGTTCGTGCACTTCGAACGTGCCCTCACGGTCGTGCAGCGGTATCCGTGTGGCAGGCAGATCGAGTTTTCGGACGAATCGGTGTGTGTTCTCCGACGTGCTGGAGAAGTACACCAGCGAAGTCATCGGTCTTCACCATCTCGTGTAGTACGTCGATATCTGTGGTGCGTCTGACGTGACGCGTGAGCCGGTGTGCGCGAGCACGGCGGCACCGGTACGGAAGACCGCCGTGCTCGGTTCAACGCCGCCGCTCCGGAGAGTCTTCCCCACCGCTCCGGAGCCTCGCGGCGCGACGCTCACGCAGCGTTTGCCGAGAGCTCCTTGATGCGGTCGGGACGGAAGCCCGACCAGTGGCTGTCGCCGGCGACCACGACGGGCGCCTGGAGGTATCCGAGGGCCATGACGTAGTCGCGCGCTTCGGGGTCCTGCGAGATGTCGACGGACGTGTATTCGACACCCGCCTTGTCGAGGGCCTTGTAGGTGGCATTGCACTGAACACAAGCGGGCTTGGTGTAGACGGTGATGCTCATGAAGTCCCTCTCTCCCCGGCCGCGGAAGCGGCTGACGAATGTGTGCACTGTGCCCGAGTGACCCCTGTAACGGCTGGTGGCGTCGCTGTCCATCGGACTGGCCCCTGTAGTGGTCCCTCAGTGGTCAAGACACTACACCTTGTGTCCGACACTTTTGCCAAACCCATGATGTTGTGAGTCACAAAGGTGAAATTCCACGAGTGACGGCCTGGAACGATCGAAAAAGACACTGGTGACGGCGTGTCGGGTGTCACATTTCCGACGGGGGGGGCACCGAGCCTCCCGGCGTGTCGCACCCGGCCGTCACACCCCACTCCCCCCACGGCCCCGCGGGGACGCCGTCGGCGGGTGCGCGACGCGCGCGGAACCGGACGAGAGGGGCCGCCGGAGCCTCTTGTCCGACGACTGGATCGGCCATCCTCGCATACCCGGCCGACACCCGTATCCACTTCGATACAGAACGTGTGACGCGTGCGACGAGCGGTGCGGAAGTCTACTTCTACCGAGCGATAGCCAGGGGTTAGCTTGCGGCCCCCTGGTGATCGTCGAGGAGTTCCGACACCGGCAGCCGTGTCTGCGCGCGCAGCACCGATCCGGGGTCGAATTCGGAGATCTTGGCGAGCACCTGGCCGAATGTGTCCTCGTCCATGGCGTCGACCTCGAGTTGCCACGGTTCGCCGGCGCGGTCCAGACGCAGGACGGCACGCACACGGTCGTCGTCTCGCCACGTCCAGCGGTCGTGGTCGCCCTTGCCGAACGCCCGGCCGAGCTTGCGCGCGATCGCATGGTCGGTGAGGTCGAAGGTGCCGGTGCACGCGACCAGCGGATCCCCGTTCGCCGCCACGGCCGATGCCGGGGCGAACCGCGCGGTGAGGAACTCGACGAGGTCGCCCGCCGTCGCCGCCGGGTCGTCCAGCAGGGTGAGCAGCGCGTCCGTACGCGCCGCGTCGACCGGTTCGAAGCCGCCGGGCATCTGCAGTTGCGTGCCCGCGGGCACGACGCGCGCGCAGATCAGGTCGCCGGCGCGGACGTGGGCTGCCGCGACGACGTCGACGACCTCCTGGCTCGTGTCGGTGCGTACGTCGCGCAGCGTGACCGTGTTCGCCGACGAGTCGACGGCCACGACTTCGTACACCGAGCGCGTGACGGCGAGCCATGCCTCGGCGAGCTCCTTTTCGTCGTCGGGCAACACTGCGCCGCGCCGCACGAGGTAGTCGGCGAACGCACCGCCCTCGAACAGCAGGACGTCGGTGACCAGACCGTCTTCGAAGGCGCGGTAGACCGACTCGGCGCCCGGCTCCCAATGCTGCACCCGCCCGGTCACCAGTTCCGAGAGAGCGGACAGCCAGCGCGGCCCGCCCAATGTGTCGGCGGCCTTGCGGTAGAGCCACGCCGCACGGTCGGTCAGCGGGTACGTGCTCGTGCCGAGATGGCATTTCTTGTACTTGCGGCCGGACCCGCACCAGCACGGCTGGTTGCGGCCGAGACCCGGCCGGTCGACAGGCTGGTACTCGGCGACGACGTCGTAGAGCGGGCCCTGCTCGCCGCTCGGCACGCGGTCGAGCAACGACATCGCCCGCACGGCGTCGCCGCGCTCGGACGCGATCCGGGCCGCATCCCGCAGTGCCGGCCAGTACGCGCCCGCGCCCTCGAAGTGCCGCTCGGCGTCCCCCGCCCGATCTCCCGCGTCGGCGGCGGTACCGGCGAGCCACCGGGCGAATGCCCGGGCGCGGCGCGGGCCGTGCTCGACGACGAGCAGCGCCGCATTCTCGACGGCGAGCGTGTCGAACTCGCCCGACTGCACGATCGTGTCGCCCACGCGCAACGCGACCTCCGGGTCGGTGAGGGCGAGGAACTGGTCGGGGTTGTCGAAGAAGCGGGCTCGGACGTCGTCGGTGCCGCCGTCCTGCACGAACTCGACGAGCGCCACCAGGGCCGCGGCGCCGAGCGTCGCGTCCTCGGGGATGCCGAGGTCGTCCGCGTACTCGCTGAGCAGCGAGCCGGTCCGCGCCGACTCGAGGTCGACACCCGGTGGCACGGCCGTGAACCCCACCACGTCGATGCCCGCGGCCGCGGCGACCTCGGTGATCGGGGGTGCGGGCGTCGTGAACAGGCCTGGGTCGTCGGCCATGGCCTCGACGAAACGGAAGTCGAAGTCGAACGCCCCGGCCTCGGCCGCCTCCGCAACCACCGCGTCGACGGCCGGACGTGCCGCGCGGACGTCCTCGTCGGCCACGGGCGTGAACTCGAGGACGTCGCCCCGCCGGCGCGCCGCGATCAGGGTTCCCGGCTCGACCCCGGCGAGAGTGCCGCGCGGCAGCACCATCCGGTCGGCGGCAGGCTCGACGCCGCGCGCCACGATCTCCTCGTCGTCGGGGCCGATCAGCAGGTGATACCCGTTCTCGGCGAGTGTTCCGTGGTGCGACGTCAACGCGATGACGTCCGCGGCGCCGATCACATCGGTCGCGATCTCGTGGGCGGTGACTCGGTGGGTGAGGACCCGGTCCGCGGTGACGGCGGCGTGCGACGCGAGCCGGTCGCCCAGCGTGTACAGGTCGTGGTCGCCGAAATCGTCGATCGCGTCGATCAGGTCGGCGAGGTCGTCGGCATTGCCGGTGTCCCCGGCGAGTTCGGCGGCGATCTCGTCGGTCGACAGCGGCCCCCGCGCCCGCACGAGTCGCAGAATGTCCGCGGTCAACGCGTCGTCGCCGAGGTCGGCCCGGTACAGGTAGTCGTTGCTCACGACCTCAGGCTAGTGACGCCGTGCCCGGAAGACACCGAAGCCGCCGGGCGTGCCCGGCGGCTTCGGTGTGGAACGAATCAGGCAGCGACCGCAGTGGCCCCGACGAGGCTGCCGACGACTGCGCCGATCGACTGTGCGACCTCCGCGTTCTCGCGCGGGTGCTGGTCGCCGAACTTGCCGATCGTCTCGCCGATCGTGAGCGTGACGTCCTCGAGCACCTTGCCGCCCGCGATTCCGACGGCCTTGCGGGTGTCGGAATGCGCCCACTGCGCGGCGTTCGGGCTGGGCGACGAGCTGACGACGGCGACCGGCTTGTCCTTGACGGCGCCTGCACCGAACGGACGCGACAGCCAGTCGATCGCATTCTTGAGGACGGCGGGGATGGTGCCGTTGTACTCGGGCGTGAACAGCAGGAATGCGTCGGCGGCCCGTGCGGCCTCGCGCAGTGCGGCCACGGCAGGGAGGTCGGCGCCTTCGACGTCGAGGTCCTCGTTGTAGAAGGGCAGCTCCCCGAGGTTGTCGGCGATGGTCAGTTCGGCTCCCTCGGGGGCCGCCGCGACGGCGACCTCGGCGAGCTGGCGGTTGACCGACGCCGAGCGGAGGCTGCCGACGAGGACGAGAACTTTGGTGGACATACAGCCGAATCCTTCGATGTGCGTAGCGTGGAAAAAGAGTTCACGAGGGTGCGACGGTGCACCGGAAACCACAGTACCACTAAACGGACCGCGGTCCTCTTACCGGTGGCCGCGGTCTGTATTCTGAGGGCGTGACGAGTGAGCTCCTCCCCCAGATCGGGGCCACACCACCCGAGCGGGGTGACGCAGCGCGGAACCGGGCGCTGCTGCTCGACGCGGCAGCGCACCTCGTCGCCGAGCTGGGTGCGGACGCCGTCACGATGGACGCCGTCGCGTGCCGTGCGGGCGTGGGCAAGGGCACCGTCTTCCGCCGGTTCGGCAGCCGCGCCGGCCTGATGCGTTCATTGCTCGACCACTCGGAGCGAGAAATCCAGCACGGGTTCATCTTCGGCCCTCCGCCGCTCGGCCCCGGGGCCCCGCCGTGCGAACGCCTGCTCGCGTACGGCCGGGCGCGGTTCGGCCAGATCGGCGTCGAAGGCGAGATCCTGCGCGCGTCCGAACGTGTCGCCGACGACCGTTTCGGTGCACCCGCACGCGCCGTCGCCCTCACGCACATCACCGCGCTGCTGCGCGAGTGCGGCGTCGACTCCGACGCAGCGTTGCTCGCCGAGGCACTCTACGCACCGCTCGACGCGTCGCTGGTGATGCATCAGACGCGAGAGCGCGGTATCGCCCTCGAACGGCTCGAGGCCGCATGGTGCGAACTGGTGCGGCGCGTCGTGCATTCCGGCTGCACGGCTCCGGCCGACGCGCACGCCCACTAGTCTCGGGCGCATGCGCGCTCTAGCCTTGCTGGCCGGCCTGGTACTCCTCACCGCGTGCGGCAGCGGAGGAGACGAACCCGCACCGCAGGATCTCGACGGCCGGACCTTCGTGTCGACGTCCGTCGACGGCACACCGATTCCCGGCGGTGGCCCGTTGACCCTGTCGTTCGCCGAGCCCGGGATGCTCGGCGCGCACGCCGGATGCAATCACGCGTCGGCCCCGGTCGACACCGCGAACGGCACCCTCGCTGTCGGCACGATGAGCACGACGATGATGGCGTGCATCGGCGAACGCGCGGAGGCCGACGCGTGGATGACGGGACTGCTCGAATCGACTCCGTCGTGGCAGCTCGACGACGACACTCTCACCGTCACCGGCGCGGACAGCACCGTCACGCTGACGGACCAGAAGATCCTCGAACCGGACCGCGCGATCACCGGCACCGAATGGACGGTCACGGCACTGATCTCCGCCGACGCCGTCACCACGTCGGCCGCGCTCGAGACATCGGCCCCCGCACTGCAGATCGGCTCCGACGGACACGTGACGGGCACCACCGGCTGCAACCGTTTTCAGGGCAACGCCGAAGTGAACGGGGACACAATCGAATTCGGCCCACTGGCGACCACGCGCATGGCGTGCCCACCGGACGTCATGGAGGTCGAACAGGCGGTGCTCGCGGCACTCGCCGGCCGCGTGCACGCGTCGGTGGACGGCAACACGATGCGTGTGACGCGCGATGACGGAGTGGGTCTGGAGTTGCGCGCGACGCCGTGAATCACACGTACCGCGTGAGCCAGTCCCCCAGCTCGCGCGCGCTCGCGTCGACCGTCGCGGCCCACCCGTGCGCGGATTCGTCGGCTCGGTCGCTGACGTGTTTGACCAGCCGGCACTGCGCACCGAAGCGCGCGGCCGCGAAAGCGACCGCGAAACCTTCCATGTCGACGAGATCGGCACGGCGGGCGAGCGCGTCGCGCACCTCGGCGTCGGACACGAACGCATCGCCCGTCGCGAGGACCGTGCCGTCGCCGTCCTCGACGTCGAGCACGTCGCGGGGGTCGTAGCCGAGTGCACGAATCGCGTCGCCGCTCAGGTCGTGGTTGAGCGCGCGCGACGGCGTGAACAGACCCGAGTGGTGTGCGTGCAGAGCACCGACGGTGCCGATGTTGACCACGAGCGGCGCGTTCCCGGCGCGCTGCGCGAGGGCCGCGGACACCGCGACCGACGCGGCCACCTTCCCGATCCCGGTGACCAGCACCTCGAACTCGGGTGGCACGTGAGCGGCCTCGGCACGCGTCGCGCTCACGACGAGCACATCCGGTCTCTGCATGGCGGCGACCCTACCGTGCACCCGAACACACCCCGCTGCACCCGAGGACGCATCTGGCTAAGGTTCCAGGCATGGCGAACCTTCGTGCGCAGATCATCGACGAACTGGCCGTGCGGCCCTCCATCGACCCGGCCGCCGAGGTGCGCGACCGCGTGCGTTTCGTCAAGGAGTACCTGGCGTCCACCGGCGCCAAGGGCCTCGTCCTCGGTATCAGCGGCGGTCAGGACTCGACGCTGGCGGGCCGGTTGTGTCAGCTCGCGGTGGAGGCGCTGCGTGCGGACGGCACCGACACGACATTCCTCGCGGTGCGACTGCCCTACGGCGCCCAGGCCGACGAGGAGGACGCGCAGAGCGCGCTGCGGTTCATCCGCCCCGACCGCGCGATCGCCGTCAACGTCAAGCCGGGCGCCGACGCGACGGGCGCGGAAGCGGCGGAGGGGCTGCGCGACGCACTGGGCGGCGAGCAGCGGCTGCGCGACTTCGTGCGCGGCAACATCAAGGCGCGCGAACGCATGATGATCCAGTACGCGGTGGCCGGGCAACTCGGCTACCTGGTGGTCGGCACCGACCACGCAGCCGAGGCCGTCACCGGGTTCTTCACCAAGTTCGGCGACGGCGCGGCTGATCTGACACCTCTCGCGGGGCTGACCAAGCGGCAGGGCGCGGCATTGCTGCGCGAACTGGGCGCGCCCGAGAGCACGTGGCAGAAGGTGCCCACCGCCGACCTCGAGGACGACCGCCCCGCCCTGCCCGACGAGGAAGCACTGGGGCTGCGCTACGCCGAGATCGACGACTACCTCGAGGGCAAGGACGTCGAACCCGGGGTCGCCCAGCGCATCGAGGAGGTCTTCGTGCGCACCAGGCACAAACGAACGGTGCCGGTCACGCCGGCCGACACGTGGTGGAAGTGACGTCATGGCAACAGTTCTCGTAGCAGGCGGCACCGGGGTCGCCGGTCGTCACGTGGTCAAGACGTTGTTGCGCGACGGTCATGCGGTGCGCTCGCTCACCCGCCACGGCGGCGCGCCGGGCAGCGAGATCGATCATCGATTCGCCGATCTCGTGACCGGGGAGGGCGTCGCCGACGCGCTCGAGGGTGTCGACGCGGTCGTCGACGCCACCAACGGCATGACCAAATCGGCTCGCGCAGTGTTCGATTCGGGCACCACGCACCTGCTCGACGCGGCGCACGCCGCGGGTGTGCGGCGTGCGGTGCTGTTGTCGATCGCGGGCGTCGACGAGAGCACCTACTCGTACTACGAGGCGAAGACGGCGCAGGAGGCGAAGTACCGCGACAGCCCGGTCGACACCGTGATCGTGCGGGCGACCCAGTTCCACGACTTCGTGCCGATGCTGGCACGGCCCACCGCACGCTTCGGCGTGATTCCGGCGCCGTCGGGTGTGCGTTTCCAGACGATCGACACGCGCGACGTCGCGCGGGCGCTCGTCGCCGCCGCACTCGGTGACGGTCCGATCCCGTCCCACCCGATCACGATCGGCGGCCCCGAGGTGCGCACGTCACGCGACCTGGCCACGGCGTGGAAGAAGGCGACCGGCAGGCACGGCCTCGTGGTGAGCATGCCGATGCCCGGACCACTCGGCGAGTTCTTCCGGGCGGGCAAGAACCTCGTGCCGGAGGCGACGTACGGCGAGATCACCTTCGAGCAGTGGCTCGCCGAACCGTGAGCACTTGACGAGTCCGGGTACGCCTGTTTCGCGCACAGGGCGGTCAGCCGCCGGCGAAGGGCGGCAGCACGTCGACCTCACTGCCCGCCGGCGCGGTGCGGTCGCGGGTGAGATCGTCGCCGACCAGGAATGCGGCCACTGCCAGCACGCGCGCCATCGGGGCACCGTGCCGCTCGATCAGCACGCGTTCGACCGTGGCGAGATCGGCTCCCGCCGGCACGGTGAAGGTCTCCTTCGCACAGCCCGACGCGTCGGCCGCGGCCGCGAAGTAGCGCACCGTGAGCGTCGTGTCGACGGCGAGGTCGTGCGGATCAGCCACCGATTGCTCCCATACTGCGTTGCGGGGGCGTGAAACCGGCGGCGTCGATGCCGTGGCCTGCCCACTTGTTCCACATGGCGCCGCGCCACAGCTGCGCGAGTTCGTCGTCGGTCGCGCCCGAACGCAACGCGCCACGCAGGTCGACCTCGCTGTCACTGAACAGGCACGAGCGGACGGTGCCTTCCGCCGTGATGCGCGTGCGGTCGCAGTCGGCGCAGAACGAACGGGTGACGGACGCGATGATGCCGACGGTGGCCGGTCCGCCGTCGACCGTCCACTCTTCCGCGGGCGCGGAAGGGTCGTCGCGGCCTACCGGCGACAGCGCGAATCGTGCACCCAGGGCGGACAGCAGCGCGTCGGCCGACACCATGTGTTCGCGCGCCCACTCCTGATCCGCGTCGAGCGGCATCTCTTCGATGAAGCGCAGCGCGACGCCCTCTGCGAGCGCCCACGCGAGGAGGTCGGCGGCGCCGCTGAGCGTCTCCGGCATCAGGACCGCGTTGATCTTGAGCGGCGCGAGACCGGCATCTGCAGCCGCGCGGATGCCTGCCAGCACCGACGGCAGCCGATCGCGTCGGGTGAGCTGGGCGAAGTGCGCGCGGTCGATCGAATCGAGCGACACGTTGACCCGCGTGAGACCGGCGGCGGCGAGACCACGCGCACGATGTTCGAGGCCGATCGCGTTGGTGGTGAGCGCGAGCGGAATCCCTGGCACCGCGGCCGCGCAGCCCGCGACGATCTGTTCGAGATCGGCACGCATGAGCGGCTCGCCACCGGTGAACCGGACTTCCCGGACGCCGAGCCGGTCGACCGCGAGCCGCACCAGACGGACGATCTCGTCGGCGGTGAGCAGGTCCTGCTGCGGGATCGCCGGGAGCCCCTCCTCGGGCATGCAGTACGTACAGCGCAGCGAGCACTTCTCGGTGATCGACACTCGGAGGTCGCGTGCGACGCGACCGAACTTGTCGACAAGTTCCGGCACGTCTGGCCGTCCGTCGAGCGAGACGGACCCCCGGACGGTGGGAATCCCCATCTCGACCGTCGTCACACGACCTCCTCCGCTGTCGCCGGGCTCTGTGTTCTCCCAGTATGGCCCTTCCGTCGCCGGGCGTCTCGCCGGTCGCCCACGCCGCGCCGCGAGCGCCCGCTCTACGATTGCCGCATGGTGCCCCACGCTCGCTCCGTCGACGACTACGCCGAACACGTCGCGACACTGCTCGCGGGCCTGTTCGACGACGCCGCCACCACCGTCCCGCTCGACGACGCGACCGGGCGCGTCACCGCGCACCCGGTGTCGTCGCCGATCGACCTGCCGATCTTCCGCAACTCCCAGATGGACGGCTACGCGGTGGACGCGGCGTCGGTGGCCCACCCGCCCGTGACGCTTCCCGTGCGCGGGCTCGTCCCGGCCGGGCCGCACTCCCCCGCACCGCATGTTCCCGGCACCGCGGTCAAGATCATGACCGGCGGCGCGGTCCCCGACGGCGCCGACGCGATCGTGCCCGTCGAGGACACGCGCCCCGACGGCGAGAACGTCGTGATCGAACGGGCCAGGCGCTCGGGCGAGTTCGTGCGTGAGCGCGGCAGCGACGTGCACGCCGGCACCGTCCTCCTCGGCGAGGGCACTGTGCTCGCACCCCGGCACATCGCGGTCCTCGCAGCCGTGGGGCTACGGGAGGTCGCGGTGCGCCGTCGCCCGCGCGTCGCGATCGTCACGACCGGCGACGAGCTCGTGCCTGCCGGCACCGCGCTGCGGCCCGGCGAACTCTTCGACTCCAACGGCATCGCGCTCGCCGCGGCGGCCCGCGCGAACGGTGCCGAGGTGGTGTCCCTGGCGCACAGCAGCGACCGTCCCGAGGAATTCCGCGCGCGGCTCGCCGAGGCGACCGCCGCCGCCGACGTCGTCTTCACGTCGGGTGGGATCTCGATGGGCGACTTCGAGGTGGTCCGCGAAACCCTCGCCCCCCTGGGCGCGCAGTTCGGCCACATCGCGATGCAGCCGGGCGGGCCGCAGGGCAGCGGTGTCGTCGACGACACCCCCGTCCTGAGCTTTCCGGGCAATCCGGTGAGCACGCTCGTGTCGTTCGAGGTGTTCGCCCGGCCGCTGTTGCGCCGTGCAGCGGGGCTGCCCGCGGTCACCGCGCGTTCACGGACGCTGCGCGAAGACCTCCACTCGCCCGACGGCAAGAGGCAGTTCCTGCGCGGGCGCACGAGCGGTGACGGCGTCGAGCTCGTCTCGGGGCCGGGCTCCCACCTGGTCGCCGCGATGGCATGGGCGGACGTGCTGATCGACGTACCCGCCGACGCCACGAGCCTCACCGCGGGAACGAGTGTCACCGTGCGGCCCCTGTGACTTCGCCGAGGCTGTGACAAAGTTGACGCCGTGAGCGAACTGAGTCATCTCGACGCCGAGGGCCGGGCCCGCATGGTCGACGTCAGCGGCAAACGCGACACCACCCGCGTCGCGCTGGCAGGCGGCGAACTCGTCACCACCGAGGAAGTGGTCGCGCTCGTGCGCGCCGACGAGATGCCGAAGGCCGACGTGCTGCCCACCGCGCGCATCGCGGGCATCTCGGCGGCGAAGAAGACGTCCGAACTGATCCCCCTGTGCCATCAGATCGCGCTGTCGTCGGTGAAGATCGAGTTCGGTTTCACCGCGACGTCCATCACGATCGAAGCACGCGCCAAGACGCGCGGCGCGACCGGTGTCGAGATGGAGGCGCTCACCGCGGTCGCCGTCGCGGGTCTCACGCTGCACGACATGGTCAAGGCCGTCGACCCGGCCGCGATGCTCACCGGTGTTCGGCTGCTGGAGAAGGACGGCGGCAAACGCGGCCACTGGACCCGCGACGACGCGCAGTCCGCCGCACCCGGGCGCGTTGTCCCCGGCACCGCCGTCGCGCTGGTCGCCTCGACCGGCACCGCACGCGGCACGCGCGAGGACACGACGGGGCCGCGTATCGCCGAGTGGCTCAGCGCCCGCGGGTTCGACGTGCGGGGACCGCTCGTGTACTCGGACGCCGACATCGCCTCCGGGCTCGCGGACGCGCTGAGCGCCCGGCCCGCCGTGGTGATCACGACCGGCGGCACCGGCGTCTCGCCCACCGACGCGACGCCCGAGGCCACCCGCGCGGTGCTCGACCGCGAACTGCCCGGTGTCGCCGACGCCATCCGCGCGCGCGGCGCCGCCGTCACCCCGCACGCCGCGCTCAGCCGGGGGCTCGTCGGAGTGGCGGGCGGCACGCTCGTCGTGAATCTGCCGGGCTCGCCCGGCGGCGTGAAGGACGGTCTCGCGGTGCTCGAACCGATCGTCGACCATCTGCTCGCCCAGATCGCCGGTGGAGGAAGCCACGATGACTGACCACGCTCTGCTCGCGCGGATCTCGGCCGAACCACTCGACTCCGCAGCTGTCGACGCCGCCGTCTCCGGCCCGCGGCACGGCGCGGTGGTGAGTTTCACAGGAGTGGTCCGCGACCACGACGGCGGACAGGCCGTGTCCGCACTCGAGTACCAGGCTCATCCGGATGCCGAACGCTTCCTGCGGACCGTGTGCACCGAGGTGTCGAGGCGCAGCGGTCTGCCCGTTGCCGCAGTGCATCGTGTCGGCGACCTCGTGGTCGGCGACCTCGCGCTCGTCGCGGCGGTCGCGGCGCCGCACCGCGCCGAGGCGTTCACGGTGTGTGCAGAACTCGTCGAACGCATCAAGCACGAGGTGCCCATCTGGAAGCGACAGCATTTCGCCGACGGGGTCTCCGAGTGGGTCGGACTGTGACGCGACCGGTAGACTCGAGCGCACTAGACGGCAACGAAGCCCGTCCAGCGTCGTAGATACGCACCACGCACCGCGAATTCTGCAAGCGGCTGCCGGCACCAAGCAGTTCTTACGGCGATCGAAGTCTGCTCGTGCCACGAAAGGCCACCGCTTGTCCTCCTCCACCGTGTCCACCTCCAGTGCGTCCACCTTCGCCGAACTGGGCGCTCCCACGACTCTCGTGTCCGCCCTCACCGCGCAGGGCATCACCGCACCGTTCCCGATCCAGCGCGACACCCTGCCCGACGCCCTCGCCGGGCGCGACGTGCTCGGCCGCGGCAAGACGGGCAGCGGCAAGACCCTCGCGTTCTCGATCCCGATGGTCGCTCGTCTCGCCGCGTCCGCGTCGGGCAAGCGGCGCCGTGCGGGTCGCCCGCGCGGTCTGGTGCTCGCACCGACGCGTGAGCTCGCCACGCAGATCACCGCGACTCTCGAGCCGCTCGCCGCGGCCGAAAACCTGGTCGTCACCACGATTTTCGGTGGCGTGTCGCAGAACCGGCAGGTCACCGCACTCAGCGCGGGCGTCGACATCGTCGTCGCCTGCCCGGGCCGCCTCGAAGATTTGATGCGCCAGCACTACGTCACGCTCGACGCAATCGAGGTGACGGTGCTCGACGAAGCCGACCACATGGCCGACCTCGGCTTCCTCCCCGGCGTCACGCGGATCATGAACGCAACGCCGGATCGCGGTCAGCGACTGCTGTTCTCGGCCACGCTCGACAACGGCGTCGACAAGCTCGTGAAGAAGTTCCTCACCGACCCGGTGCTGCACTCGGTCGACGATGCGACGTCGCCGGTCGCCGCGATGACCCACCACGTCTACGACGTCGCGGGTACCACCGAGAAGAAGGCGCTCGTCGAGAAGCTTGCGTCGGGCACCGGTCGCCGAATCCTGTTCATGCGCACCAAGCATCAGGCGCGCAAGCTCGCGCGCCAGCTCACCGACGCGGGCATCCCGTCGGTCGACCTGCACGGCAACCTGTCGCAGAATGCCCGCGACCGCAACCTCGCGGCGTTCTCGTCGGGCGAGGCCCGGGTGCTCGTGGCCACCGACGTCGCGGCACGTGGTGTGCACGTCGACGGCGTCGAACTGGTCGTGCACGTCGATCCGCCCGCCGAACACAAGGCGTACCTGCACCGTTCGGGCCGCACCGCGCGCGCAGGCAGCGCGGGCGACGTCGTGACGCTGGTACTGCCCGATCAGCGCAAGGATCTCGCGGTGCTCATGCGTAAGGCAGCGATCAAGGTGTCGCCGGTGCCGACCACGGCTGCGTCGCCGCATGTCGCGTCGCTCGTCGGCGCGGAGGCCCCGCGCGTCGCACCGCCCGCGAAAGACGCTCCCGCGCAACACAAGCAGAACTCGGGTGGCCGCGGCCGTCCGGCGCGCGGCCGCAACGGACGTCCCGCTGATCGTCCACAGTCGCAGTCACGGCGCGGCCAGGGTCAGGCATCCGGGGGTCGCGGCCAGAGCCAGGGCGCCACAGGCCGCGGCGAAGGCGGTCAGCAGCGGCACTCCGCCGACGGACGGCCGGGCCGTTCGGGTGGCGGTCGTCCGGGCCGTTCGGGCGCGGGCCGGCCGGGTGCAGCCCGCACCGGCGGGGGCGCGCGCTCGGGCCAGCGCCGCCGCTCGCAGGGGCAGAGCTTCTCGTAGGGCCCCGTCCGTCAGAACTTCTCGAGGTGGACGGCGTCGGCCAGTGGCCGGCGCTCCCGCCAGCCGAACCGTTCGAGGTCGGGCGTTTCCTGGAAGCGTTCGACCTCGCCGACGCACAGCCACGCGATCGGCCGCACCGGTGCCGGGATCTCGAGCAGTTCGGTGAGGTACTGCTCGTCGTAGAACGACACCCAGCCGACACCGACACCCTCCGCCGTCGCGGCCAGCCACAGGTTCTCGATCGCGAGCCCGACCGACAGCAGCCCGGTCTCGTCGATCGTGTGCCTGCCGAGGATGTGTGCGCCGCCGCGGGTCGGGTCGTACGTGACGACGACGCCCGTGCCGGACTCCTCGACACCCTCGATCTTGATCGGGTCGAACGTCGATTTCCGTTCGGGCGGGAGCGAATCCGCGAATCGGCGCCGAGCCTCGGCGACATGCGCGGCGAACGTCGCGAGCGTTGCCCGGTCACGCACGACCACGAAATCCCAGGGTTGCGTGTTGCCCACGCTCGGCGCGCTGTGCGCCGCGCCGAGCAGGCGGCCGAGGACGTCGTGCGACACGACTTGTCCGGTGAACTCGGCGCGCACGTCCCGGCGCATACCGATCACGTCGTAGACGGAGGGGGTGGATTCGCTCACGCCGCCACGGTATAGCGGTGCACTCCCAGCATCGCGGTCGGGTCGTCGCCGTCGCCTACGTCGACGCAGCTCGCCAGCGCCGCGAGGACCTCGGCTTCGTCGACGTCGACGCCGATCAGCACGAGGCTGGTGGCGCGCTGTTCGCCGCTCGACCACCGGGCCGACACGAATCGGATGTGTGGGCCGACGGTCTGCACCTCGAACTTGCGGGTCTGCCCGGGCACCGCGAAATGCACGAAGCCCTTCGCGCGGAAGATTCCGGGCGGCCGCGTCTCGAGGAACTCGACGAGAGCGCGTGGGTCCATCGGCGAGGCCGACTCGAACACGACGGCCTGATAGTCCGCGTGCAGGTGCTGGTGCTCCTCGCCGTCGACGAGCAACTGGTCGAGCGTGAGTTGTTCACCCGGCAGCGGCTCGCCACGCGCGGCAGGGTCGAAGAGCACGGTGGGGTCGATGCGCCCGTGCGACGCGGGCAGGATCGGCGCCTGCGGGTTGTACTCGCGCACGAGGGCACGCACGTCGGCGGCGACGGGATCGTCCAGCAGGTCGACCTTGTTGAGCACGAGCAGATCCGCAAGGCCGAGATGGTGCGACAGTTCCGGATGCCGTTCGAGGGTGCCGCCGAACTGCTCGCCGTCGACGACCATCACCAGCCCGCCGAACACGACAGACGGATTCTCGCTCGCGAGGATCAGCCGGATCATGTTGCGCGGCTCCGCGAGCCCGCTCGCCTCGACGACGATCACGTCGACGTCGGATGCCGGGTGCGCGAGTTGGTCGAGCAGGGCGTCCATGTCCTCGTTGTCGACCGCGCAACACATGCAGCCGTTGCTCAGCGAGACCATCGAGTCGACCTGTCCGGCGACCATCATCGAGTCGATGTTGACGGCGCCGAAGTCGTTGACCACGACCCCGATCCGCACACCCTGGTTGTTGCGCAACAGATGGTTGAGCACGGACGTCTTCCCCGCGCCGAGGAACCCGGCCACGACGACGACGGGAATGCGCTTTCTCGGCACCGCTGCCCTCCTCACTCGCCGAGCGCCCATGCTAGCCCCGACGCCTCGTGAGCACTTCACGAGTCCAGGTACGCCGGTTTCGCGCACGGTTCGGGCGCCTTCACCCGCCGGCGTCCCGTGTCGTTGCCGACGAAACATGCCGCGGCACCGAGCGCCAGCCCGATCACGACACCGACGTCGGGCCGCTCGCCGAGCACGAGCCACGTGAGCAGGGCGGCCACCGAGGGGATGACACCGAACAGCAACGACACCGCCGCGGCCCCGGCCTGCCTGATCGCGGCGAGGTAGAGGGTTGCTGCGATCACGGAGTTCGCGACTACCAGGACGCCGATCGTCCACACCGCGCGCCCGGGATCGTCGACGTGCTGCGGAGTGAACGCGGCGAAGGCCGCCGTCGGGATCAACGCCACCGTGACGCCGATGGCGTTGACCGCGACCGGGTGACCTTCACGAAGGTATCGCTGCTGGTAAACCCCGCCGATCGACAGGCCGAGCACGGCGACGACCACCCAACCCACCGCGCTGTCGACATGCCCGACGTCCAGCACTCGGCCCGCGAACGCGGCGACGACCGCGATCAGTGCGAGCCCGACCGCGATCAGGCGGCGCGGGGTGAGCCTCTCCCCCAGAGCGAGTGCCGCTGCACCGGCGGTGACGACCGGGTTCATCGCGATCACCAGGGCCACCAGGACGGGAGACACGCCCGCATACATCGCCTGATAACACCCGACGAACTGGACGCCCTGCGCCAACATGCCCACGACCGCGGCATGCCACGCCTGTCTTCCCTGCGGCCACGCGAGACGGCGTGCGCCCACGATCGAGGCCAGGATGAGCGCCGACACGACGAATCGCGCAGCCAGCACGATGCCCGGCGTCGCCGCCTGCACCGCCGCGGAGCCCATCGGGTAGCCGAGCGCGTAGAAGAAGGCGGTGGCCGCACCGAGCGGCAGTGAGAGCTTCACGCCCTCCACCATCATCGCCGCTCGCTGCGTGTGTCCAACGATCGTTCGTTGTCGAATCGATCACGAATACTGATCGGCCGGTCGAGTGGAGGCCGACTGGGGGCGGGTTGTACCAGGCACTGAGCCCCGAAGCACCTCGGTTGCCGTCGGCACCCGTTCACGAAATGCGAATAATTGCCAGGGCCGTGAAGCGCTACGCTCACAGCATGGCCGCGACCTTCGACATCACCCCACTGCGTTCGCTGTGCGCGGTCGCAGGCACCGGCGGTGTCCATCGGGCCGCGCAGTCGCTTGCGCTCACCCAATCGGCTGTCAGTCAGCATCTACGTCGTCTCGAGCGGGAGGCGGGCACGCGTCTGGTCACCCGCAACGGACGCGGCATCGCGCTCACTCCCGACGGCGAGGCGCTGCTCTCGCACGCCCGCGCCATCCTGGCGGCGCACGATGCTGCCGTCGCTCGATTCGACACCGCCCAACGGGACACAGTCGTGATCGGAGCAGCGCAGAACAGTGCCGCAGTGATCCTGCCGATGATGATGACCAGTCTGCGCCAACGGTTTCCGGGTACCGAGGTTCGTTTTCATCTCGACCGCAATGCGACGGTCCGCTCGCTGCTCGATTCCGGCGGCATAGACGTCGCGGTGACCACGCGCGTCGCACCGGAACTCGCCGCGCGTACCGCCGGATTCCGCCTGCGCTGGCTCTGGTCGGCGAACCATCCCCAGCCTGATCCTGCGGAAGCGATGCCGATCGTGGCGTTCTCGCCGCCGTGCACATTGCGCCAACCGAGCTTCGACGCGTTCAGCGGAAGCCCGGGCGGCTGGCGCGTCGCAGCGGAGGTCAACGACCTCGCTACCGGGCTGGAGGCGGCGCGCGCGGGCGTGGGCGCCATGCTGGTGCCGGTGCTCGACCGTGCACCCGACGGGCTCGTGGGTTTGGCGGCAAGCCCCGTGCCACCGGCCGTGCAACTCGGGGTGGCCTACACCGACCGCACCGCAGCCGGCGTCCGCGAGGCGGTCACCCAGGTGCTCGGCGAATACCTCGGTGCCGATCGTGTGGAAATGCTGCACAACCACAGCTTCCCGATGCCCGCGTGACACGGTGTCGACTTCCGGGGCCGCCCCCCAACGCGAGAACCGCGCCTCGCCGTGATGGCGAAACGCGGTTCTCGCGATGTCGGAGTGGAGCTAAGGGGACTCGAACCCCTGACCCCCACACTGCCAGTGTGGTGCGCTACCAGCTGCGCCATAGCCCCGTATGCGGTTGTCACCGGCACTCGGAAACGACTTCCTCGTGCTCGAAGAAAACTACACCATCTCGAACGACGGCAACAAATCCGCTGGTCGATGCGGTGACGGACGTCTCGTCCGTCACCGCATCCGCCCGTCAGTTGCGGAGCTCGTCGATCCAGTTCGGGTTGCCGAGTGCGTCGATGACGCGGCCGCCCTGCACGACGGCGGGCGTGCCCGTGGCACCCGACGCGGCAAGGGTCTGGCGACCCGCTTCGGCGTTCGCGGCGGCCTGTTCGATCCGCTGGCCCGACGTGATGCAGGACGCGGCCTCGCCGGATGCGCCCGCGTCCTTCGCGGCCTGTGCGAGTTCGTCGTTGCTGTGATCCGAGTTGCCGTTCTCGGCAGGCTGGAAGTCGGGGGCGAACAGCGTCGCGTGGAACGCCGAATACGCGAGTGCGTCACCCGTCTCGGCGACGCACTGCGACGCGGCGACCGCGCGCGTCGAGTAGTCCTGGCTGGCGGAGAGCCGGTCGAGGAAGTTGAGGATGTGGTAGCGCACGGCGATGTCGCCGTCGTCGATCGCCTGCGCGAGTTCCTGGCCGCTCTCGTGTTCGAGTTCGGCGCAGTACGGGCACATCGGATCCTCGAACAGGTCGATCGTGGTGGCGGCGGCAGGCAGCCCGAGCGTCACGACCCCGTCGGCGTCCATGGAAACCTGCACGGAACTATTCTGCACGCTGCCGTAGCCCTCGTTGCGCGGTTTGCTGCGCTGGTTCTGCCACACGATCCCGCCGATGACGAGCACGGCGATCACGACGACCGCGATGCCGCCGAGGATGTAGGTGGACTTGCTCGACTCCGGCTGCGGGTTGTATTTGTTGCTCTTCGCGCTCACGGGGCTGTTCGTTCCTTCTGCTCGGGGGCGTACGGATCGTGTGTGTTCACTGTGCCAGGGCGTCGGCGTCACGTCGCGGGGCGACGGGCCGTGAACGGGGCCCGAGTGCGAACGGCGACCGTGGGAACACCGTCAGCCACGCCGCGAGGGCCAGGAAGCCGACGTCGCGCGCGATCTCGATCGCGTAGTCGCTCGGATCGGCGTCGGCGACCTCGCCGCCCCCGCCGAAGCACCCGCAGTCGATCGACAGTCCGCGTGCCCACGCAGAGGCGATGGACGCGATGAGGACCACGAGGACGAGGCCGGACACGACGCTGACCAGGCGCACGCCGAGACCGATCACCAGCAGGACGCCCAGCGCGAGCTCGACGACCGGCAGGGTGACGGCGACGGGCCGCACGAGCGATTCCGGCAGCAACTGGTACGCGCGGACGGCGACGACCGTCTGCGACGGGTCGACGGCCTTGACCCAGCCCGACACGAGGAACACGGCCGCGAGGCCGAGGCGCGCGAGCAGGCTGATCCATTTCGTCCACACCCCGTCGAGAGTACCGACGCGCACGTCAGGGCACTTCGGCCCGCACCTTCGGCACCCGGTCGCGGGGCACGACGGCCCACGCGATCGCCGCGAGCACCATGACCGAGCCCGTCACGGCGAACGCCGCGGTGTACGAGAGGCGTTCGGCGAGCTGGCCGCCGACGACCGGCCCCAGGACGCCGCCGACGTCGGACACCATCTGGAAGGTCGCCAGGACCGGCCCTCCGCGCGACTTCGAACCGATGACGTCGGCGACGGCGGCCTGCTGGGCGGGATTCATGATCCCCGACCCCAGCCCGGCGAGCGCGGACGCGACGAAGAACACCGCGAGATTCTCGGTCGCCCCCATCGCGATCGTGCTCACGCCGCACACCAGCAGACCGGTCAACACGAACGGACGGCGCCCGTACGTGTCCGACAAGCGCCCCGACAGCATGAGCACCGACGCATTGCCCACCGCGAACACCGTGAGCGCGACACCCGCGAGTCCCCCGTCGCGCTGCAGCGCCTCCACGACGAACAGCGGCACGAGGGCGACCCGCACACCGAACACGATGGCCCCGACCGCGAAGTTCGACGTCAGCGCCGCGCGGTACACCGGATTCGCGAGACCGTCGCGCAAGGTCATCGCCGGGGCGTCGTCGCCCGCTTCCGGCGCCGACAGGTGTGAGCGGCGCAGCGCGAAGAACACGACCGCGGCGGCGATCACGAGCGCGATCGTGTAGATCACGAACGGCATCCGCAGCCCGAAGCCGACGAGCAGGCCGCCGAACAACGGCCCGGTGATGTTTCCCATCAGGAAGCTCGTCGCGTACATACCCGAGACGCGCCCGCGCTTGCCGGGTGGCGCGATGCGGATGAGCAGGCCCATCGCCGAGACGGTGAACATCGTGGATCCGATGCCGCCCGCGGCGCGGAAGACGAGCAGCTGCCAGTAGTCGGCGGCGAGCGCGCACGCGCCTGTCGAGGCAGCGACGATGAGCACGCCGGTGATGTAGACGGGTCGCTCGCCGAGGCGCTGCACGAGCCGCCCACTGACGGGTGCG
Source organism: Rhodococcus sp. HNM0569 (assembly GCF_012726205.1). Classification (GTDB taxonomy): domain Bacteria; phylum Actinomycetota; class Actinomycetes; order Mycobacteriales; family Mycobacteriaceae; genus Rhodococcus_F. Next base: position 421,188 of record NZ_JAASAE010000002.1, on the reverse strand, counting down.
AACGCGAGCCGCATGAACGCGAAGGACGAGATCACGACCGTCGCCGCCGTGACCCCCACGTCGAAGCTGCGTGCGTACTGCGGGAGCGCGGGCGCGACGATGCCGAAGCCCAGGGCGATGACGAAGCTCGCCGAGACGAGGATCCAGATCTCTTTCGGTAGCCGCGATTCCGGCTCGATGGGCGCACTCATAGTCGAGCCCGATCCTAGCCGTCCCGATCAGCCGAGCACGCGCGCGATCAGCTCCCGTGCCTCGTCCTGGACCTGCGCGAGATGCTCGGGTCCCTCGAAGGACTCGGCATAGATCTTGTAGACGTCCTCGGTGCCGGACGGGCGCGCCGCGAACCACGCGTTCTCGGTGCTCACCTTCAGCCCGCCGATCGGTGCACCATTGCCCGGCGCGGTCGTCAGCGTCGAGGTCACCGGATCGCCCGCGAGCCGGTCGGCGTGCACCTGCTCGGGCGAGAGCTTCGCGAGCAGCGCCTTCTGCTCGCGCGTCGCAGGCGCGTCGATACGCGCGTACGCCGGGTCGCCGTACCGCTCGGTGAGCTCGGTGTAGTGCTCGGACGGCGTCCTCCCGGTGACGGCGAGGATCTCCGACGCGAGCAGCGCCATGATGAGCCCGTCCTTGTCGGTACTCCACGGCCCACCGTGCCTGCGCAGGAACGACGCCCCCGCACTTTCCTCGCCGCCGAACCCGAGCGACCCGTCGAGCAGGCCGGGAACGAACCACTTGAAACCGACCGGAACCTCGTAGAGCGTGCGGTCGATGCCCGCGGCGACGCGGTCGATCATCGACGAGCTGACGACCGTCTTGCCGACCCCTGCGGATGCGCCCCATCCGTCGCGACGGCCGAAGAGGTAGTCGACCGCGACCACGAGGTAGTGGTTCGGATTCATCAGCCCACCGTCGGGCGTGACGATGCCGTGTCGGTCGGCGTCGGCGTCGTTACCCGTCGCGAGGTCGAACCGGTCCTTGTTGTCGATCAGCGACGCCATCGCGTACGGCGACGAACAGTCCATGCGGATCTTGCCGTCCCAGTCGAGTGTCATGAACCGCCAGGTCGCGTCGACGAGCGGGTTGACCACTGTGAGGTCGAGCCGGTGGGTCTCCGCGATCGCGGCCCAGTAGTCCACGCTCGCGCCGCCGAGTGGGTCTGCGCCGATGCGCACCCCGGCATTGCGGATCGCTTCGAGGTCGACGACGTCCGGCAGGTCGTCGACGTAGTAGCGCAGGAAGTCGTACCGTTCGGTGCGGCGCAGTGCCTGCTCGAAGGGCACCCGCCGCACGCCGCGCAGGTCGTGCCGGACGAGGTCGTTGGCCCGCTTCGCGATCCACGCCGTCGCGTCGGTGTCGGCAGGCCCGCCGTGCGGCGGGTTGTACTTGAAGCCGCCGTCGCGCGGCGGGTTGTGCGACGGCGTGACGACGATGCCGTCGGCCTGGGACTCCGGACCGCTGCTGTTGTAGCGCAGGATCGCGTGGCTGACCGCGGGGGTCGGGGTGTAGCCGTCCCGCGAGTCGATCAGCACCGTGACGTCGTTCGCAGCGAGCACCTCGATCGCGCTGACCCACGCCGGTTCGGACAAGCCGTGCGTGTCGCGGCCGAGGAACAGCGGGCCGTCGACATGCTGGTGTCTGCGGTATTCGGCGATCGCCTGCGTGATCGCGAGGATGTGGGTCTCGTTGAATGCGGTGTCCAGGCTCGACCCGCGGTGGCCCGACGTGCCGAACGACACCTGCTGACGCGGGTCGTCCGGGTCCGGCACGCGCGTGTAGTAGGCGGTGACCAGACCGGGCAGATCGACCAGGTCCTCCGGGCGAGCGGGTTGCCCGGCGCGTTCGTGAACCACGGCACCTCCCTGTTCTGGGCGCCGACCGGTTCGGCGCACGCGTGCCATTCTTCCCCTCCCCGCGCGCGGGCGCCGGATTCCCGGGCAAGCCCGACACGAGCGCAAGAAAAAGGCCGGGCCGCGAGTCTCGGTGACTCGCGGCCCGGCCTTTCCGTGGAGCTGCCGGGAATTGAACCCGGGTCCTGCGGCATCTTGCCAGGGCTTCTCCGTGTGCAGTTCGCTATGCCTCTACTCGGACCTCCCGATCTCGCGAACAAGTCGAGATGACGGTCCCAGTCGCTGTGAGTTGTCCCGTACGACTCCGCGACCGAGCCGGACGGTAAAGCCCTCTAGCTGATGCCAGGGACCGGGTCGAGGGCGAACCCGGGCTGACAGACACGCAGTCGCTTAGGCAGCGAGTGCGTAGTCGCGCTGATTGGAATCGGCGCTTATAGGTTGCAGCGACGCTTACGGTGGTCTCTTGCCTGCACCGACACGCTTCCCCTGTCTCAACGTACGCAGTCGAAACCGTTCAGCCCCGTACGTGCCCCACGTCCTTCATGGGGCCACCCACTGTAACGCGCCCTCCCGACAATTTCATCCCGCTTTTTCTGCACGACGCGTTCCCGACGACCGCCGGGCCTCCTCGACGGCCGCGTCGGTGTCCTCCTCGACCAGATCGAAGTTCAGCATCGCCGCCGCGCGGTAGCCGGCCGCCGCACTCACGATCACCTGCGCGGAGGGATCCACGACGTTCCCTGCCGCGTAGACGCCCGGGACCGACGTCGCGAAGGTCATCGAGTCGACCTTCACGAACGGGCCGAACGGGGTGCCCCGAGTCTCGGCGCCGAGCGCGGTGAGCACCGCGTCGTTGGGCTCCGCCCGGAGCATCGCGCCGACGAACACGGACTCGGCCGGGTACCGCTCCCCCGACGCGAGGACGACACCCGTCACGGCGTCGCCCGCCTGCTCGAGCCGCTCGACGGGACCGGCGACGACGTCGACGCCACGTGCCGCGAGCCGCTCCGCCGACACCTCGTCGGGGTCGTCACCGCTATGGATGAACAGCGTGACGTCCTCGGACCACTGCCGCAGGAGCAGCGCCTGGTGGACGCCGCGCGCCGTATCGGTCGACAGCACCGCGATCGCGGAACCGCGCACCTCGTAGCCGTGGCAGTACGGGCAGTGCGCGACTCCGCGGCCCCACTGCTCCGCGACACCCGCGATCTCGCTGTCGAAGGCGTCGACCAGGCCGGTCGCGACCAGCACGCGCCGTGCACGCACCATCGCCCCGTCGCGCAGCCGCACGTCGAACGCGGGCCCGCAGTCCGCACTCTCGCCCACCTGCTCGACGCTGTCCACCGCCGCGTCCAGGAACCGTGCTCCCACTGCGCGCGCTTGCGCCCGCCCGGCATCGAGGAACTCCGCCGGACTGGTGGCGTCCCGCGTGAGGTAGCCGTGAATGTGTGTCGCGGGGGCATTGCGTGGCGCACCGTTGTCGATCACGACGACGCTGCGCAGCGCCTCACCGAGGACGAGGGCCGCGCTGAGTCCGGCCGCACCGCCGCCGAGTACCGCGACATCCACGCGGTCTACCGAGGGGTCGATTCGTTCGTTGTCCGTCATACCTCGACAGTGCCGCCGAGCGAAGGAATCGGCAAGTACAATTGCTGTTACGGCAAACGGAGGTGGGGTGGATGAACGACCCGGATTCGACGGCGGCGATCGCCACGGTGGGCGCGCGCCTGCGGGCGCTGCGGGGCGAACGCGATCTCACCCTCGCGGTCCTCGCCCAGCAGACCGGCATCTCGGTGAGCACGCTGTCGCGCCTGGAGTCGGGTCGCCGCAAGGCGACCCTCGAGCTGTTGCTGCCCGTGGCGTCCGCCCTCGGCGTGTCACTCGACGACCTGGTCCGCTCGGAGCCACAGGATCCCCGGGTGCGGCAGGTGCCGCAGAAGATCGGCAGCCACACGTCGATCCCCCTCACCCGCCAGCCCGGCAACCTGCAGGCGTACAAGCTGATCGTCGAACCCACCGACGATCCGGTGACGCAGAAGACGCACGAGGGCTACGAGTGGTTCTACGTGCTCTCGGGCAAGATCCGCCTGCGCCTGGGTGACCGCGAGACCGTGCTGCGGGCCGGCGAGGCCGCCGAATTCGACACCCGCGTGCCGCACTGGTTCGGCGCCGTCGACGGCCCGGCCGAGCTACTGAGCCTGTTCGGCAAGCAAGGTGAACGCATCCACCTGCGTGCCCGTACCGGCCGCTGAGCGCTCGGTCAGGCGACGGAGATCATCGCCACCGCGGCGAGCGCGAGCAGCATGCCCGCCTGTTGCGAGCGACCGACCCGCTCGCCCAGCATGACCATCGCGAGCAGGACCGTGGCGGCCGGATACAGAGCGCCGATCACACTCACGAGCGAGAGCATGCCGCCGTGGAATGCGTACATCATCGCGGCATTGGCGACGACGTCGAGGACACTCACGTAGATCGCGAGCCGCAGCGGCATCCCGCGCGGCGGGGCGAACTGGTGCGCGGCGAGCGCGACGGCCCACACGACGAGCGTGGCGAACGCCCGCTGGAGCGCGAGCGGCCACAGCCCACCGTCGTCGCCGATCTGGTGCAGCGACACGAAGGTGAGCGCGAAGGCGACGCCCGAACCGAACGTGAGCAGAGCGACCTTCTTGGTGAACCTCAGGGTGCGCGCACTGACCTCGGCGGTCGCATCGTCGGGTGACTCGCGGCTGACCAGGACGACCGCGACGAGCGCGACGACGATCCCGATGTACGCGACCGGCCCCGGCCGTTCGCCGAGCGCGAGGCCCACCACCACCGGCAGGCCCGCGACGATGACGGCGGTGAGCGGCGACACGACCGCCATCGGACCTTCGGCGAGCGCGAGATAGAACCACCACACCGCGACACCGCCGGCGAGACCCGACGCGGCGCCCCACGCCATGCCTGCTGGTGTGATCGTGCCGCCGACGAACGGTGCGAGCGCGAGCACGATGAGCAGCGAGAGCGGGTAGGAGACGAGGACGACCCGCAGCGCCGCGACGCGGCGGGAGGCGACGCCCCCGACGAAATCGCTCACGCCGTACCCGACGGCTGCGACGAGAGCGAGCAGAACGCTCAGCGCATGCCCTTGATGCGCCGGCCGAGTTCACGCGTGACCTCGCGTTCGGCGGTGCGTCGCGCGATGTCCTGGCGCTTGTCGTAGTCCTGCTTGCCCTTGGCGAGCGCGAGTTCGACCTTGACCTTGCCGTCGGAGAAGTACATCGACAGCGGCACGAGCGTCTGGTTGCCCTCGCGGGACTTGCCGACGAGGTGCTCGATCTCGCGCTTGTGCAGCAGCAACTTCCGGTTCCGCCGGGGCGTGTGGTTGGTCCACGAGCCCTGCGTGTACTCGGGAATGTGCAGGCCGCGCAGCCACACTTCGCCGTCGTCGACGGTGGCGAACGCGTCGACGAGCGACGCCTTGCCTTCGCGGAGGCTCTTGACCTCGGTGCCGACGAGCGCGATGCCCGCCTCGTAGGTGTCGAGGATCGTGTAGTTGTGACGCGCCTTGCGGTTGGTCGCGATGACCTTCCGGCCCTTTTCCTTCACTGTGCGGGCCTTTCAGTCCGTCGTGCCGTGTGTTCGTCCCGTGTGCAGGGACATGTCCGAGTCTAGAGGTGCAGGCAAGTCGTTTTTACTCGCGCACGTAGAGGCGCAGCGTGATGTACGCGGTGGCCGCGGCCATACCGACACCGACCAGCAGCAGGATCGGCGACACGAACAGGACGTCGGCGTTCGTGATCCGCGCCACGATGTTCGCGTCGTACACGTCGGCGAGCACGTCGTCGACGAACAGACTCTTCGCCGTGAACAGGCCCGCGATCGCGAGCACACCACCCACGACGGCCGCGACCACCGCCTCGAGCAGGAACGGCAACTGCGTGTACCAGCGCGTGGCGCCGACGAGCCGCATGATGCTGACCTCGGTGCGACGGGTGAACGCGGCGATCTGCACGGTGTTCGCGATGAGCAGGATCGCCGCGATCGCCTGCACCGTCGCGATCGCGAACGCCGCATTGCGCACTCCGTCGAGGACGCTGAACAACCGGTCGACGAGATCGCGCTGGTTGAGGACGCTCTCGACGCCGGGCCGCGAGCCGAACTCCTGCTCGATCGTGCCGAACCGCTCCGGATCACTGAGCTTGACCTTGAACGACGCCGGGAAGCTCTCGGGGCTCACGAGCGACGCCAGCTCCGGCTGGTCCTTGAACACACGTTCCGTCGCGTCGCGTACCGCGTCGTCGCGGTTGAGGTACTGCACCGACACGACCGACGACGTGTCCTCGAGGTCGCTCCGCAAGGATTTGCAGATGTCCTGCTCGCACGCCGGGTCGCCGGACGAGATGTCGTCGGTCAGGAACAGCTGCACCTCGACGCGGTCGAGGAAGATCTGCTGCGTCTTGCCGGCCATCTGCACGACGAGGAGGCCGCCGCCGAACAGGCCGAGCGAGATCGCGGTGGTGAGGATCATCGCGACCGTCATGGTCACATTGCGGCGAAGGCCGGTGAGAACCTCGCTGAACAGGAAGCTGGCGCGCATCGGTGGTTGGCGTTCCTTCGGCGTCGGCCCCGGGAGAGGCGGGGCGTGCGGATGGGGCGGGCTGGCTCGGCGTCAGCGACCGACGCCGTACACGCCCCTGGACTCGTCGCGCACGACCCGGCCGAGGTCGAGTTCGACCACGCGACGGCGCATCGAGTCGACGATGTGGTGGTCGTGGGTCGCCATCACGACGGTCGTTCCGGTGCGATTGATCCGCTCGAGCAGCATCATGATGTCCTGGCTCGTCTCGGGATCGAGGTTGCCGGTGGGCTCGTCGCACAGCAGCACGAGCGGTCGGTTGACGAAGGCTCTCGCGATCGCGACACGCTGCTGCTCGCCACCGGACAACTCGTGCGGCAACCGGTCCGCCTTGCCGGCGAGCCCCACCATCTCGAGCACCTCGGGAACGGTGCGTTCGATGACGGTGCGCGGCTTGCCGATCACTTCGAGCGCGAACGCGACGTTCTCGCTGACGGTCTTCTTCGCGAGCAGCCGGAAATCCTGGAACACGACGCCCATCGACTGGCGCAGCTTGGGCACGCGCCGCGAGGCCAGCTTGTTGACGTGGAACCTGCTGATGTGGATGTCGCCCGACGTGGGCGATTCCTCCTTCAGGAGCAGGCGCATGAACGTCGACTTGCCGGAACCCGACGGGCCGATCAGGAACACGAACTCGCCCTTGTCGACCTCGACCGACACGTCCGACAGCGCGGGCCGGGTGGAGGCCTTGTACGACTTCGACAGGTGCTCGACGCTGATCACGGTGCCCCAGTGTAGCCATCACACGCGGTCCCGCCGTACGTGCGAAGGGCGCGTCTACTGCGTGGGCGACTCGCTGACCGCGCCGCCCGAACCGTTGGTGCCCTCGGTACCACCCGACTCGTCGGTGGTGGCCTCCTGCTGCGGCAGGAAGAACGGCGGGATCAGCCCGCCTCGCGTGGTGGTCGTGGTGGTGACGTCGCCACCCTCGCCGCTTCCGGGTATCCGGATGCCGCTCGACGTGGACGGCGAGGGCCCGGTCGTGGTGGTAGTCGTGGGATAGGTCTCGGTGGTGGTCGGCTCGGTGGTCGCGGGCGGCGGGACCGTCGTGGTGGTCGCGGGGGGAGGCGCGACGTCGGACACCGGCTGCGGCCCCTGCACGCTGCCCTCCTCGGACGGGTTGAAGTGCCCGTTGAGCAGGTACAGGCCGATCCACAGCACGCACAGCGCGAGAGTGGTGGTGCGCACCTTGCCACCGAACAGTCGCGGCGGGATCTTCACTCGTGCGAACACGCCTCGGCGCCGGCCCGCGTCCGCCTTCTCGGCAACGGGCATCTCGCCGGTCGTCACCCTGGGTATCTCACCGCTGCGGGGCGCATGCCTGGGCGCCCGGTCGCCGGGCCTGTGCTCGTCACTCATTCGAGGTTTCCTGCGGCTTGTCGGTCTGCATCTCGGGCGACACCACGATGCCCTGCCTGCGCATCGCCGTCGCGATCCGCACGCGCAGCGCGCGCCCCACCTGGAACTGCTTGCCGGGCAGGGTCCGCGCGACGACCCGCACGCTGGTCTCGTCGACGGCGAGTTTCTCGATGCCCATCACGGTGGGCTCGTCGAGCAGCAACCGCTTGAGCGAGCGGTCGGCGTACGCGTCGACGCCCACCTGGTGCAGTACCTCGTTGACGCGGTTGAGGTCGGCGCTCGCCGGGACCGGCACGTCGATGACCGCGCGTGCCCAGTCCTTGGACAGGTTGACAGCTTTGACGATCTGTCCGTTCGGGACCGTGATGACCTCGCCGTCGGAGTTGCGCATCCGCGTGACGCGGAGCGTGACGTCCTCGACGACGCCCTCCGCGTCGTCGGTCGAACCGACGATCGCGATACGGACCGTGTCGCCGAAGCCGTACTGCCGCTCGGTGATGATGAAGAATCCGGCGAGGATGTCCTGCACGACGCGCTGCGCGCCGAAGCCGAGCGCGGCACCGACGACCGTCGCGGGCGCGACGAGGCTGGCGATCGGCAGACTCAGGATGTCGACGACGCGCAGCGTGACCACGATCCACACCAGGGTGATGACCACCCACGTGATGACCTGCGCGACCGAATGGCGATGCTTCGCCGCCTCGGAGCGCACCAGCGCGTCGCCGTGCCGGAATTGCGCGTCGATCCGGTCGGTGATCTTCAGACCGCCCCAGCTGACGAATCGGACCACGATGAACCCACCGGTGACGACGAGCGCGATCGGCAGCGCGACATGCTGCAGCCACGCCGACAGGTCGTCGAGCGGATTGAAGTTCACCCTGCCCTCCTGGCCGTTCTCCGGGCTACTGTTTCTGACTTTCGCGCATCCGCCAGCGGATGCCCGACTCGATGAAGCCGTCGATGTCGCCGTCGAGCACCGCCGACGGGTTGTTCACCTCGTACTCGGTGCGCAGGTCCTTGACCATCTGGTACGGATGCAGGACGTAGGAGCGCATCTGGTTGCCCCACGAGTTGCCGCCGTCACCCTTGAGCGCATCCATCTCGGCGCGTTCTTCCTGGCGCTTGCGTTCGAGGAGCTTGGCCTGCAGCACGCGCATCGCGGCCACCTTGTTCTGCAACTGCGACTTCTCGTTCTGGCACGTGACGACGATGCCGGTGGGGACGTGCGTGAGGCGCACCGCGGAGTCGGTGGTGTTGACCGACTGACCGCCCGGGCCCGACGACCGGTACACGTCGACACGCACGTCGTTCTCGTCGATGTCGATGTGGTCGGTGGTCTCGACCACGGGCAGCACCTCGACCTCGGCGAAGGACGTCTGCCGCCTGCCTTGGTTGTCGAACGGGCTGATCCGGACGAGCCGGTGGGTGCCCATCTCGACCGAGAGCGTGCCGTAGGTGTAGGGCGCCTTCACGGCGAAGGTGGCGCTCTTGATGCCGGCTTCTTCTGCGTACGAGGTGTCGTAGACCTCGACACCGTAGCCGCGCTTCTCGGCCCAGCGGATGTACATGCGCATCAGCATCTCGGCCCAGTCGGCGGCGTCGACGCCGCCCGCACCGGAACGAATGTTGACGAGCGCGTCGCGCTGGTCGTACTCGCCCGACAGCATCGTCTTGACTTCCATCGCCTCGATGTCGGCCCGCAGCGACGCCCGTTCGGCGTCGGCGTCGGCGAGCGCTTCGCTCGTGCCGTCCTCTTCCGCGAGCTCGTAGAGCGTCGGCAGGTCGTCGAGGCGCTGACGCAGTTCCTCCGCGCGCCGCAACTCGGACTGCGCGTGCGACAGCTCGCTCGTGACCCGCTGCGCGTGCTCCTGGTCGTCCCACAGCGTCGGGTCCGCGGCCTGGTGCTCGAGTTCGTCGATGCGGCGACGCAACTCGTCGATGTCGAGCACGGATTCGACCGTGCGCAACGTGGTGTCGAGCTCGTTGAGGTCTGCGGAAACGTCGGGATGCACGGCTCCCTAGGCTACCTGTCCCACGACCGGCGGCTCGGACGGTGCGGCCCTGGCGGTGCACGCGGCGCACGACCGGCTAGCGTTTTCGGTCATGGCGACCGACCACTCCGACGACCTGACGCTCGCACTGGGCCTCGCCGACCGCGCGGACGCGATCACCCGCGACCGGTTCGGCGCGCTCGACCTGCACGTCGACGCGAAGCCGGACCTCACGCCGGTCTCCGACGCGGACCTCGCCGTCGAACGCGCGCTGCGCGAGCACCTCGCAGCAGCACGCCCGGGCGACTCCGTGCTCGGCGAGGAGTTCGGCGGCGACGCGGTGTTCGAAGGACGCCAGTGGGTGATCGATCCGATCGACGGCACCAAGAACTTCGTGCGCGGCGTCCCGGTGTGGGCGACGCTCGTCGCGCTGTTGGTCGACGGCGAACCCGTCGTCGGCGTCGTGAGCGCCCCCGCCCTCGCACGCCGCTGGTGGGCGTCGGCGGGCAGTGGCGCGTGGACGACCTTCTCGCAGGAGGCTCCTCGTCGCACCTCGGTGTCTGGGGTCTCGGACGTGTCGTCGGCGTCGCTGTCCTTCTCGAGCCTGTCCGGCTGGCGGGACGTGGGTGTGCGCGACGCATTCGTCGCGCTCACCGACGACGTGTGGCGGGTGCGGGGTTTCGGGGACTTCTTCTCGTACTGCCTGGTCGCGGAGGGCGCGGTCGACGTCGCCGCCGAGCCCGAGGTGTCGCTGTGGGACCTCGCGCCGCTCGACATCCTGGTGCGCGAGGCGGGCGGCCACTTCACCGACCGGGCGGGCCGCCCGGGTCCGCACGGTGGCAGCGCCGTCGCGTCGAACGGCCTGCTGCACGCCGACGTACTCCGCGCGCTCGGTACCGCGCGGTGAACGAGCCGGGCTCGCCCGTCCCGGGCGCGTCGGATCCGGCACGCACCGACGCGACGGTGTCGAGTCGTCACGACCGGAGCGCGTTCGTCGCGATCGGCGTCGCGGTACTCGCGGTCGTGGTGACGATCGCGACCGTGGGTGTCCTCGCGCTCCGCGGCCTGCCAACGGATGGGCTCCTGGACACGATCGACGGTGCGCCCGTCGCCGCACCGGACGCGGTCGCCGACGCACCGGCCCCGGAGGGCGACGCGGAGGTTCCGAGCGATCCACTCCCCGCGGGCGATCCCGTCCTCCGCGACCTGCCCGCCGGCCCGTTGTTCGGCCCGGCGTGGACGGACGACGACGACACGTACACCATGACGTTCGACGGATGGCCTTTCGCGTTCCGCACCGCCGGGGACGTCAACTGCTTCGCGGGCAGCCTCGACGAACTCCCCGATGCTCGCGGGTGGCCGTGTCGCGCGCCCGGCGGCGCGGAGCGCGTCGCCCTCGTCCTGCAGAAGTGCCCCACCGACTGCTCGGCGCCGCTGCCGTCCGACTTCGGGCCGCCGTGGCTCGACGATCCCGCTGCCGCGCTGCGTCCCGACGACCGCACGGCCTACACCGAGAACTCGTCCGACGAGCGCGGCCGGTACGCGGTCGACCTCGTGCGGTTCGTCGCGGGCACCCCGGGCGGTGCACCGGAATACCGGCTCGGCGTGTACGCCTACGCCCCGGCCGACGACGCCGACCGCATCCGCAGGACACTCACCGACATCGTGACCCAGACCGGCTGACGCAGATTCTCCGCGTCAGCCGCGCTGACCTGCACGGCAGGCGGAACTTACTCCATAGTAGACACCCACCTTACTGCTGAGTAAGGTAGCTCACGTCCCCGCCCGTACACCGAGAACAGCTGGTGATGATGAGCAAGCACGACGCCCCCGAGCACGAGGCCCCCAGCAGGCGCGCACCGCGCGACACCTCCGCAGTCGGACTGAACCCGGTCAAGCGCGACGCGATGGGTGTCGCGATGCGTGTGCTGACCAGGATCACCGGATCCGACCTGGCCGAGAAGTACAACCTGCGCCAGACCATCGACCGCGTCACCTACGAGAGCACCAAGACCGGTTTCAAGACGCTCGGCGCCGCGACACGCGGATTCAAGAAGGTTTCGGGCGGCGGAGCGCCGAAGCGACTGCCGGACAGCACCACCAAGAACGCCGACTACTTCGACCTCACGCCGTCCGACGACCAGCAGATGATCGTGGAGACGGTGCGCGAGTTCGCCGCCGAGATCCTGCGGCCCGCAGCGCACGACGCCGACGAGGCCGCCGCGTCGCCCGCCGACCTCGGCAAGCGCGCCGCCGAACTCGGCATCACGCTCATCAACGTCCCCGAAGAACTCGACGGCGCGGCCGACGAGCGCGGGGCCGTCACCAACTCTCTCGTCGCGGAGGCGCTCGCCCACGGCGACATGGGCCTCGCACTTCCGATCCTGGCACCGAGCGGCGTCGCGGTCGCGCTCACCCAGTGGGGCAGCGACGCACAGCAGAAGACCTACCTGCCTGCGTTCACGGGCGAGCAGGTGCCGGGCGCGGCCGTCGTCGTCAACGAGCCGCACGCTCTGTTCGACCCGTTCGCGTTGCGCACCAAGGCCACCCGCTCCCCCAGCGGCTTCACACTCAACGGCGTCAAGAGCCTCGTGCCCGCCGCTGCGTCGTCGGAACTGTTCGTCGTCGCCGCCGAGCTCGACGGCAAGCCGTCGTTGTTCCTGGTCGAGTCCGACGCCAAGGGCCTGGTCGTCGAGGCCGACCCGAGCATGGGTCTTCGTGCCGCAGGCATCGGACGTCTCGAGCTCACCGACGTCGCGATCCCCGAGTCCGCGCTGCTCGGCGAGTCCCCCGACACGCGAGTGGCCGACTACGCCGACGCGATCCGCCTCGCACGTCTCGGCTGGGCGTCGCTCGCCGCGGGCACGTCGCAGGCCGTGCTCGACTACGTGATCCCCTACGCCAACGAGCGGGAGGCGTTCGGCGAGCCGATCAGCCACCGGCAGGCGGTCGCGTTCATGGTTGCCAACATCGGCATCGAACTCGAAGGCCTGCGCCTGGTGACCCTGCGCGGCGCGTCGCGGGCCGAGCAGGGCAAGTCGTTCGCCCGCGAGGCCGCGCTCGCCAAGAAGCTCGCGACCGACAAGGGAATGCAGATCGGCCTCGACGGCGTGCAACTGCTCGGCGGCCACGGGTTCACCAAGGAGCACCCCGTCGAACGCTGGTACCGCGACCTGCGCGCGGTCGGTGTCGGCGAGGGCATCGTCCTGATCTGAGCGGCCTGAATCGACTGAAGGAACACACATTCCATGTACAACCTCGAACTCCCCAAGAAGCTCAAGGCCTCTGCCAATCAGGCCCACCAGGTGGCCGCCCAGATCTTCCGGCCGATCTCGCGCAAGTACGACCTCGCCGAGCACGAGTACCCCGTCGAGCTCGACACGATGGCGGCGATGGTCGAGGGCCTCAACGACTCCGGCGGCGACATCGGCGGCGCGAGCGGCGGTCGCTCGGGCTCCAAGACCGAGATCATCGGAAATGCCAACGGTGGCAACATGTCTGCATTGCTCAACGCGCTCGAGACGTCGTGGGGCGATGTCGGCCTGATGTTGTCGATTCCCTATCAGGGCCTCGGCAATGCCGCGATCGCCGCGGTCGCGACCGACGACCAGCTCGAGCGCTTCGGCAAGGTGTGGGCGTCGATGGCGATCACCGAGCCCTCCTTCGGATCCGACTCCGCCGCCGTCACCACGACTGCCGAACTCGTGGGCGACGAGTGGATCCTCAACGGCGAGAAGATCTTCGTCACCGCAGGTGAGCGTTCCACCCACATCGTGGTGTGGGCGACCGTCGACAAGACGAAGGGCCGCGCCGCGATCAAGTCGTTCGTCGTGCCGCGCGACGCCCCGGGACTGAGTGTGGCTCGGCTCGAGCACAAGCTCGGCATCAAGGCCTCGGACACCGCCGTGCTCGTGTTCGACAACTGCCGTATCCCGAAGGACAACATCCTCGGCAGCGCCGAGGTCGACGTCAAAAAGGGCTTCGGCGGCGTCATGCAGACCTTCGACAACACGCGCCCGCTCGTCGCCGCGATGGCGATCGGCGTCGGCCGCGCGGCGCTCGAAGAACTGCGCGGCATCCTCGCCGACGCGGGCGTCGAGGTGTCCTACGACATCCCGCCGATGAGCCAGCATGCGGCCGCGGCCGAGTTCCTGCGCATGGAGGCGGACTGGGAAGCCGCATACCTGCTGGCACTACGCGCGGCGTGGATGGCGGACAACAAGAAGCCCAACTCGCTCGAGGCGTCGATGTCGAAGGCGAAGGCAGGCCGTACCGGCACCGACGTGACGCTCAAGGCCGTCGAACTCGCGGGCACGCTCGGCTACTCGCAGCACACGCTGCTCGAGAAGTGGAGCCGCGACAGCAAGATCCTCGACATCTTCGAGGGCACGCAACAGATCCAGCAGCTGATCGTCGCCCGTCGACTGCTGGGCAAGACGTCCGCCGAACTCAAGTGACGCGCACGGCCGGGTGAACCGTCCGGCCGAGAGCACCGGGGCCCCTGCACGCACTCGCGTGCAGGGGCCCCGTCGATTTCGTCCGATGGGTGGGCCGAGCGCTCGCGCTCAGCAGCGCCCGTCGGCAGCCGCAGCGGCCGCGGTGGTCGTCGCTGCGATCTGCTCGGGTGTCCAGTCCGCCCACTCGGGCGTGGCCTGCACGCTCGCGAGATAGGCATCCGCCGTCTTGTCGCCCGCACCTGCGAGCCATGCTGTCGCGTCCGCGCACGCCTGCACGTACAGGGGGCTCGCCGGATCTGCGTCGATGCCCCTGACCGCGGTGGTGAGCCCGGCGGCGTCGGTCTGGTAGGTGACGGCGTCGTCGGCCGGCTCGGGGATCGCGGTCGGTACGGCGGTCGACGAATCGGCGTCCGCCGACGCATCGGTCGATTCACTTCCGCACGCGCCGAGAGCGAGCGAGCAGAACAGGGCAGCGGTGACCGCGAGCGTCTTCTTCACGCTGTGCTTCCTACCAGAACGAACCCGCACGTGCGCCGCGTCCGTCACGCTGCAGGGCCCGCACCCGCACCCCCTTGCCCACCGCCGCACATCGCGTACGCTGAACGTGACGTACCTCACAAATCGGAAGGGGTGCTCGATGCCCACAGTCCTGACGAAGACGACGGACGCGCTCGGCGCCGTGCGGGTCATGATCCGATCCGGCCTGGTGCCCTTCCCGCGACTGGACCGGGGAATCGCGTCACTCGCAGGGGTGGCAAGATTCGGTCCGTTCGCCGGTCCCGTGCACGCACACGCGCGCACCGAACCCCGCACTCCCGCACTCGTCGACGAACTCGGCACACTCGACTACGGCACCCTGGACGCGTCGGCCAACGCCCTCGCACGCGCGTGGCACACCGCGGGCATCACCGCCGAGCACACCGCGGCCGTTCTGTGCCGCAATCATCGCTGGCTCGTCGTCACGATGCTCGCGTCCGCGAAGAACGGCAATCGGCTCGTCCTCATGAACACCGGCTTCGGTGCGCCCCAGCTTGCCGGCGTCGCGACGCGAGAAGGCGTACACGCGTTCGTGTTCGACGACGAATTCGCTCCGCTCGCCGACGCACTCGACCCGTCGGTCGCCCGCTACCGCGCCTGGGTCGACGACCCCGCTGCCGAGACCACGGCGCCGACACTCGCGGACACGATCGCCCGCACGGACGACTCCGACGTCAGCCCGCCCGACACCCCTGGCGGTTTCGTGCTCCTCACGAGCGGGACGACAGGCACCCCCAAGGGCGCGCCACGCGGGCGCACGTCACCGCTCGCGTCGGCGCAGTTCCTCGATCGCGTACCGCTACGCCGCGGTCAGCGAATGATGATGGCGGCACCCGCTTTTCACGGCACCGGCGTCTCACAGCTCGCGATCGCCCTCGCGCTCGGCCAGTGCGTCGTCACCGCACGGCGTTTCGACCCCGAGAACACCGTCGCACTCGTCGCCGAACACGCATGCGACGCCCTCGTGGTGGTGCCGACGATGTTGCAGCGCATCGTCGATCTCGGCCCGGACGTCCTGTCGCGGTACGACACATCACACCTGTCGATCGTCTTCGCTGCAGGCTCCCCCATCTCACCCGATCTGTCGGCGCGGACCGCAC
The DNA here is from genome assembly GCF_012726205.1 of Rhodococcus sp. HNM0569. GTDB lineage: Bacteria > Actinomycetota > Actinomycetes > Mycobacteriales > Mycobacteriaceae > Rhodococcus_F. Next base: position 405,279 of record NZ_JAASAE010000002.1, on the reverse strand, counting down.
GCGCATTCGGCCCGGTGCTCTACAACCTGTACGGGTCGACCGAGGTGGCGGTCGCCACCGTCGCCACACCCGGCGAACTCGCGGAAGCCCCCGGCACTGCGGGCCGGCCGCCGGTCACATGCCATGTCGCACTGTACGACGACGAGGGGCACCGCATCACCCAGCCAGGCGTCACGGGCCGCATCTTCGTCGCGAGCGGGCTGAGCTTCGAAGGCTATACCGACGGACGCGACAAGGAACGCCGCGACGGCCTGCTCTCGACGGGCGACGTCGGCCACTTCGATTCCCGCGGACTGCTGTTCGTCGACGGACGCGACGACGACATGATCGTCTCCGGCGGCGAGAACGTGTACCCACTCGAGGTCGAGAACTTGCTCGCCGACCACGAAGAGGTGATGGATGTCGCGGTGATCGGCGTCGAGGACCCCGAATTCGGGCACCGGCTGCGGGCTTTCGTGGTACCCACGGCGAATTCCGCACGCGATGCAGACGCTCTCCGCGCTCACGTCAAGGCCCGTCTGGCCCGGTACAAGGTGCCGCGCGATGTCGTGTTCGTGGACGAGCTGCCGAGGAACACGACGGGCAAGCTGCTGCGCCGTGCACTCACCGACCTCGAACCGGAACCACCCGCGGCATGAAGAAAGGCCCGGACCGAGGGTCCGGGCCTTTCTCGTTGGTAGCGGGGACAGGATTTGAACCTGCGACCTCTGGGTTATGAGCCCAGCGAGCTACCGAGCTGCTCCACCCCGCGTTGCGACACCTACGTTACACGCGCTGTCACGCCACGAGCAAATCGCCCGTCCAACTCCGCGAACACGCGCGACACGAGCGTGCAGCCGTACCAGAATTACGGACATATCGGGCATCTAGCGAGTGACTCTCGTCACGAGTGGTACGGACGTGCAGTGCGTCTTCAGTCGTCCGTTTTTCGAATACACCTGGAAATACGCGCAATTCACGCTTGCTACTTGTACGGCCGTCGCAGATTCCGAAATCCGTGACCCGCTCGTGATGACCGCGTAGCTTGAATTGCGGCCCGGAAACGAGGGCCCACGCCGACCCGTCGCAGCTCACCTGCCCCCGCGGGATCGGAATCCCCACCACTCGAGGGGCAGGGGGCGAGACGGCTTTTCGCGCCGTCCGGCGGCCGCATCACAGTCTGTTCGATGCGGACCATTCCACAAAGAGAAATCCACCGGCGCACCCGTGTCCGGTGGGTTCGGAATCCATGCATCCGAAGGCGGTACGCCCGGATCCATGCATGCCAGGACGACACTCGCCTGCACAGCGGAGAGGAATCCCACTGCATGACCACTCTGAATACGACCACCCCCCGTATCCGACGCACTTTCGTGAAGCGCGCACTCGGCACCGCCGCCATCGCAGGCGCCGTCGTCGCCGTGCCACTCGGCGTCGGCACCGGCACGGCCTCGGCCGCGTCCGGCGACTGGGATGCGGTTGCTCAGTGCGAGAGCGGCGGCGACTGGTCCACCAACACCGGCAACGGCTACTACGGCGGCCTGCAGTTCTCGCAGAGCACCTGGGAGGCCAACGGCGGCAGCGGAAGCGCCGCCGACGCAAGCCGTGAAGAGCAGATCCAGGTCGCCGAGAGCGTTCTCGCGACGCAGGGCGCGGGCGCATGGCCCGTGTGCGGTCAGTACCTCTGACACGGCGTGTCGGCGTGAGTCGCAACACAACACGTGCAGCCGACCGGACCCGCCCGGAAGGCGCGTTCCGGTCGGCTGACGTGCGCGAATGCCGCCGACCTGGGCCTGTACACAGGGCCCCGAGCTGAACAGCGGCGGCGTGACCTTTTCGTGACCTTTGGCTAGCGTCGGCGACGGCCCGAAACCACCGGGCACGGACCGGCCCGCCGCTGCTGTCACTGCCCCGCGGTCCGGTTCTCCCGAACCTTCGAGGGGCAGCGACATGACGGAGCACGCGCAGCACGTCGGGGACTGCCGCCGCGACCGTCGAACACCGTCGAGCAAGCGCGGAGAGGATTCACCCCGTATGACGAATCGCAAGATCGCCAAGCGCGTACTCGGAACTGCCGCCGTTGCAGGCGCGGCCCTCGCCCTCCCCCTCGGCGTGGGCGTCGGCACCGCATCGGCCGCCTCCCACAACTGGGACGGCGTCGCGCAGTGCGAGAGCGGTGGCAACTGGTCCACCAACACCGGCAACGGCTACTACGGCGGCCTGCAGTTCTCGCAGAGCACCTGGGAGGCCAACGGCGGCTCGGGCAACGCCTCGAACGCCAGCAAGGAAGAGCAGATCCGCGTCGCCGAGAACGTCCTCGCGACGCAGGGTGTCGGTGCATGGCCGGTGTGCGGTCAGTACCTGTCGGCCGCCGAGCCGACCCCGGCCCCGGCGCCCGCGCCCGAGCCGGCCCCGGTCGTCGACGCGCAGGCACAGCTGCCCGCCGAGGTCCAGCCGCACGTCGACGCCGCTCTCGACGCGGCGCGGGAAGCCGCGGCAGCACCCGAGGTGCAGCAGGCCGTGTCCGCCGCGGGCGCGGTGGCCGAGGCCAACGGCTACTCCAACGAGTTCCAGCAGGTCAGCAGCTACCTTCGCTGACCGGGCGACCACCGACAAGACGGATCCCCCGCGGCCCAGGCCGCGGGGGATCCGTCTTGTGTCGGGCCGCTCGCTCTTACCTGGGCAACGACTGGTACGCCTCGACGGCGCGCTGCACCCGGTCGAGCGCCTGGCCGTAGGCCGTGAAGTCGCCGCCCTGCTGTGCCGACCGCAACGCCGCGAGAGCGTTGTCGAGCTCGGTGACGGCCGCGGCCACATCGCCGCTCGGCGGTGCCGTGGGTGTGGGCGTGGCGGGCTGCTGCGTCGTCGGTTCGCTCGGCTGCGTCTCCGGGGTCGCCTCGCCCGAACCGGGTTCGGTGGCCGCCGTGCCCGTCCCTGCGCCGAACACCTGATCGAGCGCCTCGGCGAGCGTGGGCGCGTATCCGACGCGGATGTTGTTGCCCGGTGGCGGCTCGCGATAGCTCACGAGCACCCTGGACAGCTGCGGGAACGTCGACGTGTTCTGCGCGGTCGACTTCCGCTCGGTGTACATCGGTTCGACGTACAGGATGCCGCCGTCCGCGATGGGCAGCGTGAGCAGGTTGCCGTACTGGATCTTGTTCGACTGCTCGATCAGCGTCCGTTCCTGCGCGACGCGCGTGTCCGAGATCATCGCATTCTGCGCCTGCTGCGGGCCCTGGGTCTGGGTGTCTGCGGGCAACCGCAACACCCGGAACTTGCCGTAGTTCTCCGGATCGGACGCGACCGACACGTACGCCGACAGGAACTCACGGTTGAAGCCGACCATCGCGCTCGTGAGATTGAACGAGGGCTGACCCGTGTCCGGGTCTCCGACCGACACATAGTACGGCGGCTGGTTCGCCGACGTGTCGACCGTCGGGTCACTCGGCACCGACCAGAACGCGTTGTTGGTGAAGAACTCACGCGGATCGTCCACGTGGTACTTCGCCAGCATCTCGCGCTGGACCTTGAACAGGTCTTCCGGGTAACGGAAATGGTCGCGCAGGCTCTGCGAGATCTCGCTCTCCGGCTTCACGACGTCGGGGAAGACACCCATCCAGGCATCGAGCACCGGATCGTTGTCGTCGACCTGGTACAGATCGACCGTGCCGTCGTACGCGTCGACCGTCGCCTTGACCGAGTTGCGGATGTACGAGACCTCCTTGCGCGGCAGGAGGCGGCCCGTCGTCTGGTCGATGCTGTCCTCGAGCAACCCGTCGAGCGAGCTGCGCTGCGCGTACGGGTAGTTCTCGAGCGTGGTGTACGCATCGACGATCCACTTGACGCGGCCGTCGACCACGGCGGGATACGCATTGCCGTCGGCGGTGAGCCACGGCGCGACCTTCGTGACGCGGTCGCGCGGATCACGGTCGAAGATGAGCTTCGACTCGTCGCCGATCGCGCCCGAGAACAGGATGTTGCGCTCGGTGTACTTCGCGGCGAAGGCCAGCCGGTTGAACCAGTTGCCGATCGGGACACCGCCCGCACCGGTGTAGGTGTACTTCGACGAGTCGGTGTCGTACTCGCGGGGGCCTTCGTCTCCGCCGCCGCCCACGATCGCGTAGTCGGCGTCGGTGTTCGCGATGACCTCGCCGTAGTAGATGCGGGGCTGCTCCACCGGGATCGTCTGGTTGCCGGCCTCCTGCGAGGCGATGTCGCTGACCTTGTAGACGGGGTAACCGCTGTTGCTGTTGGTGGCTGCCTCGGGCGAGTCGGCCGGTGCGGCGTTCACCTGGTTGGCGGGCGCGGCGACGAAACCGTTGCCGTGCGTGTACACGGTGTGTCGGTTGATCCAGTCGGTCTGGTTGCCGGTGAGGCTCTGCGACGACAGTTCGCGCGCCGCGACGACGTAGTCCTGCTTCGACCCGTCGATGTCGTAACGGTCGATGTCGAGCGACGGCGGGAAGCCGTAGAAGTTCTTGAGCTGCTGCTGCTGCGTGAATGTCGGCGAGAGCAGGTTCGGATCGAGCAGGCGCGTGTTCTCGATCGTGGTGACGTCCGACGGCACCTCGCGCGGGGCTCGCGTGCCGTAACCGGGATAGTCCTCGTACGTGACGGTGTCGTCGGTGATGCCGTACGCGTCGCGGGTGGCCGCGATGTTGCGCTCGATGTACTCGCTCTCCTTGTCCGCGGCGTTCGGGCGCACCGAGAACTGCTCGACGACGAGCGGCCACACGGCCCCGACGAGCACCGAGGACAGTACGAGCAGCGCGGTCGCCATGGCGGGAATCCGCAGGTCGCGTAGGAAGATCGCGGCGAAGAACGCCGCGGCGCAGATCAACGCGATGGCGAGCAGGATGAGCTTCGCCGGGAGCACGGCATTGCTGTCGGTGTACGACATGCCGGTGAAGGTGGGTTCCTTGCGGCTGCTCGACAGCAGAGAGTACCGGTCGAGCCAGTACGCGACGGCCTTGAGCAGCACGAACGTGCCGGCAAGGACGGCGAGCTGGATACGCGCGGCGTTGCTGAGGCTGCCGCCGCGCCCGCCGAGGCGGATGCCGCCGAACACGTAGTGCGTGACGAGGCTCGCGAAGAACGCGACGACGACGGCAACGAACAGCCAGTTGAGCACGAACCGGTAGAACGGCAGGTCGAACGCGTAGAACCCGACGTCGAGACCGAACTGAGGATCGGTGACGCCGAAGGCACCGCCCGAGAAGAACAGACGCGTGGTGGCCCAGCTGGACTGCGCGACCAGACCGGACAGGATGCCGATGATCGCAGGGATGCCGATGCCGAAGAGCTTGAGCCGGCCCATGACCGCGGTGCGATAGCGCGACACCGGGTCGTTCGGCCCTGCCGTCGGCACGAACACCGGCCGGAAGCGGTACGCGAGCAGGAGCGCGAGCCACACGATGAGCGCGACGACGACACCGACCACGACGAACAACACGATGCGCGTGACGAGGACCGTGGTGAAGACGCTGCGGAAGTCGACTTCGCCGAACCACAGCCAGTCGGTGTACGCGGTGATCAGCCGCGGCCCCAACAGCAGCAGTACCGCGAGGACGAGGGCCGCGATCAGCAGCACCCGGCTTCGTCGGGACAACGACGGTAGACCTGAAGGGGGCCGCATGCCCACGTGCCACGCTCCATCGACTCGGCGGCGCCCGGAAGCACCGCGGACCTCACTCACCGGCCCGGCCGCCCTCACCCGAGGGTGACCGTTTCGCCCCACTCTACGGAACGCCGCACGGTCGTCCCGAAAGTGTTCCGCAAGTCTGTCACTACCTGGGCTTTCAGGCCGATTCGCGCGAGTCGGCCGTTGCACACGAACGGTACCAACCGCGCAAACCGGACAGGCGAGCCACCCAGGCCGCCGGACGAGGCCCCCGGACGGGCAGCCGATGCGGTGCGGGTGGGCACATCGCGGCGGCGGGGTACGGGACAATGGTCCGCGTGACCGAAGCACTACGCGACCCCGAGGCCGCCCTGTCCCGATGCATCCGCGAGATCGTCGACTTCGTCGACGCCGAGGGATGGGACCGTCCGCCCGCGATGTTCGCGCTGGTGCGCACCGCGGAGCTCGCTGCCGCCGAACCGGACCTGCTCGATCAGCTGGAGGACGGCGCCGAGGTCACCCCGCTGGAGCAGCCGCCGCTGCCCGAGGACATCGACGGCGGTTCACCCGCACTCGACGAGTTCCTCGCGACCACCAGCTGGCCCGAGTCCGTCGCCGGGTGTGCGCTCGTGCAGGAGATCGTGATCCTGCCGCCGGGCGCCGAGAACGAGATCGGCGACGTGACCGGCGAGGCGGCGCGGGAGTCGGCGTTCGCGCACCCCGAGCACAAGCGGGCACGTTTGTTCGCGGGCGTCCTGCGCGACGGCCCGTCGCTCGCGCTGCTGCAACTCGAACCCGACGAGGACGCCGACCCGTACGCCGAGGTCGAGCTGCTCACGCACGACGAACTGGCGCCCGACCTCGTCCACGCGCTGTACGCGACTCTCGACGCGGAGCCGGACGACGACTGAGCGGTCGCGCAGGCGGCGATCAGCACACGGGCGCGGGCTCGCCCCGGTCGATCGCACCGAGCGCGTCGACGGCGGTGGCGAGGGTGTCGACCTTGACGAGCCGCAGCCCGTCGGGCGCACCCTGCTTCGCCTCGTCGCAGTTGCGGGCGGGCACCAGGAACGTCTCGGCTCCTGCTTCGTCCGCGGCGACGATCTTGTGCTGGATGCCGCCGATGGGGCCGACTGTGCCGTCGGACGTGATCGTGCCCGTGCCCGCGACGAACGCTCCCCCGTTGAGCTCGCCCGGAGTGAGCTTGTCGATCACGGCCAGAGTGAACATCAGGCCCGCCGACGGGCCGCCGATGTCGGCGAGATTGAAGTCGATCGTGAACGGCACGTCGGCCTGCTCGACGGGAGTGACACCCAGGTACCCCTTGCCGGGGTCGTCCGGACGTGCGCCGAGAACCACGGTGGCGGTCTGCTCCGTGCCGTCCCGTACGAAGGTGACCGGCACCGCCGCGCCCGCGCCCTTGGCCGCGACGATCTCCTGCACGCCCGCGACGGTGTCGACGGGTACGCCGTCGACGGTGAGCAGCCGGTCGTTCTCGCGCAGGATCCCGTTCGACGGACCGTCCTGCGCCACCGAACCGACCTCGACGACGACGGGCTGCCCGAGATAGCGCATCGCGGCCACCTCGGCGGTGCTCTCCGACTGCTGGAAGTCGGCGGTGTTCTCCTCTTGGATCTCGTCGCGCGAGCGGTCGGGGGGGTACACCTCCGAGCGCGGTACGAGCCCCTGCCTGCCGCTGAGCCACAGTCCGAGCGCCTCGAACACGTTGAGCCCGTCGCGCACCGCGACCGTGGTCATGTTGAGGTGGCCGGTCGTGGGGTCGACCTCGGTGCCTTCGATGTCGACCACGGGAGTGCCGTCGACCTCTCCCAGAGTGTCGAAGGTGGGTCCGGGCCCGAGGGCCACGAACGGCACCTGGACCACCGACCCGACGACGGCCAGCACGACGACCGGCACCAGGGCAGCGAGCAACGTCACGATCCGGCGATTCACGGTGCCCAGCCTAGAACCTGTCTCGTCACGCGCGGCGCGACGGCGGAGTCCGCGTGTTCACGCACAGCGTGACGCCGGAACTGCAGCGATGCCGATCAGCCTTGTACCGTGGGAAACATGACGAATCTGCCGTTCGGCTTTTCCAACTCCGACGACGATCCCGACCGAGATCGCGACAAGAACAGTCGCGGCGACCAGGGCGGGTTCGGCTTCGGCCAGGGGGACTTCGGCGCCGGCGGCTTCGATCCTGCCGCACTCGGCCAGATGCTGAGCCAGTTCGGTCAGATGCTCAGTGGCATGGGGGGTGCGATGTCGTCCGGCGAGCAGTCGGGCCCCGTCAACTACGACATCGCGAAGAAGATCGCACGCCAGCAGATCGGCCGGTCGGCGCCAGTCACGCAGGGCAGCACACAGGCGGTCGCCGAGGCCGCGCGGCTCGCCGAACTGTGGCTCGACGCCGCCACCGTGCTGCCGGCCGGGGCTACCCGCACGCAGGCGTGGTCGCCGGAGGACTGGCTCGACAACACGATCGACACGTGGAAGCGCCTGTGCGATCCGGTGGCCGAGAAGGTGTCGGGCATGTGGGTCGAAGGCCTGCCACCCGAGGCGAAGCAGATGGCGGGCCCGATGCTCGGCATGATGAGCCAGATGGGCGGCCTCGCCTTCGGTTCGCAGCTCGGCCAGGCACTCGGCCAGTTGTCCAAGGAAGTACTCACGTCCACCGATGTGGGTCTGCCTCTCGGACCCGCGGGGACCGCAGCGCTGCTGCCCGCCGCGGTGTCCGAGTTCAGCAAGGGGCTCGAGCAGCCCGATCGCGAGGTCATGGTGTTCCTCGCGGCGCGCGAGGTGGCGCACCAGCGGCTCTACAGCCACGTTCCGTGGCTGCGTCAGCGCCTGCTCGCGACGGTCGAGGAGTACGCACGCGGCATCACGATGGACTTCTCCGCGATCGAGGATCTCGCGAAGAACCTCGATCCGAGCGCGCTGTCCGATCCGTCGCAGCTCGAGAGCATTTTGCAGCAGGGCGCGTTCGAACCGCAGACGACACCCGAGCAGAAGCAGGCCCTCGAACGGCTCGAAACCCTCCTCGCGCTCGTCGAAGGCTGGGTCGAGATCGTCGTCGCCGACGCACTCGGCGACCGGCTGCCGGGAGTCGCGGCGCTCACCGAGACGCTGCGCCGTCGCCGCGCGACGGGCGGCCCCGCCGAGCAGACCTTCGCGACCCTGGTCGGCCTCGAGTTGCGCCCGCGCAAGCTGCGCGAAGCCGCCACACTGTGGCGCACGCTCACCGACAGCGCGGGCGTCGATGCCCGCGACGGTGTATGGGCCCACCCGGATCTGCTGCCCGACTCGAACGATCTCGACGCCCCCGCGTCGTTCGTCGACCGTGTGCACGGCGGCGACGTCGGCACGTTCGACGATCCGATCCGCCAACTCGAGGAGACCGAGGCCCGCGAACGCGCGGAGCGCGAGGCCCGCGACAAGGGCGACGTCGGCACGAACGACGGCACGGGCAGCGACGACAACGGGAGCGACGGGGACGGCAACCCGGACAGCGGGTCGACCAGGGAGTGATCGGGCCGGCGCGATCCGCACTTTCTCGATGTGCGGACGTACTCGCAGGTGAAAGCGTTATCGCCCTGTGGAAAACCGGCTCGCGCGGCACTCTCGTCAGCGCGCCGTACGGCACAGTCGGCACATGCGAACCCACCCTGCCGCGCCTGCCCTCGACCCGCGGCTCACGCTGCTGTCACGGCCGGACGGCCGCGTCCAGATCGGCTGGGATCCCGAACGCGCCGTCGTCGTGTCGCCGCCGCCGGGCATCGACGGCGAATCCGTTCTCGCCGTCCTCGAACTGATCGACGGGCGGCGCTCGCGGCCCCAGTTGCTGTGGGATGCGCGCCGTCTGGGCTTCGATCCGGTGCTCGCGCGCGACCTGTTCGACACTCTCGCCCGCGCCGGATTGCTGCGTGGCGCCGACCCTGTGGCCCGCGCGGGCACCGTCCGCATCCACGGGCGCGGCCCGCTGGGCGACGCGCTCGAGCGCGGACTCGACGGCACGGCTGCGCACGTCACCCGCTCGTCGTACTACCCGCCGGACGGCGACGTGCGCCGCTGGGGCGCCGTGTGTGTCGTGCTCACCGACGATCTCGTCGTCGAACCTCGTCTCGTCGAAGACCTCGTCCGGGCAGGCGTGGTGCACCTGCACGTGCGTATCCGCGACGGACACGGAGTCGTGGGCCCGCTGGTGCTTCCCGGGCGCACGAGTTGTCTGCGGTGCGCCGACCTCGTGCGGGCCGACCTCGACTCGGACTGGCCGCATCTCGCGGCACAGCTGCTGGGCCGCACGGGATACGCACGTCCGGCGACGATCCTCGCGACTGCCGCGTTCGCGCTCGAGCAGGTCGACGCGGTGCTGCACCCGTACACGACGAGACCGCCGTGCACGCTCGACGCGACCGTCGAGGTCGACACCACCTCGGGTCGCACCTCGACGCGGCACTGGCCGTTGCAGCCCGACTGCACGTGCCGCCATCTGGCGCCACTGTGAAACACCCGACGGCACCCCGCACGAGCGGTCTGAACAGGGGCGATACGGTCCGCTACCGCAGCCGCGCGAATACGTCGTAGGCGAATCGGCGATGCGTCCGCCATGATGGAGGCGTGTCCGACATCCCCCGCAAGAGCTCAGCCCGCACCGCGAAACTTGCAAGCATTCCGTTGGGGATCGCAGGGCGCGCGGCGGTCGGTCTGGGCAGACGTATCGCAGGCGGCGACCGCGCACAGATCGAAGCGGAGATGAGCGCGCGCGCAGCCGAACAGTTGTTCGCCGTGCTCGGCGAGCTCAAAGGCGGCGCGATGAAGCTGGGCCAGGCGCTCAGCGTCATGGAGGCCGCGATCCCGGAAGAGTTCGCTGAGCCCTACCGCGAGTCGCTCAGCAAGCTGCAGGCCGCGGCTCCGCCGATGCCGGTGAAGGACGTCCACCGAGTGCTCGACCGTCAACTCGGCACCCGCTGGCGCGAGCGATTCCGCGAGTTCGACGACGAACCGACCGCCTCGGCGAGCATCGGGCAGGTGCATCGTGCCGTGTGGTCGGACGGTCGCGAGGTCGCGGTCAAGGTGCAGTATCCCGGCGCCGACGCGGCCCTGCGGGCCGACCTGCGCACGTTGAGCCGGTTCAGCGGCCTGTTCTCGACCATCGTGCCGGGCATGGACGTGCGGCCGGTGATCGACGAGTTCAATTCGCGCACGGAGGAAGAGCTCGACTACCGCATCGAGGCGGACAATCAGCGCCGGTTCGCCGAGGTGTATCGCGACGACCCGAAGTTCGCGGTGCCTCGGGTCGTTGCGAGTTCACCCAAAGTGGTGGTGACCGAGTGGATGTCCGCCACCAAGCTGTCCCGGATCATCACCGACGGCACGCGAGAGCAACGCAACGCCGCGGGGACGCGCCTCGCCGAGTTCCATTTCGAGTCGCCCGCACGGGTGGGGCTGCTGCACGCCGATCCGCACCCCGGCAATTTCATGCTGTCGGACGACGGCAGGCTCGGCATCATCGACTTCGGTGCGAGCGCACCGTTTCCGGACGGGCTACCGCCGGTCCTCGGCCGGATGGTGCGTCTCGCGGTCCAAGAGGATTTCGACGATCTCACACAGTTGTTGCGGGACAACAAGTTCGTACTGCCCGGCAAGGCGGTCACACACGAGGAGATCGCCGACTACCTCCGCCCGTTCACCGACCCGATCCACAGCGAGTCGTTCCATTTCACGCGCGACTGGCTGCAGGAGGCGGCGGGCACGGCCACCGACTTCACCAGCCCCCAGTTCCGCACCGGCCGTTCGCTGAACCTGCCGCCGGAGTACCTGATGATCTTCCGGGTGCTGCTCGGTTCGGTCGGCATCTGCGCGCAACTCGACGCGTACGCGCCGTACATGGCGATCCTCACCGAGTGGCTGCCCGGATTCGCCGACGCAGGCACCGGTCGCTAGACGCGGTCGGTGGCACTCCCCGTCCGGGAATACCACCGACCGGCCGTCGGGAGCGCCACCGAGCACGACGTCACGCGCACGCGGCTGCGGGCGTCTTGCGGGGCCTGCCCCGCGGACGCTTGCGCGCGACCACGACACCCTGCTCGAGGATCTCGCCGCCCCACACGCCCCACGGTTCCCGCCGGTCGAGAGCGGCGGCGAGACATCGGGCACGGATCGGGCACGACGCGCACAGCGACTTCGCCTCTTCGAGGTCCGCGGGAGATTCGGCGAACCACAGATCCGGATCGAGCCGCCGACACGGCAGGTCGCCGCGCGTGGACACGAGTTGGATGTATCCGGTTGCGCCGGCGGATGTTTCGATGCCCCCTCGGCATGTCCGTGCTGACATGTCGTCCTCCGTTCTCGGTGCGAGACCGCGGCCGAGGTGACCACGATGCTCGCGCTTTTCGTATCGATTCGTCTTCTCGCGCGAACCGGGCCGAGTTCCGGGGACGGAACGATAAAGGCCACGGTCCGCGCCTGCGGGTCCGTGGCCTGGGGGAAACTCCGGGGAGCTACCGGTATCGAAATCGGTGGCTCGTGAGCACGGACTCGGTGGGTGCTGCGGCTCGTTCGGCTGCCGCGCGCGCCGCGGGGGCGGCCGCGGCGAGGATCGCGACAGGCCACGCTGCGCCTGCTGCTGCGTAGTTCCGGATCTTCATTGCTCAGCCACCTCCTCACCGTTGCTCGTGAACTTCCGAGCGCCTCTCCTGAGAGAGACGCTCGCCGACATCGTGCACGCGGCGGCAAACCGCCGCGACTTACACAGAGTAAGCGAATGCCGAAAGACGGCACAAGTTATTTTCTACCTGGGGTTTCTCGTGCATCCGGGAGGCGATCACCGCGCCCGGCCGCGGCACAGCGACAGCACGTCCTCGCCGTAGGTCGACAGCTTCTTGGGGCCGATGCCGGGGATCGCGACGAGCGCGGCCTCGTCGACCGGGCACTGCTCGGCGATCGCGGTGAGCGTGTTGTCGCTGAACACGACGTACGCCGGAACCTTCAGCTCGCGCGACGTGAGCAGCCGCCACTCGCGTAGCGCGTCCAGCAATTCGACGTCGAGATCGGCCGGGCAGCTCTCGCAGCGGCCGAGCATGGTGGCAGTGGTGCCGATGAGCGGCTTGCCGCACAGCCGGCACCTCGGCCGCTTCTTGGACGGTTTCGCGGGCGCCGCGATGCGCGAGGCCGGCGACTCGTCGGGCACGAGGCCGTGCAGGAAGCGCGAGCGACGCCGCGACCGCCTGCCGCCTTCGTTGCGCGCGAGTGCCCACGACAGTTCGAGGTGAACGCGGGCGCGCGTGACGCCGACGTACAGCAGCCGACGCTCCTCCTCGATGCCCGCGGTGTCGGGCGCCGACGACGAGTCGCCCAGCACGTGCGCGATGGGCAGCGTGCCGTCGGTGAGCCCGACGAGGAACACCGCGTCCCATTCGAGGCCCTTGGCAGCGTGCAGCGACGCCAGGGTGACCCCTTCGACGACCGGTGGGTGCCGTGCCTCGGCACGCAGCGACAGCTCGCGCAGCAGACCGTCCAGACCGATCGTCTCGTTCTGCGCGACCTGCTCCTCGGCGAGCTGGACGAGCGCCGTCAGCGACGCCCACCGCTCGCGCGCCTGGGTGCCCGCGGGCTCCTCGTCCGACAGGCCGAGCGGCGCGAGGACGGCCCGGACCAGCGTGACGAGATCGGGACCGACCGTGTCGGGAAGATCGTCGCGGCCCGCGGCCTGCCGCAGTGCGGCGATGCCCTGCCGTACCTCGGCGCGCGTGAAGAATCCCTCGCCGCCGCGCACCTGATACGCGATGCCGTGCCGCGTGAGTGCTTCTTCGTGCACCTCCGACTGCGCGTTGATGCGGTAGAGGATCGCGATCTCCGAGGCCGGTACGCCGGAGGCGAGCAGGCGGGTGATCGCGCGTGCGACGGCGTCGGCTTCGGCGGGCTCGTCGTCGTACTCGGCGAACGTCGGTTCGGGCCCGTCCGGGCGCTGGCCGACGAGCTGGAGCCGCGTGCCCGCGATGCGGCCGCGTGCCGCGCCGATCACCCGGTTGGCCAACGAGACGACCTGTGGCGTCGAACGGTAGTCGCGCTCGAGCCGGACGACCGTGGCGTCCGGATAGGTGCGCGAGAAGTCGAGCAGGTAACGAGGCGTGGCGCCGGTGAACGAGTAGATGGTCTGGTTCGCGTCGCCCACGACCGTGAGGTCGTCGCGGTCGCCGAGCCACGCGTCGAGGACGCGCTGTTGCAGTGGGGTGACGTCCTGGTACTCGTCGACGACGAAGCAGCGGTACCGGTCGCGGAACTCCTCGGCGACCGCGGTGTGCTCCTCGAGCGCCGCGGCGGTGTGCAGCAGCAGGTCGTCGAAGTCGAGCAGCATGCCTTCGTCGCCGCGCACCTTGAGTTGCTCGTAGCCGGCGTAGACGCGTGCGACCTTCTCCGCGTCGGCCGGGACGTCGCGATGCAACTTCGCCGCCGTACGCGCGTAGTCCTCCGGCGCGACGAGCGACGCCTTGGCCCATTCGATCTCGCTCGCCAGGTCGCGCACGCTGTCGCGTTCGGTGGACAACCCGACACGGCCCGCGGCGGCGCTCACGACCGCGAACTTGCGGTCGAGCAGTTGCCACGGGGTGTCCCCGACGACCTGCGGCCAGAAGTAGCGCAGTTGACGCAGTGCCGCGGCGTGGAAGGTGCGGGCCTGCACCTGCGGGCCCGTGGCCCCGATACCGAGGCCACGCAATCGGCCCCGCATCTCCCCCGCCGCACGCGCCGTGAACGTGACCGCGAGCACCTGTCCCGGTGCGACATGGCCACGGTCGATCAAGTGCGCGATGCGCCTGGTGATGGTGCGGGTCTTGCCCGTGCCCGCGCCTGCGAGGACACAGACCGGGCCTCGCGGAGCCACGACCGCCGCCGTCTGCTCGGGGTCGAGGCCGGCAGGTTCTACTGCGGAAGTGGCGTCGACGGACATGCGCCCCATCATGTCAGCCGCCGCCGACAGCCGCCGGACCGGACGGGCGCGGGAACACCGGGGCAGGTCGTGGTGTTATTGGTCTCGTGACTGCAACGGACAACACGATGATCATGTACTCGACCACGTGGTGCGGCTACTGCCGACGCCTGAAGAAGCAGCTCGACGAGAACGGCATCGGCTACGTCGAGATCGACATCGAGCAGGACCCCGCGTCGGCCGACTTCGTGGGCGAGGTCAACGGCGGCAATCACGTCGTGCCGACGGTGAAGTACCCCGACGGGAGCACCGCGACCAACCCCACGCTCGCTCAGGTCAAGCAGGCGCTCGGCGTCTGATCGGCCCACGATTCGAGCATTCCCCGCGCGATCGACACCGATCCCGGCAGCAGTAGAGGTGCGTCCGCGTCCGACGCCCAGTCCCCCAGCGCGAGGGCGCGGCGCACTTCGTCCCGATCGAACCAGCGTGCCTGCGCGATCTCGCCGTCGGCGAACACGAGCGGCGCGTCCGGATCGGCGGTGGCCGCGAACCCGATCATGACCGACCGCGGGAACGGCCACGGCTGGCTGCCCAGATAGCGGATGTCCGCCACGGTGAGCCCCACCTCTTCGCGGATCTCCCGTGCGACGCACGCTTCGAGCGACTCCCCCGCCTCCACGAAGCCGGCGAGGACCGAGAACCGGCGTTCCGGCCATGTCGGCTGCCGTGCGAGCAGTACGCGATCGGCCCCGTCGTGGACGAGACAGATGACGGCGGGATCGGTGCGCGGAAAGTCCTCGTGTCCCGTCGACGACGAGATGCGCGACCACCCCGCGAGGGTGGGTGTGGTGGGTGCGCCGTCGAGACCGCTGAAGCCCGCCGCGTCGTGCCAGTTGAGCACCGCGACCGCGCCGGTGGCCAGCCCCGCGTCGTCGTCCGACAGTCGCGCCCCCATCCCGCGCAGATCCGCGACCTCGCCCGCGAGGACGCGAGTCCGCGCGGCCCACACGTGCCGGTCGTCGCGGGTGCCCATGAACACCGCGCCGGCGAGAGGTTCGTCCGCAGCCTCGGTGGCGGGCACCAGCACCAGCGCGTCGCCGTCCAGGCGGACCTGACCACGCCGGTCGACCCACAGCAGGAGAGCATCGGCCCATCCCGACCGCAGCGCATCCTCGTCGGCACGCAACTCCTCGGCGCGGCCGACACCCGACCGGGACAGTTGCGGAAGCTCTTTCAGCTGGAATCCCCGTGTGTCGTGTGCCACGCGCACGACAGTACGGGACGTCAGTTGGTGACCCGCCGGATGTAGAGCAGTTTGTCGCCAGGCTCGATCGCATCGGCTTCGGACGAGCCAACCCGGATGAGCCTGCCGTCACGCACGACCCCGAGGACGATGTCCGCGAGATGCCGCGGTGAACCACCGATCTCGTCCTTCTCGACCGGCCGCTCGGCGACCGCGAAGCCCGCCTCGGGCGTGAGCAGGTCCTCCATCATCTCCACGACACTGGGTGTGGTGGTCGCGAGGCCGAGGAGGCGGCCCGCGGTCTCCGACGACACCACGACCGAGTCGGCGCCCGACTGACGCAGCAGATGCGTGTTCTCCGACTCGCGGATCGCCGCCACGATCTTGGCGTCCGGTGCGATCTCGCGCGCGGTGAGCGTGACGAGCACCGACGTGTCGTCCCGGTTGGTGGCCACGATGATCGCGGCTGCGTGCTGCGCACCCGCCAGCCGCAACACGTCCGATTTCGTCGCGGAACCGGTCACGGTGACCAGACCCTTCGCAGCCGCCGAGTCGAGCACCGACTGATCGGTGTCGACGACGACGATCTCCGACGGCGGGATGTCGTCGCCGATGAGGGCGTCGATCGCGGTCCGGCCCTTCGTGCCGTACCCGATCACGACCGTGTGATTACGCACCTGACGCCTCCAGCGTTGGATCTTGAAGGTTTGCCGCGAACTCTCGGTGAGTGCGGCGAGCGTGGTTCCGACCAGCACGATGAGGAAGAAGATGCGCAACGGCGTGATCAGGACGATGTTGAGGAAGCGCGCCCACGGAGTGACCGGCGTGATGTCGCCGTAGCCCGTGGTCGACAACGACACCGTTGCGTAATAGATGCAGTCGAGCAGCGACAGGTCGCCGCCCTGTGCATCGCGATACCCGGATCGTCCGATGTAGACGATGACGACCGCGGCGGCGAGCGCGCCGATCGCGATCAGCACCCTCTTCCAGATCGCCCGCGCGGGACTCGTGGCCCCCTCCGGAATCCTGATGACACCGACGAGATCGAAGTCGGGTCGGTCCGTCAGACTGTCCGAACGATCGAGCCTCGCGCGAAGCTTGCCTGCCATTGCCTGCCCTGTCTGCCATTACGTGCGGTCTGTCCTCGGAGCGTAGCCCGCGGCGGCCACGCTAGTGGACCGTCCGGCTCGCGATGCGGCAAGGTGGTCGCGTGACCCGACACGCTTCCCCTTCGCCACAGTCCTCCGCCTCACGAAGGCCCGCCCTACGTCTCGCCGCGCTGCTGCTCGGCGCGGGCGCTCTGCACTTCGCCGCTCCCAAGTACTTCGACGCCATCGTGCCGCGGCAGCTGCCCGGCGACGCCCGCACCTACACGTACGCGTCGGGGGCCGCGGAGCTGGCGGTGGGCGCGAGCCTCCTGGCGCCGCGCACGCGACGCCTCGGTGGCACTCTCGCCGCCGCCCTGTTCGTCGCCGTCTTCCCGGCGAATGTGCAGATGGCGGTGGACTGGGTACGCAACCCGAAGCTGGGAACCGCGCAGAAGGCGATCGCCCTGGGCCGCCTGCCGATTCAGATCCCGCTCGTCACGGAGGCCCTGCGGGCTCGTCGCTGACCTCGACGCGCCCGTCCGTGGAGGCGCCGACCTCGGCGAGCAATCGCGTCAGTTCGGAGGTGCCCGGCAACGATTCGGGTGACACGGTGTGGCCGGTGCGGACGTAGTGGAATGCCGCGCGCACGCGCTCGGGGTCGACGCCCACCAGGCCCGCCCACGCGATCCGGTACGCCGCGAGTTGCAGCGCGACGGCGGGCTCGTCGGCCGCGGACGGCGGTGCACCCGTCTTCCAGTCGACGACGGTCCAGCCGCCGTCGGGATCGGCGAACACCGCGTCGATGCGGCCGCGGACGACCGTGCCCGCGACCGACGTCTCGAACGGCACCTCGACCTCGACCGGATTGCGCTGTGCCCACCGACTGCGCAGGAATGCCTCCTGCAGTGCGGCGAGGTCGCCGTCCGGGGCTGCGTCGGAGTCGGCCGCGCCCGGCAGTTCGTCGACGTCGAGCAACGGTTCTGCATCGAAGTGACGTTCGACCCATGCGTGGAAGGCGGTGCCGCGCCGCGCCATCGGGTTCGGCCGATACGGCAGCGGCCGCCGCAGGCGCGCCGCGAGACCTTCCGGATCGGCGCCGCGCTCGACGAGCTGGCTGACCGACAGCTGTCCGGGAACGGCGACCGTGACCCGGCGATCGGCCCGCGCGGCGCGCTCCGCGAGCAGCGCGTCGACGTCGGCCGCCCAGTTGTCGGAGTCGGCGGAATCGTCGCGCTCGATGTCGCTGCCGTCGGTGTCGCCGCGGTCCGTGCTGCTGCCTTCGCTGTGGCCTTCGCTGTGGTCTTCGCTGTGTCGCGCCGCGGCGTGGGCGGCGAGCGCGGCGCGCACCATCGCGGCACCTTCTTCGACGGCATCGCGACGACGGCCGAGGGCATCGGACGGCCATGCGGCAGTGACGGCTTCGGCCGTCAGCGGATTGTCGGCGTCGTCGTCGGGGGCGGGTGCCCAGACGTCGATCGTGACGGCCCCGATCGCGGTGTCGAGGGCCGACCTGCCGGGAGTGCTGTCGGTGCCGTCGCCGTCCGGATCGGGTGGCGCGACCGTGTCGCGTAGCTCGACGAGGAAGGGGGACGCTCCTCGCGGCTCGGTTCCCGTCTCGCCCCAGTGATGGCCCGAGACGAGGAGCACTCGTTCGGTGCGAGTGAGCGCGACGTAGAACAGCCGCCGATCCTCTTCGAGTTTCCTGGCCGCGAGCGCCTTCCGATGCGACGAGAGCGCGTCCTCGAGATCCTTGCGGTGGTGCAGATCGTCCAGTTCGAGAACCGGCACGCCGTCCTCGGGATGCTCGCCGCCGACGGCGCGGTCGCCGCGCAGCGACGGCGGCAGCTCGCCGAGCCCGCCCAGCCACGTCGCCGATGCGGTGCGGGACGGGAAGACGCCGGTGCACACGTGCGGCACGGCGACGATCTCCCACTCGAGCCCCTTCGCGGAGTGCACGGTGAGCACCTGCACGCGATCAGGATCGACCTGAACCTCGCCCGGCGCGAGCCCCTTCTCGACCGACTCCGCGGCATCGAGGAACGCGAGCAGCCCGGACAGCGTGGCGGTCGAACGGTTCGCGTACCCGGCGACGACGTCGGCGAACGCGTCGAGGTGTTCGCGGCCCGCCACCCCCGCCGCACGTACCCGCGATTGCGCTTCGACACCCACGCCGAGCACCCGTTCGACGTCGGCGACGAGGTCGGTGAGCGGCTGACCCAGCCGCTGACGCAGCGCAGCCAGTTCGCTCGCGAACCGCCGGATGCGCGAAAACCCTCGCTCCGAATACCGTTCGGGCGGGCCGGGGTCGGCCAGCGCGTCGATCAGACCGGCGCGGTCCGCCTGCTCGCCGGGCAGCGCCGCGTCGAGCGCGTCGGCCAGCGCCCGCGAATCGGTGACCGCGCCCGACGCCGACCGGTCCCGGCCGATCGCGAGTTCGCCCGCGCGCCGCCACAGCGCCGCGAGATCGGACGCGCCCAGCTGCCACCGGGCCCCGGTGAGCAGACGCACGGCTGCGCTGCCTGCGAGCGGATCGGCGACGACACGCAGCATCGCCACGAGATCGGCCACCTCGGGTGTGTGCAGCAGTCCGCCGAGACCGACGACCTCGACCGGCAGGCCGCGCGAGCGCAGCACCTCGGCGATCGGCGCGGCATCGGCGTTGCGCCGCACGAGAACCGCCGCGGTGGGGGTAGGCCTGCCCGCCTCGCGCGCGGCCGCGAACTCGTCGGCGAGCGCGTCGGCGACCCACGCACGCTCGGCGACGACGTCCTCGTGCAGGGCGAGCCGGATGTCGCCGTCGGTCGCGTCCGGTCGCGGCCGGAGCGTCGCGACCGACACACCGCCCGCACGCAGCGGATCGGCCACGACGTTGGCGAGTGCAAGCGCCTCGGCCGGGTTGCGCCAGCTGGTGAGCAGTTCGAGCACCGGTGCGGGTGCCCCGGTGCCGCACGGGAAGTCGGTGGCGAACCGCGGCAGATTGGCCGCCGACGCGCCGCGCCAGCCGTAGATCGACTGCATCGGATCGCCGACCGCGGTGACCGCGAGCGCCGGGTCGACGCCACCGCCGAAGAGCGACGACAGCAGCACACGCTGCGAGTGCCCGGTGTCCTGGTACTCGTCGAGCAACACGACACGGAAGCGCGACCGCTCCGCCCGACCGACCTCGGGGTGGGTCGCGGCGAGCCGCGCCGACAGTGACATCTGCGCGCCGAAGTCGAGCACGCCCTCACGACGGAGGGTGTCGGCGAGAGCCTCGACGAGCGGAAGCAGGGCGACCCGCCGGTGCTGTGCCTCGAGTATCCCGAGCAGCTCACGACTCGGGCCGCCCCGCTGACGCGGCCCGGGCGGCAGCGCGTGCACGAGCGATTCGAGCTCGTCGTGCGCGTGGCGCAAGGCGTCCGGCTCGGCGAGATGTTCCGCGAGCTGGCCGGACAACGCGAGCACCGCTTCGGTGACCGCCGCGGGGCCCGAGTCGGTGTCGAGATCCTCGTCCCACCCGCTGACGACGCGATATGCGATCTGCCACAACTCGGTTTCCGACAGGAGCCGCGCCGACGGTTCGACCGGCAGCAGCAGTCCGTGCTCGGCGAGCAACCTGCCCGCATACGCGTGGTACGTGCTGATCTCGGGTTCGCTCGACAGGATCTGGGCGCGCACGACGCCCGCGGGGTCGATCGAGCGCAGTAGATCCGATCCCGCGAGCCGCGCGAGCCGCTGCCGGATGCGGGAGGTGAGTTGTTGTGCGGCTTTACGCGTGAAGGTCAGTCCGAGTACCGCGTCGGGCCGTACGAGCCCGTTCGCGACGAGCCACACGACACGCGCCGCCATGGTCTCCGTTTTGCCTGCACCCGCTCCCGCGACGACGAGGGTGGGCCCTGCAGGGGCCGAGACGACCGCGGCCTGCTCGTTGGTGGGCGGATGCCACCCGAGACCGGTGGCGAGCTCGGTAGGCGTGACGAGGGTGCGGGTGCCGTTCTGCACGTGCGTCATTCGCTACTCACCTGCCGACCCTCGTCCTGCGCCGGGCAGCTCGACCGGATGGGGCAGTGCCGGCATCCGTCGTTCACCCTCGCCTCGAACTCGGGGCCACGGGTCGACGCCGCCGCGGAATGGATGCGCTGTTTCCACTGCGCGAGTTCGGCCGCGTCGAGCGGCTGCTGCAGCCGTTGCGTCGCGCCGTCGGTGCGATTCGCCTTGGCGACGAACACGAGTCGTGCGCCACCCGGCTCGGACGCGGGTTCGCCGACGACGGCGCCCTCCGACACGGCGACCTGGTAGGCGGCGAGCTGCGCGTGCGCCGCCGCATCGGCTTTGCTGACCGGATTCTTCGCGGTCTTGACGTCGACCACCACCGGGCGGCCCTCCGCGTCCCGTTCGAGCCGGTCGATGCGGCCGCGCAGTCGAACGGGCGGCGGTGCGTCGGAATCGGCGTCGCTCGTTTCGGGATCGCCGTCGTCCTCGGCCTCGACCTCGAGTATGCCGTCGACCTCGACCTCGACACCGATCTCGGTGAGCTCGGAGCGTGTGGCGCGCATCCACTCGGTGAACGTGTCGAGCATCGCCCGCGTGCGGGAGAGCTCGCGGCGCGAGAACCATGGCGAACCGAGATCGACTGCATCCCAGGCCTCTTCGAGTGCACGCTCGACCTGATCCACGGGCAGCCGGCCGGCGACAGCCTGCACGAGGGTGTGTACGAGGGTGCCGGCGACGGCGCTGACGGTGTCGCCGTCCGTGCCACCGTGCCGTTCGAGCATCCACCGCAACGGGCACGTACTGATGAGTTCGACGGTGGACGGAGACATCGGCACAGGACCGTCGTCCGGGCGCCAGAGGGGTGTGTCGTCGGACGGCGCCGCCAGCCCGTACCAGTCGTCGGGGTGCGCGCCGCGCACGCCCGCATCGGCGAGCCGCGCGAGTTGCTCGGCGGCCCGGCCGCGCCGCGCGGGGTCGGCGTCCGGATCGCAGACGACGCTGCGCAGTTCGGCGACGAGGGCAGGCAGTGCGAGCACGCGGGTCGGCTGTGGTGCAGGGACTCCGTCGGGGTGGTCGTCGGATGCCTCGTCGCCGAGCAGTTCGTCGACGAACCGCGACCGCACGAGTTCGGCGTCGCCCTCGGTCGAGTCGACCGCGGTGACGAGCAGGCGGCTGCGCGCCCGGCTGCACGCGACGAGGAACAGGCGCCGCTCGTCCGCGAGGAGCGGCGCGGTGCGCGACACGACGTCCACCGCGTCGGCACCTGCCCCCGGCGCCGCCGCGCCGTTGCCGTCGAGCAGGTCGACGAGGACGTCGGTACCGAGGAGGCTGCCGCGCGTGCGCAGTGTGGGCCACAGCCCTTCCTGGACCCCGGCGACCGCGACGACCTCCCACTCGCGCCCGGCGGCGGCGTGCGCGGACAGGATGGTGACGGCGTCCTGCTCGGCCCGCGCGGTGCGCGACGTACCGGAGATCTCCTGGCCTGCCAGATAATCGAGGAAGCCGGAGAGCGTGCCGCGAGGAATCCGGTCGACGTATGCAGCCGCCGCGTCGAAGAGCGCGATGACGGCGTCGAGATCGCGATCCGCCTGCGCTCCCGCCGCACCACCCCGTTCGGACGCGGCAGCCCACGTGCGTTCGAGGCCGCTCGACTGCCACGCCGCCCAGACGGTCTCCTCCACGCCGCGGCCCTGCTCCCACGCGATGCGGGCCTTGCCGACGATCTTGCGTGCCCGGTCGAGCGGAGCACGCTCGACGTCGGTGACCAGGCCGGCGACGCGGTCGTCGGTTCCGGTGAGCAGGGCGCGGAGCAGTTCCGCGGAGTCGCGTTCGCCGCCGGTCGCGAGTTCGCCTCGACGCAGCCCGCGCCGCAGCCGGCGCAGCGCGACCGGGTCGGCGCCGCCGATCGGTCCGGCGAGGAGCGCGAGTGCGTCGTCACCCGAGAACGTGCGGTCGGCGAGTGCACGCAGCACACCGACGAGGCCCGCCGCACCGTGCCTGCGCACGAGCGGGATGTCGGATGTGGGGGCGACGACCGGCACGCCCGCGGCGGTGAGACCGCGGCGCAGCGGCGCGAGCGCTGCGGGCACGGACCGCACCACCACTGCCATCTCCCCCCACGGCACGCCGCCCAGCACGTGTGCACGGCGCAGCGCGTCGGCGACGACCGCAGCCTCCTCGGCGCGGCTCGGCAGCACCCGGACGGTCGCGCTGTCGTCCTCGCCGACGCGGTGTTCGGTGGGTGCCCATTCGCGTTGCGCGCCCGCGCCGGGCAGTCGGGCAGCGATCTGCCTGCACACGCCCGCGATCGCGGGGCCGGTGCGCATACCCTCGCGCAGCACGATGCGGTGCTCGTCGCCGCGCTCGCCCGCCTCGGTCAGGAACGCGGGATCGGCGCCGCGGAAACCGTAGACGGTCTGGTCGGGGTCGCCCGCGAGGACCGCGGAGTCGGTGCCGTGTGCGAGAACCGAAACCAGCAGTGCGGCCTGGGGATCGAGATGCTGTGCGTCGTCGACGAGGAGGTGGCGGATGCGGGCGCGCTCACGCGCGAGGAAATCGGCGTCCTGCGCGAACGCGTCGACGGCCGCACCGACCAGTTCGGCGGCGTCGAGTGCGGGCGCCGTGGCTTCGGGCGATCCGGAACCGACCGCCGCACGCAACAACATCGACTCTTCGTAGCGGAGGGCGAACTCGCCCACCGCGACCCACTCGGGCCGCTCCTGCTCGTAGCCGAGATCGACCAGTCCCTCCGGGCCGACGCCCCGCTCGCTCGCACGCAACATGAGGTCGCGCACCTCGGCGGCGAACCCGCCGAGCGCGAGCGCGGGCCGCAGCCGCGCGGGCCACGCGTGTGCGCCGTCCTCGGCTTCGCCGCGCAGCATTTCGCGCACGACGGCGTCCTGTTCGGCGCCGGTGAGCAGCCGCGGCGGTGGCGCCCCACGGCGCGCCGCGAACAGCCGTAGCACCGAGAACGCGTACGAGTGCACGGTACGGACGAGCGGCTCGCGTGCGACCGCGGGCGCCTCGGGTGTGGGCGAGCCGAGGCGGCCGGACGGCAGCAGCGCGCGGGTGACGTGCTCGCGCGCCACGGCCGCGGCATGGCGGGACTGCGTGAGCAGCAGGATCGACTCCGGGGCGGCGCCCGCCTCGATGCGCGCCACGACGGCGTCGATCAGCAGTGACGTCTTGCCTGTGCCGGGGCCGCCGAGTACCTGCCACGGGACTGTGCGCACACCCCGTGCCTCGGTGCCGGCCCGGACGTCCCGCGCGGGCGCGCCGTGCAGCACCGGCGCCACCTCCGGGCCCCAGCGCCGCGGACCGCGCACACCCGGGTCGCGCCGCACGAGCTGCGGACGCGGAGCGCGGCGCGCAGCAGCGGAGCGGGATGACACGGACACGAGGGGCATTCCACCAGACGGCACCGACACCGCCGACGACCGCACCGGGAGCGACGGTGTGGTGCATAGTTGGACCGTGCAGAATCCCGATGCCGCCGCACCTCCGCTCCACACGTACACCTTCGGCACCTCCGACGGGCCCGGCGTGCTCGCCTTGCACGGCGTCACGGGTCACGGCAGGCGCTGGCGGGATCTGGCCGACAACCATCTGCCCGAGGCCCGGTGGATAGCCCCCGATCTGCGCGGGCACGGACGCTCGACGTTCGCGCCGCCCTGGAATCTCGACGCCCACGTCGACAGCGTCCTCGCGACTCTCGACACCTACACGTCCGAACCGGTTGTCGTCGTGGGCCATTCGTTCGGCGCCGCGATCGCGCTGCACCTCGCACACCGCGCTCCCGAGTGTGTGCGCGCGCTCGTGTTGCTCGATCCCGCAATCGGACTCGACCCGGGCGTGCTCGCGCAGGTCGCGGACGCGACGATCTCGTCCCCCGACTACACCGACGTCGCCGAGGCGCGGTCGGAGAAGGTGCACGGCGCGTGGGGCGAGGTGCCACGGCCGCTGCTCGACGAGGAGATCGCCGAGCATCTCGTCGAGTTGCCGAACGGCCGGGTGAACTGGCGGATCTCGGTGCCCGCCCTCGTGTCGGCGTGGGGCGAGCTCGCCCGCCCGCTGGTCCTGCCCGCGGCGGGCACGCCCACGGTGCTCGTCCAGGCGATGAAGGTGCAGCCGCCGTATGTCACACCGCAACTGCGTGACGGCCTCGCGGAGCGCCTCGGTGCGGACCTGCACGTCGTCGAACTCGACTGTGACCACATGGTGCCGCAGGCGCGGCCCGCCGACACCGCGGCCGCCATCCGGAAAGTACTGTGAAGACGACCGACGAACAGATCGAACGCGTCCGCGAGCTGGTCGCGTCGGTGCCCGCCGGACGGGTCGCGACCTACGGTGACGTCGCGGAGGCGGCCGGGTTGACCAGCGCGCGCACGGTCGGATGGATCATGCGCACCGATTCGGCCGACCTGCCGTGGCACCGCATCGTGCCCGCGTCGGGTGCGCCCGCGCCGCACCTGCGACGACGTCAGCTGGCGCGGCTCGAACTCGAAGGGGTGCCGATCCACGGCGATCGCATCGACGTGCGTGCCGCGAGGCATGCATTCGCCGACGCGATCGCCGCGGACTGATCGGCTGTCAGCCGCGCACGGCTTCGCCGCGGGCCACCATGCCCGCTTCGTCGGACAATGTCACCTGCGGCAGGAACAGCGACAGGATCAGACCGACGACGAACAGCGGGAAGACGTACCACAGCGCGGGTGCGAGCGCGTTGGCGTACGCAGCGATCACGGCGTCGTGCAGAGGTTCCGGCAGCATCCGCACCACCTCGGGGGTCATCGACGACGGGTCGAAACCACTCGCCGCGACCGCGGCACCCTGGTCGGCGGCGACGTCGGTCATGTTGTCGATGAGCCGGCCCGTGAACAGCGACCCGAACCACGCGGTGCCGACGGCGGCACCGATCTCGCGGAAGTAGTTGTTCGAGCTCGTCGCGACACCCACCTCGTGCGGGTCGACGGAGTTCTGCACCGCGAGCACGATCACCTGCATCACGAACCCGAGACCGGCACCGAACGCGAAGATCATCGCGCCGATCTCCACGATCGACGTCTTCTCGGTCATCGTGGTGAGCCAGGCGAGCGCGAGGCAGGTGATCGCGAGGCCCACGATCGGGTACACGCGGTACTTGCCGGTCTTGGTGATCGCGAGGCCCGAGCCGATCGTGGTCAGCATCAGGCCGACCATCATCGGGATCATCATGAGGCCCGAGACCGCGGCGGACTTGCCCGTCGACATCTGCAGGAAGGACGGCAGATAGCCGATCGCGGCGAACATTCCGACCCCGAGCACCATCGCGATGACGGTCGACACGAGGAACACGCGGTTGCGGAACAGGTGCAGCGGCAGGATCGGTTCGACGGCCCGGCTCTCGACGAACACGAGCGCCACCACGGCGAGCACGGTCGCGGCGATCAGCGCGATCATCTCGCCCGAGCCCCATGCCCACGTGTCGCCACCGAGGTCGGTGATGAGCACCAGGCCCGTCGTGCCGAGCACCATGCACACGATGCCCCAGTAGTCGAGCGGCTTGGTGTTGCGGTGCGACGGGAGCGTCATGTAGCGGAACGCGATGAACAGGGCGATCAGCCCGACGGGTACGTTGACCCAGAAGCACCAGCGCCAGTCGAGATGATCGGTGAAGAACCCGCCCAGCAGCGGCCCGGCGACCGCGGAGACGCCGAAGACAGCACCCATCGGGCCCATGTACTTTCCGCGTTCGTTGGCGGGGACGACGTCGGCGATGATCGCCTGCGACAGGATCATCAGCCCACCGCCGCCGATGCCCTGGACCCCGCGCCACGCCACCAGCTCCCAGAAGGCCATGTGACCGTCGGTGAGGAATCCCGCGAAGCCGGACCCGAGCGAGCCGAGGGTGAAGATGCCGATCGCGGCGATGAACAGTGAGCGCCTGCCGAACAGGTCACCGAACTTGCCGTACAGCGGCATCGTGATGCACACCGCGAGGATGTAGATGGTGATGAGCCACGCCTGGTGTTCGACGCCGTGCAGTTCGCCGACGATCGTGGGCAGTGCGGGCCCGACGATCGACTGGTCGAGCGACGCGAGGAACATGCCCGCCACGAGAGCCCCGAAGATGAGCCAGATCTTCTTCTGGGTCAGCACCATCGGAGCGGCGCCCGAATCGGGCGGCGGAGGGGGCGTCGTGACGCCGGATTCGGTCATGCGTCTTCGTCTTTCGTGAGTGGTGTCGGTGGCGGCGGTGCGCCACGGGCGAAAATCCGGACCGCTGCGGTTATGCGAGCGGGTGGCGATCGAACACGCGGTAGTACTCGCGCAGGCGCGCCGCGGGATCGTGCGCGCCGTCGGGATCGTGGATCGCGGACTCGTGGTGCGACACGTCGAGCATCACGAGCCGCAGCAGCCCGAAACCGACCGCAAGAGCTGCCGCCGCGGCGCGTGCGGGACACGGATCGTCGGGGTGACGGGCCGCGAGTGCCGCGGCGGTCTCGGCGTCGAACCGGGTGAGTGCCGCCGCGAACGACCGGTGCAGACCCGGGTTGTGCTCGAACATGGCCTCGACGCCGTCGTCGCCCGAGAAGTCCGCGCGACGCTCGGCGACGAACCGGATGAGCGCATCGCGCACCTCGGTGACCGGATTGTCGCTCGGCGGCAACTCGCGCACCGCGTCGGCGAAGCCCGCGAACCGGTCGACGACCATCGCGACGACCGCGTCGTCCTTGGTGTCGAAGTAGTTGAAGAAGGTGCGCGTCGACACGCCCGCGCGTTCCGCGATCGTCTCGACTGTCGCACCGTCGAGGCCGAGTTCGGAGACCGCCTCGTACGCCGCGCGCGCGATGTCGCGGCGGGTCTGCCGCTTCTTGCGTTCGCGCAGGCCCGCGTCTGCCCGCGCACTCGCGTCGGACGACGAAGACGTGGTGGTCACCGAGCAAGGATGCGCGAAACTTTCAGAAACTGCAAATTTGCAGATATTGCAAAGTTGCACGCGTTCTCGGGCCGCGCGTCGGGTGTGCGCCTGCGGATCCGATCGGGCAGCATCTAGTGCGGGAGACACGAGAAGAGGTCGCATGGGTGAGCTGCACGATTCCCGGCTGAGCACGAGCGGCGCGCACACGTACGCGATCGTGCTCGCCGGCGGGCGCGGCACGCGGATGGGCGGTGTCGACAAGCCTGCTCAGACGATCGGTGGACGACGACTGCTCGACATCGCGCTCGACGCGGTGCGCGACTGCACGACGGTGGTCGTCGGTCCTCGTCGGGACGGGCTTCCCGAGGCGATTCGTCAGACGCGCGAGGACCCTCCGGGAGACGGGCCCGTCGCCGCGGTCGCGGCGGGCGTCGCCACGCTCTCGGCCTCCTCCTCCGCCTCCTTCGACGACGCGACCGTGCTGTTGCTGGCCGCGGATCTGCCCGACCTCACGCGGGCGGCGGTGGCGACACTCCACGCACACGTCGGCGACGACGACGGGGGCGTCGCCGTCGCGGTCGACGCCGGCGGGCGGGCGCAGTTCCTGCTCTCGGCGTGGCGTGGACGGCTGCTGCGCGAGCGACTCGACGCGCTCGGCACGGTCTCCGGGCAGCCCATGAAGTCACTTCTGCCCGACTCGTATTCGACAGTCCGCCTCGACGTCACCGACTGCGACACACCCGACGAACTCGACGCCGCGCGTGCCGGTCACCGTGCGAGTCTGCCCGCGATCGACGACGCCGTAGCCCTGGTCCGCGAACACGTGCGACTGCTCACGCCGCGCCGGGTCGCCGCCGTCGACGCGTACGGCGGGACGCTCGCCGAACCGCTCGTCGCACAGGGATACCTCCCGCCGCAGGACACGTCGGCGATGGACGGCTACGCGGTCTCCGGCCCCGGCCCGTGGCGGCTGCGCGACGACATCGTACGGGCGGGCGACGACTCCGGTGCATCGCTCGTCTCGGGCGACGCGGTGCGCGTGGCGACCGGCGCAGCGGTGCCCGACGGCGCGACGGCGGTGGTACGCGACGAGTACGTCGGGCGCGAAGCGCACACGCTGCGACTGCTTCCCGGCGCGCCGGAACGCGACGACACCCGCACGCGCGGCGCGCAGTGGCGGCCGGGCACCCGGCTCGCCGACGCCGGCGCGCCGATCGACGTCGCACTGGTCTCGCTCGCCGCGAGCGCCGAGGTGACGACACTCGCCGCGCGCGGTCCGCTGCGCGTGCACGTCGCACTCACCGGCGACGAGATCGTGCGCGACGGTGCACTTCCGCCCGGTGCCACACGCGATTCGCTCGGTCCGGTCCTGCCGCGCCTGATCGAGTCGTGCGGGGCCGTCGTCGTGCGCGACGAGCACGTGCGCGACCACGCGGCGGGTTTCGACGGTCTGTTCGCGCCGGACCAGCAGGTGGATGCGGTGGTCGTCGTCGGCGCCACCGGACGCGGCGCCGCCGACGAACTGCGTGCCGCACTCGCCCGTGCGCGGGCCGACGTCGTGGTCGAGCGCGTGCGGTGCCGTCCGGGTGGCTCTCAGGTGGTCGCGGTGCTCCCGGACGGGCGCACCGTGCTCGGCCTCCCCGGCAACCCCTACGCCGCGGTCGCGGCGTTGACCACGATGCTGCCTGCCGTCGTCGACGGGGCCACCGGACGTGCGGCGCATTCGCCGATCACAGCGCACATCACCGGTATCGACGCCGTCGCCGACGCCGCGGCGGTGCGGGTACTGCCCGCGCGCAGCACCGCCTCGGGATGGGCGGTCGACACCTCGTTCTCCACGGCGCATCTCGGGGCACTCGTCGGCGCCGACGCGCTGGCGCTCGTGCCGCCGGGCGCGACGCCGGGCACGCCGATCGAACTGGTCCCACTCCCCCGCTTCTGACCCCTCGTGAGTGAAAAGAGCGTGCCCGGACTCGCACAGCGCTCACGGGGTGGCGGCGAGAACTTCGGCAGCGGCGCGGTATCCGGAGCGCACCGCGCCGTCCATGTACCCGTTCCAGACGTCGGATGTCTCGGCACCGGCCCAGTGCAGGCGCCCGATCGGTTCGGACAACGCGGAACCGTACTGCGTCCACACACCCGCGCCGAGCCGCCCGCCGTAGCAACCACGAGTGAATTCCTCGGCCATCCAGTCATGTTCGACGTAGTCGATCGGATCGGCGGCAGCAGGGCCGTACAACGTGACCAGGCTCGCCACGGCACGGGCTCGGCGCTCGTCGGGTGTCCAGGCGGCCGCGGTGCGGGCGTGCGCACCTTCGAAGAATCCGACGAGCACGCCGCAGCGGCCGTCCACCGGCGAATTGTCCAGGGTGACACCGAGTTCGTCGTCCAGGTTGAACGCGAACCCGTTGAGTCCGGCGTCGCGCCAGAACGGTGTCGGGTAGGCCACCTGGATCTTGATCACCGACCCCATCGGGATCTGCTGGGTCAGCCCGTCGCGCGAACCCGGCAGCGCGGGCCGGTAGCGCAGGCGGCCGGCGAGCGTCGGCGGGACGGCCACGACGACGCGGGCGGCGGTCGACGATCCGCCGTCGAACACCACCTCGACGTGGTCGTCGTCGTGGACGATCGTGTGTACCGGACTGCCGAGCCGGACGATCCCGTCGCCGAGTTCGGCGGCGATACGCTCCGAGATCTGGTGTGTTCCACCGACGACACGCAGTTCCTGGGCGCCACCGGTGGTGGCGACCAGGCTGTCGATCATGCCGCCGGACTTGATGTAGAACAGGAAATGCAGCAACGACATCTCGGCGGGCTGCGCGGAGAACAGCGCCGGAACGACGGCGTTCCAGAAGGCCAGCGCCTCGGCGTCGTCGGTGTTGGCGCGCAGCCACTCGTCCAGCGTCCGACGGTCGACGTCCGCCGCGTCGGGTGAGGCCCACGGCGACGACAATGACACCGGCTCCGCCAGGGCTTCCAATTCCTGTTGCAGACGGCCGACTTCGACGGCGGCGTCATCGCTCAGCCCGAAAGTCTCGTCGGAGTAGCGGGTGACTTTCCCACGGTAGAGGGTCACCCCGTCCCCTCGGTCGTAGGTGGGGAAGGTTTCCAGGCCGAGCTCGTCGACGAGCTTCAGCACCTCGGTCTGGGGCCGACCGATCCATTGCCCGCCCATCTCCACCGGCACCCCGTCGGCGAGGTGTCCACCGAGGTTGCGCCCGGCGACCCGGTCACGCGCTTCCAGCACCGTCACCCGCAGGCCGGTGGCCGTCAGTCTTCGCGCGGCAGCCAGACCGGCGAGTCCTGCGCCGACCACCACCACATCGCAGTCCGTCATCGAGAATCCTCCACAAGTCGGTCGGTCGTCCGACAGTAAGCTAGATCACATTGCTAGGCTGTGCAACGGGTCGACAGACGATCATCGAGTCGCAGGAGGCGTTGTGGGCTATGTCAAGGCGGCCGAGCGCGAGCCGCAGATCGTGGCAGCCGCGATCGCCGAGTTCAGCGACCACGGCGTGCCGGCAACGACGCTGCGCGCGGTCGCCGGTCGTGCGGGCATCCCCCTGGGAACCCTGCATTACGTCTTCCCCAGCAAAGACCGCCTCCTCCGCGCGGTGATCCTGGCCGTGATCGAGGAGATCTCCACGTCACTGAGAGCCGAACTCAGCGTCGACAGCGGCGTCGAACACGCACTGCGGCACGGCGTGGCGAGCTTCTGGGACAAGCTGGTGTCGCACCGCGTCGGACTGCAGACGATGCAGTACGAACTGATGACCTACTCGCTACGGAGCGAGTCCGACGGCGACCTCGCGCGCCTGCAGTACGAGCGCTACAGCGCAGTGGTGACCGGCTTCTGCGAACAGGCGGCGCAGGCGGCAGGCGAGCGGTGCGCGGCCGGCTTCGACACCCTCGGTCGTATGGCGCTCGCCCTGGTCGACGGCCTGATCCTGCAGTACGTCGCCAAGCCCGATCCCGAACGCGCCCGACGCGATCTGACCCACGCCCTCGACATGCTGGTGCTCTACGCCGACCCACAGCCGGTGGCCCGAAGCATGCCGAGCCGGTCCGGTCGGGCCTGAACGGACCCGCCTCCGGCAGGTGCGGTTCCCCACCCGCACGACCCAGCTTTCGTACGGTTGTCCGACTTTTTATGACAGGAGTTGCCCGTGGACCATCCATCGAGCACCGCACAGCGCACCACCGTCGCGATCGTCGGCGCAGGCATGGCCGGCCTGATCGCCGCTCGGGAGCTTCGACGCGAGGACATCGAGGTGCTGGTGCTCGAGTCCGCGCCCCGCGTCGGCGGGCGGATGACCGCCGAGACGTCCGAACTGGGTTCGCGTGTCGACCTCGGCGGACAATGGGTGGGTCACGGCCATCATCGGTTCGAGGCGCTCGCCGCCGAGCTGGGGACCACCGTCTACCCGATGCACACTCCGAGACGGCCTGTCATCCTGTACGAAGGCCGCGCGCTCTCCGCGATCCGGCCGGCAACCGTCGTGGCCAACCTCGCACTGCTCGCCTTCGAGGTCAAGACGAAGGTGCGGGAGCCCCGCGGATGGACGACGCTCACGGTCGACGAGTGGATCCGGAAGTTCCCGTCGGCCACGGCCCGCCGCCTACTCGAGGTGATCGCCGCAGTGGCGACCACCGCCGACCTCGACCGAATCTCGATGAGGGCGTTCGCCGCCATGACCCGCTATCAGGGCGGGATTTCCACGATGCTGGCGACCAGGGGCGGCGCGCAGGACGCCCTGATCGTCGAAGGTGCCGGCACGCTCACCGAACGGCTCGCCGCGGAACTCGCTCCTCGCGTACTGCTGAACACTCCGGTCACCTCGATCGACTACGACGAGCGCGGCGCCACGGTCCGGTCGCCGTCCGTGCTCGTCCGGGCGGACAAGGTGATCGTCTGCGTTCCCCCACCACCACTTCTGGGTGCGGTGACCTTCGAACCCGCACTGCCGCCCCGGTTGGCGAGGCTGCAGCACGAGATGTACATGGGATCGGTGTACAAGGCGATGGCGGTCTACCGCGAACCCTTCTGGAGAGGCCGGGCCGAGGCCGAGCACATGCTGCTCGACGAGCCGGGCGCCGCGGTGTTCGACACCTCGCCGCCGGACGGCCCCGGCCACCTGTGCATCCTGGTGGGCGGCAAGGAAGCCCGAACGCTCGACGCCATGACCCCCACGGCCCGCAAGCGCGCTCTGCTCGAACGGCTCGGCGCTGCGCTCCACTCCGCCGCGATCCTCGATCCCGTCGGTTGGCACGAAAAATCCTGGCAACTCGACGAATACGTGGGCGGCGGTTATCTGGCCCTACCCGACGCGACCACCGCCGCCGGGATCTTCCCACTGCCGTCGGACCCGCTCGCCGAGACGCTGTACTGGGCGGGCACCGAAACCGCGGGCGAGCACGCGGGATACATCGAGGGCGCGATCGAATCGGGCGAACGCGTGGCCCGGCAGGTGGTGGCCGGTCTGCGATGAGTCGGCACACGGTCCGGCCGCGGGGACGAATCCGCTACGCGTGCACCGCCACCCGCGCCGAACGGTACCGTGCGGCGACGAGCCGGGTCACCACGTCGTGCACACCGAGCGGGTCGGCCACGACATCCGCGCCGCACGTGCGCAGGCGGTCGTGGAACAGACCCGGCGCCAACAGGTACGAGGCGACGGCCACGCGAGCGCCCGCGTGCTCACGCACGGCCGCGACGAGGTCCGGGACGCGGGGCGCGCCCGCCGCGACGTAGCCGACCGACACCGCGACGCCGAGTTCGCGAGCGAGCAGGACGCGCGCGTGTTCGACGTCGGCGAGCGCGCGAGGGTCCGACGAGCCCGCCGCGGCGAGCACCACCGCGTCGCCGTCGGCGTGACCTGCCGCGCGCAGCCGGTCCGTGAGCAACGACGCGAGTGCGACGTCCGGGCCGAGTGCGTCCGTCACGACGACGTCGCGGCGGCCGGTGCGGGCGACGACCTCGCGCACGTCGGTGTACACGTGATAGCCCGACGCGAGGAATGCGGGCACGACGATCACGGGACCGTCGACCTCGTCGAGGACCTCGCTCAGCGACGGGCCGAGGACGTCGGCGAACGCGACGCGGGTAGGGCCGACCTCGCGGGACACCGCGGCGGCGATCCGCGCGATCGTGTCGAGCCCTCTTGGACTCCGGGTGCCGTGTGCGACGAGCACGAGCGTGGGCTGATGCTGGTTCTCGTTCATCGCGGTTCCTCTGCGCAGTCGGTGAGGTCGAGCGCGAGGCGGTAGCCCCGCTTGACCACGGTCTGAATGGTTTTCGGTGCCCCGAGCGCGGTGCGCAACCGCGCGACCGCGGTCTCGACGGCATGCGTGTCGTCGCCACCACCCGGCAGCACCGCGAGCAGGTCCTCACGCGACACGACGCGGCCGGGGCGCGCGGCGAGCGTGCGTATCACCGACATGCCCGCGGGCGAGACCTGTTTCGCCGCACCGTCGACGACGACGCAGCAGCCACGCACGCTCACGTCGTGCCCTCCCGCACGGAAGACGCGGTCGCGACGAGGCAGCTCGTCCGCGACATGCCGCGCGAGCGCACCGAGCCGGAACCGGCTGGGCATCGTGGTGGGCACCTCGAGCTCGCCGAAGGGCGCCGCGGTGACGGGACCCACACACGCGACGTGCACCCGCCGGCGCAGTGCGTGCGTGAGGGAGTCGAGCCGACCGGTGTCCTTCGCGCGCGTGAGCATCGAGGCGACGGCGGGTGCGCTCGTGAACGTGACGCAGTCGATCGACCGCGTGAGGATCGAGTCGATCAGCCGGTCGATCGGATCGAGGTCCTCGGGCGGCGTCCAGCGGTACACGGGCACGGGCACCACCACCGCGCCCGCGCACCGCAGGACGTCGCAGAAGTCCGCGACCGGCTCCCACTCGGAGGTCGCGCCGTGCAACTGGACGGCGATGCGCACCCCCTCGATGCCCTCGGTGAGCAGGTGATCGAGCACCTCGGCCGACGACTCCGAGGCGGGCGACCACTCCTCCCGCAGGTCGGCGGCACGGATCGCGCCCTTGGCTTTGGGGCCACGCGCCAGCAGCCGCGTCTGCCCCAGTGCCTTGCCCAGGGTCTCGGCCAGTCCCCACCCGTCGGCGGCTTCCATCCAACCGCGAAAACCGATGCCGGTGGTCGCGACGACGATGTCGGGCGGATCGGCGACGATCTCGCGCGTGACGCGTTCGAGTTCCGTGTCGTCGGCCAAGGGGATGATCCGGATCGCCGGCGCCTGTACGACGGCTGCGCCGCGACGCTCGAGCAACGTCGCGAACTCCTCGGCGCGACGCGACGCGGTGATCGCGACGGTGTAGCCGAGCAGCGGCGCCGCGAGCGTCGCCGTCATTCGCCGCCCCGGTCCGATCGTGCACGCACCTGCACGACGCCACCCCACACCCGCACGTCGAACACCGGCAGGCGCGTGCCCGGGTCGTCGAGACACCGTCCGTCGGCGAGCGAGAAGATCTGCTTGAGCAGCGGCGACGCGACGGTCGGCTCGCCCCCACGGTCCCCCACGATGCCTCGGGACATGACGGCCGCGCGCCCGTACGGGTCGATGTTGCCGACGGCATGCAGGTCGCCGTTCGCGAGCAGGAACAGCGCGACCTGCACATTGCCGGGGAGCAGCACCGCGACCCCCAGTTCGGGGATCAGGCGGCTGAGCGCGCACGCCGAGGTCCACCCGTCGCGATCCCGCTCGGCTGCCGACAGGTGCGGTGCCGTGCTCGGAGACTCCGTCGTTACCGTCATGTGCTTCTCCTCGAGGACGATGCAGACCGCGGTGCGGCTGCACGGTTCATGGTTGCGGGTCGGTGTTTCGGGCCTGTTTCCGGAGGATCACCCGGAGATGGCGGCGTTCGGCATGCCCAACAGGACGGGCTTCTTGCGCGGGCCGGTCTCGTCGAACTCGACGGTCGGGTCCTGCCGGCCCGGCGCATTGACGAAGGACACGAAACGCGACAACTTCTCCGGGTCGTCGAGCACTCCCTTCCACTCGTCGCGGTATCCCTCGACGTGGGCAGCCATGTCTGCTTCGAGTTCCGCCCCGATGCCGAGGCTGTCCTCGCACACGACGGCTCGCACGTGGTCGAGGCCGCCCTCGAGGGACTCGAGCCACGGCGCGGTGCGCTGCAGGCGGTCCGCGGTGCGGATGTAGTACATGAGGAACCGGTCGACGTAGCGGATCAGGGTCGCGTCGTCGAGGCCGCTCGCGAGCAGCTGGGCATGCTTCGGCGTCTGCCCGCCGTTACCGCACACGTACATGTTCCAGCCGTCCTCGGTGGCGATGACGCCGACGTCCTTACCTCTCGCCTCGGCGCACTCGCGCGCGCAACCCGAGACACCGAACTTGAGCTTGTGCGGCGAGCGCAGCCCGCGATAGCGCAGCTCGAGTTCGACCGCCATGCCGACCGAGTCCTGGACCCCGTACCGGCACCACGTCGATCCGACGCAGCTCTTGACCGTGCGCAGCGACTTGCCGTACGCCTGCCCCGATTCCATGCCTGCGTCGACGAGCCTGCGCCAGATCTCCGGTAGCTGCTCGACGCGCGCGCCGAACAGGTCGATACGTTGCCCGCCGGTCATCTTGACGTAGAGGCCGAAATCGCGGGCGACCTCGCCGATCACGATGAGCTGGTCCGGAGTGCACTCGCCGCCCGGCATGCGCGGCACGACCGAGTACGTGCCGTTGCGCTGGATGTTGGCGAGGAAGTGGTCGTTGGTGTCCTGCAGGCCCGCCTGCTTGGGGTGCAGGATGTGGTCGGACGCGGTGGACGCGAGGATCGATGCGACGACGGGCTTGCACAGGTCGCAGCCGGTGCCGGTGCCGTACTTCGCGATGAGCGCCGAGAACGTGCGCGTGCCGGTCGCCCGCACGATCTCGTACAGCTCGGCGCGCGACTGCGCGAAGTGTTCGCACACCGCCTTCGACAGTTCGATACCGGACGCCGCGAGCAGCTGTTTGACCGACGGCAGGCAGCCGCCGCAGGTGGTGCCCGCGCCCGTGCAGGCCTTGACGGCCGCGACGTCGCAGGCGCCGTCCGCGATCGCACCGCAGATCGCGCCTTTCGTGACGCCATTGCACGAGCACACCTGCGCGTCGTCGGGAAGTGTTCCCGCGCCGGGCTTCTCGCCCGCGGGCGAGATGAGTGCGGCGGCGTCGCCGGGCAACTCCCGCCCGACGAGCGGACGCAGCGACGCGTAGGCCGAGGCGTCGCCGACGAGGATGCCGCCGAGCAGCGTCTTGGCGTCGTCGGAGAGCACCAGCTTTGCGTAGGTGCCCTTCGCGGCGTCGCTGAACACGACGTCGAGTGCACCGGGCGTCTGTGCGAGGGCGTCGCCGAAGCTCGCGACGTCGACACCCATCAACTTGAGCTTGGTCGACATGTCGGCGCCCGGGAACTCGGCGCCGCCACCGAGCAGCCGGTCGGCCACGATCTCGGCCGTCGTGTATCCGGGCGCGACCAGGCCGTAGCAGCGGCCCTCGACAGCGGCGCATTCGCCGATCGCATAGATGTCGGGATCCGATGTGCGGCAACCGAGGTCGGTGAGTACGCCACCCCGCTCGGCGAGTGCGAGACCGGCGGCACGCGCGAGGGCGTCCTGCGGCCGCACGCCCGCCGAGAACACGAGCAGCGACGCGTCGATCACGGTGCCGTCGGACAGTTCGACGGCGATGGCGCTGCCGTCGGCACCCGCGGTGATCGACGACGTGCCGACGCCCGTGTGCACCGTGAGTCCGAGTTCGGTGACGAGCCGCTCGAGCAGTGCGCCGCCGCCCGCATCCACCTGCGCAGGCATCAGTCGCGGCGCGAACTCGACGACGTGCGCCTGCATGCCGAGCAGCTTCAACGCGTTCGCGGCCTCGAGCCCGAGCAGCCCGCCGCCGACGACGACACCGACGGCGCCCGGGCCTGCGGCCTCGGCGCGGGCCCGGATGCCGTCGAGGTCGGCGATCGTGCGATACACGAAACACTCCGGCCGGTCGTGGCCCGGAACCGGCGGCACGAACGGATACGAGCCGGTGGCGAGCACGAGCGCGTCGTACTCGACGACCTCGCCGTCGGTCGTCTCGACCGTGTGCGCGGCTCGGTCGATGCGGGCCGCCCCGGACCCCACCTTGAGGTCCACGAGACCGTCTCCGTCGTAACGGTTTCCGTCGAGAGCGAGGTCGGAAGCCTGCCATGAGCCGACGTAGCTCGACAGCCCGACGCGGTCGTAGGCGGGCAGGTCCTCCTCGCACAGGATCGTGACCGCCCACCGGCCGGCGTCGTCGCGCGAGCGCACGGCTTCGACGAAACGGTGCCCGACCATGCCGTGACCGACGACGACGAGGGACTTCGTACCGGTGGTGGTGTGCGTGTCGCTCATGAGTGCTCCTTCGAGAGGGTGGTGCCCGGCCGGCCGCGCGTGCGGGAACGATCGGTGGAGTCGAACGGGTCAGGCGGTGACCGGCGCGGGATCGGGCCGGTTCGCCCCGGAGTCCCCGGTGCCGGTCCGCAGCGACGCGGACGGCCGCACGAACACGAACCACGTGACCGCGATGCACACGAGGTAGAACGCGAGGAAGACCCAGAAGGCCATCGTGGCCGAGTGTGCGGCGCTGTTGTACGACGCGCGCAGCACCATGTTGATGCCGACGCCGCCGAGCCCGCCGATCGCGCCTGCGAATCCGATGAGTGCACCGGAGCGCGACCGTGCCCACTGTCCGCGCTCGGCGGGAGTGAGGCCGGGCTGGTTCGCGGCCTTGACCTCGAAAACCGCGGGAATCATCTTGTACACGGAGCCGTTACCGATACCGGACAGCAGGAACAGCGCGATGAAGCCGAGCACGAACACGGTCATCACGAGGCCCGTCGTCGCACCGGTCGAGCTGTCGTCGACCGTGCCGGCGGCGACGAGAACGCCTGCTGCCAATGCCATTCCGACGAAGGTGTACATCGTGATGGCGCCGCCGCCGATGCGGTCGGCGAGCTTGCCGCCGAGCGGGCGCGAGATCGAGCCGAGCAGCGGGCCGAGGAAAGCGATCTGAGCGGCCTGCAAGGATGCCTGCGCGGCGGTGGAACCGCTCGCGAGGAAGTTGATCTGCAGCACCTGACCGAACGCGAAACTGAAGCCGATGAACGAGCCGAAGGTGCCGATGTAGAGGAAGCTGAGGATCCACGATTCGCGGAACCGCAGCGCCTTGCCCATCGCCGACAGGTCCGCGGTCTGGTTCTCGAGATTGTCCATGAACAACGCTGCACCCACCGCGGCGACAGCGATCGCCACCAGATACACCGCGCACACGATCCACGGATCGGTGTTGCCGACCGTCGCGATGACGAGCAGGCCGACGATCTGGATCACCGGGACACCGATGTTGCCGCCGCCCGCGTTGAGGCCGAGCGCCCAGCCCTTGAGGCGCTGCGGGTAGAAGGCGTTGATGTTGGTCATCGACGACGCGAAGTTGCCGCCGCCGACACCTGCGAACGCCGCGACCACGAGGAAGGTCGCATAGGACGCCCCCGGGTTGAGCATCAGCACGAGCGTCAGGATCGTGGGGACGAGCAGCGCGATCGCGCTGAACACCGTCCAGTTGCGGCCGCCGAAGCGCGCCGTCGCGACCGTGTACGGGATGCGCAGCAGCGACCCGACGAGGGTGGGCACCGCGACGAGGAAGAACTTGCCGCCCGCGTCGATGCCGTACACGTCGGTAGGCATGAACAGCACCATGACCGACCAGATCGACCAGATCGAGAATCCGACGTGCTCGGCGACGACCGACCAGATCAGGTTGCGCTTGGCGACGTCCTTGCCGCCCGCTTCCCACGCCTCGACGTCCTCGGGATCCCAGTGCGTGATGGAATGACTGCGCTTGCGCCGTTGCGCGAGAACACTGTCCACGATCTGCCTCCTGCGGTGGGTGGGTGAGACCTCACCGTAGGAAACGGGTATTGCGTCGGTGCTGCGCTCGGTGACCGCGACGTCAAGAGATTCTCACGCCGTCCTCGACGGTCGTGTGAGATCGACCGCGCGGGAGCCAGGTGTCCTCGAGCATACGGTTTCGGCAGGCCACCGCGCCCGACACGAGGACGACGACCACTGCCGCGGTGAGGAAACCGAACGACGCCCACCAGCCGTCGGTGACGCTGTGCAGCACCCCGAACAGCAGCGGACCGGTCGACGCGATCGTGTATCCGACACCCTGTGCGAAGCCCGACAGTTCGGACGAGCCGACGTGGGTGCGGGTGCGGAGGTTGATGAGTGTGAGCGACATCGGGAAGGTGCTCGGGCCGAGCCCGAGCAGCACGATCCACAGGATCGTGGCCGTCGTCGGGGCGAACAGCAACCCTGCGAACGCGACGAGGAAGCACACCGACGCGGCGATCACGATCGGATACGGATTGCGCATGCGCGCACACGCAGACGGAGCCGCGATCGCCGCGACGAGTCCCATCGCCGAGAACACGCCCACCATCGAACCGGCATAGGCGGGGCTGCGGCCTGCGTCGGTGAGGATGTCCGGGATCCACGTGAACATCGCGTACGTCGTGAGCGACGTACCGCCGAACATCAGGGCCAGCGCGATGCCCACCGGCGAACGCCACACGCGGCCCCGTTCGATTGCGGGGGCGTCGTCGGCGACACGGCCCGCGTCCGCACCCCCGGTGCGGTTCTCGCCGCGCAGCCGGACGAGTTGCACGAGCCACGGCAGCGCGGCCGCGAATGCGACGAGCGCCCACATCCCGATCGACACGCGCCACCCGGCGAGGTCGGCGACCGGCACCGCGGCGAATGCGGGCACGATGGTGCCGACCTGGACGCCGACGATGTAGACGGTGCTCATCGCAGCCAGCCGATCGGGGAAGTACTTCTTCACGAGGGGCGGGACGACGACATTGCCGATACCCATGCCACCGAGCGCGAGCGCCGAGAAGACCAGCAGCGCAGGTGTGGCCGAGACCGTCGCCCGCACGAGCATTCCGATGCCCGCTGCCAGCATCGCGACGAAGGCGGTCCACTCGAGCCCGAGGCGACGCGTCAGAATGGGTGCCGTGAGCCCGAACAGTGCGAACATCGCGGTCGGAATCATTCCGAACACACCGACGATCGTCTCCGAGAATCCGAATTCGTCCCGGACGCGCGCGGCGACCGGGGTGAACGAGGTCACCGCGAGCCGCAGGACGAGCGCCGACAGCGCGATCGCGGCGAACACGAGCAACCGACCGTGGAGAACCTTCACGGCACAAATCATAGGATGACCGGATGAATGATGTGAAACCCGTCCGTCGCACGAACCTGGTCGGGCAGGTCACCGACGCCTTGCGACGGGGCATCCAGACCGGCCGATGGCCGGTCGGGACACGCATCCCCACCGAGCCCGAGCTCGCCGAACTCACCGGCACCGGCCGCAACACCGTGCGCGAAGCGGTACAGGGCCTCGTGCACGCCGGCCTCCTCGAACGCAGGCAGGGCTCCGGCACGTACGTCCTGGCGACGTCGCTCGTCGGCACGGCGCTCACCGAGTACTTCGCGACCGCGCGCGAACGCGACACCCTCGAACTGCGCCGCGCCCTCGACGTCACCGCGGCCGAACTCGCGGCGCGGCGCCGCACCGACGACGACGTCGCCCGGCTCCGGCGCGCACTCGACGAACGCTGCCGCGCATGGGAGGGCACCGACACCGACCTGCTCGTGGCCGCCGACGTCGCGCTGCACCACGCGATCGTCGTCGCCAGCCACAACTCGGTGTATGTGGAGTTCTACGATTCGCTGCTGCCCGCTATCACCCAAACCGTCGACGCACGCTTCCACGCGACCGGAGAGGGTTTCCACGACGAGCACAACGCTCTCGTCGAGGCCGTCATCGCGGGTGACGCCCCCGCTGCCGCTGCCGCCGCCCGCGCACTGTTCAGCGAGTTGCTCGCGTAGCGCGCGGCTCTGTCAGCGCGCGGTCGGCACCGTCCGCGAACACGACCGGATACGGCTAGACCATCATGCGGACGATGTCCGCGGTGCGGGCGAGCCCCGGGAAGGCGGCCTCGGTCGAACGCGGATGCAGAACGTGCACCGCGAGCCGGAACAGCACGGCGCGCAGCATCATCTGCGGCCACTCGGGCAGCTCGTCCCACCGCACCACGAGCTCCTCGTCGGCACCACCCCACGAGATCGCGTCGACCACCGCGACCGCCGCCGCCCACGCCGCCGGCCGCCAGTACGGCGTGATGTCGGTGATGCCGGGTGCCAGTGAGCCTGCGAACAGCACCGTGCCGAACAGGTCGCCGTGCACCAGTTGATCCGGGCTCGTGGTGGGTTTGCGGAGCGTCGAGAGCGAGCCGATCATGTCCATGCTGCGCTGCCGGTCCGGCGTGAGGGAATCGAGCCCCGGCGCACCGCGCGCGCTGCGCAGCGGCGTCGGCTCCCACGCGGCGCGATCGGCGGCCGCGAACAGATCGACCTCTGCCCACGGTGCGACCGGAGGCTGCGCCAGGAAACGCGGCTTGTCGAGCTGTGCCGTTGCGGCGTGCAGCCGGCCCGACATCGACACCACCTCGTCGTGCCGCGGCTCGGGAGACCCCTCGATGAAGGTGTCGGCGCGCCAGCCGGACACGACATAGCGGCCGTCGGTCGACCGCACGGGCCGTGCGAGACGCACGCCGTCGACACTCAGGGTCTCGCGCACTTTCGCCGACCACGCGGCACGGGCGTGATCGGCGACCGGCGACAGTACGACGTCTCCACACAGCCAGCCGCCGTCCCAGTCCGCACCGAGCGGAATCGGTTCGACGTCCTTGAGGCCGAACGTGGAGCACACGTGCTGGGGAGGTTGACCTGTGCTCACCGCGCACACGCTACCGCCCCGACCCGCATCGGCCGGGAAAGGCGCGCACGCGTGGGGCGACCGAACCGAGCCGCGCGGGTCCGCGGACGGCAACGCTCAGTAGACGGGAAGGCTCTGGTCCACCTGCTTGGCCCATGCGGTGACGCCGCCCTGCAGGTGCGTCGCATCCGAGAAACCCGCGCGCTTGAGCGCCGCGAGGGCCTCGGCGGACCGGATACCCGTCTTGCAGTACAGCGTGATCGGCCGGTCCTGCGGTAGTTCGGCGAGCGCCTCCCCGGACAGGATGCGATCCTTCGGGATCAGCGTCGCACCGGGAATACGCACGATGTCCCACTCGACGGGTTCCCGCACGTCGATCAGCGCGATGTCCTTGCCCGCCTCGAGCAGGTCCGAGAGCTCGGCCGCGGTGAGGGTGGAGCCCGCCGCGGCAGCCGTGCCCTCGTCGGACACGATGCCGCAGAACGCCTCGTAGTCGTCGACGAGTTCGGTGACCGGAACCCGATCGGGGTCGCGCCGCAGCTTGATGGTGCGGTAGGTCATGTCGAGCGCGTCGTAGACCATCAGGCGGCCGAGCAACGACTCGCCGATGCCCGTGATCAGCTTGACCGCCTCGGTCACCATGATCGAGCCGATCGACGCGCACAGCACACCGAGCACGCCGCCCTCCGCGCACGACGGCACCATGCCCGGCGGCGGGGCCTCCGGGTACAGGTCGCGGTAGTTGATTCCGCGTCCGTCCGGGGCGCCCTCCCAGAACACCGACGCCTGCCCCTCGAACCGGAAGATCGATCCCCACACGTACGGCTTGCCCGCGAGGATGGCCGCGTCGTTGACGAGATAGCGCGTCGCGAAGTTGTCGGTGCCGTCGAGGATCAGGTCGTACTGCTCGAACAGCTCGACCGCGTTGTCGGGCTCGAGCCGGAACTCGTGCAGGCGCACGTCCACGTGCTCGTTGATCTCCTTGATCGAGTCGCGCGCGCTCTCCGCCTTGGGCCTGCCGACGTCGGATCGGCCGTGGATGACCTGACGCTGCAGGTTGGACATGTCGACCTCGTCGAACTCGACGATACCGAGCGTGCCGACCCCGGCCGCGGCGAGATACAGCAGTGCGGGCGAGCCGAGGCCACCCGCGCCGATGACGAGAACCTTGGCGTTCTTCAGCCGGCGCTGCCCGTCCATCCCGACGTCGGGGATGATCAGGTGGCGGCTGTAGCGCTCGACTTCCTCACGGGTGAGCTCGGGCCCGGGCTCGACCAGCGGGGGCAGCGAAGTTTCCGACACGGGGACCTCCTGGTTACGTCGTTACCGGTGCAACACGTCGACCGGGCCATTGTCTTCCCGGCGCCCGTACGAGCACCATGCCACCTCAGCCCCGTGGATAGGGCCACGGGTTGAATCGGCAGGTCAGCCCGTCGCGCGGAACGACTCCCTCGGGGTCGAGCTGCGCGATCTCGTCGTTCGCGGTACCGAACGACTGCTGCATCATGATCGGGGCGAGACCGTCCTGCGTCTGGCACGGCTGATGCTCGGCGTAGCCGACGGCGTGCCCCACCTCGTGGTTGATCTGGTACTGGCGGTACGAGCCGATGTCGCCCTGGAAGGCGGTCGCGCCGCGCACCCAGCGCGGTTCGTTGAGCACGACCCGGTCGATGCCCGGGTTGTAGCACGACACCTCGAGCTCGATGTCGTATCCACACTTCTCGCGGACGGTCATCTGCGACGTGAGCGAGATGCGGAAGTCCGGCTCGCCGGTGTCGACCCGGCGGAACGCGAAGCGCGGGTCGTGCACCCAGCTCTTCGGGTTCGCGAGCGTCTGATCGACCATCGCCGCGAATGCCTGATCGCCACCGATGGCCGCCGTGTCCACCCCGTCCTCGACCTCGACGGTGTAGGTGAACTCGCGGTCGGTGCCCTGTCCGGCCTTCGCGCTCGTGCCGGCGACGACGTGCCACGTGCCCGCGCCACGCTCGGTGAAGGAGCCGCCGTTGGGCAGCCCGCCCGACGGCAGTGTGGCGGCGAAGCTGCCGTCCGCGGTGGGCGGCACCCCGACGACGCCCGTGCCCTCGGTGTTGTCGGTGAGCACGCCCATCG
Source organism: Rhodococcus sp. HNM0569 (assembly GCF_012726205.1). Taxonomy (GTDB): domain Bacteria; phylum Actinomycetota; class Actinomycetes; order Mycobacteriales; family Mycobacteriaceae; genus Rhodococcus_F. The sequence continues at coordinate 360,613 of NZ_JAASAE010000002.1, read as the reverse complement.
CGGGGGTCTCGTCGTCGGCGGTGCTCTCGGTGCCACTGCTGCGCACCGCGTCGACCACGACGAACGCGGTGACGACGACGAGCACCGGGATCGCGTACGCGCGCCAGCCGTAGTTCGAGACGAACCGCCCGAACGCGCTCTGCTTCTTCACCCGACGATCCGGCCGAGGCGACCGGCTGCGGCCACGCTCGTGACTCGTCGGATCCCACTGCGCGCGCAGCGGTTGATAGGACTCGTCGCGTCGGCGCGCCCGGTGCGTGTGCACACCACCGCGACCGCCGTCGTCGCGGTCCACGCTTCGGCGTGGCCTCGGTCCTCCACCTCGGTCCGTCACACCCGCCAGAATCTCACAATCGGCAGGTGTCGACTCGCACAGATCCGTGCGTGAGCCCGTCGGCGTGTCCGATGCGCCCGCACGCACATCGCGTCGGCAATCGAGAGAACACTGTGGCACTCGCCCACCGCGAGCCGATGGGCAATCGGTCGGCTACCGCACCCCGGGAGCACCCGGACTGCACGGAAAATCCTGGCGGGTATGGTGACTGCAGCACCCACACTGTGACGCAGGATACTTTCACGCGCACCGGATGTGCGGTGATGGACACTTGCCTAGTGCAGATTGGACGCGACATGACCGAACTCGCGGAACGGATGAACTCCGCTCCCGATTCCCCGGGAACCAAGGGCAACGGCAACCGCCGCGGCGCCCGGCTCCCGCGCGATGCCCGCCGCCGCCAGCTCCTCGATGCCGCAAGCGAGGTGTTCGTCAGCCGCGGCTACCACTCCGCGGGCATGGACGAGATCGCCGAGTGCGCAGGGGTGAGCAAGCCGGTGCTCTACCAGCACTTCCCCGGCAAGCTCGAGCTCTACGTCGCGGTCCTGCAGAACTACGTCGACAGCCTCATCTCCGGCGTCCGTCAAGCGCTGCGCTCCACCACCGACAACAAGCAGCGCGTGCGCGCGGCGGTGCAGGCGTTCTACGACTTCGTCGACAACGACTCACAGGGCTTCCGCCTCGTGTTCGAGTCGGACATGATGGGCGAGCCTCAGGTGCAGCGCCGCGTCGAACACGCCACCGAGGCTTGCGTCGACGCCGTCTTCGACCTGGTCAGCCACGATTCGGGGCTCGACCCGCATCGCGCCCGCACACTCGCGGTCGGTCTCGTCGGCGCCAGCCAGTTCACGGCACGCTACTGGCTCGAAGCCGCACGGCCGATCCCGAAGGACGATGCCGTCGACACCACCGTCGCGCTCGCGTGGGGCGGCCTGTCGCACGTGCCGCTGCAAGCCGAGAACCGCTGACCCTCGTAGGTCCACACACAGAGGGGCGCCCGGAACGAGTCCGTTCCGGGCGCCCCTCTGTGTCGGCAGGCGTCAGACCGCGCCGAAACCGACCCGGCGCGGATCGGCGACACCGATCTCGACGTACGCGATCTTGGCCGCACGGATGAGGTAGCGCCTCCCCTTCTCGTCTTCGAGGGACAGCACGCCCTCGCCCGACTCGAGCACACCCGACACCGACTTCTGGACCTCGTCCGGGGTCTGCTCGCTGGTGATGACGAGCTCACGCGGGCTGTCGACTAAACCGATCTTGACCTCCACGGTCAACCTCCGAACTGTTCGAGAAGACTGGCTTTCACCGCCAGGCTAATGCAGACGAGACCCACCCCGACCGTTTCGCGCGTGTGCCCACAGCGAACACGCGCGCACCGCCGTCACACGGGAACTCCCGTCACACGAGACCGAGCACACTCATCCGCTCGGCGTGCTTCTGCTGCATCCGGTCGAACAACGCGACGACGCCGTTGAGGTCGCCCGTCGCACCGAGCACGAGTTCGGTGAGCGCTTCGCGGCGGGACAACACGAACTGCGCTTGCGTGATGGCTTCGCCGAGCAGCCTGCGCCCCCACAGCATCAGGCGATCCTTGTCCCGTGTGCTCGCCCGCACCGCCGACTGCACCTCGGAGACGACGAATTCCGAGTGGGCGGTCTGCGCGAGCACCTCCTCGACGACGTCGGCGACCTCCGACGGAAGCGAGTGACCGATCTCACGGTAGAAGTCGGCGGCGATCCCGTCGCCGACATAAGCCTTCACGAGCGCCTCGAGCCACGTCGACGGCCGTGTCGACGCGTGGTAGTCGTCGAGTGCGCGCACGAACGGATCCATCGCCTCGTAGACGTCGAAACCCCTGCTGGTGAGCGCGGATTCGAGCAGCTCGAAGTGCCCCATCTCGGCCGAGGCCATGGATGCGAGCGCGACCTTCCCTTCGAGCGTGCGCGCCATCTGCGCGTCCTCCGCCAGGCGGTAGAACGCCGAGATCTCGCCGTACGCGAGAACCGCGAACAGTTCCGCGACGCCCGGATGGTCGGGCCCGATGGGCGGCAGTGCTTGCATGGACGTGTCGGCTCCCATGACGCCGAAGCCTAGTGCGCGTCGAGTGAGCACGACCACGTGGAATCGGTCTCGCGGACACCGACCGGTACACTCGGGGCAGAGAGATCGTTGTTTCCTGCGCGTCGTCCCACCGAATCGGACGTCACAGCGCATACGGTCTCCATGGAAATGTGCGCGCACCTGACCGATGGCATGCCCGCATCGGCTCGCCGGGATTCACCAGAGAGTTCCGTGCTGACGCCGAGGCGACACATCGGGAGAGGCTTTCGGCAGCGTCGGCAAGACCGTCGGCCAGACGATCCGGGTCGAACGAATCGACCCTCCCTCACCTCGTGCGTGCAGCGACGAGGAAGGCCAGACCCCTGAGCAACACCACTTCATCCCTGACAGAGAACTCGATCGATACAGAGACTTCGAGGCAGGCGGAAGCGACTTCGAGGCAGGCGGAAGCCGGCGCGGTGGAAGCCGCCGTCGAAGCCACCATCTCGGTCGACACGGGCAACGCCCACGTCGCTCCCAGCTTCGCCGAACTCGGCGTCCGCGACGAGATCGTGCGCGCGCTCGGCGAGCACGGCATCGAGCGCACGTTCGCGATCCAGGAACTCACGCTCCCCCTCGCCCTCGCGGGCGACGACCTCATCGGCCAGGCCCGCACCGGCATGGGCAAGACCTACGGTTTCGGTGTCCCCCTGCTCGACCGCATCAGCACCGCCACGGGCACCGCGGAACTCGACGGCACGCCCCGGGCGCTGGTCATCGTTCCCACGCGCGAGCTGTGCGTCCAGGTCACGAAGGATCTCGAGGAAGCCGCCACGTACCTGCCCGGTAGCGGCCCGCGCGGCAAGCTGTCGGTCGTCTCGATCTACGGCGGACGCCCCTACGAGCAGCAGATCGAGGCACTCCGGGCGGGCGCGGACGTCGTCGTCGGCACCCCCGGTCGCCTGCTCGACCTCGCGAACCAGTCGCACCTGATCCTCGGCAAGGTGGGTGTCCTCGTGCTCGACGAGGCCGACGAGATGCTCGACCTGGGCTTCCTGCCGGACATCGAACGCATTCTCTCGATCGTGCCGGACAAACGGCAGACGATGCTCTTCTCCGCCACGATGCCGGGCCCGATCATCACTCTCGCCCGCACCTTCCTCGACCGCCCGACGCACATCCGGGCCGAGGACGCCGCGTCGTCCGCGGTGCACGAGCGCACCACCCAGCACATCTACCGAGCGCACGCCCTCGACAAGGCCGAGATGGTCGCCCGCATCCTGCAGGCCCGCGGCCGCGGCGCGACGATGATCTTCACACGCACCAAGCGCACCGCGCAGAAGGTCGCCGACGACCTCGGTGAGCGCGGCTTCCAGGTGGGCGCCGTCCACGGCGATCTCGGTCAGGTCGCCCGCGAGAAGGCACTCAAGTCGTTCCGCACCGGCAAGATCGACGTGCTCGTCGCCACCGACGTCGCGGCACGCGGCATCGACATCGACGACGTCACGCACGTGATCAACTACCAGTGCCCCGAGGACGAGAAGACCTACGTCCACCGCATCGGCCGCACCGGCCGTGCGGGCCGCACGGGCACCGCGGTCACGCTCGTCGACTGGGACGATGTGCCCCGCTGGCAGCTCATCGACAAGGCACTGGGCCTCGGCATCGACGAGCCCGTCGAGACCTACTCGAGTTCGCCGCACCTGTTCGAGGATCTCGACATCCCCACCGACGTGACGGGCTCGATCAAGACCGCCTCGACCAAGAGCGAGCCGGCTGCGAGCGGGTCCGGGGAGCGGCGCGAACGCAGTGAGCGACCCGCCCGCACCCGCTCGCGCAAGCGCACCCGCGGCGCGAAGCGCAGCGACGACAACGGCGCGACCCGCAGCGGCGAGAACGGCGCACCGGCGAAGGACGCTGCCCCTACGGGCGACGCTCCCTCGACCGGACCCGCCTCTCGCGACGATGCGGGCGAGAGCAAGCCGCGCCGCCGTCGCCGCAGGCGTCGTTCGGGTGCCGCGGCCACCGCGAGCACCGACGCCGAGTAACAGCGTCCGTGCTGCCACCCGAGCGGCGCACGCGCGCCGACCTGCTGGTCGCGGCCGGGATCGCGCTCGTCCTGGTGGTGTCGATCGTCGTGGTGTGGGCGCGCAGCGACGCGCGTGGCACGGAATCGGTCACCGCCGCTGCTCCGGCCGACGAACCCACCCCCGCCGACACGGTGCCGACGGTGTTGCACGAGTTGTGGACCGCGCCGAGCCCCGACACGACCGCCCCCGCGCCCGCCGCGGGGGCGGTCGCCACCGCCGACGGCACGGCCGTCGTCGGCCGTGACCCCGCCACCGGTGCCGAACTGTGGCGCTACGAACGCGATCGCGACCTGTGCGCGGTCACCGCGTCGTGGGACCGCGCGGTCGCGGTGTACCCGGACGATCGTGGATGCGGACAGGTCACCGCGCTCGACGGCAGCGACGGCACGCGCGCGGCGCAACGGTCGAGCGACGCCGACCCCGAGATCACACTGAGTGCGGACGGATCGTATGTCGTCGCACGCGGCGACACCCGGCTCGAGCTGTGGCGCTCCGATCTCGTGCGCACGGTCGAGTACGGACGCGTCGACGCTCCCGTCAATCCGAACAAGCAACCGCGCAGCGGATGCACGCTGATCGACGCGCACACCAGTACCGCGCGCCTCGCGGTCCTCGAACGATGCCCGGGCGAGAGCGCCGACCGTCTCACCCTGCTCTCCCCCACTCCCAAGGACGCGCAGGAGCCGGAGGAGTACGCGTCGCACGTGCTCGCCGAGATTCCGTCGGCCGCCGACGGCACGCGGATCATCGCCGTGTGGGGCGAGAACACCGCCGTCTACCTTCCGGGAGGCGGCGGCGAGCGGCCGCGCATCGGCATCTACGACGGCGCCGGGAATCTCAGCGCGGTCAGTGCACTCGACTCGCCCGCGACGGCCGAGGCCCGAGCGACGGTCACGGGCTCGAGCATCACCTGGTGGTCGGGCACGAGCCTGTTCGGCTTCTCGACGAACAACCTGCACCCGGTCTGGAACTATCCCGGCACGATCGGGCCCGCCACGATCATGGCGGGGCGCCTGCTCGTGCCGGTCCAGGGCGGCCTGGCCGTCCTCGATCCCGCGACCGGGCAGCCGGATTCGAGTATCGGCGTGTCACGCCCGCCGGGTACCGAGGCACCCGTCGTGCCCGCCGTCGTCGGCGACGTCGTCCTCGAACAGCGCGGGGACACCGTCACCGCGCTGCGCTGACCGTCGGCCGGTCCGCACCTGATCCCGCCGTCTGCACCCGCGCCATGTATTTTGGACGGGCGCCGGCGGGACGCTGTCCCGCGCGCTACGGGGTGGTTGCGACTCAGGGGGCCGAACATGGCAGTGCCGTCGAGCGGTATGGATCCGACGTACGTGATGATCTGCGAAGCGTTCGAGTCCGTTCCGTGGAGCTTCGAGAAGATCCGCGACGTCGTCGAGGCGATGACGTCCGAGAACGCCGGCTCGCTCGGCTCCGGGTGGTCGAAGCTGGGCGACGACACCGAACAGGCCGTCGCGGACTTCGGCCGGGAGTTGTCGGTCCGGATCGCCGACGCGTGGGCCGGTTCGGCGGCGGAGTCCGGCAGCCGCGCCGTCGCGACCTATGCGGAGAACGCACCCGCGGCCGGTCAGTACTTCCGCGGCGTGTCCACCACCCTCTCGGAACTCACCGGCGCGGTCGACCTCGTGCGCAGTTCGACGCCCGAGTACATCAGCAAGGGCGGCTTCTGGAACACCATCACCCCGTGGTCGACGGCCGACGAGGAGGCCTACTACGCGCGCCACCAGGAAGCGCTGAACCAACTCTCGACGTTCTCCGGCGGCCTGCGTGGAGTCGACGGCACCGTTCCCCAGTTCGAAGCGCCCGTCATCCCGATCGACTTGTCGGGTGACGCCGTCCCCGGTGGCGTCACGGGCCCGGCGACCGGCGGTGGCAGCGGTACCGGCGTCGGTGGTGGCGGAGGCGGTGCGGTCGGTGGCGCGGGTACAGGCGCCGACCCGACCGGCGAGGCCCTCGGCGACAGCGCGAGCGACACCAGCGGCACGTCCCCGGCGTCGGCAGGAGGTCTCGGCGACGGTGCCGCAGGCACATCACCCGCCTCGGTGTCCCCCGCGGGCGCTCTCGGCGACGGCGCGCGCACCGGCGGCCTCGGCGCGTCGGGCCTCGGCGGCGGTGCCGGGGGTGGCGCGGCAGCGGGTCTCGGCGGTGGTGCAGGCGGCGGCGCACTCGGTGGCCTGGCAGGCGCCGCGCCCGGTGGCGTGATGGGCGCCGCCCCCGGAGCCGCGGCCGGCAACCCCGCAGGAGGGCTCAAGGCGGGCGCCGGGGCGGCGGGCGCGGGCCGCGGCATGATGGGCGGCATGATGGGCGGTGCAGGCGGTGCGCGCGGCAACGGCGATCAGGACAAGGAACACAAGACTCCCGGCTACCTCGTGACGCTCGACAACGGCACCGAGCTCATCGGAAAGCTGCCTCCGGTCTCGCCGCCCGTGATCGGGGGTTGACCGTGCGCAACTGGCGTATGCGGGGCGCACAGTTCGGCGCACTGTGGCTCGGCACCGGGCAGGACCGGTATCCCTTTCCCTTCCACATCGTCACGGGCTTCGACAGCGAGGAAGCCCGTGACGAGTACCAGCAGGCGGTGCGCGCCGCATTCGACGGGCCCGAACACGACGCGCTGACCGCAGCGGTCCGCATCCTCGCGTCACCCGAGATCTACGCGGCCGTGTCCGGCCGCACCGTCGACGGGCAGCCGATCCGAGCGATCGCGGCGCAGATGCACCAGCAGGTCGCGATCGCCGTCCAGATGCCGGGCCCGGCTCCCCTGCACGGCGGCGACGTCGTCGTCGCACTGGGGCAGGCGGGCAGCCTCGGCGGTCAGATCGTCGGCCTCCTCCCTCCGAACGCGGGCGGCCGCCACCGGTTCGAGAAGCCCAAACCCGAAGCAGAAGAGGACCTCTCGGCCGGCATCCTCCGGCCGGCCGACGCCGTCCCCGCCGCCCGGAGCCTCGAAACTGTGCTGCACAGTGGGCACGCGGGCGACGGCACGGTGCGCGTGTGGTGCGGCCCGCGCCACGCCCGCGGAAACGACGTCGGATGGTTCCGCTGGATCGACGTCGCAGGCGACGGCCGCTATGTCGTCGGCCCCCACGATCACGCGGTCGCCGTCCCCGGCGGCCCGGACGTCCTGGTCTCGCTCGTGTCCGCACTGCTCGACTCCGCACTCGAGACGGTACGCGAAGAAGCGTGGTGAACCGCGAGCCCGCACTCGCCGGGACGGTACTCCGCGGCGAGCACGCGGTCGTCGTCGTAACCGCCGTCGCGCAACCGGCGGTAGGCGATGCCCGATTCGTCCATGATTCCCCGGAGTCGTTCGCGCAGTAGCTTTTCCGCCGTGTCCACCTCGGACCAGCCAGGGCGGTCGACACCCGCGAGCAGGTGCGGGACGAGCGGTTGCATCCCCGTGTACCAGAACGTGCCGTGCAAGATCGGGAACAACAACGACTCGAGGTCTCCGTTGACACCGCGGGGCCCGAACGAGGTCGCACGATCGCCTGCGGACACGATCGCGACGGCACGCTTGCCCGAGAGGCCGCCCTCGCCGTACTTCAGCCGTCTTCCCGTGTCCGGATCGGTGACGCCGAATGCGAAGCCGTTCACGAAGACTCGGTCGAACCAGCCCTTGAGAATCGCGGGCATGCCGTACCACCACAGCGGGAACTGCACGACTACGAGATCGGCGGCTCGGAGCTTGTCCTGCTCGGCGCGCACGTCCTCGCCGAGTTCGCCCCGCCGGAATGCGGCGGCAGTCCGTACGTTGACGCTGCCGTCGACGCCCTTCGCGAAATCGCCGTGCCCGACGACCGGATTCCACCGCATCGCGTACAGGTCGGATTCGACGACGTCCGCGCCCTCGGCGCGCAACACTCCCACCCCGACCCCGCGCAGATGCGCGGACAGTGACGACTCGAGCGGGTGCGCCGACACCCACAACACGCTGGTTCCCCGCAACGACATCTGTCGACCTCCTTCGTCTCACGGTGTGACTCCAGCGTGCGGAGTTACTACGATGAAAACAAGTACTGTCATTGCCATGACATAGTGACTTTCTTGATAGTGTGCAGGTACACAGCACCTTCGACGAGAGTTTCCTGGAAGGAATGCCGATGCGTCCCCCTGTTGCGAGAGCCGCACGGATATGCCCGGTAGAGGTGGCCACGTCCGTCCTCGGCGGCGCCTGGAAGCTCACCATCGTCAAACACCTCGGTGCGGCAGGGGTGCTGCGCTTCGGCGAACTGCATCGCGCCGTCGGCGACGTCACTCCGCGCTCACTCACCCGGCAACTGCGCGAACTCGAGACCGACGGCATCGTCTCGCGCACCGTTTACGCCGAGGTACCACCGCGTGTCGAGTACGCGCTCACCGCTCTCGGCGAGACTCTGGTGCCGATGGTCGCCGAACTCGATCGGTGGGGCGCCGACTATCTCGCGTCGCGAGCCACGACTGCCCCCTGATCATTGCCGAGGCCCTGATCGTTCAGCCGGAGAAGGTACGCAACTCCGACCCCGACCAGTACTTCGCGAGGTTCTCGGCGAGATCACGGTATGCGGTGGCGCCCTTGTTGTTCCGGCCCGCGAGCACGGTGGCCCCGGACGCCGACGCCTCCGCGAATCGTACGGTGCGCGGGATCGGCGGGTCGAGCACGGGCAACTCGTACCGGTCCGCGACGTCGGAAAGCACGTCCCGGCTGTGCGTGGTGCGCGCGTCGTACAGCGTGGGCAGCGCACCCAACAGGACGAGATCGGGGTTGGTGATCTGCTGTACCTCGCGCACGGTGCGCAACAGCTGACCGACGCCGCGGTGGGCGAGAGTCTCGCACTGCAGCGGCACGAGCACCGAATGCGCCGCCGTCAGCCCGTTGAGTGTGAGTACGCCGAGCGACGGCGGGCAGTCGACGAGCACCGTGTCGTAGTCGTCGTACAGCGGCGCGAGTGCGCGGGCGAGCGTGAACTCGCGGCCCGGGCGCATCAGCAGCAGCGCCTCGGCGCCCGCGAGGTCGATCGTGGCGGGCAGCAGCGCGACACCGTCGCTCGTGTCCAGAATCGCATCGGCGGCCCCGATGTCGCCGGTCAGCACGTCGTGCACCGAGCGTTCGAGGCGATCGGGATTGTGACCGAGCGAGAACGTGAGGCAGCCCTGCGGGTCGAGGTCGACCACGAGCACGCGCCGGCCGAGCCCGGCCAGCGCGGCACCGAGGGACGCCACGGTGGTGGTCTTGGCGACCCCACCCTTCTGATTCGCCACTGCCAGTACCGTCGTCGCCACGCCACGATCTTGTCGTACATCTCGCGCCGGAGCGAGCCTCACACGCATGCCGTGCTGACATGATGAGGTTCATGACGTCGGCGAGCACCGGAGCACACCAGACACCGCCGGGCCCGCACCGGATCGTCCTCGTACGGCACGGGGAGACGGAATGGGCCCGCGACGGCAAGCACACCGGCCGCACCGACGTCCCGCTCACCGAGCACGGCGAGCGGCAGGGCCGCGCGGCAGGCGATGCCCTGGCTGCTCTCGACCTGTCGGATCCGCTCGTGCTCGCCAGTCCCCGCGCCCGGGCGGTACACACGGCCGAGGCCGCGGGACTTGCACCCTCACGCACGTGGGAGGCCCTGGCGGAATGGGACTACGGCGACTTCGAGGGACTCACGACCGAGCAGATCCGCGAGCGGGTCCCGGATTGGACGGTGTGGACGCATCCGTCGCCGGGCGGCGAACAGGCCGAGCAGGTGCACGCGCGCTGCGACCTCGTGCTGTCGGTCGCGCGCGCCCAGTTGCGCTCACGCGATGTCGTGCTGTTCGGGCACGGGCACTTCTCGCGGGCGCTCATGGCGCGCTGGATCGAGCTGCCGGTCGTCGAGGGACGCCGGTTCGCGCTCGATCCGGGCTCGTACGCGGTGCTGGGATACGAGCACGGCACCAGCCAGCTGGTCGCCGAGAACCGTGGCGTTCAGGTGCCGTGAGCGGATGCGCTCAGTCCGGCTGGTCGGCGTCGGGCTCCGAGCCGTAGTCCTCCGCGAGCCAACGGGTGGTGGCCGGGGCGAACAGGCACCCGAGTGAGCACACCACCACGATGCCGAGCAGCGTGCCCCACAGTGGCTGGTGCGAGTCGGTGAGCAGCGACCACGCGACGGGCAGCAGCAACAGCTGCGCGACGACGGCGATCGCGCGACCCCACCGTCTGCCGAAGTACAAGCCGATCCCGGCGGCAAGTACCGCACCGCCGAGGATCGCGAACCACGCCGCGGTGCCGAAGCCGTTGCTGACCGACTGGTCCTCGCCCGCGAAGCCGCGGACGACGAGCACGATCGCGACGGTCACCGCGACAGCGCCCTCGAGGCCCACGAGCGCACCGGCCATCCGGACCGTGGTGGGCGTCGGCGGAGTCGGCGTGGACGGAGTGGGGTACTGCGTGGACACCCCGCCAGCCTAGACACCCCCTGCGCGCGCCGCGTGCCCGGTCCTGCGGGGACGCCGCGGGTCCGGCCGCACGGGACAGGGCGGACAGGGCGCACCGCACCGGGCTACGCTGACGACCCGTGCGTGCCCTGCTCATCGTCAACCCGAACGCCACGTCGACGTCGCCTGCGGGCCGCGATCTGCTCGCGCACGCACTGTCGAGTCAGGTGGTGCTCTCGGTCGCCCACACGACGCACCGCGGCCACGCGGCGGAACTGGCCCACCACGCGCACGTCGACGGGATGGACCTGGTGATCGTCCACGGCGGCGACGGGACCGTCAACGAAGTCGTCAACGGCATGCTCGGGGCGCCGTCCGCATCGCCCGGCCCCCACCTTCCGCTCGCGGTCGTGCCCGGCGGCTCGGCGAACGTGTTCGCGCGGTCGTTGGGCATCGCCGCCGATCCCGTCGAGGCGACGAACCAGCTGATCGATCTGCTCGCGCGCGGTGCACGGCGCCGTGTCGGGCTCGGTTACTGCGACAACCGCTGGTTCACGTTCAACGCGGGCATGGGTCTCGACGCGCACGTGTGTGAGACGGTCGACAACCATCGCAAGCACGGTCGTCCACCCACGCCCGGTCATTACGTGCGCGCCGCGGTCCGGGCGTTCTTCGCCGACAAGCACCACGACCCGACGCTCACGGTGACGATTCCCGGCGCCGAGGCGGTCGGTGGCGTGCACTACGCATTCGTGTCGAACTCGAGCCCGTGGACGTACTTCGAGGAGCGCCCGGTGCACACCAATCCGGGCACGTCCTTCGACTCCGGTCTCGGCGTCTTCGCCATGCGCACGACGCGCCTCGTGCCGACCCTCCGCGTCGCACGGCAGTTGCTCGCGAAGGACGGCGATCCCGAGCATTCCGCGCTCGTGCGCGCCGACGACCTACCGCGCGTCCGCATCACGGCGAGCGCGCCGATCGGTTTGCAGATGGACGGTGACTACCTCGGCAGACGTGACTCGGTGGAGTTCGTGTCGGTGCCGCATGCACTGGAAGTGGTCGCCGATCCGACAGCGTGAGATGTCACACATTTCACTCTGTTTGCACGGTGTTGTTCGGTAGAAACTCACGGCGAACGTTCAACGGAGTCGAGGAGAAGCCGGAACACGGCCGAGAGGGAAACCGAGAGTGAACCAACGGCAGATGTGCGTTTCGCCGCATCTCTCGCACATGGCCTTCTCACTGCGGTAAAAAGGAAGAGATGCGGTCAGGCGAACGGCAAACGTGAGTTCGCCCACGCTCCGCCCGGATTCTATTGACTTCCTGGCCGTTCGTGAAAGCATTCACAAGCAACAGCGCGGAAACATTTCTGCCCGCAGACATTAACTCGACATGACGAAAAGGTGCACCGAGGTGCGCCACGACGAATGGTGCACTGAGGTGCGCCCGGTAAGGAGCACACGGAATGGACTGGCGCCACAAGGCCATCTGTCGCGACGAGGATCCGGAACTGTTCTTCCCCGTGGGAAACAGCGGCCCGGCGCTCGCGCAGATCGCTGATGCCAAGGTCGTCTGCAACCGTTGCCCCGTCACCGCCGACTGCCTGTCGTGGGCACTCGAGTCGGGCCAGGACGCGGGCGTCTGGGGCGGAATGAGCGAGGACGAGCGTCGCGCGCTCAAGCGCCGCAATGCGCGCACCCGCGCCCGCAGCGCCGTCTGATCTTCCGTCCGATCCCGGACTGCAAGCCCGGCACCGTTTTCGGTGCCGGGCTTCGTGCTGCAGAGACCTCGCCGTCATACCCCGATGCGGCCGGTTCCGGTGTGACAACCGGTCACAACCGGGCACCGCGGCGCCCCAACGGGACCCGCAGCACCGCGTCGGTGCCGCCGTCGGGGCTCGCGTGCAGTCCGAGCGAACCACCGAGTTCCGCGACGACCAGCGTGCGCACGATCTGCAGACCGAGACGATCGGACCTTTCGAGGCTGAAACCGTCTGGGAGGCCACGTCCGTCGTCGTGGATGACGACGTCGAGCCAGCCCGCCGACCGGCTCACGCCGAGCGTGACCGTGCCGGTCGTGCCCGGCTCGAAGGCGTGCTCGATCGCGTTCTGCACCAACTCGGTCAACACCATCACGAGCGGGGTCGCCCGCTCGGCGGAGAACACCCCGAAGCTGCCGTCGCGTTCGACGGTCACGGGCGCCTCGACCGTCGCGACGTCCGACATCATCGGCACGAGACGGTCGACGAGTTCGTCCATGTCGACTTCCTCGTCGACCGACATCGACAGCGTGTCGTGTACCAGCGCAATGGAAGTGACGCGACGCACCGATTCGCTGAGCGCCTGACGCGCTTCGTCGTTGTCGGTGCGGCGGGCCTGTAGCCGCAGGAGTGCGGCGACGGTCTGCAGGTTGTTCTTCACGCGGTGATGGATCTCGCGGATCGTGGCGTCCTTGCTCAGCAGCGCGCGATCGCGACGCTTGACCTCGGTGACATCGCGCACCACGACGGCGGCTCCGACGATCGTGCCGCCGGGCTTGAGGACCAGGGCCCGCAACAGCACCGTCGCGCCGCGCGCTTCGATCTCCATGGGTCGACCGGTCTTGTCGGCCAACGTGTCCCGAATGTACGACGCGACATCACGCGACTCGAACGGGTCGGTGACGAGCAGGCGTGTGACCGCGGCCAGATCCTGCCCGACGAGATCGGTGCTGAGCCCCATCCGGTGGTACGCGGACAACGCATTCGGGCTCGCGTACACGACGCGACCCGACGGATCGAGCCGGATGAAGCCGTCGCCGGCGCGCGGGCTGGACGTGAGGTGCGACCGCGAATCCCGGATGGGAAATGTTCCGTCGCTGACCATCTGGCACAGATCCTCGGCACTGTCGAGATACGCGATCTCGAGCGGGCTCTGGGTGCGCTGGTACGCGAGGTTCGTGTCGCGGCTGAGTGCCGCGATCACCTTGCCGCGCCAGCGCACCGGGAACGCCTCGCCACGCGGCGGAAGGCCCGCGTGCGCCACATACTCCGGCGGCCGCACGACCGCTTCGCGTTCGAACGCCTCGCGTACCTGCGGATGCCGCGTGCGCGTGACCTCGGCACCGACGATGTCCTGCTGGAATGCAGTCGACGCCGTGGTCGGCCTGCACTGTGCGACGCACATCATGCGTCCGGCGCCGTTCGGGCTGTCCGACGACGTGCGCACCCACAGCAGCACGTCGGCGAACGACAGGTCGGCGAGCAACTGCCACTCGCCGACCACCCGCTGGAGATGATCGACCGCTTCGCCGGGCAGATCGGTGTGCTCGGCGAGCAGGTCACTGAGCGTCGACACCGCGACCGCCTCCCGCTACGAGAGGACGGCGATCAGATCGCCCTGCTTGAGGACGTCGCCGACCGCGACATCGATCGACGCGACCGTGCCCGCCCCCTCCGCGATGACCGGAATCTCCATCTTCATCGACTCGAGGACGACGAGCGTGTCGCCCTCCTTCACCTCGTCACCGGGATGCGCCACGATCTCGAAGACCGTCGACACCATCTCGGCCCGCACGTCCTCGGCCACCTCGTCCTCACTTTCGCCACGGACCCGTTCCGGTCCGCCTACCGTCCGACTTTTCCGACCTACTCGAGCTGTTCGACTACCCCGACCTGTCGAATACCCACCCAACCACACGTGGGACACTGGACTGCACGAGAGCCGCACAGAACAGAAGGGAGTCGACCATGGGTAAGCGTGGCCGCAAGAAGCGCAGCCGCAAGGGCAATGCCGCCAACCACGGCAAGCGTCCCAACGCCTGACGCTCCAGACATGTGAGGGGCCGCCGAGCAGTGCTCGGCGGCCCCTCACATGTCTGGAGGGCTCTCCGCGACCGGTCAGTCCCGGATCTCCGTGCGCGTGACGACGACGGTACGGCGCAACTCGATGCTGAGCCGCTCGCGCAGCCCCTCCGGTGCGCGTTCGCCGCCGCACTTGCGGCTCACGAGGCTCTTGACCTTCTCCTCGATCCCGTACGCCTCGAAGCACGAACTGCACTCGGCGAGGTGCCGCTCGAGCCGTGCGCGCGACGCGTCGTCGCACTCGCGATCGAGCATGAGCCACACGTCCGCGATGACCGCGGAGCAATCCAACCGCTCGAATTCGTCCTGCGTGCTCATCGACCGACCTCCTGCGCGTCCGCGACGGCCGCACCGACCGACGCGTTCTCGCCGCGGTTGAACCCCCGCTCGTGCGCGACGTCGGCCAACAGGCTCCGCAACTGCTTGCGCCCACGGTGCAGGCGCGACATGACCGTGCCGATCGGGGTGCCCATGATCTCCGCGATCTCCTTGTACGGGAAGCCTTCGACGTCCGCGTAGTACACCGCCATGCGGAACTCCTCCGGCAGTTGCTGCAATGCGGCCTTGATGTCGTCGTCGGGCAGTGCCTCGAGCGCTTCCATCTCGGCGGATCGCAGGCCCGTCGACGAATGTTCGGCGGTGGCCGCCAGCTGCCAGTCGGTGATCTCGTCGGTGGGGTACTGCGCCGGCTGGCGCTGCTTCTTGCGGTACGAGTTGATGTACGTGTTGGTGAGGATGCGGTACAGCCACGCCTTGAGGTTGGTGCCCTCGCGGAACGACCGGAACGCACTGAACGCCTTGACGTACGTCTCCTGGACGAGATCCTCTGCATCGGCCGGGTTGCGCGTCATCCGCAGCGCAGCGCCGTACAGCTGGTCGAGGAGCGGCAGCGCGTCGCGCTCGAAACGCTCGATCAGTTGGTTGTCGGTGTCGTCGGAACGAGCCTTACCTGCACCGGGCGCGGTCTCGTCGACGTCGGGACGGTCCTGTTCCTGCACGCTGATCCCTTCAGTCGCCGTCGCCTTCCAGGCTACCGCCGCGGACCGACCCGGCGGGTGCATCACGCCGGGCTCGACCGGGCGTGCCGCATTGCCGGGTACACGCTCCATGACCGCTGCCGCCACCGACACCGCCTCCTCCTGTTCGACGCACGCCCTGTGCAGCTCCGGAGCACGTTGCTGCTCCGGGGCACGTTGCTGTCAACAGTGCGAGCCGGGCACATGTTCCCGGGACACCCGCGGCGGCTCCGTCTCCGTCGGCTCCGCCTGCTGGCACAGTGAGCACATGGCAGGCACTGCAACCCCCGCAACCACGGCGTGCACGCGCGCGAACATCCCGTTCACGGTCCACGAGTACCCGCACGATCCACGCTCGGCCGCCTACGGCGACGAAGCCGTCGAACACCTCACGACACGGCTCGCCGTGGCACCGCCGCAGATCTTCAAGACACTGGTCGTCGCCGTACCGGGCGGACTGGCGGTCGCGGTGTTGCCGGTGCCCTCGCAGTTGTCGCTCAAGGCGGCCGCCCGCGCGCTCGGTGTCGGCAAGGCGAGCATGGCCGAGCGCGCGGCCGTCGAGCGCGCGACGGGCTACGTGTTCGGCGGCGTGTCACCGCTCGGCCAGCGCAAACGCCTCCCGACGGTGGTCGACGCGTCCGCGACGGAGTGGGAGCGTGTCCTCGTCAGCGCCGGACGCCGCGGCCTCGAGGTCGAGCTCGCACCGGCCGACCTGGTACGACTCACCGATGCGGTGACAGCGCACGTCACAGCAGACTGATCTGCTCACCGACCTGCGGTGACCCGTCGTACTTCGCGAGCAGATCGGGGTCGTTCGCACGCACATTGCCGACCCGCGGCGAGACCGGGCGCACCTCGAGGCGGCGGTAGGCGGCGGGCTCGGGGTCGAGCAGGTCGATCGGGCTGTCGACGTCCTCGTCGAGCCACCGTTCCCACGCGGAGTCGGACAGCACGAGCGGCATCCGTTCGTGGATCTCGGCGAATCGCCCCGCCGCCGCGGTCGTGACCACCGCGCAGCTGACCGTCGGCGGCGACGCGGGGGCCTGCGGATCGCGCCAGAACGACCACAGCGCGGCCACCGAGAATCCGCCACCGTCCGGGTCGAGAATCGCGAACGGCCGGGTGCCCTTCCTGCCGCGTGCGCCGTGCGGCCCCCACTCGTACCACGCCTCCATCGGCACGAGCGCCCGGCGGACGCGGAAGGCGTCGGCGAACGCAGGTTTGACCGCGACGGTCTCCGATCGCGCGTTGAACAGCACCGGGCCGTCCGACGGCGACTGGGCCCACGCCGGCACCAGTCCCCACCGCATCCGCCGCACCCGACGCGTCCCGCGCGGCGCCGCGACCGCGACGACCTGCGTGGTGGGCGCGACATTCCAGTTCGGCGTCCAAGCCTCGCCGCCGGGCGTACCCGGGTCACCGGTCGCCGTCTCGTCCAGGGCATCCATGTCTTCGGCGATGCGCGCGGGATCGCGAGACGCCACGTACCGGCCACACATGCCCGACAGCATCGCACGGTCGCACAGGCGCCCGAGCGGGACGCTCGCCACGGCAACGGCAAACCGGGGCGTTCGCCCACAGGACGCCGATGGGAGAAGATGGACGCGTGCCGATCGAGAACAGTTCCTCACCTCGCCTCCGAGCCTCCCCGCGCCTGTGGAACGCGCCCACCGCCGGGCACCCGGTGCGCGCCACGGTGCCGCTGCCGGGCTCCAAGTCGATCACCAACCGGGCGCTGATCCTCGCTGCGCTCGCCGACTCACCGTCGACCGTGCGCGGCGCGCTGCGCAGCCGCGACACCGATCTCATGATCGACGCCCTCCGCGCACTCGGCGTCGACATCCGGGAGGACGCCGACGAGGGAGGCCGGCCCGCCACGACTCTCCATGTGACACCGCATCGCCTGCACGGCGGCACCGTCGACTGCGGCCTCGCGGGCACGGTCATGCGGTTCGTGCCCCCGCTCGCCGCGCTCGCCGACGGCATCGTCGAGTTCGACGGCGACGCGCAGGCCCGTACCCGGCCGCTCGCCACGATCCTCGACGC
Source organism: Rhodococcus sp. HNM0569 (assembly GCF_012726205.1). Lineage (GTDB taxonomy): Bacteria > Actinomycetota > Actinomycetes > Mycobacteriales > Mycobacteriaceae > Rhodococcus_F. Next base: position 342,826 of record NZ_JAASAE010000002.1, on the reverse strand, counting down.
GCTCCGCGCCCTCGGTGCCGAGGTCACCGGCGACGCCCTGCCGTTCCGAGTCGCCGGGCACGGCGCGGTGCGCGGCGGCGACGTCACGATCGACGCATCCGGCTCGTCCCAGTTCGTGTCGGGATTGCTGCTGTCGGGCGCCGCGTTCGACGGGGGCGTCACGGTGCACCACGCGGGCAAGGCGGTGCCGTCGATGCCGCACATCGACATGACCGTCGCGATGCTGCGCGAGTCCGGTGTCGCCGTCACCACCCCCGCCGACGGGCCGGACGCCGACACCTGGCACGTCGCCCCCGGCACGATCCACGCGGTCGACCGCGCCGTCGAACCCGACCTGTCGAATGCGACTCCCTTCCTCGCGGCCGCTGCCGTCACCGCGGGCGAGGTGACCGTGCCGCACTGGCCCGCACGCACGACTCAGGCAGGTGATGCGATCCGGGGCATCCTGACCGCGATGGGTGCGCACGTCACACCGGGTCCGGCAGGGCTCGCCGTTCACGGGCCGCAGTCGCTGCGCGGCGTCGACGTCGACCTGCACGACGTCGGCGAGCTCGCCCCCACGGTCGCCGCGCTCGCCGCCCTCGCCGACGGGCCCTCGCAGCTGCGTGGCATCGCGCACCTGCGCGGACACGAGACCGACCGGCTGGCCGCGCTCGCACACGAGATCAGCGGGCTCGGCGGCAATGTCACCGAGACCGACGACGGCCTGTCGATCGTGCCCGCCCCCCTGCACGGCGGCACGTGGCGTTCGTACGCCGACCACCGGATGGCCACCGCGGGTGCGATCGTGGGTCTGCGGGTGCCGGGCGTCGTGGTCGAGGACATCGACACGACCGCCAAGACGCTTCCGGGCTTCGACCGGCTGTGGCACGACATGCTCGCGGGCGACACCACCACGGTGGGAGCGAACCGCTGAGCCCGCGCCGCTACGACGAGTCCGACGTCCGGATCCGGCCCGGCCGCGGCACCCGTCCGCGCACCAAGAACCGGCCGGACCACCACGACGCGGAATCCGCGATGGTCGTGTCGGTCGACCGCGGGCGGTGGGGATGTGTCCTGGGAGGTGATCCCGGCCGCCGTGTCGTCGCAATGCGCGCCCGCGAACTGGGCCGCACCCCGATCGTCGTGGGCGACCAGGTGAGCGTCGTCGGCGACCTGTCGGGCAAGCCGGACACCCTCGCTCGCATCGTGCGCGTCGCCGACCGCACCACCGTGCTACGGCGCACGGCCGACGACACCGACCCCTACGAACGTGTCGTCGTGGCCAATGCGGCGCAGTTGCTGATCGTCGTCGCGCTCGCCGATCCCCCGCCGCGCACCGGGTTCGTCGAACGCGCGCTCGTCGCCGCGTACGCGGGCGGCCTCGCCCCTGTCGTGTGCCTCACCAAGAGCGATCTCGCACCGCCCGAGGAGTTCGCGTCGACCTTCGCCGCGCTCGACGTGCCGGTCGTGCTGGCAGGGCGGGACGACCCACTCGACGATGTGCGTGGGCGCTTGACGGGCACCGCCACGGCCCTCATCGGGCATTCGGGGGTCGGCAAGTCCACTCTCGTCAACCGCCTGGTGCCGGATGCCGACCGGGCCACCGGCGTGGTGTCGGGCGTCGGCAAGGGCCGGCACACGTCGACGCAATCGGTGGCGCTGCCGCTGCCCGGGGGCGGCTGGGTGATCGACACTCCGGGGATCCGCTCGTTCGGCCTCGCGCACATCGCACCCGGGGACGTCGTGGCCGCGTTCTCCGATCTCGCCGAGGCAGTAGAGAACTGCCCGCGCGGATGCACCCACCTGGGGGCGCCCGCCGATCCCGAGTGCGCCCTCGACGATCTCGAGGGCGACTCGGCTGCGCGGGTGGCCGCCGTGCGCCGCCTGTTGAGCGCGATCGCGACGAACGACGCCTGGTGACGGACCAGCCAGGTTTCAGCGCCGGAATCGACCGAGAATACCCTTGCGCCTGCGCAATTCGGTGATCGCGGTGCGCAGGCCACGGCGGCGGCCGGTCGCGGGATCGACCACACCGACAGCGGGAGCGCCGAAGCGGCGCTCGGACGCCGTCTCGGGAGCGTCGTCCGCCGTGTCACGCAGGTACTTGTTCGGCAGCGACAGCTTCGCGATCGTGCGCCACGACTTCGCGTACTGCACCGCGAGCGGGCCGGTCGTGTACGGCAGGTCGTACTTGTCGCACAACTCGCGCACGCGCACGGCGATCTCGGCGTACCTGTTACTCGGCAGATCCGGGAACAGGTGGTGCTCGATCTGGTAGCTCAGGTTCCCGGTCATGAAGTCCATGACCTTGCCGCCCGAGATGTTGGCGCTGCCCAGCATCTGCCGCAGGTACCACTGCTCGTGCGTCTCGGCGTCTATGTCGGCCTTGGTGAATTTCTCTGCGCCGTCCGGGAAATGGCCGCAGAAGATGACCGCATTGGACCACACGTTACGGATCGTGTTGGCTGCGAAGTTCGCGGTGATCGTGCTCTTCCATGCCGGGCCGGTGAGCGCCGGGTAGAACACGTAGTCCTTCGCGACCTGACGGCCGATCTTGCTGCCCACCTCGCGCAGCTTTCGACGCGTCTCCTCCTTGGGCACACGACCTTTCGCGATCTTGCCGAGTTCGAGATGCTGCACCGCGACGCCCCACTGGAAGAACAGCGTGAGCAGCGTGTTGTAGGCCAGATTGCCGAGATTGAACGGGTACCACTTCTGGTCCCGCGTGACGCGCAGCAACCCGAATCCGACGTCGTCGTCCATACCGAGGACGTTGGTGTACTTGTGGTGCAGGTAGTTGTGCGTCTGCTTCCAGTGCGCGGACGGGTCGTTGTTGTCCCATTCCCATGACGTCGAGTGGATCTCGGGATCGTTCATCCAGTCCCACTGCCCGTGCATCACGTTGTGCCCGAGTTCCATGTTCTCGACGATCTTCGCCACGCCGAGCAGGCCCGCACCCGCGATCCACGCCGGCCGCCTGCGGCTGGCGAAAAGCACTGCACGGCCGGAGAATTCGAGAGTGCGCTGCAAGCGGATCGTGTTGCGGACGTAACGCGCGTCGCGTGCGCCTCGCGATTCCTCGACGTCACGGCGGATGGCATCGAGCTCGCGCCCGAGCGCCTCGACGTCGGCTTCGGTGAGGTGTGCATACTCCTCGATGTCGGCGATCGCCATGCCGTCCTCCTGTAGCTCGACCCGTGCCGTCGCGCGCCGCCACCAACGGCGACAGCGACTTACCGTACCGTAGGTTACGAGACCGTAGGTAGACGAGATCGTGTGGCGAGGATCACCGCCGTCGACGGGCCGCCTTCCGTTCGCGGAGCATCCCCGCCTTCTGCTCACGCAGCACGCGCAGCGCCGACGCGAGGCCGTGCCGCACTCCGCTGGGCGCGAGTGAGCCGCGCAGCGCCGCGAATTTGCGTTCGGACGACGTCTCGGGAGCGTCGTCGGACGTCGCGCTCAGCCAACTGTCGGGCAGCGCGAGCTTGTGGATCGTGCGCAGCGCGAGCAGGTACTGCCCGAACAACGAACCCGTCGTGTAGGGCAGGTCGTACTTCTGGCACAGCTGTTGGACCCGCTCCGCGATCTCCGGGTAGCGATTGCTCGGCAGATCCGGGAACAGGTGGTGCTCGATCTGATAGCTCAGGTTTCCCGACAGCAGGCCGAGCACGGGCCCGGACCGGAAGTTGGCGCTGCCGAGCATCTGCCGCAGGTACCACTCGTGCCGAGTCTCGTTCTCGAACTCGGCCATCGTGAACTTCTCGGCGCCGTCCGGAAAGTGGCCGCAGAAGATCACGACGTACGCCCACAGGTTCCGTACGAGATTCGCAGTCGCATTCGCCGACAGCGTCGTCTTCCATGCCCGTCCGCTGAGAACGGGGAACAACACGAAGTCCTTGCTCACCTGGCGGAAGATCTTGCGGACGAAATCGCGGTTGGCCTGCGAATCGAGCTGGCGCCTGCCCGCACCCTCGAGATCGACCGCGAACTTGCGGTCGTGGATCGCGATGCCCCACTCGAAGGTGGCGGCGAGCAGCAGGTTGGCGAGCGGCTGCAGCGCGTTGACCGGTCGCCACTTCTCGTCGCGGGTCATCCGCAACACACCGAACCCGATGTCGTCGTCCATCCCGACGATGTTGGTGAACGTGTGATGCGAGTAGTTGTGCGCCCGCTTCCAGTGCGCCGACGGACCTGTCTGGTCCCACTCCCACGACACCGAGTGGATCTCGGGATCGTTCATCCAGTCCCACTGCCCGTGCATCACGTTGTGCCCGAGCTCCATGTTCTCCACGATCTTCGCGAGCGACAGCAGCCCGACCCCGCCCCACCACAGCGGACGGCGGCGGCTGCCGATCAGCAACGCCCGACCCGACAGCTCGAGCGCGCGCTGCAGCGCGATCACCCGCCGGATGTAGCGCGCGTCCCGCTTGCCGCGCGAGTGCTCGACGTCCCGGCGGATCGCGTCGAGCTCACTGCCGAGCGCCTCGACATCCGACTCCGTCAGATGCGCGAACTCTTTGATGTCGGTGATGGCCACCGTGCGATCCTCCTGTCGAGCGGGCGCCGCGACAAGCCCTTGCCGTCGGACCGGACGCACCACCGGTGGGCCGATGGGTGCCGTCAGGCGTCGAGGGTGCAGTCGCCCGCAGCCGACGAGATGCAGGTCTGCACCCGCTCCCCCTCGGCGTGCTGCTTACCCGAGCGTAGATCGATGGCATGCCCCGACGTGATGGGAACCACGCAGGTCTGGCAGATGCCCATCCGGCACCCGAACGGCAGCAACGCTCCGGCGCCTTCTCCGGCCTCGAGCAACGTTGTCGCTCCGTCGATTGTGACGGTCTTTCCCGACTTCGCAAAAGTGACGGTGCCACCCTGACCCGATGTGTCGGCTCGTGAGACCGCGAATCGCTCGAGATGCAGAGACCCCGCGAGGCCCGCATTCGTCCAGTAGGCCTCGAGCTCGTCCAGCAGCGCGAGCGGGCCACAGGCCCACACCCTGCGCTCACGCCAGTCGGGCACGAGTTCGGTGATCGCGGCCGGATCCAGCTTGCCCTGCGAGCGCGTGAGCTGCACATGGGAGCGAAATCCCGGCAGCCTGGTCCCCAGCGTCGCGAGTTCGTCGGCGAACATCACGTCGTCGGCCACGGGCGCCGAGTGCACGTGCACGATGTCCGACGCGGCGCCGCGGCGCGCCATCGTGCGGAGCATCGACATGATCGGCGTGATGCCGCTACCCGCCGTGACGAAGAGAACTTTCGACGGCGGCGGGTCGGGCAGCGCGAAATTGCCCGTCGGTGCGGCGAGCCGCACGATGGTGCCCGACGGCACACCGTTGACGAGATGGCTCGACAGGAAACCCTCGGGCATCGCCTTGACCGCGATCGAGATGCGCTTGCCTTCCCTTCCCGGTGGCGAGGTGAGCGAATAGGACCGCCAGTGCCACCGGCCGTCGACGTGCAGTCCGATGCCGATGTACTGCCCGGGTTCGTAGTCGAAGTCGAATCCCCAACCCGGCTTGATCACGATCGTGGCCGAGGTCGCCGTCTCGGCGCGGACCTCGACGATGCGGCCGCGCAACTCGCGTGCCGACCACAGCGGATTCACCAGGTGCAGGTAGTCGTCCGGCAACAGTGGCGTCGTGAGCCGGGCCGCGGCCTCCCGCAGCCACGCGGCCCTCGTCCGCTTCGCGGACAGCTGGTCGGCTGCCGGCTCCGCGATCCACTCCTTGAGTCCCATGCGCGTCCTCCCGCTCGTCACGGGCACCTACGGTACCGTAGGTTCGAACGCGAGCTCCGTGTGGCGGATCACAGTGATCACCGGCTCACATGAGTTCGAGCAGGAACGGCAGCTCCTGGGTCGCGTACCACGCGAGCGGGTGGTCCTCGGCGTCGCCGAGCACGAACTCCGCTTCGGGGTCACCCAGATCGGCCTCGTCGACCACGCTCACCGCGCGCTCGACAGCCCCCTCGGCGTCCTCGAGATCGACATGCACGGACGCCACCTGCGCCATCGTGAGCGGCGCCTTCAGCCGCACGACCGCGTCGTCCAGATCGGGCCGCGGGGTCACCTCGTCGACGTCCGCGGCCACCACCGCACGCCGGAACCGCACGTCCGCGCCCTCACCCACGCGGCCCGCGAGCAACCGCAGCGACGCTCGCGCCGCCTCGCCCATCGCGACCGCCTCGAGTTCTTCGTCGTCGCCCGACGCGTACGACTCGCGCAACGGACCGGTGACGGCGAACGCCGTGCGGCTCATCGGATCGAACTCGCCGCTGTCGAGGAACTGCTGCAGCAACTCCAACGTCGCCGGCACGTACACCCGCGTCATACCCACCTGTCCTCCGAAGTTTGTGGACTCACGGTCTTCACCCCGCTGCGTCCGCGAGCTCGTCGAGGGACTCGCGCAGCAACGACGCCACCACCGCCACGTCGGCCATCGCGTCGCGGTCGGCATTCAAACCGTAGTAGACGTGGCCGTCGTAGGACGTCAAAGCGATGCCGAGCGACTGATTCTCGAGCAGCGGCGCGACCGGATACATCTCGAGCATGCGGGCACCACCGAGATACCGCGGCGCCTGTGGCCCCGGAGCGTTCGTGACCATCAGGTTGAACATCCGCCGCGACCACGTGCTCGCGGCACGAGCGCCGACCGCATGCAGAGTCGCGGGTGCGAACCCGCTCAGCCGCACCATCGTGGCCGCCGTGACCTGCCTGCTCTGCTTCGCGAACTCGGCGGAGGCATGCTGCACGTGGGAGAGCCGCACCACCGGATTCGCCTCGCCGACCGGCAGATCGATCAGGAAGGACGACACCTTCCTGCTCGGCTCGGCGTACCCGGATCCGTCCTCCGACGGGTCGTACGCCGATGACGAGTCGTCCTGGTCGTACACCGAGATGGGCACCATCGCCCGGACCCGCGCCGCCTCGCCGACCAGTTCGCCGCGCGAGAGCAGCCAGTTGCGCAGCGCCCCGGCGACGACCGCGAGGATGACGTCGTTGATCTCGCCGCCGTAGCGGCGGCGGATCGCACGATAGGCCTCGAGATCGGTGCGTGCGGTGGCGAAGCGCCGGTTGCGTGAGATCGGCCGGTTCAGTGGGTTCGAGGGCGCACGCGATGTCGCGATGCGCAGCACCGCCGCAGTGTTCTCGACGGCCTCGACCGCACCGCCGACCGTCGACGCGACGTCGCCGAACCCCTTGCGTACGAGGCCGAGGCCTTCGGCGGGGCGCGCGATCAACTCGCCGACCGCGCCCGCGAGGAGGGTCGTCGCGCTCGGCTCCGGGCCGGGCATCCACAGTTCCTCGCCCTGCTCGGGCACCGCCTTCGCGTCGTCGAGGACGACATGCCCGATGTCGCGGTGGTCGATGCCGTCGACGAGCGCTGAATGCGACTTCGTGAAGATCGCGAACCTGTTGCGCGACAACCCTTCCACGAGATACATCTCCCACAGCGGGCGCGTCGTGTCGAGCGGTCGGGACGTGAGCCGGGCGACCAGGTCGAACAACTGCTCGTCGGTACCGGGCCGCGGCAACGCGCTGCGGCGCACGTGGTACTCGATGTCGAAGTCCGGATCGTCCACCCACACCGGACGAGCCAGGCCGAGCACCACCTCCCTGACCTTCTGCCGGTAGCGCGGCACGAGGCACAGCCTCTGCTCGACGACACGCAGCAGCGTCTCGTACTCGAATCCGCCACGCGGACGGGAGAACACGGCGAGCGAACCGCCGTGCATCGGTGTCGAGCCGCCCTCGAGAAAATAGAAGGACGCGTCCTGTGCCGTGAGCCTCGTGATCATCGCGTCCCCCCTGGCGGTCGTCGGCGGTCCGCCCGTCCGGACGGCGTCGGGCTCTCGAAGAGCACCGACAGTTCGAACAGCGCAGCGGCACTGTCGTGGAAATGCACGCCGACCATACCGACCGCGACCGCGCCCTCGACATTGCTCGCCAGGTCGTCGACGAACACGCACTCGGACGGCGCGAGCCCGAGCCGTTGCGCAACCAGCCGATAGCTCGCGGGCGACGGCTTCGCGACGCCCACATCTCCCGACAGCACCACGTGATCGAAAAGCGGAACGACACCGCGGTCGGCCCCGCCGGTCGCGGTGTCGCCGGTCGCTGGACCGGCGAGTGCCCGTAACGCATCGGCACCGCGGCCGGGGCCGCCGGGATCGTTGCTGAGCATCGCGGTACGCACACCGTGGCCGCGGACCCGGACGAGCACGTCGACGACACCCGCGCGATCCGAACCCGGACCCGCGAGCACGCCCCCGTAGTCGACGATCAGTCCGCGCACGGCCCCACTGTAAGCGGCCACCGGGCCCGCGGCGACACGACAGCCGCTCGCCGAGCGCGAGCGCACCACTCGTGCAAGGATGTCGGCACATTCGCCGCGTGGGGGGCACGCGGCGCTGTCACTGGGGGGACCATGACTGCTCCGTCACTACCCGATCCGTCGCTACCCGATCCGCCGCTGCCCGACGAGTCGCAACCCGCAGGGACACAGGCCACTGCCGCGCCCGAACCGGCCGCGCGCCTTCACGTCACACGGGCCCCGCGGTGCGAGCCGCCGCTGGGCACACAGGCCTCACGTCTACGCACCCATGCGCGCACCGCGCCCCACACCCATGCGCGCACCGCGCCCCACACCCATGCGCGCACCGCGCGACGCTCCCCTGGATCCGGGCGCTCCCCCGCGGCACCACCCGCACCCACCGACATGCACCGCTTCGCCGAATTCGCGCTCCGGTCGGCGCTCGAAGTGGTCGACCGCAGACGCAGCGCAGGCCGGTTACGGCACGTGTTCTCGCAGTCGGTCGTGGACACGACGCGCGCACTCGCCGCGGCAGCCGCCGCGGCGCCCCCGCAGGCACCCGCAGTGCTGGGGCGGGTGCGCTGCCAACCGGGCCCGTCGTCGGCGGAGATCTTCGCCACCTACGCGCGCGGCGGGCGCACACATGCGGTCGCAGGCCGCATCGACGCGCGGCGCACACGCGAAGGGGCCGCCTGGCAGCTCACGGTTCTGCAGCTGCTCTGACGGCCCCTTCGGCTGTCTCCCTCGCGCCGGTCAGCGCTTGCGCTTCGCGTTCTTCTTACCGGCCTTCGCCTGCTTGCGCGCCGCCTCGCGGCGCTGCCTGCGCGTGCCCGCCTCGGCAGCGGGCGCGTCGTCGTTCGGGCGGCTCAGCGCGGCGCTGCCGTCCTCCGCCGGCCCCGAGTAGGTGAGTCCACGCGGCTGGTCGTCGTCGAGCCCCCGGGCCCGCAACGCCGCCGGCGCGGCCGCGCCCTCGGCGGACGCAGTCTGCGTCGCCATGCCCTGCGGACGCGGCGCGGTCATCGCGTTCGCAGCGGCCGACGCTGCGGTGACGCTCACCGCGGGCTCAGCGGGCTGCGCCGGCTCGACCTGCACATTGAACAGGAACCCGACGGACTCCTCCTTGAGACCCTCGAGCATCGCCGTGAACATGTCGAAACCTTCGCGCTGGTACTCGACGAGCGGATCCCGCTGAGCCATCGCCCGCAGGCCGATGCCCTCCTTGAGGTAGTCCATCTCGTACAGGTGCTCGCGCCACTTGCGGTCGAGCACACTGAGCAGCACGCGCCGCTCGAGCTGGCGCATGCCGCCCTCGCCCGCGATGCCGTCGATCTCTGCCTCGCGCCGCTCGTAGGCAGCGTGCGCATCGGCCAGGATCAACTCCTCGAGCTCCTTCGCCGACAGGTCGGCGGCCACGCCGTTCTCGTCCTCGGCAGTGAGTTCCTTGTAGTCCAACGTGATCGGGTACAGCGTGCGCAGCGCCGTCCACAACGTCTCGAGATCCCAGTCCTCGAGGTAGCCCTCGGCCGTCGCACCCTTGACGTACGCCGACACGACGTCGTCGATCATGCTGTCGACCTGGCCCTCCATGTCCTCGCCCTCGAGGATCCGGCGGCGCTCGCCGTAGATGACCGTGCGCTGCTGGTTCATGACCTCGTCGTACTTGAGGACGTTCTTGCGGATCTCGAAGTTCTGCTGCTCGACCTGGGTCTGCGCGCTCTTGATGGCCTTCGAGACCATCTTCGCCTCGATCGGCACGTCGTCGGGCAGATTGAGCCGCGTCATGATCGCTTCGAGCGTGGCGCCGTTGAACCGACGCATCAGCTCGTCGCCGAGCGACAGGTAGAACCGCGACTCGCCGGGATCGCCCTGACGGCCCGAGCGGCCGCGTAGCTGGTTGTCGATACGCCGCGACTCGTGACGCTCGGTGCCCAGGACGTACAGCCCGCCGGCCGCGCGGATCTCCTCGGCCTCTTCCTTGACCTGCAGCTTGACGTCCTCGAGGACCTCGTTCCACGCCGCTTCGTACTCCTCGGGCGTGTTGACCGGATCGAGTCCCTGCTTGCGCAGGTCGAGGTCGGCAATGATGTCGGGGTTGCCGCCGAGCACGACGTCGGTACCACGACCGGCCATGTTGGTGGCCACCGTGACGGCGCCCAGTCGGCCCGCCTCGGCGATGATCGTGGCTTCCTGCTCGTGGAACTTGGCGTTGAGCACGCTGTGCGCCACGCCACGCTTGGTGAACTGCCGCGACAGGTACTCCGAGCGTTCGACGCTCGTGGTACCGATCAGGACCGGCTGGCCCATCTCGTGCCGTTCGACGACGTCGTCGACGACCGCAGCGAACTTCGCTTCCTCGGTCTTGTAGATGAGGTCGCCCTGGTCGACACGAATCATCGGCCGGTTCGTGGGGATCGGGATGACGCCGAGATCGTAGATCTGGTGCAGCTCGGCAGCCTCGGTCTCGGCCGTGCCGGTCATGCCCGAGAGCTTGTCGTAGAGGCGGAAGTAGTTCTGCAGCGTGATCGTGGCGAGGGTCTGGTTCTCCGCCTTGATCTCGACCTTCTCCTTGGCCTCGATCGCCTGGTGCATGCCCTCGTTGTAGCGGCGGCCGACCAGGATGCGGCCCGTGAACTCGTCGACGATGATGACCTCGCCGTCGCGGACGATGTAGTCCTTGTCGCGCTGGTAGAGCTCCTTCGCCTTGATGGCGTTGTTCAAGTAGCTCACGAGCGGCGAGTTCGCGGCCTCGTACAGGTTCTCGATACCCAGCTGGTCCTCGACCAGCTCGACACCCGCTTCGTGCACACCCACGGTGCGCTTCTTGATGTCGACCTCGTAGTGCACGTCCTTCGTGAGCAGCGGCGCGATGCGCGCGAACTCGCTGTACCACTTGCTCGACGAGTCGGTGGGCCCCGAGATGATGAGCGGCGTGCGAGCCTCGTCGATGAGAATCGAGTCGACCTCGTCGACCACCGCGAAGTTGTGCCCGCGCTGCACGAGGTCGTCGAGGCTGTGCGTCATGTTGTCGCGCAGGTAGTCGAAACCGAACTCGTTGTTGGTGCCGTAGGTGATGTCGGCTGCGTACGCGGCACGACGCTCGGCGGGCGTCATGCCTGCCAGGATCGCGCCCACCTCGAGGCCGAGGAAGCGGTGGACACGGCCCATCCACTCCGAGTCGCGGCGGGCGAGGTAGTCGTTGACCGTGACGACGTGCACACCGCCGCCGGAGATCGCGTTGAGGTACGCAGGAAGCACCGACGTGAGGGTCTTGCCCTCGCCGGTCTTCATCTCGGCGATGTTGCCGAAGTGCAGCGCGGCACCACCCATGATCTGCACGGTGAAGTGCTTCTGGTCGATGACCCGCCACGCGGCCTCGCGCGCGACCGCGAATGCCTCGGGCAGCAGCTCGTCGAGGGTCTCCCCCTCGGCGTAGCGCTTCCGGAATTCGTCGGTCTTGCCCCTCAGCTCGGAGTCGGCGAGCGACGAGTAGTCGGGTTCGAGCGATTCGACATGCTCGGCGATGTGCTTGAGCCGCTTGACCATGCGACCTTCACCAACACGGAGCACCTTCGACAGCGACAGCGACGGCACGGTCTTGTACGTCCTCAATCCTCGGCAGTTCGATCTCTGACACACGAAATCCGGCCGCGCGGGAACGCGGGGCCGGATTCCATGGTAGGCGCACTTTCGGGATGTCGAGCAAACCGACCGTGCTCCGAGTGGCGCGCGGGCTGCGCGAACAGCGTCATTCCAGACGAATCAACCCGTAGTCGAACGCGTGCCTGCGGTACACGACGGAGGGCCGGTCCGTCTCCTTGTCGTGGAACAGGAAGAAGTCGTGACCGACGAGCTCCATCTCGTAGAGGGCGTCGTCGACCGTCATCGGTTCGGCCGGGTGCACCTTGGTGCGGACGATGCGGCCGGGTAGATGCTCGTCGCCGACGTCGTACCCGTCCGTCTCTTCCGCGCGGTCCGCGTCGGGCAGCGCGAGCGGCGCGGTGGCCTCGGCCACCGACACCGGCGTCTTGCTGCCGCGATGGATGCGCCTGCGGTCCTTGACGCGGCGCAATCGGCTCTCGAGCTTCGCGGTCACCGATTCGAACGACGCGTAGAAGCTGTCTCCGCATGCTTCCGCGCGTACGACGGGGCCTTTGCCGCGCGCGGTGATCTCGACGCGCTGACAGCTCTTCTTCTGCCGCCGGTTGGGTTCGTGCTCGAGCTCGACGTCGAATCGGTAGATCGTGGGATCGAACCGTTCGAGCCGGGCGAGCTTCTGGGAAACGTACACGCGGAAGTGGTCCGGGATCTCGACGTTGCGGCCTCCGACGACGATCTCGGACGACGGCTCGGGGCCGTCGTCGACGTCGGTCGAGCGAGCGAACGACGGGAACTGAGACGGGGCCGTGGCCTGTGAAGAACTGGTCACTCGTACCTCCCGATGGCAGCACCGCTACGGGTGTGCGGCGGCGGAAATGGGCATCGCCGGGAGCACTCGACTACCCGGCAACAGGTGTGAAGTACCACCTCCTACCTGTGTGTTCGGGTGTAATCGCGACGCTAGTACGTAACCGGGGGGCTTGCCACTGTTCCGCTCGATTTCACATTTCCCGACGGCCCCACGCGCTGGGCCGATGCACCCGACACCGCTGCTGCACACGGCCCGCTCACGCACCCGCGAGCACGACGACGGCCTGCACCGCGACCCCCGCGCCGGCCAGCACCCGCACCGCCTCGGTGCACGTGGCTCCCGTGGTGGCGACGTCGTCGACGAGTACCACCGGCAGGCCCGCAGGCACACGCGTGCACCACTGTCCACCGGCGCGGGTCAGCCGGATGGCACCCGCGAGATTGCGTTGCCGCTGCGCCTGCGAGAGACCGACCGAATCGCGGGTCGACCAGTGCAGCCGCAGCGCGGGCACGACGCGCTGCTCCCCCACCGCGGCGACCGCCATTGCGGTGACCGGGTCGCCGCCGCGGCTGCGTGCCGCCCGGGCCCGCGTGGGCGCAGGCACCACGAACGCGCCCGCGTCGATCTCGCCCCAGCGCTCGAGCAGGACGAGGACGTGTGCGAGGCCCGCACCGAGCGGTGCCGCGAGGTCGCGTCGACCGTGTTCCTTCGCCGCAACCACCGCTCGGCGACGGACGCCGCGGTAGGGCCCCGACGCCCACACCGGGACGCCGGGATCGACCCGCGGGCGCAACAGCACGGGAGTGTCCTCGAGCACCGCCGCGCACCACCGGCACCACGCGCGCCCGGGCAGACCGCACCCGCCGCACTGCAGCGGCAACACCAGATCGACCAGTGCACCGACCGGACGCCACATGCCACCGCCCCCCTGTTCGCCGGAACCGTGCGGTCAGTGTGCACGGCGCCCCCGACAGGCTCGGGCGGGTCAGCCGGGCAGGATCGGAATCGCCTTGATGCCGGTGAGCCCGGGCACCTCGCGCCAGTAGCGGTCGCTCGCAGGGTCGTTGTTGTTGAGCTGGAACACCGCGCGGGCGTCGGCCACGAACTCGGTGGTCGGCGACGCGTCGACTGCCGTGACCGGCGCCGTGAGATTGCGGCTGGGCAGTGCGTCCATGCGCGAACCGTCGAGAGCGACCTGCACGACCGGGATGTCCGTGGCGGACCGGGCCACCACGATCGTCTCCCCGTCGCTCCAGTCGAGCGCGACAGCGGGACTGCCGAGCCCCACCGCAACCGGCCTCGGGTTGGTCAGCGAGTAACCGCCGTTCGACGCGCGCACGACTGTCGCCAGGTACACCTTGCCGTCGACGATCATCGCCGCACGCACGCCGTCCCGGGAGAGGCGCAGCTCACTGATCGTGGACCCGATCGACGTGACGGCTCCCGCGTCGACACTCACCACGCTGAGCTTGCCGCTGCCCGACTCGCGGACCACCCGCACGACGGTGTTGCCGTTGACCACCGCCCACAGCGACGAGTTGTCGGGCGCCCAGGTGGGACGCGTGACGGTGCCGCCGTCGAGAGCGGCCTCGGCCTGCCCGTCGGAATAGCTGCCGACCATCAGCGTGCTCGGCGGTTCGGGTGCGGGTTTGCCCGAATCGACGACGCCCGCGACGAGTGCACCGTCGACCGACAGCGACGCCGATTGGAGCCGTCCGCTCGTACCGAAGAAGCCGGGCACCGGGGTCATGCCCGTCTCGGCGACACGCACGAGGGAGCCGTCACGCAGCGCGTGCAGGCCGATCGCGGCGCTCGCCGACGCGAGCGGATCCATCGACGCGACGTCGGCGGTCGTCCACCCGTTCGGATACCGCTCGTCGAGCGGATTGCCCTCCGCGAGCAGGACGTACGGACCGGAGATGTCGGCGCCCGCCAGGGTCCAGACGACCTGCGCCGCGAATCGCGCGCGGGCGGCTTCGTCGAGCCCGCCGAGACCTTGGAAGTCGATGCGCACACCGCCGACGCCGACACCGACGGACGTCGTGCGGCCGTCCGCCTTCGTGATCGGCCCGCGCACGGAGACGTCGGACAGCTCGTTGCGCACCGCGGGGGCCAAGGCGTCCTTGGGCCCGTCGATGAGCAGGCCGATCAGCTGCGTCGTCACCTCGTCCTGGCTCGCCGAGATCCAGCGCGGATCGGGCACCACGGTGCTGCCCGAAGGGTCGACGAAGTACAACGATTCGCGTTGGTAGCTACCGAGGAACTGCGCGCGGTCCATCACGACGCCCGGCGGCAGGTCCTTGATCCGCCACTCGCCGTCGACCCGCTGAAGCGCCATGCGGGTCTCGAAACTGCCCTCCTCGGCCTCGTACAGACCGCCCGGCTGCAGGTTGCCGACCTTGTTCGCGCGGATCGTGTAGGTCGCGGTATCGGACGAGCGGGTCTCGGGGAGCACGTCGACCTTGTCGACGATCGTGGCGCTCGTCTCGTCGTCCCACGTGCGCGAGGTTTCGGTGGTGAGGAACTGGCGGGCGGCGAGATGCCGGTTGGCGGGGTCGGTGCTCGCCTTGAAGAAATCGCGAAGCAACAGGTCGGGCTCGCGGCCGGGCTCGGGTGCCTCGACCGAGGTGCCGGGGGCGTTCTGCTCGATCGTGCCGATCGCCTGCGGTGCCGACGACTCCGGCAGGCTCGCACACGCCGTCGCGACACTCGTGAGGACGGCGGCGATCACGACCGCCAGAAGCCGCCGCGCACGGCGGGCAGGGGGTGCATCGGTCGACGGCATGCCGGTCATCGCTCGTGCTCCTGACTGCGTTCGCGCTCCTGACTGTTCTCGGCCGCATCGTCGCCCGGCTCGGCCGGCTCGTCGGTGTCGGTGGGATCGGGCGCGGGGTCGGCCGAGTCGTCACGTGCGGGGGCATCGGGGGCAGCGGCGTCGGGGGCAGGGGTGAAATCGTCGTCCTGCACGTCCTCGGTGTCCGCGACGTAGTCCTCGGGTGCGCCATCCTCGATTGCCCGGATGCGGTCCTCTTCGACGCCGGGCCGCGGCCGGCCCTGCACGTGCCGCGCGGTGCCCGGCACGAGCGGCAACGGGCTCGCCGACACCTTGCGGCCCCGCACCCGCGGCAGCGTGAGCCGGAACACCGAGCCGACTCCCGGCTGTCCCCACGCCTCGAGCCTGCCGTCGTGCAGGTTCGCGTCCTCGACGCTGATCGCGAGGCCCAGGCCGGTACCTCCGGACCGGCGCACCCGCGACGGGTCGGACCGCCAGAACCGGTTGAACACGAGCTTCTCCTCGCCGGGGCGCAGGCCGATGCCCTGGTCGCGCACGACGAACGCGACGGCGTTGTCGTCGCTACGCAGCCGTAGCAGGATCGGCTTGCCCTCACCGTGGTCGATCGCGTTCGACAGCAGATTGCGCAGGATCCGTTCGACGCGGCGCGGATCGACCTCCGCGACCACCTGTTCGGACGGCAGATCGACGATGAGTTCGGTGCCGGTGTCCTTCGCGAGGTGACGGACGGTGCTCACCGCGGCGCGCGCACACATGCGGACGTCGAGTTGCTCGGCCGCGAGTTCCGCGACACCCGCGTCGTGCCTGCTGATCTCGAGCAGGTCGCCGAGCAGGCCCTCGAAACGGTCGAGCTCGGTGACGAGCAGCTCCGACGCCCGGCGCAGGCCCGGCTCGAGATGGTCGCTGTCGTGGATCAGATCGGCTGCCATACGGACCGTGGTGAGCGGCGTGCGCAGCTCGTGACTCACGTCCGAGGTGAACCTCTTCTGCAGATTGCCGAACTCCTCGAGCTGGGTGATCTGCTTCGACAGACTCTCGGCCATCTCGTTGAACGACATGGCCAGGCGCGCCATGTCGTCCTCGCCACGGACCGGCATGCGCTCCTTGAGGCGCCCGTCGGCGAACCGGACCGCGATGCGCGACGCCGACCGCAGCGGCAGCACCACCTGCCGCGCGACGAGCAGCGAGATGGCTGCCAGCAGCACGGCGAGCACGCCGCCGCCGATCAGCAACGTGCCCCGCACGAGAGACAGGCTCCGGTCCTCGCTGTTGAGCGGGAAGATCAAATACAGCTCGAGCCCCGACAGCGACGACGTCGTGGGCGTACCGACCACGAGCGCGGGTCCGTTGTAGCCGTCGGGATCGTCGATGGTGGTGAACTGGTAGCTCACCTGGCCGCGTTCGACGAACGTGCGCAACTGCTCGGGGACGGCCTCCACGGTGCCCGCGGAGGTGGGCCCACGCGGGCCACCGCCCGGAACGATCAGCACGGGCTCGAAGGTGCCCGCCGAGCCCGAGTTCTCCGCCGAATCGGGATCGCGATTGGTGAGATTCGCGCGGGCGCCGTCGAGTTGGGTCTGCAAGGACGTCGACGCGTCCGAGCCGACGAGCTGCCCCTCGACGGTGGCGCGGGCACGGTCGAGCTCTTCGGTGGCCGCACCGATCTTGGTTTCGAGCAGCCGGTCGGTGATCTGACTCGTGAGTACGACTCCGAGCACGAGGATGACGATCATCGACAGCGACAGCGTCGAGACGACGACGCGCAACTGCAGCGACCGCCGCCATGTGTGCGCGACGGAGTTGCCGAGGGCCCGGCTCCACCGTACGAAAGGCGAAAGGCGCCGGTTCACCCGGCGCCGCCACCTGGAAACACCTGTCACGGCGGTCCGGCCTTGTAGCCGACCCCCCTGACCGTCAGGACCACCTCGGGATTCTCGGGATCCTTCTCGACCTTCGCGCGCAGGCGCTGGACATGCATGTTGACCAGGCGGGTGTCGGCAGCGTGCCGGTAACCCCACACCTGTTCGAGGAGCACCTCGCGGGTGAACACCTGGCGCGGCTTGCGGGCGAGCGCGACGAGCAGGTCGAACTCGAGCGGCGTGAGCGAGATGAGTTCGTCGCCGCGGGTGACCTTGTGCGCAGGCACGTCGATCGTGATGTCGGCGATGCTCAGCACCTCGGCCGGCTCGGTTTCCGTGCGCCGCAGCCGCGCCCGGACACGTGCCACGAGTTCCTTCGGCTTGAACGGCTTCATGATGTAGTCGTCGGCGCCCGACTCGAGGCCCAGGACCACGTCCACCGTGTCGGTCTTCGCCGTGAGCATCACGATCGGCACGCCCGAGTCCGCGCGCAGCACGCGGCACACGTCGATGCCGTTCATGCCGGGCAGCATCAGGTCGAGCAGCACGAGATCGGGACGCATCTCCCGCACGGCGGTGAGCGCGTGCGTGCCGTCGCCCACGACGTGAGGTTCGAACCCCTCGCCTCGCAGCACGATCGTGACCATCTCGGCAAGTGCCGCGTCGTCGTCGACGACCAGAATCCTGGGCTTCATGTCCCTATCGTTACACCTCTCGGGCCGGTAACAGTGCGATCACCGTCCCGGCGTGCCGTCCTGTTCACACGAGAGTGCCAGAACGTCGGCCACCGCGCCGGGATCGACGGCCGGATCGAGCACCCGCCACGGCGACATCCAGGCTCGTTCGGCAAGCTGAAGGTACAGCTCACGCGTACGGACCTGCAGCGCGCTGTCACGCTCGTAGGCGTCGAGGGGGCGGTCCTCGTCGGCCTCGCGGGCGCGCGCCCGAAGCTCGGCGAGGGTCACGGGCGTGTCGAGATACAGCTGCAGGTCGGGCACGGGCAGCGCGAACCTCTCGAACTCGAGCTCACGCACCCAGGTGACGACCTCGCCGTCGACGTCCTGGTGCAGGCGCGCCGCGTTGTACGCCGCGTTCGACGCGACGTACCGGTCGAGGATCACGATGTCGTGTTCGGCCAGCAGCAGGCGAAGGTCGACCGCCGCGTCCGCACGGTCGAGTGCGAACAGCAGCGCCATCGCGTTGACCGACGACGCGAGGTCGCCGTGCGCTCCGGACAGTGCCTCCGACGCGAGGTCGGCGTGCACCGACCGTCCGTAGCGCGGGAAGTCGAGAGTGGCGACGCGCAACCCCCGGTCGGCCAGGTGGGTGACCACGTGGCCGACCAGGGTGCGTTTGCCCGCGCCGTCGAGGCCCTCGAGGGCGACGAGTGCCGGCACGTCAGTAGCGGTAGTGCTCGGGCTTGTACGGGCCCTCGACGTCGACGCCGATGTACTCGGCCTGGTCCTTGGTGAGCTTCGTGAGCTCGCCACCCAGCGCCTGGACGTGGATGCGGGCGACCTTCTCGTCGAGGTGCTTCGGCAGGCGGTACACCTCGTTGTCGTACTCGTCCGGCTTGGTCCAGAGCTCGATCTGCGCGATGACCTGGTTGGAGAAGCTGTTGCTCATCACGAACGACGGGTGGCCCGTGGCGTTGCCGAGGTTGAGCAGGCGACCCTCCGACAGCACGACGATCGACTTGCCGTTCTCGAAGACCCACTGGTCGACCTGAGGCTTGATGTTGATGCGCGTGGCACCGGACCGTTCGAGGCCCGCCATGTCGATCTCGTTGTCGAAGTGACCGATGTTGCCCAGGATCGCCTGGTCCTTCATCGCCTTCATGTGCGCGAGGGAGATGATGTCCTTGTTGCCGGTCGAGGTGACGACGATGTCGGCGTCGCCGATCGCCTTCTCGACCGTCACGACGTCGAAGCCGTCCATGAGGGCCTGCAGCGCGTTGATCGGGTCGATCTCGGTGACCTGCACTCGTGCGCCCTGGCCCGCGAGCGACTCGGCGCAGCCCTTGCCCACGTCGCCGTAGCCGCAGATGAGGACCTTCTTGCCACCGATCAGGACGTCGGTGCCGCGGTTGATACCGTCGATCAGCGAGTGCCGGGTTCCGTACTTGTTGTCGAACTTGCTCTTGGTGACCGAGTCGTTGACGTTGATCGCGGGGAACGCGAGCTCCCCCGCCGCCGCGACCTGGTAGAGCCGCAGCACGCCGGTGGTGGTCTCCTCCGTGACGCCGCGCACCGATTCCGCGATCGCGGTCCACTTGCCGGGGTTCGCCTCGAGCGAGCGGCGCAGCAGTGCGAGGAACACCTTGTACTCGTCGGAGTCGTGCTCGTCGTCGGTGGGGGGAACGACGCCTGCCTTCTCGAACTGCTTGCCCTGCAGAACGAGCATCGTCGCGTCGCCGCCGTCGTCGAGGATCATGTTGGCGGGTTCACCCGGCCACGTGAGCATCTGCTCGGCGGCCCACCAGTACTCCTCGAGGGTCTCGCCCTTCCACGCGAACACCGGGACACCCTGCGGCTCCTCGGGCGTGCCGTGCGGGCCCACGACGACCGCGGCGGCGGCGTGATCCTGCGTCGAGAAGATGTTGCACGACGCCCAGCGCACCTCGGCGCCCAGCGACACGAGCGTCTCGATGAGCACGGCGGTCTGGATCGTCATGTGCAGCGAGCCCGAGATGCGGGCGCCCGCGAGCGGCCGGACCTCCGCGTACTCTCGCCGGAGTGCCATGAGACCGGGCATCTCGTGCTCGGCGAGCCGGATCTCCTTGCGCCCGTACTCCGCAAGCGACAGATCCGCCACCTTGTATTCGATCCCGTTGCGCTCTTCCACAACCGGGTTGGTGGGAACTGAGGTCGTCATGTGCCTCTCTCCTGATCGACGATGCTGATGTCCTCAGGCTATCGGTAGCCCACCCACCACGCGGCAGCCAGGATGCGGGTGGTCAGCCCCGGTCGGCATCACCCGTCTCGTTCATCACCGAATGCCTACGGCTGTAGACGAAGTACACCACGAGGCCGATGAGCATCCACACCACGAACCGCAGCCACGTCTCGACCGACAGGTTGATCATGAGCCACACGCACGCGAGCACCGCGAGGATCGGCACCACCGGCACGAACGGCACCCGGAAACCGCGCGGCAGGTCCGGTCGGGTCCGGCGCAGCACGATGACGCCGATCGACACCGCGACGAACGCGAACAGCGTGCCGATGTTGACCATCTCCTCGAGCGTCCCGATCGGGAAGAAGCCCGCGAGCACCGCGACGACGACACCGACCAGCACCGTGATCCGCACGGGCGTGCCGTGCCTGCCGGTGGGGGCGAGACGGCGCGGCATCAGTCCGTCGCGCGCCATCGCGAACAGCACCCGCGTCTGACCGAGCATGAGCACCATGACGACCGTCGTGAGTCCCGCGAGCGCGCCGAAGCTGATGACCCACTCGGCCCAGTCGACGCCGACGATGCCGAACGCCGTGGCGAGGGTGGACTCGTCGCCCGCGAGTGCGGTGTAGTCGACCATGCCGGTGAGCACCAGCGTGACCGCGACGTAGAGCACCGTGACGATCGCGAGCGAACCGAGAATGCCTCGCGGCAGCGCCTTCTGCGGTTCCTTCGTCTCCTCGGCGGTCGTCGCGACGACGTCGAACCCGATGAACGCGAAGAACACGAGGCTCGCGGCGGCGAGCAGTCCGTACCACCCGAACGTGCTGCCGCCCGCGCCCGTGACGTACGAGAACAGCGACTGGTGGATACCTTCCCCGGTGGAGCCCGGCTGCGACGGGGGGATGTACGGCGAGTAGTGCGACTTGTCGATGAAGAACGCGCCGACGACGACGACGAGCACGACGACGCCGACCTTGATCGTGGTCACGACGAGCGATACGCGCGAGGACAGTTTCGTGCCCGTCGCGAGCAGCACCGTGATGACGGCGACGATCAGCACCGCGCCCCAGTCGACGGTGACCGGGCCGAGATCGGCGCGCGGGGAGAAGTCACCCAGCAACTCCCCGAGATACAGCGACCATCCCTTCCCGACCACCGATGCCGCGAGCGCGAACTCGAGGATCAGGTCCCACCCGATGATCCATGCCGCGAACTCGCCGAACGTCGCGAACGAGAACGTGTAGGCACTGCCCGCGACCGGCACGGTGGACGCGAACTCGGCGTAGCACAGTGCGGCGAGCCCACACGTGACGGCGGCGAGCACGAACGCGAGCGACACCGAGGGGCCCGCGACGTTGCCCGCGGTACGCGCGGTCAGCGTGAAGATGCCCGCGCCGATGACGACCGCGACACCGAAGACGGTGAGATCCCACGACGTGAGGTCCTTGCGCAGCCTGGTGTCGGGCTCGTCGGTGTCCCGGATGGACTGCTCGATGCTCTTGGTCCGGAACAATCCCCTCGCCCGGGGGTGGTGCGGGCCGGACCGGTCGTCGGTGGTCACGGGCGGCTCCTGACGTCGATTCCGCCAGACTAGGCGCCGGCCCCGCACGACGACCCGCGTTCGGAACGATCACGGAACCTCGTCCCGGATAGGACCGCGAAGGCTAGGGCGCGACCGACGCCTCGAACACCTGCGCGCGGTCGCCGACCACGTCGAGCGTGACGACCGGGTCGGTGGCGGCAACCCATGCCGCGCAGCCCTGCGGCAGATCCAGTCGCCGACCACCCGAGCACACCTGCGCGTCGCCCTCGGTGCACACGAGGATGCGCGGGCCGCGCATCTCCGAGGTGACCGACGGGCGTGCGCCATCGAGTTCGATGCGGGTGAGCACGAACTCGGGAGCGGGGGTGTCGTACACGTACTGCCCGGTGCCCGCGATCTGCCGCGGTTCGACGAGCGGCGACTCGAGCGCGTCGAAGTCGAGCACCCGCAGCAACTCCGGCACGTCGACGTGCTTGGGCGTCAGACCGCCCCGCAGCACGTTGTCCGAGTTCGCCATGATCTCGACACCGACACCGTGCAGGTAGGCGTGCAGGTTGCCCGCACCCAGGTACAGGCCCTGGCCCGCTTCGAGGCTGAGCCGGTTGAGCAGCAACGACGCGAGCACCCCGGTATCTCCCGGATACGACTCCGCGAGCTGCAATGCGGTCCGCGCCTCGCGGGTGAACGGACCGTCGGGTTCGCGGGCGAGCAGCGCGATACAGCCGTCGAGCACGCGGGGCATGAGATCGGCGACCACCTGCGGCGGCAGGGTGATCCAGGTGGTGAACAGCGCGCGCAGACCGTCGGAGTCGGGTTGACCCGCGAGCAGCGCCACGTACGGCGCGAGCTCGGCGACGTCGAGCGCGGTGAGGAGCTCGACGGTGCGTTCGGGCGACCGGAAGCCGGCGAGCGCCTCGAAATCGCCCAGGGCGACGAGTAACTCGGGTTTGTGGCTCGGATCCTTGTAGTTGCGCACCGGCGAGTCGAGCGGAACGCCCGCGGCCTCCTCGCGCGCGAACCCCTCCTCCGCCTGGGCGCGGCTCGGGTGCGCTTGCAGAGACAGCGGCTCGTCGGCGGCGAGCAGCTTGAGCAGGTACGGCAGTCGGTCGCCGAACTGCTCGCCCGCCGCGAGACCCAGCTGCTTGTCGGGGTCGGCGTGCACGACCTCGAGCAGCGATGCCGGGCCGTCGTCGGTGCGCACGTGCGCCGAATCGGCAGGATGCGCGCCGAGCCACAGCTCCGCTTCCGGATACGGCGACGGAACCGGCCCGCGCCGCATCGCCGCAAGCGCGGTGCGCGACCCCCAGGCATAGTTCCGCACGACACCGTCGAGGATGTCCACTACCGACCGCCGATCAGTTCGAGATATGCCGCAGCCATGTCGAAGCGCGCCACCAGCAACGCGGCCTCGTCGAGTTCGTCGGCCCCTGCCACCGCCGCGTCGGCGTCGTCTCCGGCCACGGTGAGGACGTGCGCATCGCCCAAGAGTTCGACGCGGCGCCGTGTGACGTCGCGGTCGCTTGCCGTCGCGACGGCAAGCACACGCACCGGGTCGACGGGAGGCGGCCCGTCGATCTCGGGGTCGTAGAAGATCGAATCGGCGACTCCCGTGTCGCCACGCAGCACGCGGGCCGACGCGACCACATCGGACAGCGGCGCCGCGGCTACCACCGCACCCGCGTGCACGAACGCGTCGCTCGCCGTGCGCGCGATCTCGAGCGCGAGCGGCGACCCTCCGGTGACCAGGCCACGCCTGCCGTGCAGGCGCGCGACGATCGTCTTCGCCGGGTTGCGGAAGACCTCGCCCGCGGGGCCGTCGGTGAGGGCCTCCGCGTCGAGCGCATCGGCGAGCGCGCGCAGCGACTCGGTGCCGCCGCGCCACCGCGGATCGAGAGTGGCGAGGACCGCGACGAACGCGGCGAGGTGGCCCGCCGTGGTGTGACGACGCAGCGCGGGTACGCGCGGCGCCAGCACGAGCGCGCGCCCGGCCGCGACCTCGCGCACCGGGCCCTCGTCCGGTGCCACGACGACGGTGTCGGCGCGCCGGCGCACGGCGGCGTCGATCGACGACGCGAGCGCGGGATCGCCCGCGTCGTCTCCTGCCACGATCACGACGTCGAGCGGACCGACCCATGGAGGCGTGCACGCCGCGGTGAGCACCGGGAATCCGAGCGCGCCGCTCGCGACGGTGGCGACCAGCGAGGCGCCCCGTCCGGCACGGTCCCCACCCGCCACCAACACGACGCTGCGCGGGCGCACTCCGGACAGGCGTGCGAGCACGCCCTCGTCGAGCGCGGAATGCACGGCACGCACCTGGGCTCCCGCAGTCGCGGCCGAACGCAACACACCGTCGCGATCGGCCGCGACGAGCGCGTCGGCGTCGTCGAGATCGACGAGGGGCAACGGCGCAGTCACGTCACCGCCCCCTTTCCGAAATCCGATTCTTCGCCTCCCCGACCACTATTGCAGTCAGGAGCGAACGATACCCAGAATCTCGGCGACGAGGGCGTCCACCTCGGGGCGCGTCGACGCCTCGACGTTCAGACGCAGCAGCGGCTCGGTGTTGGACGGCCGGAGGTTGAACCACGCGTGATCGCCGAGATCGACCGTGACACCGTCGAGGGTGTCCGTCGACAGCGCCCGCGACGCGAACGCGGCGACGACCTCCTCCGTCTCGGCCGCGGCATCGGCGACCGTCGAGTTGATCTCGCCCGACGCGGCGTAGCGCGTGAACGACTGCATCATCTCCGACAGCGGGCGGTCCTGCGCCGCGAGCGCGGCGAGCACGTGCAGCGCCGCGAGCATGCCCGAGTCGGCACGCCAGAAGTCACGGAAGTAGTAGTGCCCCGAGTGCTCGCCGCCGAACACCGCGCCGGTCTCGGCCATCTGCTGCTTGATGAACGAGTGGCCGACGCGCGTGCGCACCGGGACGCCGCCGAGCTCGCCGACGAGTTCGGGGACCGCGCGGGAGGTGATGACGTTGTAGATGATCGTGGCGCCGGGCTCGTCGCGCAGCGCCTGCTGCGCGACGCACGCGGTGACGGCCGACGGCGAGACGACTTCCCCTCGCTCGTCGACGAAGAAGCACCGGTCGGCGTCGCCGTCGAATGCGAGGCCGAGGTCGGCGCCGCTCTCGCGTACCCGCTGCTGCAGATCGACCAGGTTCTTCGGGTCGAGCGGGTTGGCCTCGTGGTTGGGGAAGGTGCCGTCGAGTTCGAAGTACAGCGGATCGACGGTGACGGGCAGCGAGTCGAACACCGCGGGCGCCGTCAGACCGGCCATGCCGTTGCCCGCGTCGATCGCGATCTTCAGCGGCTTCATGGCCGACAGGTCGACGGCGCGGCGCAGGAACTCCGCGTACTCGTCGAGCACGCTCTGCTCGGACACAGCGCCGGGTGTTCCGTCGAATGCAGGCACGCCGTCGACGATGTCCTGCGCGATCTCGGCGAGGCCGCTCTGCTGCCCGACCGGGCTGGCCTCGGCACGGCACATCTTCACGCCGTTGTACTCGGCGGGATTGTGGCTCGCGGTGAACATCGCCGCCGGACACGAGAGCAGACCCGAGGCGAAGTACGTCTGGTCGGTGGAGGCGAGGCCGATGAGCACGACGTCGAGCCCCTGCGCCGTGACGCCGCCCGCGAAGGCACGCGCGAGCGCGGGAGACGACGGCCGCATGTCGTGACCCACCGCGACACGGGTGGCGCCCTCGGAACGCATCAGGCGCGCGAACGCCCCACCGACCGCCTCGACGAACGATTCGTCGAGCTGGTCGCCGACCACGCCGCGGACGTCGTACGCCTTGACGACCGAGTGGACGAGCTCGGGGGAACGCGACACGGAGGAACGCGGCACAGGGGATCTCCTTCACGGGCGGTGAAACGTGCGGACAGCCTAACGGCCGCCGCGGACACCGCTGCCTCGTGGATCGGGGAACCGGCCGGTGACGCCGGAATCGGCGAGGGGAAGCGGAAGCTCAGTTGGCGGGATCGGGCAGGACCCGGAGATGACCGCGGCGGCCGGTGCGCGGTACCGGCGGTACCTGCATGCGCTCGTCGCCCGGGGAATCCGCAGGCCGGTCGTATTCGGGACGCTCGCGCATCCCGGCTTCGCGGACCGCCTCGGCGAGCGCGGTGAGGTCGTCCTCGTCGGGCGTGCTCGACGCGAACGCGCCCTCGTGCCGTACGAGTTCCCACCCCTTGGGAGCCGTGATCCGCGAGGCGTGCGACTCGCACAGATCCCACGAGTGCGGCTCGTCGACGGTGGCGAGCGGGCCGACGACCGCGGTGGAGTCGGAGTAGACGTACGTCAGCGTCGCGACAGCAGGGTTCTTACAGCCTGGCCGGCAGCATCGACGCAGAGATCTCACAGGCAGCACCATATCCCTCCCGTCCCCGCACTCACAGTGGGACACACCGTCGATGTCGGCCTCGATCCCGTAATCGATGTCGACGCCGATGCCGTAATCTGCCCGGCATGGCCAGAGCACGTCGCCGCCGCGTCACGTCCCGTTCGGTGGAGCGTCGCGGGCGAGGCGTTCGCGGGTCGGTCCTTCCGCTCGACGCGCCCGGCAGGCGTTCGCGTGCCGAGAAGTTCGACATGCTCGTCCTCGAAGCGTTCGCCCCGGTGGACGACCGCTGGAACGAACGATTGCGCGGTCTCGACATCGCGGTCGACGACGTGCCGCGCATCCACGCGCTCGACCCGGACTCGGTGAACTGGCCGCCCGAGGTGGTGGCCGACGGCCCGGTGCCGTTGTCGCGCCTGGTGCCCGCGGGCGTCGACCGTCACGCCAACGCGACGCGTGCACGCATCGTGCTGTTCCGCAGGCCGCTCGAGCAGCGCGCCGAGGAATCGGACGACCTGGTCGATCTGCTGCACGAGGTGCTCGTCCAGCAGGTGGCCACGTATCTCGACGTCGACCCCGACGTCATCGACCCCGACGGGTACAGCCCCGAGGACTGAAGCCCCGGACGCGACGAACCCGTCAGACGATGCCGCGCTTGAGGCGGCGCCGCTCCCGCTCCGACAGACCGCCCCAGATGCCGAACCGCTCGTCGTGCGCGAGGGCGTAGTCGAGGCATTCGTCACGCACCTCGCAGCCCTGGCAGATGCGCTTCGCCTCGCGGGTCGATCCGCCCTTCTCGGGAAAGAAGGCTTCGGGATCGGTCTGCGAGCACAAAGCGCGTTCCTGCCACTGCTCTTCGATGTCGTCGAAAAGCTCGTCGAAACCGCTGATCAGGCTCAATGTCGGGCGATCATCGTGATTTCGAACCTGCGATTCGTCGGTCACAGTCGGCCGGGAAAACTCTGATTCGGCCTGTTCGTGAGAGTCCCACTGGGCGTACTCGTTGGGCATCGTTCCGCCTCCTCACCTGTGATAGCGCAGATCTCTCATTCTCGAATGTCGCATCCGGTCGAACATTCGTTCGAGAAGATGCCCGCTGCAAGCCATCCCGGGCCTCTGCGGTGAAATGACATACTTGTGATTATGGCACGGGCCCGCGTGTCGTGGTCAAAACCGCGAAATTCGTTGATTAGTATTTCAAGCTTGTTTTTTCTTGAACTACTACGCGCGAAATCCCGGCCCCGGGCGCGCACACTAGGCTCGGGGCCGTGAATGTGACTGTATTGGTCGGCGGCGTCGGCGGGGCGCGTTTTCTGCAAGGAGTGCGCAGCCTCCTCGAGTCCGTCTCCCCCGGCGATCCGGACGCGCACGATGTCACCGCGATCGTCAACGTCGGCGACGACGTCTGGATGCACGGTCTGCGGATCTGCCCGGACCTCGACACCTGCATGTACACCCTCGGCGGCGGCATCGACCCCGAGCGCGGGTGGGGCCATCGCGGCGAGACGTGGAGCGCGAAGGAGGAACTGGCGGCGTACGGCGCGAAACCGGACTGGTTCGGCCTCGGCGACCGGGACATCGCGACCCACCTGATCCGCAGCCAGATGCTGCGCGCGGGCTACCCGCTGTCGGCGGTCACCGAGGCACTGTGCGCGCGCTGGGAACCGGGCGTGCGACTGCTCCCCGTCACCGACGATCGCAGCGAAACCCATGTCGTGGTCACCGACCCCGAGAGCGGCGATCGGAAGGCGATCCACTTCCAGGAGTGGTGGGTGCGCTACCGCGCGCAGATCCCGACGCACAGCTTCGCCGACATCGGTGCCGACCAGGCGACGCCCGCCCCCGGAGTGCTCGACGCGATCGAGCACGCCGATCTCGTCCTCCTCGCGCCGTCCAATCCCGTCGTGAGCATCGGCGCGATCCTCGCCGTCCCCGGGATCCGCGGCGCACTGCGCACGACGCGGGCGAAGGTCGTCGGTGTCTCCCCCGTCATCGGCGGCAAGCCGGTGCGGGGCATGGCCGACGAGTGCCTCGAGGTCATCGGCGTCGAGACGTCCGCCGAAGGCGTCGGGCGGCACTACGGCGCGCGCTCGGGCACCGGGATCCTCGACGGCTGGCTCGTCGCGGAGGACGACACCGCCGACGTGCCCGGCGTCGCGGTGCGAGCGGTACCGCTGCTCATGCGTGATCCGGAGACCACCGCCGACATGGTGCGCGCTGCGTTCGACGTCGCGGAGGTGGCGCTGTGACGACGCCCGGCTCCGCGTCCGCCGCCCCGGAGCACACCCTGCCCACCGATCACGCCCCCGGCGGCACCCTCGAGATCCGCCCGGTGCCCGGGCTGCCCGAGTTCCGGCCGGGCGACGACCTCGCCGACGCACTGATCGCAGCGGGCGCCGATCTCGTGGACGGAGACGTCCTCGTCGTCACGAGCAAGGTCTTCTCGAAGACCGAGGGCAGGCTCGTCGCCGCGCCCGCAGATCCGGACGAGCGCGATGCGCTGCGCCGCCGGCTCGTCGAGCAGGAGGCGGTGCGCGTGCTCGCGCGCAAGGGCCGCACCCTCATCACCGAGAACAAACTCGGCATCGTGCAGGCCGCATCGGGCATCGACGGCTCGAACGTCGGCTCCGGCGAACTCGCACTGCTGCCCGAGAACCCCGACGCGAGCGCGGAGGCACTGCGCTCCGCACTCCGCGAACGCCTCGGTGTCACGGTCGCCGTGGTCGTCACCGACACGATGGGCCGCGCGTGGCGCAACGGCCAGACCGACGTCGCGATCGGGTCCGCGGGTCTCGCGGTGCTGCACGGCTACGCCGGCGCCCACGACGGCCAGGGCAACGAACTCGTCGTCACCGAGATCGCGGTGGCCGACGAGCTCGCGGCCGCGGCGGATCTGGTGAAAGGCAAGCTCGGCGCGGTGCCGGTCGCCGTGGTCCGCGGCATGGCGGTGCGCGACGACGGTTCCACCGCGCGCGATCTGATCCGCACGGGGGCCGACGACCTGTTCAGCCTCGGCACCGAACTCGCGGTCGAGCAGGGCCGCCGGGAGGCGGTGCCGCTCCGCCGTTCGATCCGGTCGTTCGCGCCCGAACCCGTCGACCCGGACGACCTCGAGTCCGCGGTCGCCGACGCACTCACCGCGCCCGCTCCGCATCACACCCGTCCCGTGCGGTTCGTGTGGGTCCGCAATGCCGCGACGCGCACCCGGCTGCTCGACGCGATGCGCGAGGACTGGGTGCGCGATCTGCGGGGCGACGGCCGTTCGGACGAGTCGATCGCGCGCCGCGTCGCGCGCGGCGAGATCCTCTACCGCGCACCCGAGATCGTGGTCCCGTTCTGCGTGCCGGACGGTGCACACGACTATCCCGATGCCACACGCACCGCGCACGAACAGACGATGTTCACGGTCGCCGCGGGCGCCGCGGTCCAGGGACTGCTCGTGTCGCTCGCGGCACGGGGCCTGGGCAGTTGCTGGATCGGATCGACGATCTTCGCCCCCGACACCGTGCGTTCCGTCCTCGAGATCCCGCAGTCGTGGGCGCCACTCGGTGCGGTCGCGGTCGGTCATCCCGCCACCGTCCCGCCACCGCGCACCCCGGGCGGGCCGGGTGACGCCCTCGTGGTGAAATGAGCACTCGCCGCACCCCTTCCCTCCGGAAACGGACATGACTGCCGCCAGCCTGCACCACTCCGCCACCGAGTTGCTGTCGTCGTGGACAGCACCCGACGCGCACGACGACGCGCTGCGCGAGACGATGCTCGCGTTCCTCGGGTCGGCTCCGGAAGGCTGCCTGCGCGCCCACGCTCCCGGGCACATCACGGCGTCGAGCCTGGTGCTCGACGAGGGCGGCTGCCACGTGCTGCTCACGTTGCATCCGCGCGTGGGTCGCTGGATCCAGCTCGGCGGGCACTGCGAGGACACCGACGCCACGATCGTCGACGCCGCGCTGCGCGAGGCCGTGGAGGAGTCGGGCATCCCGGATCTCGTGATCGACCCCGAGTTGCTCTCGCTGCACACGCACGCCATCACGTGTTCGCTCGGCGTCCCCACCCGGCATCTGGACCTGCGGTTCGTGGTCTGGGCGCGCCCGAATGCGCACATCGTGCGCAGCTCCGAATCCGCGGACCTGCGGTGGTGGCCGGTCGACGAGCTGCCCGAGGACGCCGAGACGGACACGATCGACCGGCTCGTGCGCCTCGCTCACGCCCGACGCGACGACGCTGCACGCACCGCCCAGTCCTGATCGGACCGCCCCAGTCCTGATCGGACCACCCAGTCCTGATCGGGCCGCTCAACCGAGGGGCGCGAGCTCCGGCCTGCGCGGTGCGATGCCGTCGCCCGAGGACGTACCCCGCAGCCGCCTGCCGATCCACGGCAGCAGGAAGTCGCGGGCCCACATCAGGTCGGCTCGACGCACGTCCGCCTTGGCCTGCGGCGCCTGCTGCTCGAGCACCACCGGCTCGAGTGAATGTTCGACGGCGAGCGCGTCGAGCACCCGCGCAGCCATGGTGCGGTGCCCGAGCGGCGACATGTGCAGCCGGTCCCAGTCCCACATGCGGTAGTCCTCGTACTCCGCGAAACGCCAGAAGTCGACCAGGACCGCGCCGTGCCGATCGGCGACCTCCCGGACGAGTTCGTTGTAGATCGCGAGTCGACCGCGCAGCTTGCCGAACACAGGTGACCAGCCGGCGTCGTAGGCCGTCCACAGTGCGACCGTCGCGCCGCCGCGGGCCAGTCGGCCGATCGCGGCGTCGTACCGGGCGACGAGCGCGTCGACGTCGACCTTGGGCCGCATCAGATCGTTGCCGCCTGCGTAGATCGTGACGAGGTCGGGGTTCATCGCGAGTGCAGGCTCGATCTGTTCGTCGAGGATGGGCCCGAGCAACCGCCCACGCACGGCGAGGTTCGCGTACGTGAAGTCGGCGCTGTGCGCCGCGAGCTGTTCGGCCACCAGGTCGGCCCAGCCGCGCAGCCCGTTCGCGCGCGCCGGGTCGGGATCGCCGACCCCTTCGGTGAACGAATCCCCCAGTGCGACATAGCGCGTGAACTGGCCCATCTCACGATCCCTTACCACTGCTGAACTACACGCCGGACCGTTCCCCGGCCGCGACATCGGGTCTTGCGCACGTGGATCTCTCACACGTCGGTACTGAACCGTACTCCGCCGTCGGGAAGTGTCACGCCGGGCCACACCCGCGCCCCGCGCAGCAGCTCGCACCGGGCCCCGACGTCGGCACCGTCACCGATCACACCGTCGCGCACGAGGGCGCGAGGGCCGATACGCGAGCCGAATCCGAGAATCGACCGTTCGACGACGGCACCCGCCTCGACCACGGCGCCGTCGAACAGCACCGCACCGTCGAGCCGCGCCCCCGCACCGACCTCGCACCCCCGCCCGACGACCGTGCCGCCGATGAGGAGCGCGCCTGCACCGATACCTGCGCTCGGGTGCACGAGGGCCTCCCCGCGCTCGCCGTCCAGCAAAGGTGTCGGCGCGATGCCGCGCACGAGGTCGGCGGAGCCGCGCACGAAATCCTCCGGTGTGCCCATGTCGCGCCAGTACGCGTGGTCGACATAGCCGTACACGCGCGCGCCGCCGGTGAGCAGATTGGGGAAGACCTCACGCTCGACGGACACGGGCCGCCCGGCCGGGATCTGCTCGACGATCTCGCGGCGGAACAGGTAGCAGCCCGCGTTGATCTGGTCGGTCGGCGGGTCCTGCGTCTTCTCGAGGAATGCGGTGACCCGGCCGTCTGCGTCCGTGGGCACACAGCCGTAGGCCCGCGGGTCGCCGACGCGTACCAGGTGCAGCGTGACGTCGGCCTGCTTCTCGTCGTGCAGCGCCAGCATGCCGCCCAGGTCGCTGCCGGTGAGCACGTCGCCGTTGAACACCGCGACGTGGTCGCCGCGCAGCAGCGGCACCACATTGCGGATACCACCGCCGGTGCCGAGTGGCTCGTCCTCGGTGACGTACTCGATCTCGAGACCCATCGACGAGCCGTCGCCGAAGTGCTCGCGGAAGACCTCCGCCTTGTACGACGTGCTGAGGATCACGTGCTCGATGCCCGCGGCACGGATCCGCGCGAGCAGATGTGCGACGAACGGCTGCCCCGCGGTCGGCAGCATCGGCTTCGGCGCCGACAGGGTGAGCGGGCGCAGCCGCGTGCCCTTGCCGCCGACCAGCACCACGGCGTCGGTGTTGCGGGCACCTGCGGCCGGTGCCGTCTGCTCGGTCTCGGTGGAAGTCATGGGTCGTGGTCCCCTCATGGGTGCTTCGGTCGTCGAGGTGGTGAGTCGGGTGCCGCAGCGCGGGCGCGAGATCAGTCGGAACCGTCGCGGCGGGCACGGACCGCTGCGGCGACCGCGACCTTCGATCGGACCGCGAGCCCGATCCGCAGCGCGAGCCGCAGCGGTGCCTGCCACACGTGCGGGTGCCGGTCGGCCTGGAACCGGTAGGCGCTGCGGTGGTGGGCGGGCAGCATCAACTCGGGGTGCCTGCCTGCGGCGTGCCCCTTCGCGTGGGTGACCTCGGCGGTCGGGACGTACACGTTGAGCCAGCCCGCGCGGCCGAGCCGGTCGCCGAGGTCGACGTCCTCCATGTACATGAAGTACCGCGAGTCGAAGCCCGAGATCGAATCGAACGCCGAGCGGCGCAACAGCAGGCACGAACCCGACAGCCAGCCCACGGCTCGCTCCCCCACGGCTTCGCGCTCCTGGCGGTAGCGCGTCGTCCACGGATTGCCCGGCCACACCTTGCCGAGCACCGCGTGCCCGGCCCCGGACACGAGCCCGGGGACCTCGCGCGCCGACGGGTACACCGAGCCGTCGGGCTCGCGCACGAGCGGACCGAGCGCGCCCGCACGCGGCCACCGCTCGGCGGCGTCCACCAGCGCGTCGAGCGCGCCGGGAGACCACCGGACGTCGGGATTGGCGACCACCAGGAACTCGATGTCGTCGTCGATCTCCGCGGCCGCACGGTTGACGGCACCGCCGTAGCCGATGTTGCCTCCGGTGCGCAGCAGCCGCGCGCGCGGATGACTCGCCTCGGCTGCCTCCGGTGCGCCATCGGTCGAGCCGTTGTCGGCCATCACGACCTGCGGCTTCTCGGACGTCGCGTCGTCGAGCGTGCGGAGAAAATGCTCCAGATGCTCGCCGGGCGAATAGGTCACCGTCACCACGGCCAGCTTCGAACTCACGCGGGCAAGCGTAGCGGCTGACGCGCCGGCTCCTGCGCCCCGCTCATCGCAGCGCCTCGTGGAGCGCGGTCCGCCACGCACGCGGCGGCGTGAACCCGGCATCCTGCCATGCCCGCAACGACAGCACCGAGAACGCGGGGCGCGGCGCGGGCC
Source organism: Rhodococcus sp. HNM0569 (assembly GCF_012726205.1). Lineage (GTDB taxonomy): Bacteria > Actinomycetota > Actinomycetes > Mycobacteriales > Mycobacteriaceae > Rhodococcus_F. The sequence goes on along the minus strand of NZ_JAASAE010000002.1, from coordinate 309,336 downwards.
GCACGAATTCGGCGCTCGTGCACGGTACGACGCGGGTGGGATCGGCACCCGCTTCCTCGAAGACCGCGCGGGCGAGGTCGTACCAGCTCGCGCGACCCGAGTTCGTGAAGTGCAGCAGCGGCGGCGGTGCGTCGCGGGCGACGATCTCGAGCAGACCGTCGGCCAGGTCGCCGGTGTAGGTGGGCGCACCGACCTGGTCCGCGACGACGTTCACGGTCTCGCGCTCACGTTCGAGCCGCAGCATCGTCGCGACGAAATCGGTGCCGGTGCCGGTGTAGACCCACGCGGTGCGCACGATCGTCGCGCTCGGCAGTGCGGCGTGCACCGCGCGTTCGCCCGCGAGCTTCGTGCGCCCGTAGGCGGTCTGCGGGGCCGGGGAGTCGGCCACGTCGTACGCGGCACGCGCGTCTCCTCCGAAGACGTAGTCCGTCGACACGTGCACGAGCCGCGCGCCGGCCGCGGCGCACGCGGCCGCGAGGAGGCCGGGTCCGTCGGCGTTGACGCGCCGCGCCGCGTCCTCGTCGGTCTCGGCCGCGTCGACGGCCGTGTAGGCGGCGCAGTTGACGACGACGGTGCCGGCTGCGACCGCGTCCCGCACCGCCGCCGGGTCGGTGACGTCGAGTTCGCGGGACGTGCGGGCGTCGACGTCGAGACCGCCGCGGCGGGCGCGGTCGACCACGGCGGTGCCGAGCTGACCGGCGGCGCCCGTGACGAGAATGCGATTCACGCCCGACAGTCTGGCACGCCCGGCCGCGACTGCCCCGATCCGGCGCATGCGACCAGTAGCCTGGGCCCGTGACCTACGCGCAACCCGACTCCCGACCGAAGGCAGGGGCCGCCCGCAAACGTCTACGGCTCGCCGTCGTCGTCCTGTCGGTACTGGCGCTCGTGTTCACCGGGCTCGCGTGGCGCAGCATCGATTCGATCCGCAACAATCTGGCTACCGCGAGCGGCCTCGGCTTGGGCGGCTCCGAGGACGGCGCGATCGACATCCTCATGGTCGGCACGGACAGCCGCACCGACGCGCACGGCAACCCGCTGTCGCAGCACGAACTCGACTCGCTGCGCGCAGGCGAGGAAGAAGCCAACAACACCGACACGATCATCCTGATCCGCGTGCCCACCGACGGCAGTTCCGCTACCGCGATCTCGATACCGCGCGACTCCTACGTCGACGTGCCGGGCATCGGAAAGTCCAAGATCAACGCGGCGTACGGCGCCACCAAGGCCGAGGAGAAGCAACAACTGCTCGATTCGGGCGAGAGCGAACGCGCCGCCGAGGACGAGTCGACCAAGGCGGGCCGCGAGGCTCTGGTGAAGTCGGTCGCCGGACTGACCGGCATCACGGTCGACCACTACGCCGAGGTGGGCCTGCTCGGGTTCGTGTTGCTCACCGACGCGGTCGGCGGCGTCGACGTCTGCCTCAACTCCGCGGTCGACGAGCCGCTGTCGGGCGCGCACTTCCAGGAGGGCGAGCAGACCCTGCAGGGTTCGGACGCGCTGTCGTTCGTGCGCCAACGTCACGACCTGCCCCGCGGCGACCTCGACCGGATCGTGCGTCAACAGGTGTTCATGGCGTCGCTCGTGAACAAGGTGCTCAGCGCCCGCACGCTCAGCGATCCCGCGAAGCTGGGGCAGCTCTCCGGCGCGGTCGAGCGGTCGGTCGTGCTCGACGAGAACTGGGACATCGTCGACTTCGCGACCCAGCTGCAGAATCTGTCGGGCGGGGAAGTGCAGTTCCGCACGATTCCCGTGCAGGACCTCGCGGCCACCACCGACTACGGCGAGTCGATCGTGAAGGTCGATTCGAAGGAGGTCGAGAAGTTCGTCGCGACCCTCGTGGGCGACGGCGCCGACTCCGAGTCGAGCACGACCGACGACTCCGAGTCGAGCACGACCACCGACGGACCGGACGTCGACGAATCGTCGATCACGGTCGATGTCGAGAACGCAGGCGACATCGGCGGTTTGGCGACCGACGTGTCGCAGGCACTCGTCGACCTCGGCTATCGCAAGGGCGAGGTCGGCAACTACGCGGGCGCGTCGGCCGTCTCCGAGACCACGGTGTACGGGCACTCGGCCGACGACGACGAGGCCGCCGCCGTCGCGGCAGCGCTCGGCGACGTCGCCACCGACTCCGACCCGACACTCCGGTCCGGCACCGTGCGGGTCGTGCTCGCGTCCGACTACGACGGCCCCGGCACCGCCACCAGCACCGGGTCGACCGGCTCGAGTTCGTCCGAGACCAGCACCTCGTCCGGCAGCAGCTCGTCGGGGAGCAGCACGGGCGGGAGCGACGGCACGTCCGGCACCGCGACGCCGGTGCCCGCGGGGCCGCCCATCACCGCCGCGACCGGCGCGCGGTGCGTCAACTGACCGAGCAGAAGGAAGAGCCTCACGTGCCGACCGACCCCACTCTCACCGGAGCACTCCTCACCCCGATCGTCGCGGCGGACCCCGCGGGCCCGCGCATCACGTACTACGACGATTCGACGGGCGAGCGCATCGAGGTGTCGGCCGTCACATTCGCGAACTGGGTCGCGAAGACCGCCAACATGATCCGCGACGAGTTCGCGCTCGGCCCGGGCTCGCGCGTCGCCGTCGCGCTGCCCGCGCACTGGCAGACCGCGGCCGTGCTGTTCGGCGCGTGGTGGGCGGGGTGCGAGGTCGTCTCCGTCGGCACGCCCGACACCGACCTCGAGTCCGTGGACTTGGCGTTCGTCACCGCCGGCGGCGTCGACGCCGCCGCACCCGAGGTGGTGGCGCTGTCGCTCGACGCCTTCGGGATGCCGGTGCGGGATCTGCCGATCGGCGTGACCGACTATGCGACGTCGGTGCGCATGCACGGCGACCGCTTCGATCCGGCAGGCGCGGGCACTGCACTGGCCGGCCGTTCGGTCGCCGAGGTGGTCGCGGACGCGCGGGGCGCGGCGGAGCGGTCCGGGCTCGCCGCGACCGACCGTGTGTTGTCGACTCGGCCGTGGAACAGCACGGACGAACTCGTCGACAATCTGCTCGCGGTGTTCGCGGCGGGCGCATCCCTGGTGCAGGTGACCGCACCGGACGCCGACGCGCAGCACCGTCGCGTGGACGTCGAGAAGGTGACGCGCACGCTCGACTGAGCGGCGTGCCGGACCGCCTGCCGCCGCGTCAGCCGAGCAGCTTGCGCTGGAGCGCCGCGTCCTTGTCGAGCACCATCGCTTCGAGGTCGCGTTGGAAGCGTTCCATGCGCGTCCGCAGCGCGGGATCGCCCGCACCGAGGATCCGCACCGCGAGCAGCCCGGCATTGCGCGCCCCGCCCACCGACACCGTCGCCACCGGGATTCCCGCGGGCATCTGCACGATCGAGAGCAGCGAATCCATGCCGTCGAGATGCTTCAGCGGAACCGGTACGCCCACGACCGGCAACGGGGTGGCCGACGCCACCATGCCGGGCAGGTGCGCGGCGCCGCCTGCACCCGCGATGATCACCTCGAGGCCCCGGCCTGCGGCGTCGCGCGCGTAGTCGAGCATGCGTTGCGGCGTGCGGTGCGCCGAGACGACGCCCACCTCGAAGGGCACCTCGAACTCGGCGAGCGCGAGCGCCGCCGCCTCCATCGTGGGCCAGTCGGAATCGCTGCCCATGATGAGCCCGACCCGGGGGCCGCCGGTTGCCGTCACTTCGTCTCTCCTGTGTGTTCGTTCCAGCCGTCGGTCCATTCGGCGTGCGAGAGCCAGTGCGCGGCGCGCTCGGCGCGCTCGCGCAGGTCCGCCACGTACTGCGGGTCGTCGACCGAGCCCGGACCGCCGACGACGTTGACGTGCCCGATCTTGCGCGCGGGGCGTTCGCCCTTGCTGTAGAGGTGCACCTTCGCGTCGGGCATCCGCGCGAACAGGTGGTGGACGCGCTCGTCCATGCTCATCTCGGGGGCGTGCTCGGCGCCGAGCACGTTGGCCGTCACCGTGGCGGGAGCGAGCGGCGAGGTGTCGCCCAGCGGGTAGTCGAGCACCGCGCGCAGATGCTGCTCGAACTGCGACGTGCGGGCTCCGTCCATCGTCCAGTGGCCGGAATTGTGCGGGCGCATCGCGAGTTCGTTGACGACGATCTCGCCGTTCTCGGTCTCGAACAGTTCGACGGCGAACGCACCGACCACACCGAGTTCGGCCGCCAGCCGCAGCGCGAGCGAGGACGCCTGCTCGGCGACCTCGGGTGCGAGCGACGGCGCGGGCGCGATCGCGACCGCGAGCTGGCCGTTTCGTTGCACTGTCTGGACCACGGGCCACGCCGCGCCCTGCCCGAACGGCGACCGCGCGACCATCGCCGACAGCTCGCGGCGCATCGGGACCTTCTGCTCGACCATGAGCGGGACACCCTTGTCGAGTTGCTCGGCGACGATGCCCTCGGCCTCGTCCGCGTCTTCCGGCATCCACACGCCGCGGCCGTCGTAGCCTCCACGGATCGCCTTGATCACGACCGGCCACCCGTGTTCGTCGGCGAACTTCTCGACATCGCCCGCCCACGTGACCTCCGCGAACGGCGGCACCGGCGCACCCATCTCCCGGAGCTTGCGCCGCATCGCGAGCTTGTCCTGTGCGTACACGAGCGCGCGTGGCGGCGGCTGCACGTTGACGCCCTCGGCGACCAGCGTCTCGAGGTGTTCGGTGGGTACGTGCTCGTGGTCGAAGGTGAACGCACTCGAACCGACCGCCGCTTCGCGCAGCGCCACGAGGTCGGTGTGGCTGCCGAGCACGAGGTCCGACGTCACGAGCGCGGCAGGCTCCGACGGCGCCCCGGCGAGCACGCGCAGGGTCTGCCCCAGTGCAATCGCGGCCTGGTGTGTCATGCGGGCGAGCTGACCGCCCCCGATCATCGTGACGACCGGCAATGCGGCCGATCGGTCGCGCGGGCTCGTGGGGCGCGGGGCGGAGTCTGGAGTTCCGGTCACGGCGTCCATGGTGTCACGCCCACCACCCGTGCTGGTCAGCGAGGGCGCAGAGCCCGATATGTCCGGATAACCGCTGGTCGCCGCGGTCCGACACGATGTGGCGTTCGGCAACGTGTTGGTCATCCGGGCGTGGTAGTTCGTACACTGAACCGTTGTGTCGTTCGTCGAAGGGGTTCTGGCCCGTGTACCCCAACCACTCCGGGACCTCGCTCTGCGCCATTCGGAGCTGATCAAGTTCGCGATCGTGGGTGGTACCACCTTCATCGTCGACACCGGCATCTTCTACACGCTCAAGCTCACCGTGATGGAGGCCAAGCCCGTCTCGGCCAAGATCATCGCGGGCGTGGTCGCCGTGCTCGTGTCCTACGTGCTCAACCGCGAGTGGTCGTTCAAGCACCGCGGCGGCCGCGAGCGCGCGTCCGAGGCGATCCTGTTCTTCGCCGTCAGCGGTGTCGGCGTCGTGCTGAGCTTCGTTCCCCTCTACATCTCGAGTTACGCGTTCAACCTGCGCGTGCCCAATGTGAGTCTCACCGTCGAGAACATCGCCGACTTCGTGAGTGCGTACGTGATCGGCAACCTGCTCCAGATGGTGTTCCGGTTCTGGGCGTTCCGCCGGTTCGTGTTCCCCGAGGAGAACACCGGCGACGACGCGGACCCGCACGGCGGGCACCACGACGGCGGTACCGACACCATGCTCACCGGCCCGCTCGTCGAGGACCTCACCGCGTGGGAACACGACCGGCGCGATCACGAAGTCGAGCGCTGACCCGAGCAGGCGGACCCGGTCAGCGCGGTTCACTCACGCCCGGCGGCGCGACCTCGCGGCGCACCGTCGGCAGGAAGATCGAGAACAGGGCAGGCCGGCGGCGGCGCAGTTCGAGCCGTCCACCGTCGGCCTCGACGAGGGCCCGTGCCAGCGCGAGTCCGACCCCGGTGGACCCCGCACTCGAGAAGCCACGGTCGAAGATGTGCGGTGCGAGTTCGTTGTCGACGCCCTCGCCTTCGTCGGCCACCTCGACGCACACGAGCGGCTCGCGGCCACTCTCGTCACGGGCCGGCAGCAACCGCACGGACACCGTGCAGTCTCCCCCACCGTGCACGAGCGCATTGTCGACGAGCACGGCCACCGCTTCGCGCAGCCGCGAGCCGGACAGCCGCGCCGCGAGCCGCGGATCGCCGTGCAGGGAGAGCGAACGACCCGCTTCCCGGAACTGCACCTCCCAGTCGGCGATCACACTCTCGAGTTCGCCCAGCACCGCGACCTCTTCGTCCGCGGCCGGACCACGCGACGATCGCACGAGATCGTCGATCGCCGCGGTGAGTCGGTCGACCTGCGCCATCGCTTCCTGGGCCTCGACGACGACCGCCGGATCGGGATGCTCGGACAGCTCGTCGAGGCGTAGCCGCACCGCGGTGAGCCGGCTGCGCAACTGGTGCGACACGTCGCCCACGAGCGCGTGTTCGCGCTGGAGCCTGCCGAGGATGTCGACGGTCGCCGAGTCGAGGACGTCCGAGACCCGGTCGAGTTCGGGAATGCCGTGTCGTCGCGGATCCTGCCGGAAGTCGCCCTCCGCGAGTCGCGCGGCGCGCCTCGCGACGTCGCGCAGCGGGTCGGACAGCCGCCGCGCGGTGATGACCGCGACGACCGCGCCCGCGCCGATCGACGCGAGGACCAACAGGCTCACCGCCCCCACCGCCTGACGCTGCTGCGTGCGCATCGGCCCGGACGGCACCTCGAGACGCAACGACCCGGAGGTGCCGAGCGACAAGGATTCGACCACGGGCGACGGGACGCCGGTGGGACCGATGTCGACGCGCACCGCAGGATCGTCCGTCGTCGGGTAGACCACGACGAGATGCCCGCCCTGCGGGATGAGGAACCGGAGCGCACCCATCTCGAGCGGCCCCTCGACGGCACCGTTGTCGCCTTCCTGGGCGACGATCTCCGCGGCCATGCGGTCGAGCCGGGTCTGCAGATCCGAGCGGGTGAGATCCTCGACCCACAGCCACGCCGTGTAGATCAGCGGCAGACCGAGCACCAGACCGGTGACGATGACGACCGCGAGGATCGACTGCAGAATCCGCCTGCGCACGAGCCCGCCTAGTCGGTGTTGATCCGGAAGCCGACGCCGCGCACCGTCGCGATGCGCCGCTCGGCGGCGGGGCCCTCGTCGCCGATCTTGCGGCGGAGCCACGACATGTGCATGTCGAGTGTCTTCGAGCCGCGCAGCTCGGCGTCTCCCCACACCTCACGCAGGATCGTCTCGCGCGAGACGACCTGACCGGCGTGTTCGAGCAGCACGCGCAGCAGCTCGTACTCCTTGTTCGCGAGAGTGACCTCGGAGCCGTTGACGAGCACACGACGCGCGGCGGGGTCGAGCCGGATGCCACCGACCTCGACCACCGCGTCGTCGCCGCCGCCACGCCTGCGCAGCAGCGCACGCACCCGCGCCATCAACTCGGCGAGCCGGAACGGCTTGCCGACGTAGTCGTCGGCGCCCGCGTCGAGGCCGACGACGAAGTCGACCTCGTCGGTGCGCGCGGTGAGCATGAGGACCGCCAGGTCCGAACTGCGGGCCCGGACCTGCCTGCACACCTCGAGTCCGTCCATGCCGGGCAGACCCAGGTCGAGGATCAGCAGGTCGAACGAGCCGTCGAGCGCGGCCTGCAATGCGGCCGGGCCGGTCTGCTCGATCGTGACGTCGTACCCCTCGCGGCCCAGCGCACGGGACAGGGGTGCGGCAATGGCTTCGTCGTCTTCGGCAAGCAGGACTGCGGTCACAGGGACAGCGTACGGAGCCCACCGGATGCCGGACCGCAACGGCGCGATCACCACCGAGCGTCACCGGCGTCCATGACCTGTCGGTAGAGCAGCGAATGCACCCGTTCGACGTCCGGGATGTCGTCGAACTCGAGTGGATCGTCCGAGGCCGCGACGATCACGAGCGTCCCGGTCCGCAGCATCCGGTCGATCAGGCCGTGCCGGAACTGGACGTTGCTGACGCGCGCGACCGGAATGTCGATGCCGGTGTGTGTGACGAGACCTTCGCGCACGAGCACGCGGCGGTCGGTGACGATGAAGTGCGTCGTGAGCCAGCGCAGCAACGGCACGACCGATCGCCAGAAGACGAGCGCGCCCCACACGACCAGCACGACCACCGTCACGGTGGTGGCGGCGGCGCCGGTCAGGTTCCGCTGCACCAGACCGAGCGCGAATCCGCAGACTGCAGACGCGACGACGAACACGAGGCCCGGCACGAGCAGCATCTTCCAGTGCGGGTGCCGGTGGAGGACGAGTTCTTCGTCGGGCGCGAGGGCGTCTTCCGGATATCCCATGATCCCAGTGTCTCCCAGTACGTGTGAATCGCGGTCCGGCCCTACCGTTCGACGGCGCGTACGTGCGTGATGTCGCCTGCCGCGACGGCGGTGCGCGTGCCGTCGTCGGTCTGCACGACGAGCCTGCCGTCGCGGTCGATGTCGACGGCGGTGCCGAGCAGGACGCGGCCGCCGGGCAGTTCGGCGCGCACCGACTGCCCGATCGTCGCGCAGCGTGCGCGGTACGCGTCCGCGAGCGCCTCGACGTCCCAGCCTGCGGCCGCCCACTCGCTCCATCGCTGCGCGAGGGCACGCGCGAGCCCGCGGACGAGGGTGTCGCGGTCGGCGGTCGCCGCGTGCTCGAGGACCAGCGAGGTCGCGGTCGGGACCGGCAGTTCGTCCGCGGTGAGCGAGACGTTCAGGCCCACACCCACCACCGCGGTCGGGTCGGGTGCCGCCGACGCGACCTCGGCGAGGATTCCGGCGACCTTGCGGCCTCCGATCAGGACGTCGTTGGGCCATTTGAGCTCGGCAGGCACGTCGGCGATCGACCGCAACGCGTCGACGACCGCCACCCCCGTGAGCAGCGGCAGCCAGCCCATGTCCGACAGTGTCCGTCCCGGCATCGTGAGCACCGCCGACATCGAGATCTGGGCCTGCCGCGGGCTCACCCACGGCCGCGCGTGCCGCCCACGCGGCCCCGACTGGTACTCCGCGAGGAGCACGTGCCGGTCGGCGTCGCCGCGCAGAGCGCGGTCGAGCAGATCCGCATTGGTCGATCCGGTCTCGGCGACGACGTCGAGACGCCGCCAGAACGACCGCGGATCGGCCGGCGCCCCGGCACCTGCGACGAGCGCCTTGCGCAGTGCGGCCTCGTCGAGCGGGGGGCGGTCCAGGTTCGTCCACATGACGCAGAGCCTAGAAGGGCGTACGGAATCGGACGGATGCACCGGGGCGGGAAAAGATGTGACCGGCATTACTCGCCAGTAGCTTGCGGACGGCCGATCCAACTCCCCTACCTGGGTTGCGGGCACCGGGTGGCGCGTCGTTAAGCTCACGTGTCATGACCACTGTTCAGGAGCCATCCACGCCCGAGGCGGCGGCGTCGCCTGATATCCACACCACCGCCGGAAAGCTCGCCGACCTGCGGGCCCGCAACGAGGCCGCGCTCGCCCCCGGCGGCGAAGCAGCGATCGAGAGGGTCCACGCGAAGGGCAAGCTCACCGCCCGCGAGCGGATCGAGGCGCTTCTGGACCCGGGTTCGTTCGTCGAGCTCGACGCGCTCGCCCGCCACCGCAGCACCAACTTCGGTCTCGCCGAGAACCGGCCCGTCGGCGACGGCGTCGTCACCGGCTACGGCACGATCGACGGCCGCGACGTGTGCGTGTTCTCGCAGGACTCCACGGTCTTCGGCGGATCACTCGGCGAGGTGTACGGCGAGAAGATCGTCAAGGTCATGGATCTGGCGATCAAGACCGGCCGGCCGCTCATCGGCATCAACGACGGCGCGGGCGCGCGCATCCAGGAAGGCGTCGTCTCGCTCGGCCTGTACGGCGAGATCTTCCACCGCAATGTGCAGGCGTCGGGCGTCATCCCGCAGATCTCGCTCATCCTCGGCGCGGCCGCGGGCGGCCACGTGTACTCGCCCGCACTCACCGACTTCGTCGTCATGGTCGACCAGGCCAGCCAGATGTTCATCACCGGTCCCGACGTCATCAAGACGGTCACCGGCGAGGACGTCACGATGGAGGAACTCGGCGGCGCGCACACTCACATGGTGAAGTCGGGTGCCGCGCACTACGTCGCGTCCGACGAGCAGGACGCCCTCGACTACGTCAAGGACCTGCTGTCCTACCTTCCGTCCAACAACCAGGGCGCCGCTCCGCGGATGCTCCCGTCCGACCCGATCTCGGGATCGATCGAGGATTCGATCACCGCCGAGGACCTCGAACTCGACACGATCATTCCCGACTCGGCGAACCAGCCGTACGACATGCACGAGATCATCTCGCGCCTGCTCGACGACGACGTGTTCCTCGAGGTGCAGGCCGAACGCGCCGCCAACGTCATCGTCGGCTTCGGGCGCATCGACGGCCGCAGCGTCGGCATCGTCGCCAACCAGCCCACGCAGTTCGCGGGCTGCCTCGACATCGACGCGTCCGAGAAGGCCGCGCGCTTCGTCCGCACGTGCGACGCGTTCAACGTCCCGATCGTCACGCTCGTCGACGTCCCCGGCTTCCTGCCCGGCACCGAGCAGGAGTTCAACGGCATCATCCGCCGTGGTGCGAAGCTGCTGTACGCGTACGGCGAGGCCACGGTCGGCAAGATCACCGTCATCACGCGCAAGGCCTACGGCGGCGCGTACGACGTCATGGGTAGCAAGCACATGGGTGCTGACCTCAACCTCGCGTGGCCCACCGCGCAGATCGCCGTGATGGGCGCCTCGGGCGCGGTCGGATTCGTGTACCGCAAGAAGCTCAAGGACGCGGAAGCGAACGGCGAGGACGTCGACGCGCTGCGCATCGAGTTGCAGGACGAGTACGAGGACACGCTCGTCAACCCGTACGTCGCCGCCGAGCGTGGCTACGTCGACGCGGTCATCCCGCCGAGCCACACCCGCGGTCAGATCGTCGCCGGTCTGCGACTGCTCGAGCGCAAGATGGTGAGCCTGCCCCCGAAGAAGCACGGAAACATCCCGCTATGAGTCTGCGCACCGACGAAACGGCGCCCGCGGGCCGGCCTGCCGACGACACGGCGGCCGCGGCCGCCGACGACGCATCCACGATCGAGGTTTCCGTGAGTTTCGACCCTGCCGCAGCAGACGACTCGGCTTCGAGCACAGCCGCCGAATCGGCTTCGGCTCAGTCGGGTGCGGACGCGATCCGCATCGTCAAGGGCGCACCCACCGACGAGGACATCGCGGCGCTCGTCGCGGTCCTGTCGGCGGCGGCCGCCTCGTCGGGCCCGGCCGAGTCGGCACTGCCGCCGGAGCTGTGGGGTTCGCCCACCCGGATGCACCGCGTGTTCGCGCCGACGTCGCCGTACTCGTTCCCCAACGTGGCGAGCGCCTGGCGCACCTGGTGACCAGGTTCGTCCTCGCGTCGGCCTCTCCCGCCCGGCTGTCGGTTCTCCGCGCTGCGGGCATCGAACCGACGGTGCGGGTGTCGGGGGTCGACGAGGATGCCGTCACGCGGGCACTCGGGGCGGCGGCAGCGCCGCACACGGTCGTCACGGAGCTGGCGCGCGCGAAGGCGGACGCGGTCGTGCCCGGCGTCGTCCGGGACGGCATCGAGGACGCGGTCGTCGTCGGCTGCGATTCGATGCTCCTGCAGGACGGCGAGTTGCTCGGCAAGCCGGGCACGGTCGACGTGGCGCGGACGCGCTGGGCGTCGATGGCCGGCCGCAGCGCCACCCTGCTCACCGGTCACTGTGTACTGAAGGTGTCCGACGGTGTCGTCGCGGGCGAGCAGGCCGCGCACAGCGAGACCGTCGTGCACTTCGGCACACCGTCCGATGCCGAGCTGTCCGCGTATCTCGCGTCGGGCGAGCCGCTCGCCGTCGCGGGCGCGTTCACGCTCGACGGCCTCGGCGGCTGGTTCGTCGACCGCATCGAGGGCGATCCGTCGTCGGTCGTGGGTATCGGACTGCCGCTCGTGCGTTCGCTGCTGCGTGCGCTCGAGGTCGACGTCACCGACCTGTGGTCGGCTGCCCCGTCGTGGTGACCGGGCCCGTGGTGACCGAGCCCGTGGTGACACGCTCCGGATCGTCCATCCACTCCTGAGCACCGGGGTCCACTGCGTCCGACTCCTCGTCGCCGACCAGCCGGTTGCGGCGCGGCAACGTGAGCGAGAGTGCCCCCACCACGACGGCCACACCGCCGATCGTCCACAGCACCCGGCGTTCGGCCTGCAGGAACGCCTCGCCCGCCGCGGCACGCGTCGACTGGGTGGCCGCCGCGACGGCCCCGTCCGCCATGCGCTGCGTGTTCGGGTCGAGCGTGCCGTCACCGCCGGGCGTCCGAGTGCAGTGCTCGGGCACTCGCATGGGCGACGACGACCCGAGTTGTTCGCGGGCACAGTCGACGAAGGTGTCGGCCGCGCGCGTGAGGTAGGGCTCGGGCACCCCGTCCGCACGCAACTGGGCGACGAGTCCGGGCCGTTGCTCGTCGACCGCGGTGGGCGCTTGTCCGGCAACGAGATTGAAGAACACCACCCCGATCACGGCGAGCCCGATCGAGCTGCCCACCTGCTGCACCGTGGGCAACAGCCCCGACACCGAGCCCGCATTCGCGGGCCGCACCGAGGCGAGGATCGCCGACTGCAACGGCGCGACGAACAGCCCCATGCCCGCACCGCCGACGAGCAGCGGGCCTGCGAGCACGAGCCAGCGCGGATCGGTGCCCTCGTGCTGCAGTAGCGCCGACAGGAGCACGAGCGAGCCTGCGAACAAGCCCATTCCGAGCGGCAGCACGAGGTTGCCGATGCGCCGGTACACGAGTGCCGACACGACCGCGGCCGCGCCGGTGCCGACCGCCCACGGGAGCGTCGTGAGGCCCGCGCGCAGCGGCGAGAACCCGAATCCGAACTGCAGCGTGAGCGAGATCGTGAACACGAGCGACGTGAGCGTGCCGAAGAATGCGAAGGCAAGCAGCGCGCCGCGCGAGAACGCGCGGTCGAGGAACAGGCGCACGTCGACGACGGGGTCGCCGCCGCGCCTGCCGAGCCACCACTCGTACACCACGAAGCCCACGAGCACCGGTACGGCGGCGCACAGCATGACGACCAGCGGTGCGGGCCAACCGCGTTCGCGCCCCTCTGCCAGCGGGAACACGAGCAGGAACAGGCCGACCGCCGACGCGACCGCACCGATCGGGTCGAGCCGCCTGCGGCCGGGCGGTTTCGCGTCGACCAGGAACAGCCACCCGACGACGAGCGCGGCGAGGCCGATCGGCAGGTTCACCAGGAAGACCAGTCGCCAGCCGAGACCCGCGAGATCCCAGTCGATGAGCAGGCCGCCCGCGAGCGGGCCGCACACCGTGGCCATGCCCATCGTCGCGCCGTAGATGCCGAACACCTTGGGGTGCGCGCGCTTCGGGAACGAGCCGGCGATGAGCGCGAAGGTCTGCGCCGACATCGAGCCGGCGGCAAGCCCCTGCACCGCCCTCGACCCGACCAGCGCGGTGTCGGTCTGCGCGAGCCCGCACGCAACGGACGCGAGAACGAACACGGTGAGCGCGCCGAGGAACACGACGCGCCTGCCGAGGATGTCGCCGACGCGCGCGGCCGTGATGAGCGAGCATGCGAACGCGAGCGTGTAGACCGTGACGGTGAGCAGCTGCATCGACACGGTGGCGTCGAGATCGACCGCGATGCTCGGCAACGCGACGTTGACGATCGTCGCGTCGAGCAACTGCATGAACACTGCGGTGAGGCTGGCGGCGAGACCGAGCCACGGCGCCCAGCGTGCACGGCGACCGGTGAGGACGGGGGCCATTCGCGTCACACTAGCGAATGCTGCGGCGGCGGACTGCGTGTCGTGCCTCACCCACCCACGCGAGCGGGTGTGTAGGGTGCTGCCGACCGTGGGTTCCGATGCCGTACCCGATCTCACGTGCGATGTACGACAGGGGCAGGTGCCGTGTAACAGACGTCATAGTGCTTTCCCGGTCCCCGGCCTCGCGCCCGACCGCGTCGTGGCTCATGCTGTTACCGGCAGCGACCCTCGTACCGTCCCCGCACCGTTCCCACGCACCGATGCACTCGTACTCAGGAGCTGCCCCCGATGGACCTCAACTTGATCACGCACTGGCAACCGCGCCCCGGTCGTGTCGTCGACTGGACCGCGAGTGTGGACGCGGCGCGCGCGGCCGTCGACGCTCCGATCGCCGCGACTCCTGCCACCACGATGCAGGAGCGGCATCTGCGACGTGCCCGTGCGACGGCCGAGCGTGGCGAGCCCCAGTCGCCGTGGATCGGTCTCGCGTTCGACTTCGACGGCCCGTTCGACGTGGACGTCGTGACGCGGACGCTCGAGCACTACGTGCGCAGGCACGACACTCTGCACAGCCGCTTCGAGTTCGTCGACGCCGACGATGCACCCGACGCGCTCGTGCGCAAGGCGGTGGCGCCTGCCGACATCACGCTGAGCGCGTCGGATCCGGCTCCCCTCGGCACCGCCGAGGCGGTGCGCGATCACATCGCGGCGCGGTTCGCGAGCGAGACGAGTGCACTCGCGTGGCCCGCCTTCGTGTTCGGCGCAGTCGTGCACGACGACGACACGTTCACGCTGTTCCATGCGGTCGACCACGCGCACACCGACATGATGTCGATGCTGCTCACGTACGCCGAGATCCGTACGATCCACGACGCGATCCGCGCAGGTCACGAGCCCGACCTTCCTGCTCCGGGCAGCTACGTCGAGTACAGCACGCGCGAACGTGAGCGTGCTGCGGCCCTCACCCCGCAGTCGCCCGAGGTCGTGCAGTGGGCGGGCCACCTGATGGCGAGCGGCGGCAGTTTCCCGGGTTTTCCGCTCGATCTCGGCGTCGCCGACGGCCCGAAGCCCGCGATCGGCAGCCGCTTCGATCTGGCGGATGCGGCCGAGTGCGACCGCTTCGGGGCGCGGTGCAAGGAACTCGGCGCGAATTTCGTGGGCGGAGTGTTCGCGGCACTCGCGGTCGCCGAACGTGAACTCGCCGGTCGAGAGCGCTACCTCGCACTGTCTCCCGTGTCGACCCGCGAGAACGACTTCCTCTTCGCCCAGGGCTGGTTCATCAACCTCGTCCCGGTGCTCGTCGACGGCGCGGGCGCCACATCCTTCGCGGAGCTCGCGGCACGCGGGCAGGCTGCGTTCCGCGCGGGCAAGGCCGTCGGTGCGGTGTCGGCACAGCAGGCGCTCGAGACGGTCACCGGCGCGGCGGGCACGGCGGCGGGCACGGCGGGCGGCGATCTGACGCCGCCGCCGATCGTGTCGTACATCGACGGCCGACGAGTCCCCGACAACGAAAGTTTCGTGTCGACCCGCGCGACGGGCATCGTGGGCGGCAAGGACACCACGATCGCCTCCCTCTGGGTCAACCGCGTCGCGGAGGGCACATGGATGGCGATCTCCCACCCGGACACCCCCGCGGCGCACGAGTCGGTCGGCCGCTACGCCGAGCGCGTGTCGCAGGTGATCCGCACGGTGGCGGCGACGGGTGACTACACGATCTCCGTTCCCGGCGGCACCGATGCCGTTGCCCCCGAACCGAGCGAGGTGACCGCATGAAGGTGACGTCGATCGACCGCTACGTCCTCGAGCCCGGTGTCGTGACCGAGTGGCTCGTCTCCCCCACGGTCGCGCGGCGGTCGGCGACGCCACCGTCGTACAACCAGCGCTTCCACCTCGACACCGCCCGCACCCACGGAGTCGGGCGCAGCGTGTGGATGGCGGCAGCCTTCGATCTGCCCGGTGAGCTGGATCGTGACGCGCTCGAACTCGCGTTGCGGCACTTCATCGCACGGCACGACACCCTGCACAGCGGGTTCGACGTGGGCCCGGAGCACATGCACCGCGTGGACTTCGATCCGGCGCAGGTCGCCGTCACTGCGTCCACGCCCGTCGCGATCGACGACGCGGGCGAGCTGCGCGATCACCTGCGCACCCACTTCACCGAGGTGTGCGATCCGCTCACCTACCCCGCGTACACGTTCGCCACCGTCGAACGCGCCGGCCACCACACCGTGATCAGCGCGTTCGATCACACGCTCGTGGACGGGTATTCGCTCGTGATCGCGCTCGGCGAGCTGCGCAGCATCTACGAGTCGTTCTCGGGCCGCGAGGGGTCGTGTGCGGGCGGCGAGCGCGACGCGAGCGACACGGCACGCGCGCTCACCGAGAAACTCGGCGACGCGGGCAGTTTCCTGAGCTACTGCCGGCTCGAGTCCGAGCAGCCCGCCGCCGATCCGGACGACCCACGGATCGGCGAATGGGGCCGCTTCTACGCGCGGTGCGGCGGCACGGCACCGAGTTTCCCGCTCGACCTCGGTGTCGAGCCCGGCAGGCCCGCCCCGCAGGGCGCGGACGTGCGCGAGTTGCTCGGCGAGGCCGACACCGCCGCGTTCGAGGAGTTGTGTGTCGCAGGGGGCGGCAGCCTGTTCACCGGCACCCTCACCGCGATCGCGACGGCGCTCGAGTCGATGGGCGCGAGTTCGGTGCTGCCGATGCAGTTTCCGCTGCACACTCGACGGGATCCGCAGTGGGCCAATGCAATCGGCTGGCTCACCACGAGCGCGCCGATCGTGGTCGAGGTGGACGGCGACTTCGTGTCGTCGTTGCGTGCCACGCACGCCGCCTTCCGGCACGCGCTCACACTGGGTGGGGTCACCATGTCGCAGGTGATCGACAGCCTCGGCTCGTCCTACCGCCGCACGCGCACCGATGTGTTCATGGTGTCGTACATCGACTACCGCAAACTGCCGGGCACCGCGGACCACGAACGGCTCAACGCGCACCACATCAGCAACGTCACCATGGCCGACGACGCGCAGTTCTGGATCTCGCGCACGACGCGCGGCCTCGCGCTGCGATCGCGTTTCCCGGACACCGCGGTCGCGAACGCGACGATCGCGGACTTCCTCGACGTGCTCACCGCGACCCTCGAGAGCGTCGCGGGCGGCGGCGTCGCGCCGGTCGCAGCCGCGAAGGAACTCGTCGGATACGGGTCTCCGATCGTGTGACACCGGCTCCGTGCGCGGACAGGGCTCCGCCGGTCGATCCGGGGCGCCGCCGGGGCATAGAATCGTGACCGGGCCCGCACGGTGGTGGGTCCGACCGGGGGCCGCACCCGAGCCCCGACCCGCATCGAACCAGGAGCTGCCCGTGCCTGTCGCGCCCGATCCCCATGCGTCCTTCGCCCAGTACGCACATCCCGATCGGCTGGTGTCGACCGAGTGGTTGTCGGCTCACCTCGGCACCCCCGGCCTCAAGGTCGTCGAGTCGGACGAGGACGTGCTGCTCTACGACGTCGGCCACATCCCCGGCGCGGTCAAGATCGACTGGCATCTCGATCTCAACGACCCCGTCACGCGCGACTACATCGACGGCGAGCGCTTCGCGGAA
The DNA here is from genome assembly GCF_012726205.1 of Rhodococcus sp. HNM0569. GTDB lineage: Bacteria > Actinomycetota > Actinomycetes > Mycobacteriales > Mycobacteriaceae > Rhodococcus_F. Next base: position 291,997 of record NZ_JAASAE010000002.1, on the reverse strand, counting down.
CTGATGGACCGCAAGGGCATTCGCCGCGACGACACGATCGTGGTGTACGGCGACAAGAGCAACTGGTGGGCCGCCTACGCCCTGTGGGTGTTCACGCTCTTCGGCCACGAGGACGTGCGCCTGCTCGACGGTGGCCGGGACGCGTGGATCGCCGAGAACCGCGACACCGCGTTCGACGTCCCGGACGTGACCACGTCGGGCTATCCCGTCGTCGAGCGCCGCGACGAGCCCATCCGCGCGTTCAAGGACGACGTGCTCGCGCACCTCGGCGGCGGTCCCCTCGTCGACGTCCGCTCGCCGCAGGAGTACACGGGCGAACGCACCCACATGCCCGACTACCCCGAAGAGGGCGCCCTGCGCGGCGGGCACATCCCCACCGCGGTGAGCATCCCGTGGGCCAAGGCCGCGGCGTCGGACAGCCGGTTCAAGTCGCGCGCCGAACTCGACGAGATCTACGGCGGGCTGGGCGCGGACTCGGACGTCGTCGCGTACTGCCGCATCGGCGAGCGCTCGAGCCACACGTGGTTCGTCCTCACGCACCTGCTCGGCTTCGAGCACGTGCGCAACTACGACGGTTCGTGGACCGAGTGGGGCAACACCGTGCGTGTCCCGATCGTCCAGGGCGACGAGCCGGGAGAGGCTCCCGCGCGCTCATGACCGCTCTGCCCGAGGCTCTCGCCGAGATCGTCGACGACTTCGCCGCCGTCGAAGGCCAGGACAAGCTCGCGCTGCTGCTCGAATTCAGCCGTGAGCTCCCGGCACTGCCCGCCGAACTCGAGCAGGACGCGATGGAACCCGTTCCGGAGTGCCAGTCGCCCCTGTTCCTGACGGTCGACGACTCCGACCGCGGCGCGGTGCGGCTGTACTTCAGCGCGCCGCCCGAGGCACCCACCACGCGCGGTTTCGCGTCGATCCTGCATCAGGGTCTCGACGGGCTGCCCGCCGACGACATCCTGTCGGTGCCGGACGACTTCTACACCGATCTCGGACTCGCGTCCGCCGTCAGCCCGTTGCGGTTGCGTGGCATGTCGGCGATGCTCGCGCGCATCAAGAGACGACTGCGCGCTGCGGGGAGCTGACCGCTCCGGCGATGGAATTCACCGAGCTCACCGACTACCCGGTGCCCGAAGGCGCGCTCACCGAGTGGTTTCCCACCACCTCCGGGCCGTGGATCGAAGACCGTAGACGCACGGCATACGTGCAGGAGGCACGGCTGCGGCGTACCGCGGGTGACGGCCGCGGGCTGTCGTGGCTCGGGTCGGCGTTCGAGATCTCCGGCATGCTCGACCCGCGCGCGTTCTCGCACGCACTGCGCGCGTGGGTCGACCGGCACGAGGTGCTCCGCACCCGCACCGACGTCGCGGACGGTGACGGTACCGGCGCAGGCGACATCGAGCGTCGCACCGTGCCGACGGGCTCGGTGTCCTTCGACCGCATCGTGTACGCGACGCGGTCGATGCCGAATGTCGACCGGCTGCAACGCATCTTCGACGACCGCGCGACGCCACGGGCGTGGCCGTCGTACGTGTTCGCGACCGTCGAGCGGGCCGACCGGTTCACCGTGTTCTTCGCGGGCGACCACGCGATCCTCGACGGGTTCTCGATCGTGCTCGTCGCACACGAGCTGACGACTTTGTACCAACAGGCGCGGTCGGGCGACGGCGGCGAGTTGCCGCCCGTCGGCAGCTACGTCGACTACGGCGACCGAGAGCGCAGCTCGCCACCCGCACCGGGCACCGCGCGCCGGGCCGTCGACATCTGGCGTGCCGCGCTCGACGGCGCCGGGCTGCCCGAGTTCCCGCTCGAGATCGGTCCGCGCACGTCACTGCCGCAGACCGGGGTGTCGACGTGGCTGCTCGACGCGTCGGGCGACCGAGGCTTCGGCGAGGCGTGCCGTGCGGCGGGTGTCGGCTTCTTCCCCGGCCTGCTCGCATGTCTCGCGCAGGCCGGACTGGACGTCGCGGGCCGCGACACCTTCCGCACCGTCACGCCCGTGCACACGCGACACGAACCCGAATGGGCCGCGGCGATGGGATGGTTCGTGGGGCTGTCTCCACTCGAATTCCGTGTCGAGGACTCGTCTTTCGCGTCGACAGCGCAGCGCGCGTCGGCCGCGGTCGACCGCGCGAAGCCCGCAGGAGCGTTCGCCTTCGACCGCGTCGAGAGGATCCTGGGCACGTCGATCACACCGCATTTCGTGGTGTCCTACCTGGACGTGCGTTTCCTGCCCGGCGCGCACGACTGGCCGGACATCAACGCCCGTGCACTGCGCAGCAGGCAGTACACGCACGACGTGTACGCGTGGATCAACCGCACGCCGGACGGCGTGAACATCGCGATGCGTTTTCCCGACAACGGCGTCGCAGCCGGGCAGGTTCGCGCGTGGATATCCGCCGTGCGTGCCCGGATGGAACAGGTTGCAGATACCTACCCGTCGGTAGGGTTGCGCAGCAGGTACCCGTAGGTTTGCGGCACACTTCGGTGTGCTTAACGTGTAGGGGCTACCGGTGTCGGCACAGGCTTGGACGGTGCCTACACTGCGGTGTGACGCCCGTAACCGTCCCGCGGCCTCCCACCGAGACCGCGGGGACGACGAAGACATGAGAAGCTCAGGAGGCTCAGTGCCCAGTCATGCGAACGCGCAGATCTCGAAGGTGCTCGTCGCCAATCGCGGCGAAATCGCAGTACGGGTGATCCGTGCGGCTCGGGACGTGGGCTACGGCAGTGTCGCCGTCTACGCGGACCCCGATGCCGACGCGCCCTTCGTCCGGCTCGCGGACGAGGCGTTCGCCCTCGGCGGCTCGACGTCCGCCGAGTCCTACCTCGTCATCGACAAGATCATCGACGCGGCCCGCAAGTCCGGGGCCGACGCGATCCACCCCGGCTACGGCTTCCTGTCGGAGAACGCCGAGTTCGCTCAGGCCGTGCTCGACGCGGGTCTGATCTGGATCGGCCCGTCGCCGCAGTCCATCCGTGACCTCGGCGACAAGGTCACCGCCCGCCACATCGCGATGAAGGCAGGCGCTCCCCTCGTTCCCGGCACCCCCGACCCGGTCAAGAACGCCGACGAGGTCGTCGAGTTCGCCCGCGAGTACGGCGTCCCGGTCGCGATCAAAGCTGCATTCGGCGGCGGCGGCCGCGGCATGAAGGTCGCGCGCACCATCGAGGAGATCCCCGAGCTGTTCGAGTCGGCCACGCGCGAGGCGGTCGCGGCATTCGGCCGAGGCGAGTGCTTCGTCGAGCGCTACCTCGACAAGCCCCGCCACGTCGAGGCCCAGGTCATCGCCGACACGCACGGCAATGTCGTCGTCGCGGGCACCCGCGACTGCTCGCTGCAGCGTCGTTTCCAGAAGCTCGTCGAGGAGGCACCCGCGCCGTTCCTCACCGACGAGCAGCGGGCCCAGATCCACGAGTCGGCCAAGGCCATCTGCCGCGAGGCCGGCTACTACGGCGCGGGCACGGTCGAGTACCTGGTCGGCCAGGACGGCCTGATCTCGTTCCTCGAAGTCAACACGCGCCTGCAGGTCGAGCACCCGGTCACCGAGGAGACGTCGGGCGTCGACCTCGTGCTGCAGCAGTTCAAGATCGCGAACGGCGAGAAGCTCTCGATCACCGAGGACCCCACGCCGCGCGGCCACAGCTTCGAGTTCCGCATCAACGGCGAGGACGCCGGTCGCGGCTTCCTGCCCGCCCCCGGCCCGGTCACCACCTTCGATCCCCCGGAGGGTCCGGGCGTCCGCCTGGACTCGGGCGTCGAGTCCGGCAGCGTCATCGGCGGCCAGTTCGACTCGATGCTCGCCAAGCTCATCGTCACCGGCGCCGACCGCGACGAGGCGCTGCGTCGTGCACGCCGCGCGCTCGCCGAGTTCACCGTCGAGGGTCTCGCGACGGTCATCCCCTTCCACCGTGCGGTGCTCGACGATCCCGCGTTCATCGGCGACGGCACGAAGTTCGACGTCCACACGCGCTGGATCGAGACCGAGTGGGACAACACCATCCCGCCGTTCACCGGCGCCGAGCCGATCGACGAGGACGACGCCCTGCCGCGGCAGAATGTCGTCGTCGAGGTCGGCGGCCGTCGCGTCGAGGTGTCGCTACCGGGCCAGTTCACGCTGGGCGCGGGCGGCGGCTCCGGCGCGGGCGTCGTGCGCAAGAAGCCCAAGGCGCGCACGCGCGGCGGCGCGCACGGCGGCGCGGCGTCGGGTGACTCGGTCACCGCTCCGATGCAGGGCACCGTCGTCAAGGTCGCGGTCACAGACGGCGACGAGGTGGCCGAGGGCGATCTCATCGCCGTGCTCGAGGCCATGAAGATGGAGAACCCGGTCACCGCGCACAAGGCGGGCACCGTCTCGGGTCTCGCGGTCGAGGCGGGCGCTGCGATCACGCAGGGCACCGTGCTCGCCGAGATCAAGTAGCCGGTCCCTCGACTGCGAGAGCGGCCGTGCACCCGAAGGTGCACGGCCGCTCTCGTCGGTTCCGGCACGTGAACGCACGCAGTAGTGTGAACCCATGTCCGATGCCCCCGAGGTCCGTATCGGCACGGCCGAACGCGATCGCGCGTTGAACGAGCTCAGCACTCATTTCGCGGCCGGACGCCTCACCGTCGCGGAGTTCGACGAGCGCAGCGCGCAGGTCACGCACGCGCGCACGCGCGGCGACCTCGACAAGCTCTTCACCGACCTGCCGTCGGACGCGCCGGCACGCATGTCGGGTGAGCGTCCGGCGCGCACCGACGGCGAGCGCACCTGGCGGCGCACCGCGGTCGCGGTCATGCCGCTCGTCGCGCTCGCCCTGTTCTTCACCGTCCCGATCGACCACGCGTGGCTGTTCTTCCTGCTGATCCCGCTGTCCGGCACGCTGCTGCACGGCGGCCACCGCCGACACCGATGACGGCACCGGCACGGGCGGCGCTGCTCCGGCGGTTTCCGCTCGTCGTGTGCACGATCGCCGTCCTGATCGTGCTGTTCATGCCCGCGTCGGCAACCCCGCAGGGCGCCGACGGCTCGGACAAGCTGGTGCACGCGACGATGTTCGCGGTCCTCGCGGCGACGTCCCGTTTCGCCGGACTGTCCGCGGCCGCGACGCTCTCGTGGATCGTCGTGTTCGGGGCGTTGTCGGAGGTGGCGCAGGGTGCGATCGCTCCGCTCGGCCGGTCCGGATCCCCGTGGGATTTCGCAGCCGATGCCGTGGGCGCCGTGCTCGGCACCCTGGGTTACGCGGCAGTTCTCACCCTGCGAGGACGCGGTCGATCGACTCGACCGCACGGTCGAGCGCGGCAGTCGTCACCGTGAGTGGCGGCCGGAACCGGATGCCGCGCTGCCCGGTCGGCAGGATCAGCACGTGTTCGTCGGCGCGCAGCCGCGCAACGACGTCGTCGCGCCGCTCGGCGGACGGCAAGGTGAACGCACACATCAGGCCGCGTCCGCGTGGCTCGGTGACCTCGGGGCGACGCGCGGCGAGATCGTCGAGCCGCGCGAGCAGATACGCGCCGGTCTCGGCGGCGCGCGCGACCAGGCCGTCCCGCTCGATCACGTCGAGGATCCGCCGGGCCCGGACCATGTCGGTGAGATTGCCGCCCCACGTCGAGTTGAGACGCGACGACACCCGGAACACGTTGTCGGGGATCTCGTCGACCCGGCCCCCGGCCATGATGCCGCACACCTGCGTCTTCTTGCCGAAGGCGACGACATCCGGCTGGACGCCCATCTGCTGGTACGCCCAGTTCGTGCCGGTGATTCCGCACCCCGTCTGGACCTCGTCGAACACGAACAACACGTCGTGCGCCCGGCACAGCCGGTACATCGCCTGGAAGAACTCCGGACGGAAATGATGGTCGCCGCCCTCCCCCTGGATCGGCTCGGCGACGAAGCACGCGATGTCGTCGCCGCGCTCGCGCAATGCCGCCTCGGCCTGCGCGAGCGCACGACGTTCGGCCGCGTCGGTGTCGCGCCCGTCGGCGAGATAGGGCGCGTCGATGCGCGGCCAGTCGAAGACGGGAAAGCGCTCGGTCTTGACCGGGTCGGTGCCGGTGAGCGACATCGTGTAGCCGGTGCGGCCGTGGAATGCCTCGGTCAGATGCAGGACCGAGCGGCCCAGTGCCGGGTCGCGGCCCTGCTGCTGCGCCATGCGGCTCTTCCAGTCGAAGCACACCTTGAGCGCATTCTCGACCGCGAGCCCGCCACCGTCGACGAGGAACAGGTGCGGAAGCGCGGGATCGCCGAGTACCCGCTCGAAGGTGGCGACGAACTCCGCCATCGCGACCGTGTAGACGTCGGAATTGCTCGGCTTGTTCACGGCAGCGCGCGCGAGTTCGTCCCGGAACCCCGCGTCCTCGGCCAACGCGGGGTGGTTCGTGCCGAGAGCCGACGAGGCGAAGAACCCGAACATGTCGAGGTATCGGGTGCCGTCGCGCTCGTCGACCAGCGTCGTGCCGTGCGAACGCCGCAGGTCGAGCACCAGGTCGAAGCCGTCGGTGAGCATGTTCCGCGCGAGGATCTCCCGCACCCGGCCCGCCGGGACGGCACTCGCGACCGTGGCAGTCATGCCACCAGGATATGCGTGGAATTGCGTCAACGGCCCGTGTTTCACGTAAATCTACCGGTGTCGATCAATGTCGGTCGTAAAATGTCTGCAAGATGATCGTGCTGCGGGTGTGCACATTCGCCGTCGTGCGAATCTCGTGCAACAGATGCTCGAGTGCACGGGGCGAGGCCACCCGCACGAGGAGGATGTAGCTTTCCTCGCCCGCCACCGAGTGGCACGCCTCGATCTCGGGAAGTGCACTCAGCCGCGCGGGAGCGTCGTCCGGTTGCGACGGGTCGAGAGGGGTGATCGCCACGAACGCCGACAACGCATTGCCGAGCGCCTCGGGATCGACGCGAGCGGTGTAGCCCTCGATCACCTTGCGCGCCTCGAGACGCCGGACCCTGGACTGCACGGCCGACACCGACAGCCCTGCCTTGTCCGCGAGGGCCGCGAGCGTCGACCGCCCGTCGGCAACCAACTCGCGAAGCAGGACACGGTCGATGTCGTCGAGGGCGCTCCCCCGCCCGTCGGTCCGTGAAGAATCCATCCCGGCAGGCTAGCGCAGCCCGCGGACCCGGTGTCCCGAACGGACTTTCCCGTTCCGTACCGACTCCGAAGACGCCCGGCAAGGCCTGCCCGTGCACGAATCCGGTACCGCACGAAAGGATCACGACGTGACGCCGCACGATCCCTGTCCCGCATCGACTCTCGGACCCCCTCTGCCCGCTCCCCGCGCCCTGCGCGACCGGGCACACGCCGCCCTCGGCCGCATCGGCGCCGCTGTTCCGGCCGGAGGGTCCGGCTTCTCCGGTCCGCCCGCGACGGCGGTCACACCGATCACCGGGTCCGTACTCGCCGAGTTCACGAGGTCGTCGACCGCCGACGTCGACGCAGCACTCGACGCGGCGACGCACGCGTTCGGGCAGTGGCGCACCGTGCCCGGGCCGGTGCGTGGCGCCACCGTTCGCCGGCTCGGCGAGCTGCTCACCGAATACAAGGCCGATCTCGCCGAACTCGTGACCCTCGAAGCGGGCAAGATCGCGTCGGAGGCGCTCGGCGAGGTGCAGGAGATGATCGACATCTGCGAGTTCGCCGTCGGCCTCTCACGTCAGTTGTACGGCAGGACAATGGCTTCCGAACGGCCCGAGCATCGACTGATGGAGACGTGGCACCCGCTCGGTGTCGTCGGCGTCGTGTCTGCGTTCAACTTCCCCGTCGCGGTGTGGTCGTGGAACACGGCCGTCGCGCTGGTGTGCGGCGACACAGTGGTGTGGAAGCCGTCCGAGCGCACCACGTTGACGGCGCTCGCGTGCGACGCACTGCTGCGCCGCGCCGCCCGCGACACCGGCGCCCCCGAGGACGTGCACCGGATGCTCGTCGGCGGGCGGGACGTGGGCGAGCGACTCGCCGACGATCGACGCGTCGCACTCGTGAGCGCGACCGGGTCGACGGGGATGGGCCGCGCGCTCGCACCGCGCGTCGCGGCACGGTTCGGCCGGTGCGTGCTCGAACTCGGCGGCAACAACGGCGCGATCGTCGCCCCGTCGGCCGATCTCGACCTCGCGGTCCGCGCCATCGTGTTCGCGGCCGCAGGCACCGCGGGCCAGCGCTGCACGACGCTGCGGCGCGTCGTCGCGCACACGTCGATCGTCGACGAACTCGTCGACCGTGTCGCGGCCGCGTTCCGGTCGTTACCGGTGGGCGATCCGTTCGACGCGTCCACCCTCGTGGGTCCGCTCGTCGACGAGAACGCCTACGACGCGATGTGCAGCGCCCTCGCACGGGCCCGCGACGAGGGCGGCACCGTGGTGATCGGCGGCGAGCGCGTCGGCGACACCGCGTGGTACGTCACACCCGCGCTCGTGCGGATGCCGGTGCAGAGCGAGATCGTGCGGACCGAGACGTTCGCGCCGATCCTCTACGTCATGGCCTACGAGACCTTCGACGACGCGATCGCGGTGCACAACGACGTGCCGCAGGGCCTGTCGTCGGCGATCTTCACCACCGACCAGCGCGAGGCGGAGCGCTTCCTGGCCGCCGACGGATCCGATTGCGGCATCGCGAATGTCAACCTGGGCACGTCGGGCGCCGAGATCGGCGGCGCGTTCGGTGGCGAGAAGGACACCGGCGGCGGCCGCGAATCGGGTTCCGACGCGTGGAAGGCGTACATGCGCCGTGCCACCAACACGATCAACTACGGCACCGAGTTGCCCCTCGCGCAGGGTGTCGAATTCGGGTGAGCCGGGCGGCCCGGCAGTGTTGACAACCGGCGTGACGCACGACACGGTTCTGACATGACCGCCACCGCCGATCTGGTCGCCACGCTGCGACATGTCCTCGAGGACGCGTCGAGCGTCGTCGACGATCCCGACGTCACCGAAGGTTATCGACGCGATCGTGCGCGCGATCCCGAGGCGGGGCGACCGCTCGCGGTCGTGCGTGCCCGGTCGACCGCGGACGTGCAGGCGGTCATGCGGTGGGCATCGCAGCACGGTGTGCCGGTCGTGCCACGCGGCGCCGGATCGGGCCTGTCGGGCGGCGCCACCGCCGTCGACGGCGGGATCGTGCTGAGCACCGAGGCGATGCGCTCGATCGACGTCGATCCCGTCACGCGCACCGCGGTCGTGCAACCGGGGCTGCTCAACGCCGAGGTCAAGAAGGCCGTCGCGGAGCACGGACTGTGGTACCCGCCGGATCCGTCGTCGTTCGAGATCTGTTCGATCGGCGGCAACGCCGCCACCAATGCGGGCGGTCTGTGCTGCGTCAAGTACGGCGTCACCACCGACTACATCCTCGGCCTCGAGGTCGTGCTCGCCGACGGCACCGCCCTGCGTCTGGGCGGGCCGCGGCTCAAGGACTCGGCGGGGCTCTCGCTCACGAAGATGTTCGTCGGCAGCGAGGGCGTGCTCGGCGTCATCACCGAGATCATCGTGCGGCTCGTGCCCGCCCAACCGCAGGCGAGCACCGTGGTCGCGTCGTTCGCCACGGTCCGCGATGCGACCGAGGCGATCCTCGCGGTCACCCGGGTCATGCGTCCCGCGATGCTCGAGTTCATGGACGCCGCCGCGATCGGTGCGGTCGAGGACGCGATGAAGATGGGCCTCGACCGTTCGGCGCGCGCGATGCTGATCGCACAGTCCGATGCCGGCGGCGCCGAGCGTACCCGGGAGATCGAGACGATCGCACGCGCGTTCACCGACTGCCGCGCAAGCGAGGTGTTCGCGACGGACGACCCGGACGAGGGCGAAGCATTCGCGGCGGCACGACGTTTCGCGATCCCCGCAGTCGAGCGCATCGGACCGCTGCTGCTCGAGGACGTGGGCGTGCCGCTGCCTGCGCTGCCCGCCCTGATCGAGGGCATCGAGGCGATCGCGGCGCAGCGCGACGTGCTGATCGCCGTGATCGCCCACGCAGGCGACGGCAACACCCATCCGCTGATCGTGCACGACCCCACCGACGAGGATCAGACAGCCCGGGCGAATGTCGCGTTCGGCGAGATCATGGATCTCGCGATCTCGCTCGGCGGCACCATCACGGGCGAGCACGGAGTCGGCCGTCTGAAAAAGGCGTGGCTGCCCGACCAGGTCGGACCCGACGTCATGGAGCTCACCCGGCGCATCAAGCACGCGCTCGATCCGGCCGGCATCCTCAACCCGGGGGCGGTCCTGTAGCCCACCTGATCCTGAAGCCGCTGATCGTGTCGGTGTGCGCGGGCACACTGGAGGGGTGAGCGATGTCCTGCGCCGATTCTCCGAAGCCACACGCCAGTGGTTCGAGGGTGCGTTCACCTCGCCCACGTCCGCGCAGGCGGGCGCGTGGGAGTCCATCGCGAGCGGTGCGCACACCCTGGTCGTCGCGCCCACCGGCTCGGGCAAGACGCTCTCGGCATTCCTGTGGTCGCTCGACCGGCTCACGGCCGAGCCCGAGAGCGGCCGACCCCAGGCCCGCAGCTCGCGGGTGCTCTACATCTCGCCGCTCAAGGCGCTCGGTGTCGACGTCGAACGCAACCTGCGCGCGCCGCTGGTGGGCATCACCCAGACCGCGAAGCGGCTCGGCCTCGAACCGCCCGAGGTCAGCGTCGGGGTGCGTTCCGGCGACACACCGCCCGCCACGCGGCGGGCACTGCTGCGCAACCCGCCGGACATCCTGATCACGACGCCGGAGTCGCTGTTCCTCATGCTCACGTCGTCGGCGCGCGACATGCTTGCAGGCGTGGACACCGTCATCGTCGACGAGGTGCACGCCGTCGCGGGTACCAAACGAGGCGCGCACCTCGCGCTGTCGCTCGAACGCCTTGACGCGATGCTCGAGCGTCCCGCGCAGCGCATCGGCCTGTCCGCCACCGTCCGCCCGCACGACGCCGTCGCCCATTTCCTGTGCGCGTCGGCTCCGGTGCGCGTCGTCGCACCCCCGGCGCCCAAGACGTTCGACCTCACGGTGCGTGTCCCGGTCGAGGACATGACCGAACTCGGGCTCGCCGAGCCGGACGCCGGGTCGACCTCGGACACCCCGCAGGCCGGCTCGATCTGGCCGCACGTCGAGGAACAGATCGTCGATCTGATCCTCGACCACCGGTCGTCCATCGTGTTCGCGAACTCGCGGCGGCTCGCCGAGAAGCTCACCGCGCGCCTCAACGAGCTGTACGCCGAGCGCATCGGCGGCGACGTCGACCGCCACGCCGCACCGCCCGCGCAGCTCGGGTCGCCCACCGAGGTCAACTACGGGGGCGAACTGCTGCTCGCGCGAGCCCACCACGGGTCCGTCAGCAAGGATCAGCGCGCGCTCATCGAAGACGACCTGAAATCGGGGCGGCTACGGTGCGTCGTCGCGACGAGCAGCCTCGAGCTCGGAATCGACATGGGCGCAGTCGATCTCGTGGTCCAGGTCGAGGCGCCGCCCTCGGTCGCGAGCGGGCTGCAGCGGGTCGGCCGCGCGGGCCACCAGGTGGGCGAGATCTCGCGCGGGGTCGTCTTTCCCAAACACCGCACCGACCTCGTCCACTGCGCGGTCATCGTGCAGCGCATGGAGCGCGGGCAGATCGAAGCGCTCGAGATCCCCGCCAATCCGCTCGACATTCTCGCGCAGCAGACCGTCGCGGCCACCGCGCTCGAACCCGTCGACGTCGACGAGTGGTTCGAGATCGTCCGCCGCAGCGGGTCTTTCGCGACCCTGCCACGCTCGGCCTACGAGTCGACCCTCGACCTGCTCGCGGGCCGCTACCCGTCGGACGAGTTCGCCGAGTTGCGTCCCCGGCTGGTGTGGGACCGCGACGCGAACGTGCTCACGGGCAGGCCCGGCTCGCAACGACTCGCCGTCACGTCGGGCGGCGCGATCCCCGACCGCGGCCTGTTCGCGGTGTACATGGTGGGCGAGAAGTCCTCTCGCGTCGGCGAACTCGACGAGGAGATGGTGTACGAGTCACGCGTCGGCGACGTCTTCGCGCTCGGCGCGACCAGTTGGCGTATCGAGGAGATCACCTACGACCGCGTGCTCGTCTCCCCCGCGTACGGCATGCCGGGCCGGCTGCCGTTCTGGCACGGCGACGGCCCCGGCCGGCCCGCCGAACTGGGCGAGGCACTCGGCGGATTCCTCCGCGAGGTCGCACACGGCGACCGCGCCGACGTCGCCGCGAGCTGCCTCGACTCGGGTCTCGACGTCAACGCCACCGAGAACCTGCTGCGCCTGGTCGACGAGCAGAACACGGCCACCGGCCAGGTGCCGACCGACCGCACGCTCGTCGTCGAACGGTTCCGCGACGAGCTGGGCGACTGGCGGGTGATCCTGCACTCGCCCTACGGGCAGCGTGTGCACGCACCGTGGGCGCTCGCGGTCAGCGCACGGCTGCAGGAGCGGCTCGGCGTCGACTCGAACGCCACCGCATCCGACGACGGCATCATCGTGCGTCTGCCCGACACCGACGACACTCCCCCGGGCGCCGAGTTGTTCGTCTTCGATCCCGACGAGATCGACGACATCGTGACCGAACAGGTCGGCGGCTCGGCCCTGTTCGCGTCGCGCTTCCGCGAGTGCGCGGCGCGCGCACTGCTGTTGCCTCGTCGCAATCCCGGCAAACGCGCACCGCTGTGGCAGCAGCGCCAACGCTCGGCACAGCTCCTCGACGTCGCGCAGCGCTATCCCACCTTCCCGATCCTGCTCGAGACGGTGCGCGAGTGCCTGCAGGACGTCTACGACCTTCCTGCCCTGCACGCGCTGCTCACCCGTGTCGCCCGCAGACAGGTGCGGCTCGTCGAGGTCGAGACGGCGTCGCCGTCACCGTTCGCGGCGTCGTTGCTGTTCAACTACGTGGGCGAGTTCATGTACGAGGGCGACAGTCCGCTCGCCGAGCGCCGCGCCGCCGCGCTCTCGCTCGATTCGACGCTGCTGTCGGAGCTGCTCGGGCGCGTCGAGTTGCGCGAGCTGCTCGACGCGGACGTCGTCGAACGCGCCGAACTCGAGTTGCAGCGGCTCGTGCCCGAGCGGCACGCGAAGGACGTCGAGGGCGTCGCCGATCTGTTGCGCCTGCTCGGGCCGCTCTCCACCGACGAGGTGGCGCAGCGCGCCGTCGCCGACCCGAAGCCGTGGCTCGACGAGCTCGTCGCCTCCAAGCGCGCGCTGTACGTGTCGTTCGCGGGTGCCGACCGGTGGGCCGCGGTCGAGGACTCCGCACGCCTGCGCGACGGACTCGGTGTGCCGCTACCGATCGGTGTGCCCGCTGCGTTCATCGAACCGGTCGACGACCCGCTCGGCGACCTCGTCAGCGGCTATGCCCGCACGCACGGTCCGTTCACCCTCGCCGACGTCTCGGCGCGCTTCGGCATCGGGCCCGCCGTCGCGCGGGACGTGCTCGCGCGACTGGCGGCCGCGAAACGTGTCGTGGAAGGCGATTTCCGGCCGGGCGGCGCAGGTACGGAGTGGTGCGACGCCGAGGTGCTGCGTCGCCTGCGCAGGCGCTCGCTCGCCGCGGCACGCCAGGAGGTCGAGCCGGTCGGCACCGCGACATTGGGGCGGTTCCTGCCCGTATGGCAGCACGTCGGCGGCGGGCTGCGCGGAGTCGACGGCGTCGCCACGGTCGTCGAACAGCTCGCGGGCGCACCGGTGCCCGCGTCGGCGCTCGAATCGCTCGTGCTGCCCAGCCGGGTCGCCGACTACTCGCCCGCCATGCTCGACGAGCTCACCGCGAGCGGCGAGGTGCTGTGGTCCGGTGCGGGCGCGATCTCGGGCAAGGACGGGTGGCTCAGCCTGCACCTCGCCGACAGCGCGCCGCTCACCCTCGCGCCGCCCGGCGAGGCCGATCTCACGGACCTGCAGCGCGCGGTCCTCGACACCCTCGCCGGTGGTGGAGCCTACTTCTTCCGGCAGCTCGCCGACTCGGTGGGCGCGGGCTGTCGGCTCGCCGACTCGAGCGAGAGCGACACGGCGCTGGCCGACGCCCTGTGGCAGCTCGTGTGGCTCGGGCACGTCGCGGGCGACACGCTCGCGCCGGTGCGTGCGTTGCTGTCGGACACGTCGCGGCGCGCCACGGCTCATCGCAGCGCGCGTCGGGCTCCGCGCGCGCGGTCGTACCGCGTCGGCACGCTTCCGTCGCGCGGGGGGCCTCCCACGGTGTCGGGCCGGTGGTCCGCGCTGCCCGAGCGCGAGGCCGATCCGACGCTGCGCGCGTCGGCGACGGCGGAGCAGTTGCTCGAGCGGCACGGCGTCGTCACGCGCGGAGCCGTCGTCGGCGAGGACGTGCCAGGCGGGTTCGCCCTCATGTACAAGGTGCTCGCCCGGTTCGAGGAGAACGGGCGTTGCCGCCGTGGCCATTTCGTCGAGACCCTCGGTGGCGCACAGTTCGCGGCACCACATGTCGTCGACCGGCTGCGCAGTTTCGGCGACTCGATCGAAGGCCGCCACCGGTCCGCGCCCGCGGTCGTGCTCGCCGCGAGCGACCCCGCGAATCCGTACGGCGCGGCGCTGCCGTGGCCCGCTCGCGGCGACGACAAATCCGGCCACCGGCCGGGCCGCAAGGCGGGCGGCGTCGTGGTACTGGTCGACGGCGAACTCGCGCTCTACGTCGAGCGCGGTGGGCGCACCCTGCTCACGTTCGGCGACGACCCCGGCGTCGCACGCACCGCCGTCGGCGCGCTTGCCGACGCCGTCAAGGCGCGGCGCATCGACCGCATCGTCGTCGAAAAGGTCGACGGGGTCTCGATCCACGAAAGCGACTTCGGCGTCGTGCTCACCGAATGCGGTTTCGCGGCCACGCCACGCGGATTCCGGTTGCGAGGCTGACGTGCCCGAGGGAGACACGGTGTGGCGCACCGCGAACCGGCTCCGCCGTGCACTCGACGGCAGGGTGCTCACACGGTGCGACATCCGCGTGCCGCGGTACGCGGCGGTCGATCTCACCGGTCTGCGCGTCGACGACGTCGCGAGTCGCGGGAAACATCTGCTGATCCGAGTCGGCGCGCACACCGTGCACACGCACCTGAAGATGGAAGGCGAGTGGCAGGTCCACCCGGCAGGCGGGCGCTGGAAGAGGCCCGCGCACGAGGCGCGCATCGTCCTCGCGAACGACGAGTTCGAAGCCGTAGGGTTCGCGCTGGGTGTCACCGAGGTGCTACCGCGGACGCGCGAGAGCGAGGTGGTGGGCCACCTCGGTCCCGATCTCCTCGGGTCCGACTGGGATCCCGAGGTCGCCGTCGATCGTCTGCGCGCTGCGGGCGACCAGCCGATCGCCGCCGCGCTGATCGATCAGCGCACTCTCGCGGGCATCGGCAATGTGTACCGCAGCGAACTGTGTTTCCTGCGCGGGGTCGACCCGGCCACCCCGGTGCGCAACGTCCGTGACCTGCCCGCAATGGTGCGTCTCGCGCACCGGATGATGCACGCGGACAAGAACAATCCGATCCGCCGCAGGCCGTGGGTGTACGGGCGCGCAGGCCGCCGTTGCCGTCGATGCGGCACCCCGCTCGTCGCGCGCGAGATCGCGGGGCAGCAGATCGTGCACTGCCCGTCCTGCCAGCCGCCGGCTACCTGAGCCGGTTGGTCGGCGCCCCGAACGGCGGGCGTTCGGTCCTGCGGCCGCGCCGCAGCCACCACGCCGCGTCGGGTAGCCACAGCACGGCCGCGATCACCACGGTGAGCACGTAGGCCGGGCCGACGAACGGCAACACCAGCGACCCGAGCACGGCGACCGGGAAATCGCGACGCCACGTCAGGGACAACACGACCGGCGCACAGCCGAACACCAGTGCGAGCCACCACACGCCGCCTGCGAGCGCGAGCGGAATCCCCACCACCCACAACAGCATTCCGAGGACCTGGGTGCCGATCATCGCGAATCGCTGCCACTCGGTGAACGTCCACAGGCGTCCCATTTCGGTGCCGAGCCACAGCACGCGGCTCCGGAAGGGGCCGACACCTTCGTCGATCAAGGCGAGCCGGAACATCTCGTCGGCGTGCCTGCGGTACTCGTTACCGTCCTCGTGCGCGATCGCGCGCCTGCACAGGTCGTCGTGCAGGATCGCGGGCAGCACCTGGCGTCCGTACGGCGTCACGAGGCCGTGCAGCGGTGCGGGAACGGAGGCGAGGTCGGTGCGCAGCATCCGGGGGTGGCCGCTCGGCACGTGGACCGCAGTGTTGCCGTGCACGTAGACGAAGTCCGATTCGAGCTGGAAGAACTTGCTGTCGAGAACCTTCAGCACGGGCTCCGGACGGCTCGGGTCGTCCTCCGTTTTCTGGAACGGCATGCACACCTCACTCTCGGCGGTTCGCTTGCATCACCAGACTGACGCAATGCGACACGAATTGCTGTCGCGACGCGTCGAGCGTGCCGTCCAGATATCCGATGAACAGGGTCGTGAGAGCTCCCACCACGCCGACCGCGACGAGTTGCCGAGACACGGGGTCGGCGACGGCTTCGAGTTGTTCGCGCACGAGTTCGACGAAGGCGGGCATGAGTTCGAGGCCGCGACGGCTGAGTGCGGGCTCGGACAGCGGCGCCACCAGCAGCACACGGCCCGCGGCCGGGTGGTCGACCATCATCTCGACGAACGCACCGACGGCCCGTTCGGCGCGTTCACTCGGCGTGGTCGTCGAACCGACGGCGTCGACGAGCGCCGACCGTGCCCGCTCACCGACCTCGGCGTACACGGCGCGGACGAACGCGTCGCGGTCGTCGAAGCTTTCGTAGAAGTAGCGTTCGGTGAGCCCGGCCGCGCGGCACACCGCGCGCACACTCACCGAGGGCCCGTCGGCGGCCCCGAGCAACTCGATTCCCGCGACGACCAGGGCCTCGCGCCGAGCTTCGCGGCGTGCGTGCAGGTCCACCGTTCCCCTTCCGTTCGCCCCCACTGTATTGCCTTGTGAGCACTTGACGAGTCCAGGTACGCCTGGATCGCTCACAGGGGGGTGACGGGCTCGAGCAGTTCGGCCCGCGACTCGGGCGCCCCGGCCCGCAGCGCGTCGGCCGACTCGTCGTCGGGCTGCTTCTGCGATTCGACCTCGGCGCGCACGCGCGCAAGGTAGGTCTGCACCTCGCGCTCGCGCGTCGCGTCGTCCCACCCGAGTACCGGCGCGACGAGCGCCGCGACCTGCTCGGCACAGTCGACTCCGCGATGCGCGTATTCGATCGCGATCCGGGTGCGCCGGGCGAGGATGTCGTCGAGATGCAGTGCGCCTTCCGCGGCCACCGCATACACCACCTCGACCTGCAGGTACGACGGCGCACCGGCGAGCGGGGCGAGCACCTCGGGCGCGTCGGCCGCGAGCGAGAGGACGTCGTCGACGAGCGAGCCGTACCGGTCGAGCAGGTGCTCGATGCGGTACGGGTGCACGCCGTACTCCTCGCCGAGCCGGATCGTCTGGTTCGCGAGCGCGAAATAGCCGTCGGCCCCGAGCAGCGGCACCTTCTCGGTGACCGACGGCGCGACCCGCGCCGGAATGTCCTGGGCCGCAGTGTCGACCGCGTCCTTCGCCATCACCCGGTAGGTGGTGTACTTGCCGCCCGCGATCGCCACCAGGCCCGGCGCGACGCGCGCCACCGCGTGCTCGCGGGACAGTTTCGACGTCTCGTCGCTCTCACCCGCGAGCAGTGGGCGCAGCCCCGCGTAGACGCCCTCGATGTCGTCGTGCGTGAGCGGCGTGACGAGGATCGTGTTGACGTGGTCGAGGATGTAGTCGATGTCGGCCCGTGTCGCCGCCGGGTGTGCGAGATCGAGATGCCAGTCGGTGTCGGTGGTTCCGATGATCCAGTGGCTGCCCCACGGGATGACGAACAGCACCGACTTCTCGGTGCGCAGGATGAGCGCGGCGTCGCTGACGATACGGTCGCGGGGCACCACGACGTGCACCCCTTTCGACGCCCGCACGCGGAATCGGCCGCGCTGATGGGACAGCGCCTGGATCTCGTCGGTCCACACGCCCGTCGCGTTGACGACGACGTGACCGCGGACGTCGCCGACGGCGCCGGTCTCGGTGTCGCGCACTCGGACACCCGACACCCGGTCGGCTTCGTGCCGGAACCCGACGACCTGTGTGGACGTGCGCACGACGGCGCCGTACTGGGCGGCGGTGCGCGCGAGGGTCATCGTGTGTCGCGCGTCGTCGACGACGGTGTCGTAGTACTGGATACCGCCGACGAGCGCATCGCGGCGCAACCCCGGTGCGGTGCGCAGGGCCCCCGCGCGCGTGAATTGCCGGTGTGCGGGTACCGATTTCGCGCCGCCCATGCGGTCGTACAGGATCATGCCCGCGGTGATGTAGGGCCGCTCCCACAGCCGGTGTTCGAGCGGGTACAGAAAGCGCAACGGCCTGACCAGGTGTGGCGCGAGTTTCGTGAGCGAGAGTTCGCGTTCGCGCAGCGCTTCGCGCACGAGGCCGAACTCGAACTGTTCGAGATACCGCAGACCGCCGTGGAACATCTTCGACGACCGACTCGACGTGCCCGACGCGTAGTCGCGGGCCTCGACGAGCGCGACCCTCAGGCCACGCGTCGCGGCGTCCAGCGCGGCGCCCGCACCGACGACTCCCCCACCGACGACCACGACGTCGAACTGTGTGTCGGTCAGCTCTTCCCATGCGTCCGCGCGCTGCGACGGGCCGAGGCGGACGGTTTCCGGCTGCATGCTCACTGCGGTCTCCTGCTCAACTCGGGCTCCTGTCGGTGGACGGGCCACGCGCGCGGGCCGAGAACGAGGCGCGTGCGTGTCCAGGCTAGTAGCTTGAAGCACGTGGCTCAGTACATCGTCGCGATCGACCAGGGCACCACCTCCAGCCGGTGCATGATCTTCGACCACGACGCCGTGGTGGTCGGTTCCGCCCAGAAGGAACACCGGCAGATCTTTCCGCGCGCGGGCTGGGTCGAGCACGACCCCGTCGAACTGTGGTTGAACACGCGCGAAGTCATCGCTCTCGCGCTCGCGAAGGGCGATGTGAGTGCGCGCGACGTCGTGGCGCTCGGCATCACGAACCAGCGGGAGACGACCGTCGTGTGGGACCGCACGACGGGCGAGCCGGTGTACAACGCGATCGTGTGGCAGGACACGCGCACCGACGCGCTGTGCGACCGTCTCGCGGGCGACGAGGGGCGCGAGCGCTTCCGCGACCGCACGGGCCTTCCGCTCTCGACGTACTTCGCGGGACCGAAGGTGCGGTGGATCCTCGACAACGTCGACGGCGCACGCGAGCGCGCCGACGCCGGCGAACTGTGTTTCGGCACGATCGACAGCTGGCTCGTGTGGAACATGACGAATGCCGGCGGGGGCCGCGGCGCGGTCCACGTCACCGACGTCACGAACGCGTCGCGCACGATGCTGATGAACATCGAGACCCTCGAATGGGACGAGGACCTGTGCCGCGAGTTCGGGATCCCCATGTCGATGCTGCCCGAGATCCGCAGTTCGTCCGAGACGTACGGTGCGGTCCGCGAACGGGGTTCCCTCGCGGGAGTGCCGATAGCGGGCATCCTCGGCGATCAGCAGGCCGCGATGGTCGGCCAAGCGTGCTTCTCGGCAGGCGACGCGAAAAGCACGTACGGCACAGGAAATTTCGTTCTGCTCAACACCGGCACCGAACGGATCTTCAGCGATCACGGCCTGCTCACCACCGTGTGCTTCCGGTTCGGCAGCGAACCCGCGGTCTACGCGCTCGAAGGGTCGATCGCGGTCACCGGCTCCCTCGTGCAGTGGCTCCGCGACAATCTCGGGATGATCGCGTCGTCCGCCGAGGTGGAAAGCCTCGCCCGTGAGGTGGACGACACGGGCGGCGCGTACATCGTGCCCGCGTTCTCGGGACTGTTCGCGCCGCGCTGGCGGCCCGACGCGCGCGGCGTGATCACCGGACTCACCCGATTCGTCGACCGCCGCCATCTCGCACGTGCGGCACTGGAGGCCACCGCGTACCAGACCCGCGAGGTGGTCGATGCGATGACCGCGGACTCCGGTGCCACGCTCGCCGAACTCAAGGTCGACGGCGGCATGGTGGTCAACGATCTGCTCATGCAGTTCCAGTCCGACATCCTGGGCATCCCTGTGATCCGGCCGCAGATCATCGAGACGACGGTCCTCGGCGCCGCCTACGCGGCAGGCCTGGCGGTGGGCTTCTGGGCGGATCGGGCCGAGGTCGAACGCAAGTGGGCGACCGATCAGCGGTGGCAACCGCAGATGGACGACGACACCCGTGCCCGGCTGACGGACGGCTGGAACGACGCCGTCCTGCGCAGCTACGACCTCGCATGAGCGCAGGCCCGCACGCGAACGTGTCGTGACCACGCACCGTGCAAGCGCCCGACGGCCTCCACGAGCAGTTCCTCGCGGTAGGTGACGAAGCACAGGCGCGCACCCGACCGCCCCCATGCGGGTTCGGCGTCGGGCGAGAACGCCGCACCGGGTACGAACGCGACGCCCTCGTCGGCCGCATCGGTCAACAGGAGTTCGGTGTCGACGCCGCCGCCGAACCGCACCCAACAGAACATCCCGCCGCGCGGCCGCGACACGGTGACGTCGTCGCCGAATGCGGCCTCGAGTGCGTCGACGAGCGTCGCGGCACGCGCGCGGTAGGCCGCGCGGACCCGGTCGACGTGCGGGTCGAGCCATTGCCGGTCGTCGAGCAGCCCGGCCGCGATCTGCTGTGTGAGCGACGACCCGCACAGGTCGGCACTCTGCTTGAGTCGCTCGACGGCGGAACACAATTCGGCGTCCGCATGCAACCAGCCGACGCGCAGCGCGGGCACCAGGATCTTCGACACACTCGACAGACGCACCACCCTGTCCGAGTACGCGGCGAGCGAGGCGGGCGGCGCGACGTCGAACCACAGCCTGCCGTACGGGTCGTCCTCGACGATCCGGAAGTCGTAGCGTTCGGCCAACGCGGCCAGTGCTCGCCTGCGGTCGTCGGCGAGCACGACTCCGCGCGGGTTGTGGAAGTTCGCCACAGTGTGCACGAGTTTGGGCCGCAGACCGTTCTCGAGCAGCGTCGTCAGCGCCTCGACGTCGAGGCCGTCGTCGTCGAGTGGGACGGTGGTGATCCGGGCCTGCGCGGCCTGGAACACCTGAAGGGCACCCGTGTAGGCGGGGCTTTCGAGCACGACGTCGTCGCCGGGATCGAGCACGACCTGCGCGACCAGGCTCAGTGCCTGTTGCGAGCCGTTGGTGACGACGATGTGGTCGCCGTCGAGGTCACGACCGCACCTGTCGAACCGGGCGATCGCGTCGCGCACGTCGCGTGATCCGACGGTCTCCCCATACTGCACCGACGACGGTGCGGCGAGCACCCGCGCGGCTTCGGCGGCGACGCGTTCGCGGTCGAGGAACTCGGGTGCGGGCAGGCCGCCCGCGAGACTGAGGATCTCGGGCTTCGCGGTGAGCGAGAGGAGATCGCGGATGGCGGAGCTGCGCAGCTCCGCCATCCGCGACGAGAATGCGAGGGACATACGGACTCCCGGGGCCGCCCGGAATTCACGGCGCGCGTGGAAACCGGACGACGGACGAAACGGTAGGCGACTGAACACCCTGGCCGTCCTGGATCACGGGGCGGGAGAGCGCCGGACACGGCGGAGCGGGGTGACCGCCGTACCGGCCACCCTACTCCTTCCCCCATAATCTGAAACGAGATGCCCGAATGGTGAGACGAAGCCCTCGATCGACTCAGTCGAGGTCGTCGTGACGCATCAACTGCCGTGCGGCCTCGGTGATCGAGCCCGACAACGACGGGTACACCGAGAAGGTATTCGCGAGATCGGTGACGGTGAGATTGTTCTGCACCGCCATCGCGAGCGGCAGGATCAGCTCGGAACCGTTGGGCGCCACCACGACACCGCCGATCACGACGCCCGTCGCGGGACGGCAGAAGATCTTGACGAAACCGCGACGCAGGCTCGACATCTTGGCGCGCGGGTTGGTGTTGAGCGGCAGCATGACCGTGCGCGCCGGTACCTGGCCGTCGTCGATAGCGGCCTGACTGACGCCGACCGTCGCGATCTCGGGCCGCGTGAACACCGCGGAGGCAACGGTTTTCAGCTTGATCGGGCTCACGCCCTCGCCGAGCGCGTGGTACATCGCGATCCGGCCCTGCATCGCGGCGACCGATGCGAGCGGCAGCAGGCCCGTGCAGTCGC
The DNA here is from genome assembly GCF_012726205.1 of Rhodococcus sp. HNM0569. Taxonomy (GTDB): domain Bacteria; phylum Actinomycetota; class Actinomycetes; order Mycobacteriales; family Mycobacteriaceae; genus Rhodococcus_F. The sequence goes on along the minus strand of NZ_JAASAE010000002.1, from coordinate 269,877 downwards.
CCGCGGCGTAGATGCCCGCGACAGTGGTCCGCGACACGCGGTCGACACGCAGGTAGCCGCCGCGATCGAGCTCGATGCCCACCTTCTCGAGCCCGAGGCCGGTGGTGTTGGGCACCGAACCGACCGTCATGAGTGCGTGACTGCCCTCGACGGTGCGCCCGTCCGACAGCGTGACCACGATCCCGTCGCCGACCCGCTCGACAGCATCGGCGCGCGCGTGCTTGACCAGTTCGACACCGCGCTCGGCGAGCGCGTCCTCGAGCACGAGAGCCGCGTCCGCGTCCTCGCCGGGCAGCACGCGGTCGCGGCTCGACACGAGTGTGACCTTCACCCCCATCTCGGTGTAGGCGGACACGAACTCGGCGCCCGTGACACCCGAGCCGACCACCACGAGGTGCGACGGCAGCTCGTCGAGGTCGTAGAGCTGGCGCCAGTTGAGGATGCGTTCGCCGTCCGGCTCGGCACCCGGGAGCACGCGCGGGCTCGCGCCCGTCGCGATCAGGACGACATCGGCGTCGAGGGTGCGCTCGTCGCCGTTCCCGAGTACCGCGCGCACCTGGTGCGCCGCCATGCCGAGCAGCGGGTCGATCAGCTCGGCGCGGCCCGAGAGCAACTCGACGCCCTCGGTCTGCAAACGCGCACGGATGTCGGACGACTGCGCCTGGGCGAGGCCCTTGACGCGCGAGTGGATCTGCGGAAGCGAGATGCGCGCCTGCGACGGATCGAGCGCGATCCCCAGATCGGTGGCGCGGCGCATGTCGGTGCGGATCCCGGTGGAGGCGATGAAGGTCTTGGAGGGAACGCAGTCGAACAACACGCACGCGCCGCCGATGCCGTCCGAGTCGACCACCGTGACCTGTGCTCCGTGCTGTGCCGCCACGAGAGCTGCTTCGTAGCCGGCGGGACCGCCGCCGATGATCACGATCCGGGTCGTCATTCGTCCTCCACATTCTGGGCCGACCGGGGTCTCCGGGCGGCGAGCCGGACGCGGCCGAGCACGCGTCCGCAGTCAGCGTGTTCCGCACACTGCACGCAACAGGTTACTAGCCACAGATTAGGCTGACGCCCGTGCCGATCTATGCCGCTTACGGGTCCAACATGGATCCCGAACAGATGATGCAACGCTGCCCGCACTCCCCGATGGCGGGCACCGGCTGGCTGCACGGCTGGCGGCTCACCTTCAGCGGCGGCGACATCGGGTGGGAGGGCGCACTGGCCACCGTCGTCGAAGACCTCGACGACCCCGAGGCGAAGGTGTTCGTCGTCCTGTACGACGTCCCGTCCGAGGACGAGCAGCGACTCGACCGTTGGGAGGGCTCCGAGCTCGGCATCCACCGCAAGATCCGCGTCCGCATCGAGACGCAGGACGGACCCACGCTCGCGTGGCTCTACGTGATGGACGCGTACGAAGGCGGCCTGCCGTCGGCGCGCTATCTCGGGGTGATGGCCGACGCCGCGGAGGTCGCGGGCGCCCCCGAGGAGTACGTCCGCACACTGCGTACCCGCAACAGCCGCAACGTCGGTCCCGGCACAGACTGACCGTTGACGTCCTCCCGGCCGTGAACGACCAGGATTCCTACAGCGGCACGTCGTGCCGCTTCGGTGGGTTCCTGTTTCACCGGGACCTGCCTTCCGCTACGCGGCAGGACTTACGGTCCCTCCACAGGCGTTTAACCTCTCCGCACGTCCTGCGGCGAGAATGTTGATTGCGGCGTTCAGGTCGCGGTCGTGGACCGCACCACACGCTGCACACGTCCACTCTCGAATCGAGAGCGGCTTCGGCCCGTCGACCACTCCACACGCCGAGCACGTCTGGCTCGACGGGAACCAGCGATCCACCTTCACGAAGGTCCGCCCATATCGTGCGGCTTTCTCCTCGAGCATGGCGGTGAACATGCCCCACCCGGCGTCGTGTACCGACTTCGCCAACCGTGTTCGCACCAACCCGGACACCGCCAGGTGTAGGTTCTCGGATTCGGTGTCAGTTTCTCAATTTCATGTCAGTCGCCTGTCAGCGGCGTGTCGGTTTCTCAAATTCGTGTCAGTAGCGGGACCCTGAAAAAGTGCCCCGGACCAGCGAGGTTGAGGTCAGGTACGTGCAGGAATCAGGTGATCCTGTCGCGACGACCCTCGCTGCGGCAGATCCCTATCGGATGATCCTGGGCCTGCCGGTACGGAAAGTCCGCAGTCACCCCCATCAGCGCCACTATTCCGGGATGTTCTGGTCGGCCACCAACCGTGGCCACGTCCTCTACGAGAGCCGACTCGAACTGGACCGGTTGTGGCTGGCGGACTACGCACCGGAAGTGGTGCGGATCGCCGCACAGCCGATGTGGCTGTGCGGCCCGGACGGGAAGACCATGCGTCGGCATGCGCCCGATCTGCTGCTCCAACGCACAGACGGCGGATTCACGGTCGTCGACGTCAAACCCGCCGAGTTCGCCCGTCGCGACGCAGTTGCGCAGGTGTTCGCCTGGACCGAACGACTGTGTTCGAGTCGGGGCTGGTCGTATGAAGTGTGGACCGGTGCAAACCCAGTAGTGCTGGCGAACCTCCGAATCCTCGGGGGCGCTCGTCGTAGCGAGTGGATCGACCCCGCGGTGATGAGGGCACTCGACAGCGTCGCAGTGCCCGGGATGACCCTCGACGACCTCGCCGCATCGGTGAACAGGCCCGGCTCGCGAATCGCGGTGCTGGCGAAGCTGTGGTCCGGTCTGTGGTCGGTGGACCTGACGGTGCCGCTGTCCGGACAGTCGCAGGTGTCCGGTGTAAGGAGCACGCCGTGACCAACATCGTCGAACTACGTGCAGGAATCAAGGTCTGGCTCGACGGCTGCTCATGGGAAGTCGTGGCGCTGCAGGGACACGATGTCACCCTCCGGTCCGGAGAGCGGATGCAGCGTGTCGCGGTCACCGAGATCGCGGCACGGGGAACAGCGATCTCACCGCCGGACGACACCGCCTCCGCTGACCCTGCTGCCGTAGTGCTCTCCTCGCTGACCGCAACCCAGATTCAGGAACTGGAAACACGAGCCGAACACGTCCGCGGCATCCTGACCGAGGTTGCGACCTCCGGCGCCGAACTCGAATCGGTGTTGGCCACCAGAGCGGCGGAACTTCACGTCTCTGTGCGCACCCTGTACCGCTGGATCGCCGGATACCGCGCGGCAGGAGTTGCCGGACTCACGGACAGTCGGATCCGTAGCCGCTACGCCACCAGTGTCGATCACCGGTGGGACGCAGCATGTGTGCGGGTGCTCGATAGGTACGTCACCGTCTCGACCCCGACGATCGGCGCGGTCATCGATGCCGTTGCCAAGGACCTGGAAGCAGAATTCGGGCCGGGCATGGTGCCGTTGCCCTCCCTGAGCACGGCATACCGGCGGGTGAAGACATTGTCGAAGGGGCGGCACGCGTTCGGTAGCGCGAAAGGCCGGCGGTCGGTGGCGGACCGGCCCCGCGGTGTCCTCGGCCGACTGCGCGCGACCCGTCCGGGGGAGTACGTGGTGCTCGATACCACCGCGCTGGATGTGTTCGCGATGGAACCGGTCACCATGCGCTGGGTCGGGGTGGAGTTGACCGTGGCGATGGACCTGTTCACCCGCTGCATCCTCGGACTGCGCCTGACACCGCTATCGACGCGGTCCCAGGACGTGGCGAATGTGCTGTACCAGTGCATCACTCCCGCCCGCGACACCGACCCGACTGCGGATCAACTCTGGCCGTATCACGGGGTGCCGCGAAACCTGCTCGTCGGCACCGAGTCCCCGGACGGGATCTCCCAGCGACGCGTCGGGGATCTACCGGCATGTCTGCCCGAGGCGATCGTCGTCGATCACGGCAAGCAGTACCTGTCCTCTCATGTGATCGGAGTCTGCGCCCGACTGGGTATCACCGTTCAGCCGGCGATCCCGCACAAGCCCACCGACAAACCCACCGTCGAACGCTTCTTCCGCACCCTGCGCGAATCACTGCTACAGCACCTGCCCGCCTACAAGGGCCCGGACGTGTACTCACGGGGCAAAGACGTCGAAGACGCCGCGTTCTACTACGCCAGCGAACTCGAGCAGATCATCCGGGAATGGGTGGGCCGGGTCTATCACCACACCCGACATGACGGGCTGTGCGTGCCGGAACTGCCGCGGGTGGGGTTTTCGCCGAGCGAGATGTTCGAGATCGGGGTCGCCAAATCGGGTGGTCTGCTGTTGCCGGCGAATCCGGATCTGGCGTATGAGTTCCTCGATGTGCGTTGGCGTACGATCCAGCACTACGGCGTCGAGGTCGACGGACTGCGTTACGACGGATCCGGGCTCACCTTGTATCGCACCACCCGTTCGCCGTATGGCGGTGTGCACGCCGGCAAGTGGCCGATCTTCGTCGACAATCACGACATCCGGCACGCCTGGTTCCAGGACCCGGACAGCCACCGTTGGCATCAGTTGGTGTGGGAGCACGGCGCTTGCCTGAACCAGCCGTTCAGCAGGGACGCCGCCGACTACGCCAAACGCATCGCCGTGCGCGAGCATCGCCACTTCGATCCCGCCGCCGCGGTACGGGATCTGCTGCTCGCGTGGAGCCGAGACGACGTCGCGACACGCCGCGACCGCGCCCTGGCCCGCCGACTCAGTGCCCACCGCCCGCATCCGGAAACCGAAGGACAGCAGTCCGGTATCGACGACGAACGCGACACTGCGTCCGTGCCGGGCGTCGCCGAGCTGCTCGACGAACTCGCCACCAGTCGAACTCAACGGTTGGAGGTGGTCGACGACGTCGACGTATTCGACCGGTACTACGCGGAGCATCCCGACGAAGACGTGTTCGAGGTGTTCGACGAATGAACCCCTGGGCCAACGTATGGCACTGTCCGCTACCAGCTCTCCCGCAAACAGGGCTGGCACGCCTTCGTCACCGCCCCACCGCGTGAACCGTTCGAGGTCCTCTCCCGCACCGCGATGTCCCGACTGTCGCAGGAGGAGCTCGAGGACTACAACGAAGCCCGGATGGTGTGGAACGCCAACCTGCCGACGATCAAGACCAGCCAACTCGCCGCCGCCTACGGGATCTGCGATCAGGTGATGGCCTCGGCGTATCGGGACGGCGACAAGCTGCGCGGCTCGGTGGTCATCGACGCCGAACCCGGCCTCGGCAAGACCACCATCGCCACCCGCTATGCCCGCGACGTCCACCGGCGAGTTCTGCGCCGCGACGGACCCCTCACCGTGGAGGGGCATCAACGGTGGCCGGTGGCGTTCATCCCGCTCAGCGCCGGGGTCACCCTCAAAGGCCTCAATCAGCAGATCCTGCGGTTCTACGGCCATCCGGCCGTGGACCGTGCCTCCACCTCGAAACTCGGGGCCTTGGCGGTGGACTGTGTCACCTCCTGCGGTACCCGGTTGATCGTGCTCGACGATCTGCACTTCGTCGACTTCCGGCACCGCAACGGCCTGGAGGTATCGAACCATCTCAAGGGTTTGGCCAACGACATGGCCGCTACCTTCATTTACGTCGGGGTGAATCTGACCGCCAAACGCTTCTTCGACGAAGGCCTGCTCGGCGAGCACACCGTCTACGCCCAGACCAGCCGCCGCGCCACCCGCTGCCCGGTTGCCCCGTTCAGCATCGACACCGACACCGGGATGCGCGGCTGGCTCGCGCTGCTGCGCACCGCCGAAGAACACCTCACCCTCGCCGGCAGCCATGACGGGATGCTGTGCGAGCATGCTCGGCTGCTGCACCGCCGCACCCAGGGGCGGATCGCGTCGTTGACGAATCTGCTCGACCGGATCTCGTATCTCGCGATCGTCACCGGCGTCGAAGCCGTCACTGCTGAGTTGATCACCACCGCGACCGTCGACAATGCCAGCGAATCCGCCGCCCGCACCGGCTGATACCGGCTGGTCCCGCCCTGGCCGGCTCAGTGGTTGGGGAACCACTATGGCCACGATAAGAGTCGACCGGTGGCCGATCACCGTGCAACTACATCCCGCCGAGTATCTGCCGGGCTGGCTGATGCGCGTCGGCTGTCGCTACCAACTGACCCCGATCCAGATTTTGCGCGAGCTCCGTGTGCCGCGGAGCCCGACCGGATATCACCTCGTTCTCGAGCACCTGAGCCTGCACGCTCGGTGGATCGCCGCTCACCTCGGTGTCCCTGCCGGTGACCTGCGCGCCGCCCTGTGGGGCCGGCCGATCGATGCCGCCGCGGCACGGTACCTGGTGCACCACCGCCACATTCGGCCCGACCGGGGAGGATCGCGTTTCTGTGCCCGATGCCTGGCCGAACCCGATCCGTGGTGGCATGCAGGCTGGGCCAATCCGCTGCTGCCGCTCTGTGTACGCCACCAGGTGTATCTGCAGTCGACATGCGAAGGCTGCGGTCAGGTGCCGTGGACAGGAACGGCGTGGATGAGCGCTCTGGCCCCGCCGTGGCAGTGCCCGCAGCGCCATGCTCGCGAACCGCAACGCCCGGGGCGTGTGAGACCGTTCTGCCGATACGACCTGCGTGACGCTGCTGTCCTCGCTGCACCGGCGAAGCTGTGTCATGCCCAGCAGAATCTGATCGAGTTCGCTGCCCTCGCCGACCTTCAGCCGAGCCGACAGTTGCGCTACGGCACCACCGACATGCCCATCACCGAGGTGCTCGACGAGCTGTGCCGTCGATTCGTCGACACGATCGGCTCTCCCGTGCGAGGACCTGGCGACCGGCCTGGACAGTCTGAGCAAGGCGATCCTCCCGCGAGGCAGAACTGGCATGCGACCCGTTGGCCGTTCCAGGCTGGGAGCCAGCCGGCCAGTCTGTGAACGTCCCTTGAGTCGTGACGAGCCGGTCCGAGAATCCGCCAGCCGTCATCATTCGCGACCGTTGTCGGAGTCCGCACTGGCGGAGTAGAACGCGCGTTGTCCCGCTCCCTCCGCTTGATTAATCATGTTTCCTCAATATCATCGTTTTATGACGATGAATGAGCGAGCGACGACCTGCTTCGGTGAAAGTCTCGACTCTGCAGCAGCGTTGTTCCACAGTCTCTCCGACGGCACCCGCCTGGCCATCGTGCGCCGCCTCGCCGCCGGGGAATCCCGAGTAGCGGACCTGGTCGGCGAGCTGGGATTGGCGCAATCGACAGTGTCGGCGCACGTGGCATGCCTGCGGGACTGCGGCCTGGTGCAAGGCCGCCCGCAGGGCCGGCAGGTGTTCTACTCGCTGGCCCGACTGGAACTGCTCGACCTGCTGGCCTCGGCCGAAACCCTCCTGGCCGCCACGGGCAACGCCGTCGCGCTGTGCCCGAACTACGGCACCGACACCGACACGGGAGTGACGGCATGAGCGACGCCTGCGGATGCGGCCCCGACGAACCCCGCGTCGAGGGCGAAGACGACCAGGAGCCCGACAAGTGGTGGCAGGTCACCGAGATCCGGGCGGCCGCCGCCGCGGGTGTCCTGCTGATTGCGGCCCTGATCGTCCGCGTCACCGGTGGGCCCGACGCTCTCGGGACGGGCTTCGAGGCGGTGGCGCTGGTCGTCGCCGGCTACACCTTCGTCCCCTCGACCCTCAAGCGGCTGGCCCGCGGCAAGATCGGGGTCGGGACCCTGATGACGATCGCTGCCGTCGGCGCCGTGCTGCTCGGCGAGGTCGGCGAAGCCGCGATGCTCGCGTTCCTGTTCGCCATCAGTGAGGGTCTCGAAGAGTACGCGGTCACTCGCACCCGACGGGGCCTGCGCGCCCTGCTGAATCTGGTGCCGGACACTGCCACCGTCCTGCGCGGCGGCCGGGAACAGACCGTCGCCCCCGCGGAGTTGGGGCTCGGGGAGATCATGATCGTCAAACCCGGGGAGCGGCTCGCCACCGACGGCACCATCCGCACCGGGCGCACCGCCCTGGACACCTCCGCGATCACCGGGGAATCGGTGCCGGTCGAGGCCGGACCGGGCTCCGAGGTGTTCGCCGGGTCGATCAACGGCACCGGCGTTCTCGAGGTCGAGGTCACCGCCGGCGCGCAGGACAACTCGCTGGCCAAGATCGTGAAGATCGTGGAGGCCGAGCAATCCCGCAAGGGCGAGGCCCAGCGTCTGGCCGACAAGATCGCCAAGCCCCTGGTGCCGGGAGTGATGGTTGCCGCGGCGTTGATCGCCGCGATCGGCAGCGTATTCGGTGATCCGCTGGTGTGGATCGAACGCGCCCTGGTCGTGCTGGTCGCCGCGTCCCCGTGTGCGCTGGCCATCGCGATCCCGGTGACCGTGGTCGCCGCGATCGGCGCCGCCTCCAAGCTCGGCGTCCTGGTCAAGGGCGGTGCCGCCCTCGAAGCGTTGGGCCGGATCCGCATCGTCGCGTTGGACAAGACCGGCACCCTGACCCGGAACCGCCCCGAGGTCATCGACGTTGCCACCACGGGCGGCGCCACCCGCGCCGACGTTCTGAATGTCGCCGCTGCGCTCGAGGCACGCAGTGAGCACCCCCTCGCTGCAGCGATCCTCGCCGCCGTCGACGACTACACCCCCGCCGAGGACGTCGACGCGGTCCCCGGTGCCGGACTGACCGGTCACGTCGGCGGCATTCCTGCCCGTCTGGGTCGGCCCGGGTGGATCGACCCGGGCTCTCTGGCTGCCGATATCGAGCGGATGCAGCACGCCGGAGCCACTGCGGTGCTCATCGAACGGGCCGGCGCCCTGATCGGGGCGATCGCGGTGCGCGACGAACTTCGTCCCGAAGCCCGCGACGTCGTCGCGGGGCTGCGCCGCGACGGTTACACCGTGGCGATGCTCACCGGCGACAACGAGCGCACCGCACGAGCGTTGGCCACCGATGTCGGTATCGACGAGGTGCACGCCGATCTGCGTCCGGAGGACAAGGCCCGCATCATCGACACCCTCCGCGGTACACGGCCGACGGCGATGGTCGGCGACGGTGTCAACGACGCCCCTGCCCTGGCCACCGCCGATCTGGGGATCGCGATGGGCGCGATGGGCACCGACGTGGCCATCGAGACCGCCGACGTCGCCCTGATGGGTGAGGACCTGCGGCATCTACCTCAAGCCCTGCAGCATGCCCGCCGATCACGAACGATCATGTTGCAGAACGTCGGCCTCTCGCTCGCGATCATCACCGTCCTGATGCCCCTGGCCCTGTTCGGTGTGCTCGGGTTGGCGGCGGTTGTCCTGGTTCACGAGGTCGCCGAGATCGTCGTGATCGCCAACGGGGTCCGCGCCGGCCGCGCCCACGCCCTCACCGAGGCACCACCATCGACAAAGATGCCGGAACCGGCCACCGGAGCCCGGCTATGACGCCGGATGACAGCTCTGTCGCACCCTCGGTGGCCGGGGCCGGGCAGGGTCGCAGACGCGGCAGTCTCGTCGTACTCGCCGGCGCGCTGGCTGCTCTCGCGCTGATCCTCGACCCGGTGGCCCGCGACGCGCTATCTGACGGGCGGGCACTCGATCTCGGTCTGCTGCAACTGCGCCTGACCTACAACACCGGGGTCGCATTCAGCCTCGGCGACCAGCTCCCCACCGCCGTCGTTCTCACCGTCACCGCGGCCATCACCGCGACGATCGGTGTGTACGCCTGGCGCACCGCACCCGACAGTCACCCGCTCCAGACCCTCGGATTCGCCGCGATCGTCGCCGGCGCCACCGCCAACGTCATCGACCGCTTCCTCGACGGCACAGTCACCGACTATTTCCACACCGGATGGTTTTGCCACCTTCAACCTCGCCGACACCTACATCACCTGCGGTGTCGTCCTCGTCCTCGTCGCACTGTTCCTCGAATCCACCAGTAAGGACCCCACGCCATGAGCCGAATGCCCGCTTCTCTACGCACGGTCTACATCGCGGAAATGGCCGCTGCCCGCCACACCGACGACGACGCCGGGCGCTGGCACCACCTCGAACGCGCCCACATCCTGTCCCAGCCGTATCCGTGGCCGCACACCCGCAACCACCTCGCCATGCTCGGCCTCGCCCTGCGCCAGCGCGACCGTCGTGAGGCTCTCGGTCAGATGGTGCGAATCATCGTCACTGCTCCCGGGTTCGCGCTGGGCCGCTACCCGACGGGAACACCGGACGGACTGCAGCTGGGCTGATGACCCCGATGCCGATCCCCGCCGATCTGGCCGCGATGCTCACTCGGCCCGCCTGAGACCGCGTCGCTCGCAGCAACTGTGCCGCACCGAAACGACACCTCCGGCTAGTTGACCGGCCTCCTGCACTGTTTCTGCACCGTCCGCCCTCCTCGGCTCGACAGCACCGGTCAAAGAGCAGCTCCGCGCATGCGCTGCGCACCACGGATAACGTGTGCCGACGGGCAATGGCGCGGTACCTCAGAGTCGCAGAGCTCGACTTCCCTCACACTGCCGAGTCGAGGTGAACGAGTCCTGCGACCTGACTTCCCCTCCTTCGGGAAGGGAAGAACCTTCTCCGTCATGCTACGAGGAAAGCCCGGGACCGGCACGGGCACGTGCGCGTTGCCTTTGATGCACAGGCTGCGGGTCAGCGGGACCGAAGAATGCGCCAGGGAAGCTGGGCGGCATTGACCCTGTACTCGGGTACAGGGTTGAGAATGTGTGGATGCGAACCGGTGAGCTGGCAGCCAGGGCGGGAGTCAACGCGCAGACCCTGCGCTACTACGAGCGTCGCGGCCTGCTCGCGCGACCGGCCCGGTCCCCGTCGGGCTACCGCAGCTATCCCGACGACGCGGTCGCGGTGGTCCGGTTCGTCAAACGATCCCAGGAGCTGGGGTTCACCCTCGACGATGTCGCCGAACTGCTGAACCTGGCAGACGGCGGCCCCGACGACTGTGACACCGCCCGCGCCTTGACTGAATCCCGTGCCGCCGAGCTGGAACGCCGTATCGCCGACCTGCAGCGCATGCACGGCTCGCTGACCGAACTGATCGCGACATGCGGGCTGCCCCGCAACCACCGGTCCTGCCCGGTCCTGTCCTCGCTACACGAAGGAGACCACCCGTGAAACTGGACATTCTCCAGGTCCCCGACTGCCCCAACGTGGCGGTGCTCGAGCGGCGTATCCGGCAGGCCACCGCCGGCGAGCCGGTGCAGCCGGAGATCACCCTCCGCGTGATCGACGATCCCGGCCGGGCCGCCACCGCGGGCATGACCGGCTCGCCCACGCTGCTCGTCGACGGCCGCGACCCGTTCGCGATCCCGGGACAGGTCCCGAGCCTGTCCTGCCGCCTCTACCCCTCCGACACCGGACGGCTCGACGGCGCACCCTCGGTCTCCGACCTGCGCACGGCTCTGCGACTCGACTCGAACAGCCCACCGGAAGCTGACGACAACACCACGTCCTCGTGCTGCACCTCGGCCACGGCTGACAGGACGATCGAGCAGCGGTGCCTGCACGATGCGGACACCTGACGGAACATGGCCAGGCGTGACAACGCTTGATGTCCCTGCAGTTCAGAGCCTGACGATGGGCAGTTCGAGGGTGAATCGGGCTCCGTGTCCGGGTCCGTCGCTGTGTGCGCGGATGCGGCCGTGGTGGGCTTCGACGAGGGCACGGGTGATGGTCAAGCCGATACCGCTGCCGCCGTGGCTGCGGTCGCGGGCGGTATCGGCACGGTAGAAGCGATCGAAGAGATGGTCAAGGTGCTCGGGAGCAATACCCTCACCGGTGTCTGCCACCGTGACCTCCACCCGATCGTTGCCGGCTCGTCTGCTGGTGACGGTGACCGTGCCGCCACAAGCGGTGTGACGCAGGGCATTGTCGAGCAGATTACCCAGGACCTGGCCGAGCCGATCGGGATCGACCGACACGACCATGGAATCGTCGAGACGGCTGTGCAAGTCGACGCCTTTGCTCTCGTACCGTTCGCGCACCGCATCGACCGCGGCGGTGACGAGGGCGCCGGTGGTGGTGGGCACCGGCCGGATGCGGGTGAGGTGTTCTTCGGCGCGCGAGACCGCGGTGATGTCCTGGGCGAGACGCCCCAGCCGGTGGGTGGCCTCGCGCAACACGTGTCGAGTGTCGTCGTCGAGAGTGCGGACGCCGTCGTCGAGGGCTTCGAGATAAGAGTCGAGGGTAGCGATCGGGGTGCGCATCTCGTGGCCGAGGTCGGCGAGCATCCGGCGACGGGTACTTTCCGTGGCGCCGAGGCGGCGAGCGAGTTCGTTGACGGTGACGGCGAGTTCGTCGAATTCGCGGCCGAGACCGGGGCTGGGTACGCGGGTGTCGTACCGGCCACCGGCGATCCGGGCGGTCGAGGTGGTCACCGCGGTCAACGAGCGTTGAACACGCCGGGTGACGTACCAGCTCACCGCCAATGCCAGCAGCACCGCGACCGCGACCGCCAGACCCCAGGCAAGGACGATTGCCCAGGCGAACGCCTCTTCGACGTGCGCGGCCTGGCTGGAGTTGTGGTCGATGCCGGCCTGGCCGAGGTGATCGTGGAAGATGCCGGGCGCGAGGGCGGAGGCGACGAGCCACGCACTGGCGGCGCAGCCGACCACCACCACGGTCAGGGCGAGGAAGAGCCGGGTACCGAAACTCGATCCCGCCAGCGCTTGCCGGGGCGATGCGGCTGAATCTCGTCTGCGGTGGGGGCGCCGGGCCGTCATTGTCCGGCGCCCATCTTGTAGCCGACCCCGCGGACGGTGCGCACATAGCGGCCGCGGGTGGCGTCGTCGCCGAGTTTGCGGCGCAGATGACCGATGTGCACGTCGACCAGGTGTTCGTCGCCGGTCCAGCTCGGTCCCCACACCGCCTCGATCAGCTGGGCCCGGGTGAGCACGGTACCGGGATCGCGGGCCAGGGCAGCGAGGACGTCGAATTCGGTGCGAGTCAAGGCCACCGGCCTCCCGGCAACGGTGACGTCCCGGCCGTCGACATCGAGGGCCAGGTCCCCGGCGCGTCGGATCAGATCGGTGGTGGCGGTCTCGGCGGGTCCGGGTGTGGCGGTACTGGCGCGGGGACGGCGCAGCATGGCCTGGATGCGGGCCATCAATTCGCGGGGGCTGAACGGTTTACTCATGTAGTCGTCCGCGCCGACGGACAGCCCGATGAGGGTGTCGATTTCTTCGGTGCGGGCGGTGAGCATCACGACATAGGCGTCGGAGAACGTCCGCAGTTGCCGGCACACCTCGACCCCATCGAGTCCTGGCAAACCGAGATCGAGGACCACGACGTCGGGGTCGACCTGTCGGGCGAGGGCGACGGCGTCGGTGCCGTCGCCGGTGAGCGCGGTCTCGAACCCGTCGCGTTCGAGATACGAGCCGATCAGGTTCGCCAACGGTGCTTCGTCTTCGACGACCATCGCCCGCAACCCGGTCGACGGGCGCGGCGGCGCCGCAGGATCGCTGGTCGCGGTGGGAGTGCGAGCGGAGGAGTCCATGGCGTCCATCTTCACCAGCGGACACCGCTGCCGACGACGCAGTGGGGCTTCTTGAGCAAATCTTCATACGACCTCCACAGGAATCAGGGGGTACACGCGTCAGGCTTGAGACACCAACGGAGAAAGGAGGCGATCATGATGGGCTGGGCAGGAGAGCTGACCTGGACCGGATGGATCGTCATGGCCGTGTGCATGTTCGCGTTCTGGGCGGTGGTGCTCTACCTGGTGGCCATGATGTTCCGCACCGACCGTGCGAACGGGCCCGGCCGCACCCTCGAGGAGTCCGATCCGCTTCAGCTGCTCGAGGCGCGGTTCGCTCGCGGTGACATCGACTCCGATGAATTCGTGGCCCGTCGGCAGGTGCTGATGCACCCCGGCGACACCACGTCGGTCGAGCACCGGCAGGGGCAGGTTCATGGCTGAGCTGGGCCGTCGATCCTTCCTTCTCGGATCAATACTTGCCGGGGCCGGAGTCCTGATGGCGTGTTCCGGGTCGGGCTCACCGACCGGCGCCCCCGTGCAGGCCTCGTCGACTGCGGTGCGCCGTCTCGAACAGCAACGCCGCATCCCGGGTCAGCAGGTGGTCTCGGCGCGGTTGACGCCGCGTCCGGTCCAGGTGGACCTGGGCGGGCGCATCGTCTCGACCTGGGGATACGACGACACTCTGCCCGGTCCGCTGATCCGGGCCCGCGCCGGGGATCTGCTGCGGGTGGAGGTCGCCAACCAGCTGCCGGCGCAGACGAGTGTGCACTGGCACGGGCTGGCGTTGAGCAACGACATGGACGGTGTGCCCGGGCTGACCCAGGATCCCATCGCGGCCGGGGCCCGGTTCGATTACGAGTTCACCGTTCCGGATTCGGGTACCTACTTCTATCATTCGCATTCCGGGCTGCAGCTCGACCGCGGCCTGTACGGCGCCCTGATCATCGACGACCCGAACGAGCCCGGCGACTACGACCACGACTGGATCGTGGTGCTCGACGACTGGCTCGACGGCACCGGCCGCACCCCCGACGATGTGGCCCGCGACCTCGGCATCGGCGCCACCGGTGAGGGTGGCGACGCCCCGATGGGCGGGATGAACCACGGCGCCATGGGCGGTATGGACGGTATGGATATGGGGGAGGAATCGATGCTCTCCCCGCTGCTCGGCGGCGCCGGGGACGTGAGCTATCCGCTTTTCCTGGTCGGCGGGCGTGTACCGGAAGACCCGATGGTGTTCACCGCGAGACCCGGGCAGCGGGCACGGATCAGGTTCATCAACGCCGGCGCGGACACCGCCTTCCGCGTCGCGCTCGGTGGGCACCGGATGACCGTCACCCACACCGACGGCTTCCCCGTCGTGCCGCAGGATACCGATGCGCTGCTGCTCGGGATGGGTGAGCGTGTCGACGTGCTCGTCACTCTCGGCGATGGCGTATTCCCGTTGTTCGCCCAGGCGGAAGGTAAGACCGGGCACGGGCAGGCCCTGGTGCGTACCGCTGCCGGCGCGCTGCCCGCCCAGTCGAGGCCCGGCGAGCTGGACCGGCAGGTGCTGCTCGGCACCGACCTGGCACCTCGGGAGTATGTGCGCCTGGCCGAGAAGGAGCACGATGTGTATCACAGCGTGGACATGGGCGGGACCATGTCGCCGTACCGGTGGACTCTCAACGGCCGCGCCCACCCCGACATCCCGCCGTTGAACGTGGCCGAAGGGCAGCGGGTGCGGATGCGGATGCGCAACATGTCGGACATGTTCCATCCGATGCACCTGCACGGACACACCTTCGCGCTCACCGACACCGGCCTGCGCAAGGACACCGTCACGATCGGGCCGATGCGCACCGTCGAGATCGAATTCGACGCCGACAATCCGGGCCAGTGGGCGCTGCACTGCCACAACGCGTATCACCAGGAAGCGGGAATGATGACCACCGTGTCCTATCTGGCCTAGTGGCCGCACCGGACGGGCCGTTCCCGGTCGGTGCCGGTTCTCACTGTTCCTGTCCTAGTGACCGTTTCGAGAAAGGACCACATCCCATGAACAACACGAAGATTCTCGCCGTCGGCGCCACCGCCCTGGCGGTGGTGTTCGCCGCGGCTGCGTGCAGCGACACCGGGACCGACACCGACACCACCGTCGCGACCGCGCCCGCCACGACCTCGGCCACCACGTCCGCCGCAGACGAGGCCGCGGCGCACAACGACGCCGATGTGATGTTCGCGCAGATGATGCTGCCGCACCACAGTCAGGCCATCGAGATGAGCGACATGCTGCTGGCCAAGCAGGACATTCCCGCGGACGTGACCGCCCTGGCCGAGCAGATCAAGGCCGCTCAGGGCCCGGAGATCGCGCAGCTCGAGTCCTGGCTCGAGCAGTGGGGCGAGCCCACCGAGATGCCCGAGACCGGCAACAACGACATGCCCGGCATGGACATGGACGAGGGCATGGACGGTATGGAGGGGATGGAGATGGAGGGGATGATGAGCGAGGAGGACATGCAGGCGCTGTCCGAGGCGCAGGGCGCCGACGCCGCTCGCCTGTTCCTCGAGCAGATGATCGCCCACCATGAAGGCGCGGTCGACATGGCGCAGACCGAGATCGAGGACGGACAGTTCCCCGACGCGGTGGAGATGGCCCGCACCATCGTCGACACGCAGCAGCAGGAGATCGAGACCATGCGGCAGCTGCTGACCACCCTGTAACCGGGCGCCGCCCGGTTCCTCTCGGCCCGTTCGCCATCCCAGGAGGCTTTCGATGTCGCACCCGCAGCACGGACACCCCCACCCGGACCCGTCGCCCGCCGGACACAATGACGGCGCCGAGGTTCAGAGCCCGCCACCCGACGAGCATGATGCGCACGCCGGGCACGGCGAGCACCTCGCCCACGTCGGGCCGGGTGAGCACACCGGGCGCGATCGGCATGCCGGGCACGGGGCACACGGGGAGATGTTCCGCCGCCGGTTCTGGGTGTCGCTGGTGCTGGCGATACCGGTGGTGTTCTTCAGCCACATGGTCGCCGACCTGCTCGGCTACACCATGCCGGACTTCCCCGGCGCCATGTGGATTCCCCCGGTGCTGGGCACGGTGATCTTCGTCTACGGCGGCATGCCGTTCCTCACCGGCGGCTGGGCCGAACTCCGCTCCCGCCGGCCCGGGATGATGCTGCTGATCGCCATGGCGATCAGCGTCGCGTTCCTCGCGTCCTGGGTCACCACCTTGGGTCTCGGCGGATTCGATCTGGACTTCTGGTGGGAACTGGCGCTGCTGATCGTGATCATGCTGCTCGGGCATTGGCTCGAAATGCGGGCCCTGGGCTCGGCGTCGGGTGCCCTCGACGCGCTCGCCGCGATGCTGCCGGACACGGCCGAGAAGATCACCGAGACCGGCACCGCCGACGTGCCCTTGTCGGATCTGGCGCTCGGGGATCTGGTGCTGGTGCGTGCCGGGGCGCGGGTGCCCGCCGACGGCACTGTCACCGACGGCCGTGCCGAGGTCGACGAATCGATGATCACCGGCGAATCCAAGGCCGTGACCCGGCAGGTGGGCGACACGGTGGTCGCCGGGACCGTCGCGACCGACAGCGCGCTGCGGGTGCGGATCACCGCGGTCGGCGAGAACACTGCCTTGGCCGGTATCCAGCGGATGGTCGCCGACGCCCAGGCCTCCTCGTCCCGGGCCCAGGCGCTGGCGGACAAGGCCGCGGCGTTCCTGTTCTACTTCGCCACCCTCGCCGGCATCCTCACCTTCGGGGTCTGGACGCTGCTCGTCGGTAGCGTCGACGAAGCGGTGGTCCGCACTGTCACCGTGCTCGTCATCGCCTGCCCCCACGCTCTCGGGTTGGCGATCCCGCTGGTGATCGCGATTTCCACCGAACGCGCCGCCAGATCCGGGGTGCTGGTCAAAGACCGGCTCGCGCTCGAACGCATGCGCACCGTCGACGTGGTCCTGTTCGACAAGACCGGCACCTTGACCCAGGGCCGGCATCAGGTCACCGGCGTCGCCGCCGCCCATCAGGTCACCGACGAGCATTTGCTGGCGCTGGCGGCGGCGGTCGAAGCCGACAGTGAGCACCCCGTGGCGCGGGCTATCGTCGCCGCCGCCGAGACGCGTGTCCCGGCAGGCGAGCGGATCGCCGCCACCGATTTCCGGTCGCTGCCCGGCCGCGGGGTGCGTGCGCTTGTCGACGGCGCCGAAATCACTGTCGGCGGCCCGGCGATGCTGGCCGATCTGCGGTTGTCGGTGCCCGCCGACGTCACCGCCGCGGCCCAGCAGTGGGTGGCGCGCGGAGCGTCGGTGCTGCACGTCGCCGAAGGGGACCGGGTGCTTGGCGCGGTCGCGCTCGAAGACGCCGTGCGCGAGGAATCGCGTCAGGCCATCGATGCCCTGCACGCCCGTGGGGTCAAGGTCGCCATGATCACCGGCGACGCCCGGCAGGTCGCCGACGCGGTGGCCGCCGACCTCGGGATCGACGAGGTGTTCGCCGAGGTGCTGCCCGAGCACAAGGACGCCAAGGTCACCGAACTACAGAATCGCGGGCACAAGGTTGCGATGGTCGGGGACGGGGTCAACGACGCCCCCGCATTGGCCCGCGCCGATGTCGGTGTCGCGATCGGTGCCGGCACCGATGTGGCCATCGAATCCGCCGGGGTCGTGCTGGCGGCGAACGATCCGCGGGCGGTGCTGTCGATCATCGCACTCTCGCATGCCAGCTACCGCAAGATGTGGCAGAACCTGGTGTGGGCCACCGGCTACAACGTCATCGCCGTGCCACTGGCCGCCGGGGTGCTGGCCTTCGCCGGGGTTGCGATCTCCCCCGCGGTCGCCGCGATCCTCATGTCCGTCTCGACCATCGTCGTGGCGCTCAACGCCCAACTGTTGCGCCGCCTCGACCTCGACCCCACCCGTCTGGCTCGTACCTGAACCGCCGTCCGATCGATCCGAAACGAGTTCCTTCTTCTCATGTCGAGTTTTTCCCTGCGCCGGTGGGCGCGTGTCCTGGTGCCTGTTGCTGCGGTGGCTGTGCTCGCCGGCTGTGCGACCGGTGAACAATCCACCACGACCACCGAGCCGGCGGCGGTCTCGGAGGTGCCCGGCGTCGCGTTGGAACCGGCCCTCGATCATCTGCACGGTCTGCACCTCGATTCCGGCGGTGTGGTGCTGGCCGGTACCCACACCGGCCTCGTCGAGATCGCCGACAACGGGCGCACCACCCGCGTCGGCGTCTCCGACGACGACTTCATGGGACTGACCGGGGCGCCGGGCACCGACCGTCTGTTCGCCTCCGGGCATCCGGGGGCGTCGAGTTCGGCGCCGAATCCGCTGGGGCTGATCGACAGCACTGATGGCGGCCACACCTGGATACCCAAATCCTTGAGCGGCGAGGTGGATTTTCACGCCTTGGCCACCGACGGTGAGCTGCTGGTCGGCTTCGACGGCGTCACCGGATTGCTGACCTCCACCGACGGCGGCAGCAGCTGGACCGCGGGCGCCCCGGTGGCCGCGGCCGCCCTCGCCGTCACCGACGCCGGGGTGTGGGCGACCACTACCGCCGGGTTGCAGCACAGCATCGACGGCGGGCTCACCTTCGCCGTGGTGCCGGACGCCCCACCGCTGGCGTTGCTGTCCGCGGCGCCGGATGGCTCGTTGTGGGGTATCGACACCGCCGGCACCGCGTGGCGTAGCCGCACCGGCCAGGCTTGGGAGCCACGCGCGGTGCTCGGGCCGGTCGAGGCAGTGCTGGCCGTCGACTTCGACACCGCCTACGCCGCGACCGCCCAGATGCTCTATCCGCTGAACTGACCCCGGAGGAGCATGCTCACTCCGCGACGGTGAACCCTCGAGTCGACTCGAAGGTCAAGCCGATACCCGGTCTCTACCGGTGTTCGGCCTGCCGCAGCACGGTGATCAGATCGGCGGTGCTCGGGACACCCCCGTGCCCGTCGGCGGTGCGGTAGACGCGGCACGTCAACCCGACGCCCTCGGTGGGGCCGAACGGATCGGTCCCGTCGATGCGGATGGTCGGGGATCCGGGGAAGGCGACGCGCTCGGCGGCCTCCGGGGTCTCGATACGGCGCAGCCGGATCGGGGTACCGGCGTTGCCGGTCGCTGCCAGGGCCTCGGCGAGGCGGTCGCGCATCAGCTCCCAGTTCGGGCAGCCGTCGAAGTACGGCAGTTCGATGTCCATCCCCACCCGATTCGCTCTCACTCGTTCCCGGCGGCGGGAACGGCCTCGGAGCGGCGTTCGAGCAGCACGGTGTCGCGCCAGATGCCGTCGAGCCGGCCGATGCGTTCGCGCACCCCCACGGTGCGGAAACCCGCCGAATGGTGCAGCGCCAGGCTGGCCCGGTTCTCCGGGAAAATCGAGGTCTGCAGCGTCCACAACCCGGCCTGATCGGCGGCGATGACCTGGGTGCGCAACAGGGCCTTGCCGACGCCGCGCCCGCGCATGCCGTCGCCGACATACACCGAATTCTCGGCCACCCCGCGATAGCACTCGCGGTTCGACACCGGGCTCAACGCTGCCCAGCCGACCACTTCACCGTCGATCTCGGCGACCCAGCGATGCTCGGGCAACCACTGGCTCTCGAGGTGGTCGCGGCTGGGGACCTCGGTGGTGAACGTCGCGGCGCCGGTGGCGATGCCGTCGGCGTAGATGCGGCGCACCGCCTCCCAGTCACCGCCTGCGAGTGGGCGCACGGCCACGTCGGCCGGGACATCCTCGGGGCAGCACGGGCGGGCGGTGAGCACCCCCATGACCGCGTCGGCGGCACTGGGCAGGTCGCTGCAGCAGCTCGGGTTGACCCGCACCACGGTGCTGGTGCCGTGTTTGCCGGTGGTGACGAAGCCGACGTCGGCGAGTTTGCGGACGTGATGGGAGATGGTGGGCTGGCCGATTCCGAGTCTGTCGGCGAGCTCGCCGACGGTGATGCCGGACGGATGGGCGGCGACGTGGTGCAGCAGCCGCACCCGCGTGGGTTCGGCCAGGCAGGCGAACCATCCGGCGTAGGTGGCCGCGTCCTGCGGGCTCAGGGCGTCGAGGTCCACCTCCGCGCCGGGGGTCACCGTGATCGGTAGGCCGAGTGCTGTCATACCCCCACTGTATCGATCGGCATCGATGGTTGCATACATCGATGCCCGTCGATACTCTGACAGCAGCTTAGATCGATACCCATCGATGAAAGGATCTGTCATGAGCGAGTTGCCCATCGTCGTCATCGGAGCCGGACCGATCGGCCTGTCCGCCGCCGCCCACCTACGCGAACGCGGACTCGAACCGCTGGTACTCGAACGCGGCAACCTCGCCGGAGCCGCCGTCGCACAGTGGCACAACGTCCGCACCTTC
Organism: Rhodococcus sp. HNM0569; assembly: GCF_012726205.1. Taxonomy (GTDB): domain Bacteria; phylum Actinomycetota; class Actinomycetes; order Mycobacteriales; family Mycobacteriaceae; genus Rhodococcus_F. The sequence continues at coordinate 249,211 of NZ_JAASAE010000002.1, read as the reverse complement.
TCCCGCTGGGCCGAACTGATCGACCCCGCCGCCCGCCGCCTCCTCGACACCACCGGCTGGACCGCCCCCGACGACGACGCCTACCCCACCGGCCAAGACTGGACCGGGCAGTACCTGACCCCACTGGCGGATGCCCTCGGCGACGCAGTCCGCCTCGACCACGAGGTCGTCGGCATCGCCCGCCGCGGCCGCGACCGCATCGTCGACGCCGGCCGCGACACCGAACCCCTGTCGGTGCACCTCCGCCACCGCGACGGCACCGAAACCCGCCTGCTCGCCCGCGCCGTCCTCGACGCCTCCGGCACCTGGGCCACCCCCAACCCGCTCGGCGGCGAAGGCCTGCCCGCCCTCGGTGAACGCGCCGCAGCCGAGAAGATCACCTACCGCGTCCCCGACCTGGACGACGACGCGGTGCGCACCCGCTACGCCGGACGGCACACCGTCATCGCCGGCAGCGGCCACTCGGCACTCAACGCAATCGTGGCGCTGGCAGAGCTCACCCGCACCGACCCCGGCACCCGCCTGACCTGGGCGGTGCGCCGCGGCGAGGTCGGCGCCGCGTTCGGCGGCGGCCAGGACGACCAGCTGCCCGCCCGCGGCGCCCTGGGACTGCGCGCCAAGAAGGCCGTCGACGACGGGCTGCTCACCGTGGTCACCGGGTTCCGCACCGCCGCCGTCGAACCCGCCACCGACGGTCAGGTCGTCATGGTGTCCGATACCGGCGCCCGCCTCGAGGCGGTCGACGAGGTCATCGCCTCGACCGGCTTCCGGCCGGACCTGTCGTGGCTCTCGGAAATCCGTCTCGACCTCGACCCGGTGCTGCAGGCCCCGACCGCACTCGCCCCGCTGATCGACCCGAACGTGCACTCCTGTGGCACCGTCTACCCGCACGGCGTCGCCGAGCTCACCCACCCCGAACCCGGCTTCTATGTGGTCGGGATGAAGAGCTACGGTCGGGCCCCGACGTTCCTGGCGATGACCGGCTACGAGCAGGTCCGCAGCATCGCCGCCGCCCTCGCCGGTGATCATGATGCCGCCGCCCGCGTCGAGCTGACCCTGCCCGAGACCGGAGTGTGCGGCGGCGCCGGAGTGTTCGACGACCCCGCCGCCGACACCGCCGACGCGGGTGGGTGCTGCGGCCCCGCGGAGCCGGCGTTGGTCACCCTCTCCGCCCGCGCCGGCGGATAACGCCGGTGACCGACACCTCGATCCGCCCGCAGCCCGGTGCCCTCACCGGGGCCGGGCTGCGGCGGGTGCTGGCGGTGCTGTGCCTGACCGAGATCACCAGCTGGGGCATCCTGTACTACGCGTTCCCGGTCCTGTCGGTCTCGATCTCTGCCGAGACCGGCTGGTCGCCCACGGCGATCACCGCGGCGTTCTCGCTCGGTCAGCTCGCCACCGCGCTCGCGGGTATCCCGGTCGGGCGCATCCTCGACCGGGTCGGACCGCGCACGATCATGACCGCCGGCTCGGTCCTCGCCGTCCCCGCGCTGGTCCTGATCGCGCTCGCCCCCACGCTGCCGGTGTTCTACGCCGGGTGGCTGCTGGCCGGCACCGCGATGGGCGCGGTGCTCTACCCACCGGCGTTCGCCGCGCTGACCCGCTGGTACGGCGACCGCTCCGTGCACGCCCTGATGATCCTGACCCTCGCCGCGGGCCTGGCCAGCACCATCTTCGCCCCGTTGACCTCCGCAGTGGATCAGCAGTCGGACTGGCGCACCACCTACCTGATCCTCGCGGCGATCCTCGCCGCGATCACCATCCCCGGACACTGGTGGGGACTATGCGGATCCTGGCCCGCCGCGACCCCACCGGCGAACGGCGCGGCCCTGGGGCACCGGGAGATCGCCCGCAGCCCCGCGTTCCTCGCACTGGTGGGCGCGTCGGCTCTCGGTGCGTTCACCGCCTTCGCCGGGTCTTCAATCTGGTGCCGTTGCTGCTCGAACAGGGCTTCTCCCCGTCGGTGGCGGCGGTGACGCTCGGGCTCGGCGGCGCCGGACAGGTCCTCGGCCGCCTCGGCTATCTGACCCTGGTCGCCCGTACCAGCGTCCGCAGCCGCATCGTGGTGATCCTGGCCGGCACCGCGGCAACCACCGCGCTGCTCGGGGCGGTGACCACGGCCGCGGCGTTGATCGGCGCGGCGATCGGCGCGGGACTGGTGCGCGGATTGTTCACCTTGATCCAGGCCACCGCCATCACCGACCGGTGGGGCTCGACCCACTACGGGCGCCTCGGCGGGCTGATGTCCGCCCCGATCGTCCTGGTCATGGCGTTGGCGCCGTGGGCGGGAACCGCCCTGGCCGGCGCGACCGGCAGCTACGCCACCGCCTACCTCGTCCTCGCGGTCGTCGCCGCGCTCGCCGCACTCCTGGCGATCGCGTCCGTGCCGCGGCTGACCCCCACCGACACCCTCGAAGGAACACCATGACCGACTATGACGCTCTCGTCGTCGGCGGTGGCCAGTCCGGCCTCGCCGCCGCCCACGCCCTGTCTGCTCGCGGCCTGCGCACCGGGCTGCTCGAAGCCGGCGACGAGCCGGTCGGGGCCTGGCCGCACTACTACGACAGCCTGACCCTGTTCTCCCCGGCGAAATACAGCGCCCTGCCCGGCCTGGCGTTTCCGGGCGCCCCGGACCGCTATCCGCGGCGCGACGAGGTGATCGAGTATCTGCGCCGCTACGCCGCCGGACTCGACGTCGACATTGTGACCGGCTCCCGCGTCGAGACCGTCACCTGCGAGCGGGGCGTCTACACCGCCCACACCGCTGTCGGCGGCAGTGTCACCGCGCCGATTCTGATCGCGGCCACCGGCTATCTCGGGTCCCCGAATATCCCACCGCTGCCGGGGCTGGACACGTTCGGCGGCACGGTGCTGCACACCGGCGACTACCGCGACCCCGCTGCACTCACGGGCCAGAACGTGGTGGTGGTCGGTGCCGGTAACTCGGCGGTGCAGATCGCCACCGAACTCGCCGAGGTCGCTACTGTGACTCTGGCCAGCCGCCGACCGCCGAAGTTCCTGCCGCAGCGGATCTTCGGCCGTGATGTGCACTTCTGGCTCACGGTCACCGGAGTCGACCGCGCCCCCTTGGGGCCGTGGCTGCCTGCGTCGCCGACCCAGCAGGTCCTCGATACCGGCCGCTACCGGCGTGCCCTGGCCAGCGGCAACCCGCAGCCGCGGCCGCTGTTCACCGGCCTCGACGACCGCCGGGTGTTCTGGCCCGACGGCGCCGCCACCACCGCCGACACCGTGCTGTTGGGTACCGGTTATCGCCCGCACCTGCCCTATCTGACCGGTCTCGGCGCTCTCGACGAGACGGGCCGGCCCCGGCACCGGCAGGGTCTCTCCACCACTCATCTGGGGCTGGGGTATGTCGGTCTCGAATGGCAGCGCAGCCTGTCGTCGGCGTCGTTGCGCGGGGTCGGCCGCGACGCCGGCCGGGTCGCCGATCGTGTGGTCGCCGCCGCCCGGTCCCGCCGCGCACTGCCTATCCGTCCCTGACCGGCGCTGCGTCCATAGATGTTCACGGAAACGGTGACACCATGGACGGCACACCGCCCGTCCCCTCGGGGGCGGGTTTACCTATCTCTCGTGCGATCCGTCGCCGATTCGAGACGGTGGGCGGCATGTCTGCCGCCGCATGCCCGCATCCGCGTTTACCATCTGTCTCAATGAGAACCCGCGTCGTCGAACGGGTTCCGGCCGACACGACCGCGGGAGCGGCGCTGATGGACATGGACGAACAGTTGCACCAGCTGGCGTGGCAACTCCAGCACAACGGACACGACTGGAGTGAAGTCGCCGCCGAGCTCGGCTGCGACGAAACCGTCGCCCGGGCCATGGCCGACCGATACCTCGCCGACTCCGAGACTCGAGCACAGAAGGACCAATTCTCGCTGTTCGATCTCTGAGCGGCGCACGTCATCCCGCGCTGCTGCTGTTACGCCAGCCGTCCGGCGGTCACGACACGGCGATCCGCGCCGCGCCACTGCGGCAGGTACGTCCGACGTGGCATCCGAGGGTCGACGGGGGCGCTATATCGATTCGCGACATGAGACTGAATTCGGCCGGCAGTTGTGGAGGCCGCCCGGGAGGGGGAAGTCTGGTATCGACGGCCATCGAGTGCCGTCGGCTCCCTGGACAGGTGGTGGATCATGGGCCATTCCGAGCGGGTGGACAGGGCCGCTATCGCCGGCGAGCTCGAACGCACCCGTGTGCATCTGCACCGGCTCCTCGCCGACGCTTCCGACACCTCGTTGCGGAGTCGATCGGCGGGGACGCGGTGGACCAACGAGCAACTGTTGTTCCACATGGTCTTCGGGTACATGGTGGTGGCGGCGCTGCTGCCCTTGGTGCGGATGGTCAGCCGGCTGCCCGCCGGAGTGGAGCGTCGATTCGCCCAGGTCCTCGATGCCGGTACGCGGCCTTTTGACGTGGTGAATTACTACGGTTCATGCGCTGCAGCCCTGGTGTTTGACCGGAACCGGATGGGCACGAAAGCCGACCGGGTCATCGGTGCGCTGAGCCGCCGACTGCAACGCGAATCGGAGCAGGCGTTGGGACGGGGAATGTTCTTCCCGGTGCGCTGGGACCCGTTCTTCACCGATTACATGACCATTGGTGAGCTGTACCGATATCCCGTCAGACATTTCGATTTCCACGAACGACAGCTCACTCTCGATCGTCCGCATTGAGTCAGAACTCAGGCTTCGAGGCAGCAGACTCTTCGATTCGGTTCTCGCGGCTTGGGCACAGGACCGAAACATCGTCCGGGATGCCTGAGGATTCCGACAAGATCGTGAGAATCCCTGACTGACACGAAATTGGAAAGCCGCAGGCCCGTGCGCCGCACTACTGACACCTCCGGCGGGAACCTACACCAGGTCCTCGACATACACCGCATGGTTGTCGCGGATGATCGCCGTGGACTGCTGGTGCACGAAGTTGCGACGCGAATCGGCAACCCGGGCGTGTGCCCGAGCGACCTTCCACCGGGCCTTGGCCCGATTCCTGCTGCCCTTCTCCTTGCGGGAAAGGTTCTGCTGCGCCTTGCGGAGCGTGCGCTCCGCACGCCGCAGAAACCTCGGCGACTCGACGACCCTCCCGTCCGAGAAGACGGCGAACGTGGCGAGCCCCAAGTCGATACCGACCTCGACATCGACCTCCGCCAGTGGAGCCTGGTCGACCTCGACGACGAACGAGGCGAAAGACCGGCCCGCAGAGTCCTTGATGATCGTCACCGACGACGGCACCGACGGCAGATCCCTCGACCACGCCACCTTCAGCTCGCCGATCTTCGCGATGTAGAGCTTCCGGTTCCGGCGGATCGAGAAGCCGTTGCGGGTGAGCCGGATCGCCTGCCGGTTGTCCTTGCGGGACTTGAATCGCGGAGGGCCGAGTTTGCGTCCCTTCCGCTTCCCGGACAGGGAAGCGAACCAGTTCTTGCAGGCCGTCGCCGAGTCGCGCACCGACTGCACCAGTGCCACCGACGCCACGTCGGCGAGCCATTCGCGTTCGGGCTGTTCTTGGCGTTGGTGACGACCCGCTTCTGAACCTCGGTGTCGCTGATCTTCATCCCAGCGGCGAACGCGTCCTGGCGGGCACGCAGTGCATCGTTGAATACCACCCGCGCACATCCGAACGACCGAGCCAGCGCGTTCTGCTGGCCGGGCGTCGGATAGACACGGTACTGATACCGAAGCTGCACAGCAGGACCATAGCCACTACCACCGACATGATTGAGGCACCAACCCGGCCCTGAAGGACCGGGCTTGCGCGCTACCTTGTCCGGTCACCCGCGGCCGACTCCGCCGTCGGTGAGGCCACCGTCCGCGAGGGCTCGCTCGTCGAGCACCAGATTGCAGAACACCCGCACGCCCACCGCGAGGGCGCGTTCGTCGAGGTCGAATGTGGGCTGGTGGATGTCGAGCTGTGGGCCGCGGCCCGTCCACACGCCCAGCCGTGCCATCGCGCCGGGCACTTCTTCGAGGTACCACGAGAAGTCCTCGCCGCCGCCCGACTGCGGTGTGTCCGACAGCGCGCCCGGTCCCAGCGCGCGCGCCGCGTCCTCGAACATGCGCGTCGACACGTCGTCGTTGACCACCGGTGGCACACCGCGGCGATATTCGAGGGTGTAGCTCACGCCGGTGGGGGCGAGCAGCCCGTCGACGATCTCGCGCACGAGCGGCTCGAGCAGGCCCCACGTCTCGTGGTCGCCGGTGCGCACGGTGCCGGTCATCATGCCGGTCTGCGGGATCGCATTCGCGGCCTGCCCCGCGCTGACCGCTCCCCACACCATCACGGTGCCGGTGCGCGGGTCGATGCGGCGGCTGAGCATGCCGGGCAGACCAGTGATGACCGTGCCCATCGCATAGACGAGGTCGGTGGTCAGGTGCGGACGCGAGGTGTGTCCTCCCGGCGAGTCGAGCACGAGTTGCACGGTGTCGGCCGCCGACGTGATGGCACCGAGCCGCACGCCGACCTTGCCCACCTCGATACGCGGATCACAGTGCATCGCAAAGATTCTCGACACGCCCTCCAGGCGGCCCGCCTCGACGACGCGGCGCGCGCCGCCCGGCATGACCTCCTCGGCGGGCTGGAAGATCAGCCGCACGCCGACCGGCAACTCGGGCAGCTCCGCCAGTGCGAGCGCGGTGCCCAGCAGCACGGTGGTGTGCGCGTCGTGCCCGCACGAGTGCGACACGCCCGCGACGGTGGAGGCGTAGGACGCGCCGGTGAGCTCCTGCAGCGGCAGCGCGTCGATGTCCGCGCGCAGCGCCAAGCGCGGCCCACCGGTGGGGCCGAGGTCGCACGTCAATCCGGTGCCCGTGGGCAGCACGACGGGTTCGAGCCCCGCGTCGGTGAGCGTGCTCGCCACGAACTCGGTGGTCGCGTACTCCCGGAATGCCAGTTCGGGGTTGGCGTGCAGGTGCCTGCGCCACCGCGACAGCTCGTCGGTGTGTGCCTCCACCCACTTGTCGACGCGGGCTTGCTTGTCGACGGCCGAGATCACCGGTACTGCCTCCCTTCGCTGCGCGCGGCGCGGCGTTCGACGCCCTCGCGCAACCGAGTGCGTTCACCGTCGTCGCACGCGGCCCGTAACGCGGTGCGCGCCATCGCGACCGCGCCGTCGTGGATCGCGCGATCGGCCGACGGCGTGATGCACGCGGCGGCGAACTCGGGCTGGTGCGTCACGGCACCCTGCGACTCGATACCGACGATCGGATGGATGCCGGGCAGCACGTGGGTGACATTGCCCATGTCGGTGCTGCCGAACGGCCGCCGGGCCTCCCACTCGATCGGGATCGGCGCACGCCCGCACCGCACGATCTCCTCACGGTACGCCGCGACGAGCCACGGATCGGGCGTGAGCTCGGTGTAGCTGGGCGAGACCGTGCGCACCGCGTGCGTGCAGCCCGTCGCGAGCGCGCCCGCCGCGAAGCACGCCTGCGCCTTGTCCTCGAGATCGCGCAGCGACGCCTCCGACCGTGCGCGCAGGTAGTACAGCATCTCGGTGTGCGCCGGCACGATGTTCGGCACCGCTCCCCCGTCGCTCACGATGCCGTGGATCTGCTGATCGCCGGTGAGATGCTGACGCAGCAGACCGACCGCGACCTGCGCGACGGTCGCCGCGTCGGCGGCATTGCGGCCGTACTCGGGTGCGGCCGACGCGTGCGACTCGCGGCCCGCGAAGGTGACCGCGACGTCGGCGAGGGCGAGCGACGTCGCGCCCGCGATGTCCTCCGGCCCCGGGTGCACCATGAACGCGGCGCCGAGGGTGTCGAACACCCCGCGGTCGAGCATCAGGACCTTGCCGCCACCGGTCTCCTCCGCGGGCGTGCCCACGACCCGCACCGTGATCCCCGCGTCGGGTGCCGCTGCCGCGAGGGCGATGCCCGCACCGACCGCGGCCGCCGCGATGATGTTGTGCCCGCACGCGTGCCCGATGCCGGGCAGCGCGTCGTACTCGGCGAAGAATGCGAGCTCGAGATCGCCGTCGCCGAAGCGGGCGTCGAACGCCGTGGGCAGCCCGGCGATGCCGGTCGTGACGTCGAAACCGTGCTCACGCAGCAGCGACGTGATCTTCGCGGCGCTCCGCGTTTCCTCGAACGCGAGTTCCGGCTCGGCGTGCAGCGAGTGCGACAGGCCCGTGAGGTCGGTGGCGACGGCTCCGACGGCAGCGGCGATGTCGAGGTTCACTCGACCAGTGTCGCACCCGGCCGGGGTGCCGGTCGGGTCAGCCGAACGAGAAGTTGTCGGGCCCGGTCTCGACGGCCAGCGCCGCCAGCACCTCGGGATGAATACTCCGCTTGATGCCCGACAGATTGGGCCCGCGGGTACCCGCGAGCGCGCCCGCTCGTGCGATCGCGTCGCTCAGTACGGCCGATTCGTCGACTGTCGCGTCCACGATGCCCGCCGCCAGCGCGTCGGCACCACCGTAACGGCGCGCCGACACCATCGCCTCGAGCGCGGTCTGCTTGGGCAACCGGCCGTTGACCAGCGCGGCCATCCCCACGGTGAACGGCATGTTCAGCTTGACCTCGGGAAGCGACCAGAAGCCGCGGTCGCCGCGCATGACCCGGAAGTCGTGGGCCAGCGTGAGCATCGCGCCCGCGCCGAAAGCATGCCCCTGTACGGCCGCGACCGTCGGCATCGGGAAGGTGAGCAGTCGCGTGTAGATCGCGTGCACGCGGTCGAGATAGCCGGGCAGCTCGGCCACATGGCCGAAGATCCAGTCCGTGTCGAGACCGTTGGTGTAGAACTTGCCGGTCGCCGCCGTCACGAGTGCCGCCGGCCCCTCGGACGACTCGACCTCGTCGAGCAGCGCCTGGACACGGTCGATCCAGTCCGGATGGAAGCGGTTCTCGTTGTCGGTCTCGCCTTCGTTGCCGAGGTACAGGACGAAGACGTCACCTTCACGGTGCAGATACGGCATGGGTGGAAGACTATCGCCCCATGAACAGCCCGCTTTCCGCTCCCCTGCCCGATCGACACGACTCGTCCGAGAGCGGGTCCGAGCCTGCTCGCGCCGCGGCGGAGGCGGCCCGCGTGATCTCGGCGGCGACCGGCAAGCCGCGGCACACGGTCGCCGTCGTCCTCGGGTCCGGCTGGCAGGACGCCGCGGACGCCTTCGGCGAGCCCGACGCGACGGTGCCCATGGCAGGGCTTCCGGGCTTCGCGCCACCCACGGCACGCGGCCACGCGGGCACGATCCGCTCGGTGCACGTCGGCGACCACGACGTGCTGCTGCTGCTCGGCCGCACCCACGCGTACGAGGGACATGCTCTCGCACGCGTCGTGCACCCTGTGCGGTCGGCGACCGCGGCGGGCGCGCAGACCGTGATCCTCACCAATGCGGCGGGCGGTATCGCGCCCGATCTCGTCGTCGGGCAGCCCGTCCTCGTCTCCGATCACCTCAACCTCACGGCGCGCTCGCCGCTCACGGGCGCCGAGTTCGTCGATCTCGTCGACGCGTACAGCCCGATGCTGCGTGCGCACGCCCAGCGCATCGATCCGACGCTCACCGAGGGCGTGTACGCGGGACTGCCGGGGCCGCACTACGAGACGCCCGCGGAGATCCGGATGCTCCGCACACTCGGCGCCGACCTCGTCGGCATGTCGACGGTGCACGAGACGATCGCGGCGCGAGCACTCGGCGCCGACGTCCTGGCCGTCTCGCTGGTGACGAATCTCGCGGCGGGCATCACCGGCGAGCACCTCGACCACCGCGAGGTGCTCGCCGCCGGACGTGCCTCCGCCACGCGCATGGGCACGCTGCTGCGCGACGTCGTCGCTGCCCTGTGAACGCCGCCGACGTCGCGGCGTGGATCGACGGCGACCCCGATCCCGGCACCCGCGCCGAACTGCGCGCGCTGACGGGCGACGCACTCGCCGAACGGTTCGCCGGGCACCTCACGTTCGGCACGGCCGGGCTGCGCGGACCCGTCCGCGCCGGGCCCAACGGCATGAATGTCGCCGTCGTCACCCGCGCGACGGCCGGGCTCGCCGCCTGGCTGGCCGATCGCTGTCTGGGCGGCGGCACCGTCGTCGTGGGCCGCGACGCGCGGCACGGATCCGAGGCGTTCGCGCGCGCGGCCGCCGAGGTGCTCAGCGCTGCGGGATTCGTGGTCGTGCTGTTGCCCCGGCCGCTGCCGACCCCGCTCGTCGCGTTTACGGTGCGCAGGCTGCGCGCCGTCGCGGGTGTCCAGATCACCGCGTCGCACAATCCTGCGGGCGACAACGGGTACAAGGTGTACCTGTCGGGCGGGGCGCAGGTCGTCGCGCCCGCCGACACCGAGATCGAGGCAGCGATCGCGCGCGTCGGGCCCGCCGCCGCGGTGCCGCGCACCGCCGTCGAGGCCACGGGCGACGAGCTGGTCGAGCAGTACCTCGACCGCGTCGCGCGCCTGCCCAGGCAGCGCAGGCGCGACGTGCGGATCGCGCTCACCCCGCTGCACGGTGTCGGCGGGGAGACCGCGCTCGCCGCGCTGCACCGCGCGGGCTTCGACGACGTGCACGTCGTCGAAGCGCAGTACGCACCGGACCCCGACTTCCCGACGGCGCCGTTCCCCAATCCCGAGGAAGCGGGGACGACCGACGCGCTGCTCGCGCTCGCCGCCGAGGTCGACGCCGATCTCGCGGTGGCTCTCGATCCCGACGCGGACCGGTGCGCGCTCGGTGTGCGCGACCGCGAGGGGTGGCGCATGCTCACGGGAGACGAGGCGGGTGTGCTGCTCGCCGACCATGTGCTCGCGTACGCCGCCGCAGACCCGCTGGTCGCCACGACGATCGTCTCGTCGACTCTGCTCGGCGAGATCGCCGCGGCCCACGGCGCCCGCTACGCCCGCACGTTGACGGGCTTCAAATGGCTCACCCGCGCGGGCGACGGCCTCGTCTACGCCTACGAGGAGGCACTCGGCATCTGCGCCGACCCGGACGCGGTGCGCGACAAGGACGGCATGTCGGCTGCCGTCGTCGCAGCGGATCTCGTCGCGGCGCTCGCGGCCGAGGGCCGCACTCTGCCGGATCGGCTCGACGACTTCGCCGTCGAGCACGGCGTGCACGTGGGCGGGCAGCTGTCCCACCGGGTCGACCGGCTCGGGGAGATCGCCGACACGATGGCGTCGTTGCGCGCCGACCCGCCGCGCGAGCTCGCAGGCGTGCCGGTCGAGGTGACCGACCTGCAGCAGGTGCGCGGCGCGCTACGGACCGATGCGGTGATCCTCGCGGGCCGCGACCGTGCGGGCGGCGTGCGTGTGGTGGTGCGGCCGTCGGGCACCGAACCGAAGCTCAAGTGCTATCTCGAGGTGACCGAACCCGTGCCCGGCATCGAGGCGCTCGCGCGGGTACGGGCCTCCGCCCACGAGCGTCTCGGGCGCGTGCGCGCCGACTGCGCCGCCCTCCTGTGAGCACTTTGCGAGTCCAGGCACTCCTGTTTCACGCACGGGTCGGCTGTCACGCACGGGTCAGCGCGGGCCGAACTGCCGATCGCCCGCGTCGCCGAGACCCGGCACGATGTAGGCGTTCTCGTCGAGTCCGTCGTCGATCGACGCCGCCACGAGCCGCACCGGATGCCCACTCGAGGCGAGCGCCTCGACGCCCTGCGGCGCGGCGACCACGCACACCGCCGTGATGTCGCGCGCACCGCGCGCCACCAGCAGGTCGATCGTGTGCACCATCGAGCCCCCGGTGGCGAGCATCGGGTCGAGCACGTACACGGGCAGCTGCGAGAGATCCTCGGGCAGCGACTCGAGATACGGCACCGGCTGATGAGTGCGCTCGTCGCGCGCGATGCCGACGAAGCCGACGCGCGACTGCGGGATCAGCGACGACGCCTGCTCGACCATGCCGAGGCCCGCACGCAGCACCGGCACCAGCAGCGGCGGGTTCGCGAGCTCGTAGCCGTCGGTGGTCGCGAGCGGGGTCCGGACGTCGAAACGAGTGAGCGGCGCCTCGCGCATCGCCTCGTACACCAGCAGGTGGGTCAGGCTGCGCAGCGCGGCGCGGAATGTGGCGTTGTCGTGGCGCTCGTCCCGCATCGTGGTGAGGAGGCTCGCGGCGAGCGGATGGTCGACAACCTGAGTGATCATGTCCCGAGGATATAAGGGGCAGGGAACCGGCTCGTCGTCCGTGACGTCGAATAGAGTGTCAGCACACACTCGTCCGTGCGGGGGTTTCGACGGAGCACGGGCGAGCATCGGAACACTCGGGATTCTGAAAACAGGGGGGTATCGGCATGGAACAGCTTCACGTCGAGCTCGACAGCGTGGCCGGTTTCGCGGCCACCACCGCAGCGATGGCCGCGCAGATGCAGGCGGCGGCCACCGCCGCCGCGGCGGGCGCCGAGCTGCTCGGGCCCGCGTTCGGCCTCATCGGCGGCGACTTCCTCGCCGCCTTCGCCACCGTGCAGGGCGCTCACATCGCGTCGATCGAGAAGCTCGCGCTCGTCTACGGGGGCATCAGTGCCGCTGCGGCGTCGAGCGCCGCGGGCTACGCGGACACCGACACCGCAACCGGCGCCGGCTTCGCGGGCACCGAGGTGCGCGCATGATCGACGCACTCGCAGCCCCCATCCTGCAACTGCTCGGCTCGTTCGGCAGCGGCGTCATGCCCACCGGCGGACCGTCCGACGCGCTCACCGCGTCGTCGGCCGCGATCGACGCGGTGCACGACACCGGGCGCACCGGCGTCAGCAGCGTCTACGGGGCATGGCAGGGCGACGCGGGCACCGGCGCCCTCGTCAAGACCGAGGAAGCGCAACGTGCCGCGGCGCACGCGTCCGACCGCGGCAACGACATCGCCGTCGTCCTCGCCGACGCGTCCGAGATCGTGCGGGCGGGAACGGCCGAACTGCAGGCGATCCTGCGGTCCTTCGTCGACCTCGCGGTCGCGGCCGGTCCGGTGCTGTTCACTCCTGCCGGACAGGCAATGCTCGTCGCCGCCGCACTCGACCATCTCTCGCGGGCCACTGCGGTCGTCACGCGCGTACGCGGCGAGCTGAGCGAGCAGACCGCGAAGATGACCGCGCTCGCCCCGGCCGACGCAGGCCCCGAGGCACCCACCGACAGCGCACCCGCCACGACGGCGCCCGCGGCATCCACCACCGCCGCGTCCGCAGCGCCCGCTCTGCAGAACGTCGCCGCTCCGCTCACACAGGCCGCGTCGTCGCTCGGGTCGAGTGGCACGTCGTCGATGTCCGGACTCTTCGGCGCCTCGTCGTCGCGTTCCTCGCTGTCCGGGCCGTCGCGTTCGGCGGCAGGCACGTCCACCGATCCGCGGAGCACCGGAGAGGGGGTCGAGCTCACGCTGCCCGACGGCAGCACCGCGGTCGCGCCCAACAAGGAGGCTGCCGAGGCGGTGCGCAATGCGCTCTCTCAGCAGGGTGTCCCGTACGTGTGGGGCGGCACGTCGCCCGGCGAGGGCCTCGACTGCAGCGGACTCACGCAGTGGGCCTACGGCGAAGCCGGCGTCGGCCTGCCGCGCCTGGCGCAGGAACAGAACGTGGGCGTTCCGGTCGACCAGAGCGAGCTCATGCCCGGCGATCTCGCGGTGTGGGACGGTCACGTTGCGATGGTCATCGGGAACGGCCAGCTCGTGGAGGCAGGCGACCCCGTACAAACCGGCCCCATCCGAACCTCCAACAGCGGTATGGCCTTCAAGGGCTTCTACCGTCCCACCGAATAGTCACCACAGGAGCGCATCGTGTTCCCTCCCCCGCCCCCAGGACCTGCGGCCACCACCGCGATCAGCAACCGGTCCGGCACCGTCGCCGTCCGCACCACCGAGCAGGGTCTGCCGGTCGAACTGCGCCTCGACCCGCGCGAGCTGCGGTACGGCGGTCGCAGGCTCGCCGACGAGATCCTCGAACTGTGCAAGCGGTCCGCGATGGAAGCGGGTGCGCGCCGCCGCGAGGCCCTCGAACGCGACGGCATGCGCACCGACATCCTCGACCAGATGGGCTTGCCCACGCGCGCACAGGTCGCCGAAGCTCAACGCGCACAGGACGAGGAAGAGCCCGAACCGACGAGTTGGATGAGGCCCGTATGAGCACCCCGGACGGCCGCACGGTCGACGACATCGTGAACCGCGCCCACGACCAGATTGCACTGCTCGAGGACACTCTGGCCGGGCTCGACGGCATCCGGGTCCGCGTCGACAGCGAGGGCGGCGAGGTCACCGCGGAGGTCGACGGCAACGGCGCACTCACCGGCCTGTGGATGGACGACGCGATCACCCGGCTCGACGCCCGCGCGGTCGAAGCCCTCGTGGTGTCCACGGCGGCCGAGGCCGCGCGCCAGGCCACCGAGCGGCGCACGAAGATCATGGCGGCCCTCGAGAACGGTTTCGAACGCCGAGCCTGACGCGGCCGCGCCGGCGCCGGCGCTTGAGGGCACGCTTCACCGGTCCGGGTACAAGAATTCACGTCGGGTGGATAGGCTCGCGCCATGGCTGGAGACATCGTCCCGATCGAACTGGGTCTCACCGACGGCGACTTCACAACGTTGTGGGCGCCGCGCTGGCGTGAAGGCGACGACGAGTGGGAAGCGTTCCTCGGACACGACGACGATCTCTACGGTTTCGAATCGGTCGCCGAGCTCGCCGCGTTCGTCCGCACGAACGACGACAACGACCTCGTCGACCATCCCGCGTGGAAGCAGCTGTCCGCGCTGTCGGCCGTCGAGTTCGAGCCCGACGACAACCACCGTTACGACATCGTCGGTGTTCCCGAACTCGCGGCCGGCGATCCGGACGACCAGACGATCGCCGAACTCGGCGACACCCTGGAGATGGTCCGCACGATCGGCGAGGTGTGCGAGCTCGACTCGGTCACCAAGTTCTTCAATGCCAACCTGTACCTGGGTGCGCTGGGCTCGGGGCCGGACATCTTCGAGGGCCGCGACGGCGAGGACCTGTGGTTGCGTATCGGCGCCGCCATCGCGAAGGGCTGGGACGGCGTCCTCGACGCGGTCGACGAGATCGTCACCGCCCCGGCAGTCGACGCGTCCGCCGTCGAGGTGGCGGAGGCCGAACTGGTGGCGGCGGCGCAGAACACCGTCGATGCCGACGACGACGCCGAGATCGACGACGAGGAATACGAGCCGCTCGATCTCGATTCGCCCGACGACGCCGACACCGAGTTCTCCGACGAGG
Organism: Rhodococcus sp. HNM0569; assembly: GCF_012726205.1. Taxonomy (GTDB): domain Bacteria; phylum Actinomycetota; class Actinomycetes; order Mycobacteriales; family Mycobacteriaceae; genus Rhodococcus_F. The sequence goes on along the minus strand of NZ_JAASAE010000002.1, from coordinate 234,061 downwards.
AGGACACCGACGACACGGACGACACCGAGTACGACGAGGCCGACGAGACCTTCTGGACGTCGGTGGGTGTCGACCCGATCAAGATCATCACGACGAGCGCCACGTGGTACACGCTGCGCTGTTATCTCGGCGACGACGCGGTGTTCCTCGGCCGCGCGGGCACGATCTTCGTGTTCTCGTCCGAGCGTGGGCTCGCCCGGTATCTCGCCGACAACCACGAGCACGCTCTCGCGAAGGTGAGCACGTACGACGAGATCCAGGTGGCCGCGGTCGACGGTTCGCTCGACGTCGAGGTCACCGACGACAATGTGTACGTGCTGCCGGGCCTGGCCGACGATCTCGCCGAGGGGCCGGCCGCGGTGGACCGCGACCAGCTGGACCTTGCGGTCGAATTGTTCACCGATGCAGCCGATTTCGCGGGAGACGACACCGTCGACATCGCGCTCGCGTCGTCCACTCCCCTCGGCTGGTACGTGTCGTACCTGCTCGAACCGGACCGCGGCCGGATGGCACCGAGCGCGCCCTTCACCGAGGAGACCGAGGCGTGGCGCGAGCTCGAGCACGGCTTCGAGGCGCGACTGCAGAACGCCGAGTGAGCCGGCCGGTCAACCGATCAGCACGGCGTAGCCGGGCTTGACCACGTCGTCGATCAGCGCGAGCCGCTGGTCGAACGGCAGGAATGCGGACTTCATCGCGTTGATCGTGAACCGTTCGAGATCGCTCCAGCCGTAGCCGAAGGTCTGCACGAGACGGTCCATCTCGCGCGTCATCGTCGTGTCGCTCATGAGCCGGTTGTCGGTGTTGACGGTGACACGGAAACGCAGCCGCGCCAGCAGGTCGAAGGGGTGCTGCTCGAGAGAGTCGACGGCACCGGTCTGCACATTCGAACTCGGGCACAGTTCGAGCGGAATTCGCTTGTCCCGCACGTAGTTCGCGAGACGACCCAATGTCGCGGTGCCGTCGGGTCCGACCTGGATGTCGTCGGTGATGCGTACACCGTGGCCGAGTCGGTCGGTGCCGCAGAACGCGACCGCCTCGTGGATCGACGGCAGGCCGAACGCCTCGCCCGCGTGGATCGTGAAGTGCGCGTTGGCGTCGCGCATGTACTCGAACGCGTCGAGATGGCGGCTCGGTGGGTTGCCCGCCTCGGCGCCCGCGATGTCGAAGCCGACCACCCCGCGATCGCGGAAGCGGACGGCGAGCTCCGCGATCTCGCGCGACCGTGCGGCGTGCCGCATCGCCGTCAGCAGCACACCGACGCGGATCCGCCGGCCCGACGCCTGCACCTCGGATTCGCCCGCCCGCATGCCGGCGAGTACGGCGTCGACGACGTCGTCGAGGCTGAGCCCGCGCTCGAGATGCTGCTCCGGCGCGAACCGCACCTCTGCGTACACGACGCCGTCGGCGGCGAGGTCGACCGCGCATTCGCGCGCGACGCGACTCAGCCCATCCGGCGTCTGCATGACGGCGACCGTGTGCTCGAAGGTCTCGAGATAGCGCTCGAGCGAACCGCTGTCGGCGGCGTCGCGGAACCACCGCGCGAGCGCGTCGGCATCGTCCGCGGGCAGCCGGTCGTACCCGCACTCGCGTGCGAGCTCGAGGACCGTGGCGGGACGCAGCCCGCCGTCCAGATGGTCGTGCAGCAAGACCTTGGGCGCCTGCCGCAACTCCGGCAGGACAGGTGCAGAGGAGTGGGCGAGTTCCGTCATGAGGAGACGTTAGCCCCTGGCCCTCCGATCAGCCGGCTGCCTCGCCGATCCGCTCGAGGACCAAGGGGCGCGTGACGGGGCGTGCGTCTTCCTCTGTCCGGCCCACCGCGAACGCGTCCGCGAGCGCGGCCCGCGCGGCCTCGAAGCGCTCGGGGGTGTCCGTGTGCAGAGTCGCGAGCGGCGCACCCGCCGCGACACGATCGCCTCGGCGCACGTGCAGTTCGACGCCCGCCGACGCCTGCACCTGCTCGCCCTGCACGGCGCGGCCCGCTCCGAGCCGCCACGCCGCGATCCCCACCGCCCGCGCGTCGACACGGTGGACGATCCCGGCACCGGCACTGCGGACGGTGTCGGTGTGTGCCGCGGCGGGCAGCGGCGCGTCCGGGTCGCCGCCCTGCGCGGCGATCATCGCGCGCCACCGATCCATCGCCGCCCCGGACGCCAGCACGTCCGCGGGGTCGACTCCGTCCAGGCCGACGGCGGCGACCATCTCCCGGGCGAGTGCCAGCGTGAGTTCGACGACATCGGGCGGCCCGGCACCCGCGAGGACGTCGAGCGCTTCGCGCACCTCGAGCGCGTTGCCCGCGGTGCACCCCAGCGGCTCGTCCATCGCCGTGAGCAGCGCGGTGGTGCGCACACCGGCGTCGGTGCCGAGCGCAACCATCGTGCGGGCGAGCGCTCGTGCGTCGTCGACGTCGGTCATGAACGCGCCGGAGCCGACCTTGACGTCGAGCACGAGCGCGCCGGTGCCCTCGGCGATCTTCTTGCTCATGATCGAGCTCGCGATGAGCGGTATCGATTCGACGGTTCCGGTGACGTCGCGCAGCGCGTACAGCTTCTTGTCGGCGGGTGCGAGGCCCGACCCGGCGGCACACACGACGGCTCCGACCGCGGGATCGGCGAGGATGCGGTCGATCTCGGCGTTGTCGAGGTCCGCGCGCCAGCCGGGTATCGATTCGAGCTTGTCGAGCGTGCCGCCCGTGTGCCCGAGCCCGCGACCGGACAGTTGCGGTACCGCCGCGCCACACGCGGCGACCAGCGGGGTGAGCGGCAGCGTGATCTTGTCGCCGACGCCACCGGTGGAGTGCTTGTCGACCGTGGGCCTGGGCAGATGCGTGAAGTCGAGACGCGTGCCGGACGCGATCATCGCGTGTGTCCAGCGCGACACCTCCGGCCGCGTCATGCCGCGGAAGTACACGGCCATCGCCAACGCGGCCATCTGCTCGTCGGCGACCTCGCCCCGCGTGTAGGCGTCGATCACCCAGTCGATCTGCGCCGAGGTGAGCTCGTGGCCGTCGCGTTTGCTCGCGATGACCGACACGGCGTCAGGCACGGCCGATCCGATCTCGTTCGGCGGGGCCGAAGGCGTCGGGCAGAAGCTGCGACAGCGGACGCGGCCCGTCGGGGTGGTCGACGAGCAGACCGGGACCGCCGTGCTCGAACAACAGCTGTCGGCAGCGCCCACACGGCAGGAGAACGGTGCCGTCGCCGTCGCAGCACGCGAAGGCCGTCAGACGGCCGCCACCAGAAGAAAACAAGTTACCGATGAGTACGCACTCCGCACACAAACCCAGGCCGTATGAGACATTTTCCACATTGCATCCGACGACGATCCGGCCGTCGTCGACCAGCGCCGCGGCGCCCACCGCGAAGCCGGAGTACGGCGCGTACGCGCGCGCCGACGTCGAATGTGCATTGTCGCGCAACGTTTTCCAGTCCGGTTCGCCCACGGTTTCCCATCCTGTCACGTCCGCTTCGTGTCGGCACGGCGTCACACGAGTCACATTTCGACATTTGGAAAGGCATACCTAACTCAAATGGCCCGAGCGGTACGAACTTCGGAGTGAATTAGTTCCCCGGAATCCGTTGGGTTTAGAGTTCTCGAAGGAGTCGATACAGGATCGAAGTCGGGTCACACACCTGCCCGGAGCGCCCACTGCTTGCCCCGAGCATTCCCAGGCTCGACCGTCCCACCGAAGACGTTGGAGGCACAGCACTCGATGACAACCACGGCTGAAGCCGCTCCTGCCAGGGAGCGCACCCGGTCGCTCTATCGGGGCGACCCCGGTATGTGGTCCTGGGTCCTGCACAGGATCACTGGCGTACTCACATTCTTCTTCCTGTTCGTACACGTCCTCGACACCGCCATGGTGCGTGTCAACCCGGACACCTACGACCGGGTCATCGACACCTACAAGAACCCGGTCGTGGGTCTCATGGAGATCGCCCTCGTGGCGGCCGTCCTCTACCACGCGCTCAACGGTCTGCGTGTCCTGCTCGTCGACTTCTGGTCGAAGGGACCCAAGTACCAGCGCCTGATGCTCTGGATCATCATCGCGGTGTGGTTCGTGGTCATGATCCCGGGTGCGGGTCGAATCTTCTACAACATGTTCGCGGGGCACTGACATGGCGACTACTTCCGGCAGCGAGGCCGTGAGCCTCGGCAAGACCTACGACCGCCCGGCCAGCCTGGACAACCCGCGTTCGCCGCGCCGTCAGTCCAAGAACAATTTCGAGCTGTACGCGTGGCTGTTCATGCGCTTCTCGGGCGTGGCACTCATCGTGCTCGTGCTCGGCCACCTGTTCATCATGCTGATGCTCGACGACGGCGTCCACCGCATCAACTTCGCGTTCGTGGCCGGCCGCTGGTCGAACCCGTTCTGGCAGGTGTGGGACCTCCTGATGCTGTGGCTCGCCCAGTTGCACGGCGGCAACGGCCTGCGCACGGTCATCGCCGACTACTCGCGCAAGGACTCGACGCGCTTCTGGCTCAACACCGTGCTGGTCGTCGCGATGATCCTCATCATGGGTCTCGGCACCTACGTCATCTTCACCTTCGACCCCAACATCGCCGCGAGCTAGGGGAGCACACACTTCATGCAGGAACACCGTTACGACGTCGTCATCGTCGGCGCTGGCGGCGCCGGAATGCGCGCAGCCATCGAGGCGGGCCCCCGTGCCCGCACCGCCGTGCTGACCAAGCTGTACCCGACGCGCAGCCACACCGGCGCTGCGCAGGGTGGCATGTGTGCCGCGCTCGCGAACGTCGAAGAAGACAACTGGGAATGGCACACCTTCGACACCGTCAAGGGTGGCGACTACATAGTCGACCAGGACGCCGCGGAGATCATGGCCAAGGAGGCCATCGACGCGGTGCTCGACCTCGAGAAGATGGGTCTGCCGTTCAACCGCACCCCCGAGGGCAAGATCGACCAGCGCCGGTTCGGCGGTCACACCCGCGACCACGGCAAGGCGCCGGTGCGTCGCGCGTGCTATGCGGCGGACCGCACGGGCCACATGATCCTGCAGACGCTGTACCAGAACTGCGTCAAGCACGACGTCGAGTTCTACAACGAGTTCTACGCGCTCGACATCTCGATCGTCGAGACCGAGGACGGCCCGGTCGCGAACGGCGTCATCGCCTACGAGCTCGCGACAGGCGAGCTGCACGTCTTCCATGCCAAGTCGATCGTCTTCGCCACCGGCGGCTCGGGTCGTATGTACAAGACGACGTCCAATGCGCACACCCTCACCGGTGACGGCATGGGCATCGTGTTCCGCAAGGGCCTGCCGCTCGAGGACATGGAGTTCCACCAGTTCCACCCGACGGGACTCGCAGGCCTCGGCATTCTCATCTCCGAGGCGGTGCGCGGCGAGGGCGGCATCCTGCGCAATGCCGACGGCGAACGCTTCATGGAGCGCTACGCCCCCACCATCAAGGACCTGGCGCCGCGCGACATCGTCGCCCGTTCGATGGTGCTCGAGGTGCTCGAAGGCCGCGGCGCCGGTCCGAACAAGGACTACGTCCTCATCGACGTCACGCACATCCCCGAGGAAACCCTCAACGAGAAGCTCCCCGACATCATGGAGTTCTCGCGCACCTATCTCGGTGTCGACCCGGTCAAGGAACCGGTGCCGGTGTACCCGACCTGCCACTACGTCATGGGTGGCATCCCCACCCGGATCAACGGCGAGGTGCTGCGCGACAACGACAACGTCGTCAAGGGCCTGTACGCCGCAGGCGAGTGTGCGTGCGTGTCGGTGCACGGCGCCAACCGTCTCGGCACCAACTCGCTCCTCGACATCAACGTGTTCGGCCGCCGCGCCGGCATCGCCGCAGCCGAGTACGCCAACTCGGCGAGCTTCACCGAACTGCCCGAGAAGCCCGAGGGCATGGTCGAGGACTGGCTCGAGGTCATCCTCTCGGATCACGGCCACGAGCGGGTCGCGGACATCCGCTCCGAGCTGCAGCAGTCGATGGACAACAATGCGTCGGTGTTCCGCACCGAGGAGCGCCTCACGCAGGCCCTGACGGACGTGCGGGCGCTCAAGGAGCGCTACAACCACATCGTCGTCCAGGACAAGGGCAAGCGCTACAACAGCGACCTGCTCGAGGCCGTCGAGCTCGGCTTCCTGCTCGAAATGGCCGAGGTCACCGTGGTCGGCGCGCTCAACCGCAAGGAATCGCGCGGCGGTCACGCGCGCGAGGACTTCCCGAAGCGCGACGACGAGAACTTCATGAAGCACACGATGGCCTACAAGGAGGGCAAGGAACTTCTCTCCGACATCCGTCTCGACTACAAGCCGGTGGTCCAGACCCGTTACGAGCCGATGGAGCGTAAGTACTGATGTCCGCGCCAGCTGTAGAAGCCCCCGCCCTGCCGCCCGTCCCCGACGGCGCGGTGATGGTCACCCTCAAGATCGCACGATTCAACCCCGAGGTCAGCGAGACCCAGCACTGGGACAGCTTCCAGGTTCCGGCGCTGCCCACCGACCGGCTGCTGAACCTGCTGCTGTACGTCAAGGGCTACCTCGACGGCACGCTCACGTTCCGCCGCAGCTGCGCACACGGCGTGTGCGGCTCGGACGCGATGCGCGTCAACGGCGTCAACCGGCTCGCGTGCAAGCTGCTCATGAAGGACATGCTCCCGTCGGACGGCAAGCCCGTCACGATCACGATCGAGCCCATCCGCGGACTGCCCGTCGAGAAGGACCTCGTCGTCGACATGGAGCCGTTCTTCGACGCGTACCGCGCCGTCAAGCCGTTCCTCATCACGACCGGCAACGAGCCCACGCGTGAGCGCATCCAGAGCCAGCACGACCGCGCGCGCTTCGACGACACCACCAAGTGCATCCTGTGCGCGTGCTGTACGACGTCGTGCCCGGTGTACTGGAGCGACGGCAGCTACTTCGGCCCCGCCGCGATCGTCAACGCTCACCGGTTCATCTTCGACAGCCGCGACGAAGGTGCCGCCGAGCGTCTCGACATCCTCAACGACAAGGAAGGCGTGTGGCGCTGCCGCACCACCTTCAACTGCACCGACGCGTGCCCTCGTGGCATCCAGGTGACGAAGGCGATCGCCGAGGTCAAGCGCGCCCTGCTGTTCAGCCGCTGATCTCGCGGCCGCACCGGCGACCGACGGCCCGGTGTGCGTGTTCTCCCGTCGAGGGAGGGCACGCGCACCGGGCCGTTCTCGTACCGCGTGCCGGGCGAGGTGCGCGACGAGGGGTGCCGATAGGGCCTACCGGTGCATCGCTCTCACCACAATCACAGACCATACGGTCGTCCTGGCGGGCCCCAGCGCATAGGCTCGAAGACGCCATGCTGACACTTCGCACCCTCGCGGTCGTGGCGACGTGCGGTGCACTCGTCCTCGCAGGCGGCACCGCAGCCGCCCAGCCCATCGGAGTACCCCTCCCCGCAGAGCCCGCGCACGAACAGCCGCCGCCCGGCCCGACGACGCCGAACACCGACGCGTGCCCTTTCCGGCTCACCCCGGCGCCCGCGGCGGACGAGTCGGAAGTGCCGCGCCCCGGCGCCGCGGCCCCGGAACCGCTGCCGGTGCCCGCCACCACGATCGGTGGCAGCGCACTGTCGACCTGCGGCTACGCCCTCCCGCCGGGTGCGCCGCCGCTGCCCGAGGGCATCCTCGCTGCGGGCTGGTTGCTGTCCGACGTCGACACCGGCGAGGTGCTCGCCGCGAAGGACCCGCACGGGCGGTACCGCCCCGCGAGCACGATCAAGATCCTGCTCGCTCTCGTCGCACTCGACGAACTCGACCTGAACAAGACGGTCGTCGCGCTGCAGGAGGACGAGGACATGGAAGGCAGCCGGGTGGGCGTGGGCCTCGGCGGCACCTACACGCTCCACACCGTGATGCAGGGCCTGATGATGGCGTCCGGGAACGACACCGCGAACATGCTCGCGCGCGAGCTGGGTGGCGTCGACGCCACCGTCGCAAAGATGAACGCCAAGGCGCAGGCCCTCGGCGCCCTCGACACGCGTGCCGCCACACCGTCGGGACTCGACGGGCCGGGTCAGAGCAGTTCGCCGTACGACCTGTCGCTGCTGTTCCGCGAAGCACTGAAGAATCCGGTGTTCCGTGAGCTGATCTCGGTGCCCGAGGTGTTCTTCCCCGGGCATCCGAAGGATCCGGCCGATCCACTCGACTTCGACCGTCCCGGATTCGAGCTGACCAACGACAACGACCTCCTCTACAACTACCCCGGCGCGCTCGGCGGCAAGACGGGCTTCACGAATGCGTCGCGGCACACCTACGTCGGCGGCGCGCAGCGTGACGGCCGCACACTGCAGGTCACGTTGATGGGCGGCGAGGCGATTCCCGACCGCCCCTGGGTGCAGGCGGCCCGTCTGCTCGACTACGGTTTCGCGCTCCCCGCCGGCACCTCGGTGGGCACGCTCGACTACGCGGCCGGCGCCACCTCGCACTCGACGGTGGCACTCGCCGAACCGCCCGCGGAGGGCACCGGCACCACGGACACCCAGGCCGCACCCGACACGAGCGAGGCTGCCGAGGCGTCCGGCGACTCCGGGTCCGACACCACCGCACGCGTCGTCGTCGGCGTCGTCGGGGGGCTCGTGGTCCTGGCGCTGCTCGCGGGAGCATGGGCGCTGGCACGACGCCGCCGCGACTGAGCCCGAGAGACGACCGGCGCGAAGGGTCAGCGGCGGCGGCCGAACCCGCGCACACCGAGGACCGCGAGCGCGCCCACACCGACGAGGGCGAGTCCGCCGAGCACGCCCGGGCCCTCGCGCACAGTGACGCGGGGCGAGATGACCGCGGGGTCGGGCGGCGGAACGTACGCGAGCGCCAGGCTGCTGCGGGTGGTGGCGGCCCATGCGGTGCAGAACAGCAGCATGCGCGCGGTGAAGAACACGAACACCAGCAGACCGAGAATCGGCCCGAAGGCGACACCTGCGGGTCCACTGAGCACCGACGACAGGTACACGGCGCCGACCTGCTTGAAGATCTCGAAGGCCACGGCCGCGAGCACGGCGGCACCGAGGGCGCTCCGGATCGCGACCGGTTCGCGGGGCAGGCGGGCGATGACCCACGCGAACACCGCCCACATCGCCACGAGACCCACGACGATCGACAGGATGCGCAGCGCGGTACCGATGCCGGTGACGTTGTCGAGGTTGAGCCACTCCACGACCTGGTGCACGACCGGCCCGCTGCCGAGAGCCGAAAGACCGAGGGATACCACGAGCGCGAGCCCGAGACCGATGAGCGCGCCCGCGTCGCCGAGTTTGGTGCGCAGGAAGTTGCCGTCCTCGTGCTTGCTCTCCCACATCGCCGTGAGGGCGTTGCGGACGTTCGCCATCCACCCGAGACCGCCGTAGGCGGCACCGAGCAGACCGAGCACACCGACCGTGTTGCGCGACGAGATGGCCGAATCGACCAGATCGTTGAGCGTCGAGCCGAGGCTGCCCGGTGCGTTGTCGGTGATGCTGTTCTTGATCTCGTCGAGCAGGTCGGGCCTGCCGGCCAGCACGAAGCCTGCGACGGCGAACACGACCATCAGGATCGGGACGAGCGAGAGCACCGAGAAGTACGTGATGCCCGCGGCGTAGTAGTCGCCCTTCTGGTTCTGATAGCGCTGCGCGGCGCGCATGACGTGGTCGAACCACGGGTGGGCGGCACGCTGGCGGGCGAGGAAGCCCGGCTTGTCGGAGTCTCGTTCGGACGTGCTCGAAGGGTCTTCGAGTGCCCCGACATTGCCGTTCTTGTCGTCCGCCATCCCAGTCCTTTCGGGCTAGGTCGTCAGGAACCCGACCCTGTCGTACACGTCCGCCAGTGTCTTGGACGATACCTCCCGAGCGCGGTCCGCACCGGCGGCCAGAACACGATCGAGTTCCGCCTCGTCGGACAGATATTCGTGCACCTTCGCCTGCAACGGGGTGACGAACTCGACCAGCGCGTCGGCGGTGCCTGCCTTGAGATCGCCGTAGCCCTTGCCCTCGTACTCGGTCACGAGCGTCTCGACGGGCGTGCCGGTGAGTGCCGACTGGATGGTGAGCAGATTGCTGACGCCGGGCTTGGCCGACGGGTCGTACCGGATCTCGCGCTCGTTGTCGGTGACTGCCGACTTGATGCGCTTGGCCGACACCTTCGGGTCGTCGAGCAGGTTGATCAGGCCGTTCGGACTCGCCGCGGACTTGCTCATCTTCGACGTCGGATCCTGCAGGTCGTAGATCTTGGCGGTTTCCTTGACGATCTGCGCCTCGGGCACCACGAAGGTCTTGCCGAAGCGCGAGTTGAACCGCGCCGCGAGGTCGCGCGCGAGTTCGAGATGCTGCCGCTGGTCCTCCCCCACCGGCACGCGCTGCGGGCGGTACAGCAGGATGTCGGCGGCCATCAGCACCGGGTAGGTGAACAGGCCGACGGTCGTGTTGTCGGTGCCCTGTTTGGCGGACTTGTCCTTGAACTGGGTCATTCGGCTCGCCTCGCCGAAGCCGGTGATGCAGTTGAGCACCCACGCCAGCTGCGCGTGCTCGGGCACCTGGCTCTGCACGAACAGTGTCGACCGCTGCGGGTCGATGCCGAGAGCGAGCAGCTGCGCCGCCCCGACCTTGGTGCGCTTGCGGAGTTCCTTCGGATCCTGCGCGACGGTGATCGCGTGCAGGTCCGGGATGAAGTAGAAGGCGTCGAAGTCCTCTTGCAGGGGCACCCACTGCTGCAGCGCGCCGATCAGGTTGCCGAGGTGGAACGAGTCGGCGGTGGGCTGGATACCCGAGAGCACGCGGGGTTTCGTCGTACGTTCTGCAGCAGTGGACATGCCTTCGATCTTTCCACGCGTGCACAAGCGGCTTTCAGCGTCCTCCCGCGCCGGCGGAACCGGTCGCCTCGGCGGCTCAGGACCCTCGGCGGCTCAGGACTCAGCGGTACTGCACGGTGACCGGTGCGTGATCGGACCAGCGCAGGTCGTAGCTCGCGGCACGCTCGACGTGTGCGGCCTTGGCTCGCGACGCGAGGCCTGCGGTGGCGAGCTGGTAGTCGATGCGCCAGCCGGCGTCGTTGTCGAACGCCTTGCCGCGGTACGACCACCACGAGTACGGGCCCGGCACGTCCGGATGCAGGTGTCGTACGACGTCGAACCAGTGCGTGGACAGCAGCGCGGCGACCCACTCGCGCTCGTGTGCCAGGAAGCCCGAGTTCTCGACGTTGCCCTTCCAGTTCTTGATGTCGAGCTCGGTGTGCGCGATATTCCAGTCGCCGCACACCACGACGTCGCGGCCGGCGTCATCGGCCGCCGACGCGACGCCGTCGAGGTACCGCGCGAACGACACGAGGAAGCGGTCCTTCTGCTCCTGCTTGGGCGTGTCGACCTGCCCCGTCGGCAGGTACAGACTCGCGACGGTCAGGTCGTCGAAGTCGGCTTCGAGGTAGCGGCCGGCATCGGCGAACTCGTCGTCCCCGTGGCCCACGCGCACCGCATCGGGGGGCCTGCGGGAGAGGATCGCGACGCCGCTGCGGCCCTTGGCAGCGGACTCGGCGGACACCACGTGCCACCCGTCGGCGAGCGGACCGGCGAGCGTCGAGCGCAGCTGGTCGTCGGTGGCGCGGGTCTCCTGCAGGCACACGACGTCGGCGGCCGTGGCACCGAGCCATTCGACGAGGCCCTTGCGCGCGGCGGCGCGCACGCCGTTGACGTTGACGGTGGTGACGATGTGAGGCACGGCGGACAGGCTAACGGACGCCGCCCACAGGCCCGGCCGCCGCGGCGGTGCGCCGCTCCTGGAGTACCGCGACCACGAGTACGCCGACGCCGGCCGCGGCGAGTACGGCACCGACCGCGGCGGGCGCGGTGTATCCGTATGCGGTCACGACGACGCCACCGATCCACGCCCCGAATGCATTCGCGGCGTTGAGCGCCGCGTGGTTGAGCGACGCGGCGAGTGTCTGAGCGTCGGCGGCGACGTCCATCAGCCTCGTCTGCAGCCCCGGAATCGCGGCGGCCCCTGCGAAGCCGACGAAGAACAGCCCGACGAGCGCTGTGACCGGGTTGTGCAGCGCGAGCACGAACAGTGCGAGCACGACAGCCATCGCGGACATCGCCGCGAAGAGGCCGGGGACGAGCGCGCGGTCCGCGAGCCGACCGCCGACCAGGTTGCCGCTGACCATGCCGAGGCCGTAGCCCATCAGCGCGAGCGGCACCCACGAGCGATCCAGGCCCGCGACATCGGTGAGGGAGGTCGCGACGTACGTGTAGACCGCGAACAGGCCGCCGAAGCCGACCATGCCGACGAGCAGCGTGAGCAGTACCTGCGGGCTGCGCAGTGCGCCGAGCTCGGTCTTCGGCCGCGACCGTGGCATCGATGCGAGATGCGGCACGCGCGCCGCGACCGCCAGGAAGGTCGCCACTCCGATCGCGGTGACGAGCACGAACGCAACCCGCCACCCGAACGACTGTCCGAGCCACGACGCCGCGGGCACGCCGACCACATTGGCGACCGAGAGTCCCAGCATCACCATCGACACGCTCTTCGCCCGGTGCCCGGGCAGCGAGATGTGCGCCGCGACGAGCGCGGCGAGGCCGAAGTACGCGCCGTGCGGCAGGCCCGCGAGCACCCGCGCAGCGAGCAACCAGCCGTAGCTCGGCGCGAAGGCCGTCGCGGCATTGCCCACGACGAACAGCGCCACGAGTGCGAGCAGCAGCGCCTTGCGCGGCACCCGCGCGGTGAACACCGCGATCAGCGGGGCACCGATCACGACGCCGAGCGCGTACGCCGAGATCGCGTGGCCGGCGACCGGCTCGGTGATGTCCAGTCCGGCTGCGATGTCCGGCAACAGCCCCATCGACACGAACTCGGTGGTGCCGATGCCGAACCCGCCGAGCGCGAGCGCGAGCAGCGCGATCCTGCGCGCGGTGGGCGTGAGCGACAGGCCGGGCGCCGGGTCGGCCACAGCGGCGGTAGCGGTCACGAAACACTCCTACGCGGTGGGAAACGGTCGGTCGCGGACGCGACCCGGTTCTTCAAGTCCCACGAGGTCCGCGATTGTTCCGCGGCGCCGCGTCCGGTGAGATCTCTCACGGAATGTGCGCGTGCGGAGCACACTCTGAAGACATGGCCCTCGAGATGAACGACGCGATGACCCGGCTGCGCGAAGACCTCCGCTATCTGCCCCTCGTGTCACGGATCCGTGCGCAGGTCGACGGCGTCGTGGTCGCGGATTCGATCGACGCCCTCCTGGTGTGGGAGCCGGGTCAGTACCTGCCGCGCTACGCGATTCCCGGGCAGGACGTGGGGCTCTCGCTCGTCGCGGCGAACCAGACCGGCGACGAGCACACGACTCCCGGCACGTCCTTCCACGTCGCGGTGGGCGGTCGCAGGCGCGGCACCGCATTCCGGCCCGACGACGCCGACCTCGCGACGTACTTCGTGTTCGACTGGGACGGGTTCGACTGGTTCGTCGAGGACGAACAGGTGCTCGGCCACCCCCGCGACCCGTTCCACCGGGTGGACGTCCGCCGCAGCTCACGCCACGTGCGAATCGCGGCGCCCGGCCGCGTCCTCGCCGAAACCGACCGCTGCGCAATGCTGTTCGAGACGAGCTTTCCGTTCCCGCGCTACTACGTGCCGCGCGAGGACGTCGCCGTCGACCTGATCCCGAGCGACACCCGCTCGGTGTGCCCGTACAAGGGCGAGGCGTCGTACTGGAGCGTGCGGGTGGGCGACTCCCTGCTCAGCGACATCGCCTGGACGTACCACCAGCCGCTCGACGTCGCGTCGGGCATCGCCGGGCACGTGTGCTTCTACCACGAGAGGCTCGACACCACCGTCGCCCCGCGCTGATCCCGACATGACAACGGCGCCCGAAACCACAACGGGCGCACTGTCACACCATGTGCATGGAATGCACGTCGTGCGGCAGTGCGCCCGTGTGGGATGCGAACGTCAGGCGTTCGAACGCGCCTTCTGCAGGTTCTCGTCGAGCGCGGCGAGGAACTCCTCGGTGGTGAGGTAACCCTGGTCGCCGCCGACCAGCATCGCGAGGTCCTTCGTCATCTGGCCGCCCTCGACGGTCTTGATGACGACGTCCTCGAGGTCCTGCGCGAAGCCGATGACCTCGGGAGTGCCGTCGAGCTTGCCGCGATGCTCGAGCCCGCGCGTCCACGCGAAGATCGACGCGATCGGGTTGGTCGAGGTGGGCTTGCCCTGCTGGTGCTGACGGTAGTGGCGCGTGACGGTGCCGTGCGCGGCCTCCGCCTCGCACGTCTTTCCGTCCGGCGTGAGCAGCACCGACGTCATGAGGCCGAGCGAGCCGAAGCCCTGCGCGACGGTGTCGGACTGGACGTCGCCGTCGTAGTTCTTGCACGCCCAGACGTAGCCGCCCTCCCACTTGAGTGCGGACGCGACCATGTCGTCGATCAGGCGATGCTCGTAGGTGAGACCCGCGGCGTCGAACTCTGCCTTGAACTCGGTCTCGTAGATGTGCTGGAAGATGTCCTTGAACGCACCGTCGTACGCCTTGAGGATCGTGTTCTTCGTCGACAGGTAGACCGGGTAGTTCTGCTGCAGGCCGTAGTTGAGCGACGCCCGCGCGAAGTCCTCGATCGACTTCGTGAAGTTGTACTGTCCCTGCACGACACCGCCGGCCTCGGGGAAGTTGACCAGCTCGTGCTGGATCGGCTCGCTGCCGTCCTCGGGGGTGTAGGTGATCGTGACGGTACCGGGGCCGGGCACCTTGAAGTCGGTGGCGCGGTACTGGTCGCCGAACGCGTGGCGGCCGATGATGATCGGCTTGGTCCAGCCCGGCACGAGACGCGGAACGTTGGAGATGATGATCGGCGCGCGGAAGATCGTTCCGCCGAGGATGTTGCGGATGGTGCCGTTGGGCGACCGCCACATCTTCTTGAGACCGAACTCCTCGACGCGTGCCTCGTCGGGGGTGATGGTGGCGCACTTGACGCCGACGCCGTACTTCTTGATCGCGTTGGCGGCGTCGACGGTGACCTGGTCGTCGGTGGCATCACGGTGTTCGATGCCGAGGTCGTAGTAGTCGAGGTCGACGTCGAGATACGGGTGGATCAGCTTGTCCTTGATGAACTGCCAGATGATCCGGGTCATCTCGTCGCCGTCGAGTTCGACGACTTTGCCCTCTACCTTGATCTTGGACATGGGTGCTTCGCGTCCTCCTGAGTTTCCTGGGTCGCTGTAGGCGTTTCCCTGGTTGCACGGCCACGAACGCACTTTGTGGGTGGTCCGCGAACGGTTTCGCTTTCAAAGCTAGTCGGTGTGGGACACTCCGAGGAGTCCGGTCCCATACAGAACAAGCGTACTGCTATGGCCTCGGAGTTCAACCGCGGGGTCGCCTCCCGTGGGCTACCGGTGAGTAACAATTCCGCTGCTCAGCCCGGGTCGCCATGCCGACTCGGGCATCGTGCGCACCACCCGTTAAGATCGGCCTCAGGTCATGAGTGCCAGCATCGAGCCCCGGCTTGCTGGCCGGCAACCCTCCACCGCGGTGGGGTGCCCCGGGTGATGACCTGGTTTCCTGATCGAACGGAACGAGTCGGGTGACAAGCGCGGTCCCCATGCCTTGTCAGACGCGTGGAGGTTTTGACCATGTGTTGTTGTCGCGGATAGGCCCCAGCACCGAGCCCTTCCGCGCGCCCACGTGAGAGCACGCTCACATCCGGCGCCGCGCGGATCCGACAACTCTCCGGGAGCACTTCGATGACCGAACCCCGTACCAGCCCCGAGGCCGCGTCCGACACGCCCGCCGATCCGGCGGCAGCCTGGTCGTTCGAGACCAAGCAGATCCACGCGGGCCAGACGTCCGACGCCACCACGCGTGCGCGTGCACTGCCGATCTACCAGACGACGTCGTACACCTTCGACAACACCGATCACGCCGCCGCGCTGTTCGGCCTCGCCGAGCCGGGCAACATCTACACGCGCATCATGAACCCCACGCAGGACGCCGTCGAGCAGCGCATCGCGGCGCTCGAAGGCGGCGTCGCCGCGCTCCTGCTGGCGTCCGGCCAGGCCGCCGAGACCCTCGCCGTCCTCAACCTCGCGGGCGCAGGCGATCACGTCGTGTCGAGCCCTCGCCTCTACGGCGGCACGTACAACCTGTTCCACTACACGCTGCCGAAGCTGGGCGTCGAGGTGTCCTTCGTCGACGACCCCGACGACCTGGACCAGTGGGCCGCGGCCGTGCGCCCCGAAACCAAGGCGTTCTACGGCGAGACCGTGTCCAACCCGCTCGGCGACGTGTTCGACATCCCCGGCGTCGCCGAGGTCGCGCACCGTCACGGACTGCCGCTGATCATCGACAACACCGTCCCGACGCCCTATCTCGTGCGTCCGCTCGAGCTCGGCGCCGACATCGTCGTCCATTCGGCCACGAAGTATCTCGGCGGCCACGGCACGGCCATCGCGGGCGTGATCGTCGACGGCGGGTCGTTCGACTGGACCCAGGGCAGGCACACCGATTTCACCGAGCCCGACCCCAGCTACCACGGTGTCGTGTTCGCCGACCTCGGCGCGCCCGCGTACGCACTCAAGGCGCGTGTGCAGCTGCTGCGCGACCTGGGGTCGGCGGTGTCGCCGTTCAACGCCTTCCTCATCAGCCAGGGCATCGAGACGCTGAGCCTGCGCATGGAACGGCACGTCGCGAACGCGCAGGCGGTCGCGGAGTTCCTCGAAGGGCATACGGGTGTGTCGTCGGTCCACTTCGCGGGATTACCGTCGTCGCCGTGGCACGAGCGCGCCGGAAAGCTCGCGCCCCGAGGCACGGGCGCGATCGTGTCGTTCGAACTCGAAGGCGGCGTCGAGGCGGGCAAGCGGTTCGTCGACGCGCTCACGCTGCACAGCCACGTCGCCAACATCGGCGACGTCCGCTCGCTCGTCATCCACCCCGCGTCCACGACGCACTCGCAGCTGTCGTCCGACGAACAGCTCGCCGCCGGTGTCACGCCCGGACTCGTCCGTCTCGCCGTGGGCATCGAAGGCCTCGACGACATCCTCGCCGACCTCGAGTCCGGCCTGACCGCGGCGGCCGCGTCTTGACCTCCACCTCACCGATCACCGACAGGCACACCACGACCGGACGGGAACACACCGACGTGCAGGAGCTGCTGCTGCCCGACGGCCGGATGAGCTACATCGACATCGGCCCCGTCGACCTCGAGAACGGCGCGCACCTGCCGCACGTCACGCTCGCGGTGCAGCGCTGGGGCGCGCTGTCCCCCGCGAAGGACAATGTGGTGCTCGTCGAGCACGCACTGACCGGCGACTCGCACGTCGTCGGGCCCGCGGACTCCGACCATCCGGCGCCGGGCTGGTGGAACGGCATGATCGGTCCCGGCGCCGCGGTCGACACCGACGAGTGGTGCGTCGTCGCGATCAACGCACTCGGCGGCTGTCAGGGCAGTACCGGCCCCGGCTCGCTCGCGGCCGACGGCCGCGCGTGGGGCAGCCGGTTCCCACGCATCTCGATCCGAGACCAGATCACGGCCGAACGCCAGCTGCTCGACCGACTCGGCATCGACCGACTGGCCGCGGTCGTGGGCGGCTCGATGGGCGGCATGCGCACGCTCGAGTGGGAGATCACGCATCCCGAGCGGGTCGCGGCGGCGCTCGTACTCGCGGTGGGGGCACGCGCCACGGCGGATCAGATCGGCACACAGACGACGCAGATCGAGGCGATCGCGAGCGATCCGGACTGGCAGCGCGGCGACTACTACGGCACCGGACGCGTCCCGGTGCAGGGGCTG
The DNA here is from genome assembly GCF_012726205.1 of Rhodococcus sp. HNM0569. Lineage (GTDB taxonomy): Bacteria > Actinomycetota > Actinomycetes > Mycobacteriales > Mycobacteriaceae > Rhodococcus_F. Next base: position 216,323 of record NZ_JAASAE010000002.1, on the reverse strand, counting down.
CGCATCGCCCGGCGCATCGCGCACCTCACGTACCGCAGCGAGGCCGAGCTCGACAGCCGCTTCACCAACGCTCCGCAAGCCGACGAGAACCCGTGGGACGGTGGCCGTTACGCGGTGCAGAGCTATCTCGAGCACCAGGCCGACAAGCTGGTGGCACGTTTCGATCCCGGAACGTACGTGCTGCTGTCCGAGGCGATGAACCGGCACGACGTCGGACGTGGCCGCGGCGGCATCGCCGCCGCGCTCGCGCGCATCACCGCACCGACGATCGTCGCGGGCGTCGATTCCGACCGGCTCTACCCGCTGCGCCTGCAGGAAGAGCTGGCCGCCGACATCCCGACGTGCGACGGGCTCCGCGTGCTCGAGTCACGCGACGGGCACGACGGATTCCTCACCGAAGCCGAGGCCGTCGCGGCGCTGCTCACCGAGACGATGGAGCTGGCCCGCCGCGAGCGCTGACCCGACGCCCGTGAGCGCTCGACCGGCTCGTGAGCACTCTGCGAGTCCGGGCACGCCGAAATCGCTCACGGGGTCAGTCGGTGCCGAGCGGGTCGATCGACACCGCGAGCCACACGATCGTGCCGCCCACCACGGCAAGGGCACCCACGTCGAAGGCCTTGCTGCGCACCGCGAGCAGGCCCGCAGCGTCGTCGGACAGGACGAGCCGCAGCACGCCCGCGACGACCGCGGCGAGCCCGATGACGAACGCGCCGCGGCGCCAGCGGTCGGCCAGTACGAATCCGACCGCGACGAGCACGATCACGAGTACCAGCAGGATCGGGGCGTGGCGTCGCACCGCTGTCCGCACGTCGGCCATGTCAGCGCACCGGTGCGTCAGGCATCCGCGGCGAGCTCTTCGGCTCGCTCGACCACGTTGGTGAGCAGGAAGGCGCGCGTGAGCGGGCCGACACCGCCCGGATTGGGCGACAGGAAGCCTGCCACCTCGTCGACTCCCTCGGCGATGTCGCCGCGCAGACCCTCCTCGGTGCGGCTGACTCCCACGTCGACGACCGCCGCGCCGGGCTTGACCATGTCGGGCGTGATCAGCGACGGCACTCCCGCTGCCGCGATCACGATGTCGGCGCGGCGTACCTCGGCGGCGAGGTCGCGGGTGCCGGTGTGGCACAACGTGACCGTCGAATTCTCGGAACGACGCGTGAACAGCAGGCCGATGGGCCTGCCGACCGTGACGCCACGGCCGATGACGACGACGTGCGCCCCGGCGATCGGGACGTCGTAGCGGCGCAGCAGGTGCAGGATGCCACGCGGCGTGCACGGCAGCGGCGCGGCCTTGCCGAGCACGAGACGACCGAGGTTGAGCGGGTGCAGGCCGTCCGCGTCCTTCGACGGGTCGATGCGCTCGAGTGCGGCGTTCTCGTCGAGATGCTTGGGCAGCGGCAGCTGCACGATGTACCCGGTGCACTCGGGGTTGTCGTTGAGTTCGTCGATCGTGGCGTCGAGATCGGCCTGCGAGACGTCGGCAGGTAGATGGCGCGCGATGGACGTGATGCCGACCTTCGCACAGTCGGCATGCTTGCCGCGCACGTACGCGGCCGATCCTGGGTCGTCGCCGACGAGGACCGTGCCGAGGCCGGGCGTGACGCCGCGCTCCTTCAGCGCCGCGACCCGCGTGCGCAGATCGTCGAAGAGTTCGTCGCGGGTCAGCTTGCCGTCGAGCCTCGTTGCAGTCACGGCCCGTATTGTCTCAGGTCGCCGCGCGCGGCGTCAGCCAGGCTCGCCTCCTATTCGACGCGCAATCCGTGAGCCGCCGCGAATGCGGCCGCCTGGGTGAGCTCGATACGGCTGTCGCGCAGCGCGGCGGTGCGCCACAGTTCGGGTTCGACGTGAGCGCCGCGCAGGTCGGCACCGTCGAGACGGGTGTCTCCGGTGCGGGCGCCGAGCAGGTCGACCGAACGCAGCACCGTCTCACGTAGATCGGCGCCGACGAGGTTCACCTCGCGCATCATGCAGTCGGTGAAGTCGACACCGCGCAGGTCGGCGCCCCCGAGCGAGGCGAGCGTGAAGTCGACGTCGTCGACCACGATCGGGCGCAGCCGGCACCGCTCGAACGCCGAACCCAGGAAGCTGCAGGCACGGAAGGTGCTGTGCCACAGTGTCGTCCCGGTGAAGGTGCAGTTGCGGAAGGCTGTCTGCACGTGCCGGGACTCGGACAGGTCGGTGCCGGTGAAATCGCACCGCGAGAACACGACTGCGGTGGTGCTCAGACCCGACAGGTCCGCGTCGCGGAAGGTGCAGTCGGTGAAATGCCGCCCGTGCCACTCGCTGCCCGAGCACACCGCGTCGTCGTAGTTCTCGCCCCACTCGTGCTCGGGGGCGGCGCCGGTGCCGCCCGTGTCGTCCGCCACTCGCGCGCTCCCGTCGTCGTGCCTGTCGCGTCTCACGCTAGCGCCGACCGCAACCCGGCGAGGCGCGGACGGCGCGCAGGAGCAGAATCGGAGCCATGATCTCGCGGAATCCGGACCGTCCAGACACACCCGCCCCAGCCGCCTCGGGCCGGCGCGGAGTTCCGTGCGACGTGATGTTCGTGGAGCCGAGGATCCCGCCGAACACGGGCAACGCGATCCGCATGGTGGCGGGGACCGGCAGCACGCTGCATCTGGTCGGACCGCTCGGGTTCGACCTGTCCGAACCCAAGCTCAAGCGTGCGGGCCTCGACTACCACGATCTCGCGTCCGTCGTGGTCCACGAGAACCTCGAAGCCGCGTGGGCAGCGGTCGGCGACGCCCGCGTGTTCGCGTTCACCGCGCACGCGTCGACCTTCCACACCGAGATCGAGTACCGCGAAGGCGACGTCCTGCTGTTCGGGCCCGAGCCCACCGGGCTGTCGGAGGACGTGCTGGCCGATCCGCACGTCACCGAGCGCGTGCGGATCCCGATGCTCGCGGGGCGCCGATCACTCAATCTGTCCAATGCGGCGGCCGTCGTGACCTACGAGGCGTGGCGTCAGCACGGATTCGACGGGGCAGCCCGCTCCTCGTAGTCGGCGCGGCGGGAGTGGCCGTCAGCGCGCGGTGAGGGCGATGTCGAGGAATTCGCGTGCCGCCCCGCGCACGCCCCGGGCGGGGTCCCACACGGCCTGCAACGAGCGAGGCAGCTCGAGGCCCTCGACGTGCACCTCGACCAGTCTGCCGTCGTCGAGTTCGCCTGCGACCGCGAGCGACGACAGCACGGCGGGCGCATTGCCCGCGACGACCGCGGCTTTGACGGCGGTACCCGAGGTGAGCTCGAGCAGCGGCGGTGCGGCGTCGGGTACCGCGTGTTCGAGCGTGGTGCGGGTGCCCGAGCCGGGCTCGCGCTGCACGAGCGGCGTCGCGGCGAACTCGTCGTGCGGCACGGACCCCATGCGCGCCCAGCGATGCCCCGGCGGCACTACGACGACGAGCTGGTCGCGGCCGATCTCGCGGCTGCGCAGGTCGTTCGGGATGTCGGGCCCCTCGACGAAGCCGAGATCGGCTTCGCCGGACCGGACTCGGGCGAGGACCTCGGCGGAATTCTGCAGGCGCACCGACGTGACGACGTCGGGAAACCGGCGCCTCATCGTGACCGTCCACGCGGGCACGAGGTGTTCGGCGATCGTCATGCTCGCGGCGATGTCGACGCCGCGGCTGCGCTCGCCGCGCAGGGCACTCACACCCGACGCGAGTTCCTCGGCCGCGTCGAGGATGCGCCCCGCCCACTCGAGCAGCAGCGCCCCTTCGGCGGTGGGCCGGACCCCCGAGGCGCCGCGGGTGAACACCTTGATCCCGAACTGGCGTTCGGCGGAACGGACACGTGCCGACACGGCCTGCTGGCTGAGACCGTGGGCCCGTGCGGCGGCGCCCATGCTGCCGAGACGCTCGACGGTCACGAGGACGTCGAGGGCGCTCAGTTCGGGAACACGGGGCGACAACGGCACCCGGACGACGATACCGCAGTCACAAGCGCTGTTTGTGAGCGACCAACGCCAACCCTTCTACCGGCCGCGGCGTGCCCCTGAGAGCCTGAGCGCATGACGCCGAAATGGTTTGCCGCAGCGATGGGTACAGGTGTGATCGCCGTCGCCGCGGGACCCTCACACACCGAGCAGGTGATCGGACGTGTCGCGGCGGTTGCCTCCGGCGCGGTGCTCGTCGTCCTGCTCGTGGGATATGCGAGGCGCTGGATCACGACTCCGGCGTCGGCGCTCGCCGACATCGTGGACGACGCGGAGTTCCCGTTCCACGGGGCGATCGCGATGGGCGTTCTCGCAGTGGGCGCGGCAGTGCGCATACATTTCGACGCTCTGCTCGTACCTGCGGTCGGAATGTGGTTCGTGGGAACACTTCTCGGTCTCGCGACCTTCACCGAGGCGATTCGGCGCCGCGCGCGGCATGTGTCCGACGCGCCGCCGACGGTGCTGTTGGCCGTGGTGCCGCCGATGGTGTCGGCGGCCACCGGCGCCGCGCTCGTGCCGCACACCTCCGGGTTCGCGCGCGACGTCCTCGCCTGTGCGTGTTGGACCCAGGTCGCGGCGGTGGCGGTCGGTGTGTTCGCAGTGGGCCGCGGAGTACTCACGCGGCTGCGGCGCAGCGGGCTTCCGGATCCGGCGGCCAGGCCCACACTGTGGATCCCGCTGGGTGTGCTCGGTCAGTCGATTGCGGCCGTGAGCCTGCTCGGCGCCGTGGCGTGGCCGGGCGTGCACCTCGCCGCGGTCGGCTACGGGGTCGTCGTCGGCACGCTCGCCGCGGCCGCGATCGCCGCCCTGACGTACGTGACGCTCACCACATTTGCTGGAGGGCTTCCGTTCTCACCGTCGTGGTGGAGTTTCACCTTCCCGCTCGGCACGTGCGCGGTGGGCGCACACGCCTTCGGGTCCACCACCGGCACAGCGGTACCCCATGCAGTGGGCAGCGCGGTATGGATCGCGCTGTGCGGGATGTGGCTGACGGCCGCGTCGGCGACGGCATGGTGGCTCGTGCGCGGCCTGGGCGGGAAAGCGCCCGTGAAGAACCCGATGGGTGAGAAGGGTCGAACCGGGACGTTCGACCGAGCTGCGGTGTTCGATCAGACCGCAGCGTTCGAGGGAGCCGGGGCGGACTCGGGGGCACCGGCCTCGACGGGGCGTCCGGACTGAAGCCAGGCGGTGGTGCCACCGGACACGGACACGGCGCGAATGCCGTGCGCGTTGAGATAGTTCGCGGCCTGCAGGCTGCGCCCGCCGACACCACAGACGACGTAGACGACCTCGGCGTCGGGGATCTCGTGGGTGCGACCGGCGAACTCGCTCAGCGGGATCAAGGTAACGCCGGGGACGTGTACCTGGATGTACTCGTCGAGCTCCCGTACGTCGATGACGGGCGCTCCGTCGGCAAGGGCGGCCTCGAGGGCCTGAAGGTCACATTCCGTCTTCATGGATTTCGGTTTCGCGATACGCATGACGCACCTCGTACCTGAGCTCTCTGGTCGACTTCTCCAGGCCTTTCGCCTGACAACCAGAGCGACGGTACGCCCTTGTCCACGGGTACACCAGCCCGGCCGCCCATTGTTTCCGAATACCCAGCTCAGTGGGGAGAAAACGGCGCGAAACGGGTGTGTCGTGCACCACCGGAGCCATTGAAAGTTGTCCCACCTTTCGCGTCGGCGGCCACCCTCGGGGTGGCCGCCGAGGCCGGCATTCTCACCGGAAGTCGCGCGACGAACTACGCATCCGCAGATCCATCCGCTGGAGCCGGTCGGCGACCACCGTCACGGCACCCTCGGCGTTCTGCACTCGCCCGCGCACGAGCAGTGCCGGAGCGCTGTTCGCGAGCGTGCGGTACCTGGCCCACAAGCCCGTCGAGCACACGACGTTGACCATGCCGGTCTCGTCTTCGAGGTTGAGGAAGGTGACGCCCGCGGCGGTCGCGGGGCGCTGCCGGTGGGTGACCGCGCCGCCCACCAGGACCCGGGTGCCGTCCGCGACGTCGAGCAGCCGTCCCGCGGGCACGACGCCGAGTTCGTCGAGCTGTCCACGCAGGAACTCGGTGGGATAGCTGTCGGGCGACACCCCGGTGGCCCACACATCGGCCGCCGCGAGTTCGAGATCGCTCATACCGGGCAGCGTGGGCGCGGTGATCGACGTGCCGAGCCCCGGCAGGCGCCCGCTCCGCTCCCCCGCCGCCGCACCCGCGGCCCACAGCGCCTCGCGGCGGGTGAGCCCGAGCGACGCGAGCGCACCCGCGGTCGCGAGCGCCTCCGCCTGCGGCACGGTGAGTTCGACACGGCCGGTGAGGTCGACGAACGACGTGAACGACCCGCCCCGCTCGCGCTCGTCGACGATGCGCTGGGCGAGCGCGTCGCCGATGTGTCGCACCTCGCCCAGCCCGAGTCGCACCTCGAGACCGTGGTTCGAGGTGCCCGCGTGCGCGAGGCTGCGGTTGACGTCGGCCCCGTGGACGGTGACTCCGTGGCGGCGCGCGTCCGCGACGAGCGACTGCGGCGAGTAGAAACCCATCGGCTGCGCGCGCAGCAGGCCCGCGCAGAAGATCGCCGGGTGGTGCAGCTTGAACCACGCCGAGTAGAACACCAGCGATGCGAACGACTGCGAATGACTCTCGGGAAAGCCGAAGTTCGCGAACGAGCGCACCTTCTCGTAGATCCGGTCGGCGACCTCGCCCTCGATGCCGTGCCGCTCCCGCATGCCCGCGAAGAACCGGTCTCGCAGCCGGTCCATCTTCTCCGTCGAGCGTTTCGACCCCATCGCACGGCGCAGCTGATCCGCTTCGGCCGCACTGAAACCCGCGACGTCGACGGCGACCTGCATCAGCTGCTCCTGGAACAGTGGGATGCCGAGCGTGCGCTCGAGGGACGGCTTCAGCGACGGATGGTCGTACTCGACGGGCTCAAGCTCGTTGCGCCGCCGGATGTACGGGTGCACCGAGCCGCCCTGGATGGGGCCGGGGCGGATGAGCGCGACCTCGACGACGAGATCGTAGAACGTGCGCGGGCGCAGCCGTGGGAGCGTCGCCATCTGGGCACGCGACTCGACCTGGAACACACCGACCGAATCTCCGCGGCACAGCATCTCGTACACGGCGGGCTCGGTGAGATCGAGTTGCGCGAGATCGACGTCGAGCTGTTTGTGCTCGGCGGCGAGATCGATCATGTAGTGCAGCGCCGACAACATGCCGAGGCCGAGCAGGTCGAATTTCACCAATCCCACCGCGGCGCAGTCGTCCTTGTCCCACTGCAGGACACTGCGGTTCTCCATGCGGGCCCACTCGACCGGGCACACGTCGGCGATCGGCCGGTCGCAGATCACCATGCCACCGGAATGGATGCCCAGATGCCGTGGAAATCCCTCGATCTGGGCCGCGAGTTCGAGTACGGGCGCGGGAATGTCGGTGCCGGTCTCCTTGCCGACGCCGGTCCAGCGACTGACCTGTTTGCTCCACGCGTCCTGCTGGCCCTGCGAGTACCCGAGAGCGCGCGCCATGTCGCGGACCGACGACTTGCCACGATAGGTGACGACATTGGCCACCTGCGCCGCGTAGTCGCGCCCGTATCGGCGGTAGACGTACTGGATGGCCTCCTCGCGCCGATCCGACTCGATGTCGAGGTCGATGTCCGGTGGGCCGTCGCGTTCGGGTGCGAGGAACCGCTCGAACAGCAGGTTGTTGCCCACCGGATCGACATGGGTGATGCCGATCGCGTAGCACACGGCCGAGTTGGCCGCCGATCCCCTGCCCTGGCACAGGATGTCGTTGTTCCTGCAGAACGACACGATGTCGTGCACGACCAGGAAGTAGCCGGGGAACTCGAGTTGTTCGACGACTCGCAGCTCGTGTTCGATCTGCGCATACGCGTCGGGCCGCGCGGCGCGCGTACCGTAACGGCGCGCGGCACCGTCGAAGGCCAACTGCCGCAACCAACTCGCCTCCGTGTGCCCCTCGGGCACGTCGAAGGGCGGCAACTTCGGGGCGATGAGCGACAGATCGAAGGCACACTCGCGGCCCAACTCCGCCGCGGCGGTGACGGCCTGCGGGTGCTCGGCGAACAGATGTGCCATCTCGTCGCCCGAACGCAGGTGCGCGCCGCCCGTCGAGGCGAGCCAGCCCGCGGCGTCGTCGAGGCTCGAGCGGGCGCCCACCGCAGCCATCGCCATCGCGAGCCGGCTGCGGTCGGGCCGCGCGAAGTGCGCCGCCGTCGACGCGACCACGCCGACGCCCGCTCGCGCGGCGAGCCGCGCGAGGATGCCGTTGCGTTCGACGTCCTCGGGCATGCCGTGATGGGTGAGTTCGACCGTGACGCGCTCGCGGCCGAACCGGTCGATCAGCGCGTGCAGCGCCGACTCGGCGGCCGATTCGCCCGACCGCGCGAGCGCGGCACGCACGCTGCCCTTACGGCAGCCGGTGAGGATCTGCCAGTGCCCGCCCGCGGCGTCGGAGAGCGCGTCGAGGTCGTATCGCAGCATCCCCTTCTCGCCGCCGGCGAGGTGCGCGGCGGCGATCTGCCGGGACAGCCGCCGGTATCCCTCCTGCCCGCGGGCGAGCACCAGCAGGTGTTGGTCGTCGAGGGTGAGTTCGGAGCCGAAGACGGTGCGTACACCGAGTTCGCGGGCGGCCTCGGCGAACCGGACGACGCCGTAGAAACCGTCGTGGTCGGTGAGTGCGACGGCCTCGAGCCCGAGCCGCGCGGCCTCCTCGACGAGTTCCTCGGGCGGGGACGCCCCGTCGAGGAAGCTGTAGGCCGAGTGTGCGTGCAGTTCTGCGTACGGGACGGTCGACTGTCCCCGCACCGCGACACCCTCGTACGGACCCCGCGTGCGAGTCCAGGCAGGACTGTCGTTGCCGTCCCCGGGATACCCGCCGTCCGGCTGTTCGTCGCGGCGCACGGGCGGGCGCCCGGAAAGCACCCGCTCCATCTCGGACCACGTAGGCGGGCCCACACCGAACCCAGCCATCACCACTCCACACTCGGACCCGAACACTTGGATCCGGCCCGTACCCCGGGCCGGCTTTGCAATCGAACTTGTGTTCGATCATCGCTCGAGTCGGCGCCTCCGGGCAAGTCATGACCTCCGGCACCCGCCCCGGCGCGTTCGCCCCCACCCCTCGCGCCCAGTGCCTAGGCTCGGAGACGCACTGCGTCACCGAGTGGGAGGTCGCACGATGGGTAGCAACGGTTCGGCACGCGATCACGGCGTCACCGGGGACGGCGGCGTCGTCGACCACCACCCCGACTACGACGAAGCCGATCTGCGCGTGGGCAAACCCAAGACCAAAGCTGCCGGTGCCACCGCGGTCGCCGTCTCGATGAACCGTTCGCTGCGCCAGATGGGCCTCGTCCGCACCGGGGAGACACTGCTCGAACTCAACAAGGCCGAGGGCTTCGACTGCATGAGCTGTGCGTGGCCCGATCCCGACCCCGGCCACCGCCACCCGGCGGAGTTCTGCGAGAACGGAGCCAAGGCCGTCGCCGAGGAGGCGACCACGGCACGGGTCACCCCCGAGTTCTTCGCGCAGTACTCGATCGAGGATCTCGCGTCGCACAGCGACTACTGGCTCGGCAAGCAGGGACGCATCACCCACCCGATGATCAAACGCGCGGGCGCCGCACACTACGAACCGATCGAGTGGGCCGAGGCCTACCGGCTGATCGGAGCCGAGCTGAACAGTCTCGACAGCCCCGACGAGGCGATCTTCTACACGTCCGGGCGCGCGTCCAACGAGGCCGCATTCGCGTACCAACTGTTCGTGCGCGCATTCGGCACGAACAACCTGCCCGACTGCTCGAACATGTGCCACGAGTCCACCTCGATCGCCCTCGCCGAGTCGATCGGCATCGGCAAGGCGAGCGTCGTCCTCGACGACGTGCACGACGCCGAGCTGATCGTGCTGCAAGGCCACAACCCCGGCACGAACCATCCGCGCATGCTCACCCACCTCGAGACGGCGAAACGCAACGGCGCGAAGATCCTCTCGATCAACCCGCTCAAGGAAGCCGGGCTGCTGCACTTCCAGAATCCGCAGACACCCTCCGGCGTGCTCGGCCGCGGTACCGACCTCAGCGATTTCCACCTGCAGATCCGCCCGCGTGGCGATCTCGCGCTGATGCAGGCGATCGGCTCGCTGCTGGTCGAGTGGGACGCACTCGACCACGAGTTCCTCGACGAGTACACGCACGGCTTCGCGCAGTGGAAGGACCACGTACAGCGCGTCGACTGGGACGACGTGCTCCAGGAGACCGGGCTCACCCGGGCCGAGATCACGAAAGCCGCTCGTATGCTGGCGGATTCGAAGAAGACGGTGTTCTGCTGGGCGATGGGGCTCACGCAGCACCGCAACGCGGTCGCGATCATCAAGGAGGTGTGCAATGTGGCGTTCGCGCAGGGCAACATCGGCAAGCCCGGCGCGGGCCTGCTGCCGCTGCGCGGCCACTCCAATGTGCAGGGCGACCGCACGATGGGCATCTGGGAGCGTCCGCCACAGAGCTTCCTCGACTCGCTGCAGGAGGTGTTCGGTTTCGACCCGCCGCGCGAGAACGGCCACGACACGGTCGATTCGATCCGCGCCATGCGCGACGGCAAGGCGAAGTTCTTCATGAGCCTCGGCGGCAACTTCGTCGACGCCGCACCCGATTCGCGCGTCACCGCGGCCGCGATGCAGAACACCCGCATGTCGGTGCAACTGTCGACGAAACTCAACCGCTCGCACCTCGTCACCGGCGAGACCGCCTTCATCCTCCCCGTCAAGGGACGCACCGAGAAGGACGTCCAGGCGTCGGGGCCGCAGTACGTGAGCGTCGAGGACTCGACGTGTTCGGTACACGCGTCGCGCGGCCCCCTCGAACCGGCGAGCCCGTATCTCGAATCGGAGACCGGCATCGTCACCCAGATCGCGCACGCCACCCTCGGCGACCGGTACGGCCTCGACTGGCTCGCGATGCGCGACGACTACGCCGTCATCCGCCGTTACATCGCCGCCGTCGTCCCCGGGTGCGAGGGATACGAGGTCAACGTCCGCAGGCCCGGTGGGTTCATCCTGCCGCACCCGCCGCGCGACGAGCGCAGGTTCGAGACGCAGTCGAGCCGCGCCGAGTTCGCGGTGTCCCCGCTCGAGGTGATGCAGGTTCCCGAGCGCCACCTGCTGCTGCAGACGCTACGCAGCCACGACCAGTTCAACACCACGATCTACGGCCTGAGCGACCGTTACCGCGGCATCGAGGGCGGCAGGCGCGTCGTGTTCATGCACCACGACGACATCGCGGCGCTCGGCTACGACAACGGCGACATGATCGACCTGATCACCAAATGGGACGACGACGACCACGTGCGGTACGCCACCGACTTCCGCATCGTCGAGTACGACATCCCGCGCGGCACCGCGGCGGCGTACTACCCGGAGACCAATCCCCTCGTGCCGCTCGACTCGACCGCCCGCGGCAGCAACTGCCCCACGTCGAAGTCGATCGTGGTGCGGCTCGAGCCTGCGGGCACCGTCCGCCGTGAGCATCTCGGCGGCGAGCAGAAGGCGCTGGGCTGGGACTGGACGCACAAGAGCGACCCACAGCCGCACTACCTGTCGTGACCTGCGTCCCGGCAGGCGGGGCACGGTGGCCGGTGCCGACGGACTACGGATAGTCTCGGGGGTCGCCGCTCGTCGTCCGTCCCGAAAGGTGGCTCGTGGCCCGTCAAGCTCGCGCTGTCGCCACGCGTGCGCACATCGTGCTCGCGGCAGCAGCGGTGTTCGAACGCAGCGGCTACGAGGGTTCTTCGCTCAACGACATCGTCGAACGCGCGGGCATCACCAAGGGCGCCCTGTACTTCCACTTCGCGTCGAAGGACGAGCTCGCGCACGTCGTCGCGGTCCACCACAAGGCGGTGACCAGCGATGTGCTCGAGACGGTCGTCGCGACCGAGGCGCCCGCGCTCGACAAGATGGTCATGGTGTGCCACGAACTCGGGCGCAGACTCGCCGCCGACATCGTCGTTCGGGCCGGGCTGCGACTGCGCCTCGAACGCACCCGTACGACACGCAGGCCCGAGTTCGGCTGGATCGACCGGTGCGAACAGCTGCTCCGCCAGGCAGTCGACGAGGGGGACGTCGACCCGGCCACCGACCTGGCGGTCCTCGCACACTTCCTGGTGAGCGCGTACGCCGGCATCCAGCTCGTGTCGAATGTGCTCGACGAGCGCACGAAACTCGAACAACACATCGACGGCATGTGGGAGTTGTTGCTACCCAACATCGTGCCCGAACACCGGCAGGCGTCACGGGTTCCGCAGGTGCGCGCGGCTCGATGGTCCGCCGCGCCGCACTGCGCACCGGCCACGTCCGAGCCGTAACGCCGTCGTCAGTTGCCCGAGAGTCGGGCGTGACGGTCGTCGGGATGCCGTTTGGGACAGCTCGTGCACATCGGCACCGCGTGCTCCCGCGGGCCGACGCGATAGATCAGGCAACACGAGGAGCGGCGAGTCAGGACCCGGCCGTCCACGACCTCGAAGCGCGGCGTCGGCAATGCGGCCCCGGCACTGTGCAATTCACTCACCCACAGGTTGGCTACCGCGACTCCGTCGCCCGATGTCACCGCGACTCCGTCGCGCGATGTCACCGCGACTCCGTCGCGCGGTGCCGCGGCGAGCGCACAGTTCGCGACCGAGTCGGTCACGAGTGCCCACAGCACCCGGCGCGGCGGCCCGCCCGCGTCGGCGAGCGCGTCGACGAGCGGGGCGAGCAGCTCGAGCAGTGCGACCGCAGCGTCGTCGGTCGGCGTGGCGGGACCGACATCCGACAGGTACCCGCTCGGCGCGGTGACCGCATTCGAGTCGAGGGTCGCGACTTCGGCGCCGCCTCGGAGCCGTGTCTCGATCGGGCCGCGGACGAGGAGCCAGCTCGCCGCGTACCACCACAGGCTCGCGGTGGTGCGAGGATCGGGGCTGCCCCACAGCGCGGTGCGCGCGTCGAGCAGCGCGCGCATACGCACGGGATCGGCGAGCGCACGCAGCGGCTCGTGTTCGGGGTCCACCCGACCGATTGTTCCGCACCGGCGGCCCTCCCGCCTGGCCCCCACATCGCGTTCGCGCGCATATAACCTCGAGTGGCTGCCCTGCCACCGGAACCGAACGGAAATGAATCGCATGACTCGTTGGGCCTCGTTCGTCGTCACCCGCAAGTGGTGGGTCCTCGCCGTCGTCGTCGCGGCCGCACTCGTGGCAGGCGTCTGGGGCGCAGGCGTGTTCGGGCAGATGAGCGACGGCGGATTCGTCGACCCGCACAGCGAATCCGCCGAAGTCGCCGACATCGTCGAGGAGAATCTCGGCGCCCGATCGCCGGACATCGTCGTGCTCTACACCCCCGAGGACGGGCGCTCGCTCGACGACATCGGGCCCGCCGTCTCGGCGAGTCTCGACGAGTTCGCGGCCGACGTCCCCACCGAATCCGTCACGTCCTATTGGGACGGCAATCCGCAGAGCAGACAGTTGCAGCGCGCCGAGGACGGCACGAGCGCGTCCGCCGCGATCACGCTCGACCCCGATTCGGGGGTCACGATGGCGACCTTCGCGGACCTGCTGCCGAAACTCGAGATCGACGGAGTGCAGACACAGTTCGCAGGCAACTCGGTGGTGGGCGTCGCGTTCACCGAACAGCTGCAACACGACCTGGTGCTGGCGGAGGCGATCGCGCTGCCCGTCACGCTCGTCCTGCTGTTCTTCGTCTTCGGCGGTCTCGTCGCGGCCGCGGTTCCGGTCTTCGTCGGGGCGATGGCGGTGATGGTCGCGCTGGCCGTGCTGCGACTGCTCACCCTCGTCACCGACGTCAGTTCCTTCGCGGTCAACGTCGCGTCGCTGCTCGGCCTGGGCCTGGCGATCGACTACGGACTGTTCGTCGTCGGCCGTTTCCGTGAGGAAATGCGCTCGGGTGCCACGACCCGCGACGCGACGGCACGCACCGTGCTCAGCGCGGGCCGCACCATCGCGTTCTCGGGCTTGCTGCTGATGTGCGCATTCGCGGGCATGCTCGTGTTCCCGCAGGGAGTCGTGAAGTCGCTCGGTCTCGGTGCCATGGCCGCGGTGTTCGGTGCGGCCGTGCTGTCGCTCACGATCGTGCCCGCACTGCTCGCGATCCTCGGTCCGCGGATCGACGCGATCACCTGGCGCAAGGGTGCGGCCGATCGTGCGGAGGAACGCGCCCACCGGTTCTGGGGCCGCGTCGTCACCGCCGTGATGCGTCGTCCGGCGGTGGTCGCCGTGACGATCGTCGCGGGGCTTCTCGTTCTCGCGTTCCCGCTCACGAAGGCGTCCTTCGGTGAGGTCACGTACACGGCGCTGCCCGAGGACGATCCCGCGCGCATCGCCGCCCAAACACTGTCCGACGAATACCCGACGACGGGCAACGGCGCGACGCTCGTGCTGCGCGCCGCCGACGGCACACCGCCCACCGTCGCCGACGGGGCGGCCGTCGCCGCCGAAGCGGGCAAGGTGCCCGGCATCGCGGCCGCGACGGTCCTCGGCTCGAACGGGCAGTACGTCGGCATCTCGGCCGTCTACTCGGAAGGTGTGAGCACCGATCAGCAGAGCGATGCGGTGTCCGCGCTCCGCGGCTTGTCGCCGCCGGACGGCACGGAACTGCTCGTCGGCGGCGGCCAGGCCACCGTCGACGACAGCAATGCCGCGATCGTGCACTGGCTCCCGGTGATGATCGCGATCATGGTCCTGTCCACGCTCGTCCTGCTGTTCCTCGCGTTCGGCTCGATCGTGTTGCCGCTCAAGGCGGTCGCGATGGCGGGACTCAGCCTCGCCGCGACATTCGGCGTGCTCACCTGGGTGTTCCAGCTGGGCCACGGCGCATCGCTGCTCGGGGTCACGCCGAACGCACTCGAACCGACATTCGTGGTGCTGATCCTCGCGGTCGTGTTCGGCCTGTCGACCGACTACGAGGTGTTCCTGCTCTCGCGCATGGTGGAGGCGCGCACCGCGGGCGCGTCCACCGAGGACGCGGTGCGCTTCGGGGCCCAGACCACGGGCCGCATCGTCACAGCGGCGGCGTTGCTGCTCGTGGTCGTCACCGGCGCGTTCACCATCTCGGGCCTGTCGATCATGCGATTCCTCGGCGTCGGCATGATCGTCGCGCTCCTGGTCGACGCGACCATCGTGCGCATGCTGCTCGTTCCGTCGCTCGTCAAGCTGATGGGCAATGCCAACTGGTGGGCCCCCACATGGATGAAGAAGGTGCACTCGAAGGTCGGTATCGGGCACTGACCCGCACCCTGGCCCCTGAACTTACTTTGAAGTAAGTTCAGGCCATGGCCACGTACCTCGTCACGGGCGGCACCGGCTTCCTCGGCCGCCACTTCCTCTCCGCACTGCTGCGGCGCGACCCGGACGCGCAGGTGCACGTTCTGGTCCGGCAGGCGTCCGTCGCCCGGCTCGAACAGATCGCGCTGGGGTTCGAGGCGAGAGAGCGCATCCGCCCACTCGTGGGCGACCTGACGGCGCCCGGGCTGGGTCTCGCCGATCCCGCCGGCTCCGGCCGGCTCGCCGAGGTGGATCATGTCGTGCACCTCGCCGCGATCTACGACCTCACGGCGGGTGACGAGCAGGCCGAGACCAATGTGGACGGCACCCTCGCGGTCGTCGCACTCGCCCGCAGCCTCGACGCGACGCTCCACCACGTGTCGTCGATCGCCGTCGCGGGCGACCACCGCGGCGAGTTCACCGAGAACGACTTCGACCTCGGCCAGCGCTTCCCGACGCCCTATCACCGCACGAAGTTCGAGGCGGAGCGCCTCGTGCGCGACGCGGACGACCTGCGTCGCCGCGTGTACCGGCCGTCGGTCGTCGTGGGGCACTCGGGCACCGGCGAGATCGACAAGATCGACGGGCCGTACTTCCTCTTCCCCGCGCTGGGTGCGCTGGCGCGGCTGCCCCGCTCGCTGCCCGTCGCGGTCCCCGACCTCGGGGCGACGAACCTCGTGCCCGTCGACTACGTGGCGGACGCGCTCGCCGCGCTCGTCACCAGCCCGGATCTCGACGGCCGCACATTCCATCTGGTCGCGGACCGGCCGCAGCCGGTTCGCGAGGTCTACTCCGCGCTCGCGTCGGCCGCGGGCGCGCCCGTCGCCGTCGCCGACCTTCCGGGCGCGCTCGGCCGCGCGGCGCTCGCTCCGGTGCCGATCCGGTCCGTCGAACGCCTCCGCCGCACCGCGCTCCACCGCCTCGGCGTGCCACCTGTCCTCCTCGAGAACATGACGTTGCCCACCGTGTTCCGCAACGACGCGACGCGCGCGGCCCTCGAGCCGCACGCGATCACCGTGCCGGCGTTCGCGTCCTATGCGGACGTCCTGTGGCGTTACTGGCGCACACAACTCGACCCCGACCGGGCCCGGCGACCGCATCCGGACGGCGTGCTCGTCGGACGGCACGTCGTCGTGACCGGAGCGTCGTCGGGTATCGGCAAGCACTCGGCGTACGCGATCGCGGACAAGGGCGCGACGGTGCTACTACTCGCCCGCCGCGGTGCCGAACTCGACGACGTCGTCACCGGGATCCGCGAACGCGGCGGATCGGCGTTCGCGTATCCGTGCGATCTCACCGACGACGAGTCCGTCGTGAGCACCGTCGAGTCACTGCTCGCCGACCACGGACATGTCGACATGCTGGTCAACAATGCGGGCCGCTCGATCCGGCGTGGCCTCTACAGGTCGACCGACCGGCTGCACGACTTCGAACGGACGATGGCGGTCAACTACTTCGGCGCGGTACGCATGGTGCTCGCGCTGCTGCCACACATGCGTGAGCGCCGCTTCGGGCACATCGTGAACATCTCGACCGCGGGCGTGCAGGCACGCACGCCCCGCTACGCCGCGTACGTCGCGAGCAAGGCCGCGCTCGACGGCTTCGCCGACGTCGCCGCGGCCGAGACCCTGTCCGACGGCATCACGTTCACGACGATCCACATGCCGCTCGTCCAGACACCGATGATCGCCCCGTCGGGGAACTACAACGCGGGCCCCGTCGCGACCCCCGACAAGGCGGCCGCGATGGTCGTGCGCGCGCTGATCGACAAGCCCAAGCGGATCGACGTGCCGATCGGCACGCTCGGCGAGTTCGGGCACATGTTCGCACCCAAGCTGAAAGACCGCACTCTGCACCAGATGTACCGGGCGTACCCGGACGCGCCCGCCGCACGCGGAGAAAAGGCTCCGACGCCGGACGTACCCGACGGACCGGAACCGCTCACCCGCCGCCACGACTCGACGCCGTGGACGAAGGCCGCACGACGGCTCGGCCGCCTGGTCCCGGGAGCACACTGGTGACCACGGATCAGGTCGGCCCGCCTCGCACCCGTGCGTCGTAGGTCGTGACCGGCTCGGCCGCCGCGCCGCAGCTCACCCGGACGTCAGAAGCTGTGGTGCACGGCCTCGACATTGTGACCGTCGGGATCGCGCAGGAAGACCGCGTAGTAGCCGGGGTGGTACTCCGGCCACAACCGCGGGGCATGCAGGACCTCGGCGCCCGCCGCGACTGCCCGCGCATGCACCTGGTCGACGATCTCGCGGCTCGCGGCCGAGAACGCGATGTGCAGTTCCTGCTCGACGGCCTGCGCCTGATGCAGCCAGAAGTACGGGGCCTGGTCGGTGCCCATGCCCACGACGAGCGCCTCCGCGGTGTCGACCCTGATGATCTCGGCCAACCCCACCGGCCCGAAGACGTCGAGGTAGAACGGCACCGAACGGGCGGCGTCGGCGACCGGAAACCCGAAGTGATCGATCATGCACCGACGATAGCCCGCATGCCCGACACGCACCGGCGCATTGCGCGACCGGCCTGCTCGGTCAATCGCATCGCCGCCTACCGGCCGGCTCGGTGAGTCGCTTCGCCGCCTACCGGCCGGCTCGGTGAATCGCTTCGCCGCGCGCGAACATCTCGACGAACTGCGCGATCCGTCGCGCACGGGTCTCGGGGCGCACGGCCTGCTGCAATCGGTGGACGACCGAATACCGGTTCCGGCGGTCGAGCGTCGCGAAGAATTCCGCGGCCGCGTCGTTCTGCGCAAGCGCGTCGAGGAAATCCTGCGGCACCTCGGCTTTCGCCTGCCCCTCGTAGGCCCGGTCCCAACGGCCGTCCGCCTGGGCACGTTCCATTTCGGCGCGGCCGGCCTGGGTCAGCAGCCCCCTGGCGTCGAGGTCGAGGACGAGTGCGCAGTTACGTTTCGACCACGGACTGCGCGCCGTGCGCGGAGTGAAGCGCCGCAAGGTGAAGTCCGCGTCGAGACTCTTCACCTGGCCGTCGATCCAGCCGTGGCACAACGCCACTTCGAGAGCGTTCGCGTAGTCGATCGTCGAGTGCGGAGAGGCCTTCTTCGCCATCCGCAGCCAGATACCCGGCGACGACGCACCGTGCTCGGCCAGCCACGACGCGAAGTGGTCGCGATCGGCGAAGGTGAGCGTCTCGAGTTCGGGCACCGGTCACCCCCGCCGCAAGGCGCGCAACCATATCCGCGCGAAACCCTGTGTGAGATAACCGAGTACACCGAGTGCGAGGATCCACTTGACGATACTCACGGTGGACACCGCCCGGACGACACCGTCGGTCGCGCGATCGCGATGGGCGAGCAGATACAGGCCCGCGACGTTCTCGACGTAATCCCCCGCGGCCGACACCGCGGGGGCCGCCGAGAGCAGCGCGTGTGCCGTCCGGCCGGTCGGCGCGAGTTCGTGCAGTCGCGCCACCCCGGTGCGCAGCGCGATCGCATAGATCAGCGGGTGCACGAAGTCCGGATAGAAATGGCTGCGGTAGCGCGCGAGTTCGTCGTCGTCCATCTTCGCGAGGATCGCGGCGTACCGGCGCGCCGACCACGCGGTCTGCACTTCGAGCACGCGCGGTGCGACCGGGCCGAGCAGCCGCGCGATGAGCGACTGCGACACCACGAACACGAGCGACCACCCGACGAGCGCGCGGTCGAGGGAGGTGAGTTTCGGAGGCTCCATACCGCCATCATTCCCTTTGCGCGCCTTGTCGTCACGCCCCTCCAGAGCCGTCGACGTCACGCCCCTTCCAGCGCGGCGGCATCCTCTTCACCGAACTTGTCCTCGAGCGTCTCGGGCGAGTGGTCGACGTCGATCTGATCGACGGGCTTGCCCCGCGCGGATTCGATCGCCGACAGCCGCCGTTGCGCGCGATCGGCCGCGTACGACAGGAACTCCTGGTTGTCGAGACCGAACGGCTGCTCCTCGAACTGGTCGTTCACCCACTCGATCATGCCGAGCGCGAGCGGCATGAGCTCGCCCATCCGCTCGCCCACCACCGCCCAGTTGCTGTCGTCGGCCGCGACATGCCGCCTGCATGTGAACGTGCCCCACGCCATGTGCCGCCGTTCGTCGTCGCCGATGCGTTTGATCAGTTCCTGCATGCCGGGGAGGATGCCGCGGGTGGCGCACACCTTCTGCCACGCGTAGTAGCCGGTGAGCGCGAGGGAACCCTCGATGACGTGGTTGTAGGTGACCGAGGCGCGGATCTGGTTGACCGGACTGGGGTCGGTCTCGAGGACGCGGAGCGAGTCGGGCAGCTCCTCGTAGAAGAGCTTGCGGTAGTAGGGGTTCTCGGCGACATAGGGATGCAGGTCGCCGTCGAGACCGACCGCGTCCATCCACAACCGGAACACCTGCGTGTGCTTGGCTTCCTCGAAACAGAACTGCGTGAGGTACAGCTCGTCGCCGAACCGACCCTCGGTGGCCATCGCCTTCATGAACGGCTGGATGTCCTCGGTGACCGCCTCTTCGCCCGCGATGAACTGCGCACACAGATAGGTCGCGCTGCGCCGCTGCTCGTCGTTCAGCTCCTGCCAGTCGCGCGCGTCCTGCGAGAAGTCGATGTCCGCGGGGTTCCAGAACTTGCCGTTGCCCTTCACGAACAAGCGCAGCGGAAACGAATCCCAGTTGAAGCCGCCCGCACGCAGCGAGCTGAACCCTTCGCGAGACGGGTGAGGGGTGATGGTGGTCATGAGCGCTCCTGTCTCCGGACGGCTGCCGCTACGACGCGACGATGCCGCCGGCATCGTCGCCGTCCCCGACACTAGTCCTCGAACCAGTGGTGCACATCACAACGACATGCTCCGGCAGGCGCGCGGGTCAGCGGCCGTCCGGACGCATCAGGAACGGCACGACCACCTTCTCGAACTCGCGGTAGCGGTCCCGGTGGATGCTGTGCCCGCAGGTGAACGACACGACACGGGTGCGCGGCAGTGCCTGCGTGAAGTGCTCGAGCCGCTGGGGATCGACCATGCCGGTCGGCCCGCCCCGCAGGAACAGCACGTCCGATTCGATGGACGACAACCGCTCCCACCACTCGGGGTCCGGCGTGTGGAACTGTTCGAGCGCGGGCCCGGTCATCGCCCGGTCGAACGCGAACAGCGCGCGCGGGCTGCGCAGCAGGCTCGTGGTGGCATGCCACAGTTCCTGCGGCGTCGGCCTGCGCGGCGTCTCGTCGTGCGTGTCGGAACCGTCGCGCAGCGGCAGCGGCGCCTCCTCGATCACGAGGCGTCGCACGAGGTCGGGACGTTCCCGCGCGACCAAGCCGATGGCATGCCCACCGAGCGAGTGGCCGACGAGGTCGACCCGCTCGATCCCCAGCTCGTCGCACACCTCGGCGACGTCCGAGCCGAACTCCTCGAATCGGTAGCTGGTCGCCTTCGCGCTGCGGCCGTGGCCACGCAGATCCATCGTGAGCACCCGGCGCCCCTCGCCGCGTAGCGTCCGCGCGAAGCGGTCCCAGGTGCGGCCGTCGCCGCCCATGCCGTGGACCAGCAGCACCGGAACCGGATGCTCGGTGGGACCCGAATCGCGATACGAGATGTCGATACCGCCGAGTGGGAGAGACGTGGTGCCGGTGTTCACGGTCTTCCAGGATTCCACTCGTCGATGACGACCCGCGCGCCGGTGCGGCTATTCGTAGATCCCCTCGACCGTCCACGTCCCCGCCGTGTAGCGCACCAGCAGGGCACGCGAGTCCTCGAGCAGGACCTGTGCGCGGGCGATCGCACGAGCGTGGGCAGGATCCCACCACTGCTCGTCGGCCGTCCACGGACCCGACCACGCCTGCACCGCCCATTCGCGACTGCCCCAGCGCACCCGCTCGGGGGCGTCGCTGAACAGGCCCCGCTCGGAGACGGTGACCGGCGTGCCGTCCGCGCCGGTCACCTCGATGCGGGGAGAGCCGACCGGGAGCGACGCGGGGGCGGGCTCGGGGAGCCTGCCGGGCCACGGCTGTGCCGGATCGGTGACAGGCACCCGCTCTTCGCCCAACGGCAGCAAGGTGATCCGTTCGGCGGGCCCGCGGCCACCACTGAGCACTCCCACCTGGACGGCTTCGCCGCCGAGAATGCCCTGAACCCGGACGAGCGCGCGGCGGGCGCGTTCCTCCTGCTCGCCGACCCCGCCCCACAGCCCGAGTTGCAGCGTGCCTGCCGCGACGACCTCGACGGGCTCGAGCCGCAGCATCGCGACACCGGAACTCGGCCGCGGCGCCCCACGCCCACTCAACCAGCCGTCGAGTTGCCAGCGCACCCGGTCGGCCGTGCCCTCCGGGGTGAGCGGTTCCGCGAGACGCCATGTGCGGACGTGTGTTTCGCCGGTTTCCGTGACGGCGGTGACGGTGAGCCTGGTACATGCCACGCCCGCGGCCGACAGCACACCGTGCAGACGCTCGGCGAGCCGCCTGCCCGCGAACGCCGCGGCGTCGACGCGCTCGATCACCGGATCGCACCGCAGTTCGACGTCGAGATCGGGAGGCACACGACGCGCCGACGGCGGACGTTCGTCCTCGCCGCGCGCGACCCGGTGCGCGCGCACCGCGTCGGGACCGAACCGCGTGGCGACGTCGACGGACGCGAGCGCGGCGAACGAGCCAACGGTACGTATGCCCAGACGCCGCAACAGATCCACCAGGTCGCCGCGGTCGGGCGCGCACAGCGACGGCTCGGCGGCGAGTTCCGACATGGGCAGCGGTGCAAGGAAATCGGCGCTGCATCCGGGAGCGACGAGCATGCCGCGACGTGCCGCGACAGCCGCGACCGTGAGATGGTCGGCGACCCCGACCTGGCATTCGACGCCCTGCGCCGCGACCTCGTCGATCAACCGCTCCGCCGCGACCTCCTCCGACCCGAAGTATCGCGCCACGCCCCGCGCCGACAACACGATCAGCCCCGGACGCAGCACCTCGACACCCGGCGCGACGGCATCGACCGCCGCCACGATCGTCTCGAACAGCCGCGCGTCGCGGTCGTCGTCCGCGGTGGCGACGTGCAGCCGCGGACATCGTGCCTGCGCTTCGCGTTTGCGTAGGCCGCGCACCACACCCTCGGCACGTGCAGGCGCCGAGCACGCGACGACACGGCTGCCCGCGAGCACCGCGACCGGGTGGGCGGGCGACAGGTCGACCGAGGCCGCCGCCGCGACGGCCGGCCAATCCGGGCACCAGAGCGCCATGACCCGTGCACCGGTCATGCGCTCGCGACCCCGGCGGCGGGGCCGTCGACGGCGGAGGGCCCGGCCGCCTGCCCCCACTCCACGCGCCCACGCGCCGACCGGACGTCGAGACGCGTCGTTCGCGGCCGGAACGTCTTGCCGCCCGCACGCACCGACAACCGCACCGAGCACACCCGGCCCCGGTCGCGCCGGTGCCGGTCCCCCAGCCCGTCGTACCCGTCGACTTCGGCGTCGAGTGTCATCTCCGCGCCGTCCCACCGGCCGTCGGTGACGACCAACGTGCAGCCCTTGCTGCGCGCACGTGCCATGACCGCCCGAGCCCGCGACGGCGCGACCGCACCGCCACCGAGCCCGAGAACCACCAGGTCCATGCCGTCGAGCAGCACGGCCGCGATCTCGACGGGATCGGGACCGGGTTCGGGGACGAGCGCGAGGCGGTCCAGCCGCGTGCCCATCTCGACGGCCGCGAGGAGACCGAGCTGCGGCCTGCCGACCACCGCGACATGCCCGCCGGACGCCGTGATCGACGCGACGAGACCGAGCAACAGCGACGTGGCACCCGACACCGACACGACCGAACCGCGCACAAGCCCGCCGTGCGGCAGGAGCGCGGCGAGCGGCTCGGGAACGGGCAGCACCGGGACACCCGCACCGGCGTGTGTCGTGGTGGTCTCGCCGCCCCGCGCGGGGACCGCCGCGATCTGTCTGCGCAACTGTGCGAGCCGCTCGCGCCGCGACATGCCCGCGCCCACCGCTCCCGCAGCGTCCACGGCACCTTCCGTTCCACCCATACGCACCTCGATCCCGTGCCACTGGGGCACCTCCGGTGATCGACGCCACGGGGAAGACGCAGCTCGAACCGGTTCGAACACGTTTTCGAACCACTGGCAAGTTTAAGCCGATGACCGGCCCGAACGTCAAGCGATCCAGGAAACCGCTGCTCGCGCGCCGACCGATCCGCCTGCACGGGGCACGCCCGCACATCAATTAGGCTGATCTCGTGACCGAGCAGGGGCAGACAGAGCGGGGCATCGGGCCCGACTACCTCGTGGCGGGCCGCTACCGTCTGCGCTCCAAGCTCGGCGGTGGCGGCATGGGCGCGGTGTGGCTCGCCCGCGACACGCTGCTGCACCGCGACGTCGCCGTCAAACAGGTCACCACCACCGCGGACCTCGATCCCACAGAGGCGCGCGCGGTGCGCGATCGCACACTGCGCGAGGGCCGCAATGCCGCCAAGCTCACCCACCCCCACTCGATCGCGATGTACGACGTCGCGCTCGAGGCAGGCGAGCCGTGGCTCGTGATGGAGTACGTGCCGTCCCGCAGCCTCGCGCAGGGGCTCGGAATCGTGCAGGGCACCGACGGCACCGGCACCATCCCGCCACTCGAGGCCGCGCAGATCGGCGCACAGGTGGCCGACGCACTCGCCGCCGCGCACGCGGCGGGCATCGTGCACCGCGACATCAAACCCGGCAACATCCTCGTCGCCGACCGGGGGAAGGACCTCGGCAAGGCCCGCATCAGCGACTTCGGCATCGCCCGCGCGAAGGGCGACACGTCCGAAGCCGACGCGAGCGTCATCACCGGCACCCCTGCGTATTTCGCACCCGAGGTGGCGCGCGGTCAGGACCCCACCGAGGCGAGCGACGTGTTCTCACTCGGCTCCGCGCTCTACACCGTCGTCGAAGGCCAGCCGCCGTTCGGTATCGACTCCGACTCGATCGCACTGTTGCACCGCGTCGCCAAGGGCGAGATCCGCGCGCCGCACAGGGCGGGCCCGCTCACCGACGCACTGCTGCACATGCTCGAGCCCGATCCCGCGCGCCGTCCCACGATGGCGCAGGCGCGCGACGAACTCGCGCACGTCGTGCTCGGCCCCGGCGGCCGCGTCGCGCAGCTGCTCGACGCTCCCATCGTGTCGGCCGACGGCACGGTGCCCCGCTGGGCCCACCGCGGCACCCCGATGCAGGAGTCGCGACGCAGGCCCATCGGCTCGACCGTCGCGGGACTGCCTGCCGTCCAACACGGCACGCCGCTCGGCGCCGTCGCGCGTCCCGTCGGGAAGCTGCAGTGGCCGCCGCGCACCCCCACCGAACAGGCCGAGCTACGCGAGCGTGTGGTGGCGTGGGCACCCATCGCCATGGGTGTGATGGTGGCGATCCTGGTGCTCGCCGCCGTGGTCGCACTCATCGTGCTCATCATGCAGCCCTGAGCGGCCCCCCTCCCGGCCGGGACGGGGATCAGTCGATCCGGCGGCGGTGTGCCCACCGGGTGAGCGCATTGCGGTTGGACTGCTGAGTCTTTCGCAGCACGTTCGACGCGTGCGTCTCGACCGTCTTGATCGAGATGAACAGTTCCTCGGCGATCTCCCGGTAGGTGTAGCCACGCGCGAGCAGTCGCAGGACTTCGAGTTCACGCGGGGTGAGCGAATCGAGTTCGGGATCGAGCGGCGGCTCCGGCACGCTGGACCGGCCGGTGAACGAGTCGAGCACGAAACCCGCGAGCCGCGGCCCGAACACCGCATCTCCCCCGGCCACGCGGCGCACGCCGTCGGCGAGCTCGTGACCCGAGATGCTCTTGGTGACGTACCCACGCGCCCCCGCCCGGATGACCGCGATGACGTCTTCGGCCGCGTCGGACACGCTGAGCGCCAAGCACACCGGGCCCGGATCGAGACCCCGCAGCACCGCGACTCCCCCGCCGTCGGGCATGTGGACGTCGAGCAGCACGACGTGCGGGCGCGACGCCTTCACTCCCGCGATCGCTTCGGCTACCCCACCGGCTTCGCCGACGATCTCCATGTCGGGTTCGCGCCCCAGCTCGGCACGCACCCCCGAACGGAACACGGCGTGATCGTCGACCAGGAAAACTCGATAGGGCGGCGCGGCAGGTGCGGTCACTGGGCCTGTTCCTCGCGGTCGGCGGCAAGACCCTCCCACTGTAGACCGGCACCGGACTCGTCGGACTCGCCCGCCTGTCCCGCGTCACCCGTTTCTCCCACGTCCTGTGCGGCACCGCCGTTGCGCGGCATGTGGATACGGATCTCGGTTCCCTTGCCGTGCGACGACCGCACCTCGACCCGGCCGCCGCGGCGTTCGACACGGCCGCGGATCGACTTCGCGAGCCCCTGCCTGCCGCCGGGCACCGCGTCGGGATCGAAACCGACACCGCGATCGCGCACGAACACGCTCACCTGCTCGGGCTCGGCCTCCATGTAGAGATCGGACTCGGTCGTCTCGGAGTGCTTGGCGGCATTGACCAACGATTCGCGCACCGCACCCAGCACCGCCGTGAAGCCTTCCTTCGCCATGTCCTCGTGCAGGACGACGTCGCCGACCGTGACGACTCCGACCGTGACACCGTGCTGGTCCTCGACCTCACCCGCGATCGTGCGCAGCGCCTCGGCGAGCGACGTGTGGTCCGTGTCGCCGCCACCGAACAACCACCTGCGTAGTTCGCGCTCCTGGCCACGCGCGAGCCGTGCGACCTCGTGTGCGTCGCCCGACTGCTTCTGGATGAGCGCGAGCGTCTGCAGCACCGAGTCGTGCAGGTGCGACGCGATCTCCTCGCGCTCGTCGGTGCGGATGCGCGCCGCCCGCTCCGACTCGAGAGCACGCCACAGCTTGAGCCACAGCGGGACGGTGAGCAGGCCGGCACCGATCAGCGTCGCGACGACCGCGAGCAGCGACGACCGCAGTGCATCGACGTCGACCTGCGCGAGGATCACGACACCGAGGCCGAGCACGATGAGCGTGATACCGCCCAGCACCCGCGCCCACGTGAGCACCGTGGGCCTGCGCGGGAGCCCGATCGCCGACCGAGGCCCCTCGGTGTCGAACTCGCGCCATACCAGGGCAGCACCCACGGCGACCGCGACGACCGGACCGATGACCGATCCCGCATTTCCGCTGAACAGCCACGACAGGGCGACCGACGCACCGAGTCCGAGCGCGATGAGCCCGTACGCCCTCTTCCGTTCGGCAGGCGACGGCGGAGCGGTGTCGTTGCCCTGCGGCGTGAAGATCCACAGCAGACCGTAGGCCGCGATGCCTGCCCCGGCGAGCGCCGCGAGCAGCGCGAACACGACGCGCACCTTCATGACGTCGACGCCGAGGTGGTCTGCGATACCACCCGCGACGCCACCGACGATGCGTCCACCCGACCGTCGCTCGAGTCGGGGGACGAGCCGGTCCTCCGCCTGGGCATGGGAAACAGGGCGCACGTCTTCGATACTGGCACGCGGCCCCGAGCGCAGCATCAGGGTTGGGCCCTGAGTTCGGGTTCACCGGGACGCGCCTCGAGATCAGGGGTACACCCGGATGTGCGGAAGGCGCATGCGACCGACGATGGATGTCATGACAGAGCGCAGTCTCCAGGAGCAACTCGCCGACCTCTGGCGGACGCGGCCCGCGCGCCTGCCCGGACAGGGCCACATCGCGGGCGTGTGCGGGGGTGTCGGACACCGCTACGGTGTCGATCCCGTGCTGGTGCGCGTCGCGTTCGTCGTCGCGACCGTGTTCGGCGGATCCGGCATCGTCCTGTACCTCGCGGCATGGCTCGTGCTGCCCAGGACCGGCGACGACTCGTCCGCCGCCGAAGCACTCGTCGGGCGAGGTCACAGCTCCGACTCCGGCACCAGGACGGTCGTGCTCCTCGTCGCGCTGGTGGTGGCGCTCAGCACGCTCGGCCCGGCCGGGATCGGGCTCGGCGGCTCCGGCATGGTGGGGCTGCTGCTGATGCTCGCCGGCTGGTGGCTGCTGTACCAACGGCAACCGGTCGCACCGTCGCTTCCGCACGAGACGACGCCCCCCGTCGCCGGCACGTATCCGCCCGTACCCGGCACCTTCGGGTCACCGTTCACCACGTACGGGCCCTACGTCCGGCTCCCCGAGAGCTACACCCCGGAACCGGCACCCGACCGCGAGCAGCGGGCCGGGACCGACGGCGCGCCGAGTACGTCCGGGACCGCGACTGCGCCCGCGAACAGCACGGCGAGCCCGAACAGCATGGAGCACCCCGAGCCACCGAGCTGGGACCCGCTCGGTGTCGCGCCCTTCGCGTGGGATCTGCCGACACCGGCTCCCGACCTCACGCCGGACGTGCAGCCGAAGCAGCGCTCGCGCATCACCCCGCTGTTCCTGGGTCTCGCGATCATCGCGGCCGCAGCCGCGAGCGCGATCGCCGTCGCGACCGACGCGGAATGGCTCACGCCCGCACGCATCGGCGCTGTCGCACTCGCCGTCGTCGGGCTCGGACTGGTCGTCGGCGCGTTCGTCCGGCGCGGTCATGGACTGCTCGTCGTCACCGGTCCACTCGCCGGCTTCGTGATCCTCGCGTCGCTCGTGGGCCCGATCGACTTCGATACGTCGCACATGGGCGAACAACGCTGGGCACCGACCACGACCGCCGCGCTGCAGGGCGACTACCGCAGCACGTTCGGATCGGCCGAGCTGGACCTGCGGGGACTCACCCTCACCGAGGACCGCACGGTGGCGGTCGAGAACCGGTTCGGCGAGGTGATCGTGTACGTGCCGGACGGCATGAACGTCGCCAACCACTGCGACAGCGCATTCGGCGAGGCACAGTGCCTGCCCGACACCCCACCGGGCGACGGGCCGCTGCTCACCCTCGACATCGAGAACCAGTTCGGAAATGTGGAGGTGCACCGTGGCTGAACACGGAAACCCTGATCAGCACACCGGGAGCGCAGGCGACACCGATCAGGCGAGCGACGCGCCCCGCAGCAGACGGCCGTCGGCCGTACTGCTCGTGACGGGTGTCCTCGCTTTGCTCGTGAGCGGCTGGGCCCTGGCGGGCCCGTTCTCGCTCGAGCCACTGGGCGACGGCGCATTCCGATGGATCGTGGTGGGCGTCGCCGTCGTGGTCGGACTCGTGCTGGTGTTCACGCCCGGGCGGCGCTCACGCTGAATTCCGTGCACGCCGCCGGGGCGATCACTCCCACTCGATCGTGCCCGGCGGCTTGCTCGTGACGTCGAGCACGACGCGGTTGACGTCGGCGACCTCGTTGGTGATACGCGTCGAGATGCGCTCGAGAACCTCGTAGGGCAGCCGCGTCCAGTCGGCCGTCATCGCGTCCTCACTCGACACCGGCCGCAGCACGATCGGATGGCCGTAGGTGCGGCCGTCGCCCTGGACACCGACGCTGCGGACGTCCGCGAGCAACACGACCGGGCACTGCCAGATCTTGCCGTCGAGGCCGGCTGCCGTGAGTTCTTCGCGGGCGATCGAATCGGCCTGGCGCAGGATCGTGAGCCGCTCACGCGTGACCGCGCCGATGATGCGGATGCCGAGGCCCGGGCCCGGGAACGGCTGGCGTCCCACGATCTCCTCGGGCAGACCCAGCTCGCGGCCCACCGCGCGCACCTCGTCCTTGAACAGCAGTCGCAGCGGCTCGACGAGGGTGAACTGCAGATCCTCGGGCAACCCACCCACATTGTGGTGGCTCTTGATGTTCGCGGTGCCGGTACCGCCGCCCGACTCGACGACATCCGGGTAGAGCGTGCCCTGGACCAGGAAGTCGACCGTGGCCCCCTGCTCGGCCTGCTCACCGAGCACGTCCGCGACCGCGCCCTCGAACGTGCGGATGAACTCGCGTCCGATGATCTTGCGCTTGGTCTCCGGATCGGACACACCGTCGAGTTCCGACAGGAACTTCTCCGACGCGTCGACGACGACGAGCTTGGCGCCCGTCGCGGCGACGAAATCCTTTTCGACCTGCTCGCGCTCGCCCTCGCGCATCAGCCCGTGGTCGACGAACACACACGTGAGGCGGTCGCCGATCGCGCGCTGCACCAGCGCGGCCGCGACGGCGGAGTCGACGCCACCGGACAGACCGCAGATCGCGCGACCGTCGCCGATCTGCGCGCGCACCTGCTCGATCAGCGACTCGGCGATGTTGGCGGCGGTCCAGTCGCCCGCGATCCCCGCGATGTCGTGCAGGAACCGGCTGAGCACCTGCTGGCCGTGCGGCGAGTGCAGCACCTCGGGGTGGTACTGCACACCTGCCAGACGCCGCTCGCGGTTCTCGAAGGCCGCGACCGGCGCACCCTCACTCGTGGCGGTGACCTCGAAGCCCTCGGGCGCCGCGGTGACGGCGTCGCCGTGACTCATCCAGACGGGCTGGCGCGCAGGAAGGCCCTCGTGCAGCCTGCCGCCTTCCACCGTGAGGTCGGTGCGGCCGTACTCGCGGGTGCCGGTCTTCGCGACGGTGCCGCCGAGGGCGTTCGCCATCGCCTGGAAGCCGTAGCAGATGCCGAACACCGGGACGTCGAGCTCGAACAGCGCCGCATCGAGCGACGGCGCGCCCTCGGCGTACACACTCGACGGTCCGCCCGACAGCACGACGGCCCGCGGATTCCTGGCCGCGATCTCGTCGACCGTCGCGGTGTGCGGAACCACCTCCGAGTAGACGTTCGCCTCGCGGACCCGCCGCGCGATCAGCTGCGCGTACTGCGCGCCGAAGTCGACGACCAGGACGGGACGCTGCGGTTCCGGCTGCTCGGGATGCCCCTGTTGTTCGGTGTGTGCCACCTGTCCAGTCTAACGGGGGCGCGCCCTCGTCCCGACCGGCGTCACGCGACGCCGGTGCCCGCCCCGGCCGCACCCTCACCGGTGCGGACCTCCACGATCGGAAGACGCAGCGCGCCAGGCGCATCGGCAGGCACGACCGGCCGCTGCGGCGCGACCGGCGTGACCCGCCGGTACGGCTCCCCCTGCTCGGGACGCGCGTCCGCCTCGCCCTTGTTCGGCCACAGCGCCGCCGCGCGCTCGGCCTGCGCCGAGATCGTGAGCGACGGGTTGACGCCGAGGTTGGCCGACACCGACGAGCCGTCGACGACGCTGAGTGTCGGGTAGCCCCACACACGGTGGTACGGATCGATGACGCCGGTCGACGCGTCCGCGCCGATCGCACAGCCACCGAGGAAGTGCGCGGTGAGCGGAATGTCGAACACCTCGCCCCACGTGCCGCCCGCCTTGCCGTCGATCTTGTCGGCGATGCGGCGAGTCGCGTCGTTGCCCGACGGGATCCACGTCGGATTCGGTTGACCGTGCCCCTGCTTGCTCGTGACCCGGCGCCGCCCGAACAGCCCCTTCTTGGTGTAGGTGGTGATCGAGTTGTCGAGGTTCTGCATCACCAGGGCGATGATCGTGCGCTCGCTCCACCGGTACGGCGTGAGCGCGAGCAGCGTCTTGGGCCGCTTCAGCTCGGTGACGAACTGCCGCAGCAGTTTCACCCACCGGCGGCCGTCGCCGCCGTCGGTCAGCAGGGTCTGCAGCAGCGCCATCGCGTTCGACCCCTTGCCGTACCGCACGGGTTCGATGTGCGTGTCCGACGACGGATGGAAGGACGACGTGATCGCGACGCCCTTGGTGAGGTCCATGTTCGGGTCGACCTTGTTGCGCGCCGCGCCGAGGATCGCCTCCGAGTTGGTGCGCGTGAGCACCCCGAGACGATCCGACAGACGCGGCAGCGCGCCCGTGTCCTTCTGCTCGAACAGCAGGTGCTGCGTACCCCAGGTGCCGGCGGCGAGCACGACATTCTTCGCGGTGTAGGTCTTGCGGCCACGCTTCTTGATCGGCCCGGTGCGGCGGGTGTCGACTTCCCACGTGCCGTCGGGGCGCTCGTGCAGGCGGGTCACCGTGGTCATCGGCACGATATGCGCACCTGCCCGCTCGGCGAGGCCCAGGTAGTTCTTGAGCAGCGTGTTCTTGGCGCCGTGCCGGCATCCGGTCATGCACTCGCCGCACTCGATGCAGCCCGTGCGATCGGGGCCCACGCCGCCGAAGTACGGGTCGGCGACGGTCTTGCCGGGCTCGCCGAAGAAGACGCCGACCGGCGTCTGGATGAACGTCTCGCCCACACCCATCTCGTCGGCGACCGACTTGATCACCTCGTCGGCCGGCGTCATGTGCGGGTTCTGTACGACGCCGAGCATCCGGCGTGCCTGCTCGTAGTACGGGCTCAGCTCGTCGTGCCAGTCCGTGATGCCGGACCATTGCGGATCCTCGAAGAACGGCGCGGGCGGCTTGTACAACGTGTTGGCGTAGTTGAGCGAGCCGCCGCCGACGCCTGCGCCCGCGAGGATCAGGCAGTTGCGCAGCAGGTGGACCCGCTGGATGCCGAACAGGCCGAGCGCCGGGGCCCACAGGAACTTCCGCAGATCCCAGCTGGTCTTGGCGAAGTCGGCGTCGGCGTAGCGCCTGCCGGCTTCGAGGACGCCGACGCGGTAACCCTTCTCGACCAGCCGGAGCGCCGTGACGCTCCCCCCGAACCCGGACCCGACGACCAGGACGTCGAAATCAGTGCGACCCTGTGCCGACTTCTTACTCATGCGCGAGACCTCCACCACGGAACTGGTTGCTACTCGCCAGTATGCACCCACGCGCTGTGACAACAGCCACAAGGGTGGCCTTACCTGTTACGCGGTGTCGCAGAAACCAGTGTCCGTGGTGGTGACGGCGAGGTCAGCCGTGCACGGACAGCCCGACCTTCTGGAACTCCTTGAGATCGGAGTAGCCCGACTTGGCCATCGACCGGCGCAGGCCGCCGACGAGGTTCAGCGAACCGAACGGATCGTCCGACGGGCCGGTGAGGACCCGGTCGAGAGTGGGCCGCTCGCCGAGCGCGACGGGAAGCAGCGCGCCACGCGGCACCGACGGATGCGCGGCGGCCGACGGCCAGTACCAGCCGTTGCCGGGCGCCTCGGCCGACACCGCGAGCGGCGCGCCGAGCACGGCCGCGTCGGCGCCGCATGCGATGGCCTTCGCGAGATCTCCCGACGAGAGGATGTCGCCGTCGGCGAGGACGTGCACGTACCGGCCACCCGTCTCGTCCAGGTAGTCGCGGCGGGCGGCCGCGGCGTCGGCGATCGCGGTCGCCATCGGCACACCGATGCCGAGCACCTCACCCGTCGTCGTGGTGCCGGGCGTCGAACCGTAGCCGACGATGACACCCGCCGCGCCGGTGCGCATCAGGTGCAGCGCCGTGCGGTGGTCGCTCACGCCGCCCGCGACGACGGGAACGTCGAGCCCGCCGATGAACGTCTTGAGGTTCAGCGGCTCGCTGTCGCCGTGCGCGACGTGCTCGGCCGAGATGATCGTGCCGTGGATGACCAGCAGGTCGATACCGGCCTCGACGAGCTGCGGCGTGAGCGCACGCGCATTCTGCGGGCTCACGCGCACCGCCGTCGTGACGCCCGCGTCACGCACCTGCGCGACCGCGGCCGCGAGCAGGTTCGGTTGCAGCGGCGCCGCGTGCAGCTCCTGCAGATACGCGATCGCGCGATCGTCGTCGTCCGAATCGGCCATCTCGAACAGACGCTCGAGCTTCGCTTCCACGTCCGCGTGCCTGCCCCACAGGCCCTCGCCGTTGAGCACGCCGAGGCCACCGCGCTTGCCGAGCTCGATCGCGAAGCTCGGCGACACGAGTGCATCGGTGGGATGCGTGACGATCGGGATCTCGAACCGGTAGGCGTCGAGCTGCCACGTCGTCGACACCTCCTTCGACGACCGCGTGCGCCGCGACGGGACGATGTCGATGTCGTCCAGCTCGTAGCTCCGTCGGGCCGTACGGCCCATGCCAATCTCCACGAGGTCGCGCACGCGCCTCCCTTTCTCGTGTGCCCGGATTTCCGTGTCCCGGGCCTGCCGTCAGCGTGATCGAAGGTCAGCGCGCAGCGTAGTTGGGCGCCTCGACCGTCATCGTGATGTCGTGCGGGTGGCTCTCCTTGAGACCCGCGGCCGTGATCTGCACGAACTGCGCGTTCTGCAGCTCCTCGATCGTGGTCGACCCGGTGTAGCCCATCGCCGCCTTGAGGCCGCCGGTGAGCTGGTGCGTGACCTGCTCGAGCGGGCCACGGAACGGCACGCGACCCTCGATGCCCTCGGGCACGAGCTTGTCCTCGGACAGCACGTCGTCCTGGAAGTACCGGTCCTTCGAGTACGACTTGGCGGCGCCGCGCGTCTGCATCGCACCGAGCGACCCCATGCCGCGGTAGCTCTTGAACTGCTTGCCGCCCACGAGGATCAGCTCGCCCGGCGACTCGGCCGTGCCCGCGAGCAGCGAGCCGAGCATCGCGGTGGACGCACCCGCCGCGAGCGCCTTCGCGATGTCGCCCGAGAACTGCAGGCCGCCGTCGGCGATGACCGGGATGCCCCTCGGCTTCGCGACGGTGACGGCCTCGAGGATCGCCGTGATCTGCGGCGCACCGACACCCGCGATGACGCGTGTGGTGCAGATCGAACCGGGACCGACACCGACCTTGACGGCGTCGACGCCCGCGTCGATGAGCGCTGCTGCCCCGGCACGCGTGGCGACGTTGCCACCGATGATCTGGATGCGTCCGCCGAGCTCGGCCTTGATCTTCGCGATCATGTCGAGCACGCCCGCAGAGTGTCCGTGCGCACTGTCGACGACGAGGACGTCCACGCCCGCGTCGGCGAGCGCCATCGACCGGCCCCACGCCTCGTCGCCCGCACCGACCGCGGCACCGACGAGCAGCCGACCGTCGCGGTCCTTCGTCGCGTCGGGATGCTGCTCGGTCTTGACGAAGTCCTTGACGGTGATGAGACCGGTGAGCTTGCCGGTTCCGTCGACGATCGGGAGCTTTTCGATCTTGTGCCGGCGCAGCAGGCCGAGCGCGACCTCGGCGGTGACACCTTCCTGCGCGGTGACGAGTGGCGCTTTCGTCATGACCTCGGCGACCGGTCGGTTCTGGTCGACCTCGAAGCGCATGTCGCGGTTCGTGATGATGCCCACCAGCTGGCCCGCGTCGTCGACGACCGGAAGACCGGAGATACGGAACCGGGCGCACTTGGCGTCGACGTCGGCGAGCGTGTCGGACGGCGAACACGTGACCGGATCGGTGACCATGCCGGCCTCGGACCGCTTGACCGTTTCGACCTGCGCGGCCTGCGCCTCGATCGACAGGTTGCGATGCAGCACGCCCATGCCGCCCGCGCGCGCCATCGCGATCGCCATGCGGGACTCGGTGACGGTGTCCATCGCGGAGCTGACGAGCGGGATGCGCAGCCGGATGTCACGAGTGATCCGACTCGACGTGTCGACCTGACTGGGGATGACGTTCGAT
Organism: Rhodococcus sp. HNM0569; assembly: GCF_012726205.1. Taxonomy (GTDB): domain Bacteria; phylum Actinomycetota; class Actinomycetes; order Mycobacteriales; family Mycobacteriaceae; genus Rhodococcus_F. The sequence continues at coordinate 181,770 of NZ_JAASAE010000002.1, read as the reverse complement.
GCCGCGGGCAGGAGCAGGACATCGTCGTAGGTCAGGCCCAGCATGGCGACCTTGTTCGGGTCGTCACCGCCGGTGTGTACATGTCCTGCAGTGTTGGTCATGCGGCTCGCGCCCTCCCTGGCTCTCGGGTGCAGTCGTTGCGGGACTGCGGATGATCGTCGCGAACGAACAGCCGGTCGCGTGAGGCCGGTCGAACGTTCCTGATACGGACAAGGCGCCGAAGAGAACCTGTATTCCTTGGGCCTGTCTCCATGATATCGGCAGGTTGTCGCCGTGCCCGCGCCCCACCCGCGCGGGGCGTGCGCGCTACCGCTGGCGCGAGAGCCGGGTCACTGCGTACCGTGGTGCTGTGCGCGATCAACTGCCTCCCGGACTGCCCCCGGACCCGTTCGCCGGCGACCCTGCCGACCCGTCGGCAGCGCTCGACGCCATCGAGCCGGGCGAACCCCTGGACCCTCAAGAGCGCCTCGCCGTCGAGGAGGATCTCGCCGACCTCGCGGTCTACGAAGCCCTGCTCGCCCACCGTGGCATCCGCGGCCTCGTCGTGTGCTGCGACGACTGCCAGCAGGACCACTACCACGACTGGGACATGCTCCGCGCCAACCTTCTGCAACTGCTCGTCGACGGCACCGTCCGTCCGCACGAGCCCGCGTACGACCCCACGCCCGACGCGTACGTCACGTGGGACTACTGCCGCGGTTACGCCGACGCGTCGATGAACGACGCGGTGCACGGCGACAGCTTCGACGCCTGACGACGCCCGAACGCGGCCACCCGCTCCAACGACGAAACCCCGACCACCGTGCAGGTGATCGGGGTTTCGTCGTATTCGGGTGAGCGATTGTCCGAGCTCAGCTCCCGGGCGGAGGTGTGGTGGTGGTCGTCGTCGTGGGCGACCCGCCCGCCGTGGTGGTGGGCACACCGGGTGTGGTGCTCGACTCGACCGGTGCCTGCATGATCGAGATGTCGGGTGTCTCCGACGACGTGGTGGTGGGCGACGACGAGGGGGTCTGCTCGGTCTGTCCCGGCACCGACGTCGGCGGCGGCGGCACCACCACGGCACCCGACGTCGGGGGTTCGGGCGGTGCGGGCGTGGTCTCCTGCGGATCGGCCGTGCTCGTGCGCGGCGACGGGACCGTCGAATTCGGACTCGAGGAACCGACCTGCCGTGCCTCGACGGCGGCGTCGTACTCGTCGATCAGCTGGTCGAGCATTGCCTGGAGCTCGGCGCGCACGCCGTCGTCGCGGATGTCGGCGAGGCGCAGCGACGCGGAGTCGATGAGTACTCCCGCGCGGTCGAGTTCCCCCGCGGCGAGTGCGGCCTCGGCGGCGTCGAGATCGGCACGCACGTCGGTGCGCGCGAGCGTCGCGTCGGCCTGCTGGCTGAACACGACGGACTTGACGCCCCACAACGGGTCGCCCGGCTCGGCGTTCACCGACACCATCGTGGCACCGCCCAGTACGAGGGCGGCTGCCGCGGCCGCACCCGCGAACGGACGCACGACGCGAAGCCGACGTGACTCGCGCTGCGTGGGCATCGCCGCGACGACCTCGTCGAGCGTGGGCCCGGCGGGCATGGGCGCAGACAGCGCGTCGGCTCGCCAGTTGGTCAGCAGAAGGGCAAGTTCGTACTGCTCCGGGCTGTCGGTCGCAACCGGACCGTCGCCCGCGATCGCATCGACGAACGCGTCGTCTCGACGTACAGCGGCAACATCGGTGGGCTCGATGTCATCGGGATCAGGTGCGTCGTCACGGCCCCTTGCCACTGCTCTCACCTGCCTTCATAACTTCCTTCTTCAACTTCGCGAGGGCCCGGTGCTGGGCCACGCGAACTGCTCCCGCAGTGCTGCCGACTGCCGCGGCGGTTTCCTCCGCGGACAGCCCCACAACGAGCCGGAGGACCAGGATCTCCCGGTGCTTGTCGGGCAGGGTCGCGAGCAGCGCATGCATTTCGCGACCGGCTTCGGCCTCGAGCGCGCGCTGTTCGGGGCCACCTTCAGCGACCACTACATCCGGTATGTCGGCAACCGGGTCCGATTTGTTACGCGCGGTGCTGCGGTGCGCGTCTGCCACCTTGTGTGCCGCGATGCCGTACACGAAGGCCATGAACGGCCTGCCCTGATCCTGATAACGCGGAAGCGCGGTCATCACGGCCATACACACCTCCTGCGCGACGTCGTCTGCGGAGATCTGGCCCCGCTCCGCCGAGCCGACACGTGCGCGGCAGTACCGCACCACCAGCGGCCGGACATTCTCCAGCACGACGGACAGCGCGGCACGGTCGCCGCGTACCGCCGCGGCGACCGCGGAGTCCAGCTCGTCGCTCGAATCAGTCATCGTGAGTGAATATCCTGCTGTTACGTCGGCACCTCCCCCGATCGGGCGTGCTCCCGCGCGAAGCGGAACGCTCCCAGGGTAGCGGTGGCAGACCACACGGTCTGCGCTCGCCCGCCCGCCGCGTCATATCCCCTGCGTCCGCTGCCGAACCGCGGTTCACCGACGGAATCGGCCCCCGCGGCGGGCGAGCACGCGCTCGTAGTCCCGGCGCATCCGCTCGGCGCGCGCGGCGCGCGCCGTGTCCGAACTCACGCCTGCCACGAGCATCGCCGCGGCCCAGGCGAGGGGCATCAGGTGATGTTCGTCGCACAGCTCGAGGACCTCCTCGCCTGCGGACGCCGCCGCAGCGTGGGACGTGCCCGTGAGCGCCGCCGCGGCGAGCAGTCGCGACTTGGCGACGTGCCGCACCGAGCCGAACTCGCGCGCCGCACCGAGCGCCGTCGCGGCGTCCTCGGCCGCACTGCCGAACTGCCCACGCGCCAGCGCCACCTCGGCCCGGACCCAGTGCAACCGAATCCGGGCGCGGGCGAGGCCGTCACGCGGTCCGAGATCCACCGTCAACTCCGCCTGTGTGCGGGCGAGGAGACGGTCCGCCAGCTCGAGGCGTCCGCAACCGAGCGCATCGGCCGCCAGCCCCGTCAGCGCATCGCACCGCGCGGCGCGATCCACAGGGCCCCGCGGGGTCGAACTCACGGCGACGAACGCGCGGCCGTCGAGCGGCGCGGCCGCCGCGTGGTCCCCGAGCTGCCGCAGCAGCGACGCGCGCGTCGCGAGGGCGAGCGCGTGCACCGGGTGGTGCGACGGCACCGACACGAGCACCGAGTCCAGGACGACTCGGGCCGACGCGTACCAACCCTGCGCACCGAGCGCGACGGCACGCAGCCACCTGCTGTACGGCGTGTCCCCCGGCCGCGCGGGCGGCACCGGCTCGCCCGGCCGGTCACCGAATGCGATCCGGTGCAGGCATTGATCGTCCACGGGCGTCGGCACGCGCACATGATGTCACCTGTGCAGAACGCATGCCCCGGTCACCGTGTGCGGACGGCCTCGACGATGCATTCGACGGCCGATGTCACGTCGCCGAATCCCCGCACCGACCGCGGTAGCCCCTGCGAGCCCGGGCGAGCGCCCGGTCCGCCGGCGACGATCGTCACACCGCGGCGCCTGCGCCGCAGCCACGGCACGAGCGACGCGACGTCGGCGGCGTCGGTGTCGGTGCAGGTGTCCGCGTCCTCGGTGTGCGCGGCCCACCACAGTGCGACGACGTCCGCGGCGGATCCGGCGAGCGTCGCGCCGAGCGCCGACCGCGACACCGGCGCCGTGACCCGGAGGTTGACCGGCACGCGGGCCAATGCGGCTGCGAGAGCGTGGAACTCGACGGCAGCCGGTCCGGTCACCGGCGCACGACCGGGAACGGTCGACAACAGCACTGCGGGACCGGTGCCGATCGGCGCGTCGACGGTGAGCGTCGCGAACACGCCGCCGAGGGCCTCGGCGAGGAGCGCGACGTCGACGTCCTGCAGCCCCGGCGTCCGTGCCGCGTCGAGCAGCGGCTGCACGGTGTGTGCCCACGCGCGTGCCACTCCGTGTTCGACGACGCGACCTTCGACGACGCGACGGATCCCGACGACGTCGCGAGCCCGCGCCGCAGCCGCGAGCTCGCGGGTGTGCGCCGAATCGGCCGACAGACCCGAGCCGCCGGAAGAAATCCCCGTTTGCATCGAATTAACGAGAACGTCACCGCCCGCCGGATTACCACTTTCTGACGGCGATGTAGCCGTGACGTTAAGCGCGTACCTCGCGGCCTCCGCCGAGTGCGCCCCGCCCGCGAGTGCAGAACGCATACATTCGAGTCGGGCGACGTCCTCCGGGGTGTACCGGCGGTGGTCTCCCGGCCGGTGTGCCGAGGGACCGATACCGTAACGCCGGTCCCACGTCCGGAGCGTGGAGGGCGCGACGCCGAGCCGTCTGGCCAGCGCGGACACCGACACCGTGAGAACGTCGCCGGCGCCGTCGGGAGTCGGCGCGTCGGGTTCGGTCACCCGCACATCGTCGCCCGGATCGGACACCTCGACAACCCGAACCGAAATCACAGAATCGCCGGGAAGTAAATATTTCTCGGGTTAATTCTTCGTGCTGTTCAGCGTTCGAATTCACATGGTGAACAACTATTGACGCGATTTCCTCGACGCCTTTACCGTTAGCGCCGTGAACGGTGAGGGGCCCGGAAAATCCACCCGGGTCCACTGGTCCGCTCGCCACGGGAGGCGAGCAGCAAAGGAGTCGACATGCCTGCACCCCAACACCTGCCCGGCCCCAACGCCGACGTCTGGGACTGGCAGATGCACGGCCTGTGTCGCGGAGTGGACTCCTCGGTGTTCTTCCACCCGGACGGGGAACGCGGCCGTGCCCGCGCGCAGCGCGAGACCCGCGCGAAGGAGATGTGTCGCCGCTGCCCCGTCCTCGTCCAGTGCCGCAACCACGCGCTCAGCGTCGCCGAACCATACGGCATCTGGGGTGGCATGTCGGAGACCGAACGTGAGCTGCACGTGCGCCACCGGCGCGGCCGCATCGCCGTATGATCGCTATCTTCCGATACATCCCGGCCCGGCACCATCCCGCCCTACCGACGAAGGAAGGCCCCGCACGTGCATCACGTGCGGGGCCTTCCTTCGTTCGAACGGTCGCCGGACGAACCGGCGGCCGCGACCGGATCAGTGGCTGTGGCCGTGGCCGGCCTCAGGCTCTTCCTCTTCGGGCTTGTCGACGACTGCGCTCTCGGTGGTGAGGATCATGCGCGCGACGGACGCCGCGTTGACGACCGCCGAATGCGTGACCTTGACCGGGTCGACGACTCCCTGGGCGACCAGGTCGCCGTACTCGAGCGTCGCGGCGTTGAAGCCCTGACCGGTGGGGAGCTCGGACACCTTGTTGACGACGACGGAGCCGTCGATACCCGCGTTCGACGCGATCCAGAACAGCGGTGCGGTGAGCGCGTCGCGCACGACGGCGGCACCGGTGATCTCGTCGCCGGTGAGGCCGAGGTCACCGTCGAGGGCCTTGGCAGCCTGGACGAGCGCCGAACCACCGCCGGGGACGATGCCCTCGGCGACGGCGGCCTTGGCGGAGTTGACCGCGTCCTCGACCCGGAACTTGCGCTCCTTGAGTTCGGTCTCGGTGGCCGCACCGACGCGGATGACCGCGACGCCGCCCGCGAGCTTCGCGAGGCGCTCCTCGAGCTTCTCGCGATCCCAGTCGGAGTCGGTGCTCTCGATCTCGCGACGCAACTGCGCGACGCGCGCGTCCACGTCGGCCTGCGCACCGCCGCCGTCGACGATCGTGGTCTCGTCCTTGGTGACCTCGACGCGGCGGGCCGAGCCCAGCAGGTCGAGTCCCGCATCCTTGAGGGTGAGGCCGAGGTCGGAGTTGATCACGGTGCCGCCCGTGACGACCGCGAGGTCCTCGAGGAACGCCTTGCGGCGGTCGCCGAAGAACGGCGCCTTGACGGCGACGGCCTTGAGCGTCTTGCGGATCGAGTTGACGACGAGCGTCGAGAGCACCTCGCCCTCGACGTCCTCGGCGATGATCAGCAGGGGCTTGCCGGTCTCGGCGACCTTCTCGAGCAGCGGCAGGAAATCGGGCAGCGAGCTGATCTTGTCGCGGTACAGCAGGATGTACGCGCCTTCGTAGATCGCCTTCTGCGCGTCGATGTCGGTGACGAAGTACGGCGACAGGAAGCCCTTGTCGAACTGCACACCTTCGGTGACGACCAGTTCGGTGTCGAGCGCGCCGGACTCCTCGACGGACACGACGCCGTCGGTGCCGACGCGGGTGAGCGCCGCGCCCACCATCTCGCCGATCTCCTCGTCGCGCGAGGACACGGTGGCGACCTGGGCGATCGACTTCTTGCCTTCGACCGGCGTCGCGGCCGCCTGCAGCGCCTCGACGACCTTCTCGGCCGCCTTCGAGATGCCGACACCGAGTGCCATCGGGTTGGCGCCCGCGGCGATGTTGCGCAGGCCCGCCTTGACGAGCGCCTGCGCGAGCACGGTCGCGGTGGTGGTGCCGTCGCCTGCGACGTCGTTGGTCTTGGTGGCGACGCTCTTGACGAGCTGTGCGCCGAGGTTTTCGAACGGGTCTTCCAGTTCGATTTCGCGCGCGATGCTCACGCCGTCGTTGGTGACGGTGGGGCCGCCGAACGCCTTCGCGAGCACGACGTGGCGACCACGCGGCCCGAGCGACACCTTGACGGCATCGGCAAGCTGGTCGACTCCGCGCTCGAGAGCACGACGCGCGTGTTCGTTGAACTCGATTTGCTTGGACATGTGTTGGGTCTGCTCCTGAGGGAGGTGCGGAACTGAAGGTCTGCTCAACGCGCACCGCCCCGGATCCGAGTTCGGATGCCGGGGCGGGTCACGTAGGGCTTACTTGCCGACGACCGCGAGGACGTCGCGAGCCGACAGGATCAGGTACTCCTGCCCGGCGTACTTGATCTCGGTTCCGCCGTACTTGGAGTAGATGACGACGTCACCCTCCTTGACGTCCACCGGGATGCGGTTGCCCTGCTCGTTCACACGGCCTTCGCCGACTGCGACGACGGTGCCCTCCTGGGGCTTCTCCTTGGCCGTGTCGGGAATGACCAGGCCGGAGGCAGTCGTCGTCTCGGCCTCGTTGGCCTGGACGAGGATCTTGTCCTCGAGCGGCTTGATGTTGACGCTCGCCACGATGAGCCCTCCACTTTGGGGTATCCGGTTCGAGGTCTGGTCGCCTCGAACAGCTGCTGGTGCTGATGAGTGCGGCACTTCACAGGAGCCCCGTCGTCGCGGGTGCCGGAGCTTCGATCGGCGCCATTTGGCACTCTATACGCGAGAGTGCCAACCCTCAAGGTCGAGGGGTGGTTCGCGGGCCGTTCGGGCGCTCACGCGACCACCGCGCGGCGACGACGGCGGCGCGCACACCGAATCCGAGCAACACCAGATTGCCCACCATCTGCACGATCACGGCCGCCCGGGACGCGTCGGTGGTGGCCGCGATGTCGCCGAATCCGACGGTCGCGAACACCGACAGTGTGAAGTACAACGAACCCACCCGGGTGACCGCCTCGGAGAAGGAGTCGGGCATCGCCGCTGCGAGCAGGTAGTACACCACCGAGAATCCCAGCACATGCACGGTGACGAGGGTCGCGAGAGATTCGACAGCACGCGCGACCGGCACGGCAGACCGGGCGATCGCGCGGATCTGCCACACGAACAGCACCGCGAGCACGACGGCTCCGAACACGAGCCAGGCGATCTCCGGCGCACCGTCGAGGGAGGTCCACGGCACTACGAAATAGACGAGGACACTCACCACGACGACCGCGAGCGCGCGCGCCAGAGCGACACCGATCCGGAGCCTGCCGAGCCTCGCGCCTGCCGGGGCCGGCGCGTCGCCGAGTGCGCGGAAGCCGTCCGACATGGCCGTCCCTCCACAGAAATTTTCGTTCGAGATGACCGATCGACATCGCAGGTGAGACGTCGTGCGTCGCCCCCATCCTGACCGGAATCAGGGAAAACCCCGACGCACGCGCGCGCGAAGTTGTGTAACGTTCGGATAACGGCTGGTCACGATCGACGGCCTGTACCGATGACATCAGTGTTCACCGCTGCTGAGGCGAACACCGCTGCGAATGTTCACCGCTGCACGGCACACGTGAGCACGACCAATCGCGAGCACGACGAGCCGGGGCCGACGCATGCACGTCACGGCGACCGGATCGAGCCACGAGTGAGGAGGTGCCGAGCATGAGATCGTCGCTGGGCATGGCCACCGGCGCCGCGGGCGTCGGCTCCGCACTCGTCCACACCTCCGAGATCGGCACCCAGACCGTCGAGTACCGCTACGTGTCGGCCGACTCGGCGAACACCGACCTCGGCGATCTCATGCGCTCGTCGATCCGGCTGATGACCACGCAGGTGCCCAGCCGGCCCTCGACGCCGGACACGATCGCCGTCACCTACCGCACACAGGACCAGTACCGCAGCGTCCGTACCGCGGCATGGCGGCAGAAGCACGACGTGCACGTCGTGCCGGAAGCGTCGGCCACCCTCGCATTCCTGCGTCACACCGGTCGCATCGCGCCCTACGGCACGGTCGCGATCGTCGACCTCGGCGCATCCGGCACGACGGTCGCGGTGGTCGACCAGGCGGACGGCACCGTACTGCACTCCGAACGGTCGAGCGAGATCGGCGGCGATGCAGTCGACCGACTCGTCGTCGAACACGTCACCGCAGATGTCCCGATGTCGACGCGCCGCACGCTCGACTCGGACCTGTTGTTGTCGCGCTGCCGGCTCGCGAAGGAGATGCTGTCCGACGCCGACGCACCCGCCGCACAGATCGAGTTGGGCCTCAACTCGGCCGCGACGTCCACCGACCGTCAGCGTCGCGTCCAGACCAAGACACTCGACCGCGAGAACTTCGACCTCCTCGTCGCTCCCCTCGCGGCGCGCGCGGCGGAGTTCGTCCGATCCGCCGTCGCCGCGTCCCCCCGGGGCGCCGACGCGTACGCACTGGTCGGCGGCGGCGCGCACGTGCACGCCGTGGCGGCCGCGATCACGGACGCCGCAGGAGTCCCCACCGTTGCGGTCGACGAACCCGACGCCGCGACGGCCAAGGGCGCCGCGCTGCTCGCAGCCTCCGACTCGATCGGGCTGTATCCGGCGATCAGCTCGACCGATCCGGCGCGTCCCGCACTCACCGCGAAGACGTCGGGCGCGGTGCTCGGCGTGGCCGTGCTCGGCGCGCTCGCCCTGGGCTACGGGGTCAAGGAGTTCACGCCGATCGGTTCACCCGACGTCGCCCCTGCGGCGACCGACGTGCAGGACGTGACCGACGACGGGAGCACCCCGGCCGAACCGACCGACTCCGACGACCGGGACGACGCGACGGTCATCCCCTCACACGATCCGGCCACCACCTCCACGTCGGTGCAGTCGAGTGACACCTTCGACCCGCTACCCGGCGGCCTGTGGGCACCGTCGGAGGCGCCCTCGTGGTCGACGACGGAGAACCCGCCGCCGACCACCACCGACGTGGGTACCACGGAAGCCCCGCCCACCACCACGACGACCTCGCCGACGAGCGAGCCGTCGATCATCGAGTGGCCGGACGTGCCGACGTTCTGGCCCACGGTGCCGTCGTTGCCGTTGCCGGACAATCCTTTCCGACCGAATCCCAGCCAGTCGGAATCGACTCCGGCGTCCCCGAGCCCGGCCGATCCGAACGCGCCCGATCCGAATGCGACAGGCCCGAACCAGTCCGGCTCCGCACCGCAGACGGTGCCGCCGGAGTCCGTCGAGACCACCGAAACCGCACCGGCACCGGCGCTGAGGCCGACCCTCGAACTCGCACCGCCCCTCCAGATGCCCGGTGCGGCCCAGTCGCCGGCTCCGGCACCGGAGTCCCCTGCGCCCCAGCCCCCTGCGCCCACCACGTCCACCACGACGCCGCCGCCTGCCGGCTGACGGAACGGTCGCGCGTCAGGCGAGCAGCTGGCTCGTGCCCACCGGCAGGCCCGGGTCGCTCGCAACCGTGAGCGGCGAGGCGGGCGCACCGCCCGCGATCAGATGCGCGCCGAGCGACGCGATCATCACACCGTTGTCGGTGCACAGCCGCGGTTTCGGCACACGCAGCGTCAATCCCGCTGCCGCGCAGCGTTCCTCGGCGAGCGACCGGATACGCGAGTTCGCGGTCGCACCGCCACCCAGCACCAACGTGTCCACGCCGACATCGGCCGCCGCACGCACGGCCTTCATCGTGAGCACGTCGGCGACCGCCTCCTGGAAGCTCGCCGCGACATCCGGCACGTTCACGGCCTTTCCGGCCCGCTCGCACGACTCGACGTAGCGGGCGACGGCCGTCTTGAGGCCCGAGAACGAGAAGTCGTGCCGGGCGTCACGCGGGCCCGTCATACCGCGCGGGAACTCGATCGCGTGCGGATCGCCCTCGCGGGCAGCGCGGTCGAGCGCCGGCCCGCCGGGATAGCCGAGATCGAGGAGCCGGGCGACCTTGTCGAAGGCTTCGCCCGCGGCGTCGTCGACTGTCGTGCCGAGTTCGACGATCGGCTTCGACAGATCGTCGACGTGCAGCAGGTGCGTATGCCCGCCGGACACGAGCAGCGCAACGCACGACGGCATCGGGCCGTGCTCGAGGGTGTCGACCGCGACGTGCCCGCCGAGGTGGTTGACGGCATGGAACGGGACGTTCCACGCGGCCGCGTACGCCTTCGCCGCGGCCACACCGACCAGAAGCGCACCCGCCAGGCCCGGGCCGATGGTGACCGCGAGCGCGTCGGGCCGCTCGACGTCAGCGGTCGCGAGGGCGCGGCGCATCGTCGGCACGATCGCCTCGAGATGCGCGCGCGACGCGACCTCGGGCACGACACCGCCGTAGCGCGCGTGCTCGTCCACACTCGAGGCCACCTCGTCGGCGAGCAGGGTGCACGTGCCGTCCTCGTTCCACCGGACGATGCCGACGCCGGTCTCGTCGCACGAGCTCTCGATTCCCATGACGATCATCGGGCGGTCTCCTCGTCGCGTGCGGGCCTGCGCATCGTGAACGCATCGGCCCCGCTGGGCTGGTAGTACTTCTTCCTGGTTCCGACGATCTCGAACCCTTCGCGCCGGTACAGCGCGAGGGCGGGCTCGTTGTCGGTGCGCACCTCGAGGAATACCGGTCCCCCGTGCCGATCCGCGACGCGCAACAGCTCGTGCAGCAGCGCCGTCCCGATGCCCCGGCCCCGACGGGCGGGGTCGGTGCCGATCGTGTGCACCTCCGACTCGACGTTCGGGCCGGAGCCCAGCAAGCCGATGCCCGCGTACCCGACCACCACGCCGTCGTCTCCGCGCACGACGAAGTACCGCACGTGCGGCGCGTCGAGCTCGGCGTGGAAGGCGGGCTCGGGCCACGGACCGTCGCCGTCGAACAGGGCACGCTCGAGTTCGGCGCAGCGCGCGGCGTCGGCGTGCGTCATCGGTTCGAGCCGGTGGACGATCTCCGTCATGGCAGCGGTGTCACGACGTGCGGGCAGCGGCGAGCTTGGCGGCCTCGCGTTCGGCGAGTGTCGCCGCGTCCGGCCTGCGCAGGTACAGCGGTTCGAGGGGTTCGGGCTCGCGGCCCGCCAGGATGTCGGCCGCGGCGACCGTCACGAGCGACTCGGGGGTCGGCACGTCGGCGGGCAGCACCGGCAGGGCGAACGGCTCGGCGTGCGCGCGCGATCCGGCGACCGCGGTCGACGGCGCGGCAACGACGTCGGCGGGGCGGTCGACGCTCGGCCCCTCCACTCGCCGACCCTCGCGGTAGCGCGCCCAGTACACCTCGCGACGCCGCGCGTCGGTGACGACGAGGAGCTCGCCTGCGCCGCTCTCCCGGGCAGCGATCGCGTCCAGACTGCACACGCCGTAGGCCGGGATCGACAGTGCGTCGGCGAACGCGGCGCCCGTCGCCATCCCGACGCGCAGGCCGGTGAACGGCCCGGGCCCGGTGCCGACGACGACGGCGTCGAGATCGGCAGGGGTGTGCCCGGACTCCGCGAGACACTCGAGGATGTGTGGCGTGAGCACTTCGGCGTGCGCGCGGGCGTTCACCGTGACGCGGACGGCTTCGGTACGCACCCCGTCCGGGGACAGCTGGACGACGCCCGCGGTGACGGCGGGCGTAGCGGTGTCGAGAGCGAGGACGAGCACGTTGATCCAGGGTACTCGCGCGCCACGGACCGACGACGCGCGCCGGCCGGCCGCTTCAGCCAGTCGAACCTGCCACAGTCTCGGGTGGTGTCACGACGACCACGCCCACTCGGCCGTCCGCACATCCGATTCGGGCTCCCGGCGCAATCGCACCCACAGATGCCGGTCGGTGAGCTGCTCGACGAGCCCCTCACCCCACTCCACCACCACGACGGCCGATTCGAGATCCGTGTCGAGGTCGAGGGCGTCGAGTTCGTCGAGCGCCGACGGGCCGCGTTCGCCGAGCCGGTACGCGTCGACGTGGATCATGCCGGGGCCCCGGCCACCGTCGGGACGGGCGCCGGGTCGGTGTTCGCGCGCGATGACGAAGGTGGGCGACGTCACGCGTCCCGTGACCCCGAGACCGGCGGCGATGCCTCGGCTGAGCGCCGTCTTGCCGGCGCCGAGCGGTCCGTCGAGCACGACCAGATCGCCCGCGACGAGGCCCGCCGCGAGGCGCTTGCCGAACTCTTCGGTGTCGGAGGTCTCCGTCAGGACGACGCGGCCGGAGGCGGGCAGGGGGTCGGGCACGGGATCAACCGACATGGGCCTGCTCCTGCTTCGCCGGCACGCGCCGCACGCAGCGGTCGATCGCCTCGGTGACCACGTGCGGGAATTCGAGTTGCACGAGATGCCCCGCCCGCCGCACCCGCACCAGTTCGGCGTCGGTGAGCGCATCGGCAAGTGTGCGCGAGGCACGGAACGGAATGACCATGTCGGCGTCGCCGCTCAGGACCACGGCCGGTACGTCGCGGAGCACGTCGAGCGCCGCCGTCTCGTCGTGCACTTCGAGGGTGCGCAGGAAGTCGACGATCGTGACGACCGACGTGCGGTCGAGGATGCCGTTGCTGAAGCGCTGGACGCTCGGACTCACGGCGGTGCCGTACGACGCGGCCCGCAGGATCGGCGTGATGATGCGCCGCGCCGCGCCCCGCGCCCGCTGCACCGTGCCGGGTGAGGTGCGCACCGCGAACCGCAAGGCGTCGATCACGGGATTGTCGAGACTTGCCGTCAGACCGGTACGGCTGAGGCCGACGGTCGTGGTCGACAGCAGCACCACGCCGCGCACCCGGTCGGCGACGACATCGGCATGCCGGGACGCGAACCCCAGGATCGTCATGCCGCCCATCGAGTGGCCGACGAGCACGACCGGTCCGGTGGGCGCAGTCTGCTCCACGACGGCCGAGAGGTCGTCGCCGAGTTGCGCGATGGTGCACGACTGGCTCGTCCCGGACTCCGACGCGCCGTGACCGCGCTGGTCGTAGAACACCATGCGGACGCCGTCGCCCCACCGCTGCGCGAGTGCGCGCCGCTGGAAGTGCCACGACGTCATGTCGAGGCAGAATCCGTGCACGAACACCACCGTGACGGGCGCGTCGGCCGGGCCCACCTCGCGCACCACGAGTTCGACGCCGTCGTCGGTGCACACCGTGCGTGCCCGGTCGGCGTCCATGAGCGCGAAGTCCTCGCCCGCCATCGGGTCGAGGTCGCGGCGGACGACCGAACGCACGAGATCGGCACCCACGAGCGAGCCGATCGCGAGGGCGCTGCCCACGACCGCGGGAACGCCGAGCCGAGTGCGCTTGCTCATTGCCCGCCGCCTGCGTACGTGCGCGTCGTGCGGCCCCGGATGCCACACACGATCTCGTAGTGGATCGTGCCGAGTTCCTCGGCCCACGCGAGCGCATTGGGTTCGCCGTGGTCGCCGTTGCCGAACACGTAGGCGGTGTCGCCCTCGACGACACCGTCCGCATCGGGACCGAGCTCGACGACCACCTGGTCCATGCACACGCGGCCGATCGCCCGCCGACGCTTGCCGCCGAGCTGGACCTCGAACTTCTGGCTCAGCAGCCGTGGCAGCCCGTCGGCATAGCCCATCGGCAGCAGCGCGACGGTCGTGTCCTTCGGCGCGACCCAGATGTGCCCGTACGACACGCCCTCGCCCTCGGCAACGTGTTTGACGAGCGCGACCCGCGCCCGCAGGTTCATCGCGGGCCGCAGCCCGAAGTCACCGAGCTCGGGCACAGGAGTGAGGCCGTAGAGCGCGATCCCGGGACGCACCATGTCGTAGCGCAGGTCGGGCCGGGTGAGTGTGGCCGCCGAGTTCGCCGCATGCACGACGTCGGGCTCGAGCCCCCGTCGGCGCAGCTGGGCGAGCGCGTCGTCGAAGCGCTGTTTCTGCCGGTCGATGACCGGATGGTGGGGCTCGTCGGCGTGCGCGAGATGCGTGAACGCCCCGTGCAGTCGGATCGCGCCGTCCGCGACCGCGGCGGCCAGCGCGTCGACCATCGTGTCCCACTCGTCCGGCGCGACACCGTTGCGGTTCAGGCCGGTGTCGATCTTGACCGTCACGACCGCGGGACTGCCCACCGCCTGGGCGGCCGCGACCACCGCGGCGAGATGCCTCGGCGAGGACACCCCGATCTCGATGCCCGCCACGATCGCCGCCGCGTAGTCGGCGTCGACGGTGTGCAGCCACGCGAGCACGGGCGCGTCGATGCCCGCGGCACGCAGCTCGAGCCCCTCGGCGACCGTGGTGACGCCGAGTTGATCCGCGCCCGCGGCGAGCGCCGTGCGCGCGACCGCGACCACGCCGTGGTTGTACGCGTCGGCCTTGACGACCGTCATGAGCGCGGCGTCGCCCGCGTGCTCGCGGAGAACCCCGACGTTGTGGGCGATCGCGTCGAGATCGACGATCGCCTCGAGCTGCGGGCGGCCGGACGTGACGAGCGGGTCGTCGCCGGTCGACCGGTCTCCGGAATCGAGCACAGTCATGCCTCCGATACTGCCACCGTGAGCGGGTTTCGCGGTCGCCCGGTGCAGCTCGGCCACACGAGATGCCGGTCACGCGCACTCATGCGAGGTCTCCGCGCGCTCCCGCGGAGGCCCGCAGCACCCGCACCGCATCGCGCAGCCGAGCGAGCATCGCCCCCGCCGCGACCGGCGCCGCGCCCAGGCCGCCGGACGCCTCGTCGCTCTCGCCGTGCGCCGCGAGGTTGGCGGCCAGAGCGTGCGCACGCGTTCCCAGGCCCGCCGCAGTGAGCGGGCGCAGACCGGACGCGACGAGCGCACCGAGGATGCCGGAGAGCACGTCGCCCGATCCCGCAGTCGACGACCACGACGCTCCCGCGTCGTTGACCAGGGCCTGCTCGCCGTCGGACACAACCGTCGCACGACCCTTGAGCAGCACCGTGACACCCCACGCCCGGGCGAGTTCGGTCACCGCCGCCACCCGGTCCGCCCCGACGTCCTCGCCGGTGAGTCGTGCGAACTCCCCTGCGTGCGGGGTCAGCAGGGTCGGCGCGGCGCGGCGCGTCACGAGCGCCGGTTCCCGCGCGAGCAAGGTCAGACCGTCCGCGTCCACGACGACCGGCATATCCGTGGCGAGCACGGCCCGCAGCCGATCCGCCGCGGCGTCGTCGGTGCCCGCACCGGGCCCGACGACCCAAGCCTGGACGCGCCCCGCCGACTCGAGATCGGGGGTCGCGATCACCTCCGGCCACGCCGCGACGATCGACTTCGCGTCGGGGCCCGCGTATCGCACCATGCCCGACGTGGCCGTCACCGCACCACCGGTGCACAGCACACCGGCACCGGGATACCCCTCGCTGCCTGCGACGACGCCCACGACACCCTGGCTGTACTTGTCGTCGCCCGGGCCGGGAACCGGCCAGAGGGCGCCTACCTCGGCCGGCTCGTACGCGGCGAACGACGGCTCGCCCGGGTCGAGCCCGATGTCGACGAGCTCGACCCGCCCGCACCGAGCTGCCGCAAGCGCATGGACGGGTTTGAGGACGCCGAACGCGACCGTGACGTCGGCGTCGACACTCGGCCCGTCGACCGCGCCGGTGTCCGCGTCGACACCGCTCGGCAGATCCACCGCGACGATCGGAGCCCGCAGGCCTGCGACGAGTTCGGCGGCGCGGGGGCGCAGCGGCCCGCGACCCGAGATACCGACGATGCCGTCGAGCACCAGATCGAACTCGTCCGGCGCGCCCGGGTCGGTCGCATCGACGAACCGGGCCCCGGCGCGGCGCAAGGCCGACGCACCCGCCGCGTGCTCCTTGCCCGGCGAGAGCAGGAGCGCCGTGACGGCGACGCCGCGGCGGCGCAGGAACGTGCCGGCCCACAGCGCGTCGCCACCGTTGTCACCCGAACCGACGAGCAGCCCGACCCGTCGGCCCGCGACCGCGCCGGTGTGCCTCTCGAGTTCACGGGCCGCGATGCGCGCCAGCCCGTACGCAGCCCGCCTCATCAGGGTGCCGTCGGGGAGCGAATCCATGAGCGGGGCCTCGGCCTCGCGTGTCCGCGCCGTCGTGAAGTAGCCCCGCATTGCGCTCCCTCCGTGCCGGGATCCCGTGCGGATCGCACGTTACGCGTTTCCGCGCGCGCCGGTCGCTACGCTCGCACACATGACACCCGGCCAGTCCCGCGTCCGCGCGTCCGCTCTTCGCAGGTCCCTCACCGCGCTCGTCGCGCTTGCCGTCCTCGGCACCGCGGTCGCGTGCGGCGGCACCGACACCGGCGGTACCGAACCGGCCGGGCCGTCGGTCACGGTCGCCGACATGGCCTACCAGCCGGCGTCACTCACCGTGCGCGTCGGCGAGACCGTCACGTGGACGTTCGACGACCGCGGCACTCCGCACGACGTGAGCGGCACGGGCACGGCCGAAGGCGTCCTGCGCAGCCCGATCCAGGCGAGCGGCACGTTCACCTACACGTTCACCGAACCGGGCACCTACGAATACACGTGCACCCTGCATCCCGAGATGCAGGGTGCCGTGATCGTCACGCCGTGACAGCTACTCGACCGTGACCGACTTCGCCAGGTTGCGCGGCTTGTCGACGTCGTAGCCGCGGGTCTGCGCCACCTCTGCCGCGAACACCTGCAGCGGCACCGTAGACAGCAACGGCTGGAACAGCGTCGGCGCCGCGGGGATCTCGACCAGATGATCCGCGAACGGCCGCACCGCCTCGTCGCCCTCCTCGGCGATCACGACGGTGCGTGCGCCACGCGCCTGGATCTCACGAATGTTGCTGAGCAGCTTCGAGTGCAGTACCGCGCGGCCCTTCGGCGACGGCATCACCACGATGACCGGAAGCTCGTCCTCGATCAGTGCGATCGGGCCGTGCTTGAGCTCGCCTGCCGCGAAGCCCTCGGCGTGCATGTACGCGAGTTCCTTGAGTTTGAGCGCACCCTCGAGCGCCACCGGGTAGCCGACATGGCGACCCAGGAACAGCACGGTAGGCGAATCGGCGAGTTCGCGTGCCAGCGCACGCACCGGCTCGACCGTCTCGAGCACCCGCGCGACCAGGTCGGGCATCGACTCGAGGCCCTCGTACTCGCGAGCCACCTCGTCGGGATACTTCGTGCCGCGCGCCTGCGCCAACGCCAACCCGACGAGGAAGTTGGCCGTGACCTGCGCGAGGAACGCCTTCGTCGACGCGACACCGATCTCCGGGCCGGCCCGCGTGTAGAGCACGGCGTCTGCTTCGCGCGGGATCTGGGCGCCGTTGGTGTTGCACACCGCGAGTACACGTGCCTTCTGATCCTTCGCGTGGCGCACCGCCTCGAGCGTGTCCGCGGTCTCGCCGGACTGCGAGATGGCCACGACGAGCGTCGATCGATCGAGAACCGGGTCGCGATAACGGAACTCGCTCGCGAGTTCGACCTCCACGGGCAGCCGCGTCCAGTGCTCGATCGCGTACTTCGCGAGCAGGCCCGAGTGGTAGGCACTGCCGCACGCGACCACGAACACCTTGTCGATGTCGCGCAGTTCCTGGTCCGACAACCGCTGCTCGTCGAGCACGATCTTGCCGTCCGCGAAGTGCCCCAGCAGCGTCTCGGCGACCGCGGCAGGCTGCTCCTCGATCTCCTTGAGCATGAAGTAGTCGTGCCCGCCCTTCTCGGCGGCCGCGAGATCCCAGTCGATACGGAACGGGCTTCCGGTCGCCTCGGCTCCGTCGAAGTCCATCACCGTGTACGAATCCGGCGTGATCACGACCACCTGGTCCTGACCGAGCTCGACGGCGTCGCGCGTGTGCTCGATGAACGCCGCGACATCCGAACCGACGAACATCTCGCCCTCGCCGACGCCCACCACGAGTGGCGTCGAGCGGCGGGCCGCCACGATCGTGTCGGGGTGGTCGGCATGCGTGAACACCAGCGTGAACGCACCGTCGAGGCGCTGCAGCACCTTCAGGGCGCTCGCCACGAAATCGCCTGCCGTCTCGCCCGTTTCGTAGGCCCGCGCGACCAGGTGGACCGCCACCTCGGTGTCGGTGTCGCTGTGCAGGTCGACGCCCTCGTGCTCGAGCTCACGGCGTAGCGGGGCGAAGTTCTCGATGATGCCGTTGTGCACCACCGCGACCTTTCCGCTCGCATCGAGATGCGGGTGCGCATTGCGGTCGGTGGGACGGCCGTGCGTCGCCCACCGCGTGTGCCCGATGCCCGACGCGCCCGCGAAGGTGTCCTCGCCCGCCTCGCCGAGTTCGGCTTCGAGATTCGCGAGGCGCCCGGCCTTCTTCTCGACCGCGATACCGCCCTCGCCGTCGAGGATCGCGATACCCGCCGAGTCGTAACCGCGGTACTCCATCCGTCGCAGGGCCTCGACCACGACGGGAAGTGCCGCCCGATGGCCGACGTATCCCACAATTCCGCACATGGTTCCCCAGGGTACTTGGGTCCGGCCACTCCACAGCACCAGACGGGATCCGCGCTCGGGCCCGCCGACCCGCGCGAGTGGCACTTCCCACACCGCACCTATCCGCTAACGTCTCTCCCGTGTCGGCGAATCCGAAGAAACTGGCCAAGACCCTCGGCAAGCGGGGGCCGCATCGCGTGCTCCGTGGTGATCTCGCTCTCGCCGGGCAGCCCGGTGTCGTGTACACGCCGGAGTCGGGCTACAACCTCCCGGCCGTCGCGTTCGGGCACGACTGGATGACGAGCGTCGCCCGCTACAGCAAGACATTCGAGCACCTCGCGTCGTGGGGAATCGTCGTCGCCGCACCCGACAGCGAGCGCGGCCTGGTGCCGTCACACCGCGGGCTCGCTGCAGACCTGCGCGCCACCCTCGACATCTGCGTCGGAGTGCGCCTCGGCCCCGGCAACATCAGCGTCCAGCCCTCCAAGGTCGCGTTCGCGGGACACGGCATGGGCGCGAGCGCCGCCGTGCTCGCCGCCCGCAGCCGCGACGTCGGGGCCGTCGCCGCACTGTTCCCGGCCCGTACTGCGCCGCCCGCCGAGTCCGTTGCCGCACAGCTCGACGCGCCCGGTCTCGTCGTCTCAGGCATGGGCGAGGACGCGGGCGACTCCGAGCCGCGTGCGATCGCGCGTGCGTGGCACGGCGACGTCGTGCTGCGGCAGGTGGACGGCGGCACGTCGAGCCAGTTCGTCGAGGGCCTGCGCGTCGTCTCGGCGTTGGGCGTGCCCGGCAAGGACCGCGCCGTGCAGCGCACCACCCGCGCACTGCTCACCGGTTTCCTGCTCTACCACCTCGCGGGCGACAACGCGTACGAGCCTTTCGCGGACGACTCCGAGCTTCCCGGCACCACCGTGGTCGACCCCGACGCCGAGCAGGACTCGGGGTCCACCGACGCCAAGAGCCTCCTCGCTCACTCGAGCCAGCTGCTCGGCCGGAAGTAGCGATCGTCCCGGAAGTAGCCATCGTCCCGGTAGCGATCGTCACTGTCGACATCGGGGCTCAGGGGATCAGCGGCCCGATCGTCTCGTCCACCACGCGGTGCCGCCGACAGCCGTTCGACCACGTCGGCGATCTCGTCGTCCATGCGCGCACGCATCTGCCGCAGCCGCCGCGCCGCATCCGACCCGTGCGTCACAGGGGCCCGGCTTCGGAGAGTCGCGCACCTGTGCCCGAGCCGCCCTCCTGCGCTCCCGCCGCGCCCTCGCCTGCCGGCTGAGCGGGCCCGGCGGACGCGCTCGACGGCGGCTCGGCGGGCACGGCCCCGGTGGCACTCGGGGCATCCGGCGTGCTCGGGGATTCCGACGTGCTCGGGGATTCCGGCGTGCTCGGGGATTCCGGACCGTCGCGGTACACCGCGGCTTCGCCGGGCCGATCTCCGTCGGCGTCCGCGGTCGCGCCGTCGCCGTACACGGTAGGAACATGTTCGGTGTCGGTCGCCGGCACGATGCGCGGCAGGCCGTCGGCACCGAGACTCAGCGAGAAGCGGGCGCTTTCGTCGTTCTCGCCGCGCATCTCGAGCACCGTCGCACCGTCCTCGCCACCCTCTCCTCGGATGTCGAGGGTCCACGTCGTGCCATCGAGTTCGACGCTCGAATCGTCGTCGCCGGCACCCGCCGACTCGGACTCGATCAGTGCGTCCTCGGCGTGCTCGCTCCCGGCGTCGTCGTGCGCGGGGTCGTCGTGCGTAGGGTCACGCCCGAGATCGCCGTTGTCGTCGGCGTCGAGATGCTCGGTGAGCGCCGATACCGCCTCGTCGACCGCGGGCTGCAACGAGTCACGCACCTCGCCGAGCAGGTCGGCGAGGTCCCCGAACAGGGACCGGCCTTCTCCGGCACCTGCCGACGGAAATGCCTGACCCCCGACGCCCTGCCCACCGAAGCCCTGCCCACCGAACCCCTGACCACCTGAGCCCGGGGCGTCGAAACCCTGCAGGCTGTTCGGCCACGCGGACGTCGGCTGCGGAGAGGCAACGGTGGCAGGGGCGGCGCGGAACTCCGGCGCAGCAGCGTAGCCGCCGCTCGACGCGGGGGAGGACTCTCCGCCCGTGCCGTACGTCGCCGCGGGCTGCCGTGGTGCGGCCGCAGGGTCGCCTGCCGACTGCGCGGAGACCGGCGGCACCGAGACGGGTCGGTCCGTGTCCGGCGGAACAGGCCCGGTGAGCGGCTGAGCCGGGGACGAGTGCGCCGCAGGAGACTCCGACTGCACAGGCTGAGCAGGCCCTCCGCCGGCCGGCAACGGCGCGCTCGCTACCTCGCCGGCGGCACGACCGGGGGCGGTCTCGCCGGGCCCCCAACCCGATCCGGCGAACACGGCGTCGGCCTCGTCCGTGGCGATGCGATAGGCCTCGTGGACGTCCCGTTCGCACGCCCTGCAGGCGTCGTCGAATGCGGTGCGCCGCTCGGCGAACAGTGGCGCGAAGGTGCCGTCGAGCCACCCGCCGACGATCTCGACCGCTTCGCGCACGAGATCGTCCGAGCCGACCGGATCGGCACCGGTCGCGAGCACCGACCCGAGCGCCTCGAGGGAGCCGACCGAAGCAGGCCCGCCGCTCGCGGCGTGTCCAGCCACCTGGGTGGGGTCGGTCTGCGCAGCGCGCAGCGGAGCGAACCAGCGCGCGGCCTCCGCGACCCGTGCGCGGGCGTCGCCCGTGACGCCGTCGAGTCGGATGTCGGTGAGCACGCGGATCTGCTCCGGGACGTACCCGGCGATGTCGCCGGAGTGCAACGCCGCCACCGCGAGTGCCTTGTGCGCCACGGCCTTGCCGAGGGTGAGCCGCGTCTCCGACAGCACGTCCGTGAGCGCCGTCAGACGTTCGGTGAGCCCTCCGGCCCGCTGGTTGCGTGCGTCGGCTTCGGCCGACGCAGTCGCGCCGAGGTCGTCGCGCCACGCGGCGCGCACGGTCGCGGCGCCGTCGCGATGCACCTCGAACTCGGTATCGGCGACCACGCCCGCGCCGCGTACCGTGTCGACATGGGCGTCGAACATGCGCAGATCCATATCGCGTTCGAGGTCGTAACGCCGGTAGTACTCGTCGAGGTCGTCGTCCGTGTACCCCAGTGCTTTCGCGAACGGGAGGAACTTCTCGAAGAACAACAGTCCGCAACTGCCCTGGTCCAATGCGGCTCCGACATCGACGGTCGTGTCGAGCGCGTCGAGCAGTTCGTGCTGCTGCGTCGTAGCGTGCGCCTGATCGCGTGCCGCCGACACCAGGCTGGGAAACCATGCCGCGGCGAACGGGTCGGCGGACACACCGGCGGCGTCGAGGAACGGCCGCCACTGCTCCTCCGCATCGGGCTCGGCGCCCGACCAGGCGACGGCGAGTTGTCGACGTAGTGTCTCGTCGAGTGTCGGGTCGGCGAGCAGCGCGCCCGGCTCGATCCGGTCGCCCGTCATCCCATGCTCCCGAGTCGGTCTCCGACAGCGGCGTCCTGGTCGGCGTACTCGCGTGCGGACGTGTCGAGTGCCCGCCCGTACGAGCGCGTTTCGGCCGACCACTGGCCGAGCGCATCGGCGATACCCAGCAGCGCGGACGACAGCGCGGCGCCATCCTGCCGGTACCCACGGCCTGCCGTGTCCGCGCCGAAGCCTCCGGCACGCAACGCGTCGACCTGCTCGTCGATCTCGTCGGCCGACGCCAGCAACCGCCGCGCAGCCTGTGCCGTCGCGGCGGCGTCGATGTCCACACTCATGAGTCCCCCTTCACGTGTCTCCCCCTGCACGCGGAACGCCGGTAACGCCGGCCACCCCGGCATCCGGCTGCACCGGACGCCCTACCACTACGACGCAGCGCGGGCTCGATCGGTTCCCGTGCCGACCGTTCGTGACTCTAGACCGCGGCGACGACCTCGGCCAGCTCGTCGGCGAGGCGACGGGCCTCCGCGACATCGGAGGCTTCGACCATGACCCGGACGAGTTGCTCGGTGCCCGACGGGCGCAGCAGTACCCTGCCACTGTCGCCCAGCTCGTCCTCGACCGCGCGAACAGCGTCCAGGACCGCGGGCGCGGCCGCGACCGCGGCCTTGTCGGTCACGCGGACGTTCACGAGGATCTGCGGCAGCGTGGTCATCGCCGACGCCAGCTCGGCGAGCGGTGTGCCGGTTTCCGCGACGCGGCCCATGAGCCTGAGCCCGGTCAGGATGCCGTCCCCGGTGGTCGCGAACCCGGGCAGCACGATATGTCCCGACTGTTCGCCGCCGAGGCTGAAGCCGCCTTCCGCGAGGCCTTCGAGGACATACCGGTCGCCGACCGCGGTGGTACGCACCGTGATGCCCGCGTCACGCATCGCGAGGTGCAGGCCGAGATTGCTCATCACGGTGGCGACGAGGGTCCGGTCCACCAGTTCTCCCGACTCGGCCATCGCGATCGCGAGGACGCTCATGATCGCGTCGCCGTCGACCACCGAGCCGCCCGCGTCGATCGCAAGGCAACGGTCGGCGTCGCCGTCGTGGGCGAGACCGAGATCGGCGTCGTTGTCGACAACCGCCTTGCGCAGGCTCTCGAGGTGAGTGGATCCGCAGTCGTCGTTGATGTTGAGGCCGTCGGGGTCCGCGTGGATCGCGAGCACTTCCGCACCCGCCGCCGCATACGCGCGGGGCGCGACGTCCGAGGCCGCACCGTTCGCGCAGTCGACGACAACCTTGAGGCCGGTGAGCGGATGCACCTGAGCCGACGCGACATGAGCGAGGTAGCGCTCGGCCGCGTCGTCGACGGTGCGGATACGGCCGATCGAGGCACCGGTCGGACGCGCCCCTGTCGCACCGACGGCCGCTTCGATGCGGTCCTCGGCGTCGTCGCCGAGTTTCCTGCCGCCTGCGGCGAAGATCTTGATGCCGTTGTCGGGCATCGGGTTGTGCGATGCGGAGATCATCACGCCGAGACACGCGTCCAGCGCCCCCGTGAGGTACGCGACCGCGGGTGTGGGAAGCACACCGACGCGCAGCACGTCGACGCCCGCGGATGCGAGGCCGGCCACGACGGCCGCTTCGAGCATCTCGCCGCTCGCCCGCGGGTCGCGGCCCACGACGGCCGTGGGCTTCTCCGCTGCGGGACGCGCGAGCGTCGCGGCAGCCGCCTGCGCGACCTGCACCGCGAACTCGGCCGTCAGTTCGGCGTTCGCGAGACCGCGGACACCGTCTGTTCCGAACAACCGACCCATGAACAAGACCCCTCTCGCACCTCGGAGAGGTGCCTCGCGACAGAACACCGAGAGCAGGCGTCCGATGTGGATGGACGCCTGCTCTCGGGATGTACCGAAGTACGCAGGTGCCGGTTCCGACGGTACGGCCGGAACCGGCGTTGTATCAGCGCTTCGAGTACTGCGATGCCTTACGGGCCTTCTTCAGGCCGTACTTCTTGCGCTCGACCGCGCGAGCGTCTCGCGTGAGGAACCCGGCGCGCTTGAGCGCGGGGCGATCCTCGGGCGTGACCTCGACGAGCGCACGCGCGATGGCCAGACGGAGCGCGCCGGCCTGGCCGGACGGTCCGCCGCCGCCGAGGATCGCGGCGATGTCGAACGAGTTCTCGCGCTCGACCGTGACCAACGGAGCCTTCACGAGCTGCTGGTGCACCTTGTTCGGGAAGTAGTTCTCGAGGGGACGGCCGTTGAGCGTGAAGTTGCCCGAACCGGCGGTCAGTCGGACGCGCACGATCGCTTCCTTGCGACGACCGACGGTCTGGACCGGACGCTCGACGACGATCGGCGCCGCGGCGGCCTCGATCTCGTCCGCCACACCGGGCTCCTCGACCGACACGTACTCGTCGGCAGCGATCTCGACGCCCTCGGTGACCTCTTCGGGGACCGCGTTGATCTCTTCGTTGGACACGTTCTGCTCCTCCGGCGCCGTCACTGGGCCACCTGCTTGATCTCGAACGGCACCGGCTGCTGCGCGGCGTGGGGATGGTTCGGGCCCGCGTAGACCTTCAGCTTGCTGCTGATGGCGCGACCGAGCTTGTTCTTCGGGAGCATGCCGACGACGGCCTTCTCCACGAGGCGATCGGGGTTCTTCTCGAGAACCTCGCCGACCGAGCGCGCCTTGAGGCCACCCGGATGGCCGGAGTGGTGGTAGACGTACTTGTCGTCGCGCTTGTTGCCGCTGAGGGCAATCTTGTCCGCGTTCACGATGACGACGAAGTCGCCGCCGTCCACGTGCGGAGCGAAGGTGGGCTTGTGCTTGCCGCGGAGCAGGTTGGCTGCCTGAACTGCGAGCCGGCCGAGCACCACGTCGGTGGCGTCGATGACGTACCACTGACGGGTGACATCTCCGGCTTTCGGAGTGTACGTAGACACAGGAACTTCCTCGTCTTTGTTCGATCGCTGCTGGCCTGCGAGTCACACTCCGAACACTCCGACGGCCAGTTGGGACCCGGAGGCGGCTGCACGCTGCTCCGCCGCGCGGTCACCCGGCACGACAGACCAACGGCGTATGACACGCCAGCGATCGACAATACCGGCGACGAGGGCTGCCGGTCAAAACGCCGAGACGACGATGCCCCGCGCCCTCAGGGCCGCGGGGCATCACCGATACGACAAGATCAGAACATTGCAGCGTTCTGCGCCTCACGCGCAGCCATGTCGATGCTGCCGTCCTCGACGACCTTGGCGATACGCTCGAGGGTGTCGGTGAGCTCGAGGTGCGCCTGGTCCCACTGCTGCTGCGCAGCCTGGTAGGCCCGCTGGGCATCACTGTCCCACTCGCCGAACAGACGCTCGACGTAGCTCTTCAGCTCGTCGTGCGTCTCGTTCAGACCCGCGGTACGGGCGCGGAGGTCAGCCGCGAGCTGCTCGAGGCTGCCGAAGTTGTACTTCATGGATGGTGCTCCCTTCGAAGGGCTGCTGGTCGGCGACGTCGCCGGAGTCGGGTCAGAACAGGCCGCTCAGCGAGCCGGAGTTGCCGGCCTGATGGATCGACGTGAGGTTCTGCTGGTCGGCGTCGCTGTATCCGCGACCGCTGTCCTTGATCTTTTCCGCGATTTCGCTCAATGCCTCGTGCTGCTTGCGCGACGCATTGTCGTAGCGCTCCATCAGGCTGGTGAACGCAGCTGCTGCCTCACCCTCCCAGAAGGCACGCGAAGACTCGCATGCGTCGCGCACGTTCCTGATCTCACCGTCCAACTGGTCGCGAACGTTGGTCACATGACCGCTCGCAGCCGCGATGGCTTCGGGACTTGCTACGAGATCTCCCATTACCCCTCCTTGTCATTCGGTGCGGCGGGCCATGCGAAGGCCACCGTTTCACCCGTACACAAAATTGGACGCACGCTGCGTCCAATCGGTTCCCCCCCAATGCACGTGTGTGCCGAGAGGAAGTTTTCGGTGCGCCGACCGCAGCTCATACGCGTACCTCCACGGAGGACACGATGTCCTGACAGTCGGACTGCAACTCGATCCAGCGTGTCTGCGTGACCTGGCAGCCGACGCTCACCTGGACCGGGCCGTCGAGCAACACTATCCACTTGACCTGCGATCCGTCACCCGCGTGCTCGGTGTACGTGAGCGCGTCGCGGCCCGCGAACGTCGCATCCGCGTCGAAGTCGCTGAACTCCCCCGCCGAGCCCGCCATCTCGGTTTCGAGCGCTGATGCTACGGCCTCCGGTGTGGTGTCGGCCGCGAGTGAGTTCCATGTCACGACCACGCGGCGGTCGGAACTGTCCGAGGGCACGAGTTCGAGCCTGCCTGCCCCGTCGGACTCGGTGCGGCGCGACGACATCTCGGCCCAGTCGTGGGGGATCGTGAGAACGACCGGCCCACCCGTCACCGCCACGGGAGCTGGTTGGGCCGTCGATTCGACCGCACCCCAGCCGGTTTCGTCCGAACCGGCACCGGCTGCGACCGGCGGCCCGTCGCCGGCGTTCTGCACCGAGCGTGCGTAGAGGACTCCACCGCCGACGAGGATCGAGACGGCCGCGAACGCACCCGCCGCGACGAACATCGGCCGTCGTCTCGACTCACCACGGGACGCGAACACATCGCCGAGCCATTCGGTTCTCCGTGACCATTCGGCCCGCCCGGGCCTGCCTCCCCCGGGCGCGCGATTCGGGGGCACCGACGGACGTGGCGCCGCCTGCGACAGCGCGAGTTCACGCACCGAACGCGCGATGCTCGCCGCAGCGAGAGTGCGGACGCGGACCGCAGGCGGCAGACCTACGAAGGCTCCCGCGGTGACGAGAGCGACATCGGGAGAATCCGGCTCCGGCGAGAACGCCGCGAGAACGATGCGCTTCCACAGTGCGTCCACGTCTACGGTCTCGTGCCGCTCGGTGAGGACGATGGCGATCCCGTCGATCGAATTGTCCTGCGCAGCAGAACGAACCAACTCGACCAGCTCGCCCTCGCCGGGCTCTGCCCCGGGCGCGAGCGGCATCGCCACGCAGGCAGGAACATACTCGGCGTCTGCACCGACGGGCACGAGACCGGCGCAGACCAGATCGCGGCTCTCCTCGACGACGAGCCACATACCCGACCCGAGCACGGTCTTCGCCCCGTCGCCGAGCGCGTGCACCGCCGCCACGGCCACCGGCACCGGCACCACCTCGGACGCACCGAGCCGCGCGAGAGCAGCGAGCAGACATTCGCGGCGCGCCGAACCCCAGTGCGTCGGAACCGACATACCGCCGACGTCCGCGGCTTTCGCGGGGGCACCGGACGCCTTCTCCCGCGGGGCCGCGCCGCCGACCGCATCCGGGGCGCCGTCGACCAACGCCGCCACGACTGCCGCGACACCCGCGGCCACCGGGACCGGGCGACCGTCGACGACGAAGAACTCGTCGGCGGCGTGTACGAACGGGTCGACGCCCACATCCCCGTCGAGTGTGGTTGTCGCTACCGGCTTTCCGTCCACGACGTGGACGCGGTGCGAGCCCGTCCATTCACCGTTCGGGCCACTGCACCACGCATGTCCGTCGGTGAGATGAACAGCGAGCACGGTTCACTCCGAGATCGCGGCGATTTGAACGAGACCCGTACCCCGCCGCGTGACGAGCGTGCCCCGCCCCGGTGGCATCGCGCTGGCGCGGACCGTACCGATGAGGTTGCCCTCGTCGCGTGAGCCGCTCATGACCAGGCCGGCCGACACCAGGTCACGCATGCGTGCAATGACGGGCTCGTAGAGCGCACGCGCCGCGCCACCCGACCGCCGCGCGACGATCAGGTGGAACCCGATGTCCTTGGCATGCGGCAGGTACTCGACGATGGCCGCGACCGGGTTGCCGCTCGAGGTGACGACCAGATCGTAATCGTCGACGAGAACGTAGATCTCGGGCCCGGACCACCACGAACGATCGCGCAACTGCTGCTGGCTGACGTCCGGGCTCGGCATGCGCGAGCGGAGGATGTGCGCGAGATCGTTCATATTCGTCGTGAACATCTCCGACGACGGCGCGTAGGCCGCGAGGTGGTCTGTCTCGACCACACCGAGCATCGTGCGGCGGTAGTCGCCGATGATGATCTTGGCCTGTTGCGGCGTGTTGGACGCCATGATGCCCTCGGCGATATTGCGCAGCAATGTGGTCTTGCCGCATTCGCTGTCGCCGAACACGAGAAAGTGCGGCTGATCGGCGAAGTCGAGGAATACAGGCGCGAGATTGGCTTCGTCGAGACCGATCGGGAAGCGCAGGCTCTTGCGCTCGGCATCGAGCCCCCTCGGCCAGCCGTTGGCCGCATGGACGAGTTCTGCGCGACCGAACCGATCGGGCAGCATGCGCACGCGCGGCGCCCGGCCGACAGTGACCTCGCCGACGGCGGCCACGGCCGAAGTGACGCCCGCGGCAAGATCCGTGACCTCGGAGCTGCCGTCGATTCGGGGCAGACCGATCAGCAGGTGCAGCCCCTCGCGGGTCATGCCACGACCGGGTCGCCCTTCCGGAACCAGTACGGCTGTCTTGCGACCGAGATCCGAATCGGACGGATCGCCGAGACGCAACTCGATGCGCGTGCCCAGCTGATCCTTGAGTGCGGGCCGTACTTCGCCCCACCGAGAGATGCCGATCACGAGGTGGACGCCGTAGGACAGGCCTTGCGCCGCGAGGTTGGTGATCTGCTGCTCGAGCGCCTCGAAATCCTGACGGATACTCGCGAAACCGTCGATCACGAGGAACACGTCGCCGAACGCGTCCTCCGCCGCGCCGTGCGCGGCGGCGCTCGCCTGGGGGTCGCCACTGCGCAGCCTGCGGAACTCGGCCATCGACTCGATGCCGAGTTCGCGGAAGCGTTCTTCGCGCGTACGGATGATGGTGGTCATCTCCGCGACGGTGCGGCGAACCCGGTCGACGTCGAGCCGGTTGGCGACCGAGCCGACGTGCGGCAGACCCTCGAGACCCGCGAGCGTGCCACCGCCGAAGTCGAGGCAGTACACCTGGACCTGCTGCGCCGTGTGGGTGAGCGCGAGCGACATGATCAGCGTGCGCAGCGCCGTGGACTTGCCCGACTGTGGGCCGCCGACGACGGCCATGTTGCCCGCGGAGCCGGACAGGTCGACCGTGAGGAGATCGCGGCGCTGATCGTAGGGGCGATCGACGATACCGATCGGCGCGCGCAGCGTGCTGTGTGCAGGCGGCTGTTCGTTGAGCACCGAACGCGGCAGCATGATGTCGAGGCTCGGGGCGGCCTCGAGCGGAGGCAGCCACACCTCGTGGGCCGGATTGCCCGCGCCGCGGATCCGGTCGACGACCACCTCGATCGTGGTGCGCGTCTCGGTGACCGGCTCGGTCGCGGGCAGCGTCGGCTGTTCGATCACCTCGACGACGTCGAGCGCCACCGGTTCTGCGGTGAACACCTTCGGGCGCGAGTCCGCCGACTCGTGCACCGCCGGATCGAAGTGCTCTCCCCCGCCGCCTTCGTAGATGCCCGACACGTAGGACGCCTGGAAACGCACGATCTCGGCCGAGTCGCACTTCAGATAGCCTGCGCCCGGGCTCGCGGGCAGGTGGTAGGCATCGGGAACGCCGAGCACGGTGCGGGACTCGTTCGCCGAGAACGTCTTCAGGCCGATGCGGTACGACAGGTGGCTGTCGAGGCCGCGCAGCTTGCCTTCTTCGAGGCGCTGGCTCGCGAGCAGCAGGTGGATGTGCAGCGAGCGGCCGAGCCGGCCGATCGCCACGAAGAGATCCGCGAAATCGGGGTGCTGGCTGAGCAGTTCGGAGAACTCGTCGACGACGATGAACAGTGCCGGCAACGGATCGAGATCGGCCCCGGCTTGGCGAGCCTTCTCGTATTCGGTGACATTCGCGAAGTTGCCGCTCGCCCGCAACAGTTCCTGGCGACGGTTCATCTCGCCTGCGAGTGCGTCCTTCATGCGGTCGACCATCGCGAGCTCTTCGGCGAGGTTGGTGATGACCGCCGCGACGTGCGGGGCATCCTCGAGGCCGAGGAAGGTCGCACCACCCTTGAAGTCGACAAGCACGAGGTTGAGCGCGTCGGGCGAGTGGGTCGCGATCAGACCGAGTACGAGGGTGCGCAGGAACTCCGACTTGCCGGAGCCGGTGGCGCCGATGCAGAGGCCGTGCGGACCCATGCCGTTCTCGGCCGACTCCTTGAGGTCGATCTCGACCGGATTGCCGTCGACACCGACACCGATCGGGATCCGGAGGCGGTCGCGGCCGTGCCGCGGTAGCCACGCATGCTGGGGGTTGAGGCGTGCGAGGTCGCCGACGCCGATCATCTGACCCCACGTCTGGACCGGCGCGTCCTCGTCGTCGACGTCGACGACCGTCTGCGACGGCGTCCGATACGGCGCGAGCCTGCGCGCGAGAGTTTCGGCACGGTGCGCGCTCATGAGATCGGGCTCGGCGAAGACCTCGACGCCCGCCGCGCTGCGTGCGCCCAGGCCGGTCTCCTGAGCGACGAGTTGCAGTCCGCGGGTCGCGGTGAGGCGCGGGCAGAAGTGGCTGATGTCGAGCACCGTGACCGAGTCGACGCCGCCGTCGGTGATCAGTCCCGATTCGCCTTCGAGGATTCCGCCGTCGACGACGATCGCGATCTGCGGTACGCCCGGCGTGGCCGGGGCGTTGCGGGAGAAGCGTGCGCGCATCGACAGCATCGGACCGAGCGCGGACTCGAGTTCGAGGATCGATCCGTAGATCATGCGGGACGTGCCCACGCCGTCGACGGCATCGGGATGCTGCGCGTGGGGCAGCCACTTGGCCCACTCCCACTCGGCTGCGGTGTCCGGACCGCACACGACCGCGACGAGCAGGTTGTCCGGGCCCTGGAAGGTGCACGCCTGCATCACCACCGACCGCACCAGCGAGCGCGCCGTACGACGGTCGCCGTCGATCGAGATCGCGGCGAAACCGCGCAGCGAGACCGCGGTGGGCAGGTCGGGGACCACGGAGTGGGTACGCACGAAGCGGCGCAGCGAGACCGCGGCGACCGGTTCGAGATCGTCGACCGGGCCGGTCTCGGGAGCGATCAACCGGGTGGCCAGTCGCTGACTGCCCCTGCCCACGCGGACATGGCAGTAGTCGGGATCGGACGTGCGGCGTTCCCACATGCGGGAGGTGCCCGCGAGCGTCCACAGCAGGCCGGGTTCGGGATGGCTCCACTCGAGCGAGGTGCGCTGTTGATCGGCTGTCTCGCCCACGTCCTTGCGGAGCTGGTCCAGGTAGCGCAGATAGTCCTTGCGGTCCTCGTTGGCCTCGGACGCCTTCGGGCCGCCGCGGCCGCCGCCCGCGAGCATGCCGAGCATCGACACCATCATCATGACGGGAAACAGCATCGCCATCGGGCTGCGCGCCATGCCCGACGTGAACATCAGCGCCATCATTCCGACCATCGCCACAACCATGACGAGCGGCAACAGCTTCATCAGCAGGTTGCCGGGCACCAGCCGAGGGATCTCGGGCGGCGCCTGCAGGCTGACTTCGCCGCCCGGGATGCGCGGGACCTCGCGCCGTGCCTTGCGAACGAAGCGAATTGTGCTCACTGGATGGTTCCCCCCAACAAGAACTGTCTCTGCTTGCCGACGTCCCCGCGCCGCCGTGGGCGTCGCCGGAGGCGGAGCTCCCCCTGCACGCGCATGTCGGCTGCCGAGAGACTAACCCATGCGGCCGACAACCGTCGCCGGCGGACCGGTCAGGTAGTGATTCGTGCCGCCCGTGACGTATCGTGCCCGGTGATCATCGAGTGGACGCCGGTGGGGTTTCACGCGTCGCATACCCGGGGGAGCGAGTTTTGACCATCACGCGAGACGAGTCACGCCACGCACAGACCGGACGCAAGAGCGTCGCCGCCGACCTGTGCAGGCTGACCATTCTGTCCGAACATTCCCAGGTGGACCTGGCGGTCCCGTTCGCGGTGCCGTTGGCGATCCTGATTCCGGGCATCGTCGACACGATCCGCAATCACCACCGCGACAACGACTTCGACCACTCGGCCGAGCAGTACGAGCCGAGCGAATGGGTTCTCGCGAAGATCGGCCAGGCACCGCTGTCGTCGACGCTGACGCTGCACGAGCACGGCATCCGCGACGGCGATCTCCTCGTCCTCGAAAGCGCCGACAACACCGCGCCACCACCGCTGTTCGACGACATCATGTACAGCGTCGCGTTGGCGGATGCCGACAAGGACCGCGAATGGTCGCCGGCATGGGCGCGCCGGTTGGGCTCGATCGGTGCACTCGCGCTCAGCACGATGTCCTCCCTCGCGCTGGTGTGGTCCGAGGCAGGCGAGAACGGCTTCGTCGCCGCGATCGCGACGCTCGTCACCGCGCTGCTGTTCCTCGTCGCGGGCGCCGTCACCGGCCGGGTCTACGCCGACGCGGCGTCGTCGCTCGTGCTCGGCACGTGCGCCATTCCCCCGGCCCTCGCCGCGGGCATGCTGTTCGTGCCAGGCGACCCGGGCGCCCCGCACGTGCTGCTCGGCGCGGCACTGGTGGCCGTCACCTCGGTGCTCGCGGTGCGGTTGTCGGGAGTCGGTCTCACGACCTTCACGACGGCCGCCGTCGTCGCGTCGGTCACGGTGATCGCGGCGCTCGTCGCGACTCTGTTCGACGCCGCGGGCACTCATGAGGTCGGGGCAGGTGTCGCCGCGGGCGGTCTCATCGTGCTCGCGCTCTCGGCCCGCATCTCGATCCTGTTCGCGAAGATCCCGCTGCCGCCCGTACCTGCGCCCGGCACATCGGTCGATCCGTCCGAGGACGATCCCGACGACGAGCGCCGCACCCTGTCGTTCGACGCACTCACCGAGCGCGCGGCCCGCGCCCGCAACTACCTGACCGGCTTGGTCCTCGCAGGCACGATCCTCACGGTCGCGGGCGCCGCACTCGCGGCGCGCGGCGAGAACGCGGGCGAGGTCTACTGGCCCGGAGTGTGTCTCGCGCTCTCGTGCACCGTGGTCCTGCTCTTCCGCGGCCGCACATACAGCAGCGTCAAGCAAGCCGCCCCGCTCGTGGGCGGTGGCATCGTCCTGCTCACCGTGCTTCTCGCGGGCGCGGCCCTCACGTCGTCGCTGTACGCGATCGGCGTGTACGCGATCGCGTTCGCGTGTGTCATCGGCGCCCTCACGCTCGGTTTCGTCGTTCCGCAGCAGTCGTTCTCGCCGGTCATGCGCCGTGCGGCCGAGCTGCTCGATCTCGCATTCATCGCGTCGGTGATCCCGCTCGTGTGCTGGGTCACCGGCCTCTACCTGCTCATGCGCGGGCTGTGAGGGCCGCCGGTCGCACGATCGTGGCTTCGGGCCTCTCCGCGCTCACGATCGGTCTCGCGTCCGCGCCTGCAGGGGCGGTCGAACCCGCTCCCGTGGTGCCCGGCCAGATGCCGCCGCGCAGCGACG
Organism: Rhodococcus sp. HNM0569; assembly: GCF_012726205.1. GTDB lineage: Bacteria > Actinomycetota > Actinomycetes > Mycobacteriales > Mycobacteriaceae > Rhodococcus_F. The sequence goes on along the minus strand of NZ_JAASAE010000002.1, from coordinate 148,201 downwards.
TCGGCGAACACCGCGTGCTGTGCACCGAGGACGGCGGATCGCCCGATTCCGGCACCCGTCCCTGGGCACAGCGCACGATGGACTTCGAGTCGGTGTGGCCGTTCGCTCGTGGTGGTGGCCAGACCGTCGCCGTGATCGACACCGGGGTCTCACCCAATCCTCGACTCCCCCAGCTCGCCGACGCCGGCGACCTCGTGGCGGGCCAGAGCGGGCTCGACGACTGCGACGGACACGGCACCGCAGTGGCAGGTCTCATCGCGGCCCAGCCGAGGTACGAGAACGGCTTCACGGGCGGCGCACCCGATGCCCGGATCGTCTCGATCCGGCAGTCGAGCAGCCATTTCGCACCGAAGGCACGCGGCGGGCAGCAGGACGACGTCGCGCAGGTCGTGCCCAACGGATTCGGCGACCTCAACACGATGGCGGAGGCGATTCGCAAAGCCGCCGACGTCGCGACAGTCATCAACATCTCCGAGGTGGCCTGCAAGACCGCCGCCGAGGGCATCGGGCCGCAGGATTCCTACGTGGGGTCGGCGCTCCAGTACGCGGTCGAGGTCAAGAACGTCGTGGTCGTGGCGGCGGCGGGCAACACCGGCAACGGCAATCCGTGCCAGAACCAGAACCCCGGCGTCGATCCGACCACACCGGGCGGGAAGTCGTGGAGTTCGGTCAACCAGATCGCGTCGCCTGCGTGGTACGACGACCTCGTCCTCACTGTGGGTTCGGTCGACGAGAACGGCGCACCGAGCGCCTTCAGCCTCGGTGGGCCGTGGGTCGACGTCGCGGCGCCGGGCTCGAACATGACATCCCTGGCACCACGCGGCGACGGGCTGACGTCCATCGGCGGTGGCACGAGTTATTCGGCGCCGCTCGTGGCCGCCACGGTCGCCCTGGTGCGCCAGCAGCATCCGGAGCTCAACGCACGGCAGGTGATGGACCGCGTCAAGGCCACGGCGCATGCGCCCGCCGAGGGATGGAACCCGTACGTCGGTTACGGCGTCGTCGATCCGCTCGCAGCCGTGACCGCCGAGTTGCCCACCGACAAGGCGCGGGTCGACGCGCCGCGCTCGGTCCAGATCGCCGCCCTTCCGCCCGAGGTGCCGCCGGACACGAGGCCGCGCACGGTGGCACTCGTGGGAGCAGGCGCGCTCGCCGCGGTGTTCGCGATCGGAGTGCTCGCGTCGTATCCGCTGCGGCGCATTCTTCGTAGTCGCGCCGACCGCTGACCACGCGACGATCAGGTCCCGATCCGGCCAGGGTCGGGGCCTGACGCCTCTCTCCGACCGTCGAGACACGAATGCCGGTGCGGCGGTGTGCCGCACCGGCATTCGCCGTTGGTCAGCGGCTCTCAGCCTCCCGACGCCATCCCGACCGAATCGAGATCGAGGCTCATACCGTCGTGTGCGCGCTCGGCGGCACTCTTCGACAGATAGGGCCCAGGCGCGAGCAGGTCGAGAATCGGCCACGGTGCGAGTGCGGGCGAATCCGGCGCACCGAGAGCCTTGCGCGCTTCGCCTTGGTTCTCGTCCGAGATGCCGTAGCGCACACCGGTATCCGCGACGAAGAAGGTAGCCGCACGCCGGGTGCTGTTCGGCTCGATTCCGGTCGACTGCACGAAACCACTCGAGCCGGGAGCCACCCACACGTTGTCGGCGTTGTCACCCGCACCGTCCTGCTGCGCGAGGTCGACGGTGTGCGCGTCCGTGCCGATCGGCAGTGACCGCGCGGCGACGAGGGACACCTCGGCGGCATCCGCGTTCTCCGACTCGGACTTCTCGAGCGGCTTCCACGACAGGCAGCCGACCGGGCTGTCCTTCGCGTCCACGATCTCGGGGAGCTCGGACGGGAAGGAATCGAGCGCCAGCTGCTGCGACGCCTGCGGCGCACGGGCGGTCGCGTCCGGCGTCACGCTCGGAATCGTCTCCTCGCCGTAGGACGCCGTGTTCATCAGGATGAGTGCGGCGGCGCGGTCGATGTTCTGGATGCCGTCGCGCAGAATCACGTAGTACTGCGTGCCCTGTCCGTCCGACGACTGCACGACCGAGCCGATCTTCCGATCGCCGAACTGACCGAACTCGGGGTGCTCGCCCCGATCAGGGACCTGAGGCGGCACGATCGGCGCCGACTCGGGCAGCGCGTTGAGCAGGCCGGTGCTCACAGCGCGCGGTTCGTGGCCCTCGATGCCGAGCGCGCGCGTGACGACCGAATCGTTCATGTCGATACGTGCCTTCTTGCCGTCGTGCACGAGATACGAGACACCGCGGTTCTCGACGAGGAAGGACTGCGATCCCGCCAGCATGCGGTCGCCGCTGCCCAGCGTGGGCTGCCCGACGAGCACCGACGTCGACGACACCGAACCCGCGCCACTTCCGGAGACGGTGTCGCACACCGTCCACGGGGAGTCGCCGCCCTCGGGCAGCGAGGACGGTGCGCCGGGGATACCTACCAGCGCCCCACGCGGACGCGACTCGATCTCGCTGTCGCTCACGACGGCGGCATCGTCGGCCTGACCGAGGATGAGCCGCGCGGACGCGAGATTGAGCACCGGCCGGAGAGTGTCCTGGTGGGCGACATACATTGCGCCCGACTCTTTTCCGACGACGATCGACGCGTCGCCGATCTTGTCCTGCGGCTTGAACAAGGCGAGCACGCCACAGCCGGCGAGACCGACGCTCGCGGCGACCACCCCGACGACGAGCGCCCGTGACTGCGAACGCATCGGATCGTGCAACATGCGCACGTCGCGCCGCACCAGCGCGTGTTCCATGCGGCGTACCAGGAACCGGTACCCGCTGACCTGCCATCGAGTCGTGGGCGTCGAAGCCATGATCCCTCCCCCTTGCTGCACAGCACTCGGAGGGACACAGTACAGTTTCCACAACATCCATTGCCGCGCGCGGGTCGCCGTGTGCGTCGACGTGGGAGTCCCGGGGGGAGTATTCGATGTCTGTTTCGCATGCCGAGTCTCGCGTGCATACCGGACCACGCGCGCGCACCCATTCCAGCCCGACGGATCGACGGATCGTTCCGTCGCAGGTCGTCGTCGCGCAGGCCGTCGGTGTCGTCGTCGCCTGCATCGTCGCCCTCGCCGGGGCGCCCTGGTGGGCGGCGCTGGCGTGCTGGCTCGTCCTCACCGCGGTTCAACTCGTCCGCGTACGCGGATGGTCGCTGCTCGACTGGCTCGCCACCGGCTACCGCTATCTCACCCGACCGGGATACCAGCCTCCGCAGGTCGTCGACTTCCAGGCCGGCACCGGCCAGTCGGTGGGCCTGTGCTGGAGCGGTACCGGAGTCGTCGCGGTCGTCGAAGTCCTCCCTCCTGTCGGCAGTCTCACCCAGATCACCCGTGACGGCTTCGTCTCGACGCACCTTCTCCCCACGGACGCGATCGTGTCGTGCCTGCACCAGCACGACATCACGCTCAGCGGCATCGACATCATCAGCCACGGCTACCGTGCCGCGTCGGGCACGCCCGCCACGGAGGTGTACGAGCGCCTCATCGGCCCGCTCCCGGCGACCGCGACCCGCATGGTGTGGCTCGCGCTGCGCCTCGACGCGTCCGACAATGCCGAGGCCGTCGCGAGCCGCGGAGGCGGCGCCGAAGGCACGGCACGCGCCGTCACCGTCGCGGCCACGCGACTCGTCCGTGCACTCGCCGACGCCGGTTGTCGATCCCGCATCCTGACCGCTGCGGAAGTCGAGACGGCCGCGCTGCACGTCAGCCGGGGCGTCGACCCGACCACCCTGACGCAGACGTGGAAGCACGCTCCCCTGCCGGGCGTGTGCAACACCGGTTACAGCATCGAGCCGCGGGCGCTCGGCAAGGATCTCCTCGCCAAGTTGTGGGCGCCTGCGAGCCTCGGCACCACGGTCACCGTGCGTCTGCGGCCCGGCGCCGATCCCGGAACGGTGTTGGTCGGCGCTGCGAGCCGGTCCACGAGCCGCACCCTCCCCGAGCCACTGCGCGAGCCGGGCCTCGTGTCGATGAGTGGTCGGCACCGCGACGCACTGCTCGCGAATCTCCCGCTCGCCGTCCCGGAGCTCGAGTCGGTCATGCCGCTCGGCACGGTCGAGGCGCACCGTGTGTCGTCGCTGGGCCTCGTACCTGCGGGCTGCGGCCAGTTGATCGGGTCGGACGACCACGGCAACGGTATCGCGGCGCGCATCGCAGGCCCGGGCGTCTCGAGTGTGTACGTCGCGGGCGAGCTGTACCTCGCGCAGCAGCTCGTGTTCCGCGCCGTCGCGACCGGCGCCCGCGTGCTCATCCACACCGACCGTCCCGAAGCGTGGGCGTCGCTCATCGACTCGATCGCGACACCCGACCGCCTCCGCATCGCGGGCGTTCATCCTCAGTCGGAGAACATGTTCAACACCGTCGTGTTCGACGGGGTCAGCGCCCTTCCACCTCGCGCCGGTGTCACCGGTATCTACCTGTACGCGGATCCGTCGCAGTGGCCGTCCGCGGCGCCCGACCTGTCTATCGTGCAGCCGGACGCGATCGGCGATCGAATCACGCTGTCCACCGGCGGCAGCAGCATCGGGCTCATGCTGGTCACCATCTCGTCCGAGACGGCCTTCATCGGGCACCCGCGCTCGCTCGACGACGAATACGCCGACTACCAGTACTGAATCGATTCGCCGGCTCAGCCCGGGTACGAACTCCGCTCGGTGCGCAGTCGCACCGCCCCCGCCCACCAGTGCAGCTGTGCGAGCAGGTCGCGTGCGTGATCGTCCGCGACGTCGTCGTGCAATCGCCCGGCCTCGTCGAACGCACGGCGGATTCGAGCGAGGACGACGGTCTGCTGGACGGGCAGCATGTGCAGCTCGACCGCGACCTGGCGCAGCTGCTCGGTGGCACGAGCGCCGCCTGCCATACCGCCGTACGAGACGAAACCGACCGGCTTGCTCCGCCATTCGTGCTTCACGGTGTCGAACGCCGTCTTGAGCGATGCCGGATAGCCGTGGTTGTACTCCGAAGTGACGACCACGAATGCATCGGACTCCGCGACGCGGCGGCGAAGACGCTCCCCCGCTTCGGACGGCGAGAGGTCCGCCGGAAGCGGATAGTCGCAGAGGTCGATCGTCGAGACCTCGACATCGTCGTGTGCGTGCGCGTGATCGGTGAACCACGCCGCAACGCGCGGGGCGACGCGCTGTGGCCGCGTCGACGCGACGACGACCGCGAGGCGGATCCGCGCGTCGTCGGTCATCGGATCAGGCAGGGTAGCCGGCCGCCGACAAGGCCGACGACGTCGGAACACCGAGCGCGCGTGCCGTGGCACGCACGACCAGCGCGGGCTGAGCGCCGGCGCGCGGCGCGTCGTTGATCCAATCGAGCACGTACTGCGGCGCGATGCCGAGCGCACCCGCAAGTTGCGTATAGGTCATCCCTGTGGCCTGCAGTTGTCCGCGGACGAACCCGGCCCACTCGTCTCGAGGCATGCCGGACACCATAGCCAACCCCGGTGACCGCGTCTGCCCCGGCTCCCGCGATGTGGGACCGTTCACGACGCGTCTCCGCAGCACCCGGTGGTCGTGCGGACATCGCGCGTGGTGGCATTGCGGGCGGCGAGGTCGCGGTCGTCGGGGTAGTCGACGCCGACGAGGCACAGCCCCTTGGCCGGCGCCACGAGCACCGCACTGGACCGCGATGTCTCGGTGAGCAGCTCGTCGATCCAGCTCACCGGGCGTCGGCCCTCACCCACGGCGAGCACGGCACCGACGAGGCTGCGCACCATCGACCAGCAGAATGCATCGGCGCTCACAGCGGCGGTGAAGAGGTCGCCGTCCTGGTGCCACGAGAACCTTTGCAGGTCACGGATCGTCGTGGCGCCTTCACGCCGCTTGCAGAATGCGGCGAAATCGTGCAGGCCGATGAGCCGGTCGGACGCCTGTCGGACGACGTCGAGATCCAGCGGGCGCGGATGCGCGACCGTGTCGCGTGCGTGGAGCGGCTCGGCGCCGTACGGCGCCGTGGTGACCCGGTACTCGTAGTGGCGCCGCAGCGCCGAGAAGCGTGCGTCGAAGTCGGGGGGTGCGATCCCGATGCCGGTCAGCCGGACATCGGGCGACAGGAAGCGGGCCATCCGGCGGAGCAGCCTGGCGGGCTCCTCGGGCACCGCGTCGGCCGGGACGTCGACGTGGGCCACCTGGCCCGTCGCGTGGACCCCGGCGTCCGTGCGGCCGGCGACGGTCAGCTGCAGCGGCACGCGCAGTACCGCACCGAGTTTCTCCTCGAGTTCGCCGCATACGGTGCGTAGCCCGTCCTGACGTGCCCATCCGGAGAAGTCGGTGCCGTCGTACGCGACGTCGAGACGCAAACGAACGAGCCCGCCGTCGTGGACGGCGGGCTCGTTCGGTACAGCGTGTGTCGAGCTCAAGAAGAACTAGTCCTTCTTGTCGGCTTCGGCATCCGCAGCGTCGGCGGCCGAGGCGGTCTCTTCCTCGATGCCTTCGACGACGGCGTCGGCGTTCTCGACCTCTGCCTCGGTCGCGTCGGCTTCGACAGCCTCCACGACGTTTTCGTCCGCTGCAGGCTTGGAGGCCTTCACACGGCGAGCGCGGTCGGCCTCGGACGTGACGGTCTTCTCCTTGACGAGCTCGATGATCGCCATCGGAGCGTTGTCACCCTTGCGGGGCACCGTCTTGACGATGCGGGTGTAGCCGCCGTCGCGGTCGGCGTAGAACGGACCGATCTCCGCGAACAGGGTGTGCACGACATCCTTGTTGCGGATGACCTTCAGCACCTCACGACGGTGGGCGAGAGTGCCGGCCTTCGCGTGCGTGACGAGCTTCTCGGCGTACGGACGCAGGGCCTTGGCCTTGGCCTCCGTGGTGGTGATGCGACCGTGCTCGAAGAGCGCGGTGGCCAGATTGGCGAAGATCGCCTTCTGGTGCGAAGCCGACCCGCCGAAGCGGGCACCCTTCTTGGGCTTGGGCATGATGTTCTCCTAGTAAAGGACCGTGAACTGCTTTAGAGCTGCTCGGTCTCGGCGTAGTCCTCGTTGCCGTCGGCGTCGCCGAACGAACCGCTGTCGGTGTCGCTCCACGTGCCGGTGGCTGCGTCGTAACCCGCCACGGTGGACGGATCGAACGACGCGGGGCTGTCCTTGAGCGAAAGGCCGAGCGAGTGCAGCTTGACCTTGACCTCGTCGATCGACTTCTGCCCGAAGTTGCGGATGTCGAGCAGATCCGACTCGGTGCGACCGACCAGCTCGCCGACGGTGTGGACACCCTCGCGCTTGAGGCAGTTGTAGGACCGAACCGTGAGATCCAGATCCTCGATCGGCAGCCCGAAAGCGGCGATGTGATCGGCCTCGGCGGGCGAGGGTCCGATCTCGATGCCTTCGGCTTCGACGTTCAGCTCACGGGCGAGGCCGAAGAGCTCGACGAGGGTCTTGCCCGCCGAAGCGAGCGCGTCCCGCGCAGTGATCGAGTTCTTCGTCTCGACGTCGAGAATCAACCGATCGAAGTCGGTGCGCTGCTCGACGCGGGTGGCCTCGACCTTGTAGGTCACCTTGAGCACCGGCGAGTAGATCGAGTCGACCGGGATGCGGCCGATCTCGGCGCCGGTCGCCTTGTTCTGGACGGCGGGGACGTAGCCGCGACCGCGCTCGACGACGAGCTCGATCTCCAGCTTGCCCTTGTCGTTCAGGGTGGCGATGTGCAGATCCGGGTTGTGCACGACGACACCGGCAGGCGGCACGATATCGCCCGCGGTGACCTCGCCCGGTCCCTGCTTGCGGACGTACATCGTGACCGGCTCGTCCTCTTCCGAGCTGACCACGAGGCCCTTGAGGTTCAGGATGATGTCGGTGACGTCTTCCTTCACTCCGGGGACGGTGGTGAACTCGTGCAGCACGCCGTCGATACGGATGCTGGTGACGGCCGCGCCGGGGATCGACGACAGCAGGGTGCGACGAAGCGAGTTGCCGAGGGTGTACCCGAAGCCAGGCTCGAGGGGCTCGATGACGAACTTCGAACGGTTGTCAGCGATGACCTCTTCGGTCAGCGTGGGTCGCTGCGAGATGAGCATTGTTTCCTCCTGTACGGGCGCCCGCTATTTGACGCCCACGAATGGGGAAAGACCTTCGCCGCCCGTGGGCACCGCGGCGCGATGCCCACGAACGACAGGGTCTTACTTCGAGTAGTACTCGACGATGAGCTGTTCCTGGAGCGGAACGTCGATCTGCGCGCGCTCGGGAAGCTGGTGGACCAGGATCCGGAGGCGTCCGCCGACGACCTGCAGCCATCCGGGGACCGGGCGGTCGCCCTGGGTCTCGCGGGCGATCTGGAACGGCAGCGTCGCCAGCGACTTCTCCTTGACATCGATGATGTCGTACTGGGAGACGCGGTAGCTGGGGATGTCGACCTTCTTGTTGTTCACGAGAAGGTGTCCGTGCGTGACCATCTGGCGTGCCTGGCGACGCGTGCGGGCGAGGCCGGCACGGTAGACGACGTTGTCCAGACGCGACTCGAGGATGCGCAGCAGGTTCTCGCCGGTCTTACCCGGGCGGTTGACCGCTTCCTCGTAGTAGCGACGGAACTGCTTCTCCATGACGCCGTAGGTGAAGCGAGCCTTCTGCTTCTCCTGCAGCTGGAGCAGGTACTCGCTCTCCTTGATCCGCGCGCGGCCGTGCTGGCCGGGCGGGTAGGGGCGACGCTCGAACGCCTGGTCGCCTCCGACGAGGTCGACACGGAAACGACGCGACTTGCGAGTAACGGGGCCGGTGTAACGAGCCATGTTCTATTACCTTCCTTTCCCGTTAGACGCGGCGCCGCTTGGGCGGACGGCAACCGTTGTGCGGCTGCGGGGTGACATCGGAGATCGTGCCCACTTCGAGACCGGCGGCCTGCAGCGAGCGGATCGCCGTCTCGCGACCGGAGCCCGGGCCCTTGACGAAGACGTCGACCTTCTTGACGCCGTGCTCCTGAGCCTTGCGGGCGGCGTTCTCGGCGGCGAGCTGCGCGGCGAACGGGGTGGACTTACGCGAGCCCTTGAAGCCGACGTGGCCCGACGACGCCCACGAGATCACATTGCCCGTGGGGTCGGTGATCGAGACGATCGTGTTGTTGAAGGTGCTCTTGATGTGCGCGGCGCCGTGCGGGACGTTCTTCTTGTCCCTGCGGCGCGCCTTCTGGGTCTTCTTCGGACCGGTGCTACGTGACTTGGGAGGCATTACTTCTTCTTTCCGGCGACAGTGCGCTTCGGACCCTTGCGGGTGCGCGCGTTGGTCTTGGTGCGCTGTCCACGAACGGGCAGACCACGACGGTGGCGCAAGCCCTGGTAGCAGCCGATCTCGATCTTGCGGCGGATGTCGGCCTGCACCTCACGACGCAGGTCACCCTCGACCCGGAACTGCTCTTCGATGTAGTCGCGGAGCTTCGTCAGGTCCTCGTCGCCGAGGTCCTTGCTTCGCAGGTCCGGGCTGACGCCGGTCGCCGCGAGAATCTCGTGCGAACGCGTACGGCCGATGCCGTAGATGTAGGTCAGTGCGATCTCCATCCGCTTCTCGCGGGGAAGATCGACACCCATCAGACGTGCCATGTGGCATTTCCTATTCGGTGTGCGGAGGTCTGCTCCCAGTCCGTCCCCTGTGAACGTCTTTCAACCAACTCAGGTGGGGCCCCGGCCTCCGTGCCGGGGGTCGACCGATGCTGCCCGTGCGGGCCGTTCACATCGGCTGGTGCTGGGAGGTCTTCATTGCTTGTTGCCAAGCTGAACCTCGAGGAGGCAGTGATCTAGCCCTGGCGCTGCTTGTGACGCAGGTTCTCGCAGATCACCATGACCCGCCCGTTCCGGCGGATCACCTTGCACTTCTCGCAGATCGGCTTGACGCTCGGCTGAACCTTCACGTCTTCTGATCTCCTGTTGTGTGGTGGCCACCGCGCGCGAGCACGGCGGACACTGACTTCCGATCCGGACCGGACCGGAAAGACTTACTTGTACCGGTAGACGATGCGACCGCGCGAGAGGTCGTAGGGCGACAGCTCCACGACGACGCGGTCTTCCGGGAGGATGCGAATGTAGTGCTGACGCATCTTTCCGCTGATGTGTGCCAGAACCTTGTGGCCGTTCTCCAGCTCGATGCGAAACATCGCATTCGGCAGTGGTTCGACTACTCGGCCCTCGACCTCGATGGCCCCGTCCTTCTTAGCCATATCCTCCGCGATCCGTGTCGGCGACGGGCCGGTTGCCCGTCTTCCTTTGGTGCATGTCATCCGTTACTGTGACGCGAACAGCGACCGGAACACGCTTGCCGACGCCGGTCGCCCACGACCCGTGAGGGCCTGCAAGCGACTTCGAGGCCTTCTACTTGCGAAGGCCTTCGACACGCAAAGAACCGGCGCGCAGGACGCACCGACTCACCATGTTACGGCAAATGCCCGACCAGGCCAAATAGCCGGGGTCGGCCGCCGCGGGACGACCCCGGTGCACCATCATCCTCGGCATGCGCGCAGTACTGCAACGAGTCGTGTCGGCCTCGGTCACCGTCGACGGCCAGGTCGTCGGCAGCATCTCCCCCATCGGTCAGGGCCTGCTTGCCTATGTCGGTGTCACACACACCGACGGCCCCGGCGAGGCCGCCGAGTTGGCCCGCAAGATCTGGACGCTACGAATCCTCGACGGCGCCGGACCCGGTTCTCCCGAGCAGAGCGCCTCCGATGTCGACGCGCCGATCCTCGCCGTCAGCCAGTTCACGCTGTACGGACGCACCGCCAAGGGCAGGCGACCGTCGTGGTCGGACGCCGCTCCGGGCGCGGTCGCGGAGCCGCTGGTCGACGCGGTCGTCGCCGAACTGCGCGACCGAGGGGCGACCGTCGCGACCGGGAGGTTCGGCGCACACATGGTGATCGAGTCGGTCAACGACGGACCGTTCACGGTTCTCGTCGAGGTGTGACCGACGCCGCCGGCGACTACTCCGGCCGAAGCGTGAGGATGCGCGGACCGTTCTCGGTGACGGCGACCGTGTGTTCCCAGTGCGCTGCCCGAGTGCCGTCCGCGGTGACGACGGTCCAGTCGTCGTCGAGAACCACGGTGTCCTCGGTGCCGAGAGTGAGCATCGGTTCGATCGCGAGCACGGAACCGACGACGAGTTGCGGACCTTTGCCGGGAGCACCCTCGTTCGCGAGGAACGGGTCCATGTGCATCTCGCGGCCGATGCCGTGACCGCCGTAGCCGTCGACGATGCCGTAACGGCGGCCGTCCTGCTTCTCCGCGGCGCGGGTGCCGAGTTCGATGGCGTGGGAGACATCGGTGAGCCGGTTGCCCGGCAGCATCGCCGCGATCCCCGCCTCCATCGACGTGCGGGTGGCGGCGCTCAGCTGCTGGTCGGCCTCGCCGAGCGCACCGACACCGAACGTCCACGCGGAGTCGCCGTGCCAGCCGTCGAGGATCGCACCGCAGTCGATCGACACGAGGTCGCCGTCGCGCAGGATGTCGTCGGCCGACGGGATGCCGTGCACCACACGGTCGTTGACCGACGAGCAGATCGAGCCGGGAAACCCGTGGTACCCCTTGAACGACGGCACCGCGCCGGCACCGCGGATCACGGACTCGGCCACCTCGTCGAGTTCGAGAGTGCTGACACCGGGCTTCGCGGCGTCGCGCACGGCGACGAGCGCACGCCCGACGACTGCACCGGCAGCCGCCATCGCGTCCAGCTCGCCCTCGGTGCGGAACGGCACCACCTTGCGCTTACGCCCGAAGCCCATGTGCCCGCTACTTCGCGACCGCGTCGAGGACGCGCTGGAAGACGTCCTGGACGTCACCCACCGCGTCGATCGTGACGACCGTGTCCTTGTAGTAGTCGAGCAGCGGGGCCGTCTCGTCGCGGTACACCCGGAGCCGGTTGCGGATGACGTCTTCCTTGTCGTCCTCACGTCCGCGCGCGAGCATCCGCTCGACGACGACGTCCTCGTCGACCGAGAACGAGACGACCGCGTCGAGCGAGGTGCCGAGATCGCGCAGGATCGATTCGAGCGCCTGCGCCTGTCCGACCGAGCGCGGGAACCCGTCGAGCAGGAAGCCGTTGGTGGCGTCGGGTTCCGCGAGGCGTTCCTTCACCATCTTGTTGGTGATTTCTGCCGGGACGAGTTCGCCCGCGTCCATGTAGCTCTTCGCCTCGAGGCCGAGCGCCGTCTTCTGGCCGATGTTGGCGCGGAAGAGATCGCCCGTCGAGATGTGCGGGACACCGAAGTGCTCCGACAGGAGAGCGGCCTGGGTGCCCTTACCGGCACCGGGAGGACCCAGCAGAACAAGTCTCACTTCAGGAACCCTTCATAGTTGCGCTGCATCAGCTGACTTTCGATTTGCTTGACAGTGTCGAGCGCGACACTGACGAGAATCAGGACGGCGGCACCGCCGAAGATGCTGCTCGTCGTCTGGCTACCGGACAGGAAGAAGTGCGGGAGCACGGCGATCAGACCGAGGTAGATCGAGCCGGGCACCGTGATGCGGTTGAGTACGTAGTTGAGGTAGTCGGCGGTGGGCCGTCCGGGGCGGATGCCCGGGATGAAGCCGCCGAACTTCTTCATCTCGTCGGCACGTTCCTCCGGGTTGAACGTGATCGCGACGTAGAAGAACACGAAGAAGACGATCAGCGCGAAGTAGATCGCGATGTAGACCGGATTGTTCGGGTTGACCAGGTACTCGTTGACGATGCGCTGCCACCAGCTGGGGTCGGGATCGGTCGTGGCACCGGTCAGCTGGGCGATGAGATTCGGCAGGTACAGCAGCGACGACGCGAAGATGACCGGGATGATGCCGGCCTGGTTGACCTTGAGCGGCAGGTAGGTCGACGAGCCGCCGTACATCTTGCGGCCGACCATGCGCTTGGCGTACTGCACGGGGATCCGGCGCTGGCCCTGCTCGACGAACACGACGCCTGCGATGATGACCAGCGCGACGACGATGACGAGCGCGAACACGAGGCCGCCACGGCTGTCGAGAAGGTTCTTGCCTTCGGACGGCAGGCGCGACGCGATGCCCGCGAAGATGAGCAGCGACATACCGTTGCCGACGCCCTTCTCGGTGATGACCTCGCCGAACCACATGACGAGCGCGGCGCCGGCGGTCATGACCAGGACGATGATCACCAGGCCGAAGATCGACTTGTCCGCGATGATCTCTTCCTGACAGCCCTGCAGCAGCTGGCCGCGCGCGGCGAGCGCGACGATGCCGGTCGACTGCAGGACCGCGAGGGCGACCGCGAGATAACGCGTGTACTGCGTCATCTTCGCCTGGCCGGCCTGGCCTTCCTTGCGCAGTTGCTCGAACCGCGGGATGACGACGGTGAGCAGCTGGACGATGATGCTCGCGGTGATGAACGGCATGATGCCGATCGCGAAGATCGACAGCTGCAGCAGCGCACCACCCGAGAACAGGTTGATGAGCGAGTAGATGCCCGCCTGGTCGCCACCGGACAGCTGGTCGACACACTGCCGGACATTGCCGTAGTCCACACCGGGCGACGGGATGAGCGCACCGATGCGGTAGAGCGCGACCAGACCCAGCGCGATGAGGATCTTCCGCCTCAGGTCCGGGGTCCTGAGGGCCGAGACGAAGGCGGAAAGCAAAGATCCTCCTGGCTGGCGGGTGGCGGGGTGGCATGGGGCAGGTAGTCGCGGCGTGGTGCGCGGCCATCAGCCCGCCGGGTACGGCGTGAACTCTCAAACTCTAACAGTGGACGGGGAAACGTCCGCTGGGACGCCCGTCGTGGGGGCCTCGATCGGCGCGTGTGCACCGGCGTGAAATGCCGGGCGCGAGTGCGTGAAACACGGACAGCCGCAGTACAGCGCGAGGCTGTACTGCGGCTGTCGTGTCAGTACGTGTCGATCACAGCTCGGTGGCGGAACCACCCGCGGCGGTGATCTTCTCCTTGGCCGAGCCGGTGAACTTGTCGGCGGAGACCTGCACGGCCACCGACAGCTCGCCGTCGCCGAGAACCTTCACGGGCTGGTTCTTGCGAACCGCACCCTTCGCCACGAGATCGGCAACCGTGATCTGTCCACCCTCGGGGAACAGGCGCGCGAGGTCGCCGACGTTGACGATCTGGAACTCGACGCGGTTCGGGTTCTTGAAGCCCTTGAGCTTGGGCAGACGCATGTGCAGCGGCATCTGTCCACCCTCGAAGGCGGCGGAGACGTTCTTGCGAGCCTTGGTGCCCTTGGTACCGCGGCCCGCGGTCTTGCCCTTCGACCCTTCACCACGGCCGACGCGAGTCTTCTCGGTCTTCGAGCCGGGCGCAGGACGCAGGTGATGCAGTTTGATGGTCATGGTTAGACCTCCTCAACAGTGACGAGGTGTCGCACCACGTTGATCAGACCGCGGTTCTGCGCGTCGTCCTCGCGAACCACCGACTTGCGGATGCCCTTGAGACCGAGCGTGCGCAGCGAATCCCGCTGGTTCTGCTTCGTGCCGATGGTGCTCTTGATCTGGGTGACCTTGAGTTGCGCCATTACTTCACGCTCCCGGCCTGGGCACGAGCGCGCAGCATGCCGGCAGGCGCGACGTCCTCGAGCGCGAGGCCACGGCGAGCCGCGACTTCCTCGGGACGCTGCAGCTGCTTGAGCGCTGCCACGGTGGCGTGCACGACGTTGATCGCGTTGTCGCTGCCGAGGGACTTCGACAGGATGTCGTTGATCCCCGCGCACTCGAGCACGGCGCGAACCGCACCGCCGGCGATGACACCCGTACCGGGGCTCGCCGGACGCAGGAGCACGACACCGGCAGCAGCCTCACCCTGGACAGGGTGCGTGATGGTGCTGCCGATCATCGGCACGCGGAAGAAGTTCTTGCGAGCCTCTTCGACGCCCTTCTGGATGGCCGAGGGAACTTCCTTGGCCTTGCCGTAGCCGACACCGACGAGGCCGTTGCCGTCGCCGACGATCACGAGGGCGGTGAAGCTGAAGCGACGACCACCCTTCACGACCTTCGACACGCGGTTGATCGTGACAACGCGCTCGATGTGGTTCGACTTCTCCGCCGCGTTGTCGCGACGGTTGTCGCGGCGGTCGCGACCACCGCGGTTGTCCCCGCTGTTGGGGCCATTCTGTCCGGCGGGTCCGCTTCCGCCGTCACGCCTTTGACGTCCCGGCATCAGGCTGTCCTTCCGTGAGAGATCTTGGTCATCAGAACTTCAACCCGCCTTCGCGAGCTGCGTCCGCGAGGGCCGCGATGCGGCCGTGGTACCCGTGTCCACCGTGGTCGAACACGACCGTGTCGACACCGGCAGCCTTCGCGCGCTCGGCGATCAACTGACCGACCTTGGCGCTGAGCGTCTTCTTGTCGCCCTCGGCTGCGCGCAGGTCGGCCTCCGTGGTCGACGCAGCGGCGAGCGTGTGGCCGGCGAGATCGTCCACGAGCTGAACGTGGATGTGACGCGACGACCGGTTGACGACGAGACGGGGCCGCTCGGGGGTACCCGCGATCTTCTTGCGGAGACGGAAGTGACGGCGCGTCTTCGACAGACGACGCCGGGTGGCAACGTCCTTGCCCAGCGGGATCCGCTTGGCTTTCTGATTTGCGGTCTGGCTCATATCACTTACCCGTCTTTCCGACCTTGCGGCGGATCTGCTCGCCTTCGTAGCGGACGCCCTTGCCCTTGTACGGGTCCGGACGGCGCAGGCGGCGGATGTTGGCCGAGATCTGCCCGACCTTCTGCTTGTCGATGCCCGAGACCGAGAACTTCGTGGGCGACTCGACGGCGAAGGTGATGCCTTCGGGTGCCTCGATCGGCACCGGGTGGCTGTAGCCGAGCGCGAACTCGAGGTCCTTGCCCTTGAGCGCGACGCGGTAACCGACGCCGTGGATCTCCATCTTCGTGGTGTAACCGTCGGTCACACCCGTGATGAGGTTGGCGATCAGCGTGCGCGACAGGCCGTGCATGGCGCGGCTCTTGCGCTCGTCGTCGGGACGCGACACCGCGATGGCGCCGTCCTCGTCCTTGGTGACGGTGATGGGTTCCGGAACGGTCAGCGCGAGCTCACCCTTGGGTCCCTTGACCTTCACGTCACGGCCGTCGAGGGTGACCTCGACTCCGGACGGAACGGCGACGGGCAGCTTTCCAATACGCGACATTGTGGTGGCCTCCCTTACCAGACGTAGGCGAGGACTTCCCCGCCCACTCCTTGATTGGCCGCCTGGCGATCGGTGAGCAGGCCGGTGGACGTCGAGATGATCGCGACGCCGAGGCCGCCCAGGACCTTGGGCAGGTTGGTGGACTTCGCGTACACACGCAGGCCGGGCTTGGAGACGCGACGCAGGCCGGCGAGGCTCCGCTCACGGCTCGGGCCGTACTTGAGGGTCACGACGAGGTTCTTGCCGACCTCGGCGTCCTCCGACCGGTAGTCGGCGATGTAGCCCTCACGCTTGAGGATCTCGGCGATGTTCGCCTTGAGCTTCGAGTGCGGAAGCGTCACCTCGTCGTGGTACGCCGTGTTGGCGTTGCGCAGACGGGTCAAGAAGTCTGCGATGGGGTCAGTCATGGTCATGGAAGTGACCTGTACCTTTCTCGCAACGGTTCCCTCTGTCGGATATCGGCGGTGCCGAGCACTGCCGACGCCGACGCAGGCCTGTCGCGAAGACGGTCTAGCGTGTCCCGGCCGGCGGATACGGGCCGGGCTGTTTCCGGTGGTCTCTCCGCCGCCCGGCGGACCGGGCGGCGGAGGAGGTCACCAGGAGCTCTTGTGGACGCCGGGCAGCTCGCCGGCGTGCGCCATGTCGCGCAAGCAGATGCGGCACAGGCCGAACTTGCGGTAGACGGAGTGCGGGCGACCGCACTTCTGGCAACGGGTGTACGCGCGAACCGCGAACTTCGGCTTCTTGTTGGCCTTGTTGACCAATGCCTTCTTCGCCATGGGCTCAGTTCTCCTTGAACGGGAAGCCGAGGTGCTTGAGCAGGGCACGGCCTTCTTCGTTGTTGGTCGCGGTGGTCACCACGGTGATGTCCATACCGCGCGGGCGATCGATCTTGTCCACGTCGATCTCGTGGAACATCGACTGCTCGTTGAGACCGAAGGTGTAGTTGCCGTTGCCGTCGAACTGGTTGCCGTTCAGGCCACGGAAGTCGCGGATACGGGGAAGAGCGATCGACACGAGGCGGTCGAGGAACTCCCACATGCGGTCGCCGCGCAGCGTGACGCGCGCACCGATCGGCATGCCCTCACGCAGCTTGAACTGTGCGATGGACTTGCGGGCCTTGCGGATCTCCGGCTTCTGGCCCGTGATGAGCGCGAGGTCGCTGACGGCGCCGTTGATGAGCTTCGCGTCGCGCGCAGCGTCGCCGACACCCATGTTGACGACGACCTTCACGACACCCGGAATCTGCATCACGTTGGCGTAGCCGAACTCCTTGTTCAGCTCGTCGCGGATCTCTGCCCGGTAGCGGGTCTTCAGCCGAGGCTGGATCTTGTTCTCGGTGGAGGTCATGTCAGATGTCCTTCCCGTTCTTCCGGGAAATCCGAACGCGCTTGCCGGTCTCCTCGTCGATGCGGTAGCCCACGCGCGTGGGGTTTCCGTCCGAGTCGACGACCGCGACGTTGGAAACGTGGATCGGGGCTTCCTGCGTCACGATGCCGCCCGACGACGCGCCGCGCTCGTTCGCGGAAACCGCGGTGTGCTTCTTGATGCGGTTCACGCCTTCGACGAGGACCTTGCTGGTCGCGGGGAAGGCCTGGATGACCTTGCCCTTGGCTCCCTTGTCCTTGCCGGCGATGACCAGCACGGTGTCACCCTTGTGCACCTTCATCACAGCACCTCCGGGGCGAGCGAGACGATCCTCATGAACTTCTTCTCACGCAGCTCGCGACCGACGGGTCCGAAGATGCGGGTCCCGCGCGGATCGCGATCCGCCTTGATCAGGACCGCGGCGTTCTCGTCGAACTTGATGTAGGAGCCGTCCGGACGACGACGCTCCTTCGCGGTGCGGACGATGACGGCCTTGACGACCTCACCCTTCTTGATGTTGCCGCCGGGGATCGCGTCCTTGACGGTGGCGACGATGACATCGCCGATCCCGGCGTAGCGGCGCGACGAGCCACCGAGAACGCGGATGCAGAGGATCTCCTTGGCACCCGTGTTGTCGGCGACGCGCAGCCGCGACTCCTGCTGAATCACTCGAGTTTCTCCTTGACCTGGATTGTGTGACGGAGCATCCTGTCGGGACATCGCCACTGGGGCGGCGGCCGCAAGGAAACCTCGTCGTGCGCGGCAGATTTCCGACCCGACCGCGCGCGGTCAGCGTCCCGCGCACCACTACGACTGCATCGACGAGCGAGCAGGTCGAGCGCGTGCGAGACACACGTGTCTCCGGATGGACCAGAGGCAACCGTTCCAGTGTAAGGGAAAGCCCAGCTCACCACCAAATCACCCCTGGTGGGACGGTCGGCTGCCCCCTATCAGGAACCACTCACGGCCGACGGACGCACCCGGGCCCGGCACCGTGAGACGGTGCCGGGCCCGGGTGATCTGGTTCGACCGTTGTCGAGCGTGTGGAGAAGGCTTACTTGGCCTTCTCGAGCACCTCGACGAGACGCCAGTGCTTGGTGGCGGACAGCGGACGGGTCTCCATCAGCTGCACGCGGTCGCCGACGCCTGCGATCTCGTTCTCGTCGTGCGCCTTCACCTTGCTGGTGGTACGGATGATCTTGCCGTACAGCGGGTGCCGGTTGCGGTCCTCGAGCTCGACCACGATGGTCTTGTTCATCTTGTCCGACACCACGTAGCCGGTCCGGACCTTCCGGGTCGCGCGTTCAGTCGTGCTCACGTTCTTTTCCTCACTCATGCCGCGTCACCTGCGTCCGGGCCGACGGCGAGGCCGAGCTCGCGCTCACGCAGGACGGTGTAGATGCGCGCGATCTCGTGACGAACCGTACGAAGTCGGCGGTTGTTGTCCATCTGACCGGTGGCCATCTGGAAACGAAGGTTGAACAGCTCTTCCTTCGACTCGCGAAGCCGGGTGACCAGCTCTTCTTCGGTGAGCTCGCGGAGCTCTGCCGCCGGGGTTCCGGTAGCCATCAGAACTGCTCCTCCCTCGTCACGATCCGGCACTTGCACGGGAGCTTGTGCATCGCGCGGCGCAGCGCCTCGCGAGCGATCTCCTCGTTCGGGTAGCTCATCTCGAACATCACGCGACCGGGCTTGACGTTCGCGACCCACCACTCGGGCGAACCCTTGCCCGAACCCATGCGGGTCTCGGCGGGCTTCTTCGTGAGCGGGCGATCCGGGAAGATGTTGATCCAGATCTTGCCGCCACGCTTGATGTGGCGCGTCATGGCGATACGAGCGGACTCGATCTGCCGGTTCGTGATGTAGGCCGGCTCGAGAGCCTGGATGCCGAAATCACCGAAGGTCACCCGGGTTCCACCCTTGGCGGCACCCGAACGGCTCGGATGGTGCTGCTTGCGGTGCTTCACCCGACGTGGGATCAACATGCGTCAGCCCTCCTTCTGCTGTGTCGTGGCGGGTGCATCGGCGGTGGCGGTGGCAGCGCGACCGGCCTCGGTGCTCGTCGCGGTGGTGCCGGCCGAACCGGAACGACGCGGACGGCTCGGACGCTCGCGGCGCGGGCGGTCACCCGCAGGCGCAGCACCGGTGGCGGCCAGTTCACGACGGCCACCGACGATGTCGCCCTTGTAGATCCAGACCTTCACGCCGATGCGACCGAAGGTGGTCTTGGCCTCGTACAGGCCGTAGTCGATGTCCGCACGCAGCGTGTGCAGCGGAACCCGACCTTCGCGGTAGAACTCGGAGCGGCTCATCTCCGCGCCGCCGAGGCGGCCGGAGCACTGCACACGAATACCCTTGACGTTCGGCTGACGCATGGCCGACTGGATGGCCTTGCGCATCGCGCGACGGAAGGCGACACGGTTGCTGAGCTGCTCGGCGACACCCTGCGCCACCAACTGAGCCTCCGACTCCGCGTTCTTGACCTCGAGAATGTTGAGCTGGACCTGCTTGCCGGTCAGCTTCTCGAGAGCCGCACGGATGCGGTCGGCCTCGGCACCGCGGCGACCGATGACGATGCCCGGACGAGCCGTGTGGATGTCCACACGCACGCGGTCGCGAGTGCGCTCGATCTCGACCTTCGCGATGCCCGCGCGTTCCATGCCCGTGGACAGGAGCTTGCGGATCGCGACGTCTTCCTTGACGTACTCCGAGTACTGCTTGTCTGCGTACCAGCGCGACTTCCAGTCGGTCGTGATGCCGAGTCGGAAGCCGTGCGGGTTGATCTTCTGGCCCACTACTGAGCACTTCCCTTCCGGCGATTGCGGGTCGATGTTCCGGTCTTCGGCAGGCTTTCCACGATCACGGTGATGTGGCTGGTCCGCTTGCGGATCCGGAAGGCACGACCCTGCGCGCGCGGCTGGAACCGCTTGAGCGTGACACCCTCGTCGACGAATGCCGTGGCGACGACGAGCGTGCTCGGGTCGAGATCCAGGTTGTTCTCGGCGTTGGCGGCCGCGCTGGCGATCACCTTGGCGACCGGCTCGCTCGCCGACTGCGGCGCGAACTTGAGGATGTTCAGGGCGTCCTCGACCGAACGCCCACGAACCAGGTCCACGACGCGACGCGCCTTCATCGGCGTCACACGCACGTGGCGCGCAACGGCCTTTGCTGTCGGGTTCTTGGTTTCAGTGCTCATCGACGCTTGCTCTTCCGGTCGTCCTTGATGTGACCCTTGAACGTGCGGGTCGGCGCGAACTCGCCGAGCTTGTGCCCGACCATGGACTCCGACACGAACACCGGAATGTGCTTACGGCCGTCGTGGACCGCGAACGTGTGCCCGATGAAGTCCGGGATGATCGTCGACCGGCGAGACCAGGTCTTGATCACCTGCTTGGTGCCCTTTTCGTTCTGGACGTCCACCTTCGTCAGGAGGTGGTCATCGACGAACGGGCCCTTCTTGAGGCTGCGTGGCATTCTCCAACTCCTCCCTTAACGCTTCTTGCCGGTACGCCGGCGGCGGACGATGAGCTTGTCGCTCGGCTTGTTCTTGCGGGTGCGGCCCTCGGGCGTGCCCCACGGGCTGACCGGGTGGCGGCCACCCGAGGTCTTGCCCTCACCACCACCGTGCGGGTGGTCGACCGGGTTCATCACGACACCACGGACGGTCGGACGGACGCCCTTCCAGCGCATACGTCCGGCCTTGCCCCAGTTGATGTTGCTCTGCTCGGCGTTGCCGACCTCGCCGACGGTGGCGCGGCAGCGCACGTCGACGCGACGGATTTCGCCGGAGGGCATACGCAGCGTGGCGTAGGGGCCTTCCTTGCCGAGCAGCTGGATGCTCGCGCCTGCGGAGCGGGCCATCTTGGCGCCGCCGCCGGGACGCAGTTCCACGGCGTGGATGGTGGTACCCGTCGGGATGTTGCGCAGCGGCAGGTTGTTGCCGGGCTTGATGTCGGCGCCTGCGCCGGACTCGACGCGGCTGCCCTGCACGAGGCCCTTGGGCGCGATGATGTACCGCTTCTCGCCGTCGGCGTAGTGCAGCAGCGCGATGCGCGCGGTGCGGTTGGGGTCGTACTCGATGTGTGCGACCTTGGCCGGCACGCCGTCCTTGTCGTTGCGGCGGAAGTCGATCAGCCGGTACGCACGCTTGTGGCCGCCACCCTTGTGCCGGGTGGTGATGCGACCGTGCGCGTTGCGGCCACCGCGGCCGTGCAGCGGGCGAACCAGCGACTTCTCGGGAGTCGACCGAGTGATCTCGGCGAAGTCCGAGACACTCGAGCCACGACGGCCCGGGGTAGTCGGCTTGTACTTACGGATTGCCATGAGTCTTCTCGTCCTCTTGTCTCGGTGGTTCCGACCGCCTACGCGACCGGGCCTCCGAAGATCTCGATGGGCTTGCTGTCGGCCGAGAGGGTCACGAGCGCGCGCTTGGTGTCCTTGCGCTTGCCGTAACCGAAGCGGGTCCGCTTGCGCTTGCCCTGACGGTTGGCGGTGTTGACGCTGGTCACGGTGACACCGAAGATCTTCTCGACGGCAATCTTGATCTGCGTCTTGTTCGAGTCCGGGTGCACCAGGAAGGTGTAGGTGCCTTCCTCGATCAGTCCGTAGGACTTCTCGGAGATGACCGGAGCGATCAGGATGTCGCGGGGGTCAGCGATGGTGGTCACTTCGCCTCCTCCTTCTGTTCCTGTGCTGCCTCAGCAGGACCGTGAATGAAGGTGTTCAGCGCTTCGATGCTGAACACGACATCGTCGCTGTCGAGCACGTCGTAGGTGTTGAGCTGATCGGGAGCGATCGGGTGCACCCCGTCGAGGTTCTGCACGCTCTTCCACGCTGCGATGTCCTCGCGACCCACGACGAGCAGGACCTTCTTGCGGTCGGTCAGCTCGGCCAGGAAGGTGCGCGCCGACTTGGTCGACGGCGTCTGACCGGCGACGAGCTCGGTGATCACGTGGATCCGCTCGCCACGGACCCGATCGGAGAGGGCGCCACGGAGCGCAGCAACCTTCATCTTCTTGGGGGTCCGCTGGCTGTAGTCGCGCGGCTGCGGGCCGTGGACGGTGCCACCACCTGCGAACTGCGGCGCGCGGGTCGAGCCCTGACGCGCACGGCCGGTGCCCTTCTGGCGGTACGGCTTGCGGCCGCCGCCCCGGACCTCGCCACGCGTCTTCGTGGAGTGCGTGCCCTGACGCGCAGCGGCGAGCTGCGCGACGACGACCTGGTGCATCAGTGCGATGTTGGCCGGCGCGTCGAAGATCTCCGCGGGGAGATCGACGGTGCCCGTGCTCTTGCCGCCTGCGGCCTTGACGTCGAGGGTCAACTTGGTCTCGGTGCTGGTCATGCCCGCGCACCACCCTTCACTGCGCTCTTGACGACCACGATGCCGCCCGTGCGGCCCGGGATCGCACCCTTGATCAGCAGCAGACCGTTCTCGGCATCCACCTTGTGGACCGAGAGGTTCTGCGTCGTGACACGGTCGTTGCCCATCCGGCCCGACATCCGCATGCCCTTGAACACGCGGCCGGGGGTGGCGCAGCCGCCGATGGAACCGGGGCGACGATGCACAGCCTGCGCGCCGTGCGACGCGCCCTGGCCGGCGAAGCCGTGCCGCTTCATCGTGCCCGCGAAACCCTTGCCCTTGGAGGTGCCGGTGACGTCGACGAATGCGCCGTCCTCGAAGGCCTCCGCGGTGATTTCCTGGCCGACCTCGTACTCGGCGGCAGCCGCGGCGTCGGCGAGGCGAAGCTCGGCGACGTGACGACGCGGCGTGACCCCAGCCTTGGCGAACTGGCCCGAGACGGGCTTGGTCACCTTGCGGGGATCGATGGCGCCGAAGGCGATCTGGACGGCGTTGTAGCCGTCGCGCTCCTCGGTACGGATCTGGGTGACGACATTGGGACCGGCCTTCACGACGGTGACCGGGACGACCCGGTTCTGCTCGTCGAAGACCTGGGTCATGCCGAGCTTGGTGCCCAGGATTCCCTTGATCTGGTTAGTCATGTGTTATCTCCGCTGCGTCTTCCCGAGCTCACTGAATGTTGACGTCGACACTCGCCGGAAGGTCGATGCGCATGAGCGCGTCCACCGTCTTCGGCGTGGGGTCGAGGATGTCGATCAGCCGCTTGTGGGTACGCATCTCGAAGTGCTCGCGCGAGTCCTTGTACTTGTGCGGCGAGCGGATGACGCAGTACACGTTCTTCTCGGTGGGCAACGGCACAGGTCCGACGACACGGGCACCCGTGCGGGTCACCGTCTCGACGATCTTGCGCGCCGACGCGTCGATCGCCTCATGGTCGTAGGCCTTGAGCCTGATGCGGATCTTCTGTCCCGCCACGCTTAGTGTCCTTTTCTTGCCGCGTTTCGTAGCCCGGTCCGAAGACCGAACTACCTCGTCTGTGCAGTCCCCCACGACTGTCCGAACGCATGGCGACCGGGACGTACCCGATCCGCTGCCGCTGTTCATGTGTCATGGTTCTCCGGTCCACGCGGTCGGGCGTGTCGCCCTCCCGCTCATTCTCCGACCCGGGGCATGCGCCACCGCAGCGGGGATTGTCGAACCGGTCGCACCCGTTGCCGGGCACTCGGAACTGCTTCCGTCTTGCTTGTTTCCGTCTTGCTTGGCCGTGGGCAATCCGGAGACACCACACGACGTACACCTCGTCCGGGTCACACGGAGTGGGAGCCGCACAGCAGCCACGCCCCGGTCAAGGCAACCTGAACAGTATGCAGCACCTCGGGACCGAGTTCAAACTCGGGGTCACGACGCATCCTGCTCGCCTGCTCTGTCCGAGAGTAGCGAAGGTAGCCGTCCGCGACGAGGCGGTTCGGCGCACGCGTGACACAACCGACAACTTACTCCGCAGTAAGATGCACCCCATGACCGCAGCTTCCGCACCGGACTCGCCCGGCCCCACCCTCAGCCCCACCCTGCGCGCGTGGCGCCGACTCCCCTCCGGGCGTGCCGGCTCGCTCCTGTTCTCGATCGGCATGTGCGTGCGCGTGCCCTACTTCGCCTCGATCCTGCCGCGCGTGACGCGCATGGAGCCCGGGCGATGCGAGGCACGCGCGCCGCACTGGTGGGGCGTGCGCAACCACCTCGGCACGTTCCACGCGATCGCGGCGTGCAATCTCGCCGAGGTGACGATGGGCATGCTGTGCGAGGCCACCGTGCCGTCCAGCCACCGGTGGATACCGAAGTCGATGAGCGTCGACTACCTGGCGAAGGGCCGCACGTCGCTGCGCGCGGTGGCCGAGCTCGAGGCGATTCCCGACTTCACGCACCTGCGCGCGGGCACCGACATGGTCGTGCCGGTGCACGTGTACGACAAGGCAGGCGAGGAAGTCGTGCGCGCTCGGATCACGACGTGGGTGACTCCCGCGTGAGCGTCGCGATCGGCTGACGAGGCGACCGCGTTACAGCCACGCGGCGACGAATTCGAGCAGGTGACACCGGGTCTGGGGCATCCAGACACTCGCCGGACCCCGAACCGGCACCGTGCCATACTCGGGGACATGCCCGCTCCCGACATGGCGCTCGTCGTCGACGGAATCGAGAAGTCCTTCGGCGACGTGAAGGCGCTGCGCGGCGTCAGTTTCTCGGTGCCGCGCGGCTCGGTCCTCGGCGTCCTCGGCCCCAACGGCGCGGGCAAGACCACGACGGTCAACGTGCTCTCGACGCTGTTGCGTCCGGACGCGGGCACCGCCGTCGTGGCGGGCCACGACGTCGTCGCCGATCCAGCGGGTGTGCGGCGCTCGATCATGATGACGGGCCAGTACGCGGCACTCGACGAATCACTCACCGCACGCGAGAACCTGGTCCTGTTCGGGCGCCTCATGGGGTTGCCGAAACGCGACGCGAAGGCCCGTGCGCACGAGTTGCTCGCACAGTTCGATCTGCTCGACGCAGGCGATCGCAAGGTGTCCGGCTATTCGGGCGGAATGCGCAGGCGTGTGGACATCGCGTGCGGGCTCGTCACCCGGCCCGAGGTCATCTTCCTCGACGAGCCGACCACGGGCCTCGACCCCCGCAGCCGGCAGGGGGTGTGGTCGCTCGTGTCGACCCTCAAGCAGGAGGACATCACGATCCTGTTGACGACGCAGTACCTCGAAGAAGCGGACCTGCTGTCGGACAACATCGTCGTGATCGACAAGGGCACCGTCGTCGCGGAGGGCACCGCGGACGAACTCAAGGCGCGCACCGGCGGCAGCTACTGCGAGGTCGTGCCCGTCCGCCTCGACGACCTGCCGCGCGTGCGCCAGTTGCTCGCGGGAATGTCCCACACCCGGATGGTCGAGTCCGGCAGCGATCGTGTCGCGATCCCGGCCCCCGACGGCGCCCGCACCCTCACCGAGGTCCTGCGGCGCATCGACGTCGCGGGCATCGAACTCGCCGACATCGCGTTGCGGCGCCCCTCGCTCGACGACGTCTTCCTCGCGCTCACCGGACGCCCGCGCGAGACGGCCGACGCCGCCGGACCGGTCGACGGCGTGCGCTCATGACCGCTGTCACGCGGACCCGCGGCCGGTACGAGGGACGGCACCGCAGGCTGCCGCACGCGACGGCCACGACCACGGGGGTTGCGCGGCAGTGGCTCGCCCTGTCGCGGCGCAGCCTGCACACGATGTGGGTGCACGGTCAGCTGTTCGTCGCGGTGCTGGCGCCGTTGATCTTCACGGTGGGCTTCTACCTGCCGCTGCGACTCGTGATGCGCTTCCAGGGGATCGACTACGCGCAGTTCGTGATGCCGATCATCGTGCTGCAGGCGATGGCCTTCACCGCGATCTCGGCCGCGCATCGCGCCGCCACCGAGGCGTCGAACGGCATGAAGGCGCGTTTCCAGACGATGCCCGTCGCGGCGGGCGTACCGCTCGCGGCCCGGCTGACGGGGTGCCTCGTGCACTCGACCGTGTCGCTCGCGGCGGCCCTGACCTACGGCCACGTGATCGGATTCCGGTTCTCGGGCGGCGTCGGCCAGGCGATCGCCTTCTGCGCCTTCGCATTGCTGGTCGGATTCACCCTCACGGCCGGAGCGGACGCACTCGGTACGGCGACCCGCAGCCCCGAGGTCACGAGCCAGGCGCTCACTCTCCCTCAGTTGATTCTGGGCATGTTCTCGTCGGGCTTCGTGCCGGTCACCCAGTTCCCCGACTGGGCACAGGGATTCGTCCGTAATCAGCCGATCTCGCAGTTCGCGGGCTCGATGCGCGCGCTCGCGGACGGCACCGCGACGCTCGGTCAGCTCGTTCCGTCGTTCGTGTGGTGCGCGGGGCTGATCGTGGTGTTCGTGCCGCTGGCGATCTGGGCGAATGTGAGGCGTGGATGACCGGCGATCTCCGGACGAGCGGACGCGAGGCCGGGCCCGTGGACCGCATGACGTTCCCGCACACCGTGCACCGGTTCGACGAGTCCTCACCGCGAGCGCTGGTAGCACACAGCGCCCTGCAGACGGGGCGGCTGCTGCTGCGGTGGGCTCGGGATCCGTTCACGATGCTGCAGGCGATCGTGTATCCGGCGTTCATGCTCGTGATGCTGTGGGCCGTACTGGGCATCTCGATCACCCAGGCCACGGGCGTCGACTCGGTGTACGGCACGACCGCCCTCATCACGCTCGTCGGCGCGATGTTCGGTTCGCTCGCCAGTGGCCTGACCTTACGCCGCGAGTGGGCCGACGGACTGCTCGCCCGCTTCTGGGTGTTGCCGGTGCACCGATGGTCCGGCCTGCTGAGCAGGCTCACCGCCGAACTCGTGCGGATCGCGATCACGACGGTACTGATCGTCGCGGTCGGTTTCGCTCTCGGTTTCCGGTTCGACCAGGGTCTCGTGGCAGGTATCGCCATGATGTGCGTGCCGCTCATGCTGGGTCTCGGCTTCGCCACGATGGTGACCGCTCTCGCCGTGCTGTCGGCGAAAGCGCCGCTCGTCGAGCTTCTTTCGCTGTTCGCGACATTGCTGATGTTCTTCAACTCGGGGTTCGTGCCGACATCGGCCTACCCGGGCTGGCTGCAGTCGGTCGTGGGTAATCAGCCGATGTCGTGCGCGGTGGACGCGATGAAGGGGCTCTCGCTCGGCGGACCGGTCGCCGAGCCGCTCACGAAGACGGTGCTGTGGACCCTCGCGGCGCTGGTGCTCTTCGCGTACCCCGCAGTGCGCGGCTACCGGCGGGCCGCCGGTACACCGGCCTGATCACGCGCCGGCTTCCGGACCGCTCGGCTCAGGACCACATACCGATCGACTCGAGGTGGGCGAGCAATCGCACCGCGCCGTCCTCGAAGTGCTCCTTGTTCTCGGTGCCCGCCGCCGGCTCGTCGTGCGCGCCGAGCGCCACGATCAGGCGTTCGTGGCTCGCGACGGCCGACTTTCCCCACTCCGGATCACCCGAATAGAAGTGCACCGGCGTGTAACGCACCGCGCCGTGCAGGAACCACGCGAGCTTGCGTGATTCGGCCGCGCTGTTGACGACCCGATGGAAGGCGAACTCAGCGGTCTCGATGCGCGCTGCGTCACCCGCAGCGACCGCGGCCGCGAGATCGGCGTTGTGCGCATGGAGTTCGGCAAGGGTCGCGAGATCGGCGGTGCGGGCGGCACGCCGCGCGAGTTCCTCCGCGATGATCGACTGCAACCAGAACAGGTCGGCGACGTCGGCGCGCGTGAGGGGCGCGACGACGTAGCCACGATGCGGCACGAGTTCGACCATCCCCTCGCCCCGCAGCGTCAGCAGCGCTTCGCGTACCGGGGTGACGCTGACGCCGAGGGCCGCCGCGGTCTCGTCGAGCCGGATGAACTCGCCTGGGCGCACGTCGCCGGACATGATGCGGTTGCGCACGTGCACGGCGACGTCGTCGGACAGCTGGGGCCTGCGCCGCAGCGGTCCGTCGCGATCGGGCCTCCCCCGGCCCGACCGCGACGTGGGCGGTGACGTCATCGGAACCTCCTCGCACCCACGCTCGCCTGCCGGACGAGCATAGCGACGTCCCTGTGTCCCGAAGGCGCCACCGCCGGTCTCACAGCCCGTAGGTCTTGCCGATGATGTCGCGCTGGATCTCGTTCGTGCCGCCGTACACGGTCGAGATGATCGCGCCACGCATGAGCCGCTCTGCGTCGAACTCGGTCGCGTAGCCGTAGCCGCCCATCATCTGCATGCCGTCGATCGTCATCGCCTTCGAGACCTCGGTGGCCTTGAGCTTGGCCATCGACGCTTCGCGCGGCAGCAACCTGGTGGGGTCGGCGTCGGCCTGGCGCGCGACGCTGTAGACGAGCTGCCGAACGCACTCGATCTCGGTCGCGTGATCGGCGAGGCGGTGACGCAACGCCTGGAAGGTGCCGATCGGACGGCCGAACTGCTTGCGTTCCTTGACGAACGACAGCGTGTCGGCGAACGAGCGTTCCGCGACACCGAGCTGCATCGCGGCGAGGATGAGACGTTCGGTGTTGAGACCGCTCATGAGCTGGTTCCAGCCGTTGCCCACCTCGCCGACGACCGCACTGTCCGGCACGCGGACGTCCGTGAAGTAGAGGTCGTTGACCTCGCGTCCGCCGAGCGTGTCGATGCCCTTGATCTCGAGGCCGGGCGTGCCCGCCGGAATGTGGAACTGGGTGAGCCCCTCGTGCTTGCTGCCGCCGCGGTCGGTGCGCGCGATCAGCAGGATGTGCTTCGCGAAGTGCGCGTTCGAGCACCACGTCTTCTGGCCGTTGATCAGCCACCCGCCGTCGATCTTCTCGGCACGGCACGTGAGATTGGCGACGTCGGAGCCTGCTTCGGGCTCGGACATCGATATCGACAGAGACTCGCCCGCGACGACGTCCGCGAGCACTTCCTTCTTGATCTCCTCGCTCGCGAACTTCTGGTAGGCGGCCGCGGTGATGAGCGTGGGCCCGATTCCGCCGATGGGCGCCATGCCACGCAGGCTCTCCTCGAGGAGGATGCACATCTCGACATTGCCCGCACCCGCGCCGCCGTACTCCTCGGGCACCAGGATGCCGGCCCAGCCGAGGTCGGCCATCTTGCGGTAGAGCGCGGTCGAGTGGTTCTCGCGGCCGCCGTCGGTCAGCTTGTCGCGCTGCTCGCGGGTGCCGGTCTCGCGCTGACAGAAATCGGCGACGGCCTTCGCGAAATCGCGCTGTTCGTCGGTGAGCTGTACGCCCATGGGTTGCCTCCTCGTGGCAAGCAGTGAATCCGTGGCCGGGTGGATCGGTGGCGGAAGGTGGACCGAGTCGCGGCCCGTCGGCGGGCTCGGACGGGTTCGGGCTTGTTCCGGGACCGGTGCGGCTCTAGTGTGATCTGAGCAATAGCTAATCACATCAAATATATGTGATGCGAGTCCCGATCCGCATCGCTCACCACACCGGCACACCGACGCGCCGCGCACGCAACTGAGGAGAACTCGATGTCACAGGACACCGCCCCGACCGCCGACGTGGGTGCGGGCGGCGAAGCACACGCCGCTTCGGCCACATTCGTCACCACCGATCCCCGCACGGGCCGACAGCTCGCCGAGTACCCCGTGCGCGGCGAAGGCGACGTCCGCTCGGCCGTCGGCCGCGCACGCGACGCGTCGGTGTGGTGGCGTGAGATCGGCTTCGACGGCCGCAAGCGCTGGCTGCAGGAGTGGAAGCGTGCCATCGCGCGGGGCGCCGACGAACTGGGCGAGATCATCGCGACCGAGACCGGCAAGCCGCGCGAAGACGCACTGCTCGAGATCATGCTCGCGGTCGAGCACCTCGACTGGGCGTCGAAGAACGCAGGAAAGGTGCTGCGGCGCCGCAAGGTTCCGTCCGGGCTCGTGAGCGCAAACCAGGTGTCGAGCGTCGGCTACGAACCGATGGGCGTCGTGGGCGTGATCGGCCCGTGGAACTACCCGGTGTACACGCCGATGGGCTCGATCTCGTACGCACTCGCGGCGGGCAATACCGTCGTGTTCAAGCCGAGCGAGCTCACCCCCGGCGTCGCACTGTGGCTCGAGCGCGCGTGGCAGTCCCTGGTGCCGCAGGAACCGGTCCTTCAGGTGGTGACGGGCGACGGCGGAACCGGCGCCGCGCTCGTGCGCGCGGGCGTCGACAAGGTGGCGTTCACCGGGTCTGCGGCG
Organism: Rhodococcus sp. HNM0569; assembly: GCF_012726205.1. Lineage (GTDB taxonomy): Bacteria > Actinomycetota > Actinomycetes > Mycobacteriales > Mycobacteriaceae > Rhodococcus_F. The sequence continues at coordinate 117,669 of NZ_JAASAE010000002.1, read as the reverse complement.
ACGGCGAAGAAGGTCATGGCAGCCTGCGCCGAGACGCTCACCCCTCTCGTGGTCGAGGGCGGCGGCAAGGACGCGCTCATCGTCGCGGAAGACGCGGATCTCAAAGAGGCCGTGACGTTCGCGGTGTTCGGCGGCCTGGGCAATGCAGGCCAGACGTGCGCGGGCGTCGAGCGCGTGTACGTCGTCGACGCGGTGTACGACCACTTCCTCGACGAACTCCGCAGGCAGGTGTCGGCCGTGTCCGTGCAGGGCGACGACGCCGACTACGGCCCGATGACGCTGCCGCGTCAGGTCGACATCGTCCGGTCCCAGGTCGAGGATGCCCTCGCACGCGGCGCGACCGCCGTCGTGGGCGGCCTCGAGTCGTTCGACGGGCGGACGATCGCGCCCATCGTTCTCACCGACGTGCCCGACGACAGCACGGCGGTGCAGGACGAGACCTTCGGGCCGCTGCTGGTCGTCGACCGCGTGCGCGATCTCGACGAAGCGATCACCCGCACCAACTCGACACCCTACGGACTCGGCGCGTCGGTGTTCACCAAGGACGCAGCCAAGGGCATGCAGGCTGCCGACCGCATCCGCAGCGGCGTCGTCACGATCGGCTCGGTGCTCGGCTTCGCGGGAGTCGCCGCACTTCCGTTCGGCGGCGTCGGCGACTCGGGCTTCGGGCGCATCCACGGCGCCGACGGGCTGCGGGAGTTCGCACGGCCGAAATCCGTGACGCGGCAACGATTCGCGGCACCACTCGACCTGCTGAACATCGACCGCAAGGCTCGCGACGTCAAGATCGCAGCCTGGCTGCTGCGCACGCGTCACGGCCGGTGAGGGGAGCGAGCATGGAGAAGCAGGTCACGAGCATCCGGCCGGAGGCACCGTCGGTGTGGCGCAAGAGTGCGTGGCGCGAACGGATCGAGTCTCTCGACCCCGTCGCCGACTGTCACGAGATACACCGCATCATGGCAGGTTTCGAGTTCCCCTGGGATTACCAGCGCTCGCTCGAGTTCGCACTGTTCAAGACGTATTGCGTGCCGTCGATCTCCGAGTTGCTCGACAAGACGGGCGAATTCGAGCACCGACCACAGAAGCGCTACGACGACACCGCCTTGCTCATGGCGGAGATGGTCGAGCACGGTTTCGATTCGCCACGGGGCAAGGACTCGCTTCGGGTCGTCAACCGCATGCACGGCAAGTACACGATCTCGAACGACGACATGCTCTACGTGCTGTCGACGTTCGTGTACGAGCCGCTCGACTGGATCGACGCCTACGGCTGGCGCCGACTCACCCCGCACGAGCGGGCCGCGGCCTTCCACTTCTACACGGGAGTCGGAAAGCGGATGGGCATCAAGGACATCCCGGAGGACTTCCAGGAGTTCCACCGGTTCAAGCTGAACTACGAACGCGAGCACTTCCGGTACAGCGAGTCCAATCACCGCATCGGCGTGTACACCACCGACCTGTTCTGTTCGTGGTTCCCCGCACCGCTCCGACCGCTCGTCTCGATCGGCGTGCGGGGCCTGCTCGACGACCGGATGCTGACCGCATTCGGGTTCGAGCCCGCACCCGAGGCGGTGCGCCGCGCGGCCACACGCGGCCTGCGACTGCGTTCGGCGGCCGTGCGGTTGCTACCGCCCCGTCGCGTGTCGAATGCGGCGCGCGACCCGCACAACCGCACGTACCCGGGGTACCCGGGGTCCTACCGCCCTTCGGATCTCGGCTCCGACTCGCCGCCGCCGTCGTGGGGCGCGCCCACGCCGAGCGCGGCGCGCATCAGTTGAGCGACGCGCTCGGACTGGCCGGGCTCGAAGTGGACCAGTCGGCCCACGTCGAGCACCAGTCCGAGCGCGGCGTGCACCACGAAGCGCGCTTCCGCGGAATCGAGTTCGGGTCGGACCTGCACGAGCAGCGCGACCCACTCCTCGACGTTCAAACGTTGGATACCACGCAGCGTCTTCTGCTCGGCCGCAGGAAGATTACCGATCTCCGCGAAATACACCGAGAGCACCTCGGGGTTGCGAAACGACAGGTCGACGTACGAGTCGACGAGCCCGACGAGCGCTTCCGCAGGCGTGTCGGAGGACGCGAGAGTGTCGGCCGTAGCGGCGGCAAGGCGATCGGCTGCACGGTGGAACACGGCCGCCAGCAGGTCCGATTTGCTGGGGAAGTATCGATACACGCTGGATGCGTTGATGCCTGCTCCGGCACCGATCTCCTCGACCGTCGCGTCGTGATAGCCGTGCAGGTCGAACACGCGCACGGCTTCGGCGACGAGCATCTCACGCTTGGACGTGACACCCAGGCCGTTCTTGGGAGCCTCGGGAGGAACCGGCTGCTGCGGGCCGAGTTCTGCGAAAAGTACCGCGCGCGCGATGCTCTCGATCAGCGCGGCCAGTCGCCGCTGCGCGAGAGCGGTGCGGTGGGCCGTGACCGAGCCGATCGCGCTGAGCGTCGCGGCGGCGAGCACCGTGGTGTCGGCGTTCGACAGTTCGGGCCGCAGCGCCCGCAGCGGGGCCGCCACACTGCGGGTGATGGACACGAACACCGCACGCAGGGCCTCTCGATCGTCGCCGACGAGATAGCGCCGCTCCCACCGGTACAGGCCCCCCACACGCCGGTTCTCGACGCTTGCGGACACGAGGCCACGCACGACGGCGTCGAGTCGCGCACCGGGATCGTCTTCGGGGGTCGACTCTTCCGCGGCCGCGACCGCGGCCGCCAGCCCCGCGGCGGCCGAGGACGCCGCGTGGACGAACAGCGCGTACTTGTTGGGGAAGTGCCGATACAGCGCGGGCCCCGAGATGCCCAGTTCCGCAGCGATGTCGTCGACCCCGACTCCGTGGTAGCCGCGCTCGCTGAAGGCGACGGCGGCGACTGTGGCGATCTGGGCCTTGCGATTCTTCGGCCGCGTACGACGAGCCGTGGGCGCGGACGCGCGTCGGCCGGATGGGGCCACTGGTCACCTCCTGAGCGGGTCGCGTCCTGGCCCGCGACGCACTCGGTGCCGCCGCGCCCTGACGAGTACGCCGATTTTAACCGAGCCTCGGGGCCGCGCTTGCCGGTACTACGTGCTCGTCCCCGGACACGGCGGGCGTCACACGTGATCCACGCTCGTAGAACGGCTGCCGGCGTGGACGAGCACCTATTGACACGACCGATTCGTGCACCTTAAGTTAACAGAAATTCGCGCCACTTCGATTCGTTCGAGCGCGAGGCGCCCGTACGCACCGGCCTGCCATGCGGCCGCGCCGTTCACCCCACCGCTCCCAGACACCCGTCGCTCCGACACACCGTCACCGCACACCCGGCGCCCGGCTTTCCCGATCGGCCGCCACCACACGAGGAGGTACCCCACCATGCTCTCCACACGCTTCACCGAGATGTTCGGAGTCGAACATCCCATCGTGCAGGGCGGAATGATGTGGGTCGGCCGGGCGGAGCTCGTCGCGGCGGTCGCCGAGTCGGGCGCGCTCGGCTTCCTCACCGGGCTCACGCAGCCCACGCCCGAGGATCTCGCGAAGGAGATCGCCCGCACCCGCGAAATGACCGACAAGCCGTTCGGCGTCAATCTCACGATCCTTCCGTCGATCACGCCGCCCCCCTACGAGGAGTACCGACAGGCGATCATCGAGTCGGGCATCCGCATCGTCGAGACGGCAGGCTCGAATCCGGCACCGCACCTTCCCTTCTTCAAGGACGCAGGCGTGAAGGTCATCCACAAGTGCACGAGCGTTCGGCACGCGATCAAGGCAGAGCGCATCGGCGTCGACGCCGTCAGCATCGACGGCTTCGAATGCGCAGGGCACCCGGGCGAGGACGACGTTCCCGGCCTGATTCTCATTCCGGCAGCCACACGCGCGGTGCGCATTCCGGTCATCGCGTCGGGCGGCATCGCCGATGCGCGCGGCCTCGTCGCGGCGCTGGCGCTGGGCGCGGACGGCGTCAACATGGGCACACGGTTCATGTGCACGCAGGAGTCCCCGGTCGCCGAGGAGGTCAAGCAGCGCATCGTCGAGGCATCGGAGCTCGACACCAAGCTCATCTTCCGCACGTTGTCGAACACTGCGCGAGTCGCCGCCAATGAAATCAGCCGCGAAGTGGTCGACATCGAAGCGAAGGGCTGCGAGTTCGACGACATCGCACACCTCGTGGCCGGGGCGCGTGGACGCCAGGTGTTCGAGAACGGCGACCTCGACGCCGGCATCTGGACCGCGGGCCAGAGCCAGGGCCTGATCCACGACGTTCCTCCGGTTGCCGAGCTCGTCGATCGCATGGTGCGCGAGGCCGAGTCGGTCATCGCCGACCGGCTGACGTCGATGCTGCAGCCGGCAGGAGTGACGGCATGACAGACACCCGCGAAACCGACATCTCGACCGGCGCACCCGGCCTCGTCACCGAACTCGTCGACGGGGTCATGCGCATCACGATCGATCGCCCGCACCGCATGAACGCGCTCGATCTCGCGCACCTGCGAGCGCTCGGCGACGTCCTGCTCGCCGCGGGTGACGACCCGCGGGTCCGCGTGATCGTGCTTGCGGGCGCGGGGCGCGCGTTCAGCACCGGCGCGGATCTCGCGGCCAGCGCCGAGGCGGGCGGGCGGGAGGCCCCTCCCGAGGAGATCATGACGATCGCCAATCGCGTGGTGCGCGCGGTCGTCGACGCGCCGGTGCCGGTCGTCGCCGAAGTGCGTGGCGCGGCGGCGGGTGTCGGTGCGTCGCTCGCCGTGGCAGCCGACCTCACCGTCGCCGCCGACGACGCGTACTTCCTGCTCGCCTTCGTCAACATCGGACTCATGCCCGACGGGGGCGCCACCGCCCTCATCCCGGCCGCGATCGGGCGCGCCCGCGCGGCACGCATGGCGTTGCTCGGCGAGCGGCTGCCGGCGGCCGACGCACTCGCACACGGCTTGATCGCCGAGGTGGTTCCGGCCGCCGAGTTGTCGGCGCACGTCACCGCACTCGCAGAGCGCATCGCGCGCGGGCCTCGACAGGCCCTGGAGTCGACCAAGAGCGCACTGCGCGCGGCGACGCTGGGCCAACTCGAAGGAGCGTTCACTCGCGAGAGCGAAGGGCAATGCAGACTGCTCGTCGGCCCTGAGTTCGCAGAGGGGGCTGCGGCCATGCTCGACAAGCGCCCGCCGGTGTTCCCCCGGCACGACGGCGAGCCCGGTCCCGACGCAACCGCCCGCGCGAATATTCGTTAACAAAAGGGTATTCCCTGGGCACGCTCTCTCTGTAATACTCCTCACATATCGGACACACACTGCAGCACGATCGCCGGCCACCGCACCGGCGCGCGTGCCGCAACCGGATCAGCGAAGGGGCTCCCCCGAAATGCCGACACACGAAGCGCCCACAACCGACGGCCCGGGTTCCGCGGCCACGCAGCCCGTCCAGTCGCGTCGCAACCATTGGATGAACTGGGTCGCGACGCACGCACAGAACAAGCCCGACGCCCCCGCCTTCCGCCATCTCGGCGAGACCACGACGTGGGCCCAGCTCGACCGGCGCTCACGTGCACTCGCCGGGGCCCTGGCCCGGCGCGGCGTCGGCTACGGCGACCGCGTCCTGCTGCTCACACTCAACCGCACCGAGTTCTTCGAAGCGGTCTTCGCGATCAACCACCTCGGCGCGCTCGCGGTGCCGGTCAACTTCCGGCTCACCCCGCCGGAAGTCGCCTACATCGCACGGGATTCCGGTGCCACGGTCGTGTTCACCGAGGCCGCGCTCGCACCGCTCGTCGCGGCCGTGCGGGCCGAGGTGCCCGAACTCGGCCTCGCGATCGGCATGGGCATGCCGTCCGACGACCAGGTGGTGGGCTACGAAGAACTCGTGGACGAGGACGGCGAACCCGCCGACGCCCTCGACATCCACGAGGACACCCCGTCGCTCATCCTCTACACGTCGGGCACCACCGGTTCACCCAAGGGCGCCGTGCTGTCGCACGCCAACATGTCGGCCCAGTCGCTCACGTGTATCCGCGCGATGCGGTACAACGGCGCCGACGACATCGGTTTCCTCGCCTCGCCGGTGTTCCACGTCGCCGCGCTCGGCTCGGTGGCGCCACTGCTCATGCTCGGTGGCTGCACGGTCATCCACCCGCTCAAGGCCTTCGATCCGGTCGACATGCTCGACGCGTGGGAGCGCGAACGCGTCAGCACGGTCTTCCTCGTGCCGGTGCAGTGGCAGGCCGTGTGTGCGGTGCCCGGTGTACGCGATCGAGACCTCGCACTGCGCGTCGTCAGCTGGGGGGCGGCGCCTGCGTCCGACACAGTGCTGCGGGCGATGGCCGACACCTTCCCCGAGGCCCTCATCGTCGCGGTGTTCGGACAGACCGAGATGTCCCCCATCACCTGCGTTCTCGACGGCGACGACGCGATCCGCAAGCTCGGCTCCGTGGGCAAGCCCATCCCGACGATCCAGACTCGCATCGTCGACGACGAGATGAACGACGTGCCGCCCGGCACGGTCGGCGAGATCATCTACCGCGGGCCCACCATGATGCAGGGCTACTGGGCGAATCCGGACGCCACCGCGGACGCGTTCGCGGGCGGCTGGTTCCACTCGGGCGATCTCGTCCGTCAGGACGACGAAGGCTTCGTGTACGTCGTCGACCGCAAGAAGGACATGATCATCTCGGGCGGCGAGAACATCTACTGCGCCGAGGTCGAGAACGCTCTGTTCGCGCATCCGAAGATCCGCGAGGCCGCGGTGATCGGCCGCCCCGACCCGAAGTGGACGCAGGTTCCGGTCGCGGTGGTGGCGCTGCACGACGCCGACGGCGACATCACGATCGACGAGGTCGCCGAATTCCTCGGCGACCGTCTCGCGCGGTACAAGCACCCCAAGGATGTCGTGGTGCTCGCAGAGTTGCCGCGCAACGCGAGCGGCAAGGTCGTCAAGGGCGATCTGCGTAAGTCGTACGGCGCCAAGGGGGTCGGCGTCGGCTGAGCCCCGGGGGGATCGGGGATGTGGGGCGGCCCTTCGGGGCCGCCCCACTTTTCGTGTACCGGTGCTGTGTGCGAAACAAGCGCACGGAGACTCGCAAAGTGCTCACGGGCGGGCGGCGAGGGCACGGCGCGCGACCGGGATGTACCGATCGCGCGGCGACACCGCGGCGACGGCCTTGCGCCACGCCGCATACCGCGTGAGTGTGCCGCTGCCACGGGTACGAATGCCGTACAGTTCGCGGGCCCTCGGGTGCATCATCTGGTGCACCGCCGCGGTGGGCACGTGTCGTACGACCCAATGGTTCGGCCGGAGAACCTGGTCGCGATAGAAGTCGGTGTCGGCACCTGCGCGCAGCACCCGTGCACACTCGGCGTGGAAGTAGTCCTCGAACTCGAGCCACGTGGCCGGTGTGCCGCGATCCGAGATTCCGTACCTGCGGTACCACAGCGCACACTCGGCGAAGAGTTGCTCGCGTTCGCCGGGCCAGAGCGGCCGTACGAAGCGCTCGATCATCATGAACAACGTGTCGACGTAGGTGGCGTGCTGGAAGTAGAACACCGACGGGTTGAGCGCGTGGTACCTCGCGCCGTCTGCGAGTACGCCTTTGACGTCCGCGTGACCGAATCGGACGACGGACGACAGATCGCGGTCGGCGTACGCGATCGCGATGGCCTGGGGCACCGTGTGACGTTCGTGGAGCCACAGGTGTTGCGGGCTGCGGGAGTGTTGGCGCACACCCCGCGCGATCGCGGGATGCAGCATCTGCAACGAAACGGCGCGCGGAAGCGCGAGCAGGAACCTGCGGTCGCCGAGAAACCTCCACAGCAGGGTGTCCGGACCGAGCCCGTCCGAGTCGTGGTGCATGCCGAGTCCTCTCGGGAGCTGCCGTGCGACGGCCCGTCGTCGGTGGCCGTCACCTGCCGATCGGGTCGATACCCTTGCGGTAGCGCCTGCGCAGGTCGCGCATCAACCAGCGCGAGCCGCCGAACCGGACGAACTTCGGGATGAAGCGGTTGACGAATGCCACGAAGATGAATAGGTGCTCGAACCGCCTGCGGTCGGTTTCGGTCCACTCGAGGTCGAGCAACTCGCGGAAGTACGGGCCGAGCGTGCCGATCGTGAGGAACTGCAACAGGTTTCCGAATCCGGCGCGCAACGGCCACTTGATCATCCGCAGCCCGACGAGATCGTGGATGAACTGTTTCGTGCGCTCGTCGTACGTGACACGTTCGCACGCGGTGTTCCAGTAGCGGTCGAAGTCCGCACGGGTGGCAGGCCACATGTCCTCGGTGACCTGCAGCGTCGTCGCGAGCGACGACGCGTGGACGTAGAAGTGTTCCAGTTCGTCGTCCGACATCCGGCCGTGCAACAACTGATGCGAGTCCTCGAAACCGACGTACAGGCATGCCGCGACCCACAACTGCAGTTCGCGGTTGAACGCGTTGTACTTGACGGGGCTGTCGGCGTCGGAACGGACGTGGCGGTGTGCGCCGTTGACGGCCTCGCGGAACAGCAGGCGTTCTTCGTCCGTGCCGAGGATCGCGACGGCGAGGTATGCCGTGGTGGTGCGGGCACGCTTCCACGGGTGGTGCATCAGCGCACCCGATTCGACCTTGCTCTCCATGACGCCGTATGCGACCTCGGGCCACCCGATCTGCATCGCGACGTTCGCGGCCGCGCCCGCGAACGACCAGAAGTCGAGGGCGTCGGTGAGATCGGGCTTGCGCATCCACCGTCGCCGCTCGGAGGTGACGGTGATTCGGGTGCGTGCAGAGGTGAGGCGCGGCTCGCGCGCGGTGTAGTCCTCGAGGTAACCGGCAGGCATCGCTGTGTCCCTTCGGATCGGGTGTACGTGGCCGTCCGGAATCAGACGGTCTGGACCTCGTCGACGATCCAGCGGTCGCCGTCTCGGACGAGGGAGAGCACCATGCGGTACTTCTGGGCATTGCCCTGGGGAGCCGTGACGTTGACTGCTTGCTGGTCGGCGAACACGAGGACGGTGGCGTGGTCGTCGTCGAGGGACTCGACCGCGACGTGCTCGGCGGTGGCGGTGGCCTTGCCCTGGCCGTCGGTGACGACCCCGCGCAGCGCGTCGACCATCTCGTTGTACCGTTGCGCGAACTCCTCGGTGGACATGCCGGCGATCTTGTCCCGATTGGCGTCGAGGTTCTGGTAGTCGAACGACGACATCGTGATCGCGTAGTCGCGGGCCGTGTCGATCGCCTGGGTGCGGCGTTCGTCGTCGCCGCGCTGCCCGAGGAGCACGATCGTCGCGAGTGCCGACACCGCGACGAGTGCGACCGCGAGCACGCCGACGACGGCGCCGACGATCCAGCGGGAGCGGTTCCGGCCGGTCGGACCGGACCGCACTCCGGCGCCGTCGAGGTCGGCAGGCCGCTCCAGTGTGCCCGTCGTGCCAGTGCTGTCGCCGGTCACCGTGTCATCGTGTGCCATTGCCGAGTCCTTCCATGAGTTCTCTCCAGTAGTTCAGTGCGTCGACCCCGGTGGGGACCAGAATCGGATCCTCGACCACGGGAGGACCGATCCGCTCGCCCGGAGTCGTCGAGCCCTCGAGCCCGAGGCCGTCCGGCCGCGGCGCATTCTGCGAGCCACGCTGCTGCATGTCGGGTGCGGGCGGACAGTACAGGCCGAGGTTCGTCTCGACCGGGGTGAGGTCGCCGACGGCTCGGCGTTCGGTGTCGTACGAGCACACCGGGCCCTGCGTCGCGATGAGCGCGAAGTCCGCGCGGTCGCCCTTGACGATCGACTCGAGCTTGCCGAGACCGTACGGGATGTCGTTCAGACCTGACGCGAGCGCATCGCTGCGGTCTGCCACGACCGGTTCGACCGTCGCGAGGTTCGCGAGCACCGAACCGAACGTGCCCTGGTACCTGTCGAACAGCTCGCGGGCCCGGCCGAGCGCCTCGGGACTCGTGTCGGCCAGGTGTACCAGGACCGGCCTGCTCGCGTCGAGTTGGGTCGCGAGATCGCGGGAGGCACCCATACCCCGGACGAACGAGTCGGATTCGCCCGCCATCGTCGTGACGAGGGTGGACGTGCGGTGCAGCATCGACTCCAGTTCCGCGGACTGGTCGCGCAGCCGCGACGACAGCGTGTCGCCGTTGTCGATCATCGTGGCGAGAGACGGCCCGAGACCGTCCATCGCGGTGCCGATCTCGTCGCCGACGGTGCTGAGCGTCTCGGGGTCGACGCTCTGCAGCAGCGAACTCGCCTGCCTCATCAAGTCGTCCATCTGCACCGGCTGCTGGTCGGCGGGCGCTGCCAGCTCGTCGCCGCTCTCGAGATACGGCCCGTCGGCCGTATTCGGGTAGATGTCGACGTTCTGGATCCCCGCGACGGTACCCATCGTGACCTTGGCGACGCTGTCGACCGGGATGCGAGTGTCCTTGTCGATCGAGAACTCCACGCGCGCACCGCCGTTCGGGTCGAGCGCGACGGATTCGACGGTGCCGATCTGGGCACCGCGGTAGGTGACGCCGGTGCCGGCGGTGAGGCCCATCGCGCTCTCCATGGTGGCGTGCACTCGGAGCTGACCTGCGAGCCCCTGCGGGCCGACGACATAGTAGATGCCGAACGGGATGACGACCGCAGCCGTGACCGCGAAGAGCACGAGTTGGACGAGTGCGAGCCGCTTCATCGCGAGCCTCCCGACAGCAGACCGGACAGGGTGTCGCCGAGACCGGCAGGCAGACCGCCGGGCCCGGCGGCGGGGGCAGGTGCCGAGGCCGTGGGTGGGGCCGCGGAGGCACCGGGCACGGGCGAGGCGGCGACGGTACGGGACAGCCCGCCGGTGAGCAGTTTGTCGATGCCGCCGGGGATGTCCAGCGCGCCGTCGAACGCGAGATAGTCACCCTTGACGGACACCTGGAACGTCTCGAGGAACTGGTTCATGTTGGTGAGCGTGCCGCCGATGCGGTCGTTGAAGGACTCGAGGGTCGCGACGACCGTCGACGCGTCGTGCAGCATGCCGTCGAGGCTGCTGCTGCTCGACGACAGGACGGTGCGTGCGTTGGTGGACAACTGCGCCGTCGAGTCGAGCAGCGACGAGATGCTGTCCTTCTGTCGCACGAGGACGTCGACGACATCGGGCAGCGAGTCGAGATAGCCGTCCACGACGGCCTGCTGGGCCGCGAACTTGCCCGACACCTCGGTCGCCACCGCGAGTGCGTGATCGAATTCGCCCTGTTGCGCGGACGCCGCCGCCATCAGTTCGGTGAGCTGCGTGGTGAGCCCGCGCACGTCCTGCGAGCGACCCGCGAACGCCGTGTTCAGCTCGCGCACCACGGTGTCGAGCTGGCCGAAGCCGCTGCCGCTGACGACGGTGCCGAGTGTGGCGAGCGCGTTCTCGATCTGCGGCCCTATCTCGGTGCTCGACTCGGGAACCAGGTCGCCGTCGCGGAGCGGTCGTGCGCCGGACCCGTCGTCCGGCGGGATCAGCCTGATGAACGGGCTGCCCAGTGCGGACGGCAGTTCGACAGAGGCCCGCACGTCCTGGGGCAGCTCGACCGAGTCGTCCAGGCTCAGTGTGACGAGAGCGCCGATCGTGTCGGGCCGCAACTCGGCGACACGGCCGATGACCTCCTGGCCGGTGCGGACGTCCGCGCCGAGGACGAGCCCCTCCGCCGTGGCGAGTTGTACCGTCACGTCGTACGCGTCGCCGCCCGCGGACCGCCCGAGCGGCAGATCCTGCATGCCGACGCCGCACCCGGTGAGCGTGACGGCCACGGCGAGGCCGGCTCCCACGGCCGCGACGACGCGGCTCCCTGTTGCCTTCACGATCAGTTACCCCCTTGCGGCAGAGCACCACCGGTGATCACGGATACGATGCCGAGCGGATCGGAGGCACTGATCGGGAACGAGATCGGGTTGGTGAAGCCTGCACCCGTGCACAGCGGCAGCGGGTATGCGTCGCACAGCGGCTTCGCGACCTCGAACTGAGTAAGGGCCGTCGACACGTTGAGCCGAATCCGGCCGCGCTCGTCGGGGCCGATCGTCGCCCCGAGGTTCTGCATCATCATCGGAACGAGGTCCATAAACTCGGCGAGGCCCGACTGGTGCTGGGCGAGAGTGTCCCCGAGCGCCTGCATGTCCTCGGCCGCAGCGCCCACGCCGTCGCCGTGATCACGCATGAACGTGTTCAGCTGGTCGACCACGACCTGCAGATCCTGGAGTGGGCCGGTGATGTCGAGATCGCGGCTCGCCCACTCGTCGCCGAGGCTGCCCATGTCGCGCACGAGCGTGTCGAGCGAGACCTGTCGTGCGTCTAGCGCATTCATCAGCATGTCGACATTGGCGACGATCGCCGTGAGATCCTCGGCCCGCGCACCCACGACACCTGTTGCCGCACTGAGATTGCGTACCGCAGTGTTGAACGCCTCGCCCTGCCCGTTCCATGTCTGCGCGCCCTGTTCGAGTAGCGAGCCGACGTCGCCGCCGTCCTCGCCGATCGTCTGCGCCAGGGTCTCGATGCTGCCCATCAGTCCGTCGAAATCGATGGGCGCATGGGACCGTTCGGGCGGAATCGTCCCGCCGTCCTCGAGCTCCGGTCCACCGTCGTAGGCAGGTCCGAGCTCGACGTGTCGGTCGCTGATGACCGACGGGTTGAGCACGTACGCCGACGCGTCGGCGGGCAGGTGGATGTCCGCGGGCATCGACATCGCGACCGACACGTACGTGCCGCGTGGTTCGACGGCGGTGACGGTACCGACCGGGACGCCGAGGATCGTGACCTTGCTGCCCGGGTAGATGCCGTTGACGTACGAGAACTCGGCGTGGACGGTGGTGGACCGGTCGGTGCGCGCGAAGACGTACCACCCGGCCGCACCGACGAGGAGCGCGAGCACGAGCAGGCTCACGATCGCGCGGCGCCGCTTGCCCGTAGTCATCGGCACCCCTGCATGACACCCACGACGCACAGCAGGTTGTCGGGGATCACGGCCGAAGGCGATGTGACGTCCGCCCAGTTCCCGTTGCCGGTGGCGTCGGTGACCTTGCGCAGCGACGGCGGCACCTTCGTCATGATTGCGTCGATGTCGGCGAGATTGCGTTCGAGGGTTGCGGTGACCTGCTCGAGATTGGACACCATCTGCCCGAAGACCTCCTGGTTGTCGGTGAACGACTGGGCGAGCGTGCGGGTGACCGACGTGAGATTGTCGACGAGCTCCGACAGCGCCTGCCTACGTACGGCGAGCATCCCCACGATCGCCTGCGCATTGGCAGCCGTGGTGGTGAGCGACTCCGACTGCCGGACCGCAAGGTCGGACAAGTTGCGTGACATCGAGAGCAACTGGTCGACCTGTTCGCCGTTGCGGGCGAAGGCCGCGGACGCGCCGCTCATGCCTGCGAGCGCCCGGCCGAGCTGGTCGGGATCATTGGGCATGACCTGGGTGAGGGTCGTCATCATCGCTTCGAGGGACTCGACGTCGATGTTCTGCGCCGCGTCGGTGGCGTCGGCGCTGACCTCGTCGAGACTGTACGGAACGGTGGTGCGGGACAACGGGATCACCTTTTCGTCGTCGACCACACCGCCCGGCACGACCTCGAGATAACGCTTGCCGAGGACGGTCTTGAGGCGGACGGTCGCGGTGGTCTGATTGCCGAGCGGTTGACCGTCGTCGAGCCGGAACTCGACGTCGACGTGCGTGCCGGCGAGCTCGATGTTCTCGACACGGCCCGCAGGTACGCCTGCGACGTAGACCGGGTCTCCCCCGGACAGGCCGCTCGCGTTGGCCATTTCTGCGGTGTAGGGGCTGGTGCGCAGCACGTACCACCCGCGCGGCAGGCCCACCGCCGCGAGCAGGCCGACCACGAGCAGCACGATGCCGACGGTGCCGAGGATCAACGGCATGGACGGATTACGTCGTCCCTCTCCCCGGAACAGGAAGAGCGCAACGGCGACGACGACGTCGATGATCTTGACGAGGAACATCATTGGCCGTTCCCCTCCTTCCGGGTGTGCTCGCGCGTCGTCACAGGCACGACTCCGAGTGCGCCGAGCCGAAGATGTTCGCCTCGGCCGGCCCGGCCATGAGCGTGAAGTTGCACAGGTACAGCGTGATGAAGCTGCCGTAGCTGCCCGCACGGTTGACCGCGTCGGCGAACGACGGCATGTTGCCGAGGAAGCGTTCGAACTCGCCCGTGTGCGCGACCCACCCGTCGGTGACGGTCTTCAGATCCCGCACCGAGTTCCCGAACGCACCGTTCGACCGCGCCATCGAGGCCGCGAGCGTGCTCACGGCGGCGTTGCCGTCGTCGAGGACGGTCTGCAGCTGCCCCGCGTCGCCGAGGACCGAGGTAGTCAGCGCGCTCAGGCCGGTGAGCAACTGTTCGAGCTCGGGCGTACGGGCGTCGACACTGCCCAGCAGTTGCGACATGTTGTGCACCAGCTGGGTGAACACTTCCTCCTGATTCGCGAGATCGGTGCTCATGGTCGCAACCTGTGAGATGAGTTGCGACACGGCGCCACCCTGCCCGCTGAACGTCTCGACGAACCCACGGGTGAGCGTGTTCACCTGGTCGGGGTCGAGTGCGTCGAACAGGGGGCGGAAGCCGTTCATGAGGGCCGTGAGATCGACCGGGGGCGTGGTCTGCGCGACGGGGATGGTGCCACCCGAAGGCAGTCGCTGTGCGCCGGCACTCGACTGCGACGCGTCGAGCGAGACGTACCGCGCGCCGAGCATGTCTCCGTATCGCACCGCCGCCGTGACGTCGGTCGGCAACTCCTGGTCCGACTCGACCTCGATCTCGACGACGGCCTTGGCGCTGCCTGCGCCCGCATCGGCGAATTCGATCGACTCGACCCGGCCGACACGCACGCCGGCGCGCGTGACCGGATTGCCGGGATTGAGCCCCTCGACATCCGTGAACTCGACGGTGTAGCTCTCGGTGGAGCCACGCACCGGGACCGACAGCGTGTTCGCGACCAGCAGGCCACACGCGGCACCGGCGACGCAGAACACGCCCAGCTTCGCCCATTGGGATCGTGTCGTCTTCATCGGACCGTCACCTGCGTTCCACGCACGAGCGGGCCGAGCATCGTGACCGTCGCGGGATTCGGGGCGGCAGCCTCGGGGCTCTCGGATGCGCCGGTGAGGGCCCCTTCGAGAATCCCGAGGACCGGCGCCTCCGCAGCCGCGTCGACGACTCCGATCGGGGCGGCTTCGCCTTCCGTGGGCTCGGCGCCGACCGCGGTGGACGGACCACCGCAGTTGGGTCCGGTGAGCGGGCCGTAGCTGACGCAGTCCTGCGGGCCGTACGGCAGCGGTTCGGCGAAGGTCGGCACGGCCGTGATGTCGAACCGGCCGCTCGAGAACACCCGCGTACCCGCCGCTCCGAAGCTCTCGGCGTGCGCCAGGGTGGACGAGAGCCCTTCGGGATTCGCGGCCGTCGTCGCGAGGATGGTGCCGGTGGCGTCGAACACCGTGACCAGGTTCTGCTGGTTCGCTCCGACGAACGGCGCCAGAACGGCGCCGAAGCCGGCCGCCGCCTCGGTGAGCTGTGCGAACGAATCCTGATGCGCCACCATCTCGTTCGAGACGTTCGTGGCCGACTCGAGCGTCTGGACGATGTCGGGCGTCGCCGTGTTCAGCGCGTCCATCACCTCACGGAAACGCGGTGTGGCGTCGAGGAACTCACGCAGCGCCGGGTCGACATCGGTGAGCACCGCCGACAGGTTCGTCATGGTCCGCCCGACGGCCTCTCCCCTGCCGTCGAGCGCTTGCGCGAGCGCGGTGAGCGCGGTCTGCATCTTGTGCGGCTGCATGCGGTCCAGCACATCCACCATCTTCGTGTAGACGTCGTAGAGGGCGACGGCGTCGGGGCCGGTGTCGATCGGAATCTGCTCGCCGTCCGCGAGGTGATCCGCGGACGGGGCCTCGGAGCCGTCCATGAGTTGGATGTAGATGTCGCCGAAGAACGTTCGGGGCACCACGCGCGCAACGACGCCTGCCGGGACCAGCCCGATCGAGTCCGCGTCGATCTGGAGCTTCGCGATCGACTCGTCGGGCCCCGACTCGATGGCTGCGATGCGGCCGATGTTGACTCCCTGATAGCGCACGGGAGCTTCGCCGTTGATCAACCCGACCGACGACGGCACGGCCACGGTCACCTCGGGATCCTGACGGAGCCCACCGGTGCCGCGCAGCACCATCAGGACACCGACCACCACCACGACCGCGACGGCGACGACGCCGCGCATCGCCATGCGCAACTCGCTCGGCTGCTGCGTTCCGCGCACGTCACACCCCCATTCCGGGGATGGTCGGGACGAGACCCCACAGCGCGAACGTCATGAGGACGTCGAGCACGCCGATCGCAAGGATCGCGGTACGCAGTGCGCGCCCTGCCGCCTGGCCCACACCTGCGGGCCCGCCGGACGCGTAATAGCCGTACGCGCAGTGCACGAGCGCGACGACCACCGAGAACACGACGGCCTTGATGCCCGAGTAGAGCAGGTCGGACGGTGCGAGCGCGAGGTGGAAGAAGTAGTCGTAGTTGCCGGCGGACGCACCGTTGAACACGACGACCACGAGGCGCGTCGACAGATAACTCGCGAGCAGACCGATCATGTAGATCGGGATGACGCACACGAGCGCCGCGATGACACGGGTGGACGCGAGGAACGGAACCGACCGCACGGCCATCGAGTCGAGCGCGTCGATCTCGTCGGAGATCCGCATCGCACCGATCTGCGCCGTGAACCCGGTGCCGACCTTGGCGGCCAGCGCGATCGCCACGACGACGGGCGCGAGCTCGCGGGTGTTGGCGACCGCGGACAGGGTGCCCGAGAGCGTGTCCATGCCGACGAGGTCGAGACCACGCTGCGTCTCGACGCCGAGCATCATCGCGGCCGCGAGCGACATCGCGAACACGATGCCGATGGTGCCGCCGCCCGACAGCAGCGAATTGGTGCCGAAGCTGACCTCGCTGATCTGGGCGAGCACGTGCTTGCGGTACCGCGTGAGGGCGAACGGAATGGACGCGAGGGCACGCATGTAGAAGGTGACGTGATGCCCGAGTGTGCCGAGCCCGGTGTAGACGTGGCCGGCGGGTGCGGCCGCGCGGCGCAATCGTGATCGCGTGTCGTAACCCACCATCAGTACGCCCCCACCGCAGGCACCATGACCGTGTACAGCGCGGACAACGCGGTGTTGACGATGAACACCAGAGCGAACGCGATGACGACGGCCTCGTTGACGGCGTCGGCCACGCCGCGCGGCCCGCCCTTCGCGTGCAGCCCCTTGAACGTCGCGACGAGCGTGGACGTGAGACCGAAGATCGCGGCCTTGACCATGGCCATGACGAAGTCCGACATTCGCCCGTACTGACTGAACGTCGACATGAAGTTCCCGGCGGGCATGTGCTGCACGAAGATGTGGTAGGCGTAGCACGCGAAGACTCCGCCGAAGGTGACCATCGCGCACAAGGCCAACGACACCAGGATGGCGCCGACGAGCCGCGGCGCCACCAGACGTTCGACGACGTCGATGCCCATGACCTCCATCGCGTCGATCTCTTCGCGGATCTTGCGCGAGCCCAGATCGGTGCAGATCGCGGAGCCGGCGACGCCCGCCATCATGAGTGCGCACACGAGCGCCGCGGCCTGGCCGACGATGACGAACGCGACGACCGCGCCCGAGTAGCCGCCCGCACCGATGCGTCCGGCGAGTTCGCCGACCGACACGGCGATGAACACGCCGATCGGAATCATCAGCAGCAGTGACGGTCCCGTGCTGACTCGTGCGATGAACAACGTCTGAGTCACGGTCTCGTTGAGCGAGAGCCGACGACGGAACACCGCGGTGACGAGACCGAAGAGCGCCTGCACTGCGAAGCCGAGGAGGTATCCGCCTTCCAGCGCAACAGCTCTCAGCGGGCCCTTCGCGGCGGGGAGTTCGTAGGTCATGGCCGGACGACCTCACTCCGTCGGGGGCCGGACGTCGTGGCATCGCCACGCCGACCGGGCCGGCGCGTGCGCGCAGCCTCCGTCATTCGCCGACTTCCTTTCCGCCTCGCACCGACCGGCGCGTGCGCGCGGACTCGGTGAGACTTTCGATTCACATTCTCGAGTTCGTGGCGATCAGATAGCGCCGGCGCCGCCCGGCGGGGAACCTGCCGAACCTGCATCCCTGTCACGTGTGCGCCCCTCCCCGACGACCCCCTGTGGGTATGCGCCGCGACCGACTGGGCCGACGCGGCTGTGAGGCATATTACACACGGAGGCGGCCGGTGACCAGCCCCTTGTTAACGGATATTCGCGTCGCCCTCGTCCTGACGGACGAATCGGCCGTACCAGCAGATCCGCGCATTTGCGCTGGGCAGGGGCGCCGTTCTTCCGCACAGTCGAGCCGACCACTCGGCGGCGGCGTGAGGCCGACGACAACGCAGCATGAGGCGCGCCCTGTGACCGGCACACGGAGAGGTACACGCGGCCGACGGCCGCACGTTCCCGGCTGCCTCCGCACCGGCGATCGTCACTCGTGCACACCGCACCCGCCGACCGAACGAATGCCGATCCGCGGCCGGGATTCCTA
Source organism: Rhodococcus sp. HNM0569 (assembly GCF_012726205.1). Taxonomy (GTDB): domain Bacteria; phylum Actinomycetota; class Actinomycetes; order Mycobacteriales; family Mycobacteriaceae; genus Rhodococcus_F. The sequence goes on along the minus strand of NZ_JAASAE010000002.1, from coordinate 99,170 downwards.
CCGAGCGGGACACGAATTGTGATTCACTTGTGCGCCGTACATCATCAGGCTGTACGCCTTCCGCGACACCGCACACCGACCACACGTCCCGAAGGAGCTCGGGTGACCAAGAGCGCTCGGCAGACCCGTCCGTCCCGGCGCACAGCCCGCACCGCCACAGGCGGGACGCGACCGAAGTACCGCAAGGAACAGATCGCAGCGGTGGCCGCCGAGGCGTTCAGCCAACGCGGGTACCACTCCGTGACGATCGACGACATCGCCTCCGCGGTCGGCATTTCCGGCCCTGCCGTGTACCGGCACTTTCCGAACAAGTACGCACTCTTCCAGCACGTCGCGACCGGATTGACGACGCTGTTGACCGATGCACTCGACTCCGTCGACAGCTCGATCGGTCTGGGCGACGAGTCGGGCGTGTTGCTCGACGCCGACGCTCGCCTCGACGCACAGCTGCGCGCGATCATCGGAACGACGGTCGACCACCGGCGACGCGCGGGCCTGTACCGCTGGGAAGGACGGTATCTCGCTCGCGAGCACCGCACGGAGGTCCGAGATCGCACATGGATCGCCAACCAGCGTGTCGGCGAGGTCCTTTCGCTCGTGCGACCGGAGCTGACCGAGGGCGACAGAATTCTCGTGACGGTCGCCATGTTCAGCGCGGTCGGCAGCATCACCGCCCACAACGTCCCGCTCGCGAAACCCCGCCTCGAGCAGTTGTTGCTGCGCGGCTGTCGCGACATGTCCCGCATCGACTGGGCCGACAGCGATCTCACGGTGAACGCCCACGGGACCGACGGAGCACGGGGAGCGCACGGGCTCGCGAGCGTGAACAAGCGCGAGAACCTCATTCAGGCCGCCGTGACGCTGTTCGACGACCGCGGGTACCACGAGGTCACGATCGAGGAGATCGCGGCGGCGGTGGGCCTGCCCGCGTCGGGCGTCTACCGCCATTTCACCGGCAAGTCGGACATTCTCGTGGCGGCGCTGCACCGCGCAGCCGACCGCGTCGCGCTCGGCGTCAGCACGGCGCTCTCCGGATCCGAGAACGCGCACGACGCCCTCGACGCCCTCACCGCGGTCTACGTGCGACTGTCGTTCGCGCAGCGCGAGCTCATGTCGGTGTACTACGCGGAGATCGGCAGTCTCCCCGGGCCGCGGCGCGACGAGATCCGGCACATCCAGCGCCTCAACGTCGAGGAGTGGGCCCTCATCGTCGCCGAGGTGCGACCCGAGCTCACCGTGGTCGAGTGCCGCATCCTCGTGCACGCGGCACTCAATCTCGTCCCCGACGTCGGTCGTTTCCTGCACTTCGACTCCGAGCCGCGCACGCCCGCACGGATCCAGCAGTTGATGCTCGCCTTGCTTCGCGGCTCGTGATCGGGCAGGACACGGCCGCGAGTAGCATGTCCGCGTGTTCGTGCGCACGCTCCTGATCGACAACCACGACTCGTTCACCTACAACCTCGTTGCTCTGCTGACCGAGGTGGCCGGTGCGCGGCCGGTCGTGGTGACCAACGACTCGTCCTGGGAGTCGATCGATTTCGGCGCGTTCGACAATGTGGTGATCTCCCCCGGCCCCGGCCGACCCGAACGGGCGCGGGACTTCGGGATCAGCGCGCGCGTCGTCGCCGAGACGGACCTGCCGCTGCTCGGCGTGTGCCTGGGGCACCAGGGCCTGTGCCACACCTACGGCGCAGCCGTCGACCTCGCGACGACACCGATGCACGGTCGGGTGTCCCGCGTCGAGCACGACGGACGCGACCTGTTCCGCGGGCTGCCGTCGCCCTTCTCGGTCACCCGTTACCATTCCCTGGTCGTCGGTGAGGTGCCCGACGAACTCGAGGTCACCGCGCATGCCGAGGACGGTGCCGTGATGGCCGTCCGGCACCGCAGCCTGCCGCGCTGGGGTGTCCAGTTCCATCCCGAATCGATCGCGAGCCAGCACGGCCGCGCCCTGCTCGCCAACTTCCGTGACCTCTCCGCACGCGCACGCGGCGCCGCCGTCGGCGTCTCCGGACAGGTTCCCGGCACGCCGGCCCCAGCCCCCGTCCAGCCGCAACAGCAGCCACAGCCGGCGGACGGCGCTCCCGAGTGGCGGCGCATCGACTGCGAGGTCGACCCGGAAGCGGTCTTCGCGCAGCTGTTCGCCGGCAGCGCGCATGCGGTGTGGCTCGACCGCGTCGCCGCCGAGTCCGGCTCGCGGGTCAGTGTTCTCGCCGATTCCACCGGGCCGCTCGCGGAGGTCCTCGCGTACGACGTCGACGGCGGGCGCATGCGTGTCGACCGCGGCGGCACGGTCACCGAGCACACCGGCGTCGACCTGTTCGATCACCTTGCCACGCGGCTGGGCGAGCGCCGGGTCGCCCCGAGCGACGAGATTCCCTTCGCGCTGGGGTATGTCGGCTTTCTCGGCTACGAACTGGGCGCGCTCACGCTCGGTCACGCGACCACCACACGCACGCACGGGCGCGATGCCCCGGGCGAGCACATCCCCGATGCGGCCCTCGTGTTCGTCGACCGCGCCGTCGTGATCGATCACGATCGCGCGTGCACGTACGTGCTGCGGCTCGCCCCCGGCGACGCCGCACCCGCGGGCGACACCGACTGGCTCGACGACACCGTGACCCTGATACGAACTCTGCCCGAGCGTGTTCCGGCCGGAGCGCCGCGACCGATCGTCGCCGACGTCACGACGCCGCTCACGCTGCGACACGACCGTGACGGCTATCTCGGCCGTATCGCCTCCGCGCAGGAGGCGATCCGGCAGGGTGAGAGCTACGAGCTGTGCCTGACGAACATGGCGCACGTGCAGGCGCAGGTCGACCCGCTTGCCACGTTCGTGCGGTTGCGTGCGTCGAGCCCGGCGCCCTACAGCGCGTACCTGCTTCTCGGCGACGTGGCGGTCGCCAGTGCCTCGCCCGAGCGGTTCCTGCGCGTGACGGCAGACGGGACCGTCGACTCGAAGCCCATCAAGGGCACCCGGCCCCGCGGCGCGACACAGAGCGAGGACGCGTCGCTGCGGGCCGAGCTGCGGGCGTCGGAGAAGGAGCGCGCCGAGAACCTCATGATCGTCGATCTCACGCGCAACGACCTCACTCGCGTGTGCGACCCGCTGTCGGTGCACGTTCCTGAACTGTTCGCGGTCGAGACGTACTCTTCGGTGCACCAACTCGTCTCGACGATCCGCGGCCGCTTGCGTCCCGACTGCACGGCGGTCGACGCGGTACGTGCGGCCTTTCCGGGCGGCTCGATGACGGGCGCGCCCAAGAAGCGCACGACCGAGATCATCGCCGAGCTCGAACAGGGCCGTCGGGGAGTCTATTCGGGCTCGATCGGGTACTTCGCCCTCGACGGATCGGCCGATCTGTCGATCGTGATCCGCAGCCTCGTGTGCACCCCGGACGGAGTGTCGTTCGGTATCGGCGGCGCGGTGACCGCGCTGTCGGATCCCGCGGCCGAGTTCGACGAAACCCTCGTGAAGGCCGCCGGACTCCTGCACGTCCTCGCGAACGACACGGCCGCAGACCACACCGACACGGGCGCCGCCTGCCCGGATCCGAGCGAGCGACGCACCGCCTGAACCACTGAACCGACCTGCAGATCAGGGGGATTCGCGAGGCCGTCGCTCGACGTACCAGTCGAGCAGTTCCGCGTCGTCGACCGCCGTACGGTCGACACTGCCCGCTGCGGCCGCACCCTGCAGCATCCGTTTGATCGGTACCTCGAGCTTCTTCCCGGTGCGCGTGTGCGGCACGCCCGGTGCCGCGATGATCTCGTCGGGTACGTGCCGCGGCGACAGCCGTTCGCGGATCTCGCGGCTGATGCGCGCGTCGAGCGCGTCGTCGAGGGTGCTGCCGGGCCGCAGCACCACGAAAAGCGGCATCCAGTACCCGCCGTCGGGCTGCTCGACGCCGAGCACGAGCGCTTCGGCGACCTCGGGGACGTTCTCGACCACCTGGTAGATGTCCGCGCTGCCCATGCGGATGCCGTTGCGGTTCAACGTCGAATCGGACCGGCCGTGCATCACCACCGAACCGCGGCCGGTAATCGTGATCCAGTCGCCGTGCCGCCACACGCCGGGATACGCGTCGAAGTAGGCGGCGCGGTACCGCTCGCCGTCGGGGTCGGTCCAGAAGCGCACCGGCATCGACGGCAGCGGCGCGGTGACGACGAGCTCGCCGACCTCGTCGACCACGGCGCGCCCGTCCGGATCGAATGCCGCGAGCGCGACGCCGAGACAGGGTGCGGACAGCTCACCGGGCCACACCGGCACCGTGGGCGCGGCGCCGACGAACGCCGACACGACGTCTGTGCCTCCCGAGATGGACGCGACCTGGACGTCGGCGCCGACATTGTCGGCGAGCCACAGCGACGACGACGCGGGCAGCGTGGCACCGGTGATCCCGACGGTGCGCAGAGCGGTGAGATCGTACTGTCGACGCGGCGTGACGCCGGCCTTGATGCAGGCGAGGACGTACGCGGGGCTCGTGCCGAGAACCGTGGCGCCCACCCGCGCGGCGACGCCCCACAGACTGCCCGTGTCCGGATACGACGGTGCGCCGTCGTAGGTGACGACGGTGGCACCGACCAGCAGTCCCGCGACGTTGAAGTTCCACATCATCCAGCTCGGGCTCGTGTACCAGAACAGCACGTCGCCCGGCCCGAGGTCGTTCTGCAGGGCCAGTGCTTCGAGGTGGACGAGGAGCACGCCGCCGTGACCGTGGACGATGCCTTTCGGCAAACCGGTGGTGCCGGAAGAGAACACGACCCACAGCGGGTGGTCGAACGGGACCGCGACGGGATCGAGTGTCTCCTCGCCCGAGACGGCCTCGTCCCATGCCACACAGCCGCCGGGCACCTCTGCCCCGAGAGCGGGCACCACGACGGTCGTCGTGAGCGTCGGCATCGCGGCGCGCAGTTCTTGGACGGCGTCGGTGCGCGCGTGGGTTCTTCCGCCGTAGCGGTAGCCGTCTGCGGCGACGAGCGCGGTGGGCTCGAGCTGGCCGAGACGATCGAGCGCGGCGGGCGCCGAGTAGTCCTGTCCGCACGCCGCCCACACCGCGCCGAGCGACGCCGCCGCGAGGAACGCGACGATCGCCTCCGGCCCGTTCGGCAGGTACCCGACGACGCGGTCGCCCTGCCCGACCCCGGCGCGCGCCAGGTGCGCCGCCAGCGCGGCCGTCCGGGACTGCAACTCAGCCCACGTGACGGTGGTGTCCGGCTCGTCCTCGTGAACGACGACGAGTGCGGGCCGGTCCTGGTCGGCGTGCCGGAACACCTGTTCCACGTAGTTGAGCCGCGCATCCGGGAACCAGCGTGCGCCGGGCATCGACGCATCGGCGAGCGCCGGCCCCGGGTCGGTGTCCGAATGCACCTCGAACCAGTCCCACACCTCGCGCCAGAACTCGCCCGGTTGCTCGACGGACCACTGCCACAAGGTGCGATAGTCGGGAGCGTCGAACTCGCCGGTACGCAGCCCGTGCCGTCGCGCGACACGTCGACCGAACGCGGTGAGTGCCGCGCGGCCCACTACGTCGCGCGTCGGTGTCCACTGTGGCCGTACCGAATCTACCGTCATGGTGTGCCTCCCGTTTCCGCTCGGTGGCGACGAGTACGCGTCTCGCCGCCACCTACGGTGCGGCGCGGTCCGCGCGCCGCACCAGTTGTTCCGCGTGCCTGAGCACCGGTGAGTCCACCATCTTCCCTTCGAACGCGAACACTCCGCGTTCGGCGGCCGCCGCGTCCAGCACGCGGCGAGCCCAGCCGACCTCGTCGGCAGCGGGAGCGAACGCCGCGCGGATGACGGCGACCTGGGTGGGATGGATCGCGACCTTCACGTCGAAGCCGACCGCGCCCGCGTCGTCGGCCTCGGCCGCCAGCCCGCGGGTGTCCGGGATGTCGAGGTACACCGAGTCGAGTGCCAGCCGCCCGTGCGCTTTGGCGGCGAGCAGCACGGTCGACCGCACGTGACGCGCCACATCGCGGTACCGGCCGGAGGCGGTACGGCTGGAGGTGCCACCGAGCGCGGCGACGAGATCCTCTGCACCCCACATCATGCCGACCGTGGCGTCGGCACGCGCGATGTCCGCGGCGGCGAGTGCCCCGAGGGGCGATTCCACCAGCGCGAGGATGTCGTATCGGCCGAGAGACGCGACGTGACCGGCGGATTCGCACTTGGGCAGCATGACCCGGCGGTAGGGCGTGTCGGCCAACGCGCGCAGGTCGTCGCCGTGATGCGGGCTGTCGACCGCGTTGACCCGTACGACGGTCCGATCGGGGTCGAGCGGTGCCGACACGAGCGCGTTCCGCGCGTCCGCCTTGTGCTGTTCGCCGACACCGTCCTCCAGGTCGAGAACGACGACGTCCGCGGCCGCGGCGGCCTTCGCGAACCGCTCGGGCCGGTCGGCGGGGCAGAACAGCCACGCGGGGCCCGGCACCCAGGCGCGGCCGCTCACGTCGGTCGCAATCGGACGAGGGTCTGCCGCACCGCGGTTGCGACGACCGTACCGTGCTGGTTGCGCCCGGTGTGCACGAGCGTCACGATGCCCTCGCCGGGCCTGCTCTTCGACGGGCGCTTGTCGGTGACCAAGGTCTCCGCGTAGAGCGTGTCGCCGTGGAACATCGGTGCCGGGAAGGAGATCTCGGAGAATCCGAGGTTCGCGACGAGCGTGCCCTGCGTGAGCTGCCCGACCGACAGGCCGACGAGCGTGGAGAGCGTGAACATCGAGTTGACGAGACGCTGACCGAACTGCGTGGTCTCCGCGTAGGCCGCGTCGAGATGCAGTGCCTGCGGGTTCATCGTCGTCGTCGTGAACGCCACATTGTCGGCCTCGGTGACCGTGCGACCGGGCCGGTGCGCGTACACCGTGCCGATCTCGAACTCCTCGAACCACAGGCCGCGCTGCTCGACGACCGGGTGTCCACTGTCGGTCACAGTCCCGCCTCCCGTGCGATGAGCATGAGCTGCACCTCCGTTGTTCCCTCCCCGATCTCGAGGATCTTGCTGTCGCGGTAGTGCCGCGCCACCGGATACTCGTTCATGAAACCGTATCCGCCGTGGATCTGCGTGGCATCGCGCGCATTGTCCATCGCGGCCTCGGACGCGACGAGCTTCGCGATCGCGGCCTGCTTCTTGAAGGGCTTGCCCGACAGCATGAGTGCCGACGCGTCGTAGTACGCGGTGCGTGCAGTGTGGGCGCGCGCCTCCATCCGGGCGATCTTGAACGCGATGGCCTGGTTACGACCGATCGCGGTGCCGAATGCCTCGCGCTCCTTCGCGTACCGGACCGACTCGTCGACGCAGCCCTGCGCCGCACCGGTCGCGAGCGCGGCGATCGCGATGCGCCCCTCGTCGAGGATGCGCAGGAAGTTGGCATATCCGCGGCCGCGTTCGCCGAGCAGATTCGCCTCGGGGACCCGGACGTCGGTGAGTGAGAGGGGGTGCGTGTCCGACGCATTCCAGCCCACCTTGTCGTAGGCGGGTTCGGCGGTGAACCCGGGGGTGTCGGTCGGTACGAGGATCGTCGAGATCTCCTTCTTCCCGTCGGCTTTCGTGCCGGTGACGGCGGTGACCGTGACGAGCGACGTGATGTCGGTGCCCGAGTTGGTGATGAACTGCTTGTTGCCGTTGATCACCCAGGTGCCGTCGTCGAGCCGGGCGGTGGTGCGGGTGCCGCCCGCGTCGCTGCCTGCCCCCGGTTCGGTGAGGCCGAAGCCGGCGAGAGCGCGGCCGCTCGTCAACTCGGGCAGCCAGCGCTGCTTCTGTTCTTCGGTGCCGAAGCGGTACAACGGCATCGCGCCGAGCGACACACCTGCTTCGAGGGTGATCGCGACGCTCTGGTCGATCTTGCCGAGTTCTTCGAGCGCGAGGCACAGCGCGAAGTAGTCGCCGCCCATCCCGCCGTACTCCTCGGGGAAGGGCAGCCCGAACAGGCCCATGCTCGCCATGCCCGCGACCACCTCGTACGGGAACGAGTGCGCGGCGTCGTGCTCGGCCGCCACGGGAGCGACGACGTCGCGCGCGAACTCGCGGACGGTGAGGGCGAGGTCGCGGTAGTGGCCGGGCAGCGTGCCGGTGGACAGGTACGCGGAATCGCTCATCAGGCGCTCTCTTTCACGTTTTCGGTAGCGGCAGGCCCGAGGCCATGCGACGCCTCCGCGTCGGGGTGGGTGTGCACGCGAGCGAGGGGTTGTTCGACCTGCACGAGATCTCCCGTGGCGACGAGGATCTCTGCGACCCCGTCGGCGGGGGCGGTGAGCGCGTGTTCCATCTTCATCGCCTCGACGACGACGAGCGTGTCGCCCGCCCGCACGTGGTCGCCACTCGCGGCCGGGGCCGCGATGACGGTGCCCGGCATGGGGCTGACGATCTCCGCGTCGGCAGCCGAGTCGTCGGCGCGGATACGTTCGTGTTCCGCGACGCGCACGGGCCACGTGCCGTCGTCGTCCGCGACCCAGACGGTGGAGGCTTCGCGCACAACGGTGTACTCGGCGCGTGTGCCCGCGACGGTCAGCGCGAGCGCGTCGCCGCGTCGCGACGCCCGTACGGCCACGGTCTCGCGCGCGCCGTCGCCGCGAGTGACCGAGACGGTCGCCGAGTCGGGGCTGCCGGTGATCTCGACGGTCACGCTCTCTCCCCCACCCGACGTGTAGCGCGAGATCACCGGGGCCGGTGCGCCCGCGCGCCATCCGGTCGGCAGTGCCCACGGATCGCCCGCGGCCTCCGCGCTCGACCACGACTCGAGCCACGGTGCGAGGGCGGCCGCGACGAACACGTCGCGTGTCGCGGCCGGTGCCGTGTAGTCGGGCGCGACCCGGTCGATGAGCGCGGTGTCGAGGGCGCCCGTGCGCACGTCGGGCTGCGCGAGCAGGTACCGCAGGAAGTCGACGTTGGTGACCAGACCGAGCACCCGGGTGCGCCCCAGGGCGCGGTCGAGGCCTACGAGCGCCTCCGCGCGGGTGGGGGCGTGCACGATCACCTTGGCGAGCATCGGGTCGTAGTCGGACGCCACGACGGTGCCCGCGTCGATCCCCGAATCGACGCGCACGGTGCCCGGGCCGGACGCGGTCGGCTCGTGCGCGACGAGGACGGTGCCGCCCGTCGGCAGGAACCCGCGTGCGGGGTCTTCGGCGTAGACACGCGCTTCGATCGCGTGACCGTCGAGATGCACGTCGTCCTGCGTGAAGTCGAGGGCCTCGCCCGCAGCGACGCGCACCTGCCACTCGACGAGGTCGAGTCCGGTGATCTCCTCGGTCACCGGATGTTCGACCTGCAGACGGGTGTTCATTTCCATGAAGAAGAACTCGTCGGGCCGGTCCGCCGACACGATGAACTCGACGGTGCCCGCGCCGGTGTAGCCGACGCTGCGCGCCGTGTCGCACGCAGCGGCACCGATACGTGCGCGCGTCTGCGCGTCGAGCAGTGGCGACGGCGCCTCCTCGACGACCTTCTGGTGCCTGCGCTGCAGACTGCACTCGCGCTCGCCGAGGTGCACGACGCCGCCGTGCGCGTCGGCGAGTACCTGTACCTCGATGTGCCGCGGACGCTCGACGAATCGTTCGAGGAACAGCGTGTCGTCGCCGAAGGCCGACGCGGCTTCGCGGCGCGCGGTGCGCAACGAGGACGCGAGCGCCTCGGGCCCGTCGACGCGGTGCATGCCCTTGCCGCCACCCCCCGCGGACGGCTTGATCAGGATCGGATAGCCGACGTCCACCGCGGCCGCGACGAGTGCGTCGTCGTCGAGACCGGGTTCGGCGATACCGGGCACGACGGGCACGCCGTACTCGGTGACGGCCTTCTTCGCGGTGATCTTGTCGCCCATCACCTCGATCGCCCGCGGCGGCGGACCGAGGAACACGAGGCCGGCCTGCGTGCACGCGGCTGCGAATTCGGCGTTCTCCGACAGGAATCCGTAGCCAGGATGGACGGCCTGCGCGCCGGTGTCGACCGCGGCCGCGAGCACCCTCTCGATCGACAGATAACTCTCGCGCGCCGGGGCCGGGCCGAGCCGGACCGCGATGTCGGCTTCGTGCACGTGGCGGGCGTCGCGGTCGGCGTCGCTGTACACCGCGACCGAGCGGATACCCATGCGCCGCAACGTACGCAGCACGCGGACCGCGATCTCGCCGCGATTGGCGACCAGCACGGTGTCGAAGCGGACAGGGTGCGTGGTGGCGGGGTGTGTCTTCTGCATTCGGTTCCTCACATCCGGAAGACGCCGTAGGACACGGGCCGCAACGGTGCATTGCCGCACGCCGCGAGCGCGAGTCCGAGCACGGTACGCGTGTCGGCGGGATCGATGATGCCGTCGTCCCACAGGCGCGCGGTCGAGTAGTAGGGATTGCCCTGACGCTCGTACTGTGCGCGGATGGGCGCCTTGAATGCCTCCGCGTCGTCCTCGGTCCAGTCCTCGCCCTGCTGCTGCGAGCGGACCGTCTCGAGTACCGCGGCAGCCTGCTCGCCACCCATCACGGAGATGCGCGCGTTGGGCCACATCCACAGGAAACGAGGCGAATACGCGCGCCCGCACATCGAGTAGTTGCCCGCACCGTACGAGCCGCCGATCACGACGGTGAGCTTCGGAACACGTGCGCACGCGACCGCCGTGACCATCTTCGCGCCGTGCTTCGCGATACCGCCTGCTTCGTAGTCGCGGCCCACCATGAATCCGGAGATGTTCTGCAGGAAGACGAGCGGCACGCTGCGCTTGTCGCACAGTTCGACGAAATGCGCTCCCTTGACGGCGGATTCGCCGAACAGCACTCCGTTGTTGGCGACGATGCCGACGGGATGGCCGTGGATGTGGGCGAATCCGGTGACGAGCGTCTTGCCGTATTCGGCTTTGAACTCGTGGAACTCGCCGCCGTCGACGAGGCGGTGCACGACGTCGTGGACGTCGTAGGGGGTGCGCGAGTCGACCGGAACGATGTCGTACAACTCGGTCTGATCGGCGATCGCGGGACGCGGCGCGCGGGTTTCCCACGGCACCGGTGTGCGGGGTCCGAGGGTGGCGACGATGTCGCGCACGATGCGCAGTGCGTCGAGGTCGTCGTCGGCGAGGTGGTCGGTCACGCCCGACACCCGCGAGTGCAGGTCGCCGCCGCCGAGTTCCTCGGCCGTGACGACCTCGCCCGTCGCGGCCTTCACCAGCGGGGGCCCGCCGAGAAAGATCGTGCCCTGGTTACGCACGATGACCGCCTCGTCGCTCATCGCGGGCACGTACGCACCGCCCGCCGTGCACGAGCCGAGGACGGCCGCGATCTGCGGGATGCCCGCGGCACTCATCGTGGCCTGGTTGTAGAAGATGCGCCCGAAATGCTCGCGATCCGGGAACACCTCGTCCTGCCGGGGCAGGAAGGCGCCACCGGAATCGACGAGATAGAGGCAGGGAAGGTGGTTCTCGAGGGCGATCTCCTGGGCGCGCAGGTGCTTCTTGACCGTCATCGGGTAGTACGTGCCGCCCTTGACGGTCGCGTCGTTCGCGACGACGACGCACTCGCGGCCCCGGACCCGGCCGACGCCGGCGATGATGCCCGCGCCGGGAGACTCGTCGTCGTACATGCCGCCCGCCGCGAGCGGCGCGATCTCGAGGAAGGGGCTGCCCGGGTCGAGCAGCACGTTCACCCGGTCGCGTGGCAGCAGCTTGCCCCGCGCGACGTGGCGTTCGCGCGAGCGTTCGCCGCCGCCGAGGGCCGTGGACGCGAGCCGCGTCCGCAACTCGTCGACGAGCGCGACGTGGGCTTGCCTGTTGCCTGCCGCCCGATCCCCTGGCGTGCGTGGGGCGTGCGCCCGATCCCCTTCGGGACTGGTGCTTTCCGCGAGCGACATGACACCGCTTCCTCTCGACTCCGGCTCGGTTGACGGCGACCGCCACAGGGTCGATGATCCTTGTAGAGTTAATGCCCAATAACTGAGTTAGACCTTAACGACGATCGATCTTGTTGTCCAGACCACATACGAGGAGAGCTGTGCCCCCGAACACGTTCACCCCAGGCGCAGTCACCGCAGACACGACTGCACAGCAGGCCACCACGACGCGGGTCCAGCGCAAGGCGGACCGGCGCCGTCAATTGCTAGACGCGGCCGCGCGACTCATCGCCGAGCGGGGCTTTCCCGGAGTGCGCCTCGAGGATCTCGGCGCCGCCGTCGGCATCAGCGGGCCCGCCGTCTACCGGCACTTCGCGAGCAAGGACGCCGTGCTCGTCGAACTGCTCGTCGGCATCAGCACCCGTCTGCTCGCGGGCGGACACGCGGTGGTCGAGTCGGTGGACGATCCGCACGACGCACTCGCCGCACTCGTCGACTTCCATCTCGACTTCGCCACCACCGAGCCCGATCTCATCGTGATCCAGGACCGCGACCTCGCGAGCCTGCCCGACGACGCCCGTCGCGAGGTGCGGCGCGCGCAGCGCACCTACGTCGAACTGTGGGTGCACGAGTTGCGTCGCCTCGACGCGACGCGCGACGAACGCGACGCCCGGGTGATGGCGCACGCGGTTTTCGGCCTGCTCAACTCGACGCCACACAGCGGCAGGCGCGAGTCGGCCGATCACACCCGCCGCGTGCTGCGTCCGATGGCGATCGCCGCGCTCACTCGATGAGCCTCCCGCTCACTCGAGCAGCGAGACGGCGATCTCGCGCATCTCCACCTTGCGCACCTTGCCGGTGACGGTCATCGGGAACTCGTCGACCACGTGGACGTACTTCGGCACCTTGTAGTGCGCGAGCCTGCCCTCGCAGAACTCCCGCAGCCGCTGCGCGTCGAGCGGCTGCGCGCCTTCGCGCAGGCGGATCCACGCCATGAGTTCCTCGCCGTATCTGGCGTCGGGGACCCCGATCACCTGCGCGTCGAGCACGTCGGGATGGGTGTAGAGGAACTCTTCGATCTCGCGGGGGTAGATGTTCTCGCCGCCACGAATCACGATGTCCTTGATGCGCCCGGTGACCGCGACGTAGCCGTCGGCATCCATCACCCCGATGTCCCCGGTGTGCATCCAACGTGCGGAATCGATGGCCTCGCCGGTTTTCTCGTCGTCGTTCCAGTATCCGAGCATCACCGAGTAGCCGCGCGTGCACAGCTCCCCCGGCTCGCCGCGCTCCAGCGTGGCACCCGTCGCGGGATCGACGACCTTGACCTCGAGATGCGGACCGACACGGCCCACCGTGGCCACGCGTTGCTCGATCGTGTCGTCGGCACGCGTCTGCGTCGAGACGGGAGACGTCTCGGTCATGCCGTAGCAGATCGACACCTCGGTCATGCCCATGCGGTCGATGACCTGCTTCATGACCTCGACCGGGCACGGCGAGCCCGCCATGATGCCGGTGCGCAGAGTCGACAGGTCGTAGGAGTCGAAGTCCGCGAGTGCGAGTTCGGCGATGAACATGGTGGGTACTCCGTACAACGACGTGCAGCGCTCCCGCTGCACCGCCTCGAGAGTCGCGGCCGGGTCGAAGGCCGGGGCCGGAATGACCGTCGCGGCACCGTGACTCGTCGCGGCGAGGTTGCCCATCACCATTCCGAAGCAGTGATAGTAGGGCACCGGGATGCAGATCCGGTCGTCCGCGCTGTAGTGGCACAGCTCGCCCACGAAGTAGCCGTTGTTGAGAATGTTGTGGTGGCTGAGCGTGGCGCCCTTCGGGAAACCGGTGGTGCCCGAGGTGTACTGGATGTTGATCGGATCGTCGGCGGACAGCGACGCCTGCACGGCCGCCAGCCGATCCGGGTCCTCGGCGTGGGCGCGGACGCCGTCGTGGCGCAGCGAGTCCCACTCGTCGGTGCCGATCACCGCGACGTACTCGAGCGTGGGCGCGTTCGCGGATGCCTCACGCACCATCGCCGGGTAGTCGCAACCCTTGAACTCCGCGGTGCACACGATCATTCGTACGCCCGACTGCTTCAGCACGTACTCGAGCTCGAACGTGCGGTAGGCCGGGTTGACGTTCACCAGTATCGCGCCGATCTTCGCGGTCGCGTACTGCACGAGGGTCCATTCGGGGCAGTTCGGTGCCCAGATCGCGACGCGGTCGCCGGCGACGATGCCACGCGCCATCAGTCCCGCCGCGAGTGCGTCGACGTCGGCACCGAACTCGCGGTAGGTCCAGCGCCTACCGCTCTGCACGTCGACGACGGCATCCCGCTCGCCGTACGCGGCGATCGTGCGGTCCAGGTTGTCGCCGATCGTGTCGCCCAGCAGCGGCTTGTCGGATACTCCGGATGCATAACTCGGCAGCGCGGGCATCGTGGTCCTTCCGTCCGTGTCGTGCGTGACGGACTCCACGCTAGTGACTCACCTCACACCTCTCCACCCCCGGAAAGGGGTGGGGCGGAGACACCGGTGTCCTTCAGGGAGACGCCCGAGCGGCCGAGTGTCCGGGCACCCTCGAGCAATCTCGCGACGACGCGCGCGGCATCGGAGTAGCCGAGACCGTCGGGAGGATGGATGTTGGACACGCAGTTGCGCTCCGCATCCGAGCGACCGGGCATCGGATCGTGTGTCAGATAGACGCCGAGACTGTCGGCGACCGACAGGCCGGGACGCTCGCCGATCAGCACGAGTACCGTGCGCGCCCCGAGGGCCGCCCCGATGTGGTCGCCGAGCGCGACACGGGCCTGGACCGCGACGACGACCGGCGCGATCGCATAGCGACCGGCCCACTCCGACTGCAGCGCCGCGACGAGCCCGACTCCGTGTTCGGCGACAGCACGTGGCGACAAGCCGTCGGCGAGCACGATGCCTACCTCCGCGCCCCCGCCGGGCAACTCGGACAGATCGCCTGCGGGCACGCGCCCGAGGTCGGGCCTGCGAAGGTACTCGGCGCGTGAACGCGCACGGCTCGAGACGACGGCAGTCTCCGGGAACCCGACGGCGGCGAGCGCGGCGGACAGCGCCGCGGTGTCGAGCGGCTGGTGGACCGCGTCGCGTGCGGCCGCGTGCGCCGCGCGCAGCGCGAGAACGCTGCGAGTGGGAAGCGCATCGCCACTGCGGCCCAGCCCGATTCGTGCCCGGGTCAGCGCGCGCATGGGTTCCCAGGGGTCGGCTCGCCGTGCCCACGGGGCGGTGTCGCCGCTGCCCCCGTCCTCGGTCATCGAGCCAGCTCCCGCAGCGGCGACCCGGCCGGATCGATCTCGCGCAGACCCCCGTGCTCGTCGAGCATGCCGAGCGCCCGCAACCACTCTTCGAACTCCGGTGCGGGCCGCAGGCCGAATGTGCGGCGCGCGTAGAGCGCGTCGTGGAAGGACAGGCTCTGGTAGCCGAGCATCACGTCGTCCGCTCCGGGAACGGTGATGACGAACGCAGTGCCCGCTGCCGCGAGCAGAGTCAGGAGCGTGTCCATGTCGTCCTGGTCGGCCTCGGCGTGGTTCGTGTAGCACACGTCGACACCCATCGGCAGGCCGAGCAGCTTGCCGCAGAAGTGGTCCTCGAGACCGGCCCGCACTATTTGCTTTCCGTCGTACAGGTATTCGGGGCCGATGAAGCCGACCACGGTGTTGACGAGCAGCGGGTCGAAGGCCCGCGCGATCGCGTACGCGCGCGCCTCGAGCGTCTGCTGGTCGACCGGTGCGCCGTCCGTACCGAGGTGCGAGTGCGCGCTGAGCGCCGAACCCTGGCCGGTCTCGAAATACATGACGTCCTCGCCCACCGTGCCGCGCCGCAGCGACCGCGCCGCGTCCCGCGCCTCGGCGAGCAGCGCGAGCGTCACCCCGAAACCGTGGTTCGCGGCCTGCGTACCGGCGATCGACTGGAACACCAGGTCCACCGGAGCGCCGCCCTCGACGAGACCGAGGGTCGTGGTCACGTGCGACAGGACGCACGACTGGGTGGGGATCGCGAATCGCGTGCGGATGTCGTCGACGAGGTGCAGCAGCTCGGCGGTGGCGCGCGGCGAGTCGGTGACCGGGTTGATGCCGATCACGGCGTCGCCGCAGCCGAGCAGCAGCCCGTCGAGTATCGCGGCCGCGATGCCGCGCGGGTCGTCGGTCGGGTGGTTCGGCTGCAGACGCGTCGCGAGCCGGCCCGTGCCGCCGATCGTGGTCCGGAACGCCGACGTCACGCGCGCCGCACGCCCGACCGCGATCAGGTCCTGGTTGCGCATGATCTTCGACACGGCCGCAACCATTTCGGGAGTGAGGCCGGGTGCGAGCGCGGCCAGCCGAGTGCCGGCATCGGGTGACGCGGCGACCGACAGCAGATGATCGCGCAGACCGCCGACGGTGAGATGTGAGATCGGCGCGAAGGCCGCGCGCTCGTGTGTGTCGACGATCAGGCGGGTGATCTCGTCGTCCTCGTACGGCACGACGAGTTCCTCGAGGAAGACCGCCAGCGGCAGGTCGGCGAGTACCCACTGCGCGGCGGCGCGTTCGGCGTCCGAGCCCGCCGCACAGCCCGCGAGCTGGTCTCCGCTGCGGGCGGGAGTGGCTTTCGCGAGCACGTCGACGAGACCGTCGAATTCGTACGTGCAGCCGCCCACCTGCTGCCGGTGACGGGTCACGGCCCGCAGCCTTCGATGCTCATCGCAGCATCCCGTCCTCCTGCCGATCCAGCGGTCTTCGGTGAGGGCCACATGTTACGACCGCCGTGTGCCCACAGTGTGTTTCGCGCGTGACTGGCGTGTTACGCGGACAGCGAGCTCACGAACTCGGCAGCACGTTCGGCGAGCATCACCACGGTGGCGTGCGGACCGCGGGACGGAGCGACCGGAATCGCCGACGCGTCGGCGACGAACAGACCCCGCACGCCCCGCACCGCGCACCGCTCGTCCACGACGGCACCGGGGTCGCCCACGCCCCCCATACGCGCGCTGCCGCACATGTGCTGGCTCGTGCCCAGCAGTTCGAGTGGGAGCGGGGCCGCTCCGCCCGCGCGGATCGGGTCGAAACGCACGCCCCGCCACGCGGCCAGGACGTCGTGCGCGGCGTCGAGGGCCGCGGCGGCACACGCGCGATCGTGCGCGGTGCGCAGGTAGCCGTAGCGCACCCGCGGCGGCACGGTCGGATCCGCCGAGTCGAGTGCGAGGGTGCCGGTGCTGTCGGTCCGCATCAGTGCGACGCCGAGGCCGAGCCCTGCCGCAACGCCGCCCCCGATACTTTCGAGGCCTTCGATCGACCGTGCGAACGGCGCGGTGTAGGGCCGCAACTCGAACTCGGGGGTGTTGGCGCACGCCTCGAGCAGGGCACGGGCCGGCGAGAAGGATTCGGCGTGCGCGCCGGTGTCGAATGCATACGGCACCAGCAGTTCCGGATGATCGGTGAATCCGCGCCCGACCCCGGGTAGGTCGTTCGTGACCGGAATCGACAGGGCGGTGAGTTCGTCGGCAGGCCCGAGACCGGACCGGAGCAGCACGCACGGCGTCTCGAACGCGCCCGCACACAGCACGACGGTGCTCGCGCGCACCGTCTGCCGCGCGCCGTGCCCGGCCTCGGTTCCGTCGACGACGTCGACGCCGACCACGGTGTCGCCGCGGAACACGACGCGGTCGACGCGCGTGTGGGTGCGGATCTCGAGGTTGGCGCGGCCGCGCGCGGGGTCGAGATACGCGTGCGCGGTGCTGGCCCGGCGATCGCCGTCGACGTTGAGCGGGACGGGACCGACCCCGCCCGCGCCACCGGCATTCTTGTCGGGTTCGGCGGGCCACCCGGCCGCACGGGCGGCGTCGGCGAACGAGCGGGTGACGGCGCCCGCCGCGTCACCGGCCACGCGTCGCACCGTGACGGGACCGTCGGCCCCGTGCCGAGGCCCGGTGAAGTCGAGGTCGCGTTCGACGCGACGGAAGTACGGCAGTACCGCGTCGGCCGACCACGCTGCGGGCCAGCGCGCGAAATCGGCGTCGGTGGCACGCACGAAATACGCGCCGTTGACGGCCCCCGATCCGCCGACCGCGCTGCCGCGCGGAACGAAAGCGCTTCGCCCTTCGGTCAGTTCGACTTCGTAGCTGGTCGCGACGGTGGAGGTGGGCCCGAGCGGCAACCGGCCGATCGGCGCAGGTGTGGCCGGGTCTTCGCCCGCCTCGACGAGGAGGACATGTCGCGCGGGATCGTCGCTCAGCCGCGCGGCGAGCACACATCCGGCAGAGCCACCGCCGACCACCACGACATCCGCATGCCGCACGGTCAACTGCGCAGCCGAGGCTTGAGCGGATCGAGGGTGCGTGCGGTGAGCGCGCCGCGCCACAGACCCGACCCGTAGGCGAGGTCGTCGAGCCGCTTGAACACGGTGTGCCGCACGGGACCGAGGCCCCCGGCTTCGCGATGCGTGACCCAGTCGGCGACACCTTCCGCGAGCGCGAAGGTGAGCGCGATGCGCCGCACCCGCCGGGAGGCCACCACCGCGAGCAGTGTGACGGGCCAGTAGTGGCGGCACGCCGCCGACGCGAGCTGCCACATTCCGCCCGAGAAACCGCGCGCCGCAAGGATGGCCGCGACGCGCGTGGGCTGGTCGAGCCCGGCGAGCGTGCGCCGGAGCCGGACGATCGTGGCGACGAACATCGCGAGCGCGCCGAGCAGTCCGGCGCGCGTGCACGAGCCTGCCGCGAGGCACGTCGCCAGCGTCCACGGCGACATCGCGACCGGCGGGACCTTGCCGTCGTGCCGGGTGGCGAGCGGTGCCGCGCCGGTGCCGTAGAACATCTTGCGCGAGAACCACGTGCCGAAACGCACGCGGTGGTCGTGTGCGACCCGCGCGACCGGCTCGTAGCGCAGCCGCCACCCGGAGTCCTGGAGCCGCCAGCACAGATCGACGTCCTCCGCGACGTGCATCGTGTGGTCGAAACCGCCGAACTCGGCGAGCACGTCGCGGCGCGCGATCATCGCCGCGCTCGGCACGTACGACACGGGGCCGCCCGACGCGACGGCCGACTCGCGGCGCCCGAGGTCGAGCGACGAGCGCGCGTGTTCGTAGCGCCCCAGCACGCCCCGGTCCGGCACCAGCGCGACGATGCGCGGCGCGACGAGCGCGACCGACGGGTCGCTGAAATGGCCAAGCATGACCTCGGCCCACCCGGTGTGCGGCACGACATCGGAATCGAGGAAAGCAACGAACGGTGTTGTCGCGACGCGTAATCCGGTGTTACGCGCCGCAGCGGGCCCACGTGGTGCATCGTGACGCAGCACGGTGACACTGCCGAGCGCCCCCGCGGGCAGCTCCGGGACCCGCACGGGTGTGGTGGACCCGTCGTCGACGACGACGACGTCGAAGCTGTGCAGCGCGCCGAGCAGACGTACGAGGCCCTCGGGATTGTCCTTGACGGGGACGACCACCGTGACGTCGCGCGGAGACGGCGTGCTCATCGGCCGCGGGTTGGCGACTCCCGAGTCGAGCAGGCGGCGGGCGACGACGGCGGTCTGCTGATCGCACACCTCGAGGTAGCCGTCGCCGATCATGGCGGCAGCGGTGGGTGCGAGCTGCAACATACGGGTGGGTGAGCCGCCGATCAGGACTCGACCGTCCGAGTACGTGCGCACCCTCGGATCGATCCGGATCCCGAAGCCGTCGGGAAGTCGAGCCGGCTGCATCAGACGATGGTATGCCGGATGACGTCGATGCAAGCCGGTTGCATCGAAAAAGAAGCGCCGGGCGAGGAGAACCGTGCGGCCAGCTCTGCCGTGCGGAACCTTCGGCGTCTGTGCAAGGCGAGCGCGGACCCGCGCGAAACGCGGTGCGTCATGTGAGCCTCCCCTGTGGTCCCGGCGTCCATCGTGTCAGCATCGCCGCAGCACGATCGCACATCCGCGCGAAATCGTGTGCGCCTTCCTCGGCCGAGGCGCCACGTGGATCGCCGAGCACCCCGTTGGCCGACACGGCGACCATACCGCCTTGCCGCAGCCGGGGCATCAACGTCTCGACCGGTTCCGTATTTCCCGGCTCGAGCCGGTCGAGGTGTACGCGGGCAGGCGAAAGGTGGAGTAGCAGCGACGTTTCGGTCCGGCCTGCGTGGGCGTCGCCGCCGGGCACCGCGCACGGGTGCCAGGCGACGTCGCGGCCCTCGTAGCGGAGCAAGGTGGTCGCCTTGACGACGGCGTGGGCGTTGCCGCCGTGCCCGTTGATCCACACGATGCGCCCGGCCCATCGGCACGCCGATCGACCGAACTCGACGAGCACGCGTTCGAGCACGTCGGCGCCGATCGACACGGTGCCCGCGAAGCCCTCGTGCTCGCCACTCGCGCCGATCGAGATCGGCGGCGCGACCAGCACGCCGTCCAGCGACCGGGCGACGGCGTCGGCGATCACGGTGTCGGTGTCGAGGGGAAGGTGCGGGCCGTGCTGTTCGAGCGCCCCGACGGGTACCGCCAGCACGGGGCTCTCGTCGCGGAGTTCGGGCCACGTGTGCCCGGCGAGCTCCCTACTCATCGCGCGACTCCGACCGCGTGCGTGCGCGCACCGATCGCCGACCCCGCGGCCGCCCCCTCGCGGACGGCGGCGTCGAGCCTGCGCGGCGCGAGTGCGTCGCCGATCCGGACCGCCGCGATTCCGCGGGCACGCAGCTGCCGCCACAGGCCGTCGTCGGCGCGCGGCGCCACCGCGGCGACCACGACGTCGGCCATCAGATGCACGTCGCGCCCGGACGGGTAGTGCACGAGGGAGAGCGTCGTGTGCGTCCCCGCACGGACACACCGCTGCGGACTCACCTCGGTCACCTCGTCGACGGCGAATCGGGCCGTACGTGCCCGCCAGCCCGCGAGGTCGAGTGTCAGCCCGAGATCCTGGCCGACGACCGCCCCGCTCGTGCACACCGTGACGCGAAATCCCGCCTCGGCGAGCATCTCCGCCGCGGACGTGGCCTCGTGGAAGCCCAGTTCGTCGAACACGATCGCATGCGGTTGCCTGGCCTCGCCGTCACCGACCCGGCCCGCACCCACCGACAGGGCACCGTCGATGTCGCCTGCGTCCGTGACGGACCCCGGCTCTGCCCACGCGGGCCGGTGGGCCCGGGCGCCGGTCGCGACGATCACGTCGTCGGCGGCCCACTCCGCCACGGTCGCGGCGTCGGCATGCACACCGGTCCGCAGGTCGACGCCCGCACGCACGCACTCGTCCACGAGCTCGTCGACGACGCGACCGAGGCGCCCGCGGGTGGGCGCCGCCGCCGCGGTCCGGATGCGGCCGCCGAGCCGGTCACGCTCGAGGACCGTGACGTGGTGGCCGCGCCGCGCCGCGGTGGCCGCCGCCTTCAGCCCGGCAGGACCGCCGCCCACGACGAGAACGGTGCGTCGCGGGCCCGGTGCCGAGTCGCGCGTGTGTCCTTCGCGGCCGGCGCTCGGATTGACACAGCACGCGACGGAACGACCGAGACCGACGCGGCCGATGCAGTCCTGATTGCATGCGAGGCACGACGTCACCGTGTCGGCGCGGCCCGACGCGATCTTCTCGACGAAATGCGGGTCGGCGATCTGACCGCGCACGACGGCGACGAGGTCGCACTCGCCGTCTGCGAGCGCCCGCTCGGCGACGTCGGGGTCGTCGAGCCGGCCCGCCCCGATCACGGGCACCGTGACCGCGGCCCGGATCTGCGCCGTGGCCGACAGCGCGTAGCCGTGCGGCATCGCCATCGACCCCTCGACCAGATGCAGTGTCTCGGTGGCGGATCCGGGCGACGTGCCGAGATAGTCGACGTGCGGATCGAGCAGACCCGCGACGACGGTCGCGTCGGCGATCGACACGCCGCCCGCGGTGCCGTCACCGGTCGCGAGACGCACACCGAGCACCGCGTCGCCGATCGCGGAGCGCACGGCCCGCACCACCTCGAGCACGAGACGCGCGCGCTGCGCGACTGTGCCGCCGTACCCGTCGGTGCGCCGGTTGAGCGCGGGCGCCAGGAATGCCCGCAGGATCGACGACTGGGAGCACTGGATTTCGACGCCGTCGAAGCCGCCGCGCACGCACCTCGCCGCGGTGCCGGCGTAGGCCGCGACCAGTTCGGCCAGGTCGTCGGCCGTGGCCTCGCGCGGCACCTCGCGGAACATCGGGTCCGGCAGTGCGGTCGGTGCGAGCAGCGGCCGACGCGAGTACGCCGACGTGCCCTGTGCGCCATTGTGATTGAGCTGCGCGAGGATCGGTGTGCCGTGTGCGTGGACCGCGTCGGTGAGGCTCCGATAGGACGCCGCGGTGTCGTCGCGCCAGCCCTGGATCAGACGCTCGTACGCGTGGTCGGACGGGTGCACGACGTGCTCTTCCGTGACGATCAGCCCGGCTCCCCCGGCTGCGCGCGCCGCGTAGTAGTCGCGGTGACGGTCGGTGGGCAGACCGTCGCGCGCGAAATTCGTCAGGTGGGCACCGAACACCACGCGGTTCGCGAGCGTGAGTGCACCGACGCGCAGCGGCGACAGCAGCCGGGGGTACGGTCCGGGCACGGCGTCACACCTTGGTGTTGCCCATGTCGACCGTGAGCTGGGTCGCGGTGACGGTGTGCGCCTTGTCGCTCGCGATCCACAGGACCGCGTCGCTGATGTCGTCGACGGTCGCGAGCGGCGACTCGGTGAGGATCGTGCCGAGGCTCGCGGCGAACTGCGGGTGGGCTTCGAGCATCTTCAGACTGCCCTGATCGGTGCCCATCGGCGTGTCGACGCCGTAGGGGTGCACCGAGTTGACGCGGATGCGGTACTCGCCGAGTTCCTTCGCCGCCGCCTGCGTGAGACCGACGAGGCCCGATTTCGCGGCCGCGTAGTTCGCCTGCCCCGGAATCGGTTTGATACCGGCGACCGAGCTGACCACGACGATCGATCCGCCGTTGCCGGCCTCGATCATCGCGGGCACGGAAGCCTTGAGCGTCTTCCACACGCCGGTGAGGTTGACGTCGATCAGCGTCTCCCACTGGTCGTCGGGCATCTCCCAGAATCGACTCCAGTTGCAGATGCCCGCGTTCGCGATCACGACGTCGAGGCGACCGAACTCGGCGACTCCGTCCGCGACGACCTGCGCGAGCTGTGCGCTGTCGCGCACGTCGGCGCGGCGCGCGAGGATGCGCCCGCCTTCGGCTTCGACGAGGCGCACGGTCTCGTCGAGGTCCTCCGCCGTCGCGGGCGCGTAGGAGTTGTAGTCACTCACCGGGGCACACACGTCGATCGCGACGATCGCCGCTCCTTCGCGCGCCAGTCGTACCGCGTGACTGCGGCCCTGTCCGCGCGCCGCGCCGGTGACAAAGGCGACCTTGCCGTCGAACTCTCCCATGACGTTTCCTTTCACATCGCCGCACGCTGCTGTGCGGCAGAGTCTTTCGCGTCGCCGAGACCGCCGACCAGCGCACGCACCGCGGCGCGCGCATCGGTGATCGCGTCGAGGACACCGCGCGGAGCCACCGCGTCGCCGATGCGGAGTCGCCCGGCTCCGGACGCGAAGGCCGGCGACGCGACCGGCCTCGTGCAGTCGACGACGACGGCGCAGTTCACCGTGTCCTCGCCGCCACGCCTGCCGGCGACCGTGACGGCACCGCGGGTGGCCGCGGTGACGGTCGACGCGACGCGGACGTCCACTCCAGCGCGGTGCGCGCGTGTCGCGGGCGGTGCGCCGCCGCGCACACCCCGCGAGCCGAGGACGTCGTCGGGGGTCACCAGGGCGACGGTCCGTCCGGCCGCGGCGAGACCGGTTGCGATGTCGGTCGCCACGTCGTCGCCGCGTGGGTCGAACACGACGACGGGCCCGTGCGGCAGCGCCGACGTCCGTGCCACGGACGCGTCGACCACCGGAACGGTTCCGTCGCAGTCGAACCGGTGCCGCGACGCCTCCGCACCCACCGCGACGAGGACCGGCCGACCCGCGGCCGAGGCGGCCCGCACCGTGTCGTCGTCGACCGGCGTGCCGGTGTGTATCCGCACCCCCGCGCGCGTGCACTCCGCGACGAGCCAGTCGACGAGCGGGACGAACTGCGGCGCCGCAGCGGGCAGCACCCCACCGAGCCGTGCCGCCCGCTCGTAGAGGTCGACGTCGACACCCGCGGAGCCGAGAAGGCGCGCGGCTTCGAGGCCCGCGACACCGCCGCCGACCACCGTGACACCCGCGGAGAGAGCGACGGCATCGGTGTGCCACGGCGTGGTCTCGCGCTCGCCGGAAGGGTATTCGGTGGGATGCGCGACGCACTGCACCGGAAGAGTGCGCCAGTCGTCGACGACGCACGACTGATTGCAGCGCACGCACGGCCGCGGCGCACGGCCGTCGCGCAGCGCCGTGACGAGGCCGGGATCGGCAACGAGACCGCGCGTCATGTCGACGAGGTCGGCGCCGCCTGCGAGCGCTTCGCGCGCACCCACGGGATCGTCGGCAGAACCGACCAGCAGTGTGTCCGCGGCTGCCGGACGCAGCAGCGCGCACAGATCGTCGGGTGCCGCAGTGCGGAAATCGGGCCGATCCATGTCGGGCGCGTACAGGCCGCCGCGCACGGGCACGACGTAGTCGACCAGCGGTGCGACGGCGCGCACCCATTCGGCCGCGCGGGCGGGAGTGATGCCCGCCCACGGCGCGAGTTCGTCACAACTCGCCCGCAACCCCATGATCATGTCGTCCCCCACCGCACCGCGCACCGCAGCGAGCACCTCGGTGAGCAGCAGGTCGCGCCGCGTCCCGTATTCGTCGGTGCGGTGATTGGTGAGGCCCGACAGGAACTGCCGCACGAGCGAGCGGGGGCCTGCGTCGATCTCGATCCCGTCGACGCCCGCGTCTGCAGCGAGCGCCGCAGAATCCGCGAACGCCACCACCAGCGCCGAGATCTCGTCGCGCTCCATCACGACGGGCAATTCACGTTCGGCAGGATCCGCGACCGCGGAGGGCCCCCACAGCGGGCGGCGGTGGTACGCGCTCGTGCCCTGCAGCCCGCGGTGCCCGAGGCTCGCCACGACGAGGCCGCCGTGCGCGTGGCACGCGTCGGCGATCGTCCGCCAGCCGAACCCGCACGACGCGGCGAGCGGTGCCCGCGCGTAGGGGTGGTCGGACTCGTGCACCGAGGCGGTTTCGGTGACCACGACGCCCGCACCGGCGCGCGCGCGTTCGGCGTAGTAGGCGACGTGTCGCGGTGAGAAAGCCCGCTGCATCGCGAGATTCGTCGCGTGCGGCCCGAACACGACGCGCGACGGCGCGCCGCGCGGGCCGATGCGGCACGGATCGGTGACCGTCATCGAGCCCGGTGCGGCGCGGTCAGGACGAGCGCGACGCGCGACGCCCGGCCGGCTTCGCCTTGCCTGCCGCCGCGGCCTTCGATGCGGTGCCCGACTGCTCGACCCCCAGATTGCGCACGAAACCGGGGGGCATCACGACGTCGTCGCGCGTGATGTTCCCGATGCTGTTCTTGCCCAATCCCATCACCGCGGAATCGACACCGCTGCGCAGGATGTCGAGCACGTTCTCGACACCGGCCTGGCCGTTGGCCGCGAGGCCCCACAGGTAGGCGCGCCCGATCATGACGGCGCGAGCCCCGAGCGCGACAGCCTTGACCACGTCGCCGCCGCGGCGCACGCCGCCGTCGAGCACGACTTCGATCTGGTCGCCCACCGCGTCGGCCACCGCGGGCAGCGCACGGATCGGCGCCGGGGTGCCGTCGAGATTGTTGCCGCCGTGGTTGGACACCGAGATCGCCGTGACCCCCGCGTCCACCGCACGCTTGGCGTCGTCGACGCGCATGACGCCCTTGAGCATGAACGGTCCGTCCCACTGTTCCCGGATCCACCGGATGTCGTCCCACGTGGGAAGCGGCGTGTTCATCCACTGGCCGTACGCGCCGAAGAAGGTGGGCGCGGTGCCTGCGGGCGGCTTGAGGTTGGGGGTCGTGAGGTCCGGGATCTCGCGGCGCTTCGCGTATTCGAGCAGCCACTTCGGGCGCAGCGCGCCCTCGGGACCGAACTTGACCATCGCCGCGAGGTCCATCTTCTCGGGGATCTCGGGGCTGCCCCAGTCGCGTCCCATCGAGAACGACCAGTCGAGCGTCATGATCAAGCCCACCGCGCCTGCGGCCTTGGCGCGCTCCATGCGGTGCAGCAGGTCGTCTCGGCTGCCGACCCAGTACATCTGGAAGAAGGTCTGCGGATTCGCGGCGGCGACGTCTTCGATCGACTTCGACGCGAAGGAGCTGAGCCCCATGGCGATTCCGCGATTGGCGGCGGCACGCGCGACCGCGACCTCACCGTCCGGATGGACTGCCTGTACCCCGGTCGGCGAGATCATGACCGGGAACGAGAGCGGCTGTCCCATGACGCTCGTGGTGAGATCGCGTTCGGCCGACAGGCCGGCGACGTGCGGCGCGAAACCGAGTTCCGAGAACGCCTCGATGTTGTCGGTGGTCGTGATGCCCTTCTCGGATCCGGCGACGAGCGCGGCGTACACCGACTTCGGCAGCTGCTTGCGGGCTCGACGCTGCGCTTCCGCGACCGTCTCGAACCACGGATTGCGCGCCCAGGGGTTCTTCATCACGATTCCGTTCGGCTCGGGCCGGCGACGGGAGGCGTCATGCCGGCGAGGGGGTTTTCGTCGCATGCCTTCGACGGCCGGCGTGGCGGCGTCGTGAGCAGGGTGAGCGGCACGGGTGCGCGCGGTGTGCGGCGCTTGCCGGTGCGCGAATGATCCACCGCGGCAGGCGGGATCGTACGGTCGGCGGCGAGGGCACTCTCGCCGAAACCCTGTACGCACTCGGGGTCGGGCCCGTCCATCGGCAGACCCGTGAAGAACTTCGCGGCCATGCAGCCACCGCGGCACGAGTCGAAGTGCGCGCACTTGGTGCAGGCGCCCGCTGTCTGCGGGGAACGCAGTTCGGTGAACAGTTCCGAGTTCTGCCAGATCGACTGGAAGCCGCCGTCGGCGAGGATGTTGCCCGCGAGGAACTCCTCGTGGATCGCGAACGGGCACGCGTACACGTCGCCCACCGGGTCGATGAGGCACACGACGCGGCCCGCACCGCACAAATTGAGCCCCGGCAGCGCGTCGCCGTACGCCGACAGGTGGAAGAAGCTGTCGCCGGTGAGCACTCCCTCGCCGTGCGCGACGAGCCAGTCGTAGAGCTCACGCTGCTGAGCGGCGGTGGGGTGCAGGTCGTCCCACACGTCGGCGCCGCGGCCGGACGGGCGAAGGCGGGTGATGCGCAGCGTCGCACCGTATCGATCGGCGAGCGCCTTGAAATCGTCGAGCTGGCTGACATTCTCGCGCGTGACGACCACCGAGATCTTGGCGTCGCGGAAGCCGGCATTCGACAGGTTCTCGAGTGCGCGCACCGCCATCGCGAACGATCCGGGGCCGCGCACGGCATCGTTGACCTCGGCGGTGGCGCCGTCGAGGGAGATCTGGACGTCGACGTAGTCACTCGCGGCGAGGCGCGCCGCGACCTTCTCGTCGATGCGCACGCCGTTGGTGGAGAACTTGACCCCGACCTGGTGTGCGGTCGCGTAGTCGACGAGCTCCCAGAAGTCGGAGCGGACGGTGGGCTCGCCACCACCGATGTTGACGTAGAAGACCTGCATCCGCTGCAGCTCGTCGATGATCGCCTTGCACTGCTCGGTGGAGAGCTCGCGGGGATCGCGCCTGCCCGACGACGACAGACAGTGCACGCATGACAGATTGCACGCGTACGTGAGCTCCCATGTGAGGCAGATCGGCGCGTCGAGCCCCTGCTCGAACTGGTCGATCAATCTGCCCACAGCCGGCGGAGCCGTGGAGGCCGTCGTGGTCCCGTGCTCGAGCGTCGATGTCACTACTGCTCCTTACGCGGTTGCGTCGCGCCACCGGCGCCTTCGCGCGGGTCGGCCGGCACGATCATGGACGAGTCGGCGAGTGTGGAGAGGGCGTGCAGGTACGGCGCGGCGTTCTCGCCCTCGATGCCGTGCGCGTGCAGCGCGGACCGGGCGTCCGGGTGATCGCCGAGCGCACGCACGACCTCCACGACGACTCGATTCTTGAGGAACGAGAGCTTGCGGGTTCCGAAGTGGTACAGCAACGCACCGAACGGTTCCGGACGGATCGCCACCTGGGGGTGGACGGTCCATGCCTGTCCCGAATCGAATGCGACGCGTTCGCGGCGCCCGGTCTCGGCTGCGGTGGACACGATCAGTACACGCCGCACATGCCGTCGATGGACACCTCTTCGACAAGGCTCTCCTCGATCAGCGCGTCGGCCTGGCGGTCGTCGGCGACATTCTCCTGATGCGACATGACGCTCCCTTCGGTTGCGGGACACACCTTCCGTGGCTGCCCCTTTTCTCTACTGCATGGAACACAATGACACGTGGATGTGCTCTGCATCACCTACATTAATGGCATCGAGTGCAATAATCCAGAGCCGACGGAGAGAAAAATGGAACCGCGAACATGACCAGCCACTCCTCCGCCCCGCACGACAGCGCCCCGCAGGACAGCGCCCCGCACGGCGGCAACCCGAACACCACCGCGGCCGCGCGGCCCGGCAGACGCCCCGCGACATCGCGAGAACGCATCGGCACCGTTGCACTCGAGCTGTTCGTCGAACGCGGTTTCGACGACACGAGCGTGGACGACATCGCCCACGCGTGCGGCATCGCACGCCGCACCCTGTTCCGCTACTTCCCTTCGAAGAATGCCATTCCCTGGGGCGATTTCGACGCGCATCTGGCAAATATGCGCGAGCGCCTCGCGGCCCTGCCGGACGATCTCCCGATGTCCACCGCACTCGCCGCGGCACTGCTCGACTTCAACACCTTCCCCGCGGAGGAAACGGCGAACCACCGAAGGCGGATGGAGCTGATCCTGCGTGTGCCCGCTCTGCAGGCACATTCGGCGCTCATGTACGCGGGCTGGCGCGACGTGGTGGCACAGTACGCGGCGCGCCGCCTGGACGTTCCCGCCGATTCGCCCGCCCCGCGCACGATCGGCCACCTGTTGCTGGGCGTCGCGATGTCGGCATACGAGAGCTGGCTCGACGACCATTCGCTCGACCTCGGGCGACTGCTGGCCGACGGCATGGCGACGCTCGAACACGGCCTCGACGCCGCTCCGCGTGCGGCCACCGGCCACGAGGATGACGCATTCCCTCACGTGCGATAGGCTATTAGAACCTGTTCTAGTTTTGACCGGGGCCCTCCGATCGTGGAGTGAGCGTCGGTGAGAGAGGACGACATGAGCGAAGGCGACACGAGCAGTGCCGACGTGAGCACCGGTGCCGACACGACGACCGTCGGCGACGTCACCGACGGCACGATCGAGGTACCGCACGGCTCACGCTCGGTGATCCTCACCGTCGGCAAGGTGATCGAGGAGACCGACGACGCCCGGTCGATCGTGTTCGACGTCCCCGGCGAGCACGCCGAACGCTTCCACTACCGGCCCGGGCAGTTCCTGACGCTGCGCATCCCCAGCGAGCGCACCGGCTCGGTCGCGCGCTGCTACTCGCTCGCGAGCTCGCCGCACACCGACGACGCGCCCAAGGTCACCGTCAAACGCACCGCCGACGGCTACGGCTCGAACTGGCTGTGCGACAACGTGTCCGATGGCGACAGGATCGAGGTGCTGCCCCCCTCGGGTGTATTCACACCCAAGACGTGGGACCACGACTTCGTGCTGTTCGGCGCAGGCAGCGGCATCACGCCGGTTGTCTCGATCCTCAAGTCGGCCCTCGCCGAGGGCAACGGGAACGTCGCGTTGTTCTACGCCAACCGCGACGAGAAGTCGGTCATCTTCGCCGACGAACTGCGCGCCCTCGCCGACCGGTATCCCGAACGCCTGACCGTCGTGCACTGGCTCGAGACGCTGCAGGGCCTGCCCACCGCCGAACACATCGCCCGTTTCGCCGGGCCGTATCTCGGCAGCGAGGCGTTCTTGTGCGGGCCGTCGCCCTTCATGGACGCGGTGCACCGCGCGCTCGCCGACGCCGGGATGCCGCGCAGTCAGGTGCACGCCGAGGTGTTCAACTCGCTGGCGGGCGATCCGTTCGCCGACGCACCTGCCACCGAGGTGAGCGACGAGGATCTCGCCGACGCCGCGACCGTCGAGGTCGAACTCGACGGCGAGACGCACTCGCTCACCTGGCCGAGGTCGCAGACCCTCGTCGAGATCATGCTCGCCAAGGGGCTCGACGTGCCCTATTCGTGCCAGGAAGGCGAATGCGGATCCTGCGCGTGCACGATCCGCAAGGGCGAGGTCGCGATGGAGAACAGCGAGATCCTCGATCCTGAGGATGTCGAGGCCGGGTACATCCTCGGTTGCCAGGCACGGCCTGTCACCGATCATCTCGAGATCGAGTTCTGACAGGCCGCGCCTCGGTGCCGCCTCAGAACTCGATCTTCACCGCGTCCGTCACCGGGCGGGCCTGACAGCCGAGGATGTACCCTGCGGCGATGTCGTCGGCGTCGAGCATTCCGGTGTTGTCCATCTCCACCTCGCCAAATGTGACAGTGCATGCGCACGAACCACATTCGCCCTCTCGGCACGAGTACGGCACTTCCAGCCCGCGGGCGAGCATGATGTCGACGAGCGTCTGCGACCGCGGCCAGGTGAGTTCGTGGTTCTCGCCGTCGAGTTCGACGAATGCCGTGGCGGCGCCTGCTTCCTCTTCGGCTGACAGCTCGATCGGCTCGACGTCGGCGAACGGGTCGCCCGACAGCGACGTGAACACCTCGGCGTGCACGCGGTCCTTGGGCAGCCCGGCGGCAGCGAGACCTTCGTGCACGGCAGCCATGAACGGGCCCGGCCCGCACAGGAAGGCGCGATGCGACGCGAACGGCCGTGCGAGCCCGGCCAGCGTGCGCGCGGTCGGCAGTCCCTGTACCGATTCGAGCAGATGGATCACGGTGAGCCGCTCGGGTTCGGCCGCCGCGAGCCGACGCAGCTCCTCGGCGAAGATGACCGACTTCTCGTCGCGATTGGCGTACACGAGCACGACGTGAGCGCTCCCCTGGTCGAGCGCCGACTTGAGGATCGACATGACCGGGGTGATGCCACTGCCCGCCGCGAACAGCAGTAGGTTCTCGGCGAGGTCGGGGGGCGTGAACAGTCCCGACGGCGGCAGCACCTCGAGGCGATCACCCACGGACACGTTGTCGCACACCCAGTTCGAGCCGTAGCCGTCGGCGGTGCGTTTGACGGTGACCTTGGGTGCGTCGTCGGTGTGCGGCGAGCTCGCGAGCGAGTAGCAGCGCGCGACCGAGCCGGTGCGCTCGCTGGGGATGCGCAGCGTCAGGAACTGACCCGGGCGGTACGCGAACCGGTCCTCGACGTCCTCGGGGATCTCGAAGACCAGCGAACAGGCGTCGGCGGTCTCCGCCACCACGTCGGCCACGGTGACCAGAACGGAACGGGAACTCTGGGGTGCTTCGACAGTCGTCATGACGACAGGTGGCCTCTCGTACGTGCGTTCATCTCGGGTGCGAAGGTAGCCGCAGGACGCAGGCACACAGTCGAACGGTCCCGGCGAGCGGGAATCGGGAACTGCTGCACTCAGCCCCAGCGGGACTGTCCACCGTCGAGCGGGATCGTGGCACCGGTGAGGTAGCCGGCGTCCGGGCCGACGAGGAACACGACCGCGCGGCCGATGTCGGTCTCCGGGTCACCGACGCGTCCCAGGGGGATGCCCGCGACGAACTCGGCCGCCTCCTCCGGGTTCTTCTCCATCCACCACGCCAGCGCGGGCGTCGACGCGTGCGGCGCCACCGACAGCACCCGGATGCCGTCGCGGCCCCATTCGCATGCCGCCGCACGCGTCAGGGCGCGCATGCCCTCCTTGATCGAGGCGTACGCGCCGTAGTTCGACGCGTCCCAGCGCACCGCGGCGGACGTCACGAGGTTGACGATCGTGCCGCCTCCGCGGGCCTTCAGGTGCGGGTGGCACGCCTGCATCGTGCGCAGGGTGGCGAGCGGTCCGGTCGCGAAGAACCGGACGTAGTCGTCGTCG
Source organism: Rhodococcus sp. HNM0569 (assembly GCF_012726205.1). Taxonomy (GTDB): domain Bacteria; phylum Actinomycetota; class Actinomycetes; order Mycobacteriales; family Mycobacteriaceae; genus Rhodococcus_F. The sequence continues at coordinate 67,351 of NZ_JAASAE010000002.1, read as the reverse complement.
CGGACGTCGAGCAGCGGTCCGGGTTTGCCGTCGTTCGCGTTGTTGACGAGGATGTCGATCCCGCCGAACCGCTCGACCGTCGCGGCGACCGCGGCGTCGATGTCGTCCTTGACGCTCACGTCGCACCGTACGGGCACACCCACTCCACCCGCCTGTGCGAGCAGCTCGCACGTCGCGTCGAGCTTCGACTCGGTGCGGCCTGCGACGGCGATCGACGCGCCCTCCTTCGCGAGCGCGAGCGCGATGCCCTGTCCGATTCCCTGCCCCGCCCCGGTGATCAGCGCGGTCTTGCCGTCGAGCGTGCCCATGAGTCCTCCGTGTCGGTCGTCGTTCCGTATCCCGGTGCGTCGCAATGTCACATCGTGTGCACTCGATGCACACGATGTGACATTGCGACCGTGGTAAGGGAAAGCGAGAGATGGTCAGGCGAAGGTCGCGCGGCCACCCGCGATGACGGCGGTGCCGTCGAGGTCGAGCTCGAACGCGAGCTCGCCGCGATCTCCCCACGCGCGGTAGCCCGGGGTCTGGCCCGGGAAGAGCGGCGCGGCGAACCTGCCGTCGAGAGTGCGCAGGTCGGCCGGATGCGCACCTGTGGCCCGCGCCAGCTCGAGAGTGCTCGCCGCCAACGTGCACAGCCCGTGCATGATCGGTCGCGGCTGCCCGATGCCCGCCGCCGCGGCGGGATCGATGTGGATGTGATGCCGATCGCCCGTGAGCCGGTACAGCGCGGCCTGCGTGGTCGCGGTCTCCATGACGCCCGTGAACTGCGGATCCCCCTCGGGTGGAGCCGGTTTCGACGGCCCACGCTCGCCACCGAAGCCGCCCGCACCTGGCGCGAACAACGACCACGTCGCGACGAAGTACTCCGACTCGACGACCACCTCGAACACCGCGGCGGCTCCCTTGTCCCACACATTGCCCACCGATGCGGACAGCGCGAGCGCACCGCTGCGCGGCAGCGGGGCACGCACCTCGAGCGTTTGCGACCCGTGCAGCGTGGTCGACTGGTCGAAACCACCGCGTCCGCCGAGTTCGTCGGGAGCCCACTGTGCGAGCGTGAGCGCGAACGTCGGGAGCACCCGCAGCCGATCCTCGAACACGAGGTCCAGTTCGTCCGCACGCGCGCCGACCGCGAGCGCGTACAGGATCGCGTCGCGCTCGTCGTAGGAGACGGTGCGGGTGCCGAGGTCGACACCGCTCCAACGGCCGGCACCGAGCGTGGTGGTCATCAGGCTGCTCCCAGGATCAGGCCGCTGGTCGGGACGGCGGTACCCGCGGTGACGAGGACGTTGTCGATGCCGTCGGGCTGGTTGGTGGACGTGCCGCGCAGCAGTCGCACCGCCTCGGCGATGCCGTTGACGCCGTGCAAGTACGCTTCGCCGACCTGGCCGCCGTGCGTGTTGCTCGGCAGTGCGCCGCCGATCTCGAGATTGCCCTCGCGGACGAAGTCCTTCGCCTCGCCGACGCCGCAGAAGCCGAGTTCTTCGAGCTGCGGGAGCACGAGCGGGGTGAAGTGGTCGTAGAGGATCGCGGCGTCGATGTCGCCCGGTACGAGCCCGGCTTGCGCGTACAGTTGCCTGCCGACGAGGCCCATCTCGGGGATACCGGTGATGTCGGGCCGATAGTAGCTCGCCATCATGTGCTGGTCCTTGCCGCTGCCCTGCGCGGCGCCCTTGACGATCGCAGGCGCGTGCGGCAGGTCCTTCGCGCGCTCTGCCGACACGATCACGAGGGCCTGGCCGCCGTCGGTCTCCTGGCAGCAGTCCAGCAGGTGCAACGGTTCGGCGATCCACCGCGAGCTCTGGTGGTCGTCGAGCGTGATGGGCCGCTCGTAGAACCACGCCTTCGGATTGTTCGCGGCGTGCTTGCGAGCGACGACCGCGACACGTCCGAAATCCTCACTCGTGGCCCCGTATTCGTACATGTAGCGTCGCGCGAACATCGCGACCCACTGCGCAGGGGTGCTGAGCCCCTGCGGCGTGAGCCACGCGTAGGCGGCGCGATCGGCGGTCGAGTCCATCGGACGGTCGTGCTGACCCGCGCCGAAACGCATCCCCGAGCGCTCGTTGAACGCGCGGTACACGACGACGACGTCGGCGACGCCGGTCGCGACGGCCATCGCCGCCTGCTGCACCGACGCGCACGCGGCGCCGCCGCCGTACCCGATGCGGGAGAAGAACTTCAGCTCGCCGAGCCCGCAGTTACGGGCGACGAGGATCTCGCCGTTGGTCTCCATCGTGAACGTCGACAGCCCGTCCACCTCGGACGGGTCGATGCCGGCGTCGGCGAGGGCCGCGGTGACGGCCTCGCACGCGAGTTGCAGCTCGGAACGGCCCGAGCGCTTGGAGAACTCGGTGGCACCGATACCGACGATCGCGGCGGCACCCGACAGTGGGCTCACGGCCATCAGGAGTCCCTTCCTTCCGTTGCCGCCGGGTAGGCGACCGTGACGGTGCCCGACAGATGCTTGCCGAGGCTGTTGGCACCCACGACCTTCACCTCGACCAGCCCGTCGTCCTTCGAAACGACCTCGCCGGTCATCCTCATCGTGTCGCCCGGGTAGTTGGGGGCCCCGAGGCGGATCTTGACGCGGCGCACGGTGGCGAACGGACCTGCCCAGTCGGTGACGAACCGGCCCGCGAGACCGTTGCTGGTGAGGATGTTCATGAACACGTCCTTGCTGCCGCGCTCACGCGCCAGCTCGGGATCGTGGTGCACGTCCTGGAAGTCGCGGGTCGCGAGTGCGGTCGCGACGATCAGCGTGCGGGTGAGCGGGATCGCCAGGTCCGGGAGCACGTCGCCGACGGAGATGTCGTCGTAGCCGCGGCCCGTGACCTCCGGGACGGTGGCGGTCATGCGACCACCTCGACCCCGTCGGCGAGCTGCGCGCCGAGACGCGCGAGATCGGATGCCGAACCGCCGAGCGTGGCACCGATCTGCTTGCCCCACAGCAGATGCCGATGCACGGGGTAGTCGGTGTCGACGCCCATGCCGCCGTGCAGGTGGGTGGTGCGATGCACCACGCGCTGTCCGGCGTCGGTGGCCCACCACTTCGCGACGAGCACCGAGGTCCCGAGATCGGCCCCCTCGGCGAGCAGCCACGCCGCCTGCCACAGCGTCACGCGCATCGCTTCGAGGTCGATGTAGCAGTCCGCCAGCTGGTGGCCGACGGCCTGGAAGGTGGCGAGGGGGCGGCCGAACTGGTGCCTGCCGTTGAGGTAGGTGACGGCCTGCTGCACGGCGCCGGACCCGACGCCCAACTGCAGTGCCGCGAGGGCGAGTTCCACCCGTGCGAGCAGCCACGCCACCGTGGTGCCGTCGGCCGGACCGAGAAGTTCGGCGGGAGCCGACTCGAAGGTGACGTTTCCGCAGATCTCCCAGTCCGTGGACTGGGTCTGCTGCACGGTCACCCCGCCGGCGGCGAGGTCGACGACGAACAGTGCGGCGCCGGTGGGCGTCGTCGCCGACACGATCGCGCGGTCCGCGACGTGCGTGATCGGGACGACGGCCTTCGCACCCGTCAGGGTCCACGCGCCACCGGTCTCGGTGGCGGTGGTCTGGGGGTCGCCGTCGACGTAGGGACCGAACTCCTCGAGTCCGATCGTCAGGAAACTGCTGCCGTCGGCCACCCCGGGCACCAGCGCGGTGCGCTGTGCGTCGGTACCGAATTCGGCGACGGCAAGTGCGGCGAGTGTCGACTGCCAGATCGGTACCGGTGCGACGTGGCGGCCCTGCTGCTCGAGCAGGACGTACAACTCGGATACGCCGAGGCCCCCGCCTCCGAGGTCCTCGGGGAGCGCGATTCCGAGCAGGCCCGTCGAGGCGAGTTCACGCCACAGGTCGCGGTCGATCCGCTCGTCGCTCTGCTCGACCTGCTTGACGCGGTCGATGCCGGCCTTGCCGGTGAAGACGTCGGCGGCGAGTGTGCGAATCGCTTCCTGCTCTTCGCTGAAGGTGAAGTCCATCTACGAGTCCTCCCGTACGGCCGGCCGGAACGCGGGAAGCGTCAGGTCCGGGTCGGCGTCGATCCAGTCCAGTTCCACCGGCATGCCGATCTCGACGTCGCCGGGCGCGATGCCGGTCATGTTCGCGATCAGGCGGGTGCCTTCCTCGAGCTCGATCGTCGCCACGACGAGCGGGTACTCGAAGCCGGGAATCCGTGGATGGTGGTTGACGACGAAGCTGTAGACGATGCCGCGGCCGGACGCGTCGACGGTGTCCCAGTCGAGCGACCGGCACTGCCCGCACATCGGGCCCGTCGGATGGCGCAATGTGCCGCAGTTGCTGCAGCGCTGGATCACCAGTCGGTGTTCCTTCGCAGCCTCGAACCAGAACGCGTTGTCGGCGTTGAGCGCCGGACGCGGACGCAGTCCCGGGATCGGGCCCGCCTTCTCGTCCTTCGCCGACGGCTTCTCCGAGCCCCTCGATCCGGCTTCCTCGCCACCCTTCGGCTTGAAGCGCAAGGTGCGCCACCGCTGCGTCGCGACGGTCTCGTCGTTCCCGTTGCGGTAGGTCTTGAGGGTGGTGACGAAGTGCCCGGTACCGAGGCCGGTCTTCTTCTCCTCCGAGATGTCCTCGATGACCTCGGTGAGCGAAACCCGGTCGCCGGTACGCAGTTCGGTGAAGAACTCGAAGTCCGAGTCGGTGGCGACGACGGACGTGAAGCCGGCGCCGTCGAGCGTCGCGATCAGGTCGGTCCACACCTGGGACGGGTCGTTGTTCGCCATCTTGTCGGTGAACGTCCGCATGGTCCACACCTGCGCCATGAGCGCGGGCGCGACGGCGCCGTCGCGCCCGGTGGCGCGCGCCGCGTCGTCGTCGAGGTAGATCGGGTTCGTATCGCCCATCGTCTGGATCCAATGGCGGATCATCGGCGTGTTGACCTCGTCCGGCCCCCAGGTCGTCGGGGTGAGGACCTTGCCCTCGAAACCCTTCAGGGTGGTGAAGAATTCGCTCACTTGACCCTCTTCTCCCGCACCAACCCGAGGCCCATCGTCGCGACCATGTCGCGCAGCACCTCGTTGACACCGCCACCGAACGTGTTGACCATGCCCTGCCGCGAGATCTGCTCGATCTGGCCGGCGAGCAGCGCGCCGGGTGATTCGGGCCGGATGCGTCCCGCCGCACCGAGGATCGAGAGCAGCGTCCGGTAGACGTCGATGTGCGTCTCGGTGCCGTAGGCCTTGGTGGCGCCCGCGTCGGCGCCGGACAGCGTGTCCGCGGCGACGGCCGCGGTCATCTTCCAGTTCAGCAGCCGCATCGCTTCGAGCCGTGCATGCGTGCGGGCGAGTTCCTGTTGCACCCAGGGGATCTCGATGGCCCCGTTGTCGGTGGCCCATTCGCGGACCTGATGCCAGAGCCCGTAGGTGCGGCCGCCGATCGCCGCGAGGCCGATGCGCTCGTGGTTGAGCTGCGCGGCGATGAGCTTCCAGCCGCCGTGGACGTCGCCGATCACGTTCTCGTCGGGCAGCCGGATGCCGGTGTAGTACGTCGACGTCACCATCAGGCCACCGACGGTGTCGATCGGCGACCACGAGAAGCCCGGATCGTCGGTGGGCACGACCATGATCGAGATGCCCTTGTGCTTCGGCGCGTCCGGATCGCTGCGGCACGCGAGCCACACGTAGTCGGCGGTGTTCGCACCCGACGTGAAGATCTTGTTGCCGTCGATCACCCATTCGTCGCCGTCGCGCACGGCGCGCGTCTTGAGCGATGCGAGGTCGGTGCCTGCCTCGGGCTCGGTGTAGCCGATCGCGAACACGATGTCGCCGGCCAGGATGCCGGGCAGGAACCGGGCCTTCTGTTCCTCGGTGCCGTACTTCATGAGCGTCGGACCGACGGTGTTGACGGTGACGAACGGGAACGGCAGGCCGGCGCGCTGCACCTCGTCGAAGAAGACGAACTGTTCCTCGATGGACCGGCCCTGGCCGCCGTACTCGGTGGGCCAGCCGATTCCGAGCCACCCGTCCTTGCCCAGCAGGCTCACGATCTCCCGGAAGTACTCACCACCGACGCCTTGCTCGCCGGCCTTGCGGCGCTTCTCCTCCGGCAGCAGACCCGCGAAATACGCGCGCAACTCGCGGCGCAGTTCCTGCTGTTCGGGGCTCTCCCTCAGTTCCATGTGCCGGACGCTAACGACGACGACGCCGGGACGTGGGCGTCGTCTCGCACAGCGGGAGCGGGGTGGACCGATCGGCGCCCGGCGGGGTGTGATGCAGGCCATGCCGTTCCCCATCGCCGAGTTGTCCGCACGGTACGCGCAGGCCGTCGACCGACGCGACCGCGACGCGCTCGCCGCACTGTTCGCACCCGACGTGACGTTCACGCTGCCGCCCGCGCTGACCGGCGGCGACGCGTCCACGATCACCGGCGCACGGGAGGTGGCCGACGCCGTCGTCGGCGCGGTGTCGCACCTGATCGCGACGCGTCACGTGGTGCACCAGCAGGTGGTGGACGGTCTCACCGGCGAGCTGTACTGCACGGCGCACCATCTGTACCGGCGTGAGGACTCCGTGCGCGACAACCGCATCGCGCTGCGCTACGCGGACCGCTACGTCGCATTCGGGGACGGATGGGTCTTCGCTTCTCGTTCGCTCACGGTCGACTTCAGCGAAGACGTGCCCGTCCGCGTACCGTGACCGTCAAGCGCGGTTGGTGAGCGCCGCGTAACGAGCGATGTGCTGGTCGGCGGAACCGAATTCGTACTCGACGGCGGTGAGCCGACGGAAGTAGTGGCCGATGGCCAGCTCTTCGGTCATGCCCATGCCGCCGTGCAGTTGCACGGCATTCTGGCCGACGAAGCGGGCGGCGCGCGCGATGGTGGCCTTGGCGGCCGAGACGGCGAGTGCGCGCTCCACAGGATCGGCACCCAGGGTGAGGATCGCCAGGTACACGGCGGCAACCGCCTGCTCGACCTCCATGTGCATGTCGACCATGCGGTGCTGCAGCGCCTGGAACGAACCGATCGTCGCCCCGAACTGCTTGCGCTGCTTGGCGTAGTCGACGGTGTCGGCGAGCACCTTGCGCATCAGGCCCACCGCTTCCGAACAGACCGCGGTGGTGGCCTCGTCGACACCCTGCGCGATCGACTCCCACGCCGTGCCCTCGCCGCCGAGGAGCGCGTCGGCGGGCAGGCGCAGCCCGGTGAAGGTGAGGTCGGCGGTACGGCGGTCGTCGACCGTGCGGTAGTCGTGGCTCTCGAATCCGGCGGGCAGGTTCGAGTGGTCGAGGTCGACGACGAACAGCGAGATGCCGTCGGTGTCGCGTCGCTCCCCCGAGGTGCGCGCGGTGACCAGCAGGTGGTCGGCGAAAGGTGCACTGGTGACGACGATCTTGCTGCCGTCGAGAATCCATTCGTCGCCGTCGCGCCGAGCCGTGGTGGTGACGTCGTCGTAGTGCTGGCCCGACGTCGGTTCGAGTGCCGCGAAGGCGGTGAGAGCGTTGCCGTCGACGATCTCGCCGACGAGCGTCGTGGCGCGCTCGCCCCCCGCGCGCCGCAGCAGACCGCCGCCCAGGACGACGGTGTCGACGAACGGTTCGACGACGAGGGCCTGACCGAGCGCCTCGGTGACGATCATGAGTTCGACGGCGCCGCCGCCGAGTCCACCTTCGCTCTCGGGGAGGGTGGCACCGAGGATGCCGAGCTCGTGGGCGAAGCTGCGCCAGATCTCGGGCTGTCGGCCGAGACCTGTTTTCGCGGCGGCGCGACTCTCCTCGAGGGTGTAGCGCGCGGCAAGGAACTTGACCAGGCCGTCACGGAGAAGTTCCTGCTCTTTCGTCAGAGTGAAGTCCATCAGAGCCCCAATGCTGCTTTGGCGAGAATGTTCCGCTGAATCTCGTTGCTGCCGGCGTAGATCGAGCCGGCGCGGTCGTTCAGGTAACGCAGTGGCGCGACAGCCTGCCACGACTCTCCGCTCACGTACCCGCCGTCCGGTTCGACGAAGTCGGCGATCGGGCCGCCGGGCGCCGTGGCGTGCGGTTGGTAGACGCGGCCGCGGGGGCCTGCGGTTTCGAGCCAGATCTCGGTGAGGCGCTGACTGAGTTCGGTGCCGAGGACCTTCATCGTCGACGACGCGGCGCCGCCTACGTCGACACCGGCGGACAGGGTGCGGTATTCGAGAACCTCGAGCACCTTGGTGCGAATGCGCGCTTCGGCCAGCTTCGCGGCGAAGACCGGATCCTCGAGGAGGGGACGCCCACCGGGGCCGGGCTGCTGTGCGGCGGCCTCGGCGATGGATTCGGCCATGACCTGCAGGGCCGGCGCCGCCGCGCCGCCGCCGCGCTCGAAGAGCAGCAGGTACTTCGCGACGGTCCAGCCGTCGTCGATCGTGCCGATGACATTGGACTTGGGCACGCGAACCTCGTCGAAGAACACCTGGTTCTGGACCTCTTCGCCGGACGACATGACGAGCGGGCGGATCTCGATACCGGGGGTGTTCATGTCGATCAGCAGGAACGTGATGCCTTCCTGCTTCTTGCCGGTTTTCGACGTGCGCACGAGGCAGAACATCCAGTTCGCCTCCGTGGCATGGGTGGTCCAGATCTTGCTGCCGGTGCACACGAGGTCGTCGCCGTCGTCGACCGCGGCCATCGACAGCGACGCGAGGTCGGATCCGGCTTCGGGCTCGGAGTAGCCCTGGCAGAAGAACACCTCGCCGGTGAGGATGCGGGGCAGGAAGAAGTCCTTCTGCTCCGGGGTGCCGAACGCGACGATTGCGTGGGCGACCATGCGGATGCCCATCGGCGACAACGACGGAGCGCCGGCGAGTACCGATTCGCGGCTGAAGATGTAGTGCTGCGTCAGGCTCCAGTCGCATCCCCCGTGTTCGACCGGCCAGGCCGGCGCGGCCCAGCCTCGCTCGTGCAGGATGCGCTGCCACTCCATACTCGCCTCGTGATCCGAGTACACACTCGTCATCAGCCGGCCGGCCTGCCGCAGTTCGGGCGTCAGTTTCTCGTCGAGAAAGGCGACGACCTCGTCACGAAACGCCGCGTCGTCCGCGGACCACGCCAAATCCATCTGCACTCCCTCGCGTCATGCCACTCCGTGTCGACCGCTGCCGGTCCAGACCACTGCCGGTCCAGACCACTGCCGGTCCGATCCCTGTGCGGCGCCGAACCAGGAAGTTAACCTAGCGTCGCAATCGTGGAGCCGTCAATGACGGACGCGGGCACTGCGGGGCAACGCCCGAATAATCGCTCTTCACCGGGTGCGATGCCGCAGAGCGGGGAACCGAGCCCGGCCGGCGCGAACCTTCCGAGCGAACGGGAATTCGTCCGTGCGCACTCAGGAGAAGACGGTGCGGAAGGCGGCGACGAGGCGAGGGAACACCGCCACCGCGCGATCCGGGTCGGCGTCGAGAGCCTGCAGTGCGACCATGACGTCGGTGACACCCGACGCGACGAGGGTCTTCGCGTGGTCGAGGGTCGCGTCGAGGTCGATCTCGCCGCCCGCGGTCTTCGCGACGGACAGGCGACCGCGCACCTCGAGCGTGCCCGGGTCGCGCCCGGCATCGGCGAACGCGCCGCGCATCACGCGCACGCCCTCGGCGAGATCCGCATCGGTGGCGCCCATGATGGGGATCCAGCCGGTGCCCCACCGCGCGGTGCGGCGCACCACGGCACGCGACAGCGAACCCGACACCCACACGGGGACCGGCCTGCGCGGGGAGCAGTACACGTCGGAGAACGACACGGTGCCGTTGTCGACCGCGGCGGGCGCACCCGACCACAGTGCGTGACACACCTCCAGGGTGTCGTCGAGCAGTCGGCCGCGCTGCGCGAAATCGAGGCCCGCGGCTTCGTATTCGCGGGCCTGCCACCCTGTTCCGACACCGAGGTCGAGGCGGCCACCCGACAGCAGGTCGAGGGTCGCGGCCGTCTTGGCGAGCACGGCTCCGCCGCGCAGTGCCGCGATCACGATGCCGGTACCGAGCCGGATGCGTTCGGTCTGTCCGGCGAGGACGGCGAGGACGGTGAGCGGTTCGAGCCAGTGCTCGTCGGGCGCGGTGGGGAAAGCCGACCACGTGTAGCCCGACGTGTCCGACCCCATCACGACGTGGTCGGTGACCTGCAGCCGGTCGAATCCGGCTGCGTCCGCCGCGCGGCACACCGCGAGCAGTTGCCCGTAGTCGTCCGCGGCGAGTGCGGGTCCGAAATTGGGGACGTTCACGCTCAGCGTGGGCACGTCGCGATTCGCCACGCCGCTGTTCGTCACACGGTTGTTCGTCACGTGGAGGTTCCTCTCGTGCGGAAGACGGGCCGGGGCCGGATCACGCGTCGGCGGGCCGGTTGGTCCACCCACCCGAGCCCCGACGGAACCAGCCGCCCGCGGCATGGCTGCCGCCGTCGACGTGGACCGTCGTACCGGTCACATAGCGCGACAGGTCGGATGCGAGGTACAACGCCGCGCCCGCTACGTCATCGGGCGCGCCGGGTCCGCCGAGGGGGGCCCAGTACGGCCACTTCGCCCAGTCCTCGTCGGCCACCAGGTCGCGGTACGGCACCTGCACGGACTCGACGAGGTCGGGCGCGATCGCGTTGACGCGGATCCCGTTGTGCCCCTCCTCGACGCCCAGGCTGCGCGTGAACTGCATGAGCGCGGCCTTGTACGCCGAATACACGGTGTGCCCGGGAATCGCGCGGTGCGCCTCGACCGTCGTGACGTTCACGATCGACCCGCCGCGCGGCATCACCGGCAGCACGGCGTGCGTGAGCCGCAGGACGTGCTCGAAGTTGACGTCGCCGAGCTGCGTCCACATCGCGGGGGCCTCGTCGGCGAACCGGACCGGCGGACGCAGGAAATGCCCGACATTGTTGACCAGGATCTCGGGTCGCCACTGGGCGAGTCGTCCCGCAGTAGCGCCGTCGCACACATCGGCCACCAGGTGTTCGATCGAACCTCCTGCCGCGCTGTCGAACTCGTGGGCACGCTGGTCGACGTCCACGGTGTCGACGACGAGCACATGCGCGCCGTGCGCCGCGAAGGCACGCGTGATCGCCGCGCCGATCCCACGGCCACCGCCCGTCACGATCGCTCGGCGTCCGGGCAGAAGCGCTCCGGGCGTGAAGACCGCGCTCATCGCAGTGTCCCGACACGCTCGGCGCAGTCGGCCATCTCCGCGATCACGTCGTCGAGCGAGCGCACGTGCCGCGACGCCGACAGCACGATCCGCCCCGCGCCCTGCTCACGCGCCCACGCGAGCTTCCGTTCGTCGAGACGCGGCAACGTCGCGCCGAGCACGAGTTCGACGTCGTCCGCGGTGCGCCCGGCCTCGGCTGCGGCGCCGCGCATCACCGCGACGGCCGCCGCGAGGTCGTCGCCCGCGAGTCCGAGGGGCTGGAAGCCGTCACCGAGTCGGCCCGCACGCCGTGCCGCCGCCTTGCTGTGCCCACCGACGTACAGCGGAACCGACCTTCCGCCATGCGGTTTCGGGTGACTGTGGGCGCCGCGCAACCGGTAGAAGTCCCCGTCGAAGTCCACACCGGCTGAATCGGCATCGGCGCCCGCCCACAACGCCCGCATCAGCGCGAGGGCTTCGTCGGCGCTCTTGCCGCGGCGGTCGAAGTCGCCGCCGCACGCCTCGATCTCCTCGCGCATCCAGCCGAGTCCGATACAGATCCGCAGCCGGCCCCGCGAGAGCCGGTCGAGGGTCGCGAGCCTCTTCGCGAGCACGACCGGATTGTGATTGGGCAGCACGAGAACTCCGGTCGAGAGCCCGAGCCGTGTGGTGGCGCCCGCGACGAAGGACAGCAGTTCGAGCGGATCGGGGATGTCGCAGTCGTCCGGCAGATGCGACTTCCCCGTCGGCGAATACGGGTAGGCGCTCTCGGTGTCCGAGACGACCACCGAGTGTTCGACTGCCGAAATCTCGTCGAAGCCGAGCGATTCGGCGGCTTTCGCGAAGCCGAGAATCCAGTCCGGTTCGCCGCTGCTGCCGAGTTCCACCGGAACCACGACGCTGAGCTTCGTCATGCGTGACCCGTCCTTCCGTCGATGTGGCGCCTCCCGAGGCGCGTGATGCGATGGCCCCGTGCGTGATACCCGTCAGGCATCGAGGGCCGCAACGATCTGCGTGGCGTGAGCGGTCTTTCCGAGATGGTGGGCCGCGTCGTTCGCCGTCGCGAGCCACACCGCGGCGCGGGCCGGGACCGTCGCGGGCACGCCGTGGAATCCGGTCGCCTCGATGGCGTCGGTGCCGCCGCGTGCGCGACCCGACTCGGTGACGACGAACGCCGGGTCGAGGTTGAACGCACGCACACCCCGCGCGAGGTATTCGGCATTGACCGCGCCCGCTATTCGACCGAATGCCGCCTTCGACGCCGCGTACGACAGACCCCAGCCGCCCTCGCCAGGCGGGGCAGGCGGATCCTGACGGGCCGAGTTGGACACCAGATTGATCATCGTGCCGCCGCCCGCCTCGACCATCGACGGCAGCACCCGCTGGATCAACAGCAGCTGATGCAGATAGTTGCCACGCACCATCGCTTCCGCGTCGACGTGACGCACGTCGAGGACACGGTCCATGTTGCCCTCGGTCTGCGCGTAGGCATTGTTCACGAGGACGTCGACTGCGCCCCATTCGTCCAGCACGCGGTCGGCCGCGGCGGTCACGGAGCCCGCATCGAGCAGGTCCATGCGAACAGGCAGTGCCGCCACACCGCACGCCCTGATCTGCGCGGCCGTCGTGTCGAGGCTCCCCGGCACGGCGATCGCGTCGCCGCGGGTGCGTGGCGGCACCGTGCCGGAGCCTTCCGTGACCGTGCGTGCCGTGAACGCGACGTCGAAACCAGCGGCTGCGAACGCCACGGCCGTCTCGCGGCCGATGCCGCGCGACGCACCCGTCACGAGCACACGCTGCCGTTCCCGCCGACTCTCCGGTGCCGGCGGGTACTGCCGTGTCTCGTGCGGGCGCTGCATCACACTCCCAGGAACCGCAGGCGTCCGTACGCCGCGAACTCGTCGTCGAGGGCTTTGCGGTCAGCGTCGGTCATCGGGAGGTATTCGGGCGCGCCGCGTCCCACCCAGCGGAAGACCGCCTCCCGAGTGTGCCAGGCCTCGGTCTGCAGCTGCCGCTTGAGCACCTTGTTCGAGCCGGTGACCGGCAGATCCGCCGACACGCGGACGAACCGAGGCGCGGACTTCGTGCCGAGATCGGACTGTTCGCCGAGGAACCGGGCGAACGCGCCTGCATCGAATGCGTCGGGATCGTCGACCTCGATCGCGGCCATCACCTGGTCTCCTGACCTGGGGTCGGGCACCGCGAACACACCGCATGCGACGACATCGGGATGGCGCTTGAGAATTCGCTCGATCATGAGCGCCGACGTGTTCTCGCCGTCGACGCGGATCCAGTCGCCTTTGCGGCCCGCGAAGTAGATGAACCCGGCCTCGTCGATGTAGCCGAGGTCGCCCGTCCAGTACCAGCCGTGGCGAATGCGCTCGGCGAGCGCCTTCTCGTTCTTGTAGTAGCCCTCGAACTTGCCCGCGCCCGCCTTGTCGACCATCTCGCCGATCGCCTCGTCGGGATTGAGGACGCGGCCGTGTTCGTCGAGTTGTGCGCGGGCCTTGTCGGCAAGGGTTTCCGGGTCGACGATCGCGATGTGTTCGTTCGCGGGCCGGCCGAGCGCGCCCTCGGGGGCATTCGGGTCGAGCGCGACCGAGCCGGCGCCCTCGCTCGATCCGTAGCCCTCGAACAGCTCCGCGCCGAAGCGCCGGACGAACTCGACCTTGTCCTCGGGTGAGGCCTCGGTGCCGAATCCGCGCACGAGCGTGTTGTCGGCGTCGTCCGGTTCCTCGGGTGTCGCCATGAGGTAGCCGAGCGCCTTGCCCACGTACGTGAAGAAGGTGGCACCGAAGAACCGGACGTCCGGCAGGAAGCCGGACGCCGTGAACTTCGGGGTGAGGCACACGGTCGCACCGTTCGCGAGCGCGGGCGCCCACAGCGCCATGAGCGCGTTGCCGTGGAAGAGCGGCATGCAGCAGTAGTCGACGTCCTCACGCACGTGGCCGTATTTCGCGGAGTTGGTGTACGCGAGGCGCGCGAGCCTGCCCTGGCTGCAGCGGACGGCCTTCGACATGCCGGTCGTTCCCGACGTGAACAGCAGCAGGAACAGCGACTCGGGGCCGACGTCGGCAGCGCGCGTGGGGACGGCGTTCGCGTACTCGGCGACCTCGTCCGCGTACTCCTTCGAGTCGACGAGCAGGAGGCGATCGGGATCGAGGCCCAGGTCGAGGCCGGCGAGCTGGTCGCGCCCCTTCGCATCGGTGACGATCAGCTGGCAGTCCACGTAACGGATCTCGGCCTCGAGTTCGGCACCGCGCCGGGTCGGGTTGATGCCCACGATCGTGGCACCCGCGAGGGCCGCACCGCCGAGCCAGAACAGGAACTCGGGTGTGTTCTCGAGCAGCACACCGATGTGGAACGGACCGGGCACGCGGTGGGCCGCCGCGAGATCGGCGCGCGTCGCGCTCTCGCGGACCACCGCGTCCCACGACCACGTCCGTTCGCGCGTGCGCACACCCGGATGTGTGTCGCCGACCCGGTCGAGCAACATCGCGGCGATCGTGTCGTGCTGTGCACCGGTACCGTCGGTGCGTCCCGCCCGCGCGGTCGTGCGGCTCGGGAAAGCCATGTCAGGGCTTGCGGAACACACTGTGCGCTACCTCCGTGTCGTCGATGCCCGTCGTCGGCGATCCCTTGTGGCCGGGGCAAGTTCGCGAGCAACGCTAACGACGCTGCGCAGACGCGAATCCCACAAGTCCCGGTGAGTGGTAGGTCACGTCGACACCTCGATTCTGCGTGAGAAGTTGTGCCGGATCACACTTCGAGGGAAAGGCCCAGCATGAGTGCCCCCACAGACCCCCAGTTGTTCCTCGAACACGTGGTGAGCACGCTCACCGGCCCGGGCGGGCCGTTCGAGATCGTCGAAGAGGACGTCCTCGGTGCCCGGATGCCGGTGATGCGCAATCGCGGCCGTGCGGTGGGCGAGCTCGTCGCGGACTCACTCAGGTGGGGCGATCGCGACTACCTCGTGACGACCGACCGGCGGGTCTCCTTCCGCGAGCACCACGACCAGGTCGCGGCGCTCGCGACCGCGCTGCGCGAACGGTACGACGTCGGCAAGGGCGATCGCGTCGCGATCCTCGCCGCGAACACCCCCGAGTGGGTGTCGACGTTCTTCGCGGCGCAGACACTGGGCGCGATCGCAGTCGGACTCAACGGCTGGTGGGTGCCGCGCGAGGTGCAGTACGCGCTCGAACACTCCACACCGACTGTCGTCGTCGCCGACGCCAAGCGCGCGCAGATCCTCGCCGAAACAGGTACGGACGTACCGGTTCTCACGATGGAACACGACCTGCCGGCTCTCGTCGCCGAGTTCGCGGGGTCGCCCCTGCCCCAGGTGCAGATCGACGAGGACGACCCGTCGACGATCCTCTACACCAGCGGCACCAGTGGACGACCGAAGGGCGCGCTGCACTCGCACCGCAACCTGATGGCCGTCGTCGACTACCACAAGTTCAACGATGCCCTGGGAGCCTCGTTCACCGGACGCGAGTACGACCCGTCCGAGCCGAGTCCGCTGCGCTACCTGCTGACGTCGCCGCTCTTCCACATCGCGAGCCTGCACAACCTGGTCGTGCCGCGGCTCGCGACCGGCAGCGCCGTGATCGTCAACGAGGGCGCATTCGACGCGGACACCGTGCTCGGCCTGATCGAACGCGAGCACATCACCAACTGGGGCGCGGTGCCCACCATGGCCGCGCGCCTGCTCGAGCATCCCGACGTCGACCGCTACGACCTGTCGTCGCTCAGTGCCTTCGCGCTCGCGTCGGCGCCGTCGTCGACGGCGTTCAAGGAACGGCTCAAGGACAAGTTCGCGTTCGCGCGCGAGGCTCTCGTCGACAGCTACGGACTCACCGAGTGCAGCACCGCGATCGCGGCGGCGGCCGGCCCCGAGCTCGAGCATTTCCCCGGCACGCTCGGCAAGCCGATCATCACCGTGAGCCTCGAGATCCGCGATCCCGCGGGCGAGTGGCTGCCCGACGGGGAAGAGGGCGAGGTATGCGTGCGCAGCCCGTTCGTGATGCTCGGGTACTGGAACGACGACGCTGCGACGAAGAGCGCCATCGACAAGGGCAGGTGGCTGCGCACGGGCGACTACGGTGTCGTCGAGAACGGCAGGCTTCGCCTGACGGGTCGTCGCTCGGACCTGATCCTGCGCGGCGGCGAGAACATCTATCCCACCGAGATCGAGCAGACTCTCGACGAGCATCCCGCCGTTGCCGAGTGCGCCGTGATCGGTGCGCCGAACGAGGAGTTCGGCCAGGAGGTCGCGGCCGTCGTGGTGGTCAAGGACGGCGCCGACGTCACCGAGGACGAGTTGCACTCGTTCGCGAAGGAACGCCTGTCCTACTTCAAGATTCCGACGCGCTGGCGGCTCACCCGTGAGCTGTTGCCGCGCAATGCGACGGGCAAGATGATCCGTCGGCAGATCGAGCTGTGAACGCGAAATCGGGGCCGGGTGCAGCGCACCCGGCCCCGATTTCGGTCTGCGGCCCGGTCCGATTTCGGCCTGCGGCCCGGTCCTTGTGACGTTCGGCCCGCGTCCCGGTCTCAGTCCACGTCCGGCGCCCACGGAACGCCGTTGATGTGGGCGCCGCCGTCGACGAACAGCGTGTTGCCCGTGAGATAGCGCGAGTCGTCGCTCGCGAGGAACGCCGCGACCGGACCGATGTCGTCGAGCGGGTCCCCGATACGTCCCATCGGGTTGGCGGCCGCCATCGCCGCCGCGTTCGCCGGGTTGGCCTCCGCGACCCGATGGTAGGCCGCACTCTGCGCACCCGGGCAGATCACATTGCAGCAGATGCCCTTCGGTGCCCACTCGCGTGCCGCAGTGCGGGTGAGCGTGCGCAGTGCTTCCTTCGCGGCGTTGTACTGCACCGAGTACATGTGCGCGTTGACGCCGTTGAGGCTGCACAAGCTGATCACCCGGCCGGTACCGTGCCGGGCCAACTCGGGCTCGGCACGCTGCATCGCCCAGAATGCCGCCATGACGGCCATGTCGAACGCGCCGGTGAGCTGCGCGTCGGTCATGTTCTCGAATCGCGCGTAACCGGAGCCGCGCCACGCGTTGTTGACGAGTACGTCCAGCCGCCCGAACCGTTCGACCGCCGCGTCGACCGCACCGATCACGTCGTCGCGGCTGGTGACGTCGGTGCGCACGAACTCCGCGTCGACGCCCCAGGTCTCGCGGAGCACCCGCACGGTGTCCGCGCCCGCGTCCTCGTCGACCTCCGCGACCAGGACGGTGCCGCCGTCGCGCGCGAACGCCTCGGCGATACCGCGTCCGACGCCCATGCCCGCCCCGGTGACGAGGGCGACCCTGCCCGCGAGGCGACCGGCGGCGGTCACCGGATCGTGTTCCCGATATCGATCGGGATCTGCGCGCCGGTGATGTATTTCGCTTCGTCCGAGCACACCCACGCCACGACGTCGGCAACCTCGTCGGCTTCGATGATCCCGTAGGGCAGGGCGTTCATGTAGACCGGCGCCAAGGTTGCCGCGTACTTCTCGAGCAGCGGCAGCATGTCCACCATCTGCATCCCGGTCGCGACGCCCGCCGGATGCACCGTGTTGACGCGAATGCGGTGTTCACCGAGTTCGTTCGCCATCGACTTGGCGAGACCCACGATGCCGTGCTTGGTCGCGGCGTAGTGACTCGTGAACGGGGTGCCCTTGATGCCGGACACCGACGAGGTGAACACGATCGACCCGCCCTCGCCCTGTTCGATCAGGTGCGGCACGGTGGCCTTCGCGGTGTGGAAAACGCCGGTGAGGTTGACGTCGATCGTCTCGCGCCACTGCTCGAGGCCGATCTCCCACGAGAGCCCCGCGCTGCAGATCCCTGCATTCGCGAGCACGATGTCGAGTCGGCCGAACCGCTCGAGTCCCGCAGTGACGACGGCGGACACGGCATCGAAATCGCGCACGTCGGCGCGTTGCGCGACGATGGACCGGCCGGTCTTCTCCACGAGTGCCACGGTTTCTGCGAGGTCGTCTTCGGTCGCGCCCTGGTATGCCGTCGACGCGAAGTCCTCGCAGATGTCGAGCGCGACGATGTCGGCGCCCTCCTGCGCGAACTTCACCGCCGCCGAACGGCCTTGACCACGCGCGGCCCCCGTGACGAAGGCAACCTTGTTCTCGAATCGTTTCTGCATGTCCACCTCTCTGGTCGGGTACACACTTGCTCGGATCAACCTGTACGCACGTAATTCCTTGTCCGTGAACGCATCCTGCTCGTCATCGGGGTCTGGGGACAGCCTTGTCGATGAACAGGCCCTCGACCGACACGCACAGCTCGCCCGCTGCGGTCGTGATGTCGCCGACGGTGCGGATCTTGCGCCCGTCGACCGAGATCAGCTTGCCCGACACCACGAGTGGTTCGAACAATGGTGTCGGGCGGTGGTATCGCGTCGACAGCTGCGCCGTCATGCCTGCCCTGCCCGCCCACGCGTTGGCGACGCCGAGCGTGTGGTCGAGCAGGAGTGCCGAGACGCCGCCGTGCACGCACCCGGGCGGACCCTGGTACGCGAGCGTGAGGGTCACGGTGCCGCGCACCGTGCCGTCCGCCAGTCCTTCGAGGACGAGCGGCGGCGCGACGGCGTTCTCGGGCCCGGTCACCGGGTCGTGCCGCGTGACGCCCTCTCCGCGCCACATGTCGACGAGCCGATCGGCGACTTCGGGCGCATGCTCTTCGAGGTGTGCGGCGATGGAGTCGAGTTCCTCGGCAACACGTTCGAGATTGGCATTCGCGCGGTCCGTGCGCAGGAGCGCGTCGACGACGCGACGGGCCGCGTCGGTCGCCCGGTCGACGGGCGCGTCCGACCGCGGCGACGTGAGAACGAGTGGCGCCTCCGCCGTGCGGAAGGTGGGATGCTCGCCCACGCCACCGTGCTCGGGCGTCACACCGTCTCCATGCGCGCGTGGGTGAGCACCGGGGCGCCGGACCGCTCGGGGCATGTCGCGACCAGGGTGAGCGTGCTGCCGTCCTGCCACACCGCGGTCTCGATCGACTCGCCCGGCACGAGCGTGCCCGCGAAGCGCACCGAGTATTCGGACACGCGCCCCGGGTCGCCGCCCAGGATCCCGTCGACGACCGCGCGGCACACGACACCGTAGGACGCGAGGCCGTGCAGGATCGGCCGGTCGAATCCTGCTGCGGCCGCGAACCGAGGGTCCGCGTGCAGCGGGTTCATGTCGGCGCTCAGCCGGTACAGCAGAGCCTGTGACGGCGTCGTGGCGGACACGAGAACCTTGTCCGGTTCGCGAGCGGGAACCGCCGGCGGGTCGGCGGGTCCGGCCGGCCCACCGAATCCGCCTTCACCGCGCGCCCAGATCTGCATGCGCGAGGTCCACAGCGGCTCCCCCGTCTCGCGGTCGACCGCGTCGGTCTCCCGGACGACGACGGCGGCCTTGCCCTTGTCCCACACGTCGGCGGTCCGGGAGGACAGCACCGCGCCGCCGGCAGCCGGGATCGGCGCGTGCACCGTGAGCGACTGGCCCGCATGCAGGATCCGGCGCAGGTCGATGTCGATGCCCGGCATCGACATCCCGGGCGCGGGTGCATGGCCGGCCGAAATTCCCTGTCCCGCCACCATCGCGAAGGTGGGGAGGACCTTCAGGTCCTTCTCGTACACCCACGCGAGTTCGGCCGGATCGAGCGGCGACGCGCCCGCCCCGAGTCCGAGCTGGTAGAGCATGACGTCCCGTTCGGTCCACGAGATGTCGCGCCGGGTGGGCGGAGCGGCGAGCGCCGCGTCACGATCGATCGTCACAGCGACCGTCCTTTCGAGAGCTTCACGAACACGGCGGAACTCACCGGCCGGGCTCGGGATCGCGCGGCAGGCCGAGCAGGCGTTCGCCGATGATGTTGAGTTGCACATTGGTGGTGCCACCCGCGATCGACATGCACTGCGAGTTGAGGAACATGTGGGTGCGCGAGCGGGGCCGCTCGGTGCCACCGATCAACGACATCTCGCCCGCCCACTCGGTCGCGATCTCCCACACCTGCTGGAGGTGTTCGACACCGAGGAGTTTCGCGACGGACGATTCCGCACCGGGCTGGCCGCCAGTGATCGACCGGAGCGTGGCACGGAGCCCCATCAGCCCACCCGACTGCGCGTCGCACAGCACCTTGCCGAGCGTCGTGCGCTGTTCATCGTCGAGGCCGCCGAGTTCGCGGGCGAGGTCGAGCAGCGCCTCGCCACCCGACCCGAGCGACGAGTCGTTCGACAGCGACACCCGCTCGTTCGCGAGCGTCGTGCGTGCGAGTTTCCACCCGTCGCCGGGCTCTCCGACGAGGAGCTCGTCGGGCACGAACACGTCGTCGAGGAAGATCTCGTTGAACAGCGACTCGCCCGTCAGCTCGCGCAGTGGCCGGATGTCGAGCCCCGCGCTGCCCCGCATGTCGACGAGGAAGTACGACAGGCCCTTGTGTTTGGGCGCCGACGCGTCGGTGCGGGCGAGGCAGATGCCCCAATCCGCGTCGCGCGCCATCGACGTCCACACCTTCTGTCCCTGCAGTCTCCACCCACCGTCGACCTTGGTGGCCTTCGTCGTGAGTGCCGCGAGATCCGACCCGGCGCCGGGCTCGGAGAACAGCTGGCACCACACGATGTCGCCGCGCAGCGACGGCGGCACGAAGCGCTCGCGCTGTGCGTCGCTGCCGTGGGCGATGAGGGTGGGCACGACCCAGTTGCCGATGATCATGTCGTGCGGGCGCAGCGCCGCAGCACGCAACTCCTCGGCGACCACGAGCTGAGTCACCGCGTCGGCGCTCTTGCCCCACGGGGCGGGCAGATGTGGTGCGGTGTAGCCCTTCTCGGCGAGATACCGGCGGGCCTCGTCGGCCGCCATGTCCGTCGCGGGCCCCAACTCCGCGCGGATCCCGGTGCGGATCTGCTCGGCCTCGGGCGGCAGTTCGACTCCGAGTTCGCGGCGGTGCCCGGCGATCGTGAGGGTCGCGACGCGGCGGTACCACCCGGCCGTCGAGCCGAGCAGAATGCGCAGGGTCTGCGCCCGGCGCAGGTACAGGTGGGCGTCGTGCTCCCACGTGTAGCCGATACCGCCGAGCACCTGGATCGCGTCCTTCGCCACGGTGAACGCGGCCTGCGGCGCCACGGCACCCGCCACCGCGGCGGCGAGTGTCGCCTCGCCCGCCTCGGCGGAGGTGGCGGCGCGTGCGGCATCCCACGCCGTGACCCTGGCCTGCTCTGCGGCCGCGAGCATGCGGGCCGTCTTGTGCTTGACGCCCTGGAACTGGCCGATGACTCGTCCGAACTGCTTGCGCACGCGGGCGTAGTCGGCAGCGGTGGTGACCGCCCAGTCGGCGACGCCCGACGCCTCGGCGGCGAACAGCGTCGCCGCGAGGTCACGCACCCGCTCGTCCGACATCGTCGGTACGAGGATCGGTTCCGCTCCGTCCGCCGACACCGTCGCATTGCGGCGCACGACGTCGTGGCTCACGAGATCGGTGACCTCGAGGCGCTCGCGCGGCACGAGGACGTACGTGACGGCGTCGTCGCCCTCCCCCGCGGTGTGCGCCGCGAGCAGGAAGACGTCGGCGATCTGGCCGCCGAGCGCGTGACCGGACGTCCCGGACAGCAGGCCCGTCGCCGCGTCGTACCGCAGCGACCCGGGCGACAACGACACCGCTGCCGTGCTCGTACCGGACGCGAGCGCGGCGACGGTCTCGGCCGCGCCCCCGTTTTCGGCGAGCACGGTGCTTGCGAGCACCGTGGGCAGGAACGGGCCGGGCACGAGGCCGCGGCCGAGTTCCTCGACGACGACGGCGAGTTCCGGCAGGCCGTAGCCGGCCCCGCCGACCTCCTCGGGCAGATGCAGGCCCAGCACGCCGAGCTCGACGAGCGAGCCCCAGAACTGTGGCAGCTCTTCGACTTTGGCCTCGACTGCCTGGCGGCGCACCGTGTCGGTGACGGTGCGCGTGGACCACCCGCGCACCGCGTCGCGCAGGTCGCGGTGCTCTTCGCTCAATCCCATGGTCATGGATCGGTCTCCTGTCTCAGATCCGCTCGAGGATCGTTGCGGTGGACAGCGCCCCGCCCGCACACATCGTCACGAGTGCGGTGCTGCGGTCGCTACGTTCGAGTTCGTGCAGTGCCGTCGTGACGAGCCGGGCGCCCGTCGAACCGACGGGGTGCCCGAGCGCGATGGCGCCGCCGTTGACGTTGACCTTCGCGAGATCGGCGCCGAGCACCTGCGCCCACGACAGCGCGACGGATGCGAACGCTTCGTTGATCTCGACGAGGTCGATGTCCGACAACGACATTCCCGAATCCGCGAGCACCTTGCGGGTCGCGTCGATCGGACCGTCGAGGTGGTAGTACGGATCGGCGCCGACCATGCCCGCGGCGACGATGCGGGCGCGCGGACGTAGCCCGAGTGCGCGTGCACGGCTCTCGCTCATCAGCACGACACCCGCGGCGCCGTCGCTGATCTGCGACGAATTGCCCGCGGTGTGGATGTGGCCCTCGATGACCGGCTTCAGGCCTGCGAGGGCCTCGGCGGTGGTTTCACGCAGGCCCTCGTCGCGCGAGATCACAGCCGATTCGCCGGTGCGCTCGCCTTCCTTCGTGACGACCGGTGCCGTGACGGGCACGATCTCGCGGTCGAAGCGGCCCTCCGCCCATGCGGTCGCGGCGCGGCGCTGCGACTCGAGACCGAATGCGTCGACGTCGCCGCGCTTGATGCCGCGCAGGTCGGCGATGCGCTGCGCGGACGTGAACTGGTCGCCCATGTCGATCGACCAGTCCTCGGGGAACGGGCTGCCCGTCTCGGGGGTGACTGCTTGGCCGAGGAACACCCGGCTCATGGCCTCGACGCCGCACGCGACACCCGCGTCGATCTGGCCGGACGCGATGAGGCCCGCGACGACGTGGACGGCCTGCTGCGACGAACCGCAGGCGCAGTCGATCGTGGTCGCGGCGGTGGTGTGGGGCAGGCCTGCGTGCAGCCACGCCTGACGCGTCACGTTGTTGGACTGCTCGCCCGCCTGGGTGACGCAGCCTCCGACGACCTGCCCGATGTCCTCGGCTGCGACGCCGGTGCGTTCGAGCAGCCCTGCCTGCAGCCGGCCGAGGAGTTCGGCGGGATGCAGCCCCGACAGTCCTCCACGACGACGGCCGATGGCCGTGCGTGCCGCACCTACTACGACGACGTTCTCCACGGGCTCGACTCCTTACAAATAGAATTGATTTCAGTATTGGGCGCAGGTGTGTGCCTCGTCTTCGGCACCCACGTCAGCGGTCCAAGGCCACCAGCAACAGGTCGCACCCGCGACGGATGTCCGATTCGGCGTCCGCGACCGAGGCGCGCCCGTTGAGGCAGGACTGCACGACGCCGAACCACAGCCGTACGAGCAAGCGCAGCGCGGTGGACTCGTCGTCGGTCGGCTGCTCGATGCGCGCGGCATCGAGCAGCAGCCGGTGGAACAGTGCGTCGACGCGCCCCGCATCGGGAACGAGCGTGACGTTCGCGGCGGATGTGGACTGGATCATCGCGTTCGACAGCGCGGGCCTGCGCAGCAGGGCTCGGGTGGCGCGCATCAGGATGTCGTAGACGCCGTCCTGCGCGCTGGTGACCGCCGCCGGATGCCGCACGAGCGAGTACGACATCTGCTCGATCTGGTTGACCATGACCGCCACGAACAGGTGGGTCTTGGACGGGAAGTAGCGATAGAGGGTACCGATCGCGACGCCGGCCTCCTTGGCGACCTCGTGCATCTGGACGCGTTGCAACTCGGTCTCGGTGGCCAGGCGCGCGGCGGCGTCGAGGATGCGCTCGTGCCGCGCGTGCTGTTCCTGCGAGCTGGGCTCCGCCGCGTCACGCGCCGTTGCGATTCTGGGCATCCGACGCTCCCCTCCGGTCGACGACAGACCGATTCTGACGACTCGGCGATTCTGTCATCTCGACGTTGTCGTGGTCTTTTTCTTCCGGTGAGCGGGATTCCCACCCCCGGTGAGCACGAGCGGGCACGCTCCGTGAGCACCTTGCGAGTCCAGGTACGCCTGTTTCGCGCACGGCGCGCTCAGACGAGGTTGTCCTCGATCGGCAGACCGAACGCGCCCCGGCCGTACAGGGCGAGCGCACGGTCCGGTTCGTTCGCGACGTGCGTCGCACCGGCATGGGCGTCGCGCCAGGCCCGTTCGATCGGATTGCCCCGGCCCAGCGACGTGCCGCCCGCCGTCCGGAAGAGCACGTCGATCGCCGACAGGGCGCGCTCGGTCGCGAGGACCTGGTCGCGCCGCACCCGCAACCGCAACGCCATCGGCAACGGTTCGCGTGCCTGCGCGAGGTCCCACAACGCAGCGACATTGCGTTCGAGCTGCAACAGCGACGCGTCGATGTCCGACGATGCGCGCGCGACGGCGGCCTGCGCGAACGGGTCCTCGACGAATCTGCCCCCACCGAGGCTCAGCCGCGTGCGCTCACGCATGGCGCGCAGATACCGCTCGTAGCACCCCGAGACCACCCCGAGGATCGGCATCGCGACCGCGGTCGTGAACATCGTCGCGAACGGAAGCCGATACAGCGGGCCGGTATTGACGGCCTGCCCCGGTCCGGTCAGCTGTGCGGTGTCGTAGTTGCGGATCACGCGGTGCGCGGGCACGAAGGCGTCGGCCACGACGATCTCGTTGCTCGCCGTCCCGCGCATACCCACGACGTCCCAGACGTCGTGAACCCGGTAGTCGGCCTTGGGGACGAGCACCGTCATGAAGTCGACGGGCCTGCCCTCGGCGCCGAGGACCATCGCGCCGAGCAGCGCCCACGACGCGTAGTCGCAGCCCGACGCGAACATCCAGCGTCCGCTCAGCTCGTATCCGTCGTCGACCGGCACGAGCGTGCCGACCGGTGCGTAGGACGAGCAGATGCGGGTGTCGGCATCCTCGCCCCACACTTCACGCTGGGCGTGCTCGTCGAACAGGCCGACATGCCACGGGTGGATCCCGAGGATCGACGTGACCCACCCGGTCGAACCGCACTCCGCAGCGATGGCGCGCACGACCTCGTAGAACTGCGCCGGATGGGCTTCGGCGCCGCCGAAGCGCGCGGGTTGCAGCATCCGGAACACCCCTGCGCGCCCGAGCTCACGCATCGTCGCGGACGGGATGCGCCGGGACTCGTCCACCTTGCGGGCGCGTTCGCCGATCGACGGCAGGTGCGGCCGCACGGCGTCGAGGACCGTATTACGTTCCGGGCTGCCCACCTCGCGTACCGCGGCGCTGCTGCCACGCGCGGTGCTGGCGTGTACGGCACTGGACATCGAGTTCGCTCCTCACTCTCCCCCGACCGGTGTGCTCCCCGCGCCCTGCACGGTAGGGCCGCGACGTACCGCCTCGCGCGCACATCTCGGTGGTCGGGAGATCGACCACCGGACGGTCCCGACTACTGGGACGCCGGACGCCGCAGCGCGGACAGGCTCCTAGCGTCCTGGTCACTGCCTTCGGTGCCACGACTGCGCACGCAGCGTGCCGCACCGGCGACGGGCATCCGCTCGCCGCACATCCAGCCCCGCTGCAGACCCACCAGCGTGCTCGACAGAAAGGACGGTCGCCGTGAGTGCACAGGACACCGACCAGATCAGGGAGATCGAAACAGGATCGGCACCCACGCGTTTCGCCCGCGGATGGCACTGCCTCGGTCTCGCGAAGGACTTCTCCGACGGCAAGCCGCACTCGGTGCACGCGTTCGGCACCAAGCTGGTGGTCTTCGCGGACTCGCAGGGCAAGATCTCGATCCTCGACGCGTACTGCCGGCACATGGGCGGCGACCTGAGCCAGGGCACCGTCAAGGGCGATTCCGTCGCGTGCCCGTTCCACGACTGGCGCTGGGGCGGCAACGGCCGGTGCACGTCGATCCCGTACGCGCGCCGCGTCCCGCCGCTCGCCCGGACCCGGAAATGGCACACCCTGCAGCAGGACGGGATGCTGTTCGTGTGGAACGACCCGCAGGGCAATCCTCCGCCCGAGGACGTCACGATCCCGCGCATCGAGGGGGCGCTGAGCGACGAGTGGACCGACTGGGTGTGGTACACCACCGAGGTCGACACCAACTGCCGCGAAATCATCGACAATGTGGTGGACATGGCGCACTTCTTCTACGTGCACTACTCCTTCCCCACCTACTTCAAGAACGTCTTCGAAGGCCACGTCGCGACGCAGTTCATGAACGGCGAGGCCCGCGGGGACATGCGGCCCACTGCGACCGACGGCCCCAAGATGCTCGGAAACACCTCGGAGGCCTCGTATTTCGGGCCGTCGTTCATGATCGACGATCTCGTGTACAAGTACGAGGGCTACGACATCGAGTCGGTGCTGCTCAACTGCCACTACCCCGTCAACGAGAACAAGTTCGTGCTGATGTACGGCATCATCGTCAAGAAGTCGCCGCAGCTCGGCGACTCGGCCCTCGAGACCGCCCGCAAGTTCGGCGATTTCATCGCGCGTGGCTTCGAACAGGACATCGAGATCTGGAAGAACAAGACGCGTATCGAGAACCCCCTGCTGTGCGAGGAGGACGGCCCCGTCTACCAGCTGCGCCGGTGGTACGAGCAGTTCTACGTCGACGTCGAGGACGTCACACCCGAGATGACCGACCGGTTCGAGTTCGAACTCGACACGACGCGTCCGATCGAGTCGTGGAAGAAGGAAGTGGAGGCCAACATGGCCGCCAGGAATGCCGATTCGGCAACCGCACGCACCACGGAGGCCGAGAGTGCAGCCACTGCAGTGCACTGAGTGTGCCGCGCGGGTGCTCGTCGGCAAGAACAGCTGGGAACACACGTCGGTGCAGTGGGACGACGCGGCGCGCACCGCATGCCATTACGTCCGCGACGCACACGCGGGACGTCCCGAAGCGCCGCACCCGGGCTGCCCGGCGCTCACCGCGACCGTCGAGGCCGCGGCGCGCGACGGCTCGCTGACCATCCTGGACGACACGCCCGTCCCCACCCCGATCGTGGCGCCGTGACCGGCACGACCGGAACGACCCCGCACGCAGAACGCGAAAGGAATCGAATGCTCGACCTGGACAAGTACGGCCCGTGGGCGGTCGTCGCGGGAGGATCCGAGGGTGTCGGTGCGTGTTTCGCCGACGAACTCGCCCGCGCCGGCTTCAATCTCGTGCTGATCGCACGCAAGCCCGGTCCGCTCGAGGACACCGCCGAGAGCGTCCGCGCGCACGGCGTCGAGGTCCGCACACTCTCGCTCGATCTGCTCGACGCCGACGCACTCGACCGGATCCGCGCCGTCACCGACGACGTCGAGGTCGGCCTGCTGATCTTCAACGCGGGCGCCAACAGCTACGGCCACGAATTCGTGACCGGCGACATGGAGGGCTTCCGCGGCGTTCTCGAACTCAACGTCGTCAAGCAGCTCGAACTGTCGCACCATTACGGCGCGCTCATGCGTGAGCGTGGTCGCGGCGGGATCATCCTGCTCGGGTCGATGTCGGGCTTCATGGGCGCCGAGCAGCAGAGCCTGTACTCGGCATCGAAGGCGTTCAGCCGCATCTTCGCGGAGAGCCTGTGGCTCGAGCTGGAACCGCACGGCGTCGACGTCGTCGAGCTCGTGCTCGGGGTCACCCGCACGCCCGCGATGGAGCGTGCCGGCCTCAACTTCGACATTCCCGGGATGCTCGTCGCCGAACCCGCCGACGTCGCGCGCGAGGGTCTCGAGCACATCACCGACGGCCCGCTGTGGGTCGCAGGCGGCAACTACGATGCGGTCCGCAAGCGCAACGACTTCCCGCGTGCCGAGAAGGTCCGCGCGGCGGCCGCGGGGATGCGTGCGCTGATGAGCCGCTGACCACCCCCTCGTCACAGCAGACAGCCCCGCTGCCGATCGCCGGCCGCGGGGCTGTCTGCTCGCCGGAGTCACGGCGCCACAGCCAGGCCGACGCGCCGGGCCGAATTGCCTCACATGGGCCACCGAACCGACTCACAATGGAGTTTCCGGCGGAAACAAGTCGGGAGGACCCATGATCAAGTACGACCTGACCCACCAGTGCAGCTACCTGTACACGGCGCCGCGGTCTCATTTCGTACAGATCGACGTGCCGCTCATGCGGTTCGCCGTCGTCGACGGCAACGCGGACGCCGACTCGCAGGACTACCACGACGCGGTGACCGCGCTGTACCGCGCATGCCACACCGTGCGCCAGGGCAGCCGCGCGTATCTGAGCAGAGACTTCGAGGTCGCCCCGCTCGAGGTGGTGCACCGGGACTCGGCAGCCGACGCGCGGTGGACCCTCATGATCTCGCAGCCCGCGTGGATCACGCCCGCGATGCTCGCGGACGCCACCCGCATCGCCGACGGGCGCCGGAAGAACCCGTGGCTCGCCGACGTGCGGATGCGCAGCATGCGCGAGGGCCGCTCGGTGCAGATCCTGCACGTCGGCCCACCGGGCGAGATCGGCACGCTCGTCGAGCAGCTGTACGACGACTACCTGCCCGCCAAGCGCCTCGCGCCGAACGGGGGCCTGCACGAGATCCATCTCGGCGACCTGCGTCGCACGCCGCCTGAGCAAAGGCACACGATCGTGCGGCTGCCGGTGCGTCTGAACACGCCGACGCCGGCCGTCACGGGGTGACGGCCGGCGTCGGCGCGCGCTCTTCAGCGGGTGGGGGTCACTTCGGCGAGAACGCCGCGAGCGGTTCCGATCCGGACCAGTCGTGTCCCCAGTAGCTGTCGGCGGTGATCTCCTCGGCCGTGTAATGGCTCTCGTCGACGAGCATTCCCTCCGTGCCGAACTCGATGTCCCAGCCGCCGGGGGCGCGGACGTAGAACGACACCATCTTGTCGTTCGTGTGCCGCCCCAGCGTCGACGACAACGAGAAGCCGAGCTTGCCGATCCGGTCCAGCGCCTGCCCGACCGCGTCGAGCGTGTCGACCTCCATCATCAGGTGCACCATGCCGGGCGCCTCGGTGGGCGGCGCCGGGCAGATCGCCAGGCTGTGATGCCTCTGGTTGACGCCGAGGAATCGCACCCGCCGCGCAGGGCCAGGGGAACCCGGCCCGCCGAGACGGATCGCGCCGCGCGGCAGGAACCCGAGCACCTCGGTGTAGAAGTCGTAGGTCTCCTGGAAGAGCGGAGTCGGCAGCACGACGTGCCCGAAACCGCCTGCACCGGTGACGAACCGGCCACCGTGCGGGGTGACGACAGGGCTGTGGTCGAGGACGGGTCCGAAGAACACCTCGACGGCGGTGCCGGACGGGTCGGCGAAGGTGATGCCCCGCTCGAAGCTCCGGTAGTCGGCCTCTTCGAGAGTGAACTCACGGACCTCGAGGCCGGCCTTCTCGACCTGCTCGCGTACGGCGTGCAGAGCGAACTGGTCTCGCACCTCCCAGCCGACGGCGAGCACCTTGTCGACGTCTCCGGGCAGCACCTGCAGACGCGAGGTGCGCTCGTCGACCCGGAGGTACAGGCCGTCCTCTTCCGGCCCGGTGCCGACGGCCATGCCGAGCCCGTCGACGGCCAGTTCCCGCCAGCGCGGCAGATCCTGGGACTGCACCCTGAGGTATCCGAGAGATCGGATGTCGGTCATGTTCCGTACCAATCCTTTTCGAGAGTCAGATCTGCCGGGGGTCAGATCATGGAGCGGTGGATGCCCTGAGGCTCACCACCGAGCTGGGTCAGCGCCGAGGCATGGTTGATCGAGCCGGGCACGTGGATCGCGTGCGACAGGCCGACATGTGCGTCACGCCAGAAACGCTGCAGCGGCAGCGTCACCTTCATCGCACCACCACCGGCGCGGGCGAAGACCTCGTCGAGAGCGCTGACGGCGCGCCACGCGGCATTGGTCTGGGTGCGGCGACCGATCGCACGCTCCTCGAAGGTGATCGTCTCGCCCTTCTCGGTCTTGTCCCAGAAGCGATCGACGGTCTCGAGGATCGCAACCCGCGACGCGTTGATCTCGTCGGCGGCCTGACCGATGGCGTACATGACGTACGGATCGTCCTTGATCGGGATGCCGGTGACCGCGACACGCTCCTTCTGCATCGCGATGTACAAGCCGAGGCCGCCCTCGCACATGCCGATCAGCGAGGACGAGATACCGAGCGGGAAGATGCAGGAGAACGGGAACTTGTACAGCGTCTCGTCGCGGCCGGCGTGTGCGGCGCCCTGACCCTGCAGGACGATGTCGGCGTCGATCGTGCGGTACTCGGGCAGGAAGGCGTCCTTGACCACGAAGTCCTTCGATCCGGTGCCGCGCAGGCCGACGACATTCCAGCTGTCGTGGTCGACGGTGTAGTCGGACTTCGGGACCAGCACGTGCAGGATCTTGCCGGTGCGCTTGCCGTCCTTGTCGCCGACCGCCGCGCCGATCATCACCCACTCGCAGTGATCGTTTCCGGTCGAGAACGACCACCGGCCGTTGAGGATGTACCCACCGTCGACGGGGACCGCCATGCCCATGGGTGCATAGGGCGACGCGATCCAGGTGTCGACGTCCTCGCCCCAGACTTCCTGCTGTGCCTTCGGGTCGAAGAACGCCATCTCCCACGGGTGGACGCCGACGATGCCGGAGACCCAACCGGTGGAGCCGTCGATGGCGCCGATGCCCATTGCGGTCTCGGCGAACTCGCGCGGGTGCGCCTCGAGACCGCCGAACTCCTTCGGCTGCAGCATCCGGATGACGCCTGCGTCACGCAACCGCTTGGCGTTCGCGTCCGACAGGCGCATGAGCTTCTCGCCCTCGATGCCGCCCTCACGGATCTCGTCTGCGTACTGCTCGATCCTGTCCAGAACCTCGCCCATTGTGTACTCATCTCTCTGCTGGAAAAACTGATGTTGCGGGTCCCCGTTCACGGGGACAGCGGGTTCACCGCTCGGCGCCCTCTTTACGGAGGAGGAAGGCGAGGACGGCGCTCTCGAACGCGGTCTTCTGCTCGATCATCGCCCAGTGCCCGCAGTTCGGGAACACGTGCAACTCGGCCTTCGGGATCGTGCGCATCGGGATGAGCGCCATGTCGAGCGGGCTCACGCGATCGTCGCGGCCCCATGTGAGGAGCACCGGCGCCTTGATCTTGTGCATCTGCGCCCACGCGGGCGTCACGTCCGCCGCGAGCGCGGCCTTCATGTTCGCGGTGAACGCCTTCCGGCTGTACATACGCCGGGCGCTCTCGAGGGTCTCCGGGTCGGTGGCCTGCTCCCAGCGCTCCTGGATGAGTTCCTCGGTCACCATCGCGGGGTCGTACACCATCGAGTGCAGCCATGCGATCAGGCGCTCGCGCGTGGGATCGTCGGTGAACTCCATCAACAGGTTGATGCCCTCGCCCGGGCCGGGGCTGAAGATGTTCTTGCCGATGCCACCGATCGTGACGAGCTTGTTGACGCGATCGGGATGATGGATCGCGAGGTTGATACCGATCCCGCCACCCATCGAGTTGCCCACCACGGCAACGTCTTCGATTCCCATGCCGTCGAGGAAGGCGATCGCGGCATCCTGTGCCGTCGCCATCGGGTGGCCGCCGAAATCGTCGCTCACGCCGAAGCCCGGGAACTCGAGGACGAACGTACGGAAGTGTTCGGCGAACAACGCGAGGTTGCCGCGGAAGTTGCGCCAGCCGGTGACGCCGGGACCCGAGCCGTGCAACAACAGCAGCGGCGGGCCGTCGCCGGCCTCGTGATAGCGGAGGACACCGCGTTCGGTCGGCAACTCCTTCAACGTGCCCTCGTAGCTCAGCTCAGTCGTCATGAACCGACACGCTGCCAGCGTGCCCGGCCCGGCCACACCCGGATTCCCGGCCACTGAGACGCCGAACCGGGCAGGCGGCCACGCAGCGGCGTCGGTGCTGCGCACGGGGCCGTTTCCACACCGGGTGCGCCGTGGATTTCCGGTGACCGAGAGGCGCGCAGCGCCACCACCGAGGCGTCCCTAGCGTCGCTCACACCGGCACGGCAGGTACGGCGACAGCCGACAGCCGCGGGGAACAGGAGGAGCGAAGGTGAGCACACCTACCAGCGCGAACGCACTCGCGCCCACACCGCAGGACATGCGAAGCGCGATGGGACGGTTCGCGAGCGGCGTGACCGTCGTGACCGCACTGCACGCGGGCGAACCCGTCGGGTTCACGTGCCAGTCGTTCGCGTCGGTCTCCCTCGAGCCACCCCTGATCCTGTTCTGCGCCGACGGCAGGAGTCGCTCGTGGCCGCGGATCCGCGCAGCGGGTCGGTTCACGGTGAACGTACTGGCGGAGACGCAGGACGACCTGTGCACCCGCTTCGGGTCGCGGCACGGCCGCAGGTTCGACGACCTCGACTGGTGCGAGTCGGCGTGGGCGACGCCCTCGCTACCGGACGTGCTGCTCCGGGTGCACGCCGACGTCGAGACCGTACACACCGCCGGTGACCACGACATCGTGATCGGGCGTGTGCTGGAGTTGGAATCGGCGGAACCCGACCGGCCGATGGTGTTCTACTGCGGGCAGTTCGGGCTGGGGCAGTGAACCAGGCGCGACGCTGTCACAGCCAGCCGGACGACGGCATCGCGAGCATGCGGTCGAGCGCCTGCGGCGACCACGACCCGCGCTCCGGGGTGGCGGCAGGCCTGCGTCTGCGGGGAGCGCCCAACTCGGGGAACAGCGTGGCCGACACCTCACGTGCGCCGTCGGCGACGAGCGGCGCGACACGTTCGAGTTGCGCTGTGCGGGCGTCGCCGCACAGTGCGATCGACGCGACCGGACCGTCGTGCCCACGCACCGCGACCCCGACGCACGCGACGCCGCGCACGGCCTCGCCGCGTTCGAACGCCAAGCCGCGGCGCTGCCGGATGCGGCCGAGCTCCTGATGCAAGGTGCCGAGTTCGCCGATCGTGCGGTCGGTGGACTTGGCGAGCCTGCCGCTGAAGGTGGTGTCCACGCGCTCGGGATCGAGCCACGCCAGCATCGCCTTGCCGCCTGCGGTGGCGTGCGCCGGGGCCCGGCCGCCGACGCGCGACGGGAGGACCGACGCGAGTCGGCCGCCGATCTTGTCGAGGTAGACCGAGTGGCTGCCGTCGAGCACCGACAGGTGCACGACCATTCCGGTCTGCATGTGCAGCTCGTGCAGCACGGGGGCGGCGGCCGCGCGGATCTGCGAGTGCCCGTTGACGTCGCCTGCGAGCCCCAGTGAGCGGCGGCCGAGGCAGTAGCCGAAGGACGCGTGCTCGATCCATTCGAGCCGGACGAGCTGGTCGAGGATGCGGTGCACGGTCGAGCGCGGGAGCCCCGAGCGGCAGGCCACTTCCTCCAGGGTGAGCCGCGCGGTGCGTCCTTCGAAGGCGTCGAGGATGAGCGTCATCCTTTCCACCATCGAAGCAGGCAGCTCACGCTTCTCCGGTGCGCGCGTCTCGGTGTCGACGACGGTCATGGGAGCCTCCGCATCACAAAACTGAAATGAATTCTTGTGACAGAGTAGCGCCGCCCACGCGAGTTGTGAAGTGGGTTACACGCCTGGTAAACGCGGTCTTCGCGGCGCCGCTCCCACGCACCGGGCGGATTCCGGTCACCGGGAGCGCCGCCGCGCGGGCGACGCCGCCTCACTAGACACGAGGCACGGGACACGAAAGCGATACCGAGCTGCACCGCCACGCTCGACACGACGACACAGCCGCACGACGCCGCGGCGAAGGGAGCAGGCATGCGCATCGGGATCAACACTCCGATCGTCACCGCGCACCCACAGACGTGCGCGGAGTGGGAACGGTCGGCCGGGCCCGCCGAACTCCGTACGATCGCGGCCACCGCCGACCGACTCGGCTACCACCACCTCACGTGCAGCGAGCACGTCGCGATCCCCGCGCATGTCGCGTCCGAGCGCGGCGGCACGTACTGGGATCCACTCGCGACGCTCTCCTATCTCGCGGCGGCGACCGACAGGATCCGCCTCGCGACGCTCGTCGTCGTGCTCGGCTACCACCACCCGCTCGCACTCGCGAAGAGCTACGGCACCCTCGACGTCCTCAGCGGCGGACGCACCGTGCTCGGCGTCGGCGTCGGAACGCTGCGCGAGGAGTTCGACCTCCTTGGCGCGCCCTTCGACGACCGGGGGGCACGCGCCGACGACGCCCTCGCGGCACTGCGCCGCGCGCTCGGACGTCGCGAACCGTCCTATCACGGAACATTTTTCGAATTCGACGACATGGTCGTCGAACCGCACGCACCACGCACGCACGTGCCCGTGTGGGTCGGCGGCCGCACGAAGCGCTCGCTGCGGCGCGCCGTCGAACACGGCGACGGCTGGGTGCCCTTCGGACTACGCACGGACGAGCTGACGACGATGCTCGGCGGGGCCGCACTGCCCACCGGCTTCGACGTCGTCCTCTCCGCGAACCTCGATCCGACCGGCGATCCCGATCGCGTTCATCGGGCACTCGACCGACTGCGCGCGCTCGGCGCGACGATCGTCAAGGCGAGCGTGCACGCCGAGTCCGCCGAGCACTACACGGATCAGCTGCACAGCCTGCGCGACCTCGCGACCGAACACGGCAGCGCGTTCGGCGACCACTGATCCGTGCCTGCACCCCGAACCGCCCAGCACTCGACATCCGAATCACAGATCAGGAGCACTTCAGTGACCAGTACGAGCACCGACGACCTCGTCCAGTCCCTCGCCGCACGCGTCACGGCCCTCGAGGACACGATCGCCATCTCCCAGCTGATGACCGCATACGGGCCGGCCGTCGACAGCGGCTCCGCCGAAGCCGTCGCGCGCCTGTGGACCGAGGACGGCGTCTACGACGTCGACACCGGTGTGATGCGCGGGCACGACCAGATCGTCGCGATGGTGCAGTCCGCGGCGCACCAGAACTGGATCGGCGGCGGATGCGGGCACGTGCTCGAGCCCGGGCACATCCTCGTCGACGGCGACACCGCGGTGGCGACGGGCAAGTCTCAGTTGATCATCCACAACGCCGAGACCGGCGGCTTCGACGTGCGCCGGGTCACCGCCAGCCGGTGGGAGCTGGTCAGGATCGACGGCGAGTGGAAGGTGACGCGACGGACCGCGCGCCTGCTCGACGGCCGCGCCGAAGCGCGTGAACTGCTCGCCGCGGGCGTTCGCGCGTAGCACCACGACGCCGGGCAGGTTCGATCAGTGGGACCGGACGAGACACGAGTGGCCCGCCCGCGCTTGACTGCACGAAATCTCGTTCCCACTCGAATCAGGAGCACAGCATGGACGATTCGCTGAACCTCGCCGGCCGGGCCGCCGTCGTGACGGGCGCAGGGGCCGGCCTCGGCCGCGCGGAAGCGCTCGCTCTCGCCGACGCGGGCGCCGCCGTCGTCGTCAACGACATGGGCGCCGCGGCGCACGACGTCGTCGACGAGATCAAGGCCGCGGGCGGGCAGGCCGTCGCGGTCACCGGCGACGTGTCGGACTGGTCGCTCGGCGACCGGCTCGTGTCGACCGCGGTCGAGAACTTCGGCAGCTTCGACATTCTCGTCAACAATGCGGGGATCCTGCGCGACAAGATGATCTTCAATCTCAGCGAATCCGACTGGGACGACGTCATCCGCGTGCATCTCAAGGGGCACGCGGCGACGTCCCGTGCGGCCGCAACCTACTGGCGCGGCGAGAGCAAGAAGGCGGGCGGGCCGGTCTTCGGCCGAGTGATCAACACGTCGTCCGAGGCGTTCCTGTTCGGTTCGGCGGGGCAACCGAACTACTCGGCCGCGAAGGCAGGCATCACCGCCCTCACCCTCTCGACTTCGCAGGGCCTGTCGCGATACGGCGTGCGCGCCAATGCGATCTGCCCGCGTGCCCGGACCGCGATGACCGAGGCGACCTTCGCCGAGGCCACCACCACGGGCCTCGACCCGCTTGCGCCCGAGCGGGTCGGCACTCTCGTGCGCTACCTCGCGTCGCCCGCGTCCGACGAGATCACCGGTCAGGTGTTCGTGGTGTACGGCAAGATGGTCGCGCTGATGGCGGCCCCGCAGGTCGAGAACCGATTCGACGCCGCGGGCGACGAGTTCAGCGCCGCCGAACTCGATCAGCAGCTCACGAGCTACTTCTCGGGCCGGGGCCAGTACGAGACCTACTCCGCGTACTCGATCGCGGAGCTCGAGAAGCCTGCCCTGGCCCTCGGCGAATGACCCTCTCGCACACCATGTCCGACTCGCCCCTGTTCCGCCCGCTCGCGGTGCGATCGCTGACGCTGCCGAACCGCATCGTCATGTCACCCATGACACGCTCGCACTCGCCCGGCGGGGTTCCCGGTGCGGACGTCGCTGCCTACTACCGGCGGCGCGCCGAGGGCGGCACCGGCCTCGTGGTCACCGAGGGCGTCGCGATCGACCACCCGGTGGCCGTCGACAACCCGAACGTGCCTCGGATGCACGGTGACGACGCGCTCGCGGGCTGGCGGCGCGTCGTCGACGAGGTGCACGCCGGGGGCGGGCGGATCGTCCCCCAGCTGTGGCACGTCGGGCCGCTGTGGGGCGCGATGAGCCGCGTCGACCCGATGCTCGTGCCGATGCGCCCGTCGGGGCTGTGGGGCGAGCCGGGTGTCACGTCGTACCCGGATCGCTATGTCGAGCGTGCGCTCGTGCCGACGGAGGCGATGACGGAGCAGGACATCGCGGACGTCGTCGACGCGTTCGCGCGCGGCGCGCGCCTCGCCGCCGACGCGGGATGCGACGGTGTCGCGCTGCACGGCGGACACGGTTACCTGCTCGACGCCTTCCTGTGGGAGAGCACGAATCGGCGCGACGACGACTGGGGCGGCGACCTCGAGCGGCGAACCCGGTTCCCCGTCGCGGTGGTGCGGGCGGTCCGCGACGCGATCGGGCCGGACCTGCCGATCGTCTTCCGCTTCTCGCAGCACAAGCAGCAGGACTACCAGGCGCGACTCGCGGACACTCCCGACGACCTCGGGACCGTCCTCGGCGCGCTGGTCGACGCGGGTGTCGACGTGCTCGACGCGAGCAGTCGCCGCTTCGACCTCCCGGTATTCGACGGCAGCCCGCTCGGTCTCGCCGGATGGGCGAAGAAGCTCACCGGCGCGGTCACCTGCGCGGTCGGCAGCGTCGGCATCGGCAAGTCCCTGCGCGAGAGCAGGGCGACCGGAGCCGCCCCCACCCTCGACAACATCGGCGAGCTCGAAAGCCGTCTCGCGGCAGACGAATTCGATCTCATCGCGATCGGGCGCCTGCACCTGGCGGATCCGGCGATCGCGTCGACGCTTCGGGCGGGCGCTCCACTGCCGGTGTTCGACCGCGCGGTGCACGAGGCCACGCTCACCTGAACTGCCGATCGCCCGAGCCCCGACACGCCGCGGTTCCCGTCCAGCGGGACGAGCCGTGAGCGTGTCGCGCCCGAACTCCCTACTGTCGCGACACGTGGCCGGCCCGGCCACGTGTCGCGGCAACGAGGACGGAGCACATCATGGGGCTGAAGTCGGATCGGGTGGTCGTCGTCACCGGCGCAAGCCGCGGTGCGGGCAAGGGCATCGCGCTGGCACTGGGCGCCACCGGAGCCAAGGTGTACGTCACCGGGCGCACGCGCACCGAGGGCGAGTCGCCACTACCGGGCACCGTCTACGCGACCGCCGACGAGATCACCAGGCGCGGCGGCACCGGAATCCCGGTCGTGGTCGACCACTCCGACGACGAGCAGGTGCGCGCCCTGTTCGAGCAGGTCGCCGACGAGAACGGGGGCCGCTTGGACATACTCGTCAACAACGTCCTCACGGTGCCCGACGCGCTCACCGCGAAGGGGCCGTTCTGGGAGAAGCCGCTCTCGCTCGTCGACCTGTTCGACGTCGGGATGCGTTCGACCTACGTCGCGACCTACCACGCGGGCCCGCTGCTCGCCGCCAACGGTGAGGGGCTCGTGGTCAACACGTCGTCGTTCGGCGGCAGCTGCTACATGCACGGCCCGGCGTACGGCGCGGGCAAGGCCGCGGTCGACAAGATGGCCCACGACATGGCCGTCGACTTCCGCCCGTTCGGGGTCGCCGTCGTGTCGATCTGGATGGGCCTGCTCAAGACCGAGCGCACGATGGCCGCGTTCGCCGCGAATCCGGGTGCGTACGAAGGGCTCGCCGCGACAGCCGAGACACCCGAGTTCACCGGCCGCGTCGTCGACGCCCTCGCTCGCGACCCCGAACTGGCGAAGCGCAGCGGCCAGGTGCTGGTAGGCGCCGAGATCGCCGCCGAGCTCGGCGTGACCGACGTCGACGGCAACACTCCCCCGTCGCACCGTCCGTTCCTCGGTGATCCCCCGACGTTCAGCGACGCTGTCGTGGATTGAGGACACGTGGAGTGAACGCGCGGCCGAGAACGCCTGCCGCACCAATCGCCGCGTTCACCGGACAGAGCGCGCGGGCGAGCGGTTGGATCGAGGCATGACCGAACCGACCGCAATCGATCCCGACGTCCCTCCGAGCGGTCCCGGCTGCGTCGAGTGCCTCGCCGCGGACGGATGGTGGGTGCACCTGCGTCGATGCGCGCACTGCGGGCACATCGGCTGTTGCGACACGTCGCCGTCCCAGCACGCGACCAAGCAC
Organism: Rhodococcus sp. HNM0569; assembly: GCF_012726205.1. Taxonomy (GTDB): domain Bacteria; phylum Actinomycetota; class Actinomycetes; order Mycobacteriales; family Mycobacteriaceae; genus Rhodococcus_F. The sequence goes on along the minus strand of NZ_JAASAE010000002.1, from coordinate 28,780 downwards.
GCAGGCGCCACCGGCCACCCGCTGGTCGCGAGCTACGAACCCGGCGAGGACTGGTTCTACGACTATCGAGACCAGCAGTTCTACGAAGGTCCCGTGCTCGCGCCGCCCCGCGCGCATCCCGCGGACCAGCCGATACCGGGCCCGTCGGGCAAGGTGCCGCCGAACTGGCAGGAACTGCTGAACTGACGTCCCCCCGCGGCCCCCGATCGGAGGAACCACCGATGGCACACAACGATGTTCCCGGACGCGCCGAGATCCTGGCACTCGCGGAGGTGGTGGGCGAACCGAGCATCACGATCTACACGCCCACCGAATACGCGAGCGCGAACGACGCGGAGATCAACCACACGGCCTTCGGGAACCAGGTGCGCGACGCGCTCGACTCGGTCGCCGACGAGGCCGACCGCGCCGCATTCGAGGAGCAGTTCGACACACTGCTCGAGGACGCCGAGTTCTGGCGTTACCAGTCGCGCACGCTGGCGGTGTTCGTCTCCCGCACCCGCCTGCGCACGTATCGGCTGCCGAACCGGCTGCCCGCGCGCACCTTCACCGGCGACCGGTACTACATCAAGCCGATCCTGCGGGCCGTCACGTTCCCGCAGTCCGCGATCGTGCTAGCCCTCGCCGAAGGCTCGGTGCGCGTCGTCGAGGTGTCCGCCGACCGACCCGCCGACGAGATCTCGGTACCCGGCCTGCCCACCGACGCCGCGTCGTACGCGGGGAAGGCCGAACTCACCGATCGCGCCGCGATCCGGCGCGTGCAGGGCGACGAAGGCCGAAAGCTGCGGCTGCGTCAGTACGCGCGGGCGGTCGATCGTGAGTTGCGCAGCGTCCTCGGCGCGCGCGGGATCCCGCTGATTCTCGCCGCGGCCGAACCGACCTCGTCGATCTACCGGTCGGTCGCCACCTACGAGGACCTGCTCGACGAGGGCATCGACGGCAACCCAGAACACGTGACCGACGACGTGCTCGCCGAGAAGTCGCGGCACGTCCTCGACGACTACTACAAGACGCTCGTCGCGGGCTACGCCGAACTGTTCGATCTGCGCACGTCGCAGGGACGCACGCAGACCGAGCTGTCCGACCTCGGCCGCTCGGCCACGTACGGACAGATCGACACGCTGTTCGTCGACATCGACAGCATCGTCGACGGCACCGTCGATCCCGACGACGGCACGGTGCTCCTCGGCGACGACTCCTCCGCCTACGGCGTGATCGACGAGATCGCGCGCCGCACCCTGCTGTCGAGCGGCCGGGTGCTCGCACTGCGCGGCGACGAGGTACCGAACGGGCCGCCCGCGTCGGCCGTCCTGCGGTACGCGCCGTAAGCCGCTACACCTCCGGCGGGGTCACTGCAGGTTGATGGTGGCCCCGTTGGAGAGCGGCGAATCGTGCACTTCCAGTTCGGACGGCTGCGCATCGGCCGGAATATCGAACACGAGTGTCGTCATCAGAGAGTTGCCCGGGTTGACCGGCGCCGACGTCGACGCGCCCATCGTGATCTCGGCGGCGGTGTCGTTCGTGAACTCGCGGCCCTGCGCGTCGATCAGCTTCTGGTTGTCACCGAAGTACGTCTGCGGCTCGTCGCTGATGTTGTGCACGGTCATCTCGACCAACACGAACTGGCCCTGCGCGTCCTCCGAAAAGACGTCGCCGATACTCGGCACCCCGGAACGCACATTCGTCACCGTGAAGCCGAACTTGCCGTCGCGGACTTCGGTGCCGATGCCGGCCGCCTCGCTGTTCGACGAACCACCGCCGCCGTCACCACTGCCACCGCCCGCGGTGCCACCCGAGCCGGAGTCGTCGCCTCCACTCGTACTCACCGCGATGATGACGATCACGATGACCGCGAGGATGCCGAGAATCCACGGCCACTTGCGCCGCTTCTTCTTCTGTTGCGGCGGAGGATAACCCGCAGGTGGATACCCCGGTGGCGGCTGCTGTCCGTACTGACCCTGCTGTCCGTACGGCGATTGCTGTGCGTACGGAGCTTGCTGCCCGTACCCCGGCGGCGGCCCTTGCTGTGCGTACTGCCCCTGCTGCCCGTACAGGCCCTGCCCGTAGGGCGGTTGCTGGTTGTAGGGCGCCTGCTGACCGAAACCGGGCGGTGCACCCTGGCCCGGATAACCTTCTTGCTGCGCTCGACCTTCCGGTCCGCCCTGTGAAGCGTCGTGGCCCTCCGGCGGGTCGGCACGCCCGGGCTCGTCGCGATCTGTCATGGCCGCACGGCCTTTCTCGCGGAATCACCTACCGAACAAGTGTGACACCCATCACATGCGTATCGGTCGGTTTTTTCTCACCGTCCGGACGACCGCGACCACGCGCCCGCGACGAACGCGGCCTGCCCGGCGTGCTGCAGATCGTCCGACAGGACGCTCACAAGCCGCACACCGAGCGTCACCGGCGGATCCCACGATTCGTCGACGACCCGGTCCAGCGCCCCCGCGTCGAGACCCGCGACGTACGCGAGGGTCCGTTCGCACACGGCGTCGTGGTAGCCCGCCAGCAAGTCGGCACTCGCGCGAACCAGCCCCACTTCACGCGACGACTGGCCGAAGCCCGTCTCGTCGCGATCGAACGGCAACGCGAACCGGTCCGCCCAGCCGTCGATCGTCCACACCTGCTCGGTGCCCGCCGCGTCGGCGACGTGATCGTCCTGCACCCGCGTGAGATGCCAGATCAGCCACGCCACGGTGTTGGCGTCGGGATCGATCCGGAAGGTGAGCGCGTCGTCGGGCAGCCCGTCGAGGGTCGCGCCCACCACCTCCCGGATGCGCCCGAACCCGTCGCTGAGCAACTGCGCCTGATCCACTGCGATCTCCCGCCGCTCGACTGCACTCCCCTCGATCGTCGCGCATCAGGCACCGCGAGACGAGCGATTCGCTCGCACGCGCGGACGTCACCCCAGAGGGTGCCCGCTGGCGCGAGTTGCCGGAACGGCAACGGAAGTGGCGGATCGCGTCACGCGCGCGGCACAGTGGTGTCGACATTGCCGCCCGGGACGAAAGAGGGGCCATGACCGAGACCGCCGCCGAACAGTGGGATGCCCGCTACCTCGAAAGTGACCGCATCTGGAGCGGAAATCCGAACGACTCGCTCGTCCGGGAGACTGCCGACCTCGCACCCGGTCGCGCACTCGACCTCGGGTGCGGCGAGGGCGGCGACGCGATCTGGCTCGCCAAGCGCGGGTGGGCGGTGACCGGCACCGACCTGTCGGTCGTCGCACTCGGCCGCGCGCGGCAGCACGCCGAGGACGAAGGTGTGGGCGACCGCGTCGAACTGGTGCACATCGACCTGTCCGAGTCGTTCCCCGAAGGCACGTTCGACCTCGTGTCGGCGCACTTCCTGCATTCGTTCGCCGAACTGGCCCGCGAGGACATCCTGCGCCGCGCGAGCCGCGCCGTCGCGCCGGGCGGAGTACTGCTCGTCGAGAGCCACTCGGGCATGCCGGACTGGGAAGAGCACGACCACCACCACGACATGGAGTTCAAGACGCCCGAGGAGATCCTCGCCGACCTCGAACTCGCGGACGGCGAGTGGGAGACGCTGCGCTGCGTCGTGCACGAACGCGCACAGAAGCGGCCCGACGGCACCGACGGGGTACGCCTGGACAACACCGTGATGGTGCGCCGCATCGCCTGACGCGGCCGCTCCCCTGCCCAACAGGAAGTCTCACACACCATTTCGCGCGAGAACCCCGGCTACAGCGTGCTGTAGCCGGGGTTCTCGCGCGAAAGCCTGTGCAGATCCATCTGACCTGTGCCCCCAGTCGGGCTCGAACCGACACTGGGCGGATTTTAAGTCAGAACCCGAACGTGCCGCCAAGTGCAACCGAGTGATAGCGCAGGCCCATTTTCCCAGGTGGCAGGTTGTTCCGCCTGCCACCTGGTGCCGCGCTATACCTCGGCGTCACGCCGCCTCTGTGACCACATTGAAGCCACTGCCGCCCGGCCACACCATCCACTTCACGAAGTTGATTCGTTCAGGCTGATAGGTTGTCCGCCGTCCGGATACCGATGCACCTGGGGGGATCTATGGCGCTCGAAGGCGAGTGGAAGAAGTTCGGTGAGCTGTGCGCCGCCGACGCGTTCTCGATCGACCGGGAGGGGCTGGTCGGCATGATCAATCTGTGCGACGAGCAGGTGACCAAGATGACGCGGCTCGCGCACCGGGCCCGCCGCGAGCTGTGGGTCGAAAGCCTCGGCATCGGCGAGTCCGACATCCAGACGGCACAGGCGATCGTGCGCAAGTTCCAGGACAAGGCCATCGGCGGCGGCAACATCCCGAAAGGGTCGTCGGCCGTCGAATACCTCGAGTCGCACGCGGCGTGGGCCCGGAACTTCGGCGACGCGCTGCGGGAGGCATTGAAGAAGTACGAGGAACAGGACGCCGCGAACGCTGCCGCATTCGGCGGTCAGCTGTGAGGCGGGCGGTCGGCCTCGCGTGCGCGGCAGCGGTCGTGCTCGTCGGCTGCTCGTCGAACGACGAGCCGGATCAGTCCGCGACGCCGACGCAGGAGCCCGTGAGTTGGCAGCCGTGCGACGCGATCCCGGCCGACGTGCTCGCGCAGGCCGGTCTCGCGAAACCACCGGACGACGCCGACGCCCGCATCGACCGGTCGACGAGCCCGCAGTCGTACGGCTGCATCTACGACGCGGCCGACGGACACGGGCCCGGCGCCGTCGTCGCGTCGAACGCGATGACCGTCGACGACGCGCTCAACCTCGGCACGAAGATCGACGAGACGACACTCGACGGGCACCGCATGATCTCGACCGATTCGCCCCAGGCACGCTCGTGCGTCGTGGTCGTCGAGATCGACCCCGGCGTCATCACGGTGCAAGTCGGGTACAGCGCCGACACGTTCGACCCCGTCACGATCCCGGCCACGGTGCAGGACGCCTGCACGTGGGCGACCGGCTACGCGCAGAAGCTCGCGCCCGCGTTCCCCGACCGACTCTGACAAACCCCAGCCGCTTCCTTCGCCGAATCTCGCTTGTGTCGGCAACATCTGGTACTTATTCGCCATGACAAAACGTGTGGCGTTCGCGTGTGCGATTGCGCTGGCTTCGCCCCTCTTCCTTGGCTGCTCGTCCTCCGCCGACAGCGCACCCCAAGCCTCCGCTACGTCTGCTCCGAGCGCGGCACCCACTACCAGGCCCACGACGAGAGCAGCCGCAACGATGACGAACAAGCCGGCAGTACTCGGTCAGTACGTCGGCCTGAAGGACAGCAGCATCGACGTGGCAACGTGGACTGTGCGCGACATCCGCGTCGACACGGGGTGCCCGAACGATTCTGTGAGCGCCAACAAGAACGGCCACACGATCCTCGCCGATGTCGAGCTCGTCACTGGCCCTGACTACGAGCCTTCCCAGTTCCCCAATCTCCTGTCTCCGTTCAAGGGGAATGCCTGGTCAATCGTCGGGCCCGACGGCGTGACGGAGACCGCGATCACGACACCCCACAGCTATGGTTGCGCGAGTGTGGATTACCCGGACGCGATGAACTCCGCCTCGCGCTACCAGTTCACTCTTGCGTTCGACAGCCGGAACCCCACGGGCACATTGGTATCCGAGCTTCGCGCCGGCACATCGAGGATCGGTTGGACGTGGGCGTACTAGCCGCGCCCAGCAGGTGGGAGGGCACACCGTGAGCTTGCAGCAAGCTGGCGACCTGATCGGCGACCTGTGGGGATGGTTCACTGCTTCCCGTGTGGCCTCAGGCGCCGCGGTACTTGCAGCTGGCGCCGCCATCCAGACATTCAGACGAGCTCGAAGAGACAGCCAGAGCCGGTCGCGGCCAATGGTGGGAGCAGAGTTGCGACCCGTTCCGTACGCCAACGGGATGGCCGAGCTCGTAGTCCGCAACTATGGGCCCTCGGTTGCCCGAGATGTCTGTGTCACCTTCGAGCCGCCCCTTGGCGATGCGAACAACATGCTGTCGTTCATCGTTCGCCGATACAGCGATCCGATCCCAACATTGATGCCCGGCGCTGAACTCAACAACATCTGGCCACACACAGAGCCGGGTTTCCCGGAGCAGGTCACCGCATCGATCTCTACCAAGTCCAATGACAGGGGTTGGTTCGGAAGGCGAGATCACTATCGCGAGGATTTCGTGCTCGACATGCGCGTGCTCAAGCAAGGGACCTCCGCCACCTCGTCTACCTCGCCTGAAGGCAGGTTGAAGCAGATTGCTAAAGCGCTCGACGCGATTGCAGACAACAGCGCGAAGCGTACGTGAGCGAGCGCTCACCTGCGCGTGAACTATCCCCGACAGTCGCACACAATCTCCCTGACTGGTTCCGGCGCGCACCGCCTCGAAGCATCCGGGGTATCGGTGCTTCGCCAAGTAACGTCGACGGAATCTTGCGGATCTAGTGTCCGTTGCTGCGTGCAACACCGCAGGTCGCACCGGATTCGGTCACAGAGTGGTCACCACTGAACCATCCTGACAACACAGAGCGGCCCCACCCGGATTCATGGGTGGGGCCGCTCTGTGCGTGGTCTATCAGGCAGCGTCGCCTTCTGCGTTTCCGTCGGCCGCTCCGAGGGCGTAGTGCGTACCGATCGAGGTATCGAGGCTCACACGAGGGCGAGACTCAGCCTCACTGATGTACGCGTCGATTGCCGGCGTGATGACCGAGTCGACAGTGACGCTCGCCCTGAGGGCGGCAGCATCGTCGGGGTCGGCGGTGAGGTCGGCGAACCGGCCCGCGATGGCCGCGGCGACCATCTCGGCATGGCCGTCGGCATCACTGGGCCGCCGCCAACGACCGTCTTCCCCGTACGCAACATCGCCGAGACCTGCGGGCCGTGTCTGGTTGGCACGAAGCCACGATTCGGCGAACCGCTCGGCGCCGAGTACAGCGTCGGCATCGGCATTGCGCAGCGCGTCTGCCAGCGGTGTGCCCCTCTCGAGCTGTGGAAGCACAGAGTTGCGCCATGCATGTTCGGTGCGCACGAGGTCGGCCGCCGAGGACGGGTCGAGCTTGGGGCGTGCGTTCGCTGCTCGCCGCTTCGTGGAGGCGGCGAGGCCGCGTGCCTCCTCGCGCAGTGCGGCGAACTGCGGTTCGAGCTGCTTGGCGATGCTCTTGCGCCATTCCTCGACGTACTCGGCGCGTTCGCTGGCGGTCATCATGCGGTCGTTGTTTGCGGCGTCGCGGCGGATCTTGACGAGGCGTTCGCGTTCGGCCTGAAGTTCGTTGGCGCGCTGCTGGATCTGTCGGAAGGTAGTCATTTGAAGTTCTGCTCCTGGTGGGAGGGTGTGCGGTTGTGGTTGGTCAGTCGTCCCAGCTGGGGTTGTCGAGGTTGGGCCAGCCGAAGCCTTCCGGGGGTGTCGGCCACCCGGCGTCGGTCGGGACGAGAGGCGGGTTCGGTCGCGTGTCGTACGCGTCCCGTTTAGGGATGGCCGAAATGAGGCCGAGGTCGGACTTGCGGACCCGGAGTCGGCGAGCGCCGTAGGTTCGTGTGCCGTAGGGGTCGGTGTAGATGCCTTCGGGACTGAGGCGCGAGCCTCCGCTCATGACGAAGTCTCCGGTCTGTTCGTCGTAATGGCAGCCGTAGGCGGGGTGTCCGTCGACGAGGTGATTCACGTAGTGGGGCATGAGGGTTCTCCTGGTGTGTTGTGTTGTTGCGGTTCAGAGTCCGCGTTTCATGATCTCGACCGATGCGCTGTTGCTGTCGCGGTCGACGTCCACCTGTACGTGCAGCAAGGTGCCCTTCACTGCCGCGTTCGCGATCTCCTCGAGCAGCGGCACGACAGCCTCGAAGCCCTTCTCGAGCGCGGCGTGCGAGTTCGCGCCGGTATCGAACTGGCCCGTGAACACACCGTTTTCGTCGAAGCCGGACGCGATGGCGAACGCGCCGCCGACACCGAGCGCGGTGAGCCGCTGCATGTACGCCCGCCGCTGGCTGCCGGTGAGCCCCGCCAACCCCTGGATCGACAGCGGAATGTCGAGCGCTGCCGGTGCGCTGGCACCGGTGTAGCCGCCGAACCCGCCGTTCTCCATCGGTGTCAGCCGGTACCCGAACCGACGGGCGACGGTCTCGGTGATCGCGAGCGACCGGCCCCGCTTCGATGTGGCGAGCGGGATCCACGCCTCTCCCCCGGTCTCCTGCTCGGCGAACTTGTACAGGTTCGCCCCCGCGGGTGCGATACCGGCCTGCCCGTTCTCGATGCCGCCGTTCGCCATGACACGCAGCGCCGCGGAGTAGATCGGGGTGCCGCCGTCCGCGCCGAACGATGCCGGCCAGTTCGTGACGAACACACGTTGCCCGTCCGTCGACAGCGCGAGCTGCCCGTCGCCGGTGTACCCGGTCGACAGTCGCCCGGTGCCGCCGCTGCCCGGTGTCCCGAGGTCGTACTCGTAGCCCGTCGACCCGAGGTTCCCCGACCCGACGAGCTGGTCGAGGGACGGCACCATCGGCAGGTGCATGATGTTGGGGAATGCCCGTGCACCCGCGGCCTGCCCGCCGTACTGGCCGTTGCCGCGGGCCCCACCCATCTCGATGTTCACGCCGTTCGGCAGTGTCGACGCCGCGTGCCCGCCGCCCGGTCCGCCCGGGTCGTCGAGCCACCCGATGTTGAGTGCACCAGCCTGATACCCCTGCTTGAAGCCGCGGGCGGTGAGCGCCACCCCGGCGTTGCCGGTGGCGAAGCGGCCACCGGTGTCCGGGTCGCCGTACACCGCCATGTTCGCGAGCCGCGACGCGGCACCGGTGCAGTCGGTGTTCCAGCCGTCGCCCCATCCACCGAACACGTACGTCGCGCCCTCGATGCCGCGGGCCTTCGCGTCGAGCGTGTCCGGGTCCGTGATGCCGCCGTCGGCCATCTTCACCAGACCGAACCCGAACCGGCGTGCCACCTCGTTCAAGATCGACGTGGAGCGTGCACGCTTGCGGCCGGGAGAGAGCGGGATGAACGCCTCTGGGCCGTCCTCGGCCCACTGGTTGATCGTGGAGTGCGCGATCTCAGCCTGGCCGGGGTCGCGGACGTTGCCGAGCGCGTTGGGCACGACCGGCACCGGGCCCTGAATGTTGCTGGCCTCCCCCGGTGATGCGCCCGCCCCGGTCCAGTAGTCGACGCGTACCCGCATCGACCGGTCCCGGCGCAGCCACTCGGCGATGATCTGTTCGCCCTCGTCGGTGTTCGCGGTCACCTTCACCGTCCCGTCCGGGAGGTGTTCGACGTGCAGCCCCAACGCGGTGAGCCGATCCTCGGCGTCCTGCGTGAGCGCGTGCGTGAGGATCGTCTTCGAGTCCGGGACGTCGATGACCTTGCCCTTGAGGACGTCGAGGGAGTACTGCGCTTCCGGCATCCCCGGTTGCGCGATCTGCGTCGCGACGAGGTCCGGCACGAGACCGTACGAGTCGACCAGCGCGACCGCCGCCTGGTTCGACATGCCCGCCGCCCGCAGTTGCTGGATGAGGGCGTCACGGTTGCCGTAGTACTGCTTCGTGAGCTCTTCGACAGTCGCCCCGGCTTCGAGGCCGGTGCGGTTCTGCTCGAGGAACGCGTCGGCCAGACCCCGCAACTGCCCGTCGAGGTCCGGCGGCACAGCCATTCCGGCACGCCAGTCCGCGAGGGACATGGCGGTGCCGTCCGCGGTCACACCGACCGACGCGATCGCGGTGTTCACCTTCTGGATCTCGTCGTTGAACGCGGCCGAGAGTTTCTGGTCACCGGCGAACTGGTTGAACCGCTCCTGCGCAGCATCAACCCCGGGGATCAGCTTGTTGTCGATGAGGTCCGCGCCCTTGCCGAGGTTGTCGGCGATCCGGTCGCCGGTCTTCTCCGCGGCGTCCGCCATCCCGTTCAGCTTCTCCCCGAGGTCACCCGAGTCGAAGTCGATCGGCACGAGGCCGAGGAACTTGAGTACCGGTGTCCACGAGTCGATCCCTTCGGCCATCTCGGCGAGCGACCGCAGGAACGACGCGGACATGTCGGTGCCTGCCTGCGCGAACTCAGCGAGGACCCGCATCGAGTCGGAAGCGAACCCGAGGACGGCCTTCGCTGCCTCGAATGCGCCGTTGCCGATGTCGATGAAGAACTGGATGACCCCGGCACGGTTGTTCGAGATCGTGTCCGCGAACTCCTGGATGTGGGGGCCGAACGCTTCGGCGAGAGCCGCTTTCAGCCCGTCTGCCGCGGTCTGGATGGAGCGGACCGCACCCTCGACCGAGGTCGCGGCGTTGCCGCCCATCACGTCGATCGCCCGCTTCGCCGCGCCCTCGACTTCCCCGAACTTCTGCTTGGCTGCCGAGGGGTCCCATTGCGCGAACGCGCCGATGAAGTCGCCCGCGGTGTCGCCGAGGAGGTCCATCGCGACCTGGTTCCGCTTCACCGGGTCCTCGATCGCCCGGATCGCGTCGAAGACCTGATCGAACGCCGACTCGGCGTCGTCGCCTCCACGCTTGAACGCGTCGTACATCTCGCGGCCGTTGAGCCCGATACCGTCGATCGCCTCGATGATCGTGTCGCCCTCTTCGGTGACGCGGCGCCCGAACTCGCGGATCGCGTCGGCAGCCCGGTCGGTGTTGTCGACGCCGAGGTCGAGGGACTGCGCAATGAGCGCCATCGTCGTCTGCGCCGACAGGCCCGTGTTCGCCCAGCCCGCCGAGTACTCCGAGATGGAGTCGATCAGGTCGCCCTGGCGATTCAATCCCAGAGCGGTGGCTTTGACGATCAGATCGGCTGCCTCGTCGAAGTTGTCGACCAGGCCCGAGTTGATGAGACCACCGATAGCGCGGGCAGAGTCGTCCGCGGTCGTGCGCACGATCGACGACACTCCGTCGAGGGTTTCGATGACCTTCTGCGCCTCGAGTTGCGTCGACCCGGCGTCGATGAACTTGTAGTTCAACGCGAGCTGCACGTTGTCGAGGTTCTCCTGCACCGACTCGCCGAACACATTGGCGTACGCCTCGCCGGCAGCCCTCGCGAACTTCTCTGCCTGCGCTTCGGTGACGCCGGTCTGCGCCTGGAAAATGTCACGTGACAGTTCCTGGGCCATTCCGTCCTGGACGGCCTTCGCGAGCAACGTTCCTGCTGCCAGGCCGAGGGCGGCGATACCGAGGATGCTGCCCGCGATCGGGCCGGTCTTCGACGACAGGCTGCCGACCGCGTCGGAGAACCCGGACAGGAAGTTGCCGCCCGACTTCTTCCCCGCCGCCCCGGCACCGTTGCCGGCGTCGCCGAGGGACTTGTCGAGCTGCCCGACCTCGCGGGCCGCCTGCTGCGCCGCGGTACCGATCTTGTCGACACCGGTCGCGGCCTGCCGTGCACCGACCTCGATCCGGCCGATGTCCTGCGCCGACCCGGTGCCCATCTTCGACAGGTCACGCGTCGCCTGCTGCGCGCCGGTACCGAGACGGTCGGTGCCCTTCGTCGCGTCGACGAGGGCCTTCTCGATGCGCTGCGACTCGGTGCGGGCGGTGTCGCCGAGCCCCTTGAGCCGCTTCTCGTCGTCCTTCGTGGACTGGACGAAGCGGGCGTCGTCCATCGTGAGCCGAGCAACCAGTTCGCCAACATCCAGACTCATCTACATACCCCTTTTCAGTGGATCCGCGACCCGTTTCCTCAGGAGGCGGGCCCTCATTTCCGCGTCCTTCGTGAGCTCACGGAACGACGCAGCAGACGGCTTGAACGTCTTCGCCGTGTTGATGAACCATTCGCACTCACTGAGGCGCGTCTTCGCGTCGGTCCGAACGATGTGCTCCGGGTGAGTGATCGCCGCCGAGGCGGCGAACACCCGACAGGCCGCGAGCGTCATCTCGAGCAGTTCGTCACGCTCGAACCGGTTCAGAATCGAGCGGGCGTGTTCGGTGTCGTCGTTGCAGATCGCGTCAACGACGGCCTGCACTCGTGCTGCATCTTCAGACATGTTGTCCTCCCGGACGTTCAGTGCGGATAGAGAATCCGATGGATGCCCCAGAGCCGCAGGTGAATTGATATGTGGTCACAGCGTGGTCACCTCATCGTGTGGCGCCTCGTCCAGACCGCGCCTTGCCTCCACCGCCTCCGACTCGAGCTCGTCATCAGCAGGTGTGGGTGGCCCAAGCTCGTCTTCGTAGTCCGACTCCGCCGCGAGTCGCATCAGCGCCTCGTGCATCTGGCTGAGCACGCTCTTGGAAGCCTCTGAGCTCGTCATGTCGATGTAGCTGGCCAGGTGCTGGTGGGTCTTGATCAGCCTCTCGATGGCGGCGGCGTACTCAGCCGTCGCCTTCGCATCTGGAAGGTCCAGCACCACACGCTGTGGCCCCGCAGCCGTACTCACGACGATCGTGTGCCGCTCCCACAACCGTTCTCTGATCGCTAACGCGTCGGCCAACGCGGCCTCCGCGATCCGCGTGCGGCTGTATGCGATACGGTTCTTCACGACCGTCGCCGCATAGGGAACACCGGTCCACACGATTCCTTCCTTCTTGGACCATCGACTGACCGCGGCCGGATTCACCCCGAGTGCCCGAGCGATCGAGTTCAGTGAGTCACCCGCCGCGTGTCCCTCACGGATCCTCGCCCCCATCTCTTCCGTGATCTTCCGGGCCGTCATCGACCCTCACCTCCCTCGCTCGTGCGCGAGGAACATTGCGGTTCGGCCGCCAGGATTTCGGTTGTGGCTGCGATGGCGAGGGTGGCGAGGAGGACTCGTGGTATGTCGCCGGGGTGGATGGCCTTGTATGTGGTCGCGAATTCGCGGTGCCGGCCTGCGGCGAGGTGCTCGATGAGCTTGCGTGCAGGCTCGAGGTGCTGGGTGATGGGGCTGGCCGGTCGTTGTGGGTCATGGAGCTCTGTGGGTGAGGTGGGGTTTGCATGTGAGGCATGGGATTCGGCGTCCGTCGTAGTCTTCGCCGAGCCAGCCTCGGTTGCAGCGAGGGTCGTGGATGCTGGGTGGTTCGTTGGAGGGTTCGGGGTCTCCGTATCTGTCGGGCATGGGTTGCTCCTGTGGGTGTCTGGGGTCATCAGGCTCTCCTTTTGCGGCCTGTGCGGATGTGTGCGGCGACGGCGTAGCGGCTGTTGCCTGTCGCCAGTTGTTCGGTTGCGGTGGCGAGTTCGGCAGCGTCGAGTCCGGCTACGGCAGTGCTGAGCCATTCGAGGTCGGTTTGCTCGCCTTCGGGCGCGGTGGCGCTTGCGCCCGCGTCCGGTATGCCAACGAGAGATCCGGCTTTCTGGTGTTCCAGAACTGGTGGAAAGGATCTGGTGTTCGGTAATAGCTGTTGCCGGTGAAACTGAGCCGGATTACCGGTGAAGTGGTCGCTGATTACCGGTGAAACCGTCGGTTCACCGGTAATAGCTGTTACCGCCGAACCGGGTTCACCGGTAGCAGCTGTTACCGGTGAACCCTGGTTTTGCTGCTGGATCAGGCGTTTCGTACGTTGTTCCTCGCGTGCGACGGCACAGACACAGTCGAGGACTCCCCACCCCAGCGTGTACGCGGTGTCGGGCAGGGTGAGCCTGTACTCGTCTGCGAGACCCCCGCTCGGGACACGTCGCGCCTTGTGCGTGAGTTCGATGTATCCGCGGCCGACACCGTCGCGGAGGGCCGTCCGGACGGTCTTCTCCGAGACGTGTCCGTGCGAGCCGGTGGAGGTTCGGAGGTTGAGTGCAATTCCGAGGACGCTCGGGTGCGCTTTGGTGCCGTCTGGGTTGGCGTACGACTCCAACTCGAAGAGGACGCGACGGCTGGCGTCGGTGAGGCCGGGGTCCCGGTTCACCATGCGACGCCAGTCGAAACGCATCGAGTCAGTCACTATGGCAGGCCCCCTCGATCATGTCCGGTTGTGGTCGGTGCCCGCCCGTCCAGGTCTCGCGTCTCGGCCCTGTTGCACCAGGTAACTCCGGACGTCTCACACCGCCTGAATCGCGACAGTCGTTCTGCCGGTGTGTCATTGCAGCCGCTCCCGGATCTCCACTTCGGTGTCGATGCGGATCACGTCACGCCGGAGCTCCTTGGCCTGAGCGTCTGCACGGAGAAGGTCGCGGCAGCGGGTGAGGGCGTCGATGAGGGATTCGAGCTGGTCGAACTCGACGCTCGTGGCGCCGATGTTGGCGTACCGCTCGATGTGGCTGCCTGTTCCGTGGTGGTAGACCTGCGCTTCGACTTCCCAGTCGCCGGAGTCAGCTGTTCGGATGGTGGCGAAGTGGGTGTACTGGTCGATGTCGGCGGGGTGGAGGACGCCGGTGAAGATGCGCGTCGTGCAGCCTGCCGATCGACGGTTGGTAGGGGTGGTGTCAGTAGCGTGCTGTAGCGTGGTCATTGGATCTTCTCCTCCATGTCGAGTGGGGTGGATCGAATGTTTGAGGTGGAGCCCTCGCCCCGGATCGCTGCAACGGTCTGGATTTGGCGGGGGTTTCGTCTTGTCTGCGGCGGATCAGCTTTCCTGGTCACGCGGCTGGTACCCGGCGCCGTCCTTCACCGAGGGCGTCCAGGAGGTCCGCGGTGACGACCCGGTAGGTCGTTCCGAACCGGAGGATCTTCACTGGGAAGTCGCCCGCACGGGCGAGCTTGTACGCAGTCGTGCGACTGATTCCGAGTGCGCGGCCGGCTGTCGGCCAGAGTGCGACCGTCGGGCCAGCGGCCCTGAGGTCATCGATCGTTGTCGAGGAACTGCCCCCGGTTGCCATAACCACTCCATTCGTAGTTTGACGAACAGTGAGCCAGTCGCTCGCTGTTCAACGAGTACAATACAGCACTGTGGAGTATTACGCGACAATCCGCTACAGTTCGTTAAATGACGAATGGAGATTGGGCACGCGAGACCACCTCTCGGGTAGCCGCGGAAGTGCAGCGCCTGAGAGGCGAGCGGACGGTGCAGTGGGTCGCTGACCGAACGGCTGAACTCGGCTACCCGATCAGTCGCTCACGACTCTCCGACCTCGAGCGCGGCAAACGTGGTGGCCTACTAGGTCTCGCCGAGCTGATAGTGCTCGCCAAAGCGTTGGAGGTGCCGCCTGTGAGCCTGCTATACCCGAACCTCGCGCAGAAGGTCGTCGAAGTGACCCCGCAGGTCGAGGCCACCGCATGGAATGCACTGAAGTGGTTCACCGGTGAGGAGCCCCTCATGGACTACAGGCTGATCGACGGGGTCGTCATGGAAGGCATCGAACCGGAGGCATACGCGCACTTCGAGGCGAACGCACAAGCACTCGAGCTCCTTCGTCTGCACGATCGGCTCGCGTCCAACTACCGCGAAGACCAGCAACTCGCCGATCGAGCCTGGGAACGGGCAGGAGGTGCCACCTCTCCCGAAGTCGAGCGCATCGAAGAACGCCTCGATCACCTACAGGCACAGATCCGTGGTGTGCGCGCCCATCTCCGGGAGAAGGGAATCACCGTGCCCTACGTGGTAAGTCCTGCCATCAACAGATCACCCCTGGATGACGACTCAGACGAGCCGTACTGACTGAGTACCCACCGAAGAGAAGGAACGATGGAATGAAAGGCTCAGTTCTCAAGAGATGCAAGTGCCCGGTCGAACGCGACGCTAAGGGGCGGCGAAAGACCTGCCGAAAGCCGCACGGATCTTGGGTTTTCGTCGCTGACATGGGCGCAGATCCAGCGACGGGAAAGCGCCGGCAGGTTCGCCGCTCAGGCTTCCGAACCAGCGACGAAGCCGAGGCGGCACTGACGACGTTCCTCCACGAGGTCGGCACCGGCCAGGTCGCGCACGATGAACGCCAGACAGTCGCCGCCTACCTCGCGACGTGGCTCGAAGCGAAAGAGAACACCGGGACACGGCCCACCACCCTCAAGTCCTACCGGCAGCACATCGACCACTACATCAATCCGCACCTCGGTCGAACCAGGCTCGGCGACCTCCGCCCGCAACAGATCGAACGCATGCTTCGAGACATCGGTCAGCGCAACCACCTGTCGCCTTCCACAATTCGCCGTGTGCACGCGACGCTGCGTAGCGCCCTGACCTCGGCGAAGCGGAAGCACCTCATTTCGGTAAACCCCGCCGAGAACCTCGAGCTCCCTCGCGCAGTACGGCCGCAGGTCCACCCGTGGGAAGCGCACGAACTCGGGACGTTCCTCGACCACGCATCGAACAACCGACTCGGCACACTCTTCGAACTCATGGCCATGACAGGCCTGCGGCGCGGCGAGGCCTGCGGCCTGCGCTGGGAGGACGTCGACTTCGAGCGCAGTCGCATCGTCGTGCGCCAGCAGATCGTCGACGGCATCCACGGAATCCAGTGTCCGTACTGCGGCGCCGAGCATCACCGAATCGCGTTCGGCGCCCCTAAGACGGCGTCAGGCGAAAACAGGGTTGTCGACTTGGACGGAACAACCGCAGGAACGCTACTGGCCCACCAACTGCGACAGCAGGATGAGCGAGAGAACTGGGGCGAGGCCTACAACGATCACGGGCTCGTCTTCGCACGGGAGGACGGGACACCGTTGTCGCCGCAGGCCGTCACGGATCTGTTCGCACGCCTCACCAACGAGGCCGGCCTGAGGAAGGTGCGGCTACACGATCTACGTCACGGGCGCGCAAGCCTGATGCTTGCCGCGGGCGTGCCGATGGCCGTGGTGTCGAAGACCCTTGGGCATTCGACGATCGCGATCACCTCCGACACGTACTCACACCTACTCGAAGGTGTGGGCGCGCAGGCGGCCGCGGCAACCGCGGCTCTCGTCCCTCGATCGAGCCGCGCCGCGGCTCCGCGTGACCATTCGGTGACCACTGGGCCGGATCCGCAAGGTACCGCTACAGTCGCGGGCGCTATCGGTGCAGGTAGCGCGTCTTCTGCCTGTGCCCCCAGTCGGGCTCGAACCGACACTGGGCGGATTTTAAGTCCGCTGCCTCTGCCAATTGGGCTATGGGGGCCGTCGCCCGGCGCCGCGTCGAACAGCCTATCCGGTAGCTGAATGGTCGCTCGTCCAGGAAGCCACACTGGTTGAACGTTCCACCAAAGACCTGGTGAAACCACCACTCGTCGCACGAAACCGACCGTTCGTCGCACGACACTGAATCGAACTGGCGAGTAACCAGCAAACACTCTGTAATTGGCGCACAAGGTTGGGGATTTGTGACAACAACCGGAACCGCAGGGGTGAGGATGAGAAACCTGCTGGACGCGAGCGTCGACGAACTCGACGTCATCGCATTCTGCAACAAGTGCGGCCACGTGCACCGCACCGCCGTACACGTCGGCACCACCGACCGTGCGGTCGAGGTGGTCCGCTTGCTGCTGCGCGACGTGTACGGGTGGTGGACCGACTCGCTCGTCGACCTGTGTCCGGCCTGCGCGCCCCGCTGACGAGGCGCGCCCCTCTCACGCGATCGACAGCGCGATTCCGTCGAGGATGTCGTGCTCGCTGACCACCAATTCGGTGATGCCCGCGCGTGACTCCAGTTCGTCGGCCAGCACCGACGCGACGATCGCGCCGCCGCCGATCACGTCGACCCGCCCCGGGTGCATCGGCCCCAGCGCGGCCCGCTCGGCACGCGGCATCGCGACGAGGTCGTCGCACACCTGACGCAGCCGTGTCAGCGACACCCGCGACAGGTGCACCCGCTCGGGGTCGTACTCCGGCAGGTCGTCGGCCACCGCCGCGAGGGTGGTGAACGTGCCGGCCACGCCCACCCACGTGCGAACGGACTCCGTGGGGACGCGTTCGAAGGCGATGTCGAGGCGCTCGCGCGTGAACGCGCGAGCCGCATCCACCTCGTCGGCGGTCGGCGGGTCGCTCGGCAGCGCACGCTCGGTGACGCGCACACATCCGATGTCGGCCGAGAACGCGGCGTCGACGCCGTCGTTCGTGCCTGCGACCAGCTCGGTGGAGCCGCCGCCGAGATCGACCACGACGAACGGCGCCTCGGACGCGGCGAGCTCGCCGACGGCGCCCGCGAACGACAGCCGCGCTTCCTCGTCGCCGGTGATGACCTCGGCCTCCGCGCCCGGGATCACGCGCCCCAGCACGTCGCGGGTCATCGCGAAGAATTCGTCCCGGTTCGACGCGTCGCGCGTTGCGGACGTCGCGACCATGCGCACCGCGCCGGCGCCGGTGTCCGCGATGATCGCCGCGTACTCTTCGAGCGCGACCCGGGTGCGCTCGATCGCTTCGGGTGCGAACGCGCCGGTCGCGTCGACACCCTGACCGAGCCGCACGATCCGCATCTCGCGGCGCACGTCGCTCAGTGCGCCGTCGGTGCGGTCGGCGACGAGCAGCCTGATCGAGTTGGTTCCGCAGTCGATCGCCGCGACCCTCGTCATTCGTCTCCCCCCGCCCCGTCGGCACTGTCGCTCACAGCACCGTCCGCACCGGGCCAGTCGGCCGGAATCGCGGTGCCGCGCAGTTTGCCACCGTCCGCGCGTGCCGCGAGCGCGACCGCTTCGTCGCCGAGCGGGTTGACGCCGGGGCCCTTCGCGAGCGAATGCGCGATGAGCACATGCAGGCACTTGACGCGGTCGGGCATGCCGCCGCCGGAGAAGTCGGTGCCGAGCGACTCGATCGCGTCGCGCTCGGCGAGGAACGACTCGTGCGCCGCACGGTAGGCACGCGCGAGTTCGGCGTCGCTGCCGAGTCGTTCGGTCATCTCACGCATGACGCCCGCCGACTCCTGCCTGCTCGCCTCGGCGGTGAGCCGCAGGTCGGTGAGGTAGTAGAGCGTCGGGAACGGCGTGCCGTCCGGCAGGCGCGGCGCGGTCTTGACGACTGCGGGAGCGCCGTCGGGCGTGCGGTACGCGATCGCGAGGACGCCTCGCGGTTCGCGGCCCAGCTGACGCGCCACGACCTCGAGATCGTCGGCGGACGGGCCGCCCTCGGGCACGGTCGGTTCGGTCACCCGGTGGGTTCTCCTTGTTCTCGGTCTTCCGGTTCCGCAGGTTCGAGCGGCATCGGTGGTGGAGGTGGCGGCTCGGTGCTCGCGTCGGGCCGTGCCACGGACTGCCACAGATCCGAATACCAGGGCCCGGGCGATCGGCTCTCCTCGGCCGCGACCGGCTCGGGTTCGCGATAGTCGCCCGGCAACTGCACCTGGTACGGCGTCTCCCCCGGGCGCACGAAGCGAAGCCGCTGACGCGCCTGGGTGTCGATGTAGGCGGGATCGGTGTACTTCTCCTCGAGCTTGCGCAACTCGTCGAGCTCACGTTCGAGTTGCGCACGCTCGGTGGCGACGCGCTCGAGGTCGCTGCGCTGAGTGAGATAGGTACGCAGCGGCACCGCGAGGGTGAGCGCCAGCACGAGGACGACCACCGCGAGGATCAGCGCACGCCCCGTCGACAGCCCGAGGATCGTGCGTTCGGGGATGGGCGCACGGCCACGACCGCCGCCCACCCGCCGCGGCCGGGCACGGCCCGGAAGGACCGTGCCCGAGCCGGTGTCGGACTTGCCCGTGCGACCCCGAGCAGACACGTCCGCCGGCCGCGACGAACGGCGACCGGTGCTCGTGTCGGCGTCGGTGCGACGCCGACCGGGACGGTCGCGTCCACCACCTCGCCCACCCGGTCCCGGACCGGGTCTGCCACGCGTGGCCACTCGGGAATCACCTCACTGTCGGATCAGCTCTCGAACGCGAAGCGCGGGAAGGCGACCTCTCCCGCATAGCGTGCGGCGTCGCCGAGGTTCTCCTCGATGCGCAGCAGCTGGTTGTACTTGGCGACACGCTCGCTGCGTGCGGGCGCACCGGTCTTGATCTGGCCCGAGCCGACCGCAACCGCGAGGTCGGCGATCGTGGTGTCCTCGGTCTCGCCCGAGCGGTGGCTCATCATCGTGCGGTACCCGCTGCGGTGCGCGAGGTCGACGGCATCGAGCGTCTCGGTGAGCGTGCCGATCTGGTTGACCTTGACGAGCAGGGCGTTGGCGGCACCCTTGACGATGCCGTCCTCGAGCCGCTCGGGATTGGTGACGAACAGGTCGTCGCCGACGAGCTGGACCTTGTTGCCGATCTGCTCGGTGAGCGCGACCCAGCCGTCCCAGTCGTCCTCGCTCAGCGGATCCTCGATCGACACGAGCGGGTACTGGCCGAGCAGCTCGGTGTAGAAGGCCTCCATCTCGGCGGCGGTGCGCACCTTGCCCTCGAACGCGTAGCCCGAGCCCGCGGTGTAGAACTCGGTGGCGGCGACGTCGAGTGCGAGCGCGACGTCGGTGCCGAGCTTCAGGCCGGTCTTCTCGACGGCCTCGCCGATGACGTCGAGCGCGGCCTTGGTGCCCGCGACGTCGGGGGCGAAACCGCCCTCGTCGCCGAGGCCGGTGGACAGGCCCTTCTGCTTGAGGACGGCCTTGAGCGAGTGGTAGACCTCGGCACCCCAGCGCAGCGACTCCTTGAACGTCGAGGCACCGATCGGGGCGACCATGAACTCCTGGACGTCGACACCCGTGTCGGCGTGCGCGCCGCCGTTGAGGATGTTCATCATCGGGACCGGCAGGATGTGTGCGTTCGGGCCACCGAGGTAACGGAACAGCTCGAGGCCGGACGACTCCGCCGCGCCCTTCGCGACCGCGAGCGACGCACCCAGCAGGGCGTTGGCGCCGAGACGGGACTTGTCGGGTGTGCCGTCGGTGTCGAGGAGAGTCTGGTCGACAGTGCGCTGCTCGGTGGCATCCAGGCCGATGATCGCCGGCGCGATCTCGTCGAGCACGGCCTCGACGGCCTTCTCGACGCCCTTGCCGCCGTAGCGCGAGCCGCCGTCACGCAGTTCGACCGCCTCGTGCTCGCCCGTGGAGGCGCCGGACGGCACGTCCGCGCGCGCGAAGCTTCCGTCGTCGAGCAGCACCTCGACCTCGACGGTGGGGTTGCCACGCGAATCGAGGATCTCGCGCGCTCCGACCTGCTCAATGATGGCCACTTGCTGATTCTCCTTTTGTGGACTGACGCCTCGGCTTGTTCGCGCCTCGCATTGCCGGCCGTGGTGGCCGTGCCCGGTGGCACAGACGACCGGTGTCGGTCGTGCAGGGGACAGCCTAACGGGAGCCTTCTCCGCGGTGCAGAGGGCGCGCCCTGTCACCCCGGACGCGACCCGACCGTCGTCACGGCGCCACACCCACCGAGTACGCGGCCGCGCGGTCACGTACGAGCCGCAGGTACGAGCCGGACAGGTTGTAGGCCATGAGGGCCGAGTACCACCCGTCGGCGGTCGTGAGGTCGCCGCCGCGCTCGCACAGGTACAGAGCCGCGGTGAGCGTCGCGTCGTCGATGCTGTCCGGGTCGGCGATGCCGTCGCCGTTCGCGTCGACACCCCACTGTCGCCACGTCTCGGGGATGAACTGCATCGGTCCCATCGCGCGATCGAACTCGATGTCGCCGTCCATCGCGCCGCCGTCGGTGTCGGGGATCTCCGCGACGCCCGGCGTGCCGTCGAGCGGCACGCCACGGATGGGCGGCGACACGAGCCCCTCGGGCGCGACCGACGACCCGCCGTGGGTGCCGTGCCTGCTCTCGACGCTCCCGATTCCGGCAAGGGTCGTCCATCCGATGCCGCAGCCGGGCCTGCTGCGTGCGAGCACCGCGGCCGCGTACCCGTACGCCTCGAGCGCGGTCGTGCCGATCGACAACTCGTCGCTGCGCTCGGCGGCCCACCCGGCGAGTTGGTCGGCACTGCGCAGCGGCGCATCGAGGTCGATGAGAGGGGTCGGCGCGCCCGGGCCGGGCGGAACACCGTCCGGAATGTGCGGCCGCGGTGTCGGATCGAACGAACAACCCGCGAGCGCAGTCGCACAGGCAACGGCCGCGGCGGCGAGCGCGCGCACGGCGCGGGCTCGGGGAGGCGGGCGCATGTTTCCATCATCCACGAGCGGCTCCCGCAACCGCCGCGCGCGCAGGCAGGCCGTGGGCGACACTGCACTCGTGAGCAGCCGAGGGACACGCGCGCAGGCGGTTCCCACCCTGCAGGTCCTGGGCGGGGTCGTGTCGGTGCAGTTCGGTGCGGGATTCGCGGGCCGCCTGTTCGAGCATGTGGCCCCGGGCGGCGCGGTGTTCCTGCGGTTGTCGATCGCGGCGCTGATCCTCGTGGTCCTCGTCCGGCCGCGCGTGCGCGCCTGGAACACGCGGCAGCGCCGGGGTGTCGTCGCGCTCGGTATCGCGCTCGCGGTGATGAACGGCGCGTTCTACGAGGCTCTCGCGCGACTGCCGTTGGGCACCGCGGTCACGATCGAGTTCCTGGGACCGCTCGTGCTCGCGGCCTCGCTCGCGCGCCGGTGGTGGGACGGCGTGTGGGTGCTCGCGGCGCTCGGCGGCGTGAGCCTGCTGGGGGTCTACGGCGACCACGCGGACGGCGCATGGGATTGGGTCGGCGTCGCATGCGCGCTCGTCGCGGCCGCGGCGTGGGCCGGATACATCGTGGCGGGCTCGAATATCGCGGCGACACTGCCGAGTTCGGACGGCCTCGCGGGTGCGAGCGTGGTGGCCGCGGTGCTCACCGCACCGTTCGGGCTCGCGGCGGGCGGCGACGATCTGCTCGACCCGACGGTGCTCGCACTCGGTGCGCTCGCGGCCCTGCTGTCGTCGGTGATCCCCTACTCGCTCGAACTGCGAGCCCTGCGCGTGTTGCACAAGAAGGTGTTCGCCGTCCTGATCGCGCTCGATCCCGCGGTGGCCGCGCTCGCAGGCGCCGTCGTTCTCGGCCAGACCCTCGCGGCGGGCGCACTCGTCGCGATCGCGCTCGTCGTGTGCGCAGGCGTGGGTTCGGTGCTCACCGACCGCGGCGCGTCTGCGCGGCCGCCCGGTGACGGGGGCCGCGCAGACGGCGGCTAGTGCATCGCGACGGGGGCTGCAGTGTCGCCGACCGGCGTGGCGGGCCGGCGCCGTGGCAGGAAGAACGCGGGAACGATCGTCACCACGATCAGCACGACCGAGAGCACGAAGGTCGAGCCGAAGGCGTCGGCCGCTTGCGCGAGACCCGCCGACACGGCGTCGGGTCCGAGTTGCTGCGCGATCTCGGGCGACTGCTGCGCCGCCACCGCGGGACCTGCGAGTTCGCGCGATTGCAGCTGGTTCGTCAGGACGACCGACATGAGCGCCGTACCGATCGACGCCGACACCTGCTGCACGATGTTCATGAGCGTCGAGCCGCGCGCGATGTTGTGGTCGGTGAGCGTCTGCAACGCGGCGGTCATGATCGGCATCATCGTGCAGCCCATGCCGAGCCCCATCACGAACAGCGCGGGCAACAGGATGCCGTACGACGTGTGCGGGCCGACCTGTGTGAACACCGCCATCGTCGCGGCGATGATCACGACACCGGTCATGACGATCTTGCCGGGACCGATCTTGTCGACGAGCCTGCCCGCGATGGGCATCGTGACCATCGCACCGATGCCCTGTGGTGCGAGCAGCAGGCCCGCGCCGAGCGTGGTCTCGCTGCGCACCTGCAGGAAGTAGGTGGGGAACAGCAGCGCCGAGCCCATGAACGCGATGACGAACAGCGTGGACGTGACGACCGCGACGGTGAGATTGCGGTTGCGGAACAAGTGCAGGTCGATCAGCGGGTGCGACGCACGCAACGCGTGCCACACGAACACCGCCACCAGTACGAGGCCCGCGATCGCGGTGACGAGAACGCGTGCCGACAGCACCGTGCCGGTTTCCGGCACCGAGGACACGCCGAACAGGAACAGCGCGAGGCCGGGCGAGAGCAGCAACATGCCGACGAAGTCGAACGACTCCGAAGGCGACGGCGAATCGGACGGCAGGATCAGGAGCGCCGCGATCAGCGCGACGATGCCGATCGGCAGGTTGATCAGGAAGATCCAGTGCCACGACGCGATCTCGATGAGCCAGCCACCGAGGATCGGGCCACCGATAGGCCCGAGCAGCATCGGAATGCCGAGGACCGCCATGACACGGCCGACACGTTCGGGTCCCGCGGCGCGCGTCATGATCGTCATGCCCAGCGGCATGAGCATGCCGCCACCGAGGCCTTGCAGGACACGGAACGCGATGAGCGACGTGATGTCCCACGCGAAGCTGCACAGCACCGAACCGAGCACGAACAACACGAGTGCCGTGAGGTAGAGGCGTTTGGTGCCGAACCGATCGGCAGCCCACCCGGTCAGCGGGATGACGGTGGCCAGCGCGAGCGTGTAGCCCGTCATGGTCCACGCGACATTGGCATAGTTGGTCTGGAACTCGTGCTGGAAGGTCGGCAGCGCGACGTTGACCACGGTCATGTCGAGGATCGACATGATGGCACCGAGTACGACGACGGACGCGATCCGCAGGACCGTGGCGTCGAGCTTGTCGGAACTGGATCCGGCGCTACCCGACGAGGGCGGTGGTGCGTCGCTGGACGGCGCGGAGCCAGGGGTGTTCGACGAACTCATCGGGGAACTTCTCCTGAGGGAACGAGAGTCGGGCCGGGTCAGGACAGAACCCGGCAAGGCAGGTCGGCAGAGAACGCCGCACCGACATCGAATATGCCCGCCGCGACCGTCGTTGCGCAAACGAATTGCGCACTCGCACAGCTCATTCGGACTTCAATTAGCCGTGCTACCGATATTCGTCCGAAAAGACCGGAATGCCCGGCACTTTCACGTGTCGTACGTCACTACTGAACGAGAACCGCTTTGCCGAGCACCTCGCCCGCTTCGAGGTCGGCCAGCGCACGCGGGGCGTCCTCGAGCGCGTAGCGCGCCCGCACGAGCGGTTCCAGGCCGTTCTCGACGTGCCGCAGCAGGGCCTCGTGCACCTCGCGGTACGCCTCGGGACGACTGCGAAGGAACTCGCCCCACGCGGCACCGACGATGCTGATGTTGCGGAAGAGCACCCGGTTGAGCTTGAGCTCGGGGATCCCGCCGCCGGCGAACCCGATCACGACGAGCCGGCCCTCGGGCGCGAGCACACGCACGGCTTCGTCGAAGGTGTCGCCGCCGACCGGGTCGACGACGACATGCGCGCCGCCCTCGGTCAGCTCACGCACCCGCGCACCCCAGCCGTCCGCGAGCCGCACGACCTCGTCGGCACCGAGGTCACGCAGGAAGTCGTCGACGCCTTCGCGGCGCACGACCGCGATCACCCGCGCGCCGTGTGCCTTCGCGAGCTGGATGCTCGAGGTGCCGATCCCGCCCGCGGCGCCGAGCACGACGACCGTCTCGCCGGGCTGGAGGCGTGCGCGCCGCGCCAGCGCGAACTCCATCGTCTGGTAGTTGATGATCAGCGACGCCGCCTCGGCGAAACCCAGCGAATCCGGAATCGGCAGCACCATCTCGGGCGCGACGGCGACGCGCTCGGCATAACCGCCCAGACCCGCGAACGCGAGCACGCGTGCACCCGGCTCGATCCCGCTGCCGTCGGGTGCCGACAGCACGACACCGGCCACCTCCGTCCCCGGCACGAACGGCGGCTCGGGCCGGATCTGGTACTTGCCGTGTGTCATCAGCAGATCCGGGAAGCACACACCGCTCGCCTTGACGTCGAGCACCACCATGCCGTCGGCGGTGGGTTCGTCGACGTCACGCACGATCGTGGCGGAGGGACCGGACAGTTCGGTGACGACAGCAGCACGCATACCGGCGAGCATAGACGGCGCACCGCCGCTCATCGTGCGAAGAGCCGCCGCTTGCGTTTGCCCGCGACCGCGAGCATCTCCGAGGTGTCGGTGAACTTGACGCGAGGCCGGCCGCTGCCCTGCCCGCGCGAGACCTCCGCGGCGTCGATCGCGCGCCATCCGTCGAAGCCGATCTGCTCGGGCCTGCGGTGACGGAGCAGCCTCGCGACGTCCTTGCGGGTCCCGACGGTGCGCCGCAGCGAGCCCGACTCGAAGTCGTCGAGCAGCGCCCCGACGGTCTCCTTCGCGCACGCCTTGTTCGTGCCGATGACGCCGCTGGGGCCGCGCTTGATCCAGCCGGTCGCGTAGATCCGCTCGCCGACGCGTCCGCCCTCGTTCGGCAGCACGCCCTTCGCGTCGTCGAAGGCGACCCCCGGCACCGGACGGCCGCGGTAGCCGATCGACCGCAGCACGAGCGACGCGTCGAGGTGTTCGTGGCGATCGGTGGCCTGTGCGCGTGCGACGCCGTCCACGTCGACGAGTTCGTTGTGCACGATCTCGACGCCACCGACCCGTTCGGCGCCCTCGGTGGGCGTGATCTCGGTGGGAGAAGCGAGGTACCGGAACACGATGCGCTTGTGTCCGGGGCGCGGGGGGCGTGCAGCGTATTCGCGGGCGAGCTGCATCTTCATCGCGACGGCGGGGTCGTCGAGGAGCGCCGCGCTCGACGGGTCGAGTTCGAGCTCGACCGGATCGATCACGACGTCGACGCCGTCGAGATCGCCCAGTGCGAGGAACTCGGGGTTCGAGTACGCGGCCTGCGCGGGACCGCGGCGGCCGAGCAGCACGACCTCTTCGATGTTGCTGCGGCGCAGCGCGTCGAGTGCATGGTCGGCGATGTCGGTGGCCGCGAGTTCGTCGACGTTCATGGTCAGGATGCGGGCGACGTCGAGCGCGACGTTGCCGTTGCCGACGATGACGGCGCGCTTTCCGCTCAGGTCGAACGTGCGGGAGGCGTAGTCGGGGTGGCCGTTGTACCACGAGACGAATTCGGTGGCGGCGTGCGAACCGGGCAGATCCTCGCCGGGCACGTTCAGGCGGCGATCGGAGGAGGCGCCGACGGCGTAGATCACGGCGTGGTGGTTGGCGAGAAGTTCGTCGTGCGTGATGTGGGTGCCGACCTCGACGCCGAGGTGCAGAGCGAAGTTCGCGCGGTCGAGACTCCACTCGAACATGCGCGTGACCTCCTTGGTGCCCGGATGGTCGGGTGCGACGCCCGCACGCACGAGGCCCCAGGGCGTGGGCAGCCGCTCGAACATCTCGACCTCGATGTCGGAGCGCTCGAGCAGTTCGCCTGCGGCGTAGCAGGCGGCGGGACCGGCGCCGACGATCGCGACACGCAGGGTGCCGAGGTCGCGGCGCGGCGGCGTCTCGGGCACGAGCGGGGCCCACGTCTCGGGCATCGGGTTCGTCTCGTAGTACTCGGCGTTGATCTCCTTGTACCGTTCGAGCGAGCCGAACAGTTTGTCCTCGGGGAAGATCGCGTCGACCGGGCACGCGTCGACGCAGGCACCGCAGTCGATGCACGTCTGCGGGTCGATGTGCAGCATCTCGGTCTGCGCGAACTGACGCTCTTCGGGCGTGGGGTGGATGCAGTTGACGGGGCACGCCGACACGCAGCTCGCGTCGTTGCAGCACGCCTGGGTGATCACGTAAGCCATCGGTCGTTCCTCACAAGCCGTCGCTCGCCCGAGGGGCGGCCACACTCTGTGTGTGACATTCGGTAACAGTTACTACGACTCTAGTGATTCGTGTCTCCGTAGACAAGCGTGCACGGATCGACGGGCCGCGCCGAAGGTGCGAGAATCGACGGCCGTGACCACGAACCTCGCGACGCCGACGCCGGACCCACTCGCGTGCGCACTTCCCGAGCCGCCCGACCCGGCTCGCTTTCCGGATGCGCGGTACTTCGACACGTCGTGGCCCATCCGCACCGGCGACGTCGACGCGTCGAGCCGACTGCGCTTCGACGGCGTCGCGCGCTACCTCCAGGACATCGGAAACGACAACCTCGAGGCGATCGACGCCCTCGACACCCACCCCTACTGGATCGTGCGGCGCACCGTCATCGACGTCGTGCGGCCCACCACCGGTACCGAGCGGGTCGCATTGCGCCGATGGTGCAGCGGGTTCTCGACGAGGTGGGCGGACATGCGCGTGCAGATCACGAGCGAGTCGGGTGCACTCCTCGAGACCTCGGGATTCTGGATCAACATCAGCGGCGAGACGGGCATGCCGACCCGCATGTCGGACGGATTCCTCGCCGGGCTCACGAGATCCACCGACGAGCACCGGCTCAAGTGGAAGCAGTGGCTGCCGAAGACGCCGCCCGCCGACGCGTCGGTGCGGCACTTCCCGCTGCGCCGCACCGACATCGACCCCTTCGACCACGTCAACAACGCCGCGTACTGGCATGCCGTCGAGGAACTCCTCGCCGAACCCGAGTCGGCGCACCTCGCGACCGTGCCGCACCGCGCGGTCGTCGAGTACCTGTCCCCCGTCACCTCGAGCGACGAACTCGTGTTGCGCACCGTGCACACCGACTCGTCGCTCACGACGTGGTTCATGGTCGGCGACACCGTGCGGGCCGTCGCGGCGGTCACGACGCGCTGAGGTTGCTGCGGCGGTCACGACGCGCTGAGGTTGCTGGGGCGGTCACGACGCGCTGAAGTTGCTGGGGCGGTCACGACGCCTGAAGTTGCTGGGGCGGTCACGACGCCCTCAGGTTGTTGTTCAGGGGCTTTCGCCGCGCACCGCATCGAGTGTGCCGAGGTCGCGGATCGCGGCACACGCCCGCGTGACCATCGCCGCGAACATGCGGTCACCGCGCGGGCTGCGGGTGCCGTACGCGCACCCGAAGACCGACACGAGCGGGCCCTGCAGCATCGCGAACCGGTAGTCGTCCCAGCAGTCGTCGAGGGTGTATCCGGCGACGCCGAAGCGCAGCAGCGCATCGTGGTACGCGCGTACCAGCTGCTGTTCGTATGCGCGCCGGTCGGCGACGGCGAGGCCCGTGCCGAGGACGTACGCGAGGTCGCGTGCGGGCAGCGCGAGGCTGAGCGTCTGCCAGTCGACGGCGACGACGCGTCGGGCGTCGGGCGGCGCCGCGTCCCTCACCGTCGGGAACAGCAGATTGTCGAGCCGGTAGTCGCCGTGCACGAGCGCGAACCGCGACGCGCGGGCGAGCGCCCAGTCGTAGGCGACGTCGACGCACTCGGCGAGGGTCGCGCGGTCGCGGTCGTCGAGCAGGTCACCGAGGCCGTCGACGAAGGTGTCGGTCGCG
>NZ_JAASAE010000019.1 GCF_012726205.1 Rhodococcus sp. HNM0569 | reverse complement strand
ACATCTACGTAGACACCCGTGTCTCACATCTACGTAGACAGCACAGAGTCCAGGCACGCCGAAAACACTCACAGGGGAGGCGGGTCAGAAGATCGAGTAGCCGCCGTCGATCACGGTGGACGACCCGGTCTGGAAGCGCGAGGCGTCGCTCGCCAGGTAGACGGCGATGCCCTCGAAGTCCTCCGGCGTGCCCCACCGGCCGAGCGGAACCCGCGAGATGACGTTGTCGGTGAACGACTCCCAGCTCTGCAGGCCCTCGGTCATGTCGGTCGCGATCCATCCGGGCAGCACGCTGTTGACCCGGATGCCGTCGCGCGCGAATTCCACCGCGCAACCGTTCGCGAGTGCGAGCACACCGGCCTTGGTCATCGCGTACGCCTGGTTGCGGGCCGCGCCCTGCACCGCGCCGAGGCTCGACGTCACGATGACCGATCCGCCGGTGCCCTGCGCGAGGAGTACTTTCGCCGCCTCGCGCAGCGTGAAGTACGCGCCGTCGAGATTGGTCGCGAGCACCTTGCGGTAGGTTTCCGTCGACGAGTCGACGAACTTCGCCACGCCCGCACCGATGCCCGCGTTGACCACGAGGGTGTCGAAGCCGCCGAGCTCGTCGGCGGTCGCGGCGACGGCCTCGGCGACGGCGTTCTCGTCGGCGACGTCGACCGACTGTGTCACCACCTTGCCGCCGTGTTCCGCGAGCTCCGCCTCGGCCGAGGCGAGCCGATCCGGATTACGGCCCCACAGCGCGACGTCGGCGCCGGCCTTCGCGAGGCCGCGCGCCATGCCGAGGCCGATGCCCGCCGAGCCACCCGTCACGAGCGCCCGTGTGCCGGTCAGATCGAACATGCTGTCCTTCGCCATGATTGTCCTCCTGCTCACCGGCTGCGTGAACCCACCGGCTACTTGAACTCGGCGGCGATGTCGCGGCCGATGATCTCCTTCATGACCTCGGTGGTGCCGCCGTAGATCGTCTGGATGCGGGTGTCCACGTAGGCGCGACCGATCGGGTACTCCATCATGAAGCCGTATCCGCCGTGGATCTGCACGCCACGGTCGACCACGCGCTTCTGCAGTTCGGTGGCCCACCACTTCGCCTTCGACGCGTCAACCGCGGTCAGCTCGCCCGCATTGAGTGCGAGAACGCAACGGTCGATGTGGGATTCGGTGATCTCGATCTCGGTGAGCATTTCGGCGAGCGCGAACCGTGTGTTCTGCAAGTCGCCGATCGGCCTGCCGAATGCCTGACGCTCGAAGGCGTAGGTCTTCGTCCACTCGTAGGCGGCCCGCGCCGCGCTGATCGCACCGACCGCGATGCCGATGCGCTCGAGCGGCAGATTCTCCATGAGGTGGATGAAGCCGCGGCCCTCGACGCCGAGCAGATTGCCGGCCGGGACGCGGGCGTCCTCGAACACGAGCTCGGCGGTGTCCTGCGACGCGAGCCCCACCTTGTGGAGTTTGCGTCCGCGGCTGAAACCAGGTGTGTCCCGCTCGACGACGATGAGCGAGAAGCCCTTCGAACCCGCACTCGGATCGGTGCGGCACACGACGATCACGATGTCCGAGTGGATGCCGTTGGTGATGAACGTCTTCTGGCCGTTGATGACCCATTCGTCGCCGTCGCGCACCGCGGTGGTCTTGACACCCTGCAGATCGGAGCCCGCGCCCGGCTCGGTCATCGCGATCGCGCCGATGTGCTCGCCGGTCGCCATCTTCGGCAGCCACCGCTGCTTCTGTTCGTCGGTACCGAGATGCACGATGTAGGGGATCGCGATGTCGTCCTGCAGTGCGAGGCTGCCGCCGTACGACGTGACGCCTGCACGCGCGATCTCCTCCGTGACGACCTGCCGGAAGCGGTAGTCGGTGACACTCGACCCGCCGAACTCCTCGGGCACACCGAGGCCGAGGACGCCGACCTTGCCCGCGGCGACGTACGACGCGCGGTCGATCAGCCGATCCTCCTCCCACTGCAGGAAGTGCGGCTCGACCTCGCGGGCGAGAAATTCGCGGACGGTGCCGCGGTAGTCCTCGTGGTCGGAATCGTAGTGCGTGCGTTGCATGGTTTCTCCTTGCTCGAGCAGGTCACGCGTGTGCGGGTGGCGCCGGGCACCCGACGACGCGCAGGGCGATGGCGGTGTAGCGGTCGGCGACGTCGTCCGGGGTCAGCGGTCCGTCGGGCTGGAACCAGCGTGCGATCGACTGCCCCATGCCGAGCAGGGCGCGCACCGTGCCGGGGACGTCGTCGACGACGAAGACGCCCGCGTCGACACCCTCGGTGACGAGCGCGAGCATCATCAGTTCGAGTTCCTTGCGGGTCGCGGCGTACGCGCGGCGGTTTTCGGGCGACAGGTGCCGCACCTCGGAGTCGAGCGCGGACGGTCGGGCGCGGTGCGTCATGTTGAGCACGACGGCCTCGAAGAAGTACGAGAAGCGGAGCACCGGGTCGTCGCCCGCATCGGCGACGGCGGCGCGGCAGCGGTCGATGAGCGTGCGGACCGCCGATTCGAGCAGTGCCACGAGAATCGCTTCCTTGTTCTCGTGGTGGTAGTACAGCGCCGGCACCGTGACGCCGACGCGGCGCGCAAGATCGCGCACCGTGGTGCCGTGGAAGCCGTTCTCGTGGAAAGCATCCAGGGCATGACACAGGATGGGGCCGAGCTGCACCTGCTCGAAGTCCCGCCATGTCGCGGCGGGCTGCGGCTGTGCAGTCATCGGCCCCTCCTCACGTGCCGAGGGCGATCAGCGCGGTGCCATGCGGATCGCGCCGTCGAGACGGATGACCTCGCCGTTGAGCATCGGGTTCGACACGATGTGGGCAGCGAGCGCGCCGTACTCGGACGGATCGCCCAGCCGTGCCGGGTGCGGAACCTGCTGGCCGAGCGACTGCTGCGCCTCTTCCGGCAGCGAGCCGAGCAGCGGCGTCTTGAACAGGCCCGGCGCGATGGTGACGACGCGGATCTGCAGCGACGCGAGGTCACGCGCGATCGGCAGCGTCATGCCGACGACGCCGCCCTTGGACGCCGAGTACGCAGCCTGCCCGATCTGGCCGTCGAACGCCGCGACCGACGCGGTGTTGACGATCACGCCGCGCTCGCCGTCGACGGGCTCGGTCTTCGCGATGCGCTCCGCTGCAAGGCGAATGACGTTGAACGTGCCGATCAGGTTGACGTCGATGACCTTCTTGAAGCCGTCGAGCGGGAACGCGCCCTTCTTGCTGACGGTCTTGACCGCGTTGCCGATGCCTGCGCAGTTGACGGTCACGCGCAGCGGGCCGAGCGATTCGGCGACGTCGAGGGCTTCGCTCACGGCGGCTTCGTCGGTGACGTCGGCGGCGACGAAGCGCACTCGGTCGCCGAGTTCCTTCGCGACGGCCTCGCCGTTGGACGACGGCAGGTCGATGATGACGACCTGTGCGCCGTCGGCGAGGAGGGCCTTGGTGGTGGCGAGGCCGAGTCCGGACGCTCCGCCGGTGACGACGGCGACGCTGTCGTTGACGATCATGTGATTCCTTTCGGGTCAGGGTGTTTCGTGTACTGGGCGGCCGATGTGGTCAGACGCGTTCGATGACGGTGGCGTTGGCCATGCCCGCGCCCTCGCACATCGTCTGCAGACCGTAACGGCCGCCGGTGTTCTCGAGGTGATTGACCAGCGTCGTGAGCAGACGCGTGCCCGACGAGCCGAGTGCGTGCCCGAGGGCGATCGCGCCGCCGAGCGGGTTGAGCTTGGCGGGGTCGGCGCCGAGTTCCTGTGCCCACGCGAGCGGCACCGGCGCGAACGCCTCGTTGACCTCGTACGCGTCGATGTCGTCGATGCTCAGGCCGGCCTTCGTCAGCACCTTGCGGGTCGCGGGGATCGGTGCGGTGAGCATGAAGATCGGGTCGTCGCCGGTCACGGCGAACGAGTGGAAGCGCGCCCGCGGCGTCAGCCCCAGCTTGTTCGCGGCCTCTTCGCTCATGATGAGCACCGCGGACGCGCCGTCGGTGAGTGGCGACGAGTTGCCGGGCGTGATGTTCCAGTTCGCCTCGGGGAAGCGGGCGGCGTACTCGTCGGTGCGGAACGACGGCTTCAGGCCCGCAAGGCCTTCCGCCGTGGTGGACGCGCGCAGCGTTTCGTCGACCGTGTGCGACACGGTGCGGCCGTCGGCGTCGGTGACGTCGATCGGCACGATCTCGTTCGCGAACGCGCCCGCCTCGAAGGCCGCCGCGGCACGCTGGTGCGACTGCGCCGAGTACGCGTCGAGGGTTTCGCGGTCGATCTTCCACTTCGCCGAGATGAGCTCGGCCGAAATGCCCTGGTTGACGAGACCTTCCGGGTAGCGGGAGCGGATGCCCGGGCCGTGCGTGTCCTTGCCGAGGGTCGCGGTGCCCATCGGGATGCGGCTCATCGACTCGACGCCGCACGCGATCACGATGTCGTAGGCACCGGCGATGACGCCCTGCGCCGCGAAGTGCGCGGCCTGCTGGCTCGATCCGCACTGACGGTCGATCGTGGTGGCGGGCACCGATTCCGGGAATCCGGCCGACAGCAGCGCGGTGCGCGAGATGTTCAGTGCCTGTTCGCCCGCCTGCGCGACGCAACCGCCGATGACGTCGTCGACCTGTGCGGGGTCGAGGTCGTTGCGCGAGGTGATCGAACGGAGCACGTGGGCGAGTAGCTCGACGGGGTGGGTACCCGACAGCGCGCCGCCCATCTTGCCTTTACCGGACGCGAGGCGAACCGCGTCGACGATGACTGCATTGGTCATGACTGAAGTCCTTTCGGAACTACTGGATACGGAGGGACGGTCAGCGTCCCTTCCAGACGGGTTCGCGCTTCTCCGCGAAGGCGCGCGGGCCTTCCTGGGCGTCTTCACTGCCGAAGACGAGTGCAAGAGCCTTCGTGTTCGCGTCCCACGCACCCTGCTCCCAGTCGGGTTCGAGGGCGGTGCGGTGGATCATGGCCTTCGACTCGCGCACCGACAGTGGTGCGTTGACGGCGATCTTCTCGGCCAGCTCGAGCGCGACGTCGAGCGCCGTGCCCGCGGGCGCGACGCGGTTGACGAGGCCGAGTTCCTTGCCCTGCGCGGCGCTGATCGGCTCGCCGGTGAGCGCGATCTCGAGGGCGATCTTCTTCGGCACTTGCTGCTGCAGACGGATGACACCGCCCGCGGCCGCGAACAGGCCACGCTTGACCTCGGGAAGGCCGAGCTGTGCGTTCTCGTCGACGATCGCGAGATCACTGGCGAGGACCAGTTCGGTGCCGCCGCCGAGCGCGAAGCCGTTGACTGCTGCGATGGTCGGCTTGCTCACCCAGTGCTGGGCGAAGCCGGCGAATCCCCATTCCGGGTGGCCCTCGGCCTCGAGCGACTGCCCCGAGCCGAGTGCCTTGAGGTCGGCGCCTGCACAGAAGGCGCGCCCCGAGCCCGTGATGACGACGACGCGGACCTCGTCGTCGGCCTCGGCCTGCTCGAGGTAGGTGCCGACGGCCGTCGACAGCGCGCCGTTGACCGCGTTCATGGCGCGGGGGCGGTTGAGCGTGATGAGAGCGACGTTGCCGCGGCGCTCGTACAGCGCTGCCGGCTCGGACGCGGTGGTCGGCTCGTCGGCCATGGGTGTGCCCTCCGTGGGTAGCTGGATGGGTGATGCGCCGGGTGCGTGATGCGACGCCGGTTACTTAACGATCGCTAAGATGAGTAGCACGGCAGCTGGCGATCGGTCAATGGCCCGGAAAGTTAACGACTATTCTGCGCTGGTCGCGGAGCCGCCGTGGACCCCGACGATGCGCATCGTGATCGCGACGTAGCGCTCGGCAACCTGTTGCGGCGACAGCGTGCCTTCCGCGTGGTACCAGCGGGGGATCGACTGGCACATGCCGAGGATCGCGCGCGTCGACTCGGCGGGGTCGTCGACGTCGAAGACGCCGCGTGCCGAGCCGTCGCGCACGATCTGCAGCACGACGTCCTCGATGCCCTTGCGCACCGCGCGGTAGCGCCGGCGGTTCTCGCCGCTGAGATAGCGCACCTCGCCTTCCAGCGCGGCGAGGCGCGGCCGCGTCGTCATGCGCAGCACGATCGCCTCGATCACGTTCGCGAGCCGCAGCACCGCGTCGTCGCCGCCGTCGGCGTCCGCGGCACGTACGCGGGCGAGGACGTCCGCCGTCGACAGTTCGAGCAGGGCGATCAGCAGGCCTTCCTTGCTGTCGTGGTGGTAGTAGAGCGCGGGCACCGTGACACCCACCCGGCGCGCGACCTCACGGACCGTCGTGCCGTGATAGCCGTACTCGTAGAACACGTCGAGGGAGGCCGACAGGATCGGCGTCAGCTCGACCGAGCCGAGCTTGCGCCAGTCGAGCCGCTCGTCGGGATCGCTCATCTGTCACCTCGTCCGTCCGCCGTTGGTGACGGGAAGCGTACCGCCGTCGGCTCGGCCCGGGCTTCACGAGTGTCATTCGCTGTGGCGCGCCAGGACGGGTGTTCAAGTGCGCTGCGTCGTCGCAGGTCGTCCAGTCATGTGGTGTATCAGCAGGATTCGAGCGTCGTGTGGTCCTTGCGGCACGTAACACGTGACAGCCGTGCGCGATACACGTATCGAGGATCACGCACGAACGGTGACGGCATGCTCGTACCGCCGTCGCGCCTGACAAATGCGATGCGGGGGTTGCATTTTCAACCAACCACCACTCTCGAAGGGTTCCTCATGCACACGCGACACATCCTCGATTCCGGTCACGTCCGTTCCCGGCGCATTCGTTCGCGGCGCGCCGTCCGGTCGGCACTCGTCGTGGGTGCCGCCACCGCCGCTACGGTCGCCCTCTCCGGTGGCGCGGCCCTCGCGCAACCGACCGACCCCGGCAACGACGCCGGGCAACCGAGCGAAACGATGCCGGTGCGGCCCGAGTCGGACGGCCCGAACGACGTCGTGCCGCAGCCGCCCAAGCAGTCGAGCGGCGATCCGCAGGCGCAGGCACTACCGGGATGCGCCGACTACTGGAATCCCGAGCTCGACAGCTGGTTCATGGTGTGCGGTCGCATCCTGGACAAGTACAACGAACTCGGTGGACCCGACGGGGCGCTCGGACTCCCGACGTCGAACGAACTGACCAACCCCGACGGTGTCGGCAAGCGCACGTCGTTCACCAACGACGCGTCGATCTACTGGTCGCCCGCCACCAATGCACACGAGATCGGCGGCGCGATCGGCGCCGAATGGGCACGTCAGGGGTGGGAGACCGGTAACCACGGTTACCCGACCACCGACGAATCCGATGCGCAGGACGGCATCGGCAGGTTCAACCACTTCCAGGGCAACTCCGACATCTACTGGCATCCCGACACCGGGCCCACCGCGTTCACGGTATGGGGCGAGATCCGTCAAGCATGGGTCGACAGTGGTGCCGAAGGCGGTCGATTCGGCTTCCCGACTGCCAACGAACACGAGATCGAGGGCGGCTGGGCGCAGGACTTCCAGCACGGCACGCTCGAGTGGCGGCCGGGTGGGCCTGCAGTACCGGCCGGGCAGCTCGCACCCGGTGGGGGCAACTGAGTCGGGCTGACGTCGGCCGCCCTGCCGTGCGGCGGGGGTTGTGTTGGGCGGCAGCATGGTTCGTTCGGTCATTGCTTCGAAGATTGTTGTGGGAAACCGTTGACTTCGAAACTGTGTTCGAACTAGGCTTCGTTCATGGGGCCGGGGGAATCAGTAGTAGACGCATCTGGCGGTGAGCCGTGGCAGTTGAGTGACGGCGAGTTGCTCGCGGGGGTCATCGATGTTTCGCGCGCGATCGCCGAATTACAGGCGACGCGTGTCGCGATGATGGGGGAGGTCGAGGTCCGCCGGGTGGCGGTCGAGGCCGGGTATCGCGATGGTGCGGCGTGGTTGGCGGCGCACACCCTGTTGGAGATCGGTGAGGCGCGGGGGATCGTCGCTCTGGCAGGGTCGTTGGTGCAGGAGCCGGAGATCGCAGAAACGGTTGCCTCGGTGGAGGTGTCGGCGAAGCATGCGCAGATCATGTGCGACTTCCTCGAACACCTTCCCGGTGGTTTTCCGAACGCTGTCGAGGAGCCGGAGGCTTTCGTCGAAGCGAAGCGGGAGTGCCGCGAGGCGTTCTTCCTGGCGTCGGGAGTTCGGGGTACGGTCCGCGGGATGCAGCGGGTGAAGGCGACCCTCGAGGCGACGTTCGAGACCGACGAGGCACCGNGTCGAAGCGAAGCGGGAGTGCCGCGAGGCGTTCTTCCTGGCGTCGGGAGTTCGGGGTACGGTCCGCGGGATGCAGCGGGTGAAGGCGACCCTCGAGGCGACGTTCGAGACCGACGAGGCACCGCACAGCGAACGTGCCGATCTCAATCGGTTCGACCTCTCGCGTACCCTGCACGGCCGCTACCTGCTGCGGGGCGACTTGGATGCCGAGTCGGGTGAGTTGCTGCAGGCGGCGTTGTCGAAGCTGTCGGCGCCACGTCCTGCCGAGGACGGCACCCGGGACCCGCGGCCGCCGTCGCAGCGGCGCGCTGATGCTTTGACGGAGGTGGCACGCCGGTTCCTCGGCGCGGGGCTCACGGGTGACGAGGCCGGCGAACGGCCGCACCTGACGGTGGTGATCCCGGAGCGGGACCTGCGGGAGAACCAGGGGCCTGCCATCGACGGCGCCTCCGGCCTCGGTGTGGACGGGCCGCGTGTGCCGTGGACGCCGTGGGGTGGAACCTTGTCCCTCGCGGCTGCCCGTAAGACTGCGTGTGATTCCGACGTCACACCGGTCGTCGTCGACGACGCGGGTGTGCCGCTCGCGATGGGCCGCACCACCCGCCTGGTCACACCGTCGCAGCGCCGGGCACTGCGGGTGCGGGATCGTGGCTGCGCGTTCCCCGGCTGCGGTGCCCCGACCGGGTGGACCGAAGCACACCACATCGTGCCGTGGATCGACGGTGGACCCACCGATCTCGACAACCTCGTGCTGCTGTGCGGGCATCATCATCGATTCCTGCATCACAGCAAATGGAGAGTCGAGATCCACGACGACGACAAGATGCCGTGGTTCACTCCACCACCCACACCACTCGGACCGTGTGAACCACTACCGGCACACCGCAATTCGACACCACTACTCGCGTAGAACAAGGTGATGTGCGACGCTGGCACGCGTGCGTGGACGACTTCCAGACGACCTCCGCTGCGTGGTCTTCGACG
Source organism: Rhodococcus sp. HNM0569 (assembly GCF_012726205.1). GTDB lineage: Bacteria > Actinomycetota > Actinomycetes > Mycobacteriales > Mycobacteriaceae > Rhodococcus_F. The sequence goes on along the minus strand of NZ_JAASAE010000019.1, from coordinate 52,729 downwards.
TGGGCGAGACTCTCGTCGACGAGACCCGCTTGTGGGCGGAGCTTGCCCGTCGTGCCGGTGTCACGCCCTTCACACTCACGGCCGTCCTCGGCTCGCTGATTGCGCGGGGCGAGGACCATCGCCAGATATGGGACATCCTCGGCTGCGAGCGGCCCGACACCACCGTCGTCGTGGAGCGAGATGACTTGTACCCCGACGCGCTCGAATGTCTTGCAGCCGTCCGAACCGCCGGGCTGACCGTAGGTATCGCGGGAAACCAGCCCGAAGGCGCGGAGGATCAGTTGCTGGCACTCGGCTTCACTGCCGACTTCCTGGCGTCGTCGACACGATGGGGCGTCGCCAAGCCCTCGGTCGAGTTCTTCGAACGTGTGCTCGTGTCTGCACACTGCCCCGCGCCGGCCGTGTTGTACGTGGGAGACCGTCTCGACAACGACGTGCTGCCTGCACGCGCGGTAGGAATGCGCACGGCGTTGCTCCGACGGGGCCCGTGGGGCTACCTGCACTCGAGAGCCCCCGAGGCACACCTCGCGGATCTTCGCCTCGACTCGCTGACCCAACTGTCGCGCTTGGTGACAGGCTGACCTACTCCGTTCCGACCTTCGTGCGTACCTGTTCGGCGTACGTGCGCGCTGCGAGTAGGTCGTCGGCATCGGGTCGTCCTTTACGGACGCCGCCCACCAGCTTCAACGGCAGGTAGGTGTCGAACCCGCGGCACGAGAACGGATCGAGCGTGTCGAACCCCTTCTGCCTGAGCGTCTGCCGAAGTGGGCGCGTGTAGCGGCGGAACGGCGGTTCCGGAAAACCGCTCGACGAGAACAGGAACGCTGCCCCCGCCTGATGCGATGGCAGCGCGCTGACAAACGCGCGTAACTCCGGATGGAAGGACATGTTGAAGATGCCCGACCCGAATCCGACGACGTCGTAGCCCACGACGTCGGCTGGATCGATCTCGTCCGGCGTGACGACAGGCGCCGACAGCACCTCGCTCATCACGTCCGCGACCTTCGTGGTGTTGCCGTGCGAGACAGACACGCACACGATCAGTGATTTCACGATCCTCCTCCTGTCGCCGAGAAGACACATACGCCTACACCTACGACGGCACAGCTGTGGTCGGTGTGACGCCGGCACCTCAAGAAAGCGTGAGAATCCGTGCGGACGGACGTCAAGATCCCGTAAGGATCTTCGCCCCGGTTGCTTTTCGCGCGCAGGCTCCACGACGGGCTCGACACACGAGCTCGGACGGCGTGGAGGGAGAGACCGAGGTGGTCGAGGTGCTGTACCCGGTGTTGACAGTGGGTGGATTCGCGTTGTGCGGGCTGGTCGCCGGCGCACTGGTCCGCGGAGGGCGAGAGCAGTGACAGCAGCAGGCATCGTGAGCGGTGGGCTTGTGGCGCTCGCGGTGGCGGTCGTGGTCTATCTCGTCGTCGCGCTGGTCGATCCCGAGAGGTTCGGACAGTGATCGACCCGGCTCTCGCGGCGGGGCTGCAACTGGCCCTGGTCGTCGGCGTCCTCGCCGTCGCCTATGTTCCGCTCGGCGACTACATGGCCCGCGTCTACGCCACCGATGGGGATCGGCGAAGCCCGGATCTCCGCATCGAATCGTTGATCTACCGGCTGGGGCGCATCGACGCCACCCGCGACCAGACATGGTTCGGTTATGCAACCAGTGCGCTGGGGCTCTCCTTCGTCTCGGTCGTGTTCCTCTATGCCCTGCAACGCATTCAGGGCGTGCTGCCGCTGTCCGGGGGCATGGAGTCGGTGAGCCCAGCCGTCGCGTTCAACACCGCAGTGTCGTTCGCGACCAATACCAACTGGCAGTCGTACGTCCCCGAGACGACGATGAGTCATGTCACCCAGGCTGCCGGCCTCGCGGTGCAGAACTTCGTCTCGGCCGCGGTGGGCATGGCGGTGGCCATCGCGCTCATCCGCGGCTTCGTACGTGCGCGCAGGTCGGGCGAGATCGGCAATTTCTGGGTCGATCTGACGCGCGGCTGTCTCCGAATCCTGCTGCCACTATCGATCGTGGTGGCGCTGATCTTCCTGTCCCAGGGCGTCGTGCAGTCCTTCAAGTACGGGTTCGACGCGACGGGTCTCGATGGTGCGTCGGTCACCAACGCGCTCGCGCCGGTTGCGTCGCAAGAGGCGATCAAACTGCTCGGCACAAACGGTGGTGGAATTCTGGCCGCGAACTCGGCGCACCCGTTCGAGAACCCGACACCGATCAGCAATGTTGTGCAGATTCTGGCGATCCTGCTCATTCCCGTATGCCTCACGCGCACCTTCGGAACCTTGATCGGTTCGCGCAAGCAGGGCCTCACGATCCTCGGAGTCATGACACTGCTGTACGGGGCGGTGCTCGCGATCACTTATTCGGCTGAATCCGGCCTCAGGGGAATAGCTTCCGTCGCCGCGGGTGAGATGGTGGAGGGCAAGGAGATCCGGTTCGGTCTCGGTGGCTCGGTGCTGTTCGCGGTGAGTACGACTGGTACCAGCACCGGCGCGGTCAACTCCGCGCACGACAGCATGTCCCCTCTCGGTGGCGGCGCGGTCCTGCTCAACATGCTGCTCGGCGAGATTGCCCCCGGCGGAGTCGGGTCCGGCCTCTACGGCATTTTGATGCTCGCAATCGTTGCGGTGTTCGTGGGTGGCCTACTCGTAGGCCGCACACCACAGTTCCTCGGCAAGAAGATGGGACGGCGCGAGATCACTCTTGCCGCGCTGTCGGTTCTCGTGATGCCGGTAATCGTCCTCGTCGGTGCGGCGGTGACCTTCGTGTTGTCGTCGACGTCGGACGTTCTCGGCAACACCGGAGACCCGGGTACACCCGCCGCGATCCACGGTTTCACAGAGGTGCTGTATGCGTTCGCGTCCGCCGCCAACAACAACGGCAGTGCGTTCGGCGGCCTCACGGTCACTGGCGACTGGTTCCAGTCGGCACTCGGCATGGCCATGCTCTTCGGCCGCTACCTGCCGATCGTGTTCGTGCTTGCGCTCGCAGGGGCGCTCGCGTCGCAGCGTCGCGTGCCGTCGACGGCCGGGACGCTGCCCACGACCGGTGTCGCTTTCGGCGGTCTGCTGACCGGTACGGCCGTTCTCGTCGCCGCACTCACTTTCTTCCCCGCGCTCGCGCTCGGCCCGCTCGCGGAGGCCCTGCAATGAGCACCCTCGCAAAGAAACTTCAGCACAGGAGTGACATGGTCGTCTCCACCCTCCCCGACGCCCCCGGCGACATCGACAACGCGGCGCCGACGCGACACGTGTCGGTGAGCTCGTTCCGGCCGCGGCAGCTGATCTCGGCGCTGCCAGGCGCGTTCCGTAAGCTCGATCCCCGCCATGTGGCCCGCAACCCGGTGATGTTCGTGGTCCTCCTGGGGTCCGTGGTCACCACGGTCTATGCGGTGGTCGATCCAAGCGTGTTCACGTGGCTGGTGTGTGCGTGGTTGTGGTTCACGGTACTGTTTGCGGGTCTCGCCGAATCGGTCGCCGAGGATCGCGGCAAGGCGCAGGCGGCCACCCTGCGGCAGGCCAAACAGGGCTTGTCCGCCCGTCTGCTCGGAGATTCGGTCGGCGAGAGCAGCGTTGCCGCGACGGGCTTGAAGGTCGGTGACCTCGTAGTCGTCGAAGCGGGCGAGACCATTCCGGGCGACGGTGACGTCGTCGAGGGCATTGCAACCGTCGACGAGTCGGCGATCACCGGCGAATCGGCGCCCGTCGTCCGCGAGTCCGGCGGCGACCGATGTGCAGTTACCGGTGGCACGATCGTATTATCCGACCGGATCGTCGTGCGGATCACCGCGCCGCCGGGCGCGACGTTCGTCGACCGCATGATCGCACTTGTCGAAGGTTCGTCGCGGCGTAAGACGCCCAACGAGATCGCGCTCGATATCCTGCTGGCGTCGCTCACGATCGTCTTCGTCGTCGCCGTGGTGGCGATTGGTCCGATGAGTGCGTTCTCCGGCAGCGAACAGCATCCCGTGCACTTGATCGCGTTGCTGGTGTGCCTGATTCCGACGACCATCGGGGCGTTGTTGTCGGCGATCGGCATCGCCGGTATGGACCGGCTTGTGCAACGCAATGTACTCGCGCGGTCCGGCCGCGCCGTCGAGGCGGCGGGCGATATCGACACGCTGCTGTTGGACAAGACCGGCACTATCACGTTCGGCAACCGACGTGCGACGGCGCTGCACCCGGCACCGGGGGTCGACGAGTCGGAGTTCGCTGCCGCGGCGCACCTGGCCAGCATGGCCGACGACACTCCGGAAGGCCGCAGCATCGCGGCCCTGTGCGTCGATCGGTATGCGAGTGCACCGCTCGGCGTGACGCGGGTCGCGACGGTGCCGTTCAGCGCGCACACGCGGATGAGTGGTGTCGATGCCGATGCCCGCAGCATCCGCAAAGGTGCGTCCGATGCGGTCGCTGCGTGGGTGAGCAGTGTGGACGGCGGTGTGGTCGATACGGAGATCCTCACCGTCGTGGACCGGGTGGCAGAGGCGGGCGGCACACCGCTACTCGTCGCAGAATCCGACGGCAGCGCGGCACGCGTCCTCGGCGTCGTCGAGCTGTCGGACGTCGTCAAACCGGGTATCGCCGAGCGGTTCTCGCAGCTTCGCGCGATGGGCATCCGGACGGTCATGGTGACCGGCGACAATCCGCGCACCGCTGCGGCGATCGCGATGCAGGCCGGTGTCGACGACGTGCTGGCCCAGGCCACCCCTGAGGACAAGCTCGAACTGATCCGCCGCGAACAGGCCGGCGGCCGACTCGTTGCCATGACCGGGGACGGCACAAACGACGCCCCCGCGCTCGCGCAGGCCGACGTCGGTGTCGCGATGAACACGGGTACGTCGGCCGCGAAGGAGGCCGGCAACATGGTCGACCTCGACTCTGACCCGACCAAGCTCATCGACATCGTCGAGATCGGCAAACAGTTGCTCGTCACCCGCGGGGCGCTGACGACGTTCTCGCTCGCGAACGACCTCGCGAAGTACTTTGCGATCTTGCCCGCGCTGTTTGCCGGTGTGTACCCGCAGCTGTCGGCACTCAACGTGATGGGTTTGGCGACACCGCAATCAGCGATCCTGTCGGCAGTCGTCTTCAACGCTCTCGTGATCGTCGCCCTCACCCCGCTTGCGCTGCGCGGCGTCCGGTTCCAGCCGTCCACCGCGAGCACACTGCTCGGCAAGAACCTGCTCGTCTACGGTCTCGGCGGTGTCGTCACACCGTTCCTCGGGATCTGGCTCATCGATCTCGTCGTTCGGCTCATTCCGGGAATCGGGTGAATCCAATGTCTCTCGTCACTCTTCGACGCGGTCTGCTGGCGCAGCTCCGGCCCGCTGTCGTGGTGCTGGCCGCGTTGACCGTCGTACTCGGCATCGGGTATCCGGCCGTCGTATGGCTCGCCGGGCGCGCGGTCCACGAGCAGTCCGAGGGGTCGGCTCTCGCCGATGCCAACGGGTGTGTGATCGGCAGCTCGCTGATCGGGGTCGACCCGCAGGTCGAGGCCGGGCAACCCGATCCCTACTTCCACACCCGCGTGACCGGTGCGGCCGCCGCCGACGACGCGTTCGCGGTGTCCGATCCGGCGGCCGCGCTGCCGTCCAACCTCGGCCCGAGCAGTGACACGCTCGCGAAATTCGTCGCCCAGCGTAGGGCCGCAGTCGCCGCACGCGAGCAGGTCGACCCCTCGTTGGTGCCCACCGATGCCGTCACTGGCTCGGGTTCGGGTATCGACCCCCACATCTCGCCCGAGTACGCGCAGTTGCAGGTCGCGCGAGTCGCCGAGGTCAACGGGCTGTCCGAGCAGCATGTGCTCGACCTCGTTCACCGCCACACCGACGGTGCCACCGCCGGATTCCTCGGCGCCGCGCGGGTCAACGTGCCGGAACTGAATGTCGCACTCGGGTTGACCGCTCCTACATGCCAGTGAGGCAACACGGACGGATGATGGGGGAATGAACGAGCCCGCAGGACGTCGGGGGCGGTTGCGGATCTATCTGGGAGCCGCCCCGGGAGTGGGAAAGACCTATGCGATGCTCGGCGAAGCGCGCAGGCGCCTCGATCGGGGCACCGATGTCGTGGTCGGGGTCGTCGACACGCACGGGCGGGCACGTACCGCCGAGCAACTCGACGGCCTCGACCGTGTGCCGCCGCGGCGTGCCGAGCATCGTGGGGCGGTACTCGAGGACATGGACCTCGATGTGGTGCTCGCGCGCCGGCCTCAGGTCGTCCTCGTCGACGAACTCGCCCACACCAATGCGCCCGGCGGCAGGCATGCCAAGCGGTGGCAGGACGTCGTGGAGTTGCTCGACGCCGGCATCGACGTGCTGTCGACGCTCAACATCCAGCACCTCGAGTCGCTGGGCGACGTCGTCGAGCAGATCACCGGAGTGCTGCAGCAGGAGACGGTGCCCGACGAGTTCGTGCGTTCGGCCGAACAGATCCAATTGGTCGACTCGACACCCGAAGCGCTGAGGAGCCGCCTCGCGCACGGCAATGTGTACCCGGCCGAACGGATCGACGCGGCCACCAACAACTACTTCCGGCAGGGCAATCTCACCGCGCTCCGCGAGATCGCACTGCTGTGGCTTGCCGATCACGTCGACATCGCACTCGCAAAATACCGAGACGACAACGCTATCCACGACATGTGGGAGGCACGCGAACGCGTAGTCGTTGCAGTCACCGGTGGAGCCGAAACGGAGACGCTGATCCGCCGTGCGAGCCGCACCGCGGCGAAGTCGAGCGCCGAGCTGCTGGTGGTGCACATCGTGCGAGGTGACGGGCTCGCCGGAATCCCACTCGCGCGGATGACCCGCATTCGCGAACTCGCGGGCGCGGTCGGTGCGAGTGTGCACAACGTGGTAGGCGACGATGTACCGAACACGCTGCTCGAGTTTGCGCGCGCGACTAACGCGACGCAGCTCGTCGTGGGGACGTCCCGACGCAGTCGAGTCGCGCGGATGTTCGACGAGGGCGTCGCGGCCGCGATCGTACGTCGCGCAGGCAGCGTCGATGTGCATATGGTGACCCACGAGCACACGTCGTCTGCGCCGCGGCTTGCGCTGTTCGGTCGTCGTCACCACCGGACGCTGTCCTGGTCGGCGGCATTCTTGGTGCCTGTCCTCGGCGCGGCCTTGATCTCCCTGGCCAATCGTGTGCTCGACACCGACAGTCAGGGCGCGCTGTTCTTCGTCGTCGTACTCGCGGTCGCATTGTTCGGCGGCATAGGGCCCGCTGTGGTGGCTGCGTTGTTTGCCGGACTGCTGCTCAACTTTTTCTTCACAGACCCTCGGTACAGCCTCACAATCGCCGAACCGACCAACTTCGTCACGACCGTCGTGCTGCTCGTCGTCGCGGTGGCGGTTGCGGCACTCGTGGACGACGCGGCGCGCCGCGCGCGGGAGGTGCGCATCGCCGCCAGACAGGCGGAGTTGCTGACGCTGTTCGCGGGCGCGGTGCTGCGCGGGGCCGATGTGTCGGCACTGCTCGAGAACGTGCGCGAAACCTACGGTCAACGCGCCGTCGCGGTCGCGCGTCGAGACGGCCGCGCCGTCGAGGTCGTCGCACACGCAGGGCCGAAGCCTCCGGTCTCACCGGAGGCTTCGGACACGTCGTGCGTCGTCGACGATGTCTACGCGCTGCTGCTGGAGGGGCCGCCGCTCCCCGCGCATGAGCGCACCGTGCTCAATGCCGTGGCCGCGCAAGCTGTGGCACTGATCCGGCAGCAGGCCCTCGCGCGCGACGCCGCGACTGCGTCGGCCCTCGCGGAGACGGATCGGTTGCGGCGGCTGCTGCTGTCCGCCGTGAGCCACGACCTGCGGACGCCCCTTGCGGCCGCGAAGGCGGCCGTGTCGAGTCTGCGCAGCACCGACGTGGAGTTCTCGCCCGAGGACACCACCGAACTACTCGCCACCGTCGAGGAATCGACGGACCAGCTCACCGCGCTCGTCGAGAACCTGCTCGACTACTCGAGGATCACCGCGGGCGTCGTGAGTCCGACCCTGGGGCCGGTCTATGTCGAGGAGATCGTGCACCGTGTGCTCCTGGGCGTTTCTGCGGGCGGTCCGCGACTGCGCGGGCTCGTGCGGGACAACGTCAAGGTGGCGGATGTCGATGTCGTCGTGCTCGCCGACGGCGGATTGCTCGAGCGTGCGCTGGCCAACCTCGTCGACAACGCACTCAAGTACGCGCCGGGCAGCCTCGTCACGATCGCTGCCGCCACCGTCGCCGGTGACCGCGTCACGATCACTGTCGCCGACCACGGCCCGGGCATGGATCCGGACGCGCCTCGAAGTACACGGGCGTTCTCGACCGGAGACCGCGACAACACCACCGGGGCCGGGCTGGGGCTGATCGTGGTCGGCGGTTTCGTGGAGGCGATGGGTGGCGCCGTCGCCACACGGCAGACCGCGGGAGGCGGTACGACGATGGAGGTTACGCTCGCCGTGCCCGGAAAGGAGCAGCCGTGACGCGCATCCTGGTCGTCGACGACGAACCGCAGCTGTTGCGCGCGTTACGTATCAACCTCACTGCACGCGGCTACCAGGTGACGACGGCGGCCGACGGGACAAGCGCCTTGCGCGCTGCTGCGGAAGCACGCCCCGACGTGATCGTCCTCGACCTCGGATTGCCGGACATCGACGGCATCGAGGTTTTGGCAGGGCTGCAGGGATGGAATCGTGCGCCCGTGATCGTGCTGTCGGCGCGCACCGACTCGGCCGACAAGGTGGCCGCACTCGACACCGGCGCCGACGACTACGTCACCAAACCGTTCGGCATGGACGAGTTCCTCGCCCGCGTGCGCGCGGCGGTGCGACGGGGCGTCGACCGCGCACCGGTCGACGCTGTCGTCGCCACCGACACGTTCGCCGTCGATCTTGCGGCCAAGCGCGTGACTCGCGATGGAGCCACCGTGCATCTCACGCCCACCGAATGGGCCATCCTCGAGATGCTGGTCCGCAACAGCGGCAAACTCGTCGGCCGCCGCGAACTGCTCACCGAGGTGTGGGGGTCGCAGTACGTGTCCGAAAACCACTACCTGCGCGTGTATCTCGCCCAGCTACGGCGAAAACTCGAGCGGGACCCTGCGAATCCGACGCATCTGCTCACCGAGGCAGGGATGGGCTATCGGTTCGAGGTGTGAGGATTGCGTGCGTGAACTCACGTGACGCGCACAGCGCGTATCGGTAGCCTGGTGTCGTGCATTTGTATTTCCTCTGACGGCTGACCGAGCGACCGGATCCCGGGGACGACCCCGCGATGCCGGCGCCTCGTGCTTTCCACTTCCCGCCGTCATGTCGAAGGAAATCCATGTCCACGTCTCTTCCCGCGCGCTCGCGCGCCCAGATCACCCTCACCGGCGTCGAGGTCACCCGCGGCGCCACCGTCGTCCTGCGTGACGTCGACCTCACGGTCACCCCGCATTCCCGGATCGCGCTCGTCGGCGAGAACGGTCGCGGCAAGTCGACGTTGTTGCACGTCGTCGCCGGCTCGCTCACGCCGGACGCGGGTGTGGTCCGGCGGTTCGGCACCCTCGGTGTGGCCGAGCAGGAGATGCCCGCCGACGACGGGCGCACCGTCGGTGACGCCGTCGGCGATGCGATCGCCGACGCGCTGCGTGCGCTGTCCGAACTCGATTCGGCCGCAGATGCCCTGGCGCAGGGCGAACCGCACGCCGACGAACGGTATGCGTGCGCGCTCGACGCCGCCACCACCCTCGACGCGTGGGACGCCGAGCGTCGCGTCGACCAGGCGCTCGACGCACTCGGGGCCGAGACCGACCGCGCGCGGCCGCTTCGTGAGCTGTCGGTCGGGCAGCGTTACCGTGTGCGGCTCGCGTGCCTGCTCGGTGCCGAGCACGACTTCCTGTTGCTCGACGAGCCGACCAATCATCTGGACCGTGGCGGACTCGATTTTCTGACCGATCGATTACGTTCGCGGGCAGGGGGTGTCGTGCTCGTCAGTCACGATCGCACGCTGCTGCGTGACGTCGCAGACACCGTCGTCGATCTCGATCCGACGTCGGACGGCCGGCCCCGCGTGTACGGCGGCGGCTACGCCGGGTATCTCGACGGCCGCCGCGCCGAACGTGAACGCTGGGAACAGCAGTACGCGCGCCAACAGTCGGAACATGCTCGGCTGCAGGATGATCTGCAGTCGGCGCGGGACCGGCTGGTCACCGGTTGGCGGCCCGACAAGGGCACCGGCAAGCACCAGCGGGCGACGCGAGCCGCGGGTCTCGTGCAGAGCGTGCACCGTCGCCAGGCGGATCTCGACGCGCACGCCGTCACGGTGCCGGAGCCGCCGCAGCTGCTGCGCTTTCCCGAGTTGCCCACGCGACGCGGCAGCGAACTGCTGACGGCACACGACATCACCGTCGACGGAAGGCTTCCCGCTCCGGTGTCGTTGTCGGTGACCGGGCGATCGCGGCTCGTGGTGGTGGGGCCGAACGGTGCCGGAAAATCGACACTCCTGAACGTACTCGCGGGCTTCCCGCCGAGTTCCGGGACGGTCCACCGCAGCTCCGGCACCCGCGTCGGGCATCTGGCACAGGAATCGTCGCTGCCCGTCGACGAGCGGGCAGCGGAGCTCTACGAACGCCGCGTCGCACAGGCGGTCGTGTCCGGGATCCTGCCGCAATCGCGGGCGGTGCCGCTGTCGTCGCTCGGACTCGTGCGCGACACCGAGGCGGCCAAGCGCGTCGGCGAGCTGTCGATGGGGCAGCAGCGACGGCTCGAACTGGCGCTCGTCCTCGCGACGCGGCCGCACGTCCTGCTGCTCGACGAACCGACCAACCACCTGTCGGCCGCACTGGTCGACGAGTTGACCGACGCGCTGGGCGCCACGGCCGCGGCCGTGGTGGTGTCGACGCACGACCGGCAACTACTCACCGACCTCGATGCGTGGCCGAGGTACGAGCTGTCGCCGGTCGCGGTCGAGTAACCGTGATCAGCCGACGGCATCCGCCGTCGCGTGCACCGGGGGCGTGGGTGCGGTCGTGTCGGCGGCCGCACCCACGCGCGGCACCGGCGCGGTGCGTGGCCTCGTCACGACGGCTACGGTGACGTACGCGAGGAGGGACGCGAGCGCCGCGACGAAGGTCGTCCAGCCGTCGACGCTCGCGCTCACGAGGTCGTTCGGGATGTACAGCAAGGTGTTCTCGACCCCGTAGATGGTGGGGGTCAGCACGAAGAACCCGATGCGCACCGTGATCCCCACCGCGACGGACGCGGCCACCGCGCGGCCGTCGCCCCACTTCCAGTACAAGCCGAGGATGAACGGCGTGACGATGCTCGCGAGCAACAGGTCGAAGGTGAGGGTCAGCAGGATCCCGGTCTGCGGCACGCGCAGCGCGACGAGCGCCCCGAGCGCAGCCATCGGGAGCATCGCGAGCCGCGTCGCCTTCATGACGTCCCCGGACACCGAGGGATTGTCGCCACCCACACGCAGAACATTGCGTACGGCAACGGTCGCGGTGGACAGCAGAATTCCGCTGACCGTGGTGAGTGAGGCGATCACGAGCCCCGAGATCACGACGATGCCGAGCCACGTCGGGGCGTACTCGCCGAGCAGGACGTAGAGAATCGGGCCGTGCGCCGCGTCGTCGCCGACGATGGTGACCGCCGCGACCGCGACGAGGGACAGCGGCACGCACAGCAACACGATAGTGCCGGCTGCGGAAAAGCACGCGCGCTGAGCGACTTCCGGAGAGCGTGCCGAGAACACCCGCTGCATCAGGTCGATCGCGACGAGATTGCCGAGGCCGAGTGCGACGATGGTCGCCCAGTTGATCGCCGCTCCCTCCGCGGCACTCGTCAACTGCCCGAGGCCGGTCACGCCGAGACCCTCCGGCGCCGAGAAGCCGGGGCCGAACGCGACCCACGCGGTGAGCGAGACGATACCGACCGCCAGGATCGCGAACTGCACGACGCCCGTGTACACACTCGCGAACATCCCACCGGCCATCGTGTAGGCGAGGACGAACGGGACGAGCGCGAGCACGGCCCACGTGTAGTCGATTCCGACGAAGTATTCGAGCAGGAAGCCGAGTGCGACCAGATTGCCCGCGAGCAGGATGCCGAAGCTCGCGACGGTGAGCACGGATGCGGTGATCTCGGTGCCTCGCCCGAACCGGCGGGCGAAGAACTCGGGCAGCGTGACGATCTCGGTGGCGCGCAACTTGCGTGCGAAGAACACGCCGACCAGCAGCACACTGAGCGCGATGCCCAAGGGCATCGCAGCCCCGGCCCAGAAGCCGAAATTTGCTGCCAGGTCGGCACTTCCGAGGGTCGCATTCGAGTCGACGACCTGTGACATGAGCAGGACGGTGACGATGGGAGCGCCGAGGGTGCGCCCGGCGAGCAGGAAGTTGCCCGCTTCGCCCCGCACCCGACGCGTCGAGTAGAAGCCGGCGGCGAGTACCACCGCGATACAGACCGCGACACCGGTGATGATCATGTTGCTCCAAAGGTTCGGTCGGCGTGGGGAGGTTCGGTCGGTGTGGGGGGAACGCCGGGCGCGGCGGTGAGCCCGGCGAGCGACGCGCGTCAGCGGGCGCCGAGTTCGGCCTCACGGCCGAGCGAGTACAACGGCCGTGCCCCGGATGGCAATGCGACGCTGCCGTCGGCGACGCGGCGCCGCAGATAGTCGAAACTCTGTGCGGTCTGCGCGAACAGGTGCTCACCCGCGACGACGGACGGATAACGCGCGCCGCCGTTGCGCGTGAACCGGTCCATCGGTGCGACAGTGGTGTCGTAGTCGACATTGAAGAACAACGGATACGAGTACCGCTCCTGGGCAACCTTGCGGACGCGGTGCGAGGTCGCGACGAACTCGCCGTTGGTCCAGATTTCCAGGAGGTCACCGGTATTGAGGACCAGCGCGTCGTCGCGGAACGGTACGTCGATCCACTCGCCTGCACCGTTCATCACCTCGAGTCCGGGTGCGGTCGGCCGCAGCAGTGAACACCTCGTAGTCGGTGTGTGCGCCGATGCCCGGCCGATCGTGTGCGGAAGCGTCGTAGGGGTAGTGGACGAGCCGCAGCTGGGACGGCGGAGTCGTGACCCAGCGGTCGAAGAGGTCCTCCGGTTCGCCGAGCGCGAGCGCGAAGGCGCGCAATACGTGCCTGCCGAGGTCGAAGACCGCGTCGTAGTAGCGGCGGACCGGTTCGGCGAAGCCGTGCAGGTCGGGCCACTGGTTGGGCCCGAGCAGCGGGTTCCCGGCGAGATATCGGGGGTCGTCGGCGGGCAGGTCGATCGACAGGTCGAACGCTTCCTTCGCGTCGGGCGTGCCGCCCGCGAAGACCTCCTCGCCGGGAGGGACGTAGCCGCGGTGGTTGGTGGATCGCCCGATGTAGGCGTGCATCTTGCGTTCGGGGGGAAGTGCGAAGAATCGCTGTGCGGCGTCGTACATCGCGGTGAACGTGTCGTCGGCGACACCGTGCCCGACGATCTGTGCGAAGCCGACGTCCCGGGCGGCGCGGCCGAGTTCCTCGGCGCATGTCGCACGCGCCCGTGGGTCGGGCGAACGTAGGCGGGAGACGTCGATCACGGGTACCGCGGTGAACGCGGCGTGTGCGGCGGACGTGTCGGTCATGGTGTGCTCCTGGTCGACTGGGAGTCGCAGACGGCCCAGTTACGGCGGACTTCCTGTCCGTTCGGGTCGAAATCGGTGACCGTCACCGTCGATTCGCCGAGCAGCGGGCCGAGTTGCGCGCCTTCACGGAACGGCAGAGTCGACATCGTGACCGTCCACGCCGCGCCGGCGGGGCCCCTCACGGTGCCGATGCACACCTCGCAGTCGAACAGCGCACGGGCGTCGTCGTCGCTCACGGCGGCGTCGATCGCGTCGGTGAGGGCGCCGCGGAATCCGTCGGCGCGCCCGCGGGCCCACCCGAATCGGTTCCCGACGACGACCAGCACGCCCCGGGCGCCGGTGTGAGGGTCGACGAGTTGCCACTCGCGGGCTTCGCCGCGTCCGACGATCCGCCAGTGCTCGAGGTAGTCGGCGTGCACCCCGCGCTCGTGCACGATGTCGGGGCCGGCGAGTTCGAGGACCCCGGCGTCGGCTGGTGTGTCGGGGTGCAGATCGACCTCGTGGGACCACACGACATGGCTCCCGCGGGTGCCCGCGACGTGCCCGTCGACGAGACGGCCGGCGAAACCCTGCTGACGGGCGAGGGCGTGCAGATCGGCGCGGTCGAGGTCGGCCAGGCATCCGGCGGTGGGCGCGACGAAATCTGCGGGCCGGCGCACGTCGCAGTACCACTGCGCCCCCTGGACCCAGGTGACGGTGCTCGTGTCGTCGAGTTCGCCGTCGGCGGCGAGCAGCGTGCGGTTCAACTCCATGCCCGCCAGCGATCCGGCGCCGACGGACACCGCCGAAGATGTCGGCTCCACCCGAATAACTGTCATGCGACAGAAAATTACCGCCGATGTGAACGGCGGTGGTTACGCCGCAGTAAAGAGCTCATTACGTCGCCTTCGACGTATAACCATGCTGTGTGACAACGATATTGGCGAGTCGAGCTCAGGAAGGCGCTGCGGCGGCAAGTGCCTGACCGGCTCGCGCGGCTTCCATCCCGGCGGCCGGACCGAGGCCGACAACACGCAGGGCCGCGTCTGCAGTGCGCGTCGCGAACCCGTCGTCGATGCTCGTGCCGCCCACGCCGTCGAGGTCTTGGCGGCGGCGCAGGATCGCGCTCTCCACGAGGCCGAACACGAGGTCGGCGAGATCCTGCGCGACGGCGTCGCCGACGTCGGGGCACGCGCGCACGAGCGTGCGGTAGACGGCGCGCAGGCGCGTCCGCTCCGCGTGGAATGCGGCGAACCGCTCGTCGGACAGCTCGGGCAGCAGGTACAGCGCGCCGAGGTTCTCCGGCCCGGACACGAGCAGTCGGGTGTCGAAGGCACACAGCGCCCACAGTCGTGCCGGGGCGGGGGCGTCGCTGGTCACGAGATGCTCGGCGAAGGCGACCGACGGCTGCACGGTCTCGAGCAGCAGCGTCGACAGAATCTCGTGCTTGCCCGCGAAGTAGTGGTACATCGTCGCCTGGGAGATTCGCGCGGCGCGTGCGATGCGATAGGTACTGACGCTGCCGTAGCCCTCGGTGCAGAACAGCTTTCCGGCCGCCTGCAGGATCTCCTGCTCCGTCGTCAGCCCGGTGCTGGACGGACCGGATGCTCGGGGACGTCCGCGACCTGCCACGAGGCGATCGTACGTGCGACCGGCTCGAGCGGGCCGCCGCGGGTGCCCGTCGGCCCGGTTAACGCACGTTTTACGTCGGCGAGACGCGCGTGACACGGCCGGCCGGTTCACTTTCGATTGACCGACAGAAAATAGCCGGGAGGACACGATGAGCGTCGACCACGCGGAGACGAGCACGACGGAAGGTGCACGGGCCCACGCCCGCGCACAGGAAGAACTGGCCCGCGCCGCAACCGGACTCGCCGCCCCGACGGTCCCCGCGGCGGCCACGACCTCCGCCCCCTCGGGCGTCCCCGCAGACGACGTCGTGTGGGCCGACCTGGTGCCCGGAGGCGGCTACGCGCACCGAGTGCTCGCGCCGGGCACCGCGCTCCGGCTCACCGACGTCGAGGGAGACGCGTGCGCGTCGGTCGTCCTCTACAACGCCGACATGCCGTGGGAGCGTCTCAACGTCGCCGACACCGGGAAGGTCCAGTGGCAGGTCTATCCGGGCACCGGGTACGTCCTGCTGAGCGATCAGGGCCGTGTGCTGGCGACGCTCGTGCACGACGGCTCCGGCCGGCACGACACGCTCTACGGAACGTCGACGCGCGCCCGAAACGAACAGCGGTACGGCGACGGCGAACTGCAGGGGCCGAGTCCCGCGGGCCGCGAACTGCTGGCCGCGGCCGCAGCGAAGAACGGGCTCGGCCGCCGCGACCTGCCGCCGTGCCTGTCGCTGTTCCAGGGAATCCGGGTGGACGTGGACGGCCGTCCCGGCTGGCTGGGCTCGGCCGGTGCGGGCGCGAGCGTGACCCTGCGGACCGAGCTCCCGGTGATCGTGCTGATCGCGAACACCGCCCACCCGATGGACCCTCGCCCCGCCTACACGTCGAGCGCACTCGACATCGTCGCGTGGCGCGATCGCACCACCGGACCCGCCGACGCCCAGTGGTCGGCGTCGCCGGAAGCGCGTCGCGCATACGAGAACACCGTGGACTACCGAACGAGTAGGGGACTCCGATGACGATTTTCGGCACCGAGACCAGTCGAGAAACAGTCGCACCGCGCGCGCCGTGGAGCCGCGTCTTACGGAAGGGCGAGGTGTTGTCGATCGTCGACCTCGACGCGAACCAGGCAGTCGACTTCCTCGCCTACGCGGCCGACGACACCAGCCGTGCCTACAGTGCTCAGGCGACCCTCCAGGCGCAGGAGAGCGTCTATCTGACAACGGGAAGTGTTCTGCGCGACAACGAGTACGATCCGCTGCTCACGGTGGTGGCCGACGACGTGGGGCGGCACGACACCCTCGGTGGCGCGTGCTCACGCGAATCGAACACCTTGCGCTACGGCCATCACACCTACGCACAACACGCGTGTGCCGACAACTTCCTGATCGAACTCGGCCGGTACGGCATGGGCAAGCGGGATCAGGTGTCGAACGTCAACTGGTTCATGAACGTCCCGGTCGAACAGGACGGCACGCTCGGGATCGTCGACGGAATCTCGGCGCCCGGCCTGTCCGCGTCGCTGAGGGCCGAGAAGGACACCCTCGTGATCGTGTCCAACTGCCCGCAGATCAACAACCCGTGCAACGGTTTCGAACCCAGCCGAGCCGAAATGGTGGTGTACTCCGGTGTCTGATCGACGCAAGACCTTGCTGGTCGCCAATCGAGGCGAGATCGCCTGCCGCATCCTTCGTTCCGCGCATGAGCTCGGCTACCGAACGGTCGCCGTCTTCTCGGAGGCGGACCGCTCCGCCGCGCACGTGCGGCTCGCCGACGACGCGGTGTGGATCGGGCCGACGCCGCCGTCCGAGTCCTATCTGAACACCGAAGCGATCCTGTCGGCTGCCAAGGAGTGCGGAGCGGACGTGATCCATCCTGGCTACGGTTTCCTGTCCGAGGACGCCGATTTCGCCGCCGCGGTCGAAGGCAGTGGTATCGCGTTCGCAGGCCCGACGCCACAGCAGCTGCGCACATTCGGCGACAAGCACACCGCCCGCACCGCCGCGGTCGACGCCGGGGTGCCGGTGTTCGCCGGAACCGGGCTGCTCGAGGATGCCGACCATGCGGTGCGCGAGGTCGACCGCATCGGCCTTCCGGTCATGCTCAAGGCGACCGGCGGCGGTGGCGGCATCGGTATGACGGTGTGCCGTACCTCCGACGAGGTCCGTGACGCGTACGAGCGGGTCGCCGGGCTCGCGCTGCGTAGTTTCGGTTCGGCAGGCGTGTTCGCCGAGCGCTACGTCGAGCATGCACGGCACGTCGAGGTCCAGATCTTCGGCGACGGCGAGGGCGGTGTCGTCGTGCTCGGCGATCGCGACTGCTCACTGCAAAGGCGCAACCAGAAGGTGCTCGAAGAAGCGCCCGCACCCGCGCTGCCGGACCACGTGCGCGCGCACCTGCACGCATCCTCGCGCATGCTGGCGGCCGCAGCGCGCTACCGCTCGGCCGGCACCGTCGAATTCGTGTACGACGCGGAGCGCGAAGAAGCGTCCTTCCTCGAGGTCAACGCGCGGCTGCAGGTCGAGCACCCCGTCACCGAGGCGGTCACCGGGGTCGATCTCGTCGCGTGGATGCTGCGATTGTCCGCGGGGGATACGAGCGTCCTCGATCCGTACCGCGACACGGGCACGGTGCCCGTCCGTGGGCACGCGGTCGAAGCCCGCGTGTACGCCGAGGATCCGGCCGCCGATTTCCGGCCGAGCGCAGGCATTCTCACGCGTGTCCGGTATCCGGACGGCGACGGTATCCGCGTCGACGCGTGGGCGCGGACCGGCACCGACGTTCCCACCGCGTACGACCCGCTGCTCGCGAAGGTCGTCGCCCACGCACCGGATCGTGCCACCGCCCTGACGCGAATGACCGCAGCGCTCGGCGACACCCGGCTCGACGGCATCGAGGTCAACCTCGGCATGCTGCGTGCCGCGGTGGCATCGCCCGAGTTCGTCGCGGCCACGCACACCACCGCGACGCTCGCGGGCGTCGGCGACCCGGAGCCGCGGATCACGGTGCTGCGCGCCGGGTTGATGACCACCGTGCAGGACGCCGACGGCAGACTCGGTTTCTGGAAGGTCGGTGTCCCGCCGTCCGGCGCGATGGACGACCGGTCGTTGCGGCTCGCGAACGACGCACTCGGGAACGACACCGCCGCGGCGGGCCTCGAATGCACGTCCGGTGGCCCGGCACTGCGCTTCACGCACGAGACGTGGGTGTGCGTCACGGGTGCGCCCACCCCGGTCACCGTCGACGGAATGCCGGTGCCGCAGTGGGAGCCGGTGCGCGTGCCTGCCGGGAGCACTCTCGACATCGGTGACGCCGAAGTCGGGTTGCGCACCTACCTGGCGGTCGAAGGCGGGCTCGACGTTCCCGAATACCTCGGCAGTACTGCGACGTTCACGCTCGGCAAGTTCGGTGGGCACGGCGGCCGTGCATTGCGTCCGGGCGACGTGCTGCGCGCCCGGCACGCGGAACCGAGTTCGCGTCGAGCGGTCGATGCTGCCGCGCGGCCGCAGTTCGGCACGCACTGGGAACTCGCGGTCACCGAAGGGCCGCACGGCGCACCCGAATTCTTCACTCGCGCGGACATCGACCAGCTCTACGCCGCGCGCTACGAGGTGCACTTCAACTCGGCTCGCACCGGCGTGCGGCTCGTCGGCCCGAAGCCGGAGTGGGCGCGGCGCGACGGCGGTGAGGCCGGGCTGCACCCGTCGAACATCCACGACAACCCGTACTCGGTGGGCGCGCTCGACTTCACCGGCGACACCCCGATTCTCCTCGGTCCGGACGGCCCCAGCCTCGGTGGATTCGTGTGCCCGGTCACGGTGGTCTCCGCGGAGCGGTGGAAGCTCGGTCAGCTGCGGCCCGGCGACACCGTGTCGTTCGTGCCGGTGCAGGCCCGCGCCGTACCCGCCGCACGCGCGCTGACGCCGTACTCGATCGTATCCGGGCGCGACGGTGACGACGGCGTGCTCCGCCGTCTCGACGGTGACCCCGCCGTCACCTACCGCCGTCAGGGCGACGACTCGATTCTCGTCGAGTACGGCGACATCGTGCTCGATCTCGGCCTGCGCGCACGGGTGCACGCGCTCTACACGGCGCTCGTCGAGCTGCGGACGCCCGGCATCCTCGACCTGACTCCGGGTATCCGGTCGTTGCAGGTGCACGTGGATCCCGATGTCCTGCCGACGGCGCGGGCCCTCGGGCTGCTCGTCGAGCTCGAGGCCACGCTGCCCGCGGTCACCGAGCTCGTCGTCCCCAGCAGGCGTGTTCGGTTGCCGCTCAGCTGGGACGATCCGGCGACCCGCGAGGCGATCGAGAGGTACATGGCCGGGGTGCGCGACGACGCGCCATGGTGCCCGTGGAATATCGAATTCATCCGGCGCATCAACGGTTTGGACAGCGTCGACGATGTATTCCGCACCGTCTTCGACGCGTCGTACCTCGTGTTGGGGCTCGGCGACGTCTATCTCGGGGCACCGGTCGCGACGCCGCTCGACCCTCGGCACCGGCTCGTGACGACGAAGTACAACCCGGCGCGCACGTGGACGGCGGAGAACTCGGTCGGCATCGGCGGCGCCTACCTGTGCATCTACGGCATGGAGGGCCCGGGCGGCTACCAGTTCGTCGGGCGTACGACGCAGGTGTGGCGGACGCATCCCGTGCCCGGAACCGATCCGTGGCTGCTGCGGTTCTTCGACCGGATCAGCTGGTATCCCGTCTCGCCCGACGAACTGCTGGATCTCCGTGCCGATCTGGCGGCCGGACGCAGCGAGCTCGACGTCGTCGACGACACGTTCTCGCTCGCCGAGCATCAGCGTTTCCTCGACGACAATGCGGAGTCGATCGCGCAGTTCCGGGCCGGGCAGAGCGCGGCGTTCGACGAGGAGCGTCGGGCATGGGAGATCGCGGGTGAGTTCGATCGTGCGGCCGCGGCGGCCGATGCGGTGGTCGCCGACGTCGCGGAGGTCGAGGTACCCGACGGTGGTCAGCGAGTCGACGCGCCGTTCGTCGCGAACGTGTGGAAGGTCGACGTGGCAGTGGGGGACGTCGTGGAAGAAGGGCAGACGCTCGTGGTGCTCGAAGCGATGAAGATGGAAGCGCCGGTGGTCGCGCCTGCGAGTGGCGTCGTCACGAGTGTGCGCGCCGAGCCTGCCACGCAGGTCCATCCCGGCGACGCGCTCGTCGTGCTCGGGCCGGTGGCGTCGTGACCGGCCGCGGTGCGGCCTACCGCCACCGCCCCGAGGCGTTCGTGCACCGCCGCGGCGAGGACGCCGTCGCCGCCGACCTGGCCCGCGCGCGGGGGCCGCTCACGGGCCTGCGCCTCGCGGTCAAGAACAACGTCGACGTCGCCGGATTCCCCACGACGGCCGGCTGTCCCGCCTTCGCATCGGATCCGGCCGGTCAGGACGCGACGGCCGTGCGGCGGCTCGTCGCGCAGGGTGCCGTCGTCGTCGGCACCACGAATCTCGACCAGTTCGCGACCGGGCTCGTCGGGCAGCGCAGCCCGTACGGCGGCGTGCGCGACGTGCGGCGCGAGACGCACGTGTCGGGTGGATCGAGTTCGGGCTCGGCGGTCGCGGTCGCGTCCGGTGCCGCCGACCTCGCGATCGGCACCGACACGGCGGGCTCGGGCCGCGTGCCCGCCGCCTATCAGGGGATCGTCGGGATCAAGCCGACTCTCGGCGTCGTGTCGACCGACGGCGTCGTGCCCGCGTGCCGGTCGTGGGACGCCGTCACGATCATGGCCCGCGACCTCGACACCGCCGACGCGGCGATGGGAGTGATGGCAGGCGGCGACGGCACGCGGCCGTGGCCCGCCGACGTGCCGCTCGCGGCGCCCGAGAAGGCCCGCGTCGCGGTGCCGGCGGAGCTACCCGCGATGGCGCCCGGTTGGGCCGGGGCCTTCCGTGCCGCGGAGGCACGGTTGCGCGCTGCGGGCTGCGATGTCGCGGCTGTCGACTTCACACCCTTCCTCGCCGCAGCGCGGTTGCTGTACGACGGCGCGTTGGTGGCCGAAAGGCACGCTGCTGTCGGCGAGTTCGTCGACGAGCATCCCGGTGACGTCGATCCTACGGTTGCTGCCATCGTGTCCGCGGCGGGTCGCGTGTCCGGCTCGGACTACGTGCGGGACGTCGCCCGGTTGCAGCAACTGCGCGACGCATGCGCCGCCGTCCTCGGTGGATACGATGCGCTGCTCGTGCCGACCGCACCGTTCCAGCCGACGATCGCAGAGGTCGCCGACGAGCCGGTCGGCGTGAATTCCCGCGTCGGCACGTACACGAACTTCTGCAATCTGTTCGACCTGTGCGCCGTCGCGGTGCCGTCCGGGACGGTCGACGAGGGCGAGGCAGGCGTCGCGCAGTTCGGCGTGACGGTGCTGGCCCCGGCTTTCCACGACGCGGTCGCACTCGACCTCGCGAGGCGCGTGACGGTTCCGTCCGTCTCGGTGGCCGTCGAAGAGGCGGCGCCGCCGCTGCCCCGGCCGACGGTCCCGTGGCCCGTCGCGGCGGGAGTGTCGTGCGTCGAGCTGTTCGTGGTCGGTGCGCACCTGCGGGGCCAGCCGCTCGAACCGGAACTGCGTGCGCTGGGCGCGCGGTGGGCGGGTGCCGCCCGCACCGCCCCGCACTATCGACTCGGTGCTCTCGACACGACACCCCCGAAACCTGGGCTCGCCCGCGTCGCCGCCGACGGGGCATCCGTCGCCGGTGAGTTGTGGCAGCTCTCGCATGGTGCGCTCGGCCGGTTCCTCGCGGCGCTCCCGGCGCCGATGAACCTCGGCCGCGTCGAACTCGCGGACGGGCAGTGGGTCGTCGGATTCGGTTGCGCCGCCGATGCACTCGACGGTGCCGAGGACATCACACGGTTCGGCAGCTGGCGTGCCTACCTCGACGCGCGTGCGGCCACAGTGTGAGTCAGCGCCCCGCGGCGGCGGCGAAGAAGTCGCGTGTCGCATCGTCCGAGGGATGGAACGACTCGATCGCGATCTCGGAGACCGTGACATCGCGGGGCGTGCCGAAGACCGTGGTGGTACTGAACAGCGACAGCACGGTGTCGCCCGCCGTGATCGTGAGCGGGACGAGGAGTGCGGACGGGTCGTGTGTGTCGTCCTCGCCGCCGGGATATCCGGTGAGCTCGTCGAGCAGCGCCGCGGTGGACGCGTCGGCCGTCACTGCGATCTCGCGGCGCAGTCGGTCCAGGAGATGGGTGCGCCACTGGGCCAGGTTGACGATGCGCGGTGCGAGTCCGTCGGGGTGCAGGCTCAGCCGCAGCACGTTGACCGGCGGCTCGAGGAGGTGCGGCGCTGCCCCCTCGGTCAGCAAGGCCACGGCGTCGTTGCCGGCGATCATGTCCCACTCCCGGTCCACCACGACGGCGGGGAAAGGCAGATGCGCGTCCAGGATCCGGTCGATCGCGTCGCTCACGGCCGCCATCGGCGTGTCGGTGAGTGCCCGCGACGGATAGCTCGGCGCGTGACCGGCCGCGAGCAGCAACGTATTACGTTCGCGCAGCGGAACATCCAGGTGTTCGGCGAGACGCAGCACCATGTCCGCCGTCGGCCGCGAGCGGCCGCTCTCGACGAAGCTCAGGTGCCGCGTCGACACCTCGGCGACGTTCGCGAGGGCGAGTTGGGTGAGCCGCCTGCGCTCGCGCCATCCGCGAAGCAGATGGCCGACAGGTTCGGTGGCGACGTCTGTCATGACCCCGACACTAGCGCCGGCGGCGACGTCGAGGCATTACCTCGGAGGTAATCGACGCGGGCCGGCGGGGAGGGAATCGTCGACGGCAGTGGCGATCCGCCACTCCCGACGAAAGGAACGGTCATGACCATCGGCTCCCCGAACGGCAGCGGCATCCGGCTCGACCCCGTCGACACCGTGGTGACGCGCTACATCGCGGCGTGGAACGAGACGGATCCGAACCGCCGCGCGGACATCGTCCGGGAGGTGTTCACGGACGACGCACGCTACTGCGATCCGCTGGCCTCCGCTGCCGGCCACGCCGAGATCGGCGCGATGATCGGTGCGGTGCAGCAGCAGTTCCCCGGCATGGTGTTCACCCTTGCAGGACCCGTCGACGCCCATCACGACCAGGCGCGGTTCGGATGGGCGCTCGGTGTACCGGGTGAGCCACCCGCCGCACTCGGCTTCGACGTCGTCGAGAGCGACGAGAACGGCAGGTTCACCAGTGTTCTCGGCTTCCTCGATCCCGTACCGACGGGAGTCAAGGGCTACGGCCTCGCGATCCTGCGGGATGTGCACATGGGTGCCGAGATCCGGGAGTACCTCGAACGCATCGACGCGACGCTCGCGGCGCACGGGGGTCGTTTCCTGGTGCACGGAAGCAAGGCCACGCCGGTCGAAGGCGACTGGGAGGGTGACGCGATCGTCGTCGAGTTCCCGTCGCCCGCAGCGCTGCGCGCGTGGTACCGCTCACCCGAGTACCAGGCGATTCTCCCGCTGCGCTCCGAGAACTCGGACAGCACTGTCGTTCTGCTCGACGGCGCAGGTGAATACCACCGCGCCACCGACATTCTGGCGTGAGCCCGGCAACACGGTGACCCCGGTCGACCGTGAGCTCAGTGCGCGACGACGGGAGTGTTCTGGCAGAACGTGAGGAGCCACGGGTCCTCGTCGTTCTTGGTCATGCCGTACATGGGTGACCCCTCGGACTGGAGCACTCCGTCGTTCGACCAATAGCGTTGGCGCACTTTCACGACCGCGACGTCGTGCCGGAAGAACCGGATGAAGAAGACCTCGTACGTCGCATAGCCGTTCGCCGTCGCTCCGGGCAGGGTCTTGCGGGTGAACGCCTCGATCTCGTCGCGGCCGTCGAGGAAGACGCCCGCACCGGTGGTCCACACGGCGTCGGGGTGGAAGAGGGCGACGAATCCGGCGACGTCCTCATCCCGCTGCGCTCGTTCGACCGCGGCAACCACGGCCCGCACTGCGTCCTGATCGGCCTGGGTGTCTGGTTCGGTCATGGTGCCAGTATTCGGTGTCGAGGGCATCCGACGCCGGGGAACGACACACATGGGAGGGAGAGTCCGGGCGGCCCGCGACTTGTGCCGGGCGCCCGAATGGTTGTTCACTTACCGCATGACTACCAGACGAATCGGGGCATCGGCGGTAGCCGGAACACTGCTCGCGGTGGGCTTGGCGGCCGCACCGTCCGCGGCGGCGGGGCCGCCGCCCAGCGGGGCCGACGGCAGTTCCCCGGGGTGCATCGTCGACGAGGGAAACCGCGACGCGACGGTCGAGGCGCTGAAGTACCACTGCTCGAGCGAAGAGATCATGGCGCTGTTCGAGAGCGCGCCGGTCGGCGAGGCGCCCACCGGAACCAAGACCATCACGCTGCTTCCGGTCTTCCAGTTGGGCGGACGGGTCGTCGGCTACGACAACGCGCAGGCCCTCTCCACTGCGCAGAACGAGCTCGGCAAGTCGCTCACCTTCACGACCACGCCCGCGGGCGATCCGTGGGTGCACAAGAACTACGTGTGGGGTGACGACGCAGGCGGGCCGTTCGAACCCGGCACGTCCCGCATCGACGGTGGGCCTGCCTGGACCGCGAACTTCGAACGGGACTTCGGCGGGGTACCGATCAGCATTCACGAGTACCGCCAGCTCACGCCGGACGTGTGGATCGGCCGCGACATCGGTGGCGGCTCACCGGAACGGTCGAGTGGCCCGACCGGTGGAGCGTTCGTGCTGAGCTGACGACCGGCGACGACCGGTCCTCATCGCGAAGAATCGGCGTCCGGGGCGCGGCGGCCGAGTTCGGAGTGCAGCCGTGCGTTCTCGGCCTCGAGCTCGGCGATACTCTCGCGTAGCGCCGCGATCTCCTCGCGTTCGAGAGCGAGCGCTTCGTCGAGCCGCTGCTTGTCGTAGCGGGGCGTGATGTGGCTGGTGCAGTTCCAGTCGAAGCCGTGCACCTCGATCGTGACCAGGCGGTCGATCCGGCTGCGGATCACTCGGTCGCCGAGCGACAGCAGTTGCTCGGCGAGCCGGGGGTCGTCGTCCGGTGTGCACTGCCGCGCGCGTCCGAAGATCTTGAGCCGTCGACGAAGGGGATAGTCGACCAGGAACAGGGCCACCCGGTCGTCGCCGTCGATGTTGCCCGCGGTGACGTACTGGCGGTTGCCCGCGAAGTCGGCGAACCCGATCGTGTGCGAGTCGAGGACGTGCAGGAACCCTCGCGGACCGCCGCGATGCTGGATGTACGGCCAGCCCGTCGGCGTGACGGTGGCGAGAAAGAAGCTGTCGACGCCGGCGACGAACGACTTCTCGCGCACATCGAGCGGGGTGGGCGCGCCGTCGGCGTCGGAGTTCTCCGCCTGCACGCCGTACGTCGAGTAACTGCCGGCGACGCGCTGGCGTTCGGCGGTCGGCCCCCGGAACGCGATACCGGGATAGCTGTTCGACATCATGCTCCTCGACTCGACTGTGGTGCCCCCGAGGCTACTCGCCGGTAGCCGGGGGGCCTGCGGGTCGTCGACCTGGCGAAACCTGTCCGCCCTCGGCGCCTTCCTGGATATCGTCGAGGAGGCGACACCGTTCGACGGCGCCGCGAAGGACTAGCGGAAGGTCGGCCCGCCCATGCTGAAGGTGATTGTTGCCGGGATTCTCGGATTCGGCACGGCGCTCGGCGCCTCGGCCGTGGTTGCCGGTCCCGCATCGGCGGGCCCGGTGGGATGCCAGGCGTGGAACGACACCGTACAGAGCCAGTCCGGCGCATCGGACTGCCTCGCGCGCGCCGACGACAGCTCCGCCGCCAACGCCTACGGCACGTGGGGTGCCGCCGTGGCCGACGCGGCTGGATCGTCGGCGGCAGCCGCACACGGTCTGTTCGGCGATGCGAGCGCTGCGGCAGCGCAGGAGAGCGCGGCCGGGTCGTACGGTGTCGGCGGCGATGCGGCCGCCACCGCGGTCGACGGGGCCGCATCGACGTCCGCGGCGTTCGGTGGTCGGGCCGACGCGTCGGCAGCGGGCGAGTGGGCGGCGTCGACGTCGGTGTCCCTGTTCGGCGGCGACGCCACGAGCAGCGCCACCGCAGGCAGCGCGGCGTCCGCCTTCGCGTTCTTCGGCGGCACCGTTGACGATGCCTCCGCCCGCGGCGGCGCCGCACAGACAGCCGTCTCCGTCGGTCCGCACGCGGTGGCGCAGTCGAGTCACGGAGATGCGGGGACCGCGGTCGCGGGCCCGTACGGAACCGCGCGGCTGACCGACGCGAGTGCCGTGCCGACCTGTTCCGGCCCCAGCTTCGTCGTCGACCACACAACCGGCGAGTGGTGTGCCGAGCTCGTCCCCACTCGGTGACCGGCTCACGACCGAGAGTGCACCGCGGCGGGCTCTCCCGACGGTGCCGGTTCGAACGAGAGTCCGTCGGCGGCGAGCAGTCGGTGCAGGCCGGGCGAGCCGTGTGCCCAGTCGCCGGTTTCGAGATCGTCGGTCACCTCCCCGCGACCGAGCACGATCAGCCGGTCGGCGCGTCCGGTCAACGCACGAAGGTCGTGCCCGATCAGGACGACCGCGGTGCCGATTTCGCGGCGCAACACGTCGATTTCGTCCAGGATCAACTCGGCAAGCGGTCGCTCGAGGCCGGTCGTCACCTCGTCGCACAGCAGCACGCGCGGCCGTGCGATGCTCGCGCGGGCCAGCGCGACACGACGCAACTGTCCACCCGAAAGCGCGTCCGGCAGCCGCGACGCCTGCTCTCCGTCGATGTCGAGTCGCCGCAGGATCGCACGAGCCTCGGTCCTCGCCGCCGCCGTCGACAGGCCGCGCAACTGCACCGCCGTGCGCAGCACCTGGTCCACGACGGGGCGGTCCGGCTCGAACGACGCACGCACCTCCTGACATACGTATTGCACGTCCGCGAGCGTCGCGCGTGGGCGACGGGACAAACGAGGTAACGCTCTGCCGTCCAGAGTGATACGGCCGTGCGACAACGGCGCGAGGCCGGTGACCGCGCGCGCGAGCGTGGTCTTGCCGGAGCCCGACGGGCCGACGAGGGCGACCAGCTCACTGCGTCGTGCCGACAACGAAACACCCTGCAGCACAGTGGAACGGGACATCCGGATGGTGACCGCATCGACGGTGAGCACCGCATCCTCGACCGGCACCGAGGGTCGCGGCCCGCCGGAGAGGTCGTCGGGACGGGGGTACGGCACGAACCGGCCGTCGCGCACACCGAGGATCTCGTCACCCAGCTCGTGGGCGACGACATCGTCGTGCGTCACGAGCAGGAGTGCCATCCCTCGGGCGCGCACGTCGGCCAGTGCATCGACGAGCAGTCGGCGACTGACCGTGTCGAGCCCGGTCGACGGCTCGTCGAGCACCAGGACGTCCGGCCGCGCCGCGAGCACCTGGGCAAGCGCGAGGCGCGTCCGTTGCCCGCCGGAGAACTCGAACGGGAACCGTCGCGGCCACATCCGTCTGTGCCGCTCGTCGACGGGAAACGCTGCGCGCGACAACAGATCGTCGACCTGGCGAGCACGCCAGGCCTTCCGCGCCCGGTACCCACGGGGTGGATCACCGTGCAGCGCAGCGAGTTCTCCGAGGGCCGTGCCCACCCGACGGGCAGGATTGAGGGTGAGCGCCGCGTCCTGAGGCAGGTGCGCGACGCGGCAGCCGGGCGCGATCTCGATCGAACCCGACACGGTGAGGTGCGGCGCCGACACGCCCGCGACGGCCGCGGCGATGGTGGTCTTGCCCGCGCCCGACGGTCCGACGAGTGTGACGACGCGCCCCGCATGGAGATCGAGGTCGACGCCGGAGACGAGCGGCGCGCCGCCCGCGTGCACCGCAAGGTCGCGAACCCGCACGCGCGGCGCCGTCACGACGGCACCGCCGCGGGATCCGGTGTGGAGCGCAGACGCCGGCGCATCGAGAGTTGTTCGTCGAGAAGCAGGTTGACGCCGAGGACGAGCGAGACGACGAGGCCCGCGGGCAGTGCAACCGACCACGGCGCGACGAACAGCCCGTCCTTGTTCGCGGCGACCGACACCGCCCAGTCGGTCGAAGTCGTGTCGAAGCCGATGCCGAGGAAGTTGGCCGACGCGAGCACGTAGAGCGCGGCCACGAGACGCACTCCGACGTCCGCCGCGACCGGGCGCGCGAGTCGACGCCGCGCATGACCCGCGTAGCGCCGCGTCGCGCCGACGCCCTGGAGACGCAGGGTCTCCATCGCGGGACTCTGCACGACACCGCGCGCCGCCATACGCACGAACCGGGCGATCGGTGGCACCAGCGTGGCACCGACCGCGACGGCGATCGCCACCCGTGATCCGTCCGTGCGCAGCGCGACCACCAGGACGACCAGCAGCGACGGCAGGCACAGCACCACGTCGAGCGGTCGCATCACGAGATCCTCGACCCAGTGCCGCGTCGTCGCCGCGGCGGCGAGCCCGGCGATCGCTCCCACGAGATATGCGACGAGCACGGTGACCACCGTCGTCACCACGAGTGGTCGCCCGCCTTCGAGTGCCGCCGCGAGCACGTCGCGGCCGAGCCGGTCGGTGCCGAAAGGCGACCATGTCGACGGGCCGAACGGAGGCTGGCTCGTCGACGGCGCCGACGACGCGAGCCACGGCCCGCACAGGGCGACGACCAGCGGTATCGCGACGAGCACGGCAGCCGCGCCGCGTCGTACCCGGCGCTTCACGTGCGCACCTGACGCGGCACCATGCGATGCCCCAGCACGTCGATCGCGGCATTGACGGCGATCGTCACGAGCCCGGTGAGCAGCACGATCGCGAGCACGACAGGCTGGTCGCGGTTGCCGATCGCGTCGATGAGCGTCGTCGCCACACCGGGGACCACGAACACGGCCTCGACGACGAGCACGCCCGACAGCAGACTGTCGCTCGTACGGCCGAGATCCTGCATCGCGGGGCCGAGCGCATTCGGCGCGACGTGCCGCAGCAACAACGACCGGCGTGGCACTCCGAGGTGGCGTGCCTGCACGATGTACGGCGCCGACATCTCGTCGATCACGCCTGCCCGCACGAGTCGGACGAGCGGAGCGGCGACACGGCAGGTCATGACGAACAGCGGCAGCACCAGGACCGCGGGGGCGGCGACCACGTCGGCGACGCTCATGCCCGCGAAGGTCGGCGGGAACAGCCCGGCCTCGACCGCGACGTACGACACGAGGACGATCGCGAGCACGAAATCGGGAATCGAGTCGAACGCGATGCTCACGGTCGTGACGGTTCTGTCCCACAGCGTGTCCGGGTTCAGTCCGGCGAGGAAACCCGCACCGCCCGCGACGGGCAGGAGCAGCAGTGTCGTGACCACCGCGAGTACGGCCGACGTGGCGAACGACTCGGCGATCACCTCCGTGACCGGCCTGCCCTGTGTGAACGACATGCCGAAATCACCGGTGGCGGCGTGCGTGCACCACGACACGAATCGCTCGAGCGGAGCGACGTCGAGACCGAGCAGGTGCCGCGTCTCGTCCCGTTGTTCGGCGCTCGTGAAGTCGCCCACCTGGACGTCGGCGGCATCGCCCGGCAGCCACAGCGACAGCACGAACACCAGCGCCAGCAGCATCCCGATCTGCGCCACGGCGATTCCCGCGCGGCGTGCGGCGAAACGTCCGATCGTCATTGCGGCCCAGTCTGATTCGGCCGCGTCACCGGGGAGCGGTGGCGACGACGATCCGATCGTCGCCGACCTGCCACACGATGCCTGCCTCGGCGAAACCGCCCTCGCGCGCGAATGCGACGTAGTCGTGCACCGACGGCCGGTCGGTGACCACGTGCTCGAAGCCGCCTGCCCGTTCGCGCACCAGTTCCGCGAGTTCCGGTGCGGCGTCGACGGCGTCCCACCACGCCTGCCAGTCCTCCGCCTGCCGGGTGCCGCGCCGCTGCGCCCGCCGCGCGGTGAGCGCACGCAGGAGGTCGTCGAGCCCGGGCGCCGCCGCACCCTCGTACAGGTGGTCGGCATCGACGAGCACGCCGCCAGGAGCGATCGTGCGGGCGCACTCGGCGAACACTGTGCGCAGCGGCCCGGCGTCCATCCAGTGCAGTGCCGTCGAACTGACGTACGCGTCCGGGGCTCGGTCGAGGTCGAGTCGCGCGAACCAGCCGGGCTCGCGCAGGTCGGCGAGAACGGTGCGAATCCGGCTGTCGGGCCGCGCGATCGAGCCCAGCTCGAGCAGCAGCGGGTCCGCGTCGACACCGACGACCCGTGCAGCCGGGATGCGGTCGACCAGCCGATGCGCGAGCGACCCCGGGCCGATGCCGAGATCGACCACGAGCGGGTCCGGCCGCCCGAGCACCTCGTCGAGCACGTCGAGCACGACGTCGAACCGCTCCTCCCGATCGGGCATGTAGTGACCCTGCTGCCGATCCCATCGGTCGAGCCATGCGGTGGCCTGTGCCTGCGTGGGACGTCCGTTCACGCCGTCACCTCGTCGAAGCGCGCCCAGTCGAAGGCATTCGGGACCCCGGCGGGCGCGTTGTCGACGCCCGATCGGTAGGCGGTGAGCCACGGTGTCGTCGCCCAGAAGACGAAACCACCCCGGTCGTGAAGGATCTCGTGCAACTCGCGATACATCGCCGTGCGGGTCTCGGTGGAACGCTCGCGCTGCGAGCGTGCGTAGAGGTCGTCGAATGCGGGATCCGCCCACTGCGTGAAGTTCTTCGGCGCGGTACTCAGCAGACGTGACGCGAAGTGGTAGGGGATCGACAGCGGGCCCGACTGGCCCATGGTCATGTGGCCCTTGGTGAGTGCGTCGGTGTAGTACGTGTCCTTCGAACCCTGGGTCACCCTGACGGTCACGCCGATCGCCTGCGCCTGCCGCGCGAACAGTTGCGCTGCTTCCACGAATCCGCTCGCGACCGGTGCGACGTACAACTCGAACGACAGGTCGGATGCTCCGGCCTTACGCAGCAATGACTTCGCCTCGTCCGGGTCGTACCGGTGCGGCGGCAGGTCGTCGGGGTAGTACGCGTAGCCGCGGCCGAAGATGTCGTCGGACACCTCGCCCGAGCCCTGCAGCGCGACCTTCACCAGTTCGTCGCGGTCGACCAGGAGCATCATCGCGCGCCGCACGTCGGCATTGTCGAAAGGCGGACGGTCGGTCTTCATCGCGAAGTAGAGGATGCCGCTGTTCGCCGTGCTGTGCACGGTGACATCGCCGTCCGACTCGAGGGTGCGGCCCGCGGAGGGGGACAGGTTGTCGACGAAATCGGCCTGCCCGGTGCGTACGGCCGCGAGCCGCGCATCCTGGCCCGCGCTCAGGATGCGGAGCGTCTCGATGTTCGCCGCGCCGTCCCAGTAGTCGTCGTACCGGGTGGCAACGAACTCGCGACCGGGTGTGAAGGACTCGAAGCGGAACGGGCCCGTGCCCACCGGACGGCTGAAGTCGGTGGCGCCGTGCTTGACGATCCGGGTGCCGTACGCGGTGAGCTGACTCGGCAGCTCGAACGACGGGTACTTCAGCTGCAGCTCGACGGTGTGCGGGTCGAGTGCGCGCGAGTTGGCGAGGTCGACCGACGACAGTGTCGTCGCGGCGACGAACGGCTGCGCCTCGCTCTGCCTGCCGAGGATGCGCGCGAGGGTGTAGAGGACGTCGTCCGCGACGAGAGGGCTGCCGTCGTGCCAGGTGGCTTCGCGCAGGCCGATGCGCCACACGGTGCCGTCGGCGTTCGGCTCGGCGCCCGTCGCGAGTCGAGGTATCGGCTGCATGTGCGAGTCGACCTCGAACAGGCCGTCGTAGAGGTGCTTGACGCGCGCTTCGTCGACGAACATCGTCCCGGTGCCCGGGTCGATGGTTTCGCTCGCGCCCGCACCCTCGTACATCGCGGTGAAGCGACCGGTCGAGGACGCGCTGCCGGAGCCGCACGCACCCAGCGCGAAGGCACCGGCGAGGCCGAGCGTGCCGCCGAGGAACGCGCGGCGCCCGAACACCGGCACGGATGTGGTCATGGATTCGTCTCCCGTCGCGACGTGGCGCGGGCACAGGAGACGTCGAGGGCCGGCGCGACGCGCGCACAGCGCAGCGACGTCCGACGCTCGGGTGGTCATCCCGCGTGACCGTGCCGAGAACTGATTCGCGCGGCGGTATCTGGCTACGGTCGAATCGACCTCACAGTTGCGGGGCAGCGCCGGATTCGCACCGGCTTCCCGTGACGCGCACCGGCCACTGTAGCCCGGCGTTCCTGCCGGGGATCGAGGCGGGCCACCGTGGTGCGAGACGCTGCGACGCGGTCCCGGCGCTCACTTCCGCCAGAACAGGTGATGCACCACTCCACTCGGGCTGGGCACCACGTCCACGTGGAATCGGTCGCGCAGCTCGTCGGGCGATTCCCACAGGCGTGAGCCGCCACCGAGTTCGATGTGCGGTGAGACCGCGACGTGCAGGGTGTCGACCAGGTCGGCATCGAGGAACTCCCGGACGACGGTCGCGCCGCCACCGAGCCGGACGTCCTTGCCGTCCGCGGCCGCGCGGGCACGCTCGAGCACCGTCGCGGGGTCGTCGTCGACGAAGTGGAAGGTGGTGTCGCCGAGCGTGAAGGACGGGCGCAGGTGATGGGTCATCACGAACACCGGCGTGTGGAACGGCGGCTCGTCGCCCCACCAGCCGCGCCACTCGTCGTCTTCCCACGGGCCCCGCTGCGGGCCGAACTTGTTGCGGCCCATGATCTCGGCGCCGATGCCGTGGTGGAAGTCCCGCGTCAGGTAGTCGTCGAGGCCGCGGCTGCCGCCGGAATCCGTGCGCCCCGGCCAGCTCGCCGTGGCGGCCGCCCACGCGGACATCTCGCCCGGGTCGGCGTGCCCGAACGGGTGCTCGAGGCTCTGGTTCTCGCCCGCGCCGTACCCGTCGCGCGACACGGTGAAATTCTGCACCTTCAACAGCTGGGCCACTGCTCTACCTCCCACTCGCGTAAGTCTCTTCGGAGTACCGACCGGGCGACCCGGCCGAACTCATCGGTGCGCGGGTCGGGCCGGCGGCGGACTCACACGGGCCCTCAGTGCGCTGTGCTGTCCTTCTTCCGCTTCGGCAGCAGATGCACGATCAGCACGACGAGCGCACCGAGCGCCAGGCCGACGAGTGCGGACGTCACGGTGCCCGCCGTCCACGACAGCACACCGCCGACGCCGCCGTGGACGAGTTCGCCGAACCAGTGCTCGAGATCGTGCAGGCGGTCGGCGGGCCAGTGGAAGCCTGCCTCGCCGACGTTGACGAGCAGAATGTGGCCGCCGACCCACAGCATCGCGGCGATGCCGACGACGGTGAGCACCGACATCACCTTCGGCATCGCGGCGACCAGGCCGCGGCCGACGCGTCGGCTGAATGCGGACTTGCGGCCGGCCAATGCGAGGCCCATGTCGTCCATCTTCACGATCAGCGCGACGACGCCGTACACGAGCGCGGTGATGACGATCGCGACGACGATCAACACCAGCAGTCGCGTGAAGAACGGCTCGTTCTCGACCGAGGACAGCGAGATCACCATGATCTCGGCGGACAGGATGAGGTCGGTGCGGATCGCGCCGCTGACCATGGCCTTCTCGCGTTCGGGACCGCTCTGCCCTTCGGCGGCCGCCTCGTCCTCGTGGTGCCCGCCGGTGATCGCTTCGTAGACCTTCTCGGCGCCCTCGAAGCACAGGAACAGGCCGCCCGCGATCAGCAGATACGGCAGCGCCTGCGGCAGGAACTCGCTGAGGATCATCGCGACCGGCAGGATGATCAGCAGCTTGTTGCGGATCGATCCCAGGGCGATCTTGCGGATGATCGGCAACTCCCGCTTCGGGGAGAACCCGTGCACGTAGCGGGGGGTGACGGCGGTGTCGTCGACCACCACGCCCGCTGCCTTGACGCTCGCGCGGCCTGCCGCGGCGCCGACGTCGTCGATCGAGGCCGCCGCCACCTTCGCGATCGCCGCGACGTCGTCCAACAGGGCGACGAGACCTCCAGCCACGGGGAACCTCCCACACTCCGGGTGCGCAGACCCGCTCCGACGACGCGCGGTCGCGGGTCGACTGGGAAAACCGTACCGAACGTGTGCGAGCGCGTGCTCGTCGTGACGGGCAGGCGGGGGAGTAGCGTCCGCGGTGTGGGGGCATCGTGGTGGGACGAGTACAACGACGGGATTCGCCGGCTGCAGGACAGGGGTGGCGGCGAGGGCATCGCGGTGCTCTCCGACGAGATGTGCGCGCTGCTCGAGGACGTCGACGCGGTGTTCGCCGCGGCGGGCACGCCCGGGTGGCCCGATCCGCACCGGGGCGCGGAGCCGGCCGAGGACGAGTACAGCCGCTGCACCCATCCAGAGAAATACGAGATCGTGTCGGCGCGAGCGCGAGCCTGGACGACGGTGCTCCGCGCCCGGGGCTGGGTGCGCGAGGGCGCGGCACCGAACTGGTCGCTCCCTCCGCTGTCGCCGGGCGGCGATGCCGTCGTGCTGACGCCGACGGCGCCCGGGGCGGTGCCGTTGGTGGTGGTGACGCACGCGCCGAGCGGCAGCGACGACCTCGTGACGGTCACGGTCGCCGCGGGCGACCCGGCGGTGTGTCTGGCGACCGTGCCGGACTGTGGATGCGACGCGTGCGACGGCGGGTCCGACGCGCTGCTCGAAGACATGGACCAGTGGATCCTGTCGATCGTCGACGGCTCGCTGTCGGTCCGTGCCCGCGACGGGCACGTGGCGATCGGCACGTCTTTCGGCGGGTGCCGAGGGACGGACCAGCGGCTCCGTGAACCCGCGGAGTTCCGCGCCGCACCGTGGCCGGCCGGCTGGACGTCGCGGCCGGTGCCGCCGTCAGGCCTCGGCGAGCTCCCGTAGCGCGGCGAGGTTGGCGGCCATGCCGTCGCGCCAGACACCCATGCGGTGGCCGATGATGGCGGCTTCGCGTTCCGGATACTGCGCGATCGCGGCGGTCAGCGGAGACGTCCCGGTGCCGAGCTTGGCCCACTGCCGGACCACCGCACCGCTCTTCGACGGGTCCACCTCGAAGCCCCAGAGTGCGATGAAGGCCTCGGCGGAGCCGATGCGCCACACCCAGCGGCGGCCGTCCTCGACCTCGACGACCTCGGGTTCGGTCTGCCACTCGCCCATCTGGTCGCTCGCGTTGTATCCGCGGAAGCGGGCGCCGAGCGCGACGCCGGTGGCGCCGTCGAGCCACTCCGCGCGTTGCAGTTCGCCGTCGACGCGCGTGGGCAGTTCGATGTCGGTGACGAGCTGCCACGCCCGTTCGGGGCTGCACGCGAGACGTTCGGAAACCTCGACGGTGGGGGTGTCGCGTAGACGCATGGGGCTCCTTCGTGGGTAGGGGCTTCGCACGGCAGGTTACAGACCGCCCCGTTCACGTCGTCGCGCCGACGACCACCTCGGACGGTGGCTGCTCCCACGTGCCAGGGTCGAGGTCGAGAGAGATTCGGGCGGCGCGCTTTCCGTAGGCCGACGCGTCGATGCGGACCGTGCTGAGGCGCGGCTCGCACAGCGCCGCGTGGCGGGTCTCGTCGAAGCCGAGGACGGCGAGGTCGTCGGGTGCGTGGTAGCCGTCCGCGCGCATTGCGGCGAGTACCGCCAGGGCGGTGTCGTCGTCGAACGCGGCGACCGCGGTGACGTCGGTGTCCTCGATCAGGCGACGGACGGAATCGGCCGCGTGCAGCACCTCGAGCGGCGGTAGCCCGAGTTCGGCCGCGGCGCGGCGCGCGTGAGCGAGCCGCGTGTTCGCGAGCGCGCCGCCGTCGTACGACGGCAGCGCGAACGCGATACGACGGTGACCACGCTCGGCCAGGTGCCGCAACTGGGTGACCGCGTGGAATGCGAGCCCGACGTGCGAGCCCTGCGTCCGGCCCGAGATGGGGTCGTCGTGTTCGCTGCCGGTCGCGACCGTGGTGAGGTCGACGACCGCGCGCGGGGACACGGCCGCGAGCACCGAGGCATCGGCACCACCGGGAGTGACGAGCAGGACGTGGTCGTGGCGACGGAGTTCGTCGGCCATGCCCGAGACGAAGTCGTCGAGGCTCGTGCCGGCGGTGAGTGAGCCGACCTCGAGCAGCACGATCCGCGAGCGGCCCTCGCGCAGTGTGCGCGCGACGCCGTGCGGCGTGTACCCGAGGCGCAGTGCGGCCTGCCGGACGCGGTCGCGGGTCGCGTCGGTGATCGTCTGTCCCGGGGTCTCGTTCAGCACGTAGCTCACGGTCGCGGTGGACACTCCCGCGGCATCGGCGACGTCGCGGATCCGGATGCGTGCGTGCCGGGTCATCCCGTCAGGTTACCGCTTAACCGATTAAGTACGTACCGTCGGCGAAAGAAGCCGACGACGGTGGAGGAGTGCAGTCATGAAGGCCTGGCAGTTCGAAGGCGCGGGAAAGCCGATCGCGCTCAACGAGGTTCCGGAGCCCACGCCGGGCCCGGGCGAGGTGGTGATCGACGTCGAGGCGGCCGGGCTGTGCCACAGCGACCTCATGTACATGGAAGTGGGCGAGGGCACGATGCCCTTCCTGCCGATGACGCAGGGGCACGAGAACGCCGGCGTGATCAGTGCGATCGGCGACGGCGTCGACGGCTGGCGCGTCGGTGACGTCGTCGGCGTCTGCTCGTCCGGTGTGCGGCCGCCGCTCGGCATGTTCGCCCCGGGCGGGTTCGCGGACAAGCTCGTGGCCGACGCGGCCGATCTCGCGCGGGTGCCGGACGGCCTCGACCTCTCGCTCGCGGCCCTCGCGACCGACGCGGGCATGACGTCGTATCACGCGATCGTCAAGGAGGGTAAGGCCGGGCCGGGCATGAAGGTCGGCGTGATCGGCTACGGCGGTCTCGGTCAGATCGGCACGCGTGCAGCAGTTCTCGCGGGTGCCGAGGTGCACGTGGCCGAGACGAAGGAGTCGGTGTGGGACCTCGCGCGCGGCGCGGGAGTCGTCGACGTCGTGCGCGACGCCGGTGAGTGGGCGGGTCAGGATTTCGATCTCGTGGTGGACTACGCCGGATTCGACACCACGCAGATGGGGATCGACGCGGTCCGGCGCGGCGGCACGGTCGTCCAGGTCGGCCTCGGCCTGCCGACCTTCACCGTGAACACGCCGTCGATCCTCGGTAAGAAGCTCGTCGGATCGCTCGGTGGGACGGTCCAGGACATCGAGGAGGTGTTCGACCTGCTGCTCGCGGGTGAGATCGCACCGGAATACACCGAGATCGGTTTCGACGAAATCGGTTCGGGCCTGGAGCGTCTGCGTCGTAACGAGGTGGTCGGGCGGCTCGTCGCCCGATTCGGCGGCTGACCGAGCTTTGCTCCCCGCGCGGTCCTGCGATTCGATGGTCGTGCATCGATCGCGCGAAGGGAGCCGCTGTGATTCTTCCCCCGGTGCGCGACCCTCGGCTCACGACGATCCGCCGCGGAGGCACGCTCACCGACGACCACCATCACCTTCTCGCGCTGTGGGCGGCAAGGTGCGCCGAGCACGTCCTGCCCCTCTTCGAGTCGGCGTGCCCCGACGACACCCGTCCGCGGGCCGCGATCGAGGCCGCGCGCACGTGGGTGCGCGGTGAGATGAAGATGATGGACGCACGCGCAGCGGGCGGGCACGCGATGGGCGCTGCGCGGGATCTGCGTGGTGCGCCGCGGTTCGCCGCATACGCCGCGGGCCAGGCCGGGGTCGTCGCGCATGTCGCTGCGCACGATCTCGGTGCTGCCGCGTACGCGATCAAGGCGGTGCGCGCTGCGGAGGGCGACGCGGCGGGTCGTTGTGAATGTCGCTGGCAGCGCGACCGACTTCCTGCGGAGGTCCGTGCGCTGGTCCTCGACGACCAGCGGCAACGGAACGCCCTCTGCTGGTCGGTGTTCGACTTCTGATCCGCCCGGTTCCGATTGCGCGAAAGTCTTGACAACATACAACCGATTGGTTGTATGTTGGAGAGGTGAGCGGAGACGACGAGGACCGGGCGGATGCCCTGTTCCACGCGCTCGCCGACCGCACCCGGCGCGACATCATGCGCCGCGTCCTGGCTGGTGAGCATTCGGTTTCCACACTCGCGGAGAGGTACGACATGAGCTTCGCCGCGGTGCAGAAACACGTCTCCGTGCTCGAGAAGGCCGGCCTGCTGACCAAGAGGCGCAGTGGTCGGGAGCAACTCGCTCGTGGCGATGTTGCTGCAGTGCGCTCGGTGGCGTCCATGCTCACCGAGTTGGAACAGGTGTGGCGTGGCCGCATCGCTCGTATCGACGAACTCATCACCAGCCCGACCATGGAGGACTGAGCAATGCCTGTCAGCGACGTTCAGCACGATCTCGACAACCGAACCCTCACCATCACCGCCGATTTCGCGGCGCCGGTGCAGCGTGTGTGGCAGATCTACGCAGACCCGCGTCAGCTCGAGAAGGTGTGGGGTCCGCCCACCTATCCCGCCACCTTCGTCGAACACAATCTGACGCCCGGCGGCATGGTCACGTACTACATGACCAGCCCGGAGGGCGAGAAGTTCGCCGGGTACTGGGAGGTGACCGCGGTCGACGAGCCCGAGAGCTTCTCGTTCCTCGACGGTTTCGCGCACGACGACTTCACGCCGAATCGTGAACTGCCGGTGTCGAAGAACCTCTACACGTTCACCGAGCACGACGGCGGCACCCGCGCCACCTACGTCAGCACGTACGACTCTGCCGAGGGACTGCAGCAGGTGCTCGACATGGGTGTCGTGGAAGGTGCGTCGTCGGCGATCAACCAGATCGACGCATTCCTCGCGTCCTGATCCGCAAACGAACGGGCGGTTTCGCGGCTGCGCTCTCGCGCGATGGCCGGGAAACCGCCCGTTCGGCGTGGCTGAGCCGATGACGGGAATCGAACCCGCGTATTCAGCTTGGGAAGCTGATGTTCTACCATTGAACTACATCGGCGCGCATGATATCGAGCGCCCGTAGGCATACTCGATACCCTGCGGCGAGAACACTAGCAGATGCCGCAACCGCTCACACCAGCGGACGACCGGTGCGCATGCGCCATCGCAGATCGCGCAGCAGGTAGCGGTAGGGGAGTTCGCGCACCACCACCGGCAGGCGCCGGCTGACGGCGCCGATGGCCTTCATCACCCGTTCGAAGCGGCGCTGCTGCGCGGGCGTCCAGTCGAAATGCATTTCGTCGAGGAATTCCTGCGGCAGAAAGCCTTTCGTGAAGAACATGTTGACCGGTTCGACGACGCGTGCCAGCGCGGGACCGAGGAATTCGCCACGGGCGATCGCCGTGAGGTGCTCGCGGATCGTGTCGTCGATCGACACCTTCGCGAGCGACTCCTTCCAGTACACCTCGAACGCCTCGCGGTCCTCGGGCCACATGTCGCGCTTCATCTGCAGCGTCGTGCCGAAGGTGGCGCCGAGCTGGTACGAACGGGCGAGTTCGCCGGCGGGCAACGGCCCGTGCAGGAAGGTGTAGACGTCCTCAAAACCGCGGTAGAGGCACGCGGCCACCCACCGCTGCAGTTCGGGATCGAACGCGTTGTACTCGACCGGGCTGTCCTCGGTGGAATGCACCTGCGCGTGCGAGCGGCCGACCGCGCGCCGGTAGGCCTTCTTCTCCTCGTCGGTGCCGCGCGCGGCGACGGCGAGATAGGTGAGGGTGGTGCGGGTGCGCTTGATCGGATGATCGAACAGCCGCCCGCTCTCGACGCGGCTCTCGTACACGCCGTACCCGACGCCGGGCCACGACAGCTGCATGATCACGTTGGCTGCACCCGCGGCGAGCCCGATCCCGTCGATGACGGGAAGGAATCGCTCGTCGGGCTGGATCTGGTCTGGCGTTGTTGCGGACATGGTGGCCTCTCCGGTGCTTGTGCCCTTATCTGAACACGACCGTACTCAGATGGGCGTGACTAGTCCAGACCCGAGTGCGAAGATGTCTGCATGACCGACACCGAGCCCGTGCCACGCGGCCGCGTCTACGGCGGTCAGGGCGGCGACGAGCGTCGCGCCGAGCGTCGCGCGCAACTGATCGAAGCCGGCCTCGACATGCTCGGCGGCGGCGAGGCCGTCTCGGTGCGCGGCGTGTGCAAGAAATCGGGTCTGACCACGCGCTACTTCTACGAGTCGTTCGCCGACCGCAGTGCGCTAGAGAACGCCGTCTACGACCACGTCGTCGAGGTACTCGCGGGAAATGCGTGGGACGCGGTCGCACCGGTCGACGACGAGAAGGCCGCCGTGCGCGCGGGCATCGAGTCGATCGTCCGCGACGTCGCCGCGGACCCGCGCCTGGGTCACGTCATGTTCTCGGCCTCACCCGCGCTGCAGGTGTTCGCGCAGCGCCGCATCGAGAGCACCCGGATGTTCGCCGGCCTGGTCACGCGCAAGGCCGCCGACTTCTACGACGTCGAGCAGCCCGGCCTCGACCTCGTCGCACACTTCGTCGTCGGTGGGTTCGCACAGGCGCTCACGGCGTGGCTGACCGGCACGGTCGAGCTCGACGAGAGTGACGTCGTCGACACCTGCACCGAACTGCTCCTGTCGCTCGCACCGGCCACCGGTAGCCTCTAGGCGTGCTTCTCTCCGATCGCGACATCCGCGCGGCAATCTCCGCCGGACGCCTGGGCCTCGAACCGTTCGATCCCGCGCTCGTCCAGCCGTCGAGCGTGGACGTCCGGCTGGACCGCATGTTCCGGGTCTTCAACAACACCCGTTACACGCACATCGACCCGGCGCAACAGCAGGACGAGCTGACCACGCTCGTCGAGCCT
This sequence comes from Rhodococcus sp. HNM0569, assembly GCF_012726205.1. Lineage (GTDB taxonomy): Bacteria > Actinomycetota > Actinomycetes > Mycobacteriales > Mycobacteriaceae > Rhodococcus_F. Next base: position 11,872 of record NZ_JAASAE010000019.1, on the reverse strand, counting down.
GTCGAGGGCGAACCGTTCGTGTTGCACCCGGGCGAGTTCGTGCTCGGCTCGACACTCGAGGTGTGCACCCTGCCCGACGACCTCGCGGGCCGCCTCGAAGGCAAGTCCTCGCTGGGCCGGCTGGGTCTGCTGACGCACTCGACGGCAGGATTCATCGATCCCGGCTTCAGCGGGCACATCACGCTCGAACTGTCGAACGTCGCGAACCTGCCGATCACGCTGTGGCCGGGCATGAAAATCGGCCAGCTGTGCATCCTGAGCCTGTCGAGTGCGGCCGAATTCCCTTACGGCAGCGCGACCGTCGGGTCGAAGTACCAGGGGCAGCGCGGCCCGACGCCGTCGCGCGCGTACCTCAACTTCATCCGCGAGTGAGCGGCGCCGGGTATGCGACGGTTCGACACTGTCGTGCTGCCCACGGGCGATCGCGCACGAATCACACTGCCCGACAGTACGGCCCACGGCGACATCGTCGTCTACTTGCACGGCCGTAGCGGTAGCGAGGCGTCACTCGACGAACCCGACCGGGCGGCCCTGCGCGACGCACTCCTGGCCGCGGGCTACCTCCTCGCGAGCCCCGCGATGCACGGGGACGCGTGGGGGAATCGCACGGCGCAGGACGATCTCGTCGCACTCGACGCGTGGCTCGACGCGTACGGGTACACCGGTCGACGTTTCCTGCTCGGCGAGTCGATGGGCGCAGGCGCCGCCGCGAATGCACTGCGGCTCGGCGAGATCCCGGTGGCAGGCGTCGTGATGATCGCGCCGTCTCTCTCGCTCACGGCCGTCTGGGACCGTGGGGAGGCGGGGCGCGAAAGCCTCACGAGCGCCTACGAACTGGCGCCTGACGGCGCGGATGTCGCGGAACGCACGCACGCATGGGATCCGATCCGGCACGACGCCCGCCGATACCGCCGGGCGCCCATCCTGGTGTTCGCCTCTGCGGAGGACCGGATCGCGGCCCTGCACACCGTGACGGGACCCTGGGTCGCTGCGGTGCGCACCGCGGGCCTGCCGGTCGACCTCGTGCGTGTGCGCGGCGGGCACGTGTCGGACGACCACATCCGACCCGGCGAGGTGGTCGGCTTCTTCGACCGGCTCGCCGGGCGCGGCATCAGTGAGCCATGACCGGGGCGTCGTCGACGTTCTGCTGGGGGATGCGGTTCCGGTAACCCACGGCCGCGACGAGCGCGCCGACCAGGAAGAACCCGGCGCCCCACCAGAAGGCGGTCTGGAACCCGGCGACCGCTGCGGCCGCGGCGACGTCGGGTGACGGTGCGTGATCGGACGCGAATGTGCTCGCCGCGGCGGCGGACATGCTGCTGAGCAGTGCGATGCCGATCGAGCCGCCGATCTGCTGTGCGGTGTTGACCGTTGCGGACGCGACTCCCGAATCCTCGTTGCGCACACCGATGGTCGCGAAACCGAAGCCGTTCGCGAAGACCAGGCCGAGGCCGACGCCGAGCATCAGCAAGCCGGGGAGAACGCTCGCGACGTAACCGGTGTCGACCCCGATCCTGGTGAGGTACACCATGCCTGCGGCACCGAACAGCATGCCGGCGGTGACGACGATCTTCGGGCTCAGCCGTGTCACGAGGATCGAACCGGTGACCGCTGCCGTGACGGCGATCGCGATCGACATGGGCAGGAAGGCGACACCCGTGACGACCGGGCTGAACCCGAGGGTCTGCTGCATGTAGAACGGCAGGAACAGCGACGCGCCGAACAGGCCGACAGCCGAGATCAGCATCGCGAGATAGGACGTGCCACGCAGCCGGTCGAGCACGATGCGCAGCGGCAACAGCGGCTGAGCCACCGCGCGCTGCACGAACACGAACACCACGAGCAGCACGACACCGACGACGAGCGACGCGATGGTGACGGTGTCCGCCCAGCCGTTCGATTCCGAGTGCGAGAAGCCGAACACCAGGAAGAACAGGCCGACGGTGACGACGAGCGCGCCGAGCCAGTCGGCCCGCTGGCCGTGCTCCTCCTTCACATGTCGTGGCAGCAGGACGAGCGCGCCGACGAGCGAGACCGCCGCGAAGACCACGTTGACGTACAGGCACCAACGCCACGACAGGTATTCGGTGAGCACGCCGCCGAGCAGCAATCCGATCGCGGCGCCCGCACCGGCGATCGCGCCGAAGATGCCGAATGCCTTGCTGCGGTCGGGAGTGTGCGCGAACGTGACGGTGAGCAGGGACATCGCGGCGGGTGCGAGCAGCGCAGCGAAGATGCCCTGAAAGGCGCGGGCCGCGACGAGCACGTCGAACGACGGCGCCCAGCCGCCGACTGCGGACGCGAGCGCGAAGCCGACGAGGCCGATCACGAAAGCGTTCTTGCGGCCGAACATGTCGCCGACGCGCCCACCGATCAGCAGAAGGCTGCCGAATGCGAGCGAGTACGCGGTGACGACCCATTGGCGCCCGCCGTCGTCGAACCCGAGCGCGTGCTGTGCGACGGGAAGGGCGATGTTCACGATGGTGGCGTCGAGCACCACCATGAGCTGCGCGATGCCGAGGATCGCGAGGATCCACCAGCGGCGGGCGTGGCCGGGATCGGCGGTGGGGGCTGTCGACGTGAGAGTGGTCATCGGCGGAGGGGTGCCTCTTTCCGGGCGGGATGTGCGTGCCGCGTCGGCGCAGCGCGGACGTGCAGCGGCAGCGAAGCGGAATCGATGGTTCCGGAAGACGATAGCACAAGCGGAATGACTGGTTCCGGTTCGATACACTGTGCGACATGCTGCGCAGCGACGCCCAGGCCAACCTCGACCGCATCCTCGCGGCGGCCCGCAAGGTGTTCGCCGAACGCGGGCTCGACGCGAAACTCGCCGACGTCGCCGCGGAGGCCGGGGTGGGCGTCGGCACCGTGTACCGGCGGTTCGCGAGCAAGGAGGAACTGGTCGCGACACTGTTCGACGCGCGGCTCGAGGACGTCGTGGCCGAAGCACGCACGGCGCTGGAGTTCGCGCGGCCGCTCGACGGCATCGTGCACTTCCTCGCTGTGACGACGCAGATGATGGCCGACGACCGCGCGCTGCGCGATCTCCTCGCGGCGGGCCGGACGTCGTCGGCGCACGGCCACCTGCACCTGCCGGACGAGATGATCCGCCGCGTCGAGGCTCTCGACGAAGAGGTGCACGAGTTGACGGGGCGTCTCGTCGAACACGCGAAGGCCGACGGCTCGGTGCGTCGGGACTTCTCCAGTACCGACTTGGGCGTGCTGTCGTTCACGATCCAGGCCGCGGTCGACTTCGGCACCGACGTGTCCCCGGAGGTGTGGCGCCGCGTGTTCGGGATGTTGATCGACGGCATCCGCGCCGACGGGCAGCGCACACCGCTCGAGTCGCCCGCCCTGACCCAGCCTCAGCTGGCCCGCGCGTTGCGGCGCAAGGAGAGTTGGTGAGGGCGAGCCGGATTCAGCGCAGCACGAGCAGTGTGAGAACCGAGTCGGCGGTAGCCTCCAGCCGGTGTTCGACCTCCGCGTCGACGAGCACCGCGGTGCCCGGCACGAGAGTCTGCGTCGACGACGCGGTGGAGAACTCGACGCGGCCGACGACGCCCTGCACCATGATCGGCACCCGGGCGCGGTGGCGGTCCATCACCTGACCTGCGGTGAACCCGAGGCGCACCACCGTGACGCCGGAGCCGGCCGCGAGCCGTTGGATGTGCGGGCCGTCGCCGTCTGTGGGATCCAGGACGTCGAGACCGTCGACGAACGTCAGATCGCTCATGCCGCCTTCTTCGTCGCGATGATCTCGATGGCGACGAGGTGGTCGCGATACTTGGTGAACGTCTTGCGCATGGTCAGGACGCGGGCGCGCGCGTCGGAATCGCGCAGCACATTGCGCACGAAGCGCAGCGTGCCGAGCGGACCCTCGTCCGCGAGGATGCGCTTGGGGTCGAGGAGCTTCATCGGCGCGAAGGACACCGATTCGATCTCGAAGCCGTTGTCCTCGAAGAGCATCCGCCATTCGGCTGCGGTGAGTGGGCGCGCGTTGACCTTGATCGACCGCGCGAGGGCCTTGCGGATCTCGGTCTTGATCTCGTCGGGCACGTCGTCGGGTTCGATCGCGAGTTCGTGGATCGCATATCGGCCGCCGGGGCGGAGGACGCGCAGCGCCTCGGCAGCGATCTCGGCCTTGTGCTTGTCCGTCTGCATCGTGAGCATCGCCTCGCCGATCACGACGTCGGCGCTCGCGTCGCCCAGACCGGTGGCGGCGGCCTCGCCGTCGACGACGGTGCCTGCGTCGCCGATCACCTTGCGTGTCAAGGCGCTTGCATCCGAGTCGGACTCGACGCCCACGTAGCTCCGTGGGCCGAGTTCGACGATCGACCGGGCCGTGCGCCCCAGGCCGGGTGCGAGTTCGACGACGTCGGAGCCGGACAGCCGCGCATCGGTGAGCATCCTCTCGGTGAGCTGCTTGCCGCCGGGGCGCAGCACGCGCTTGCCGAGGCGCGCCAGGAGCCAGTGGCCCGGCAGATGGGCCGCGTCTCGCCCCGCGAGCGGGAGGTTCTGCGGCTCGTCGCCCCGGTCGGTGTCCGCCATCGTTCGCCCTCGATTCTGGTTAGCCTTACCTTTAGAGGAATAATGTACGGTAATTCCCCATGAGTGGGAAACCGTCCCCGACCTCGTGCGCGGTGGTCATCACTCCGGCCCCGGCCCGCGCCGCCCGCGCGAGCGCGCCCGCGGCGAGCTGCGCCGCCGCCGAGTCGAGATGCGCGAACGGCTCGTCGGCGAACACCATCGACGGGTTCCCGTACAGCGCACGGGCGAGCGCGGCGCGGCGCTGCATGCCGCCCGAGAGGCGATACGGCGGCATCGTCGCGGTCCCGGCGAGACCGACTTTGTCGAGCGCGTGCTCCACCGCCGCCGACGGGGTGCGCGACCACACGCCGCGCCCAGGCGCGCCGAGTCGTACATTGCGATGCACCGACAACCACGGCAACAGGCGTGGTTCCTGGAACACCATGCCCTGTCGTGCGATTCGCCGTCGTACCGTGCCGATCGCGGGGGTGAGCAGGCCTGCGGCGGTGTGCAGCAGCGTCGTCTTGCCGAGTCCGGACGGACCCGACACGACGAGGATCTCGCCCGGATGCAGCCGGAACGAGACGTCCTCGGCGATCACCTTGTCCCCGCGGGTCAGCGTCACCCCGTCGAACTCGAGCAAAGGACTTTCGTGAACATCCGCTTCCTGCACGCTCCCCGTCGCCTCCTGTCGCGTCATGGTCTCCTCCGTATTGCTGCGGTAACGGTCGCGGCCGGCGTCATCGGCGCCGCGGTGACGGCGTGTGATTCGGCCGGCGGCGGTGCGTCCGGGTGCGGGGACACCGCTCCCGCATCCGACGCCCACTCCGGGGTTCCCGACCGCTTGAACGTGGGGGTCGCGAACAATGTCGCGATGGCCGCTCCGCTCACCCGACTCGATTCAGTCGGCATCACGGACACCTCGCTCACGACCGCGAGCACGCCGGAAGAGTTGCGTACCAACTTCATCACCGGTCGCTACGACGTCGCCGCGATGCCGATCAACATCGCCGCCAACCTGTGTGCGCAGGGCATCGACCTCGCGCTCGTCGGTGCGGTGAGCGGCAACATCGTCCACCTGATGGGCCCGGCGGGCACGACTCTGGAGAGTCTGCGCGGGCAGACCGTGCACGTGCCGTTCGAGAACGACGTCGTCGACCTCGTCACGCGTCAGTTGCTGGGTGCCGCGGGACTGACCTACGAAGGCGAGAACCCGGACGTGACGCTCGCGTACCACCCGACGCCCCTCGAGATCGCGACCGGCCTCGCTGACGGCTCGATGCAGTACGCGGTGCTGCCCGAGCACCTGTCGACGGTCGTGTCGCAGACCGCCCCATCGACAGTGAAAGCCGCGAGCCTGCAAGACCTCTGGGTCGAGCACACGGGTTCTGCGACGCTCCCGTTCGCGGGCTTCGTGGTGCGCGGCGAACTCGTGCGTCAGTACCCCGACCTCGTCGGGGCACTGCAGTCGTCGTTCGTGACGTCGGTGATGGGCGTCGTGTCCGATCCTGCTGCCGGCGCCCGGGCGATCGCCGAACGCGTGCCGGTGCCCGAGGACGTCGTCGCGAAGGTGCTGCCCGGTCTGCGGCCGACGTACCTGCCGGCGAAGGACACCCGACCCGACGTGGAGCGGCTGTACGGTTCGCTGCTCGACACGGTGCCGGAGTCGGTGGGCGGGTCGGTGCCACCCGACGGGTTCTATCTCGGCAGCACCGCGGCATGACGCAGCACTTCGGCAGGAAAAAGCGCTCACCGGCTTTCGTGCTCGGCGTCGTCGTGTGTCTTGCGGCGCTCGTCGGGGCGTGGTACCTGCTCTCACGCGGTCAGTCTCCCGCCGTGATGCCGAGCCCGGCCCGCACCGTCGACGCGCTGTGGCGCATCACGCGGGACGGCTCGCTCGCCGAGGAATTGAGCCTGACGCTCGCGCGCGCGGCGCTCGCGACGTTCGCCGCGCTGGTGATCGGGATCGTGATCGGTGCGGCCGCCTCGCGGTTCGCCTTCGCCGACGGCATGCTCGCGCCCGTTCGTGCTCTGCTGCAAGGGCTCCCGCCGATCGTGCTGATCGTGTGCCTCGTGTTGTGGCTCGGCAGCGATCCGGTGATCACGGTGATCGTGTGCGCGACGGTCATGGTGCCGCTCGTCGCGGCGGCCACAACGGCGGCGCTGCGCGGCATCGACCCGCATCTGCTCGAACTGGGCGCCGGACTGCAACTCGGCCGCACCCGCAGGCTCGCGTTCGTGACCGTGCCGTCCGTCGCGCCGCCGATCCTCGCCGCCACCGGTGCCGTCGCGTCGGGTTCGGTGCGGATCGCCGTCATGGCCGAGTTGCTGTCGGCCCCCGACGGTGTCGGCGCCGCGATCGCGCAGACCCGCACCCTGTTGCAGACACCCGAGTTGTACGCGTGGGCACTCGCGCTCGTCGCGTGTGCGCTCGTCGTCGACGTGGCCGTGCGGGCAGTCGTCACACGGTGGACCGGCGTCTTCGCGCCCAGCGCTCGTGCCACCGTCGGGCCCAGTGCTCGTGCCACCGGAAGGCGTAGCGCCCGTGCCGCTGTCGGTCGCACCACTATCGGGCATAGCCCGGGGGACACGAGAACCCGTTGAACGACGCGACATCGCACACGCTGCGGGCCGACAGCTTCCACCCGCCGTCGACGTAGGTGAAGGACAAGCGCAGCGGCGTCTCGGGGCCTGCCGATCCGGCGAAGGTGACCTGCAGGCGGCCCGACGCGGTGGCGCCGTCGACCGACACCGGGTCGATCACCTGCGGGTGGACGACGGCCATCATCGTGCCCGCGCGCGTGCTGATCTGGTCGAGGACCGCACCGGCCTCGTCGCCGCGCTCGACGTGCGACTGTCGCTGCGCGGGAGAATGCGACGGATCGACCGCCGAGTGCAGCACGGACGTCAGTTCGGACGCGGTCGGGGCCGGGATCGACTGCGCGGCGGGTGCGCCCTGCCCGGTGTCTGCGTCCGGAGCCGTCACGCCGGGAACCGCGGGCGCGGCGGCACCGGGGGCGAGGCCCTCGGCAGGCAGCGGGCCGGGTGCGGCAGGGTTCGCGGGAACAGGTGCTGCGGGATCGCCGGGGCCGGCGGGCGCGGCGGGATCGGTAACGGGTGCGGCCTCGGCGCCGCGATCGGCGGCGAGGGCCTGCAGCGCGGCCGGGATGGTCGACGAATCGGTCGTGCTCGACGCGGCGGCCACCGGCTCGTCCGCGCGCACCTCGACCGCGACCACCACGGCGGCCCCCGCGATCACGACGGACGCGGCGGCGGTGACGGACAAAGCAAGGGTAGCCACAGTTCCGAGGCCCTTTCGGGGCGGTCGTACCGTGGGAGAGTCGTCGGGCAGCGCAGTCATGGCGACGACTATAGAGGATTTTGTTCCTCTTAATAAGGTGACCCTAACCGGTGGGTGGGGTGGAGTGGTCAGGAGGGCCCATGCCGCGGCGAGTGAAGCAGCGTGATCGTGTGCTCGAGCTGTTGCGCGCCGCCACCGCCCCGCTCGACGCCCAGCACCTGGCGGCGCAGCTCGATCTGCACGTCACCACCGTGCGCTTCCACCTCGGCGGACTCGTCGAGGAAGGCCTCGCGCGTACTTGTCGTCTCGACGCTGCGGGCGTGGGCAGGCCCCGTATCGGCTACGAGGCGATCCGCGAGCCGTCCTACGCCGACCTCGTCGCACTCATGGCCGCGCAACTCGGCGGCACCGAAGCCGAACGCGAACGCAAGGCCGAGGATGCCGGACGCGACTGGGCCGACCGGCTCGGGGCCGTCGACGCCGCAGGCCCGGATGCGGCGGCCTATGTCATCGCGGTGCTCGAACGGCTCGGCTTCCAGGTGCAATCGGCGATGAGCGCGTTCGGCACGCACACGCTCACCCTGTGTACGTGCCCGCTCGTCGAGACCGCGCGGCGCAACCCCGAAGTGGTGCGCGGCATCCAGCGCGGGTTGATCCAGCGCGCACTCGACAACGCGGAGACGGCGCTCGGCGCCCGCTTCGCCGTCGACGTCACCCCGGATCCCGACGGCGGCAATTGCAGCATCGGGCTCGTACTGCGGCAGCGCGCAGCGGTGCCCACGGTCTGACGCTCAGACACCCGCGGCGCGTTCGAGTGCCGACAGCTCCGTGTCGAAATGGCCGATCACGGACGGTAGATCGGGCACCGCGCGCCTGCACGCGGTGACACCGAAGAACAGCTCGTCGTCGTGGCTCGTGCAGGTGATGTTCAGCGCCTGCCCGTCCACCGGCACCGACATCGGATACAGCGCGTCGAGGCGGGCGCCGTTCCAGTACAGCGGCACGTCCGAGCCCGTCACGTTCGAGACGATCAGGTTGAACGGCGGCCGTACAACGGTGTTGTGACCGAACAGCATGCTCGCGCCCACCGGTGCGGCACCCAGCGCGCTCATCGCGAGCACCTGCGTCGGGCTCATGTGCGAGAGCGCGTCCTTGCCGTCCCTCATGCAGTCGGCGATCGTGGTCAGCCGCGTCTGCGCGTCGTCGGAATGTGTTGCCAGATTGCACATCAGGACGCCGATCGCATTGCCGTCGCCCGCGATCTGCGAACGCAGAGACACCGGCACCATCGCGACGAGGGGGCGGTCGGGTAGCGCGCCGCGGGTGAGCAGGTACCGGCGCAGCGCGCCCGACGACATCGCGAGCACGACGTCGTTGACCGTCGTCCCGGAGGCCTTCGCGACCAGGCGTAACCGTTCGAGCGGCCACGAGCGTGCCGTGAACCGTCGTGCGCTGCCGATCGACACGTTGAACATCGTCTGCGGAGCCGAGAACGACACCGCGCTACCCGACTCGCGAATGCTGCGACCCAATGTCGACGCGAGCGCGGGCACCATGCCTGCGAGTTCGGCGAAACCCGCACGCGCAGCGTGCACGACGTCGAAGTGCGCCTGAGTCTGCGTGGGCGTACGCCGTCGCGCGGGCCGTGCCTGCCACGGCGCGGGCACGGCCCGGTCGTCCGGGTCCTCGCTGAGCGCGCCCCGCAGCATCCGCATCGCCCCGACGCCGTCGGCGACCGCGTGATGCAGTTTCGTGTACACCGCCAGCCGGCCGTCGGCCAGTCCCTCGATCAGGTGCATCTCCCACAGCGGCCGGGTGCGGTCGAGTGGAGCGCTGTGCAGCCACGCGCACAGTTCGAACAGCTGTCGACGTGTGCCGGGCCCGGGCAGCGCCTCGGCGCGCACGTGGTCGTCCGGGTCCGCGTCGTCGCTCCGCCACGCCCACTGCCCCCACGTGCGCGGTGACCGGTACGGACTCCGTGAAAGTGCCGGTGCAAGAACCTGGTTCGGATCGCGAGCCGCGTCGGTGAGCAGGACACGGATGTCGTGTGCGTCGGCACCGTCGGGCGGCGTGAACAACTGGACCGCGCCCACGTGCAGCGGATGACGGCGCGATTCGCCCACGAGGAACATCGCGTCGAGCGGAGACATGGGCAGGCGCATGAAGATCCTTCGGGTCCGGGAGAGCAGGAGCGGGCACACGGGTGCCGAGTGGAGTTCGAGTGTGGCGACCGGCGCCGGCAACCCGCTCGGGTCTGAACGGGGGCGCTGTCACGACCCGGCCGGGCGGCCGAGCGCGGAGACGGATTCACCGGGAGCTATTTCTACACGGAAGGAGCCGGCCGCACCACCGGACAAGCGTCCGATAGAGGCGAGGGCGGTCCCGGAAGGTACATTCGACGGCACAGGCCGGGGGAACGGTCCGGCGGGGGACTCACGGACAGGGGGAACGACATGACGCTGGGGGACGATCCGGGGCGAGGAGCTCTCGAGTTCGACGACGCGGCGGCAGCGGCCGTCGTGGACGCGTGCCACACGCTCGCCGCCGATCTGCAGGATCTCGAAGCGCGGGCTCGTGAGCTCGCGAACCTTCCTCTGGGCGTGGGAGAATCGGACCCCGATCTCGAATGTGCGCGGCAGCTCGCCCGTTTGGTACGCGCGCTTGCAGTGGGCGGCGACGAGGTGCCGAATGCGGCCTCGGCTGCCGGGCTGTTGCGCGCCGCCCGCGTCTATGCGGAAGAACTCGAACAACAGGTGCGTGAGGCAGCGCGCGGCTACGTCGAGCACGACGATGCGGTCGCGCGCTCTCTGCGCGACACCTCGCCCGGCGCCTGACGAGCCGCGCGTCAGCCGTCGTTCGGCGAAGTCGGTGGCAGGGTCTCGGGTAGCCCGAACTGCGCGAACAGGCCGGGCTCGAAGAACGCGACCGCGTGATCGACTCCGTGCTCGGTGAGATTCAGAACCTGCAGCTGGAAGGCGCGGTGTACGGCGGGGCGGGTGGTGTCGCCGGTGCCTGTGCAGCTGTGATCGATCATGTACAGACCGAATGCGGGCTGGCCGTTGGCCGACGTGGGAAGCAGTCGCATGTCGCCGGCTCGCTCGGCGGGGCAGTTGCCACCGATGAGCCGCCCGATCGCCGGGCCGCCGACGTACCAGCCGTCGAACGGCGGCATCTCCCACACCGCGCGGTCGGTGAACATCGACACGATCGCGTCGAGATCGTACGACTCGAACGCCTCGACCCACCGTGCGAGTTGGGCGCGTTCGGTGTCGCTGTTCGGTTCGACGACGTCGGACTCGGTGGGCGCCACCCGCTCGAGCTGAGTGCGCGCGCGTTGCAGCAGGCTGTTGACCGCGGGCACCGACGAGCCGACGGCGTCGGCTACCTCGGACGCCCTCCACTGCAGCACGTCGCGCAGGATGAGCACCGCACGCTGGCGTGGTGGAAGATGTTGCAGCGCAGCGACGAATGCCAAGCGAACAGTCTCTCGTGACGACACGACGGCACCCGGGTCGTCGTCCCATTCGAGCATGCGCGACGGCACCGGACCGAGCCACGGAATCTCGTGGCGCTCGACGAGGTCCGCGTCGGGGTCGCTGTCGGGTGCCCCGAGGCCACTCGGCAGCGGCCGTTTGGAGCGGCTCTCGAGCGCTGTGAGGCACGTGTTGGTGGCGATGCGGTGCAGCCACGTGCGCAGTGACGCCTGCTGACGGTACGACCCGTAGCCTTTCCAGCCGCGCAAGAGGGTTTCCTGCAACTGGTCCTCGGCGTCGTGGATCGAACCCATCATGCGGTAGCAATGGGCAAGTAGTTCGCGCCGATAAGGTTCTGCGCGGGACAAGAACTCGTCGTCGGCAAGGGACGGAGCCACGCTCATTCCCCGAGAGTACGACGACCCACCGACATGCGGTAGGGAACCGGGCGTGACCTCCCGGCTTCCCGGCCGCGGTGCCGCGCTCGGCAGGCGCGATGTCACGGCCTGGTGGTCACGATGTCACGGCCCGGTGGGCCCGATGTCACGGCCTGGTGGTCACGATGTGACGG
>NZ_JAASAE010000018.1 GCF_012726205.1 Rhodococcus sp. HNM0569 | reverse complement strand
CGGGTGCGCCCGCGGCGCCGCGGCCCCAGCCTTCGGGCGCCGCAGCAGGTGCACCGATGACGCCGGTCGTGACACCGGCCACCGCGCCGGAGCGGGCACCCGCGGCGCTCGTCGAGGCGGCGCCCGCCGCGCCGCCGAGCCCGCCGAGCATGGGCGCGGCACCGCCGAGCGCCGACATCGAGTTGCCGCTCGCTGCGCTGGCCGCGGCCGACCCGATGTTGGTGGCCGCCGACGTGGCGGTGGACACCGTGGTACCCGCGACCTGGGAAGCCTGCGACGCGGCCGTCGTGACCGCCGGGTTCTGGCCTGCGGCCATGGCTGCGGCCGACGCGGCCTTGATCGGGTCGCGCTCCCAGTCGGACAGCTCGTCGAAGTCCGACGAGTCCGAGTCGCCGTCGGGCGTGGTGACGATGCGCGGAGGTGTGCGGAAGGTGCGCTGCACCGCGAGGATGTTCGACGCGGCCTCGTAGCTCTCCATGACGATGCCCGCACGGATGTCCATCGCGCGGTCGGCCGCCTCGGCCGCGGCGGCGGTGCCGTTGAGCGCGCCGCCCGTGCTGTACGCGGTGGTCTTCGCGGTCTTGACCGCGACGATCTCGGGCAGACTCGGCATCACGAGCTGCGCCGTCGTGTACGCGGTGGCCTGCAGGCCCGCCTTGGTGGCGGTGTCGGCGGCGACCTCGGCGCACTCCGCGGTCCACAACGTGAACGGTGTGATCTTCGCGATCGCCGCGGCGGCGGCCACGCCCTGCCAGCCCACACCCAGTTCTGCCGTGACGCGCAGCAATGTCGCATTGGCGTCGGCGAATGCGGTGGCGAGACCGGTCCACGCCGCGCTCGCGGTGCTGAGCGGCACCGGGCCGGCACCCGCGCTGAGCGTGGTCGAGTTGACGGTGGCGCCACGCGGCAGCCAGATGACGCCGGTCAATCCCATGGTCATGGTGTTCTCCCCCAGGAAGTGGTGTGCGAGCTGATCGTGACTGCTGCGGCCGCGCGGCGGACGGTCACATCTGTGCCGACAGGTTGGCGCCGGTGACGGCGTCCTGGGCTGCGTACTGGGCAGCCTGCCTGCGGAGCGTGTCGGCGGTGGCGCGCAGCTCGGCGATCGCCTGCGCGGACGCGGGCGCGAAGGATGCAGCGACCGTGTGGAAATAGCGCGCGGTGAGCACCGACACCTCTTCGCTGCCCGAGGGGAGGGGACGCAATGCCGGAGTGGCGGTGGCGACCGCGGTCTCGAGTCGCGCCGCGAGAAGATCGAGTTCCACGGCGGCAGCGACGAGCGCCTCCGGATGTACCTGCAAAATCGGCATGTCGTGCGACTCCTCCCACCCGGCGGGTCGGAGTGGTGTGCTCCCCCCGCGACAACACGTGCACATGAACTGACGCAGTTACGTGCTCTTCGGTTCCCCCGCCCCCACGACGTCACACGGTGACGCACCACGATCATGCGATGCGGCGCCACGCGGCACGTGGAGAACCATCATCCCCACCCGAGCTCGTGCAGGCGATCTTCGTCGATCCCGAAGTAGTGCGCAACCTCGTGGATGACCGTGACCGCCACCTCGTGGACGACCTCCTCTTCGGTGCTGCAGATGTCGAGCAGGGCGTCCCGGTAGATCGTAATGGTATCGGGCAGCGAACCTGCATAGTGGCTGTCCCGTTCCGTGAGCGCGACACCGTGGTAGAGCCCGAGCAGATGCGGATCCTCGTCGTCGCGGTCGTCCACGAGGACCACGACGTTGTCGATCGCGGACGCGAGCGGGCCGGGGATGAGGTCGAGCGCCTCGCCGACGAGCTCGTCGAACCGCTCCGGCGTCATGTGGACACGATGCTCGGGCATGGGTGTGCTCGTCCTCTTCTCGACGGAAAACCGGGTCGCCGTCCATCATGCCGCCCTGCCAGACTGAGCGGCATGGACGGAGCGGGCGGTATGGACGGACATGTGGTCACCGATGCCGCGGAGTTGCGCGCACTCGTCGGCGAGCCGACCGAGCGGGCGAAGGGCAAGACCCGGCCCGCGCTGTCCGCCATGCATCTCGAGTTCCTCGCACGCTCCCCGCTCGCGATGATCGCGACGTGCGACGCCGACGGCAACATGGACGTCTCGCCGAAGGGCGACCCACCGGGATTCGCGCACGTGCTCGACGAGACGCACCTCGCCGTGCCCGAACGGCCCGGCAACAAGCGCATGGACGGCTTCCACAATGTGCTGACCGACCCGCGTGTCGCGACGCTGTGGCTCGTCCCGGGCCGCGGCGACACGCTTCGCATCAACGGCCGGGCGCGCATCGTGCGCGACGCGTCGTACTTCGATCGATGCGTCGTGAAGGGCCACCGCCCGTCGCTCGCGCTGGAGATCGAGGTGCAGCAGGTGTTCTTCCACTGCTCGAAGGCGTTCATGCGTTCGCGCGCGTGGGAGCCCGAGTCGTGGAACGTCGAGGGCCTGCCGTCACCCGCGCAGATCGCGAAGGCGTTCGCACCGGACGCGTCGCTCGCCGAACTCGAGGAGTACTACACCGGGCCCGGCTACGCCGAGAGTATGTACCGCGGGCGCTGACGAGGAGTCAGCCGCCGATGGGTGCGGCGCCGGGCAGCGGCACGGGCGTGGCGCGGCCCTCGCCGACCGGGGGCGGCGGCACAGGGGCCTCGCCGTTGATCAGGATGTCGCCCTTCGCGCTGCCGGTGATCGAGGCGAAACCGCCGGTGTCGAGTTCCTTGCCGACCGAACAGTTGATCTGCCTGCTGCCCGCGAGCCAGCTGTCGAGGTCGAGGTTGTCCCAGAACAGTGTCAATGTCTTGTTGCGCAGCGCGTCGGCCGCGCCGAGATACTCGTTCGACGCTTGTGTGCACACGTCCTTGAGGAACGCGTCCTGGTCCTCGACCGACGGCATCCCGCCGGTGAAATGGGTGCCCATGTCGACAGTCGAGATCACCTCGTACGCGTGCGACTCGGCGCAGTCCACGGGGTCGCTCGGCACGTTCTGGTTGATTCCGATACACGTACCCGGCGGCCACACGTTCGACTGGTCGGATTCGCGCACCGAGCCGGTGGACGGCAGCAGCGTCCCCGTCGTACTCGAGAACTGCAGGCCGCAGCGCAACGTGCGATCGCCGTCGGCCCAACCCTGTTCGCTCGGGAACATGAGACCGACGCTGTACTTGCCGTGCGGGTCGAACCGGCCGCCGAGGTAGTCCTCGACCGCGCCGACGCAGTGTTCGTCCCGGATGGACGCGAACCGCAGCGAACCCGGGAACCGGGAACCGGGACCGAACTCCGCGCCCGGGTAGACACTCAGATCCAGCGGCGCGACGACCTCGAACAGATGCTCCTCCGAGCAGTCGACGATCGCGACGTCCTGTCGGTCCTCGGCGGGGTCGTCCGACGGCGTCCAGTTCAGGCAGTCGCCCTGTTGCGCGGCGGCGAACTCGCTGTCGCCGCGTGACGACCCGCTGCCCGGCGCGGCGTTCTGACGCAGGTTGTCGTTGTCGCCGAAGCCGCCCGCGATCGCGATCGTCGCGATTGCGGCCACGACGGCGCCGACCGCGACGGCGATCAGGGCACGGCGCGTGGTGCGCGCCGACAGCGTGCGCGGCGGCGGACGCCTGCGCGACGGCTGGGGTTTCTCCTCGGACATCGCCTCCATCATGCCTGTCGGGTGGCCGGGTCGGCGACACCCGCTCGTGCGCGTCGCGGCGCGAGGACGCGTCCGGGGAGGTAATTTCGTGTCGGTGAGCACATCGTCCGACGCCCCGCGGCCCGGTTCGTCCGACGCCCCGCGACCCGAGCCTTCCGAGGCCGACGGCACCGACGAGCACGGCGTCGAGGAACTGGCCGCGCGCCTGTTCGAGGCGGCCAGAAACGGCGACGCCGTCACGCTCGCGGCGTACGTCGACGCCGGAGTCCCGGTGGATCTGTGCAACGACAAGGGCGACAGCCTGCTGATGCTCGCGGCCTATCACGGCCGTACCGACGTCGTGCAGGCGCTCGTCGACCGGGGCGCCGACGTCGATCGCCTCAACGACCGCGGCCAGGCGCCCGTCGCCGGTGCCCTGTTCAAGGGTGAGGACGACGTCGTGCGCGTCCTCGCGAGGGCGGGCGCCGATCCGTACGCGGGCCATCCGACCGCGGTCGACACGGCGCGCATGTTCGGGCGCGAAGATCTGCTTCCGCTGTTCGGTGTCGATCCCGAGACCGGGGAGCGCACCGAACCCTCGTAGTCGCCCAGCGTGCGCCGGGTAGGGTTCGACACGTGATCGACCTCAAGTTCGTCCGTGAGAATCCCGACGTCGTCCGCGAGTCGCAGCGCACCCGTGGTGAAGATCCCGCGCTGGTCGACGTGCTGCTCGAGGCCGACTCCGCGCGCCGTGCCGCGGTCGCCGAGGGCGACCGGCTGCGCGCCGAGCAGAAGGCTTTCGGCAAGAAGGTCGGTCAGGCGTCGCCCGACGAGCGGCCCGCGCTGCTCGAAGGGTCGAAGGAGCTCGCGGCGAAGGTCAAGGCCGCCGAGGCCGAGCAGAACACGGCGCAGGCCGCGCTCGACACGGCCCACCGCGCCATCTCGAACATCGTGCAGGCAGGCGCGCCCGCGGGCGGCGAGGACGACTTCGTCACGCTCGAGACGGTCGGCGAGGTGCCGTCGTTCGACTTCGAACCCAAGGACCATCTCGAACTGGGCGAGTCGCTCGGCCTGCTCGACATGGAACGCGGCGCGAAGGTGTCGGGCGCGCGGTTCTACTTCCTCACCGGCTACGGCGCGATGCTCCAGCTCGGCATGCTGCAGCTCGCGGCGCAGAAGGCGATCGCGAACGGCTTCACCCTCATGATCCCGCCCGTGCTCGTGCGGCCCGAGGTCATGGCGGGCACCGGTTTCCTCGGTGCGCACTCGGACGAGATCTACCACCTCGAAGAGGACGACCTGTATCTCGTCGGTACGTCGGAGGTGCCGCTCGCCGGGTATCACTCGGGCGAGATCATCGACCTCGCGACGGGTCCGAAGCGGTACGTCGGCTGGTCGTCGTGCTTCCGCCGCGAAGCGGGCAGCTACGGCAAGGACACGCGCGGCATCATCCGTGTGCACCAGTTCGACAAGGTCGAGATGTTCACCTACTGCCGGCCCGAGGACGCCGACGCCGAGCACCAGCGACTCCTCGGCTGGGAACGCGACATGCTCGCCGCGATCGACGTCCCGTACCGCGTGATCGACGTCGCGGGCGGCGACCTCGGTTCGTCGGCCGCGCGCAAGTTCGACTGCGAAGCGTGGGTGCCTACCCAGCAGACCTACCGTGAGCTGACGTCGACGTCGAACTGCACCACCTTCCAGGCCCGCCGCCTCGGCGTGCGCTACCGCGACGAGAACGGGAAGCCGCAGACCGCCGCCACCCTCAACGGCACCCTGGCCACCACCCGCTGGCTCGTCGCGATCCTCGAGAACCACCAGCAGGCCGACGGCTCCGTCGTCGTGCCCGAGGCGCTGCGGCCGTTCGTCGGTGTCGAGGTGCTGCGCAAGCCCTGAGCTGCTGCGCAAGCTCTGACGCTTGTCGCATGCCCCCGAAGTGAAACTTTTGGCAAGGGTACCCTTGCATCGCGTGAGAAATGATGTAACCCTTACCTAATCTCGCGTTGTTGTAAGGAGTTCGTGTCATGTTCGTGTGCATCTGCAGGGCGATCACCGAGTCCGAGGTTCACGAGCACATGAGCGACGGCTGCGACAGCGCAGATGCGATCGGCGAACGCTGCGGCGCCGGCTGGGGCTGCGGCACATGCGTCGATCGGTTGAACGAGCTCCTCGTCGAAAGGTCCGCACTCGGGCGCAGCGCCGCCTGACAACTCCACACATCCACCACGGCAGCACACGACAGAGCGCTGTGCGCCGTCGGCTCCGGCCGATGTGCGTCTTTGCGCTGCGTGTGAGTGTGATGGGTGTTACGGTCGCCCCAGACACGGGCGATCGGAGGAGCCATGCGCGGCGACCAGGAAGTCATCGATCTACTCAACGAGCAGCTCACGAGCGAGCTCACTGCCATCAATCAGTATTTTCTGCACTCGAAGATGCAGGCGAACTGGGGATTCACCGAGCTCGCGGACAAGACGCGTGAAGAATCCATCGAAGAGATGACGCACGCCGAGATCCTCACCGATCGCATCCTGTTCCTCGAGGCACTGCCCAACTACCAGCGGATTCTGCCGCTGCGTATCGGTCAGGACCTCCCCGAGCAGTTCCGCTCGGACCTCGCGATCGAACTCGAAGTGGTCGACCGGCTGCGGCCCGGCATCAAGATGTGCCGCGACAAGGGCGACATCACGTCCGCCAAGCTGCTCGAGTCCATCCTCAAGGACGAGGAAGGCCACATCGACTACCTCGAGACTCAGCTCGAACTCATCGAGAAGCTGGGTCTGCAGCTCTACATGGCGAAGGCCGTCGCGACACCACCCACCGTCGGCTGACCGCCACGCTTTCCACGTCCGGCTCCGCCGCGAACAGGCTGGTCCTGGGCGCGGACGCGGGCCATACTGGATGCATGCCTCGTCGATGTTGATCCTCCACGCGTCGCCTCTCGACCGTGGCGGTCGTGTGGCTGTCCACCCGTGAGCTGATCCCGCTCTACGGCGTCTACGCGCTGTTGTTCACCGACCACGGCGTCGGTGGTGCCGAACTGTCGATGCTCTTCGCGCTGTGGTCGGTCACGGCCTTCGTCGCGGAGATCCCGTCGGGAACTCTCGCGGACGTCGTGTCGCGCCGGTTGCTGCTCGCGGCGTCGTCCCTCCTGTGTGCCGTCGCCTTCGCCACGTGGCTCGTATGGCCGTCGACGGCAGGATTCGCCACCGGGTTCGTGGTGTGGGGCGTCGCGGGCGCGCTGCAGTCGGGCACATTCGAGGCCCTCGTGTACGACGCTCTCGACGAGCGCGGTGCCGCCGACCGGTATGCCGCGGTGTCCGGCTGGGCGCAGGCCGGTTCGATGGCGGGTGTGCTGGTCGCGACGGCCGCAGCGGGCCCGCTCCATGCGCTCGGCGGGTATCCGGTCGTCGGCTGGGTGAGTGTTGCCGTGGCTGCCGCGAATGCGGCACTCGCAGTGGCCTTTCCGTCGACCACGCGGGCGCGTCGGCCGGTAGCGGTCCGGTCGCTCGACCGGGTGTTCGGTGCGGGGGTACGGCAGATCGCACGGCGCCGTGGAGTGCGCCGCCGGGTGCTCCTGACGGCAGCGCTCGGCGCCTTCCTCGTGTACGACGAGTACTTCCCGGTCGTCGCGCACGAGCACGGCGCACCCACGGCGCAGGTCCCACTGCTCGTCGCGCTCACGGTCGTCGGGCAGATGATCGGTGCCGGGACGGCGGGATGGACGGCATACGCGACGCCGCGCACCGCCGCCGCCGCGCTCGTGGCAGCGGCGGTCCTGCTCGCCACCGGGGCACTGCTGGGCGGATATGCGGGTTTCGCGCTGCTCGGTGCCGGTTACGGGATCGTCCACAATGCATGGATCGTGGCCGAAGCACGGCTGCAGGATGTCATCGACGGTGACTCCCGTGCCACCGTCGCGAGCGTCACCGGGTTCGGCACCGAGATGCTCTCGGTCGGCGTCTACGCCACGTTCGCGGCGGGCTCCGTCGCGGTGTCGACCACCGTGCTCGTCGCGCTGCTCGCAGCCCCCCTGCCGGCGACGGCCCTGCTTGCCGCGCGCCGGCCCACCCGTGGCTAGACCTTGCGCACGCGCAGCTCGTGGCCCTTCGACGTCTTGCAGCGGCCGGTCTCGAGATCCCACTGCCAGCCGTGGAGGTTGCACGTGAGGTTCGTGCCCTCGACGACACCGAATTTCGACAGGTCCGCCTTCAGGTGCGGGCAGCGTCGCTGCATCTCGTAACCACCGAGCTCGACCGACGCGTCGTCGTCGTGTGCTTCGGCGAACCAGCCGTCGGCGTAGGCGATGCGCTCGTCGGTCAGGCATTTGAAGAAGGTGTAGAGGAACTCGTTGTAGCCGCCGATGCGCCATGCCTCGAATCGCGTCGACAGGAAGATGGAGTTGACCCAGTCGGGCTCGTCGTCGCGTAGCACGGTGCGCACGAGCTCGGGTGCGATGCGGAAGCCGTAGCGGTACTTGCCTTCCTTCTCGAGCGGCTCACGCACGGTGCGATTCGGGAAGTCGAGGACCACCGTCTCGTCGCCCATCACGAGCCCGACGGGGTAGCCGATGCCGTCGCAGACGAGATCGGACTGCGCCATGATCGGTTCGAACTTCGCCTTGAGCGGGCCGAGCAGCGGTTCGCCCTCGGCAGGAGCCCACGTCGCCTTCTCGGCGGCGAGGACCGGCGCCATGCGCTGAGCCATCGCCTCGATGTAGGCGGCCTTGTCGGAGAAGATCCGGTCCACCTCGGCGTCCGGGACCGGGTGTGTGAGCGTGAGCTCGCCCGCCTTCAGGTCGGCCGTCGAACCCGGGATCATCAGCAGCCCGCGGTCGTGTCCGTTGAGTCGCATCTGCTCGAGGAAGGTGATCTGGTCGGGGAAGATGTTGCCTTCGTCGCCGTGATCGTCGTTGAGATAGCGCAGCGCGTCGTCGAGGAACACCGGCGGGCCCGCGGACGGGACGACCCACGTCGCCCCCACCTGATCGATGTAGCTGCGTGCGCGGTCCATGCCGCGCTGCCGCTTCTGCTTGCCGAAGTTCGACTTCGTCTTCTTCGGGATGTCGTAGACCATCGGGTACCAGATCGCGCCCGAGTACTGCAGCAGGTGGATGTCGATGTGTCCGAACTCCGCCAGGACGTCCATGTCGACCGGGCGGGCGTCGTTCATGTTGAACACGGTGGTCTCGCCGTCGGACACGACGAGGCCGGAGTCGCCGATCGGTCCGTCGGCGGGCGCGCGCAGCGCGATGATCATGATGTCGAGTTCGCCGGGGCCGAGCGGAGCGTCGGTCGCGGCCGCGATGCGTCCACCGCCGATGCGGTGCCGCACCGAGTCCTCGGTCTCGAAGAACTTGGTGAAGCCGAGCTTCTCGAGTTCACGCTTGAGGTCGGGGACCGGATAGTCCGGCAGCAGCACCGTCGCGTCCTTGTTGACGTGTTCGGCGAGATTCTCCGGGTCGAAGTGGTCCTTGTGCAGGTGCGACACGTACAGGTAGTCGCAGTTGCCGAGGGCGTCCCAGTCCAGCTGCGTGTTGTCGGGGAACGGGAACCACGACGCGAAGTAGGCCGGATTGACCCACGGGTCGCACAGGATCGACCCTGCTTCGGTCTGGATGTGGAATCCGGCGTGGCCGACGCTGGTGACCTGCACTTGACTGCCTCCTACGGTGATGCGACGCCTACCAGGGTAGGCGGACCCGTAACGCACCTGTGCGCGATACCGGCGTGCCTGGACTCGTCAAGTGCTCACAGGGGCAGTGCTCACGAAGGGGCGAGGGTGAGTTCGCCCATGCAGTAGCCGTCGGGCCCGATCGACAGCACCGCTGTCGCGACACCGGAGTTGCCTGCGACGTCGGTGGCGGGCACGTCGATCGACATGTAGTCGCCGCGTAGGGGAGTGACGGTCATCTCGTCGGTGTCGAACGACGCGATGCGCGGCGCGCTGTCCGGATCGGCCTTCAGCGGCGGCTCGCCGCCCGCGCCGGTGGACTCGGGGTCCCAGGGGCTGTTGCCCGGGCACACCAGCGGATACCTGTCCTCGGTGTCGGCCGGGTCGACGGGCCTGCCCGTCTCCCGTGAGAGATAGCGGTGCAGCGTCCACTCGGCGTCGGCGGGCCCGTAGAAGTCGGTGTTCGACGCCGCGTGCACATTCGGGCACGCGTAACCCGACGCGATCTCGCTGCGCTTGGCCGACACCGAGGTGGTGCCGTCGGACCATGTGACGGCGTACTGGCCGTCGACCCCGGGTGCGGCGACGACCGACCGGATCGCCTCGATCTGCCCGTACATGCTGCGATTGGGCGGCTGCGTCCAGCAGCGCTCCACGGCGCGCTGCGGGTCGGCCGCGAGGTCGTCGGCCCACGCCTGCACCGCCCGCGTCGCGCCCGGGTTGCCCGGCACCGCGCCGACGACGATGCGCTCGGCGGCCGGCTCGCGTGTCGTGGTGGGTGGCGTGGTGTCCGCGGCGCTCGTCGACGCCGAGGCGGCGGGATCGTTGTCCTGTGGCAATCCGGACGTGCCGTCGTCGCACGCGGACACGGACGCTGCGAGCGCGCCGATCGCGAGGGCGGCGACGACGGCACGCGAGCGGTACCGGCGGGAGATCCTGCGCGACGAGAGGTTCATGGCCTCGCATGCTATCCGCGGTGGGAATCACAATGGGCCCACTGCTGTGTGGTATGTCGTGTCGCAGCCGCTACCCTGGTCGACTGTGGACCCCGTGTACCGAACCGTCATCGGCATCGCCCGCACCGTCTTCTTCGTCCAGGGACTGAAGTTCACGGTGCACGGCGCCGACAACGTCCCGGCGAAGGGCGGCGCCGTCATCGCGCTCAACCACACCGGATACATGGATTTCACGTACGCCGGTCTGCCGGTGCGTACGCCCAAGCGGTACGTCCGGTTCATGGCGAAGAAGGAAGTCTTCGACAACAAGATCTCCGGCCCGATCATGCGGGCGCTCAAGCACATTCCGGTCGACCGCGCGGCGGGGGCCGAGTCGTACCGGGCCGCGGTCGACGCATTGCGCAAGGGCGAACTCGTCGGCGTGTACCCCGAGGCGACGATCAGTCGCAGTTTCGAGATCAAGGACTTCAAGTCGGGCGCGGCGCGTATGGCGATCGAGGCGGGCGTGCCGATCGTGCCGATGACCATCTGGGGTGCGCAGCGCGTGTGGACGAAGGGCTACCCCAAGCGCCTCGGCCGCACCAACACGCCCATCTCGATCGCGGTCGGCGAGCCGATCGAGCCGTTCGAACCGGCGTCCGAGCTCACCGCGAAGGTCCGCAGCGAGATGCAGCGCATGCTCGGCGAACTGCAGCGCGACTACGAGCACCCCGCGGGCGCCTACTGGGTGCCTGCCAAGCTCGGCGGCGGCGCGCCGACCCTGGAGGAAGCCGATCGCATGGACGCGGAGGAGATCGCCGAGCGCGCCGCACGGCGCGGCTCCGGGCAGCCGCCGCAGGAGTAGCGGCGCACCTGCTCGGAGAGCCCGAACCTGCGGGCCGGTCGGCCCCGTCACGGTGCCAGGCAGAATGGACGGGTGACCTTCCGCCTTCCCCTGCCCGACCGCCCCGGCCTCGTGGCGTCCGATGTCGACGGCACGCTGCTCGGACACGGCGAGCGGATCAGCGCGCGCACCCGCGACGCGGTGCTGTCGGTCGTCGACTCGGGCACACCGTTCGTGCTCGCCACCGGCAGGCCGCCGCGCTGGATCGCGCCCGTCGTCGACGGTCTGGGCTACGCACCCCTCGCGGTGTGTGCCAACGGCGCGGTGCTCTACGACCCCGCGAGCGACCGCGTGCTCGACGCGTCGACGCTCGACGTCGACACTCTCGTGTGGCTGTCGGACCTGATCTCGTCGCTCATGCCGGGTGCGGGGCTCGCGGCCGAACGCGTCGGGGCCAGCGCGCACGACGCGGCGACGCCGCAGTTCGTCAGCTCGCCCGACTACCGCCACGCATGGCTCAACCCGGACGACACCGCGGTGTCGTCCGACGAGGTGCTCGCCGCGCCGGCCGTCAAGCTGCTCGTGCGGCTCGCGGGTGCCACCAGCCACTCGATGGTCGAGGCGCTCGCACCGCACGTCGCGGGCAAGGCGGACATCACGTACTCGACCGACAACGGTCTCGTCGAGCTGTCGGCGCCGGGCGTCACGAAGGCGTCGGGGCTGCTCCGTCTCGCGGAGGTGACAGGGCTCGAAGCGGCGTCGGTCACCGCGTTCGGCGACATGCCGAACGACATCCCGATGCTCTCGCTCGCGCAGCACGGTGTCGCGGTCGGCAACGCACATCCCGAGGCGAAGGCCGCGGCCGACGAGGTGACCGACACGAATTCGGACGACGGGGTCGCGAAAGTACTCGAGCGCTGGTGGTCGTAGAGACCACCAGCGCTCGAGGAAGGGCTCGCGTCAGCCTGCCGGTGCGGGCTCCGGAGCCGGCGCGGGTGCGGGTGCGGCGGGAGGCGCCGCCGCCTCGTGCGCATCGTTGTACGCCTTCACGATCTGCGTCACCGCGCCCGTGAGCTCGTTGAAGATCAGCGAGCCGTTCTCGAAGTCGGCGCGCATGCCGTTCGGCACGGGGTACTCGTCGCTCGTCGGCAGGCCGAGTTCGCCGGCGTCGGCGCCGAACTTCTGCCACGCGCGGTAGATCTCGCCGAGGATCGACCACGTCCCGCCGTTGGGCGACGTGTAGATCGCCCCGTTGACGAACTGCGCGCCCTGGTAGCCGGCCTTCGCGGGCATCAGGCCCGTGCGCGCCGCGCCGAGCGGTCCGGTGTCGCCGCCGTTGGCGACCCACTTCTGTGCGATCACGTTGTTGTCGGTGAGGCGAACCAACTCGCTCACCAGCCCCGGCAGGTTCTCGCCGGGAACGACGCCCGAGGCGTCGGTGCCCGGCGACGACGGTGCAGGCGCGGGGCCCGGATCCGGCGCCGACGCGAGCGAGGAACCACCGGTGTTCGCGGCCGCGATCTGCCGGATCTCGTTCATCCGTGAGTACGCCGCGTCACCCGGGCAGCTCGTGTTGCCGACGTCGCGGTGCGCGAAGATGACCGGCACATTTGCCTCGGCGCCCTGCGGGTAGAACGTGAACTCGGTGCCTTCGGACCACATCTTCGTGTTGCCCAGCGGATCGAGGCGGGCTTTCGCGAGCCGCCATCCGAGGAACTTGCCGACCGAGTCGATCGTCTCCTGAGGAGGCGACGTCGTCGAGAAGTCGCCCATCATCGCGATGCCCATCGTGTTCTCGTTGAAGCCACCGGCGTGCGCGCCCTGCACGGGCCGGTCGAGTCCACCGAAGCGGCCCTCGAAGATCTGGCCGTACTTGTCGACGAGCACGTTGTAGCCGACATCGCACCAGCCGAGTGTCTGCGCGTGGTACGCGTAGATCGAGCGGACGATGCCCGCCGACTCGGCCTTCGAGTAGTCGTTGCTGCCTGCCGTGTGGTGCACGGCCGCGCCGCTGAGGAAGTCGTCGTAGGTCGGTTCCTCGCATCGGATCGACTCGTCCGCGCCCCACTGCCCGCGTGAGATGACCTTGGGGCCCGCGCCGCCCGCGGCCGGGGTCGCGATGTCGGACAGCGAGCCGTCCGCGGGGCCCTGCCCCGGGTCGATCAGCACCGCGGTGACGTCGCGCCCGCCGCCGGTCTGCTGGCGCAGCGGCGTCGAGAAGGCAGCGGGGGTGTAACCGAGCTCCTGGTCGGCAGGTGCTGCGGCGGGTGCGGCGGGAGCGGGCGCGTCGGCCGGCGCAGCCTCCGGGGCGGCGGCAGGCGCGTCGCCCGTCGTCTGCGAGGGCGTGAGGATCTGCACGGCCTTCGTCGCGCCGACGTACACGGGTTCGGTCGCCGTCTTGTCCTCGGCGGGTGCGGTGTCGTTGCGGCCGGTGTCTATCGCGTCGGGCGAGTACCACGGGCCCCAGCTGCCGTCCTCGAGCTGTGCTCGCACCTTCGAGACCGCCGACGACGTCGTGTCCGAGGTCAGCGCGACCATGCTGAACGGCGTGTCGCGCGTGACCTCCTTGACCACGGCACCCATCTCGTCCGGTGCCGGCGCCGCGTCCGGTGCGGGCGCGGCCACGTCGCCACGCGTGAGCGGCGCGATCGGGATCGTGAGGTCGGTGCCGTCGGGCAGCGGAACCGAGCTGGGGATCTTCAGCGTCGACGGAAGCTTCAGGTCCCGCAGCTTGCCGAGGTCGAGGTCGGGCAGGTTCAGCCCGGTCAGATCCTTCAGGGGGATGACCATGTCGGGGACCTGGGCGAGCGCGACCTGTGCGAGGTCCGTCGACACCGTCTGCGTCTCGGACGTCTGCGTGGTCGCGACGTCGCTGTCGCGGCCGGACGACACGTAGCCGTACACGGCGAGGGGCCCGGCGACGGCGACGGCGGCCACCGCCCCGAGGACGAGCGAGGGTTTCGGCGGACGGTGTGGCACGGGGTTTCTCCTCAGTCGTCGGTGTCGTCAGTCGTAGGTGTCCGCGGGCCGCTGCGCGCCCCGCCGATGCCGTTGCGACCCCTTCCCGGAGGCCGAACTCCGCACACCCGCCCCCGCACTGCGCGGGGCGGTCAGTGTTACGG
This sequence comes from Rhodococcus sp. HNM0569, assembly GCF_012726205.1. GTDB lineage: Bacteria > Actinomycetota > Actinomycetes > Mycobacteriales > Mycobacteriaceae > Rhodococcus_F. The sequence goes on along the minus strand of NZ_JAASAE010000018.1, from coordinate 58,055 downwards.
AAGTGACACATGTGACCAAAGTGATGATCTGTGGTCACTGTGCAACACTAGCCACAGGAGACCATAACGCTCAACCTGAGATTGAGGGTTTGTTCCTGCGAACTCGAGTAAGTCGCGCCGACGACACTCCGCCCCGTGTGGAGGACGCGGCCCGGACCTGCCTCGACCCACCGACCGACTGCAGTACCGCCGAAACAGGGAAGTGTGCGTATGCGAGACACGAACCGTTCCGCCGCCTGGGCCCGCGCTGTCTTTCCGCCCCGCACGGGCCCGGGACGCGGGCGCAGGCACTCGCGCCGCGCCGTCGTCGCGCTCGCGGCGATCCCGGCCCTGGTCGCGGGCATCACCGCTGCCGGTGTCCTGGCGTCCGGGACGGGCGTCGAGCAGGCCGTCGCGGCCGACACGCCGTTCACGATCACCGGCCACGGCAACGGTCACGGACGCGGCATGGGGCAGTGGGGCGCGTACGGCTACGCCAAGAACGACGGCTGGGCCGCCGAGCGCATCGTCGCGCACTACTACGGCGGCGCGACGCTCGCGACGCTCGAGGACGCGCAGATGAGCGTGCGACTCACCGGCAACGACGACCGCCCGCTGTCCGTCTACTCCGACGCGGGCGCGGGCGTCGCGGGCAAGCCGGTCGGGCCGGGCGAGGCGGTCACGCTGACTCCGACGCCCGGCGGGGGAGCGGCCGTCGTCGTGACGAGGGGCTGTGGCGGCGAGGTGCTGTGGCAGGGCGCGGCGGACCACCCGTGGGTCGATCCGATCGATCTCGGCCCCGATCGGCCCGCGAACGAGCACCTGAAGATGTGCGGGTCGGACGCCGCGTACCGAGGGTCGCTCGGTGTGGCACTCGACGGCGACGCGGCGCGCACCGTCAACGCGCTCGCCGTCGACGACTACCTGTACGGCGTCGTGCCCGCCGAGTCGAAGGCCGAGTGGGCCGACAGCGGGGGCGCGGAAGCGCTGCGTGCGCAGGCGATCGCGGCGCGCTCGTACGCCGCGTCGGAGAACCGCGAAGCGTATGCGCGCACGTGCGACACGCAGGACTGCCAGGTCTACAGCGGCACCGCGAAGGAAGACCCGCGCACCACCGAGGCGGTGCGCTCGACGCACGGCGCGATCCTCGCGAAGGACGGCAAGCCCGTGCGCGCCGAGTTCTCGGCGTCGACGGGTGGGCACACCGCGGGCGGCGAGTTCCCACCCGTCGAGGACCTCGGGGACGCGATCTCACCGACCCACAACTGGTCCGTCGTCGTCACCGCGGGCGACATCGCGTCGGCATTCGGCGTCGGCGAACTGCAGACGGTGGAGGTGACCGCGCGCAACAACTTCGGTGCCGACGGCGGCCGCGTCACCGGCCTGCGCGTCGTCGGGTCGGACGGCACCGCCGACGTCTCGGGTACCGAGGCGCGCTCGAAGCTGAAGCTGAAGTCCGACTGGTTCTCCGTCACCGAGGGACTCGTGGCCGACGCACCGCCCGAGGCGCCCGCCGAGCCCGACCTGAACTCGCCGGGCAACGAGGTCGACGCGTCGCCGATCGACGCGAAGTACCGCGAACTCGGCGGTCGCGACAGCGTGCTCGGTGCGCCGCTCGGGCCGCAGATGATGCTGCCGAACGAGGCGGGCGTGTTCCGGCTGTACACCGGTGGCGTGATCGTGTGGACCGAGGCTCTCGGCACCCAGGTGGTCGACGCGAGTGTGCTGCGCGAGTGGCTCCCGGACAGTGCGGCAGCGGCGAACGCGCCGGCCGAGGGGGCCGACGCGTCCGCCGCAGGGTCCGACGGCGCCGCGGGCGCCGGGGTGGCCGAGACCGCTCAGGCCGTGGCCGACGCGGTCGAGGTGCCTGCGGGCGGCTGACCGGCCTCGGTGTGGCCGTCCGCCGGTGCGGCGGGTCGCCGGGGGATCGTGAAGGTGGCCGCCACGCAGGCGATCGCGATCGCGAAACAGCCGATCGTGTACCAGAGGCTGCCGATCGGATCGCCGTTGTCGGTGACTCCGTCGACCGCCCCGAAGTAGTCGGGAAGGGCACTGAGCCACAGTCCTGCCATGACGACGAGATAGGCGACGGCATACCAGCGGACGAAGTCGTTCGAGTAGGGCGACTGCGTGTCCCGCCGGGCCCGCGACCACTGCCGCGCGAGGATCACGACCGCGACCACACACAGCACGGCCAGCTCGGCGGCGTACAGGACGCCGCGGACCGTGTCGCTGCCCGCGCCGAACACCGTGGCGGGCAGGGGCAGGACGAACACGCCGACCGACGCGGCCAGGCCGATCACGACGGTCCGCCACACGAGCGTGCCCGCGGAGAACTGCCTTCCGGCGTCGACGTGGCGGCCGACGAAGAACTGCACGCACAGCGCGAGCGACATCGGCCACAGTGCGGCGAACACCACGACGCTCGGGAGCGGGACCGCGTCGAAGAACGGCAGGTTGATCGGGTTGTCGAGAGACCATTCCCACCAACGCAACTGGGGTCCGAGGTGGTCGAAGATCTCGTAGAACGCGTGATGCACGAAGCCGACGCACACCGCACCGAGGATCACTCCGTAGCGGCGGAACACGCCGAGCATGCGGACGATCTCGAAGGCGATCGTCGCCATCAGCGGATAGATCGCGACGATGTAGAGCGGCAGCCGTCCCCACAGGAACTCGACGGTGAAGAGGTTGTGCGCGAACATCGTGTCGACGTGCTGCTCGATGCCGAACGCATCCGGGAAGTACAGCGGCGGCTCGATGACGAACAGGAATGCGGTGGCGCCGAACCACAGCACGATGTTGGTGGGATCACCGTGCCTGCGCACCCGCACGATCGCGTAGACCAGCGCGAGCAGCGACCCGAGCACGATGGTCAGCTCGAGCACCGGCAGCGTCCAGTTCTCGAGTCCGAACGGGCTGCGGACCGCGACAAGGCCGCCGACCTCGTCGCACGCGAAGCCCATCGCCGTCGACAGCTCGTCGAAGGTAGGTGTGCAGAGGTCGGCCATCACTTGCCTCCCGCCGCGACGGCGTCGCGAGCCCGGCCGTTCGTGCCTGCCGTGTACCAGCGGGTGCAGTCGTAGCCCTCGTCGTACTTCGCGAACCACTCGCCTGCGAGGGCGGGCAGCTTTTCGTGCGCGGGCTTGTGTCTCGGCATCTGGCTGCGGACGACGCCTGCCAGCGCCGTCAACTGCTCACCGAGCGGCAGGCCGTCGAACGCCCGCGGCATCGTCCCCTTCGTCAGGTAGGGCGCGAAGGCCGTCACGATGCGCTGTTTCGTGCGGTGTGTCGCGAACATCGACAGCGAGTCGACCTTGCGTTCCTTCAGCGGCACGTGCTGGTTGAATCCGGCGCACGCGATGCGGATGACCTTCATGACGTGCGCGAAGATCGAGGGCGCCATGCGCATCCGGTACAGCTCATTGCCGACGAGGGCGTCGAAGATGATCAGCGCCGAGCTGCGGTGCTCGACCTCTTCGACGAAGTGCCACAGGAACAGTGACGCGACGCGGTCGTCGCCCGGGCGGAACAGGGTCGCGTCGTGGTCGAGCATGAGTTTGAAGACGGGGGTGAAGGTCGCCTCGAGGTCGGCGGTGTAGGCGAGCCGGTAGTTCAGGGACGTCGCCTCGGTGAGCAGGTCGAATTCGCCGATCACGGCGTCGAGGGTGTTCTGCAGACCGGGGTAGCTCCTGATGAGGCCCTTGACGTGCTGGCGGTGCGCGGTCGAGTGGTGGCCTTCCTGCCGCATGAACGCCATCGCCTCGTCGGCGACGCCCGACGCGGCGAGTTGCGGCTTGGCCTGCATGATCGCCTTGACGATCATCTTCTCGAAGCCGATCGCGAGGAACGACACGGCGTTGGACATGCTCGACCACGCGGGATTGTCGGGATTCCACAGGAAGGGGACGTCGGCGTCCTCGAAGCCGAAGTCCATCTTTCGTGGGTGAAGCTCGGTCATGGCTACCTCGTCTGTCGGTGACTGTCTCGTCCATCGGAGCGCGACGAACATACGCGAGCCCGTATGGACGTATGTTTGCTGATCCGTATGTTAGCTGCGCCACACGGAATGGCAATGCCCGATACGCGCGCGACGGGTTGACATTGACGCAACGTCAAGTTGCAGGCTGGACGTCGTGAGTGGCGAACAGGAATGGTCGATCTCCGAGCTGGCCGCCGCGTCGGGTGTCACGAGCCGCACGCTCCGGTACTACGGCGAGGTCGGGCTGCTGGAGCCGAGCAGGCTCGGCGCGAACGGATACCGCTGGTACGACGCGTCGGCGCTGGTGCGATTGCAGCGCATCCTGCTTCTGCGCGAGCTGGGTCTGCGTCTCGACGCGATCGGCGAGGTGCTCGCGGGCGAACGCGACGAGCTCGACGCACTCGGCACTCACCTGGAGCTGCTCGAGCACGAGCAGCGGCGACTGGCTCGCCGGATCGAGTCGGTGCGCACCACGATCGGCAAGAGAAAGTCAGGTGAGCGGCTCATGGCCGAGCAGAGCTTCGACGGCTTCGACCATCGCAGGTACAAGGACGAGGTGACCGAGCGCTGGGGCGCCGACGCGTGGCGCGCGGGCGACGACTGGTGGAGCGCGAAGGGGGAGGGTGAGCAGGCGGACTTCCGTCGTGCCTCCGCCGCGCTGGCCGCGGACTGGGCGGCGGCGGCCGCGGACGGCGCCGCGGCCGACGGCGAGCGGGCGCGCGCCCTCGCAGGGCGGCACCTCGCGTGGCTCGGCGGCGTGCCCGGCACCCCACGCACCGACGACGGGAGCCTCGATCCCGGCTACGTACGCGGTCTCGCCCAGCTGTACGTCGACGACGAGCGCTTCGCCGCCAACTACGGCGGTCGGGACGGCGCGCGGTTCGTCCGTGACGCGCTCCTCAACTACCTCTCGTAGTGGGTTGACCAGCGCGGACGTGTCCGCTACGGCCACCGGAACAGCGCGCGCCGACGACAGTCGCTTACCCTGGTTCATCGTGACCGCATCCCCTGAGACCACAGCCCCGGGCCGATACGACCTCATCGTGGTCGGATCGGGATTCTTCGGATTGACCATCGCCGAGCGCGCTGCGACGCAGTCGGGCAAGCGTGTGCTGGTGGTCGAGCGCCGTCACCACCTGGGTGGCAACGCGTACTCGGAGCCCGAGCCGCAGACGGGTATCGAGATCCACAAGTACGGGGCGCACCTGTTCCACACGTCGAACAAGCGTGTGTGGGACTACGTGAACCAGTTCACCGACTTCACCGGCTACCAGCATCGTGTGTTCGGGCTCTACGACGGGCAGGCCTACCCGCTGCCGATGGGGCTGGGGTTGATCAACCAGTTCTTCGGACGCTCCCACTCACCCGACGAGGCTCGTGCGCTGATCGCCGAGCAGGCCGCCGAGTTCGACACGAAGGACGCGTCGAACTTCGAGGAGAAGGCGATCAGCTTGATCGGTCGCCCGCTCTACGAGGCGTTCTTCAAGGGGTACACGGCCAAGCAGTGGCAGACCGATCCGAAGAACCTGCCTGCAGGCAACATCACGCGGCTGCCGGTGCGCTACACCTTCGACAACCGATACTTCAACGACACCTACGAGGGTCTGCCGGTCGACGGCTACACGGCGTGGCTCGAGAACATGGCGAAGGACCCGAAGATCGAGGTCCGGTTGAACACGGACTGGTTCGAGGTCCGCGGCGACCTGCGCGCCGAGAGCCCGGACGCGCCCGTCGTCTACACGGGCCCGCTCGACCGCTACTTCGACTACTCGGAGGGCGAGCTCGGGTGGCGCACGCTCGACTTCGAGACCGAGGTGCTGGGCACCGGGGACTTCCAGGGCACCCCGGTCATGAACTACAACGACGCCGACGTGCCGTTCACGCGCATCCACGAGTTCCGTCACTTCCACCCCGAGCGCGAGTACCCGGCCGACAAGACCGTGATCATGCGCGAGTTCTCACGATTCGCGGAGAGCGGCGACGAGCCGTACTACCCGATCAACACCCCCGAGGACCGGGAGATGCTGCAGGCCTACCGGGCCCGCGCGAAGGCCGAGACCACGGAGAACCGGGTCCTGTTCGGCGGCCGTCTCGGCACGTACCAGTACCTGGACATGCACATGGCGATCGCGAGCGCGCTGTCGATGTTCGACAACACCCTCGCGCCGCACCTGGACTCGGGTGCCGCGCTGACGGGAGGAGACGAGTGAGCGGCCGACATCTGTTGCAGGACGACGAGACCGACGCCCCCGAATTCGTGGGCAAGGCGCTGCTGCAGCGCGTGCTGCTGCCGCGTCCGGGCGAGCCGCTCGACGTCCGCAGCCTCTACCTCGAGGAATCGTCGACGAACAGCACCCGTGCGCACTCGCTGTCGCGCACGTCGGTCGCGATCGGCGCCGAGTCCGAGGCGTCGTTCTGCACCTACTTCAATGCCTTCCCGGCGAGCTACTGGCGCCGGTGGACCACGCTCGACTCGGTCGTGCTGCGACTGTCGATGTCGGGGCACTGCCGCGTCGACGTGTACCGCTCGAAGGCCGACGGCTCGCGCATCCACGTCGACGGCCGCGAGTTCGAGGACGGCGACGCGGACCTCGAGTTCGTCGTCGACCTCGGCCCGTTCGAGGACGGCGGCTGGATCTGGTTCGACGTCACGTCCGACACCGAGGTCGTGCTCGAGGCCGCCGGCTGGTACGCGCCGAGCGAGGCACCGGGCCGCGGCTCCGTCGCGGTCGGCATCCCCACCTTCAACCGGCCGACCGACGCGGTGAAGGCACTCACCGCGCTCGCGTCGGACCCGCTGGTGCTGGACGTGATCGATGCGGTGATCATGCCCGACCAGGGCAACCGCAAGGTCGTCGACGAACCCGGGTACGCGGAGGCCGCCGCGGCGCTCGGCGACCGTCTCGCGATCCACGACCAGCCGAATCTCGGCGGATCGGGCGGCTACAGCCGCATCATGTACGAGGCGCTGAAGACCACCGACAGCCCGTACGTGCTGTACATGGACGACGACATCGAGATCGAGCCGGACGCGATCCTGCGCGCGCTCGCGATGTCGCGATTCGCGAAGACGCCGATGCTGGTCGGCGGGCAGATGCTCAACCTGCAGGAGCGCAGTCACCTGCACACGATGGGCGAGGTCATCGACCGCGGCGCCGTCATGTGGACGGGTGCGCCCAACACCGAGTACGACCACGACTTCGCGAAGTACCCGCTCAGCGACCGCGACAACTCGAAGGGCCTGCACCGGCGCATCGACGTCGACGGCAACGGCTGGTGGATGTGCATGATCCCGCGCGAGGCCGCGGAACAGATCGGCCTGCCGATGCCGCTGTTCATCAAGTGGGACGACTGGGAGTTCGCGCTGCGCGCGAAGGCCGCGGGGTACCCGACCGTCACGGTGCCGGGCATCGCGATCTGGCACATGGCGTGGACCGACAAGGACGACGCGATCGACTGGCAGGCGTACTTCCACCTGCGCAACCGCCTCGTCGTCGCGTCGCTGCACTTCCCGTCGAGCATCCGAGGCGTCGTCGTCAGCAGCGTCAAGGCGACACTCAAGCACCTGCTGTGCCTCGAGTACTCGACGGTCGCGATCCAGAACAAGGCGATCGAGGACTACCTTGCGGGCCCCGAGCACATCGCTGAACAACTCGGCACCGCGCTCGGCGACGTGCACGCGCTGCGCAAGCAGTTCCCGGACGCCGTCGTGCTGAAGTCGGCCACCGAGCTGCCGTTGCCGTCGGGCGCCGACGTGGGCGCGGTGGGCCAACCGAGCGGCCCGATCGGAAAGATCGCACGGCTCGCGAAGGCCGCGGTGCACGCGGTGCGACCGGCCAAGCCGCAGCATCTCGAGCAGCCGCAGCTCAACGTGCCGACGCTCGATGCGCGGTGGTTCCTGCTGTCGCAGATCGACGGCGTCACCGTCACGACCGCCGACGGCCGCGGCGTGGTCTACCGCAAGCGCAACCCGAAGCAGGCCTTCGAGCTGGGCAAGCGCGCACTCGAACTGCGCCGCGAACTGCTCGCGCGGTTCCCCGAGGTCGCGCAGCACTACCGGGACGCGGCTCCCGACCTGACCAGCAAGGAGAGGTGGGAACGTGTCTTCGGTGTCCGCTGACGAATCGGTGCCCGGTCCGGATCTGCACGCGCTCGACGTGCCCGTCCCCGGTGCCGAGGTGCGCGCGCTGGCAGCCGTGCAGTCGACGATCGGCTCGAAGCCCGGCGTGATCGCTGCGGCTCGTGGCATGTCGCACTTCGGCGAGCATGCGCTCGGCTGGATGGCGATCTCGGCGCTCGGTGCCGCCGTCGACAAGCCACGGCGACGCGAGTGGATCGGGGTCGGGGTGGGCGCCGTGGGTGCCCACGCGGCGTCGATCGCGATCAAGCGCGTCGTGCGCCGTCGCCGCCCGAGCCACCCGTCGGTGCAGGTCAACGTGGGTACGCCGAGCCGGCTGAGCTTCCCGTCGTCGCACGCGACCTCCACGACGGCCGCCGCGGTGCTGATGGGTAGGCTCACCGGGCTACCCTTGCCAGCGTTGCTGGTGCCGCCCATGTTGCTTTCCCGGCTCGTGCTGGGGGTGCACTACCCGACCGACGTGCTCGCGGGCTCGGCGCTGGGGGCCGCATCCGCGGCCGTCGTGCTGAAGGCCGAGCGGAAGTGTGGAGACAAATGAGCGAGGAAGCCCCCGAGGTCGCCGGACCGCCCAAGACGCTCGTGGGTGGGCTGATCAAGGAGGCTCGGCCGCGCCAGTGGATCAAGAACGTCCTGGTCCTGGCCGCGCCCATCGCCGCGGGCAGCGCCACCGACGGTGACGTCCTGTGGCGGGTCGCGCTCGCATTCGTCGTGTTCTGCCTCGCGGCGTCCGGCATCTACTTCGTCAACGACGCGATGGACGTCGAAGCCGACCGCGCGCATCCGACGAAGAGGTTCCGCCCGATCGCGGCGGGCATCGTGCCGCCGCGCCTCGCGTACATCGTCGCTGCCTGCCTGATGGTCGCCTCGATCGCGCTGTCGTTCCTCGCGAACTGGAACCTCGCGGTCGTCATGGCCGTGTACATCGCGATCCAGCTGGCCTACTGCTTCGGCCTCAAGCATCAAGCCGTTCTCGACATCTGCATCGTGTCGTCGGGCTTCCTGATCCGCGCGATCGCGGGCGGCGTGGCCGCCGAGATCGACCTGTCCCAGTGGTTCCTGCTGGTGATGGCATTCGGGTCGTTGTTCATGGCAGCAGGCAAGCGCTATGCCGAACTGCAGTTGTCCGAACGTACCGGCGCGAAGATCCGCAAGGCCCTGGCGCAGTACACGGTGACCTATCTGCGGTTCGTGTGGACGCTCGCGGCCACCGCGGTCGTGCTCTGCTACGGCCTGTGGGCGTTCGAGCAGGACGACTTGAAGAACACCAACTGGTACGCCCTGTCGATGGTGCCGTTCACCATCGCGATCCTGCGCTACGCCGTCGACGTCGACGGCGGCGAGGCGGGCGAACCGGAGGAGATCGCGTTCAAGGACCGCGTGCTCCAACTTCTCGCGGTCGTCTGGGTCGGAGTCGTGGGTGTCGCTGTCTACGTCGTCTGAGGACGCTTCCCGAGTCGGGCAGGCTTCCCGAGCCGACGAACAGTCGGCCACCACCGACACCACCCGCAGGGGCATCGCCTCGCGGGTGGTGTTCGCCGTCGGTGTCGCGGTCGCGGCCGCGCTCATGTTCTGGGGCGCGTGGGAACGCCGCTGGATCGCCGACGACGGCCTGATCGTCCTGCGCACGGTGCGCAACCTGCTCGCGGGCAACGGGCCGGTGTTCAACGAGGGCGAACGCGTCGAGGCCAACACGTCGACCGTGTGGACGTATGTGGTGTACGCCTTCGGCTGGCTCACGCAGGTGCGCCTCGAGTACGTCGTGCTCGCACTCGCGCTCCTGCTGTCGACGGCCGCGGTCGTGCTGGTCATGGTGGGCACGGGCATTCTCTACCGGGCGCGTCCCTTCCGTCCGGGCGGCACGCTGCTGCTGCTCCCGGCGGGTGTGCTCGTCTACATCGCAGTGCCGCCCGCGCGCGACTTCGCGACCTCGGGCCTCGAGACCTGCCTCGTGATCTTCTGGCTCGCGCTGCTGTGGCTGCTCATGGTGCGCTGGAGCCTCGCGACCCGCCCGTCGGCGGTGTTCGTGCTGTCCCTGTCGTTCGTCGCGGGTCTCGGTCCGCTCGTGCGGCCGGAGCTGGCGATCCCCGCGGTGCTCGCACTCGCGATGGTCTTCCTCGCGACCGGCAGCACGTGGAAGCTGCGCGTCGGCATGGTCGCGGCAGCCGCGCTGGTGCCGCTCGGCTACCAGATCTGGCGGATGGGCTACTACGCGCTGCCGTATCCCAACACCGCGGTGTCGAAGGACGCAGGTGGTGCGAAGTGGGACCAGGGCTTCGCGTACCTGTGGAATCTCGTCGGTCCCTACCTGTTGTGGCTGCCGCTCGTGTTCCTGCTCGTCGGTGTCGGCGCGGCCTGGCTGCTGCGCGAGCACCACGCCGACCCGGTCGCCGTGCGCACCGCGCGCGAGCCGCTGTGGGTGCGCGCGCGGGCGTTGCTGCGCACACCCACCGCGGTCGTCGCGTTCGTGCTCGCGAGCGGCGTGATCCTCGGTCTGTACTCGGTCCGCGTCGGCGGCGACTTCATGCACGGTCGCGTCCTGTTGCCCGTGCTGTTCTGCCTGCTCGCGCCGGTCGCGGTGCTCCCGGTGCGCCTGCCCGCACGCGGCGAGACGCGCTCGCGGCGCGATTACACCCTGATGGGCGGCATGTCGGTGCTGTGGCTCGGCACGGTCGTGTGGGCCGCATTCGCCGCCAACACGACGGGCATGCCGGAGGGTGCGGTCGTGGGCAAGTCCGGCATCGTCGACGAACGCGCGTTCTACGTCCTCAACACCGGCCACGACCACCCGATCCGCGCGTCCGACTATCTCGACTACCCGCGCATGCGCGCGATGGTCGAGACCATCGACGACACCCCCGACGGTGGCCTGCTGCTGCCGTCCGGCGACTACACGTTCTGGTTCGTCGTTCCCCCGCCCGCTCCGATCCCGGAGGACGGCGCCGGGCACACGGTGTACTTCCTCAACCTGGGAATGACGAGCATGAACGTGGGTCTCGACGTGCGCGTGCTCGACCAGATGGGGCTCGCGTACCCGCTCGCGGCGCACACCGAGCGTCTCGACGACGGTCGTATCGGGCACGACAAGAATCTGTTCCCCGACTGGGTCGTCGTCGACACCGGCATGGTGAACAAGCATCCGTGGATGCCGATGTTCCTCGACGAGAAGTGGGTCGAGCAGGCGCAGGTGGCGATCACGTGTCCCGAGACGCAGAAGCTGCTGACGTCGTACCGGTCGGACCTCACGTTCGCGCGGTTCAAGCAGAACTTCAAGGATGCGCTGCACTTCTCGAAGTACCGCTTCGACCGGGTTCCGAAGTACGAGCTGCAGCGGTGTGATCTTCCGGATCCGTTCCCTACGCCCGTCAACTGAGCACCTATCACGTGAATATCACGGTTGTGGTTCACCGGCGGTGGTGAACTCCACCGAAACATGTGCGTGACCAGCGTCTCTTCGTGTCGGCCCGTCGTCCGACCGATTATCTCGATTCGGTAACGTGCCGCTCCGCCACGTCGGCGTCGCACGACGTCGACCGGAGAACACGAAAGAGAGCAGTTCCATGCGTTTGCCCGTTCGGAGACACCCGTCCGCGCCGAGTCTTCGGCGGCGCGTCGCCGCAGCCGTCGCCGCGGCCCTCGTCGTTCCGCTCGCCGCGGGAGTTGCGGGGACGGCCGTCGCGTCGGCCGCGCCCACGCACTCGGCGCCTGCCCGCACCGCGCCCGCGGGCGGATTCGAGGAACTGTGGGTGCCGTCGTCGATGGGCCCGATCAAGGTCCAGGTGCAGTGGGCGGCCCGGGGCGGCGATGCCGCGCTGTACCTGCTCGACGGGATGCGGGCCCGCGGCGACGCGAACGCGTGGACTTTCGAGACGAACGCGCTCGCGCAGTTCGCGAACGACGACGTGACACTCGTGATGCCGGTGGGCGGCGAGTCGAGCTTCTACTCGGACTGGTACGCACCCAGCAATTTCAACGGTCAGGACGTCACCTACAAGTGGGAGACCTTCCTGACGCAGGAGCTGCCTGCCTTCCTGGCGAACTACGGGGTGTCCCGGACGAACAATGCGGCACTCGGCCTCTCGATGGGCGGCAGCGCGTCGCTCACCCTCGCGGCCTATCACCGGGACCAGTTCACGTTCGCGGGCTCGCTGTCGGGCTACCTGAACATCTCGGCACCGGGCATGCGCGAGGCGATCCGTGTCGCGATGCTCGACGCCGGCGGATACAACGTCGACGCGATGTGGGGCCCGCCGTGGGATCAGGCGTGGCTGCGCAACGACCCCTTCGTGTTCGCCGAGCGACTGCGTGGGCTGCCGATGTACATCTCGGCGTCGAGTGGCGTTCCCGGTGCGCACGACAATCCGGTCGCACCGATCGACTACTACAACACCGCGATGGGCATGGGCCTCGAGGCGCTCGCGCTCGCGAACACCCGGGCGTTCCAGGTGCGACTGGCGGCGCTCGGCATCGACGCGAACTACAGCTTCCCGGCCACGGGCACGCACTCGTGGAAGTACTGGGAAGCCGAATTGTGGAACGCGCGCACCCAGATTCTGGACGCTCTCGGCGCCCACTGAGTCACAGCGACCTGGGGTTTCCTGCTGTGTAGTCACACAAACCGGACTCCGGATATGCCTGGGCCCCCTGTTGTCTATATGGTGTTCCCGGCAACAGACCCCGCCCGCGCGGCACACGCCGCGCGGGCGGGGTCTGTGACAAGCACTCGGCGCGCTGGGCTGCGGTTTCCGGCGCGCAGTTCGACAGGCGGTTCGCGAGGCTCGCACCAGCGAGCGAGCGGGCCTCGAGCGGAGGGAATACCGGGTACATGCGAGCAGGCGCTTCGAGTAGGAAACGCGGCTGGATGAGGCGGACTGCGGGTGCCATCGCGCTCGCGGTCGCCCTGCCTCTCGGCGTCACCGTCGTCGGCGGCGGAGCGACCGCGTCGGCGGCCTTCGACCCCGCGGCACAGGATTTCACGGTCGACTCCGAGATGGGGCCGATCAAGAGCCGCATCTGGCGTGCAGCCGACGGCAACACCAACCGGGTGGTCTACCTGCTCGACGGTCTTCGCGCGCGCGACGACCTGAACGGCTGGGAGATCGAGACCGGCGTCGGCGGCTACCTCGCGTCGCAGAACATCAACGTCGTGATGCCGGTCGGCGGCGAGTCCAGCTTCTACTCCGACTGGATCAGCACGTCCAACTTCAACGGCCAGGACACGCCGTACACGTGGGAAACGTTCCTCACGAGCCAGCTGCCCAACGCGCTCGCGAACACCTACGGTTTCAAGTCCACCAACAACGGCATCGTCGGCATCTCGATGGGTGGCAGCGCGGCGCTCACGCTCGCGGCCTACCACCCCGAGCAGTTCGGCTACGCGGGTTCGCTCTCGGGCTACCTGAACATCTCGGCGCCGGGCATGCGCGAGGCCATCCGCATCGCGATGCTCGACGCGGGCCGCTACAACGTCGACGCGATGTGGGGCCCGCCGTGGAACCCCGCGTGGCTGCGCAACGACCCGTTCGTCTTCGCCGACCGTCTGCGCGACAACAACACCCGCGTCTGGGTCTCGGCAGGTAGCGGTATCCCCGCACCCGGTGGGCCCAGCCAGCACAGCCCGATCGAGGTCTTCAACACCGGCACCGGCTCCGCGCTCGAGGTTCTCGCGGTCGCCAACTCGCGTGCCTTCCAGGTCAAGATGGCCACGATCGGTGCGGACAATGTGACCTACAACTTCCAGCCGCGCGGCATCCACACGTGGCGTTACTGGGAGGACCAGGTTCATCAGCTGACCCCCGATCTGTCGGCCACGATCGGCTGATCTTCCCGCACCGCGGCGCGCATCATTTCGCGCAGCCGCCCTGCGTGGCACCCACATCCGGGCCCCGTTTCCGTGTACAACTGACGCGAAACGGGGCCCGGTCGTGTTTCTCCGGCGCCTCGGCAGCAGATGCGGACGGTGGCAGAAATGAGGGCAGGCCCATGCGGTTGACTCGGCAGCGGCCCATTCGAGGGTGGGCGTCGCGGCGCGTCGGATACGGCGCGGCCGCAGCAGGGCTCGCGGGAGTGCTCGCGGTGGGTTTCACCACGACCACGGCCACGGCCGTACCCGCTGCACAGTCCCTCCCCGCCGCACAGTCGGCGCCCGCCGCGACCCAGGCTCCCGCGGGCGCCACCCTCGACCACGTCGAGTGGCTGTCCGACCGTCGCGTCGCGTTGTGGATCAACTCGCCGTCGATGGGCACGCCCATCCAGGTGCAGATGCTGCTGGCGCGCGATTGGAACCTGAAGCCGGAGCAGCGGTTCCCCGCGGTCTTCATGCTCGACGGCCTGCGCGCCACCGACCAGGAGAACGGCTGGACCCTCGAGACCGACGCCGAGTCGTTCTTCGCCGACAAGAACGTCAACGTCGTGCTGCCGGTGGGCGGGCAGTCCAGCTTCTACTCGGACTGGGCCGACCAGGACAACGGTCAGAACTACCAGTGGGAGACGTTCCTGACGAAGGAACTGCCGCCCATCCTCGAAGGCGACTGGCGCACCACGCAGGAGCGCGGCGTGGTCGGCCTGTCGATGGGTGGCACCGCCGCGATGTTCCTCGCGGCACGCAACCAGGGCTTCTTCAAGTTCGCGGGCTCGCTCTCGGGCATGCTCACCACCACCTCGCTCGGGATGCCGCAGGCCATCCAGTACGCGATGATCGACGCGGGCGGGTTCGACTCGCGCGCGATGTGGGGGCCGCCGTCGTCGCCCGCATGGGCCGAACACGATCCGTACCTGCTGGCCGATCACCTGAAGGGCGTGAGCCTGTACGTCTCGAGCGGCAGCGGCACCACCGGTGCGTACGACCAGCCGTCCGACATACCCGGCGTGAGCACCAACTACGCGGGCATGGGCCTCGAGATCCTGTCCCGCCTCACGTCGCAGACGTTCGCGACCAAGCTCAACAAGCTCGGCATCCCGGCGCAGGTCGTCTACCGGCCGTCCGGCACGCACTCCTGGCCGTACTGGCAGTTCGAGCTGCACCAGCTGTGGCCCCAGCTCGCGTCGGCGCTCGGGGTGCCTGCCGACAAGCCCGCCTGCGAGGCGAGCGGCGCGATCGGCGGCGCAGCCGCTGCCAATCCGTGGATCGGCGACTGTCTCACGCCCGCGTACTCGCAGGCAGGCGGCACGGTCCAGGACTTCCGGTTCGGGCGCATCTTCGACAAGAACGGCGCGCAGCCCGTCGCGGGCCGCATCGGCGGCGTGTACCAGGCGACGGGCGGCCCCGCGGGCCCGCTCGGCTTCCCCGCGACGCCCGAGCTCGGCGCCCCCGACGGCCGTGGCCGGTTCAACCACTTCGACTCCGGCTCGATCTACTGGACACCCGAGGCGGGCGCGCACTCGGTCACCGGTGCGATCCGCGACGAATGGGCACGCCAGGGCTGGGAAGGCGGGCCGCTCGGCTATCCCGTCGCAGAGCAGGTGGCCACGCCCGGCAAGGACGGCGCGGTGCAGGGCTTCGAGATCGGCGCGATGTACTCGAGTCCCACACACGGCACGAACGCGGTGCAGGGCATGATCCTCGGCAAGTACGCCGAACTCGGCTGGGAAGGCGGCTGGCTCGGCTTCCCGAAGACGAGCGAGATCCCGGTCAAGGACGGTGGCCGGTTCAACGAGTTCGAGGCCGGCAACATCTACTGGAGCCCGCTGTCGGGTGCGTGGTCGGTCGAGAACGGCCCCATCTTCGAGGCGTGGAAGACGGAGGGCTACGAGAACGGGCGGCTCGGCTTCCCGATCTCCGACAAGTTCGCGATCCCGGGCGGCGTGCAGCAGAACTTCCAGTTCGGCTACATCACGCTGGTCGGGGACCGCGCAGAGATTCACTGACGCGGCGGCAGCGCCATCGCATCGCGTGGGCGCGGACCGGGGACCAGCCCCGGACCGCGCCCACGGTGCGTCTGTAGGCTGTCTTGCGACTTTGCCGATTGCCCGAAAAGGACGGAATTCGATGTCGCACATGATTCGTTCCCTTGCCGTGCGGGCCGTCACGGCCGGAACCCTGGCAGCCGCAGGCGGCGCCTTGCTCGTGGGTTGCGGCAGCGACGACTCGACGGCCACGTCCACGCCCACCACGTCCGCGAGCGCGTCGAGCGCTCCTGCGACGTCGGCCGAGGCGTCGAAGTCGGAGGACGCGCCCGCCGCGACGCCGAGCGAGGCCGCGACGGCGCCCGCCGAGGAGCCCGAATCGGTGCCGAGCGATTTCCCCGGTCCCACCGAGGTCCCGATCAGCGACAAGGGCCGCGAATACCTCGACGCGCTCGAGGCGAAGGGCGTCCAGCCCGCGGGCGACGGCTCGATCGCCGTCGCGACGGGCGACTACATCTGCCAGGCGCAGGCTGCGGGCCAGGACGACGCGACGATCCTGGTGTTCGTCACCGCTGCGGTCGGCAGCGAGGCGAGTGCGGCGGGCACGGAGCTGTCCGCGGACCAGGCAGGCATGACGGCCAAGACCTACGTGGACGTCGCCCGCGCGTCGTACTGCGGATAAGGATTCGCCGTGTCGTGGACAGGTGGCAGTCGGACTCGCCGTAAGCGCGGGGGCATTCGTCGTGCGCTCTCGCTCGTGGTGCTGTTCGTCGTCGTTCTCGTGGCGGCGCTGGTGGCCCTGTGGTACCTGCTGGCCGGGAGGCTGCCCGAGCAGGTGCCGCAGCCACCGGGCGCGGATCGGCCGTCGTCGCAGCCGGCGAGCTGCCCCGACGTCCAGGTCGTCGCCGTCCCCGGCACGTGGGAGTCGAGCGCGACCGACGACCCGTACGACCCGACGGCGAATCCGGCATCGCTGATGCTGAACGTCACGCGTCCGCTACAGCAGCAGTTCGATCCGTCGCGGGCCGACGTCTACACCGTGCCGTATGTCGCGCAGTTCTCGAACCCGATCGCGCTGCCGCCCGACGGCCAGGAGTCGTACAACGACAGCCGCGGTGCCGGCACGGCCGCCGCCACCGACTTCCTTGCGGCGCGGCACGCCGAGTGCCCGCTCACGTCGTACGTGCTGACGGGCTTCTCGCAGGGTGCGGTCATCGTCGGCGACATCGCGTCGAGCATCGGCAACGGCGACGGGCCGGTGGCGGCGGACCAGGTGCTCGGGGTCGGCCTGATCGCCGACGGACGTCGAGATCCCGCGCACGGCACGGACATCGGGGCGCCCGTGGGCGGAGTCGGCGCCGAGCTGTCGATGGCAGGCCTGAGGGTGCCCGGCATCACGATGACCGGGGCACGCGAGAACGGTTTCGGCGAACTCGACGACCGCACCGTGCAGATCTGCGCGCCGTCCGACGGCATCTGCGATGCTCCGCCCGACGCGTTCAGCCCGGCCAACTGGCTGTCGAGCGCAACGCGGCTCACCGAGTACTACAACAACCCGGTGCACGCGACGTACAACAGCTACGTCGTCGACGATTCGGGCACCACCGCAACGCAGTGGATCGCGAGCTGGGCCGCCGAGAAGATCGAGAACGCGCCGACCCCGCCGCACTCGTAGGAGTTCGCACCGGATTCACAGCGGGCGCGCAGCCGGATTTGTGACGTGTCGGCGAAGCTCGACGGCGAGCCTCGTGCGCGGCGCGGTCGACGGTAGTCTGCTGATTTCGTCGGGCGGTAGAGTGCTGCGAGTTCCCCGGCGTCGGCGCGCAGGCGAGTTCGTGCCGCGCCCCCGACGGCGTGTCCACCACAGGAAGGCGATCGATGAGTGTGTCCGAGGGCCGTGCGCTGCGTAAGTTCCGTTTCGCGGCGGGTGGCGAGGGCAACGCCGAGGAAGGCGGCGCGCGGCGTTTCGTCAAGCTCGCGCAGAAGGCCGAGGAACTGGGCTACGACAGCTTCATGATTCCCGACCACCTGGGCAACCAGGTGGGCCCCATCGCGGCGCTCGGTGCGCTCGCGGTCGCGACCGACAAGATCCGGCTCGGCACCGCGGTGCTGGCCAACGGCTTCCGGCATCCCGCGGTCCTCGCGAAGGACGCCGCCACCATCGACGTCCTGTCGGGTGGTCGTCTCGAACTCGGCATCGGCGCCGGGTGGATGAAGGAAGAGTTCGACAAGGGCGGCATCGCGTACGAGAGCCCGGGGGTGCGCATCCGCAAGCTCGAGGAGTCGCTGCAGATCCTCGACACGCTGCTGCGTGGCCGCGAGTGCAACTTCGACGGCGAGTTCTACTCGATCAAGGGACTGACGGGCAGCCCGCGTCCACGGCAGGGCCCGCGGCCACCGCTCGCGGTCGGCGGCGGCGGTCCCAAGATGCTCGCGCTCGCGGCGAAGTACGCCGACATCATCTCGGTCGCGACGCCCACGTCGAAGGACGGCAAGCTGCTGCTGTCGGGCATCACGCTCGACAAGACGATCGAACGCGTCGAGCGCATCCGCGAAGCCGCGGGCGAGCGGTTCGACGACATCGAGCTCAACTGGACCATCACGATGATCCTGATCACCGATGATCGGGAGCAGACGGCGGAGATGGCGCTCGGGGCCCTCGACCAGGGTTTCCCGCCCAACATCGAGGTCGACGCCAAGCTGAGCGTCGAGGACATCCTGTCGTCGCCGTACATCGCGATCGGCTCGTTCGACGAGATCGCCGACCAGATCCGCATGGTGCGTGAGAAGACGTCGATGTCGTACGTCGGCGTGTTCCCGACGCAGATGGAGGCGTTCGCGCCCGTGCTCGAGCAACTCAAAGGCGAGTAGTTCGGCGCGTCCGGTGGCTCGAAGCCGCAGGTGAGCGGCATGACGATGCCAATCTGTAACATCAGATCGGTCTCATGTCGATGTAGTAATCCGGGCACGTGGCTGCCTTGGGGTGTACGACGCCCCCCGGTGGCCGCTACCCGGGGCAGTGAAGATCCGATTCGGCGAAGGAAGTCTGGGGCGCATCCGTGTATGCACGGGTGTGTGATCGCTTCGGAGGAGAAGGAATGAACGCGCAGATCGATGAATTCATCGATGAGCAGGGCAGCATCCGGTTGCGGCCGGACGACACCCTGATCGACTACGTCCAGGGACACGCGCACGACAACGGCGACGAGCTGGCGTACCGCTACATCGATTACTCGCGCGAACGCGACGGCGAAGTCCACGAGCTCACGTGGGAGCAGTTCGGTGCACGTACGCGTGCCGTCGCGGCCCGTCTCCAGCAGGTCACCCAGCGCGGCGATCGCGTCGCGATCCTCGCGCCGCAGGGCCTCGACTACGTCGTCTCCTTCTTCGCCGCGATCCACGCGGGCGCCATCGCCGTGCCGCTGTTCGACCCCGACGAGCCCGGCCACACCGATCGTCTGCACGCCGTTCTGGGCGACTGCAAGCCCGCTGCGATCCTCACCGCCACGTCCTCCGCCGCGGGCGTGCGCCAGTTCTTCCGCGCGCTGCCCGCCGCCGAACGCCCCCGCGTGATCGCCGTCGACGCCATCCCCGACACGGTCGGCGAGTCGTGGGCGCGCCCCGACGTCCAGCTCGACGACATCGCCTATCTGCAGTACACGTCCGGTTCGACGCGTGTTCCGGCCGGCGTCGAGATCACCTTCCGCGCCGTCGGCACCAATGCCGTCCAGATGGCCGACTCGATCCAGCTCGACGAGACGTCGCGCGGTGTCACGTGGCTGCCGCTGTTCCACGACATGGGCCTGCTCACGGTCATCCTGCCCGCGCTGGGCGGCAAGTACATCACGATCATGAGCCCGCGCGCGTTCGTGCAGCGCCCGTACCGCTGGATCAAGGAACTCGCGGCCGTCTCCGACGGCGCGGGCACGTTCGCGGCGGCGCCGAACTTCGCGTTCGAGCACGCCGCCGCGCGCGGACTGCCGAAGGCGGGCGAGAGCCTCGACCTGTCGAACGTCATCGGCCTGATCAACGGTTCCGAGCCGGTCACCACGTCGTCGATGCGCAAGTTCAACGACGCGTTCGCGCCCTACGGGCTGCCGAAGACCGCGATCAAGCCGTCCTACGGCATGGCCGAGGCCACGCTGTTCGTGTCGTCCACCAGGAACACCGACGAGGCGCGCGTCCTCTACGTCGATCGCGACGAACTGAGCGCGGGCCGCGTCGTCCGCGTCGACGCCGACACACCCGGTGCCATCCCGCAGGTGTCGTGCGGTTACGTCGCCCGCAGCCAGTGGGCCGCGATCGTCGACCCCGAGACCGGCAGCGAGATGCTCGACGAGCAGGTCGGCGAGATCTGGTTGCACGGCGACAACATCGGCGCAGGCTACTGGGGCCGCAAGGACGAGACCGACGAGACCTTCCACAACCGGCTGCCGAACCGGCTGGGGTCCGGCAGTCACGCCGACGGCGTCCCCGCCGACGGCAACTGGATGCGCACCGGCGACTACGGCGTCTACATCGACGGCGAGCTGTTCATCACGGGCCGCGTCAAGGACCTCGTGATCGTCGACGGCCGCAATCACTACCCGCAGGATCTCGAGTACTCGGCGCAGGAGGCGTCGAAGGCGCTGCGGCCGGGCTTCGTCGCGGCGTTCGCGGTGCCCGCGAACCAGCTCCCGCAGGTCGTGTTCGAGGCGGGTGCGTCGGGCCTGCAGTTCGATCCCGACGATTCGTCGGAGCAGTTGGTCGTCGTCGCAGAACGCGCACCGGGTGCAGGCAAGGCCGACCCTCAGCCCATCGCCGATACCGTGCGCGCCGCCCTCTCGCAGCGCCACGGCGTCACGGCACGCGACATCCTGCTCGTGCCCGCCGGGTCCATTCCCCGCACGTCGAGCGGCAAGATCGCCCGCCGCGCGTGCAAGGCCGCGTACATCGAGGGCACCCTGCGTGGCGGCCACCAGCAGCAGGCGTTCCCCGACGCGGTTTCCGAGTAGCGACGCGCACGACCGTGGCGCTGCAGAACAGTTCTGTCCCGACGGGTAGCTTGGTGAGTTGATGTCTGACACGAATGACGAGCGCGAGTACACCGGGGACATGACCGTCGCCCAACTGCGCGACTGGCTGCGGAACTGGGTTGCGGAAGCCACCGGGCAGCCGGCGTCGGCGATCTCCGACGACCGCCCGATGGAAGAGTTCGGGCTCTCGTCGCGCGATGCCGTCGCGCTGAGCGGCGAAATCGAGGAACTCGTGGGTGTCACGCTCACCGCAACGGTCGCGTACCAGCACCCGACGATCGCGTCGCTCGCCACGCGCATCATCGAGGGCGAACCCGAGGCGCCCGCCGACGACGTCGACGCCGCGTTCTACGCGTCGGGCCCGTCCGCCGACGCGCACGACATCGCGATCGTGGGTCTCGCGACGCGCTTCCCCGGCGCGGGCGACACGCCCGAGTCGATGTGGACCATGCTCGCCGAGGGCCGCGACGGCATCCGCGACCTGCCGGACGGTCGCTGGGCCGAGTTCGCGTCCGACCCGGCGATCGCCGCCGCGATCGAGAAGGCCAACACGAAGGGTGGCTATCTCGACGGGCTCGACGGCTTCGACGCCGAGTTCTTCGCGATGTCGCCGCTCGAGGTCGCCAATGTCGACCCGCAGCAGCGTCTCGCGATGGAACTCACGTGGGAGGCGCTCGAACACGCGCGCATACCGGCGAGCAGCCTCAAGGGCGGCCAGGTCGGCGTGTTCCTCGGCAGCTCGGCCAACGACTACCAGTTGCTCGCCGTCAGCGACCCGTCCGGCGCGCACCCGTACGCGCTCACCGGCACGTCCACGGCGATCGTCGCCAATCGCGTGTCCTACTTCTACGACTTCCACGGGCCGTCGGTCGCGCTCGACACGGCGTGCTCGTCGTCGCTCGTCGCGGTGCACCAGGCAGTGCGGTCGCTGCGCTCGGGCGAATCGGACGTCGCGCTCGCGGGCGGCGTCAACATGCTGCTCGCACCGCCCGCCACGCTCGGATTCGACGAGCTCGGCGTCATGGCCCCCGACGGCCGCATCAAGGCGTTCTCGTCGGACGCCGACGGCATGATCCGCGCCGAGGGCGGCGGGCTCGTCGTGCTCAAGCGCGTCGAGGACGCCGAACGCGACGGCGACACGATCCTCGCGGTCGTCGCGGGCAGCGCGGTCAACCAGGACGGCCGCTCCAACGGCCTCGCCGCCCCCAATCCGGAGGCTCAGGTCGCGGTCCTCCGCTCGGCCTACCGCGATGCGGGCATCAACCCGTCGGGCGTCGACTACATCGAGGCACACGGCACCGGCACGATCCTCGGCGACCCGATCGAGGCCGATGCGCTCGGCCGCGTCGTCGGCCGTGGCCGCGACGCCGACAAGCCGGCCCTGCTCGGTTCGGCGAAGACCAACTTCGGGCACCTCGAGGCCGCCGCGGGCGCCGCGGGCCTCATCAAGGTCGTGCTCGCGATGCAGGCCGACGAGCTGCCGCCCACCCTCAACTACTCGGGCCCCAATCCGTACATCCCGTTCGAGCAGGCACGTCTGCAGGTCATCCCCGAGGGCGGGCAGTGGCCGCGCTACACGGGCACCGCCGTCGCAGGCGTGTCCGGTTTCGGCTTCGGTGGCACCAACGCGCACGTCGTCGTGCGCGAGTACGTGCCGGCCGAGGCTGCCGAATCCGTCGCGCCGGTCGAGGACACGGTGTCGGACGTGCGCGAGGACACCGTGCTGTTGCCGGTGTCGGCGTCGATGCCGTCGCGTCGTCGTCGCGCCGCGGGCGAGCTCGCCGACTGGCTCGAGACCGAGCAGGGCAGCACCACGCCGCTCGCCGACGTCGCCCGCTCGCTTGCGCGTCGCAACCACGGCCGCTCGCGCGCCGTCGTCGTCGCGTCCACGCGTGCCGACGCCATCGCCGGCCTGCGTGCGATCGAGGCGGGCAAGCCCGGACCCGGTGTGTTCTCGTCGGATTCGCCCGCCGCGAAGGGCCCGGTGTGGGTGTTCTCGGGCTTCGGCTCGCAGCACCGCAAGATGGGCAAGCAGCTGTACCTCGAGAACCCCGTGTTCGCGAAGGCCATCGACGAGGTCGACGAGCTCATCGAGTTCGAGGCCGGCTACTCGATGAAGGAGAAGTTCCTCGACGACGCGATCGACTACGACGTCGAGACGTCGCAGGTCGGGATCTTCGCGATCCAGATCGGTCTCGCGGCGTTGCTGCGTCATCACGGCGCCGACGCCGAGGCCGTCGTCGGCCACTCGATGGGTGAGGCTGCGGCAGCCTACGTTTCGGGCGGACTGTCGCTCGAGGACGCGGTGCGCGTCATCTGCTCGCGCTCGCGGCTCATGGGCGAGGGCGAGGCGACCCTGCAGGGCGACGACATCCGGCTCATGGCGCTGCTCGAGTACAGCGCCGACGAGATCGAAGCGCTGCTGCCGACGTACCCGAAGCTCGAGGTGTGCGTGTACGCGGCGCCCACCCACACGGTCATCGGTGGCCCGCAGCCCGACGTCGAGGCCATCGTCGCGCACGCCGAGGAGACCGGGAAGTTCGCGCGCATCCTCAAGACGAAGGGCGCGAGCCACACGTCGCAGGTCGATCCGATCCTGGGCGAGTTCGCTGCCGAACTCGCGGGTCTCGAACCGGGCACGCTGACTCATGGGGTGTACTCGTCGGTCGACAAGGACACCTTCTACCGCGGCGGCCACGACCCGATCCACGCCGAGCCGTACTGGGTCAAGGGCATGCGGCACAGCGTGTACTTCGACAACGCGGTGCGGCTCGCGGTCGGCAGCGGGCACACCACCTTCGTCGAGCTCGCGCCCAATCCGGCCACCCTCATGTCGATCGCGGCCAGTGCGTGGGCTGCGGGCCAGCACGACATGCAGCTGATCCAGACGCTCAAGCGCAAGGAAGACGACACGCTGGGCATGCGTAATGCCTTCGCGCAGTTGTACGTTCACGGTCACCCGGTCGATCTCACGACTCTCCTTCCCGAGGGGGCCTACGCGCCGATTCCGCGCACCGCGTTCGCGCGCAAGTCGTACTGGGTGCAGACGCGCGTCAGCGGCGGCGGCAGCGGCCGCGTGCCGGGAGCGCACGTGTCGCTGCCGGACGGCAGGCACGTGTGGGAGGTCCAGGCCGATGCCGTGACGGCGCTCGGCGCGCAGGGCAAGCTCGAGGCGCTCGCCACTGCGGCCGCGTCGCAGATCCTTTCGGAGGTCACGCTCGTCGCGGCGGTGCCGCACGCGGAGCTGCCCACCTCCGGCACGCTCACCACCACGCTCAACCCGCATCCGGGTGGCGCGTCGCTTCAGGTGCACGCCAAGGGCGACAGCACCTTCACGCTGCTTCTCGACGCGGTCGTCACGTCCGGCGAGCCGCTGCCCGAACCGGTCGTGGCTCCAGTGGTCGACGCCTCGACGGTGTCCGACGCGGATGCGCTGCCCGAGGTGGTCGACGACATCGGTGACAAGTGGGATCCCGAGGGTGCGCAGACGCTCGAGGAGCGTCTGACGCTGATCGTCGCCGAGGCGATGGGTTATGCGCCCGAGGATCTTCCGCCGGAGATTCCGCTCATGGAGCTCGGTCTCGACTCGCTCATGGCGGTGCGTATCAAGAACCGCGTCGAGTACGAGTTCGACATCCCGCAGTTGCAGTTGCAGGCTGTGCGCGATGCGAACCTGCTCGAGGTCGCGAAGTACCTGCGCTACGCCGTCGAGAACCGCGAAGAGGTGCAGCAGCTCGCCGATCAGCAGCAGGCCGAGAAGGCCGCGGCCGACGCCGCGGAGGCCGCGCAGGCGGACGGCGCGCAGACGGACGGAGGTGCACCTCCCGCGGTCGACGCCGCGGCGGACGAGGTTTCCGACGCGGAAGCACCGCAGGAGAATTCGACGTCGGGTGTCGGTGAGCAGCAGAGCATGCTCGCCACCAAGGAGGCATTCGCCACCGCCACCGGGGCCGACGTCCCGCCGCGCGACGCGGCCGAGCGGCTCACGTTCGCGACGTGGGCCGTCGTCACGGGCGAATCGGCGAAGGGCATCTTCAACAACCTGCCGATCCTCACCGACGACAAGGCCGAAGCGCTTGCGCAGCGGCTCAGCGAGCGCGCGGGCGGCGAGATCACGTTCGACGACGTCCTCGACGCCACCACGATCGAGGAACTCGCGAGCGTCGTGCGCGGCTACCTCGAGGACGCGGGCAGGATCGACGGCCTCGTGCGCACCCTGCGCCCGCGGGCCGAGGGCTCGAATGCAGTGCCGGTCTTCGTGTTCCACCCCGCAGGTGGCTCGACGGTCGCGTACGAGCCGCTGCTCAAGCGGCTTCCGAAGGACACCCCGATGTTCGGGCTCGAGCGCACCGAAGGCCCCATCGAGCAGCGCGCGGCGGAGTACCTGCCGCTCGTCGAGGAGATCCAGGGCGACGGCCCGTACGTGCTCTACGGCTGGTCGCTCGGCGGTGTTCTCGCGTATGCCGTGGCAAAGCTGTTGCGCGACAAGGGCCGCGACGTTCGTGTCGTGGGCCTCATCGACACGGTCATGGCGGGCGAGAAGATCGAGGACACGCCCGACGAGATCCGCAAGCGCTGGGAGCGGTACGCGGCGTTCGCGAAGAAGACCTACGGCGTCGACTACCCGCTGCCGTACGACCAGCTGGCGGCCGCGGAGTCCGACGACGAGCAGGTCAAGATCCTCACCGACCTGCTCAAGCTCAGCGGCACCAAGATCCCCGGCGGCATCATCGAGCACCAGCGCACCAGCTGGCTCGACAACCGCGCGATCCAGACCGCGAAACTCGAGCGGTACGACGGCGACGTCGTGCTGTACATGGCCGATCGGTACCACGACGACGTCATGGCGCTCGAGCCCGCGTTCCGCACCCGTCAACCGGACGGCGGCTGGGGCGAGGCCGTGCAGAACCTCGAGATCATCCACATCGGAGGCGACCACATCCAGGCCGTCGACGAGCCGTACATCGCAAAGGTCGGAGCAGACCTGACGAAGAAACTGGCCGACATCGAGGCCAGGACTGGAGCACAGCAGTGACGTCGACCACCACCGCGGGCAAGCTTGCCGATCTCAACGCCAAGCTCGAGAAGGCGAAGGAGCCCGGTTCTCCGCGCGCCGTCGAGAAGCGCAAGGCGAAGGGGCTGCCGTCGCCGCGCGAGCGCATCGACATGTTGCTCGACCCGGGCAGTTTCATCGAGATCGGCGCGCTCGTGAAGATGCCCGGCGATCCGAACAACCCGTACGGAGACGGCGTCGTCACCGGCCACGGCACGGTCGACGGCAGGCCCGTCGCGGTGTTCGCGCACGACCAGACGGTGTTCGGTGGCACGGTCGGCGAGATGTTCGGCCGCAAGGTCGCGAAGATCATGGAGTTCGCCGCGAAGATCGGCTGCCCGTGCGTCGGCATCAACGACTCGGGCGGAGCGCGGGTGCAGGATGCCGTCACGTCGCTCGCGTGGTACGCCGAGCTGGGCCGTCGGCAGGAGCCGCTGTCCGGCATGTGCCCGCAGATCTCGATCATCCTCGGCAAGTGCGCCGGCGGTGCCGTGTACGCGCCCATCAACACCGACGTCGTGGTGGCCACCGAAGAGGCCTATATGTTCGTCACGGGCCCCGACGTCATCAAGTCGGTCACGGGGGAGGACATCAGCCTCGAGGAGCTCGGCAGCGCACGCAAGCAGGCCGAGTACGGCAATGTGCATCATGTCGCGCCGAACGAGAAGGCGGCCTTCGACTGGGTGCGCGAGTACCTGAGCTTCATGCCGTCGAGCTGCATGGAGAAGCCGCCGGTGATCAACCCGGGCCTCGAGCCCGAGATCACCGAGTTCGACCGCAGCCTCGAGACCATCGTGCCCGACGCCGACAACGCCGGCTACGACATGCACGACGTCCTGCTGCGCATCTTCGACGACGGCACGTTCCACGAGTTCGGTGCCCAGGTCGCGCCCAACATCATCACCGGCTTCTCGCGCGTCGACGGCCGGTCGGTCGGCGTGGTCGCGAACCAGCCGATGTTCCTCGCGGGCGCGCTCGACGCCGCGAGCTCCGACAAGGCGGCACATTTCGTTCGCATCTGCGACGCGTACGACATTCCGCTCGTGTTCGTCGTCGACACGCCGGGCTTCCTGCCGGGTGTCGAGCAGGAGAAGATCGGCGTCATCAAGCGCGGTGGGCGGTTCATCTTCTCGTTCGTCGAGGCCACCGTTCCGAAGGTCACCGTCGTCATCCGCAAGTCCTACGGCGGCGGGTACGCGGTCATGGGGTCGAAGCAGCTCGGCGCCGACGTCAACCTCGCGTGGCCTACCGCGCGCATCGCGGTGATGGGTGCCGAGAGCGCCGTCAGCATCATCGGCAGGCACCAGATCGAGGCCGCGGGCGACGACGCACCGCGGGTGCGCCAGCAGCTGATCAACTTCTACAACGAGAACATCGCGACGCCGTACATCGCGGCCGAGCGCGGCTACATCGACGCCGTGATCGAGCCGTCGCACACGCGTCTCGAGATCCGCAAGGCGCTCACGTTGCTGCGCGACAAGAAGATCGCCCGCAACCCGCGCAAGCATCACCTGCTGCCGCTGTAACCACCACGCCGGTTGGTCACAATGTCACATCGTGTGCATCCAACGCGCATGGTGTGACATTGTGACCGCAGGGCAAGGGGTGACCGCGCGGAAAGTTGGGCTGTGGATCGGCGAACGGCCCTGTGGATGAACGGGTTTCTCTCCGCCTGCAGGTCGGGAAGTGTCGTGGACCGCGCGCATCGTGCGGGACATGAAACGTGGAAACTGGGCCGACGACCCACACCTCCTGCTCGACGCCTCGCACGATGGCGTCATCCGCGCCGATGCTCTCGCACGCCTCGGCGTCGCGCGTACCACCGTCACCCGACGGTGTGGGCCGAACGGCCCGTGGCAACGGATTCTCCCGGGGATCGTGCTGTTGCACAACGCTCGACCTACGACGCAGCAACGCACTATCGCAGCGCATGTCTACGGTGGGCCCGATTGTGTCGTGACCGGGCACACCGCGCTGGCGCTGCACGGCTACGAACAGTCACGCGGACGCGATCACGTTCAACTGCTCATCCCACACACGCAACACCGCAAGGACTTCTCGTACGTCCGGGTCGAACGAACGTGGTACATGCCGGAAGTCGTGCAGCACGGTAGATTTCGGCTTGCGCCTGTCGCGCGGTGCGCGCTCGACGCTGCACGTCGAACGCCCGATCCGAGAGCGTGCCGTTCGCTACTCGCCGCCGTGGTGCAGAGAGGAGATGCGACGGTCGCCGACCTGGCGCAGGAGCTTGCCTGCGCGCCCCGTCGGGGGACTGCGATCCCGCACTCCGTCGTTCGCGAACTGGGTGATGGTGCACATTCGGTTGCCGAGCTGGATGCGCAGCGGTTGTATGCCGGCACCGGGCTGCCGCCGATGATGCGCAACATCGATATCGCCGACGCCCACGGCAGATGGATTGCGCGCCCCGACGGTTGGATCGACGAGGTCGCGCTCGCATGGGAGATCGACTCGATGAAATTCCATCTGTCGCCGTCACTTCACGAGGGAACACAGCGGCGGCGCGCGCGAATGGAGCGCTTCGGCATCGTCGTGGTATCGCATGTGCCGCGTCAGCTGCGCCTCGAGCCGGACGTCGTGATCGCCGACCTCGAAGCCGCATATCGCCGCGCCCGCGAGCGTGCACGCCCGGCCGTCACGGCCACGATGTCACATCATGTGCGGTGAACGCGCACGATGTGACATCGCGACCGGCGCAAGTGAGTCCGCTCAGTACACCCGCAGGGTGCCGTCCTTGCTCCAGCCCCACGTGGTGACGGTGTCGGTGTCGACCTCGGCGGGCCGGGCCTGCGGGTAGTAGCGGTCGTAGCGTTCGAGTGAGCCCCAGTCGCGGCCCCAGTCGTCGCGCAGATAGGTGGGCAGTGTGGTTGCGCCCGCGAGCATCTCGGTGAATCCGAGCGGTCCGCCGTTCTCCGCGGACTGCCAGGTGTCGGTCGAGCTGACCGCGAGCGGGCGGTCGGGCAGGATGCGGTAGTTCGGCATCTCCGCGACGCCGTCTCGGTGGTCGAACGGACGCTGGCACGGGAACTGCAGGCCGACGGCCCAGTCGAGGAGCACGGGCTGTTCGCGGCCGATGTAGTCGTCGAGGGTCTCGAGCTGCGGCACGCGCGGTGGGGTGAACGCGAACCACTGGTCGCCCGTGAGGTTCGGGTCGTTCGCGACGACGCGGACGACGTCGGTGTCGGGCGCGAGTTCGTCGATCGGCACGCGCAGGTTGCGCCACGACGGCGCGGGGCCGATGTCCTTCGGCAGGTAGGTCCCTTGCGGCTGCACGGTGCCGTCGGGCAGGCGCTTGCCGTACTCGACGAGCAGCGACTGCCCGTAGGTGACGGCCCCGGTGGCGTCGACCGACCAGATGCGGCCCGCGGCGGAGAGCACGAGGAGCGGCGCGGTGTCACTGCGTTCGGGTAATGCGTACCAGCTGGACGTGACGTGCGCGGGTTCCTGCACGCCGCCCTGGTAGCTGCCCATGACGGGCGTGACGGCGGGGTCGAGGCCGAACGGCAGCTTGGCGTTCGAGCCGTTGACGCCGACGTTGCCGGTGCCGCCGCTGGTGCCTGCATTGCCGCCGGTTTCGAACATCGGGCCGACGCTCTGATTGTCGGTGTTGCCCATGCCCTGCTTGACCTCGACGTAGTCGGCCGTGAGGTCGACGGGAATGCCATTGGGCGAGAAGCCCGTCGACGCATTGCCGGCGAGTGGGTCCGCAGGCGCTTCCACGCCTGGCTCGGTGACCGGCATCAGATTGCCTGCGTTGGTGTCGGTTTCGACGAGGACGTCGCGTGCGAGGCCGCACGTCTTCCCGGTGACGGCATCGATGTTCGAGCGGGCGAGCGAGTACGCCGGGTACTGGCTGACGGCACCCTTCACGAGTGAGAGAACCTCGAAGAGCACCATCGCAGCGGCCACGACGGTGAGCGGCGCAGCGGCGAATCTGCGGATGCGCCTGCCTTTCTGGGTGTTCGCGCGCGCGGGCGGCGCGGCATAGCCTTCACGCAGGTACTGCCAGCCGGCGAGTAGCACCGCGAGTCCGAACAGGACGAGGAACAGCAGGTTCGATTCGCGGCCCGCGAGCGAGACGGTCTTGTCGAACCACGGAACGCCGTAGCTCGACACGTACCAGTATCCGTTGATGCCGGCGAACGAGAATGCGAGTACGAGCAGCAGACCGGCGAGGAAGATGGTGCGATTGCGCCGGGAGCGCAGCGCCGACGCCGAAATGGCGACGGCGGTGAGCGCGGCGAGCGAACCCGCGATGCCCGCGTACGCCCCGAAGTGGTGGGTCCACTTCGTGGGGTTGAACATCATGAAGAAGACGGTGCCGAACACGACGCCGAGCAGGCGCCACGACGGGCCGGTCGCGGCGCCGGGGATGCGCCTGCGACGCAGCAACACGAACAGCGTCGTGAACAGGCACAGCAGCATCGCGAGGAACGCGAACCGGCGCGCGAGCGAGCCGTCGACGGTGGGTACGAACAGGTAGTAGTACCGCAGGAAGTCGTTGTACCACTCGAGGTTCGGGCCGATGATCGTGCGCACCCGGGTGGCTTCGAGGACGGTCGCGAGGGTCTGGTCACCGAACACGACGACGAGGACGACGGTGCCTGCCGCGAGGATCGGTGCCACGAGCGGCAGCGTGCCGACGAGGCGGTGCCTGCGCACGACGATCCGGATCATCGGCCGCGCGCCTGCGAGCAGCGCCGCGACACACATCAGACCGGTCGGTGCGGCAGCCAGG
The DNA here is from genome assembly GCF_012726205.1 of Rhodococcus sp. HNM0569. Lineage (GTDB taxonomy): Bacteria > Actinomycetota > Actinomycetes > Mycobacteriales > Mycobacteriaceae > Rhodococcus_F. The sequence continues at coordinate 27,290 of NZ_JAASAE010000018.1, read as the reverse complement.
GTGAACGCGCCGACCAGCACCGCGATCGCGGCGGGGAGCAGTCGCCTGGTCGCGATCGCGCGTTCGATCGAGCACCACGTGAGCAGCGCGCCGAGCGCGACGATCGGTTCCGGTCGGAGACCGTTGTTGTAGGGGAGCCAGAACGCGAGGAACACGAGGCCGCCGGTCCACAGCGCGACCTGGTTGTTGCGGACGGCGCGGCCGAGGCGCGGTGCGACCTCGCGGCTGATGACCATCCAGCACAGGATCCCGGCGATCAGCGCGGGCAGTCTCATGAACGGGCTCGCGGTCGAGATCTTCGCGAACGCCGCGAGCACGTCGTAGTACCAGCCGAAGGGCGCCTCGGGAACGCCGAACCAGCGGAAGTAGTTCGCCATGTATCCCGAATGATCGGACACCCGGGCCATCGTCAGCAGGTAGCCGTCGTCGGACGTGTTGGCGCCGAGGAAATGCCACACCACGAGCGTGCCGACGACGACGCCGTCGACCGGCCGCAGCCGCCACCAGCTCGACGGCAGGAACCGTCGGTGCCGCCTGCCGTCGGTGCCGTCGAGTCGTGCGAGGGCGACGAGCGACGCGATCGTCGCGAGCGCCGCGCCGATCATCGCGACGAGCTTGATCAGGGTGGGGCTCGACGAGAACCGCGAGTCGACGTCGATCTGCACCGACAGGCCGGACGCGTCGACGCCCGCGGGCAGGTCGGTGAAGATGCCGACGACCTGTGGGCGCAGGTCGCCCGTGAGCGTGCCCGACAGCGGGCCGCCGTCGGCATTCGTGAGCCCGGTGAACTCGGCTGTGGTGGTGTCGATGTCGGAGACGACGCGGATCTCGCCGCATGCGGGCGACTGCACCTCGGCGCGCGGCGCGGACGCGACGACGACATTGCGGTCGAGGACGTCGACGGTCTCGGCGGATACGCGTACGAACATCGCGTTGAGTGCGGCGCCTTCGCCTGCGCTCGGCGCGGTCGCGAGCAGGATGCCGCCCTGCTCGGGCAGTTGCGCGACCGTCGCACACGGGATCGTCGCGTCGAACCGCACCGGGGCCTGCGACACGAGCGGCACTTCGACGTCGTCGAGCCCCGCGCTCTGCGGCCACGACACCGTGGCCGCGGTCTGCTGCACCGGAAGGAACGGTGTCGCGACCGCGAGGACGAATCCGAGCAAGCCCGTGACGACCGCAATCCAGCGCGCCCGGCGCAACTCCGTGCGGAAGTCCTTCGGCGCAGGTCGAATGGCTACAGGCTCACCCGGAGCGGTGTCGGCATCTGGCACGGTTGACGATGTTATGTCAGCGGCCGGCGAACCGGTGACCGGCGTCAGCGGTACCGGACGGGTCCGGGTGTCCAGGTGCCCCAGCGGGTCTGCTCGTCGACGGCCACATCGGGTGCGACGGCGTCGGGCACGAGCGGCGAGTACACCTCGAGCGAACCCCAGTCGCGTGCCCAGTCCTTGTCGAGATAGGTCGCGACGGTGCGTGCCCCGAGCAGCTCGTTCGTCCAGCCCAGCGGCCCGCCGCCGAAGTGGTCCTGCCACGAGTTGGTGGCCTCGGCGCCGGTGCGGTCCGGCAGGATGCGGAACTGCGGGATCTCGGCGATGCCGTAGCGGTGGTCGAAGGGCCGCTGGCACGGGAACGCGAGCGACACCGACCAGTCGAGCAGGACCGGCGCCGTGGAACCGACGACGTTCTGCAGGGTCGCCATCGCAGGCACGCGCGGCGGCGTGACGGCGAGCCACTGGTCGGCCGCAAGGTCGGGGTCGTCGGCGACGAGTCGCACGCTGTCCGCGTCGGCGGGGATCGCGTCCATCGGGACACGCAGGTTGCGCCACGACGGCGACGGCCCGATGTCGAGCGGTGCGACGCGGCCGTGCGCCTCGACGGTGCCGTCGGGCAGGGTCGTGCCGTACTCGATCTCGAGCGTCTGGCCTGCGGTGACGACGCCGTCCGGGTCGACCGAATGGATGCGGCCCGCGGCGGACATCGTGAGCAGCGGGGCGGCGTCGCTGCGCGCGGGCAGCGCGTACCAGCCGGTCGTGAGCGAGGCCGGTCCGCTCGCGCCGTAGCTGCCGAGCACGGGTACCCGTGTGGGATCGAGATCGAACGGCAGGGCGACGGTGCTGCCGTTGACGCCCGCGGCGGCCTGCGAGCCGCCACCGGTGCCGGAGCTCGTGCCACGGCTCGATTGTTCGCTGTCGTCGACGCTGTTGGCGCCGCCGGTCGTGATCTTCTCGGAGTCCGCGGTGAGGTCCTCGGCGACGCCGTTCGCGGTGAATCCGGGTGCGTCGAGGGTGCCGAAGGCTCCCGTTCCCGCGGGGTCGGCGACCGGGGTGCGCAGCGGCAGCACGGCGCCGGTGGGATCTTCTTCGACGAGCACGGCGTCGGCGAGCGCGCACGTGCCGCCGAGCGAGTCGAGGTTGGCCTTCGCGATCGAGTATGCGGGGTACTGGGACACGGCGCCCTTCGCGAACGACGCCACCTCGAACACCACCATCACGACGGCCGCGACGGTGAGCGGCGAGGCCGCGAGCAGCCGGGCACGCCCGTTGCGTGCCCGGTCGGGGGCCGGACGGTCGGCGACGTGCGGTTCGCGCACATGGAACCAGGCCGCGAGGAGGAGTGCGATCACGGTGAGCGCCAGGAAGCCGGTGGAGAAGCCCTTCCCGGCGATCGACGGCGCCTTGTCGAACCAGGGGATGCCGTAACTCGAGACGTACCACCAGCCGTTCGAGCCGGTGAACGACAGTGCGAGCGCGAACAGCACACCTGCCGCGAACAGCGCGCGATTGCGCGCCGACCGGATGCTCGCGGCGCCCACTCCGACCGCGGCGAGCACCGCCACCGAACCCGCGAGGCCCGCGTACACACCGAAGTGGTGCGTCCACTTGGTGGGCGTGAGCATCATCAGCAGCAGCGACGCGAACACGATCCCGAGAATGCGGCGTGACGGCCCGATCGCGGTGCCCGGAACGCGTCCCTTGCGCAGGATCAACATGACGCAGAGGACGACGCACAGCAGCATGGCGAACACGCCGAACCGGCGCGCGAGCGACCCGTCGGGCGAGATCGTCAGGAGCGCGTCCCAGCGCAGCCGTTCCTCGAACCACGACTGGTTGGGGCCGAGTGCGGTGCGCACGCGCGTCGACTCGAGCACGGTCGCGAGGGTCTGGTCGGCGAACACGGCGACGAGGACGACGGTGCCCGCCGCGAGGATCGGGGCGAGCTGCGGCAGCACGCCAGCGACGCGGCGACGCGCGACGAGCGCCTTGAGCAGTGGCCGCGAGCCCGCGATGAGCGCGGCGATACAGATCAGGCCGGAGGGGCCCGCAGCGAGCGAGAACGCGGCGATGAGCACGGCCACCGCGGCGGGCAGCAGCCTGCCCGTCGCGATCGCGCGTTCGATCGAGCACCACGTGAGCAGCGCGCCGAGCGCGATGATCGGTTCGGGGCGCAGGCCGTTGTCGTAGGGCAGCCAGAACGCGAGGAAGACGAGGCCGCCGGTCCACAGCGCGACGCGGTTGCGCCGCACCGCGACGCCGAGGCGGGGCACCACCTCGCGGCTGATGACCATCCAGCACAGAATCCCGGCGATCAGCGCGGGCAGCCGCATCCACATGCTCGCGGTGCCGACCTTCGCGAGTGTCGCGAGGACGTCGTAGTACCAGCCGAAGGGCGCCTCGGGGACGCCGAACCACCGGTAGTAGTTGGCCATGTAGCCCGAATGATCGGACACCCGGGTCATCGTCAGCAGGTAGCCGTCGTCGGACGTGTTGGCGCCGATCACGTGCCACACGAGCAGGGTGCCGATGACGACGAGATCGACGAACGTGAACTTCCACCAGCGTGACGGCAGGAAGTGGCGTGCGCGGCGGCGGTCGACGCCGTCGAGCCGGTGCAGCGCGACGAGCGAGAGCACGGTCGCGAGAACGCACACGATCATCGCGACGAACTTGAGCACGGTGGGCGACGACGAGAACCGCGAGTCGAGGTCGAGATGCGCGGTCGGTGCGTTCGACGCGGGCAGATCGGTGTAGAGGCCGACGGTCTGCGGACGGTGGTCGGCGGGGGTGTCCGACGTGCCCGCGTCGGGCCCGCCCGCGATCTCGACGGTCGTGACCTCGTAGTCGGACGTGACGGTGAGGGTGTCGCACGACGTGGTGGACGCGAGGACGCCGTCGCGCAGGACGGCTTCGACTCCGCCGTCGGCCGTCGTGCGGACGACGAGACCGTTCTTCTCCCGGTGCGGTGCACCGGCGGGAAGCGTCGAGAACAGTGTGCCGCCGGGCGCGACCTCACCGGTCGCGCACGGAACGGTGACGGTGAGCTCGAGTGGAGTGTCGGACACGAGCGGTGCGTTGACCTGCGACGCGCCGTCCCAGTCGATCGACGCCGCGCTCTGCTGCACCGGCAGGAACGGGATCGCGAGGGCGAGCACGAACCCGAGCAGACCGCACACGGTGGCCAGTACGCGCGTGGTGCGCACGTCTCGGCGTCCGGGCGGGGTGGTGGACGCCGAGACGGGAGGTACTGGAGTTACAGGCCGCACAGCCGACCATCGTATGTCCAGCACAGATCGTGCGTATCCCATACCCACACGTCGTCGACGTACGAGGGTGCGGCTCCGACGAGATCGGTGACCGTCTGACGCAGTCCGTCACTGTGCAGAGACGGTGGCAGCACGAGCACGTCGGCGTGCCAGAACGCGAGGTCGGCGCGGGCGCGAGCGCGCGCGTCGGCATCCAGTTGCGGCACCTTTCCCGTGCGCGCGACGTCGGCGAGAAGCAGCGCGGTGGGCCGGTCGACGGGGCCGTACTTGCCGGCGCCGTCGCGGCCGGGGCCGACGAAGTAGCCGCCGGCGAGCCGGAAGCCGAGATGCTGTTCGGTCTGCCATCGCAACGCGGTCGCATCGTCGGGAGACGGCAGCGGCACCGTGACGACCGCGCCGTCGTCGACGTACTCGCGCCATGTGCCGTTCGCGAAGAATGCGGGGGCAGGCGCGCGGTCGGCGACCGGTAGGGGTGTCGGCACGAGCGGCAAGAGTGCGCCGACGACGCCCACCGTCCACAGCGCGGGGACGACGGATCCCGCGGCGCGCCGCCAGCGCAGCGCGCGTTCGGTGGCGAGGGCGAGGACCAGTGCGATCGCGGGGATCGCGCCCATCGCGAATCGCGACTCGAAGACCGATTCGAGCAGCGGCCATTCGGCCATGCGCGCCCAGGGCAGCGCGATGCCGGTGTCGCGGCCGCCGATCGTCAGCTCGTGGCCGAGCGACAGCACCATCATCGCGAGCGCGGTGGCCGACGCGGCGCGCGCGAGCGTCGACCGCACGAGCCAGAGCGACGCGGCCGCGAACACGATCAGCAGCGGCCATCCGAAGAACGCATTCTCCTCGGTCGGGTTCATACGCAGCGCGTTCGTGTCCGCCGAGCCGCCCGCGAGCGACGACGTCGGGAAGTTCGTGAGCGCACCCAGTTCGCTGCCCTGGGGCCCGTGCTCGAGGGCGTCGTAGCTGTCGGGGCCGAAGAACTGCCACCACAGCGGTACCGCGACGACGACCGCCGCGACGGGTGCCGCCACCGCGAGACCGCGAACGCTGCGCCGTGCCGCGGCGAGTGCGGCGCGTGGCCGGGACGCCGCGTACACGATGCCGAAGACGGTGAGTGCGACAGCGAAGATCAACAGCGGCTCTTCGCCGAGGAACACCTGGTACGCGCCGAGCAGGCCGAGTACGACACCGTCGCGCACGGGTCTGCGGCCGGTCGCGACGCGCAGCAGCGCGACGATCAGCAGCGGCAGCACGAACAGCGCGACGAAATTGGGATGACCGTTGGTGTGCGAGATCATCGCGGGCGCGAAACCGCACACGAGTCCGCCGACCGCCGCGGCGACGCGCGACGACACCACATGCCGCGAGAAGAGGAAGTACCACGCGAAGGCGGTACCGGCGAGGCCGAGCGTGAGCGCGAGCGTGAAGGTGACGGTGGCGCCGAACACGAGCGTGACCGGTGCGAGCGGCACGCTCACCCCGAGCATCGCGGTGTTGCCCATCAGATTGACGCCGTCGGGATAGTTCTGCAGGTCGGTCGACAACGGATTGTCGAGCCCGGCGACGGCGTGCGCCGCGACGGTGAAGAACCACTCCCACATCGTCTGGTCGTTCGCGCTGCGCACCAGGTAGCCGGTACCGAGCGACCGCCACTGGTGCCACAGCACGCTCGTCGCGATCGCCAGGAACCCGAGGGCGGCGGCGACGTCGGCCGGTGCGGGGCGCCTGCGGACGAGGCGCGACGACGAGCTGTCGGCCGTGCGTCGCGTGTCGGCGCGCTCCGCCGGGACGGTGGTGGTCGCGCCACGAGCGGGTGCAATTGTGTCCGTCACGCCTCGCGAGGCTATCCGAGACTGCGCGACGGGCGGGAATCCGCCGACGGACGGTCGCCGGTACTAGGCGGCACGGTGCAGGTGTGGGTGCGCCACCTGCGCGCGCCGCGCGAGGGTGGGCGCGGGAGCGGGATCGATGCGCCGCTGAGCTGCCGTTTCACGGACGAAGCGGATGCCGTGCCATGCCGCGCACATCGCGAATCCGATGCCGAGTACGGCCCAGAGTCCGGTGTAGATGCCGACCAGGATGCCGAGGGTGAGAACGAGACCGAAATCGACGGACGTGCGCCCGAATGTGCTGCCGAGCAGATAGCTGCTGTCGGCGCGGGTGCCGGTTCGGTTCTGGGTGTGCAGTGACTTGACCACTGGAACTCCTCCCGCCGCTGGGTCGGGGAATCGATCGCACGCTCGTCGCGATGCGGCCGTGTCGACCAGTCGAGACCGGCCTGTTTCCTGTCGTTGCCGGTAAGTTTCCCGGCTCCGATAACGATTAAACTCCCGAACAGTCGGTTTCGTAGAGGTATGGATCACAAATCGACGGTCACGCGGTGTGGCGGCTGGACAGCAAGCGTTGCACGGAACTCGGTTCGGGTGGTCCGGTGTGCGTCAGCTGTTGCGCGTCACGACGACGAACGGCCCGGTGTCCGACACGGTGAAGCGCGGGTCGTCGAACACTTCCTTCGGGAAGGTGACCGTGTAGCGCCGCACGTTCGGATCGTTCGGGTACACGTCCTCGGTCAGTCTCAGTGTGTACCCGTCGGCGTCCTCGCGGAGGACGAATGCATCGGGCGCACGCCACGGTGCGTCGTCGAGCGCAGCCACGAGCGCGTCGGGCGAGTCGAGCTCGGTCCACTGCTCGATCACCTCGGCACGCTCGCGGAACTGCGCGAGCGGGTTCGCATAGTGCGACGTGAGCGCCTGGAAGCCGAAGTACGGGTAGTAGCTGAGGAATGTCGTGTCGGTCGTGAGCACGACGATCTCGTCGCGCGGCCGCCCGAGCTGTTCGGTGAGTGCCGCGTCGACGTCCGGGTAGTACGACGCCGCGCCCGGTGGCTTACGGTCGCCGCGCTCACCGTCGCCGTCGGTGTCGGAGTACGCGACGGCGATGTCGCCTGCCAGGAACTGCGGGATGTTCTGTGCGAACGACACGAGACACAGCGACGCGACCACGACGAGCGCGACGCGCACGCGGGAGTTGTCGCTCGTCGCGAGCACGATCCAGTGCGAGAACTCGACGAACCCGAACACCGCGGCCACACCGAGCAGTGCGACGAGCATCGGCTCGAGCCGGAACGCGAGCAGCGTCGAGCCCGCGGCGGTGGCCGTCATCGACAGCAGGTACCACGCGTAGACGGCGAGGACGCCGATGCCGAGCGCCGCGGCGCGGCGGGACGTCGTGGCGCGCACGACCAGCCACACGGTGCCGAGCAGGCACATCGCGCCGGTCAGCGAGAAGTCGATCATCGGCAGCGGCACGCCAGCGCCGGACGCGGGCAGGTAGTGCATCGCGGTGCCCGAGTCGGCCGGTTCGCCGCGCAACGCCGCGAGCAGGTACGGCGTCCACACGATCAGCGCGACGAGGCCCGAGATCACGGCGATCACGACGAGGCGCACCGCGGGTGCGAGGGCAGCGCGCCACGTGCCGTCGCGGCGGATCGCGAAGGCCGCCGCGACGAGCGCCATGAGTACGACCGTGAACGCGGTCCAGCCGAGGAACAGGGTGTAGAAGGTGGCCGCGAGGCCGAGGAACAGGCCGGTGCCGACGACCGCGGCCCAGCCACCCCGGTGGCCCCGCCGGTGCAGTGCGCCCCACGCGAGGACGAGCGCGGGCGGAGTCAGCAGGATCACGACGGCGCTGTACGGCTCCGGCGACGCGAAGGTCACGGTCACGACGGCCGTCACCGTCGCGGCGACGATCGCGAGATCACGACGTACGAGTTGTGTCCACAGCACGAGCGCGAGCACCGCCGCGACCGCGAGCGAACAGATCGAATACGGCTTGAACGCTTCCCAGCCGTCGAGCCCGAGGAGATCGGCGGCGCGGCCGCCGAGCCAGAACCAGCCGGCCGGATAGAACGGTGGGATGTCCGCGTAGTTCATGTCGCGCAGCGCCGCCGAGTCGGTGAGACGCGTCAGGTACTGCGTACGGAATTCCTGGTCGACCGAGACGCCGTGCAGGTACAGCTTCGTCGCGGCGAGCGGCAGACCCAGCGACACCGTGACGAATCCGGACAGGCCCGCCCACGACAGGAGCGTCGCGGTGCGCGCCGCGCGACGGCGTCGCACCAACCACACCGACACCGCGATCACGGCGAGCGTGAGCACCTGGCCGACCGTCGTGACCGCGCGCAGCACGTTCGACGACGAGAACGCGGGCCACGACACGACTCCGAACACGACGAGGCCGCACGCCGACACCGCCGCCGCCACCACGACGGCGGCGACGGCGGACACGAGCGTCCGGGTCACGAGCGATCCTCGTGACCCGTCGATCGGGTGACTGGTGGTGTTCGGGTCGTCGGTGCGGGCAGGTGCGGGGTCTGCGGCGCTCACGACGAGGAGCCTAGACCGGCAGCTTGCGGAAGATCGCGCGCGGAACGTGCCGCAGCACGATCATCACGAAACGGAATGCCGCGGGTGCCCACACGATTTCCTTGCCCTTGTCGGACGCGCGCACCGCGAGGGCCGCGACGTCCTCCTTGTTCACGGTGAGCGGTGCCTCGTCGACGTGCGCGCTGAACTTGGTGCGCACCTGGCCCGGCCGCACGACGGTGACGCGCGGGCCGAAGTTCGCGAGTGCCTCGCCGAGCCCGAGGTAGAAGCCGTCGGTGCCTGCCTTCGTCGAGCCGTACACGAAGTTGGCACGCTTGACGCGCTCGCCCGCGACCGACGACATCACGATGATGCGGCCGAAGCCCTGTGCCTTCATCTTCTCGCCGAGCAGCACGCCGACCGAGACGGACGCGGTGTAGTTGACCTCGGCGACCTTGACGGCCTTGGCCTGGTCCTGCCACAGCTGTTCGGCGTCCGCGTCGAGCGCGAAGGCGACGACCGCGACGTCGACGTCGCCGCCGCTCCACGCCTTGTCGACGACGTCCCGGTGCGATGCGGTGTCGAGCGCGTCGAAGTCGATCAGCTCGACGTCGGTGGCGCCCGCGGCTTTCATCTGCGCGACGGATTCGTCGCGCAGAGGGTCGCCGGGCAGCGCCGCGAGGATGATCTTGGCGGGCGAGCGCTTCAGGTACTCGGTGCAGATCGCGAGGCCGATCTCGGACGTGCCCCCGAGCAGCAGGATGGTCTGGGGGTTGCCGACAGCGTTGATCAATTCAGTTCCAATCGTCGCGACATGTCCGAGGCGAACACGCCGTGCGGGTCGTACTTGCGGCGCGTGGCGAGCCATTCGTCGATGCGTGGGTACATCTTGTGGAAGGTTTCGGCGGTGGTGCGCGAGTCCTTCGCGGTGTAGAGCCTGCCGCCGAACTCGAGCACGCGCTTGTCGAGTTCGGTGACGAGCTCGTTCAGGCCGCCCGTGATCGGGAAGTCGACGGCGATGTTCCACCCGCGCATCGGGAAGCTGAGCGGGGCCCGGTTGCCCTCACCGAACAGCTTGAACACGTTGAGGAACGAGTAGTGCCCCGAACCCTGGATGCGGTAGATGATGTTCTTGAACTCGTCGACGGCCTCGGTGGGCACGACGAACTGGTACTGCAGGAAGCCCTTCGAGCCGTATGCCCGATTCCAGTCGCCGAACATGTCGAGCGGGTGATAGAACTGCGTCAGGTTCTGAACCTTGCCGCGGTAGGTGCCCGATTTGCGGTACCACAGCTCGCCGATGGGCCCGAAGGTGTACTTGTTCGCGAGGCCGTTCGGGAAGACGTCCGGGAGGTCGAGCAGCGTGGGCGCGTCGAACTTGAGCGGGTCGCGCTGCAGCTTCTTCGGCAACTGGTCGAGCTTCGCGAGCGAGCCGCGCGAGATCGCGGCGCGCCCGGTCTTCGGCGGCGCGGAGATCGCGTCGAACCACGCGCTCGAGTACTCGTACTTGTCGTCGGAGCCGTCGCTGTGGAGCGCGATGGTCTCGTCGAGCGTGGCGGTGACGTCGCCGTCGGCGATGAAGTACGCGGTCTCGGTCGGCGTCATCTTGATCGTGGCCTTGAGGATGATGCCGGTGAGCCCGATGCCGCCGATCGTGGCCCAGAACAGCGCGCCCTTCGGGTCGTTGCGGCCGCCCTTGGGGGTGAGGGTGCGCACCTTGCCGTCGGCGGTCAGCAGATCCAGTGACACGACGTGGTCGCCGAAGCTGCCCGCGCTGTGATGGTTCTTGCCGTGGATGTCGTTCGCGATCGCGCCGCCCACCGTGACCTGCCGTGTGCCGGGCAGCACGGGCACCCACAGACCGAACGGCAGCGCGGCCTTCATGAGCTGGTCGAGGTTGACGCCGGCGTCCACCTCGACCAACGCGGTGTCGCGGTCGATGCGGTGGATCTTGTCCAGGGCGTTCATGTCGATCACGAGGCCGCCCGCGTTCTGCGCGACGTCGCCGTACGAGCGGCCGAGACCGCGTGCGACGACACCGCGGCGCAGGTGCGACGGCTTGGAGCTGTTGTTCTCCGCGACCTGCGCGACCGCCGAGGCGATGACCTCGACGTCGGGGGTGGAGAGCACGTGGGCCTCGGTGGCCGCTGTGCGCCCCCACCCTGCGAGCTTGCGGGGCTGGGTATCGAGCGCCACGACGGGCGTCTCCTCTGCTGGCGTGGACATCGCGACAGAGATTACCCGCAGTAGTAGACGTGGCCGTGTGCCAGAACCGTCGGTGCAGGTCGGTACGGGACGCGCAGCCTGGTCGGGGCGGGCGTTCGCGCGCCCGGCGCGTCGATCGCTACCCTCGTCGCGTGACCCCTGACCACCGTGGCGTGCCCCCAGAGGCAGGCGAGCCGACAGAACAGGCAGGCGAGCCGAGGTCGCTCGAGCACACCGCGCCGCTCCCGGTCGAGATCCCTGTCACCGACGACGTGGTGCAGGACACGATCGACCTCAAGACGCAGATCGTGCGGTTCATCGTCACCGGTGGCCTGTCCGCGGTCGTCGACTTCGGCCTGTACACGCTCCTGTACGCGGTCGCCGGACTGCACGTGAGCGTCGCGAAGTCGATCAGCTTCGTCGTCGGCACCACCACCGCCTATCTCATCAACCGGCGCTGGACCTTCAACGCGCCGCCGAGCAAGGCGCGTTTCGCGGCCGTCGTGGTGCTGTACGGGATCACGTTCGCGGTGCAGGTGGGCTTCAACTGGGTGATGTACCACGCGCTGCCCGACGAGTGGTGGCGCCTGATCGCCGCGTTCGCGGTCGCGCAGGGCACGGCCACCGTCATCAACTTCGTGGTGCAGCGGGCCGTGATCTTCCGGATCCGCTGAGATGCGCCGGTTACGCGCCGCCGCGTTCACCGCGGTGGCGGTGCTGCTGGTGCTCGCGGCCGTCGCGTACGGCCTGTACGGGCTCATGAACTCGCGGACGGTGCAGACCTTCGGCACGCTCGTGGACCGCGTCGACACCGACGAGAAGGTCGTCGCCCTCACGCTCGACGACGGCCCGACCGCTCGCACACCCGAGGTGCTCGACGTACTCGGACGAGCCGACGTACCCGCGACCTTCTACGTCAACGGCAAGGACCTCGCGGCGCATCCCGAGTACGGGCGGCAGATCGTCCAGGCGGGCCACGAACTCGGCAACCACACGACCCATCACCGCCGGATGGTCTTCGTGTCGCCGTCGACGGTGCGCGACGAGGTCGAGACCACCGACGACGCGATCCGCGCGGCGGGCTACGACGGCGACATCACGTTCCGCCCGCCGTACGGCAAGAAGCTGGTCGCGTTGCCGCACTATCTCGCCGAGCACGACCGCACGTCGGTCACATGGGACGTCGAACCGGATTCGGCGTCGCAGCCCGGCGCGTACGAGATCGCCGAGAACACCGTGGCGCACGTGCGGCCCGGGTCGATCGTGCTGCTGCACGTCATGGCGTCGTCGCGGCAGTCGTCGCTCGACGCGATTCCCGACATCGTGGCTCGCCTCCGCGAGCAGGGCTATCGATTCGTCACGGTCTCGGAACTGTTGTCGCTGCGCGACTGAACGCCGACAAAACGGGTCTTGCGCCTGCGAGGCGGACACTCCAAACTGAACACGACCGTTGTCAGAAAACGGTCGTTGTCGGATCGGAGGGGTCAGGGTGTACGTGGACGGGGCACGGAAGACACGCTCGATCAGCAGCTCGAGGACCTCGTGTCTCCGCTCGGCGGCACGATCAACGTCGCGAACGTCGTGATGCAGCTCGCGGTACCGGGGGTGGGGCGCGGCGTCGTCGAGAGCACGGTCGATTCCGGCCGAGCCGACCTGCACCCGATCAAGCGGGCACGCACCACCACGACCTATCTCGCCGTCGCGGTGTTCGGCACCGACGACGACCGCGACTACGTGCGCGACGCGGTGCGGCAGATCCACCGCCGCGTGGTGTCGAAACCCGGAGCGGAGACGTCCTACAGCGCCAACTCACGCAAGTCGTCCGAGTGTGCGCTCACTCGCCTTCGGCGACGCCCAGCGCGCGCAACACGGTCCGGAACTTGGTCGACGTCTCGGCGAGTTCGGCGGCCGGATCGGACTCGGCCACGATGCCGCCGCCCGCGTACGCGCGGGCGGACCGGCCGTCCGCCGACAGCTCGGCGCAGCGGATCGTGACGAGCCACTCGCCGTCGCCTGCCGAGTCGCACCAGCCGACGGTGCCCGCGTAGAACCCGCGATCCCCTTCGAGCCCTGTGATCAGCTCGCGCGCGCTGTCGGTGGGCGTGCCGCATACCGCGGGCGTGGGATGCAGCGCGGCCGCGAGATCGAGTGCGGTGGTGTCCTTGTCGCGCAGAGTCGCACGGATCGGGGTGCCGAGATGCCACAGCGCGGGGGTGTGCGTGAGGGTCGGCGTCGCGGGTGCGTCGACCGACGAGCACAGCGGGGCGAGCGCGCTGCGCAGCGAGTCGATCACCAGGGCGTGCTCACGGCGGTCCTTCGCCGACGCCGCGAGTGCGTCGGCGCTCGCGCGGTCGGCATCGGGATCGGTGTACCGAGGAGCCGACCCGGCGAGCGGATGACAGGTCACCACAGTGCCTTTGCGTGCGACGAGCACTTCGGGACTCGAGCCGACGAGTGTGCATCCCGCGTGGTCGGCACCTGCGGGGGAGAGATCGACGCGGAAGCCGTTGCCCGCGTGGTCCGCGGCGACGAGCCGGCTCAGCAGCACGTCGGGGTCGAGCGACTCGTCGAAGTCGACACGGAGCGTGCGGGCAATCACGACCTTCTCGAGAGCCGTTTCGGGCGAGCGTAATTCGCCGAGCGCACGGTCGAGCCGCGCGAGATGAGTCTCGGGTTCGGGCTCGGCACGGACCTCCGAAACACGAGGCGGTGCCGCGGGTTCGCCGGCGTCGAAGGGCCCGGCGGAGTGGTCGACGAATGCGGGCGCGGTGAGCGCTGCGGGGCTGCGAAGGTCGAACGGCAGTGCACCCACGATGTATTCGTGTGCACCCGACCGCAGGGCTTCGCGGCCGTCGGCGATCGTGTCGAAGCCCGCGGCACTGCCCGTCGCGCGGAGGCAGTAGCCCGGCCGCGACATCGTGAAGGATCCGGCCGTGTCGCCCCCGACGGCCGACACGGCCGGATTGCTCGCGGCGTCCGCGAGGGTCGTGTTGATCGTGGCAATTCTCGACGAGAGCATGACACCGGCCTCACTGGGGGTCGACACCTGGGCGGGCGGAGGTCGGCCGGGTGGCGGCCGATCGAGCCGAATCAGGTTGAAGCTGAAAGTTGCTGGCGCGGCGCGACGTGTGCGTGTTCCGCGCGAACCGGAACCCTAGCGTGTCCGGTGGTCCACGTGGTCGCCCCGGATCGGGGGTTTCCGGCCGCGGCGATCGGAGAACCGCAGGTCGTGGCGGCAAAAGCCGTTTCGGAAAACAGTTTTCGCCGGTCGTGGCCGAAAAGCGTTCGAGGATATCGGCGAAATCGCTCTCACCTCCGAAATCGTCGACGGCTGCGCGACGGGCTTGACCGCGGTCGTCCTCGGTGCGCTATGTTGTCTGACGATTAGGTTAGGGTAACCGAATATTGAGCGCGTCGGGGTGAGTGGTGTGCGCTTTCGGGCCGCATGCATACCTTCGGCTGTGCGCCGTGGGAGCTGTCGGTTTCCCGTGCGCCCCCGTTCCCGCACGCTCGGAGAGGACAGCATGCTCCGCACCCTGGTGAACGGGAAGATTCACCGTGCGACGGTCACCGCGGCCGACCTGCACTACGTCGGGTCCGTCACGATCGACCAGGACCTCCTCGAGGCCGCCGACATCGTCGAAGGCGAACTCGTCCACATCGTCGACATCACCAATGGTGCACGACTCGAGACCTATGCGATCACCGGAGCACGGGGGTCCGGCTGCATCTGCATCAACGGTGCCGCCGCGCACCTCGTCAATCCCGGCGACCTCGTGATCATCATGTCGTTCGGCGGGTTCGAGCCCTCGGCCGTGCGTGGGCACACGCCGCGCGTCGTCCACGTGGACGCCGACAACCGCATCGTCGCGCTCGGCAACGACGCCGCCGAGCCGGTGCCCGGAGCGATAGACCAGCTCTCGCCTCGCTGAGCCCGTCACCCATCGCCACGCGTGTCGAGCAACGCCGCACCCGGCGCGGGCTCGACGAAGGAGTCAGCACGTCGTGTCCCTCTCGCCGTCCTCGTTCGCAGACCAGCCGACAACCGCAGATCCCGCCGCGCATCCCGCGACTGCCGCGCAGCACGGAATCTGGTTCGGGCAGAAGCTCGTTCCCGGGTCTGCGGTCTGCACCGTGGCGCACCGGTGGCACATCGACGGGTCCGTCGACAGGGCAGCACTCGCGGACGCGTTCACCCGGGCGGCGCGCGAATCGGACGCGTTGTCGGCGGTATTCGCCGACGACGACACCGGGCGTGTCGTGCAACTGCTCGGCGTGCACGACGCGCACGACGTCGAGCTGGTCGACTGCACCGAGCCGGTGGAGGTCGACGAGCTGATCGAACAGGCACGTGCGCGGGCGATCGACCCCGCGATCGGCCCCTGCCTCGAGGTCACGGTGTTCACCACCGGAGAGGCCCGCACCGATGTGCTCATCCGCGCCCACCACATCGCACTCGACGTGTTCGGGCTCATGCTGCTCGGGCGCCGCGTCGCGGAGCTGTACTCGGCGCGCGTCGAGGGCGGCGAGCCCCGCGCGCCCTGGTTCGGCCGGATCGCCGACCTCGTGCACGAGGAGCAGCGATACCGCGAGTCGCAGGCCTTCGCCGAGGACGGTGCGTTCTGGCGCGAGTACCTGACCGGATGCCGCGCACCGTCGTCACTGGCACGGACGGCCGGAGCGGCCGGCGCCGTGGCCCCGCACGTTCGGCACCACCGCGTCACGACGGCAGCGTTCGCTCCCGGCACGTTGTCGGCGACGTCGCCGCTCGGCGCGTCGTGGATCGACCTCGTGGGTGCGGCGGTCTTCGGCTACGTGTCCAGCGAGACCGGTGAACCGGATGCCGCACTGCGCTTTCCGATGATGAACCGGATCGGATCGGTCGGTGCATCGATTCCGACGACCGCGGTCAACGTGTTGCCGCTGCGCATGGCCGTCGATCCCGGGGCCTCCTTCGGCGAGCTCGCGTCGCGGATGGTGGACGAGCGGGCGCGCACGCGCCGGCACACCCGTTACCGGGGCGAAGACGTCACGCATCAGCTCCGCACGGGTGTCGGATACGACCCGTCCGGCCTGTCGCTCAACGTCAAACCCTTCGACGACGTATTCGAGTTGGGTTCAGCCACCGTGACGGTCGAGTCGCTCGACCGCGGTCCGGTGCGCGACCTCACACTCACGATCCGCCGCGCCGGAGACGCGCTCGAGCTGCAGTTCGACGCGGACGCCGAGCGCTACTCCGCGGAGCGGCTCGCGGGCATCGCGGACGGCGTCCGCGTATTCGTCGAGACGGCCCTCACCGAGCCCGAGCGTGGCGTGCTCGATGTCGCGGTCGACGCGCGCGACAGCTCCGTGTACGGCGAGCGGGTCGCGCTTGCGCCTGCGGACACCTTGGCGTCGCTGTTCACGGAATCCGCGCACCGTCACGCGGGCAGCCGTGCCCTCCGCTTCGGCGACACCGCGCTCACGTACCGCGAACTCGACGACGCCGTCGGCGCACTCGCTGCCGAGCTCGTCGCACGCGGCGTGCGGCCCGACGATCGCATCGGTGTGCTGGCCGACCGCTCGACAGCGATGGTCGTCGCGCTGTTCGCGGTGCATCGCGCCGGCGGCGCCTACGTGCCGCTCGATCCCGACCATCCGGCCGAACGTATCGCCTACACGACCTCCGACAGCGCGATGCGGTGCGCGATCGTCGGCCCCGGGCACGGCGACTGGTGTCCTGCCGGTGTCGCCCGAATCCTGGTGGACGACAGGGGAACGACGATCGAAGCGGTCGCCGAAGGCGCACTGTCCGAACCCGTGGCGGTCGCGCCGGACTCGTCCGCATACGTGCTCTACACGTCCGGGTCGACGGGGCGGCCCAAGGGCGTCGTCGTGAGCCATCGCGCAATCGTCAACCGGTTGCGCTGGATGCAGGCCGAGTACGGTCTCGCGCCCGACGACGTGGTGCTGCAGAAGACCGCGTTCGGTTTCGACGTGTCGGTGTGGGAGTTCTTCTGGCCGTTGCTCGAGGGTGCGACTCTCGCGGTCGCGCCGCCCGGAGCCCACCGTGATCCGCGGGCCCTCGTCGGCGCCGTTCGGCAGTTCGGTGTCACGACGATGCATTTCGTCCCGACGATGTTGCGCGAGTTCGTCCGCGAGGTCGACGAGCAGCCGCTGCCGTTGCGTCGCGTGCTGTGCAGTGGCGAGGCGCTCACGGCGCCGGTACGTGACGCCTTCCACTCCCGCATCGACGCGAGATTGCACAACCTGTACGGGCCCACCGAGGCCGCGGTCGACGTCACCGCGACCGAGGTGCCTGCCGGGTCGGCCGGCGACATCTCGATCGGTTCGCCCGTATGGAATACCGATCTGCACGTCCTCGACCCGTGGTTGCGGCCCGTTCCTGCGGGCGCAGTCGGCGAGTTGTACGTGTCGGGAGTGCAACTCGCCCGCGGGTACACGTCCCCGTTGCTGTCGGCGGGCCGCTTCGTGCCGTGCCCGTTCGGCACGGGCGAACGTATGTACCGCACCGGCGATCTCGCGTGTCTCGGGGACGACGGGCTCGTGTACTTCCGCGGCCGCGTCGACGACCAGATCAAGGTGCGTGGTGTGCGGGTCGAGTTGGGGGAGATCGAGTCGGTGTTGGCTCGGTGTGTGGGTGTGGAGTCGGCGGTGGCGCGGGTGCGTAGGTCGGCTGAGGGTTCGGTGGATGTGGTCGGGTATGTGACGCCGGCGAGTGTGGATGTGGTGGGGGTGCGTCGGGAGGCTGCGCGGTGGTTGCCGTCGGCGGTGGTGCCTGCGGTGGTGGTGCCGGTGGACGGTTTTGCGCGGACGTCGTCGGGGAAGGTGGATCGGGCGGCGTTGCCGGATCCGGTGGTGTCGGGTTCGTCGCGGTTGCCGGAGTCGGTGGCGGAGTGTCGGGTGGCGGCGTTGTTCGCGGAGGTGCTCGGGGTCGGGGGTGTGGAGAGTCTGGGGGTGGAGTCGGATTTCTTCGCGCTCGGTGGTCATTCGATCGTGGCGACGCGGTTGGTGGCGCGGCTTCCGGGTGTGTCGGTGCGGGACGTGTTCGATCACCCGACCGTCGGCGAGCTTGCCGCCCTCGTCGAGACGGGTGAGAACCACGACGGTACGTCGGCGCACACCGCAGCAGTGGGCGATGTCGACATCGCCGGAGACGTCCTCGCGAGCCCGGGCCAGCAGGCACTGTGGCTGATCGACCGGATGAGCCCCGACGTCTCGGCCTACAACGTCGGCGGCGTCGTCCGATTCGGTGGCGCGGCGCCCGATCTGCCGGCGCTGCGCGGAGCGTTCGGCGACGTCCTGGGTAGGCACGACGTATTGCGCACGACCTACCGCTGGGACGGCGAGCGGCTGCTGCAGGACGTCCACGGCGCGAATACCGGCGGCACCGTGCACGAAATCGACTGCGGCGATGCCGAATCGGTTGCCGAGCTCGATCACGCGCTCGGTCACGTGTTCGATCTCGACGCAGAGCCGCCCATTCGGCTCACGCTCGTCCGCGCCGACACCGCATCCTTCCTCGTGATCGCGGGCCACCACATCGCGACGGACGAGGCGTCCTTCCCGACCCTCGTCCGCGATCTCGCCGACGCGTACCGCGCCCGCAGTGCCGGGACGGCGCAGGCCGAGCGTCCGCGGCCGATCCAGTACGCACAGTTCGCGGCGTGGTATCGCACGATGCTGGCCGAACACGGCGACGCCTCCCTCGACTTCTGGCACGACCGGCTCCGCGACGCCCCGCGCACGCTCGCATTGCCGTACGACCGGCCACGCGTGTCGGCCGAACCGAGTCCGGTCGACTTCCGCACGGTCGAACTGCCTGCAGCCGTGGCCGCCGATGTCCGCGCGGCGGCGAGTGCCCACCGCGTCACGCCGCTCATGATGCTGCATTTCGGTGTGGCGACAGCATTGCGTGCCGCGGGTGCGGGGGATCGCAGCCCGCTCGGCAGCCCGGCCAGCCTTCGCGACGACGACGAACTGTCGGACACGATCGGGTTCTTCGTCAACACCGTCGTGCTCGACGCCGAACTCGACGGCGCCATGACGGTGGCGGACACCCTCGCGCGTATCCGGGACGCCGATCTCGACGCGATGGCGCACCGCTACGCACCATTCGAGCACGTGGTCGAACGGATCGCGCCCGAACGTGTGCCCGGCACCAGCCCGCTGTTCCAGGTGATGATCTCGTATCGGCACGAGCGCGGGGACGCCGTGGCCGATTTCGGCGGCGACGGCGACGTCACCGTCCTCGACCGGTTGTCGGTGGAACGCGAGTACCTGCACGCTCTCGACGAGCACACCCTGTGGGCCAAGTTCGATCTGGTGTTCGGCCTGCACGAGCACGTCGACGGATCGTGGACCGTCGGTGTCGATTTCGCGACCGACGTGTTCGACGCGGGCACCGCCGATCTGCTCCTCGCGCATGTCGCCGCCACGATGACCCTCGCCGCGCAACGCGCGACGGCGACTGTCGGCGAGCTGACGCACGAAGTGTCCCTGTGTGTCACGCCTGCCGCGGGTGCGCGTGCCCAGGCCGCGTCTGCAGCGGTGCCTGCCGCGGAGAGCAGGGGTCCGGTACGAGATCCGCAGCGCATGCGCCGTGAGGCTCCGGAACTCGAGGGCCTGCCCGCGTCGTGGGCGCGCTCCGCGGCGCTCGCGGCGGGCGCCGCATTCGGGCTGTCGGGGAGCGGGATCGCAACAGCCGCCCCCGCCCCTGCCGCGGTCCGCGCGGTCGAGTTGGCGACGCTGCTCCTCACCGAGGGATCGGGATTCGCGATCGAGTACACCGAGGACGCGGACGGGTGTATCGCCTCGGCGATGCTCGGTGCCGACGTCACCGATCCCACATCGCTCGACCTGCTCGCGGCCGCAATCGCGCACACCGCGACGACCGTGGAGGCCACGCCCGGTCCGGTGGCATTCGAGACGGGGGGTGGGGCGCTCGAGGCGGGGCCTGCCGCGCCGAGCCACGACATCGACCCCGACGACTCCGAATGGATGGAGTTCGCCGAAAACCTTCTCGACACCGCCCTGATCGACACCGCCCTGATCGCCGCCGGCCCGGTCGAGTCCGGCAGCCGCGGGGCAGGTGACTCGGCCGAGACGTTCGCGACGGTCGCCTGGGCCGCGGGCATCGCGGCTCCCCGCGTGGGCGTGGTGGCGGCGGTAGCGCGCACGTTGGTCGAGGCCGGGGTCGCCGATCCCGACGGTGGCGACGCGCTACTGCTCGACGTAGAAGAAGCACAGAGTCCGGCAGCGACTGCTGTGCAGCCGGATTCGATGTGGCACGGCCGGCTCCGGCGGTTCCCGGTCCTCTTGCCCGCCGACGTGCTCGACCCGGATGCGTGCACTGCAGGAACTCTGGCCGAGTACTGCGCAGCCGACGACGCCGCACTCGACGAATACGCGTGGCTGCGCTACGAGTGCGACGACACCCGCGACGTCTTCGACGAGGTGCCCGACGCGCGAGTGCTCGTGCGGTGGTTCGCCACGTCCGCCCTGCCGTCCTCGACCACACTGCCGCTCACGACGACGCAACTCGCGTCGCCGGTGCCGGTCGGCGAGTACGACATCGTGGTCACCGCCCTTCTCGACGCCGCGCACGCCCGGATATCGGTGCAGATCGCGTGCGCACCGGGTGTGGTCGATGCCGGTACGTCCGCGCGACGCATTGCAGAGGTGCTGCGCGACAGCGGAATTCGTGTTGCCGACGGAGCTGGATACGACCTGGCCGCGCTTCGACCGGCCCACGCCGACGAGCTGGTGCCGCTCGCGCCACACGAACGGCGACGCGTCGAGCAGCGGTTCGGTGCCGTACGGGACGTCCTTCCGACGACACCGCTTCAGGAAGGTCTGCTGTTCCACCTCCAGCTCGCCGAGGACCAGGGTGTCGCCGACCTGTACGCGTCGCAGTCGCACGTCACTCTGCGCGGACCCGTCGACCCGCGCCGGTTCTCGCGTGCGATCGGTGCGCTGTTCGAGCGGCACCCGAACCTGACCGCCGGATTCGTGACGGTCGGCGACCGGTCGCTGCAGATCGTGCCGGCACGATGCCCCATTCCGCTCACCGTCGTGCGTGCCGAGGAGGACGTGGCTGTCGCGGAGGTGCTGCGCGAGCAGCGTGCTCAGCCGTTCTCGGCCGCGTCGCCTCCGCTCGTACGCTTCGCGCTCGTCGAAAGTGCCCGCGACGAGTGGACTCTCGCCGTCACATTCGAGCACATCCTCGTCGACGGCTGGTCGCACAGTCTCATGATCGGCGAGTTGCTCGAGCTCTACACCGACCCGGACGCCGCCGCGCCGTCGGGCCGCGCGACCTTCCGCGACTACTGCGCATGGTTGCTCGAGCGCGACCGCGACGCAGCCGAGGGCGCGTGGGTGCGCTATCTGTCGGGTATCGACGAACCGACCTTCCTGCGTCCCGATGCATCCGGTGCCGGCCCGCGACCCGAGTTCGCGCGCGACCATCGCCGCGACCTGGACAGCGTACTCAGCGACGCCGTACGTACCACCGCACGCACCGCGGGAGTCACGATCGGCACGGTGCTGCACTACGCATGGGGTGCGACGCTCGCGAAGCTCACCGGCAGGGGAGACGTCGTGTTCGGCACCACGGTCTCGGGCAGGCCGCCCGAGATCGAGACGTCCGACGCGATCGTGGGTCTGCTGTTCAACACGGTGCCGGTGCGGGTCACCGTCTCGCCACGGGACACCTTCGCCGACGGCCTGCGCGCGCATCAGCAGCGCCAGATCGACGTGCTCGACGCGCCGTTCGTGAGCCTGAGCGCGATTCAGAACCGGATTGCGATCCCCGCGCTGTTCGACACACTGTTCATCGTCCAGAACCATCCCGTCTCGGTGCCCGATGCGACGTACGGCGCGGACGGCGAGGTCACTGCGCGCCGCGGACGGCTCGACGACTCGACGCACTACCCGGTGTCCTTCGCGGTCGACCCGGTCGGCGACATGCACGTGCGGTGCGCGTACCGCGGCGATCTGTTCGGCGAGGACGACATCGTGGCCCTCACCGACAGATTCGTGGCGACCCTGCGGGCCCTCGCCGAGCAGCCCGAGGCACTGGCGGGCAGGCACTCGATCACGACCACGCACGAACGCGAGCTCGTGCTCGGCGAGTGGAACGCGACGGCGCACGACATCCCGTGCGAGACCGTCGCCGACCTTCTCGAAGCGCGCATCGCCCGGGTGCCCGACGAGATCGCTCTCGTGTCGGCACACCGGCGCATGACGTTCGCCGAGCTCGGTGCCGACGTCGACGCGCTCGCCGGCACGCTCGCGGATATGGACGTCGGTCCGGAAAGTCGCGTCGCCCTGATGCTTCCGCGTGACGAACGTATGGTGGTCGCGATGTTCGCGGTGTTCGCACGTGGCGCGGCCTACGTGCCGATCGACGGCGAGCACCCGACCGAGCGGGTCGCGTACATGCTGGAGACGTCCGACGCGACGGTGGTGCTCACGGCGGCGCCGTATCGAGACGTGGTCGACGACGCGGTGCGCACCGGCGGCCGCGGCGCGCAGGTGCTGGACCTGGACCTGGGCAACGGTGCACGACAGCAGGGTTCGCGTCGGGCGGACGGCGCGGTGTTCACGTCGCGGGCGCGGCCTCACCTCGACAACCTCGCCTACATCATCTTCACGTCCGGATCGACGGGTAAGCCGAAGGGCGTCGCGGTGGGCTATCGCGGACTCACCAACATGTACTACAACCACGTCGCCGAGATCTTCGACCCCGTGGTGGCGCATCAGGGCGGCAGGCGCATGCGTATCGCGCACACGACGTCGTTCTCGTTCGACGCGTCGTGGGAACAGCTGTTCTGGCTCCTCGCGGGGCACGAGGTGCACGTCGTCGACGAGACTCTGCGCAAGGAACCGACCGAACTGCTGGCACGGTACGACACCGAACGCATCGACGGTTTCGACGTCACGCCGTCGTACGGACAGATCCTCGTCGAACACGGTCTGCTCGAACGCGACCGCCCACGCGGCCGTTCGACGTCGTCCGACGCCGCCGGGGTCGTGTTCGTCTCGCTCGGCGGCGAAGCCGTGCCCGAGCAACTGTGGACCGGGCTGCGTGACGCGCCCGGTGTGCTCGGCTACAACCTGTACGGCCCCACCGAGTACACGATCAACGCGCTGGGTGCCGACCTCGCCGATCGTGCGACGTCGAATGTCGGTCGCCCGATCTTCAACACACGCGCGTACGTTCTCGACGATGCGATGACGCCGGTTCCGCCCGGTGTGCCGGGCGAGCTGTACCTCGCGGGCGCAGGCATCGCGCGCGGATATGTCGGGCGCGCGGCGCTCACGTGCGACCGCTTCGTCGCGTGTCCGTGGGGCGTCGGCGAGCGTATGTATCGCACAGGTGATCTCGTGCGGCACAGTGCCGATGGCAGCCTCGACTATCTCGGCCGCAGCGACGATCAGGTCAAGATCCGCGGCTTCCGCGTCGAGCCGGGCGAGATCTCGGACTGCCTGGCGGGCGACCCGTCGGTCGGACGGGCGGTCACGATCGTGCGCGGCGACGGCGCGAAAGCCCGTCTGCTGTCCTATGTCGTCGCGGCAGACGGAGCGGCACCCGACGTCGTGGCACTCGCGCGGCGCGCCGCCGACGCACTGCCCGACTACATGGTGCCGTCGGGAATCGCGGTCGTCGAGGACATTCCGCTGACCGTCAACGGCAAGACCGACGCGCGTGCACTTCCCGACATCGCCACCGCCGACACGGAATCGGTGGCCCCCGTGGGAGAGGCCGAACACGCCGTCGCGGCTGTCGCGTGCGCTCTGCTCGGCCTCGACGAGATCTCCGTGACCGCGAACCTGTTCGACGCGGGGGCGAACTCGCTGATGGCGATGCGTCTCGCCGCACGTGTCGCCGAGGACGGCATCGTGCCCGATCTGCGGGTGCGCGACGTGTTCGCCGGCCCCACCGTGCGGGACATCGCGGCCCGTGCAGGCGACGACGGACAGTCCGGAAACGCCGCCGACCCGGTACTGATCGAACTTGCGCCGTCACGCGAGCGCACCCTGTTCTGCTTCCACGCCAGCTCCGGGTTCGGCACGGTCTACGCATCGCTCGTACCGTTCGTCGCGGACGGCACCGGCGTCGTCGGGGTGCAGGATCCGGTGCACGCGGGCGACAGTCACGATCCCGCCGGCTACCGCGAGGTCGTCGAGCGCTACACGGCGGCGGTCGTCGCGGCGAGCGGCGACGGCCCGATCGAGCTGCTCGGCTGGTCGTACGGCGGTCACCTCGCGTATGCGGTCGCGGCCGATCTCGAGCGTGCCGGTCGGCAGGTCGCGTCGCTCACGATCGTCGACGCGCTGCCGATCCCCGCAGGCGAAGCGGCGCACTGGACACTGGACCAACTCGAGGCCGACGCCTACCGGCAGGTGCTGCGGTATGCGGGTATCGACAGCGCTGCGGATACCCCTGGAACTCCCGAGGAACTTGCCGAGACGATCACGCAGTCCGGGAGTGCGCTCGCTGCACTCGGCCGCGACGGTGTCGCCGCGACCCTCGACGCGTGCATGCGCTGCAACCGGATGATGCTCGAGCCGACCGCAGGCACGGTGTCGGCGCCGACGGCGCTCGTGACGTCCCCCGCACGCGTCGGCGACGGTCTCGCCGATCGGTGGCGCGTGCACTGCCCCGACCTTCGCGAGGTCGTCGAGACCGACGTCCACCATTACCGGCTGCTCGATCGCGACGCCGTCGACGGATGGGCCGGGCCGGTGATGCGGTTCGTCGACGAATCCTACGGTGAGAGTGCACGACGAGTGGAGGAGAGCAACCGGTGAACGTGGGCGACTCGACGCGGATTCCGGCGACAGCAGCCCAGGCGGGCATGTGGTTCGCGCAGCGGATGGTGCCCGGCTCGTCCGCCTTCGTGATCGCGCACGCGTGGGACGTGCGCGGACACGTCGACCTCACGGTGCTCCGTCAGGCGCTCACCGGCGCGATCCGCGACGCCGACGGACTCGGCACGCGCTTCGCGCCCGACGACGAGGACGGGGTCACCGCCGAGCCGGCCGCGTGGGACGTCGCCGACGTCCGCGTCGTCGACCTGTCGCACGAAGCAGATCCCGAGGCGGCAGCCGACTCGCGGATCCGTGGGCACGCACGTACACCGATCGACCCCGCGTCCGAACCGTGCTTCGGCGCCGAGATTCTCGTGCTCGGCCCGGACCGGACGTCGATCGCGCTGTGGGCGCACCACATCGTCCTCGACGTCTTCGGCTTCGGACTGCTGGCGCGCCGCGTGGCCGCTCTCTACCGAGCCGGAGGCACCGACCAGAGCTCGCGCCGGCCGGTGTCCGCTGCCGCCCTCGTGGACGAGGAAACCGCATACCGGGCATCGGACGCACGGAGCGAGGACATCGACTTCTGGGCGGACGAACTCCGTGGGGTCGCGGCGCCGGAGTGGCCCACCGTGCCCGAAGGCCACCACGTCGCACGGGAGGTACGCACCACAGTCGTGCGGCTCGACCGAGCCACCACCACCGCTCTGCACGACTTCGCGGCTGCGGACGGCCGCTCGTGGGGCGAGGCGTTCACCGCGCTGCTCGGCACGTTCGTGTCGTCACGAACGGCGGAAAGCGAAGTAGTGCTGGGCTTTCCGATGATGAATCGCTTCGGATCCGTCGCCGCGACGGTGCCGGCCATGGCGGTCAACGTCGCGCCGCTACGGTTGCGTGTCGGCCCGCACGCCACCGCCCGCACCGCCCTCGCCGAGACGGGCGCTGCCGTCTCCCGGATCCGTTCGCACACCCGCATGCGCGGTGAGGAACTCTCCCGCGGCACCGGGGGCGTCCGGCCCCGCGTATGGGCCAACATCAAACCATTCTCCGACACACTGAGACTGGGCGACGCGACCGCCACGATCCGGTCGATCTCCCGCGGCCCGGTACCGGGCCTGTCGGTCACCGCGCAGATCGTGGGCAGCGACGACGGCGTACACGGGGAGCTCGAACTGTGCGTCGACGGCGACGCCGCGTCGTTCGACGACTCCGCGCTCGGGCAGTGCGCCGCCGACCTGTGCGCGCATGTGTCGGCCTCGCTCGCGCACCCGGACACGGGTGCCGCACATCTGCCTGCGGCGAGTCCCGCGGAGGGCGCTGTTCGACACGGTGCGCCCGAAACGCACTGGGAAACGGTGTCGGACATGTTCTTCGACGTCGTTGCCCGTCGCGGAACCGACGTCGCGGTCACGTCCGGCCCGGAACAGCTCACGTACACGGAACTGGGTGCCCGCGTAGCGCGCGTGGCCCGGTGGCTCGCCGGTCGTGGTGTCGGCACCGAGGATCGGGTTGCGGTGTCGATGCCTCGAGGCGTCGATGCGGTGGTGTCGTTGCTGGGTGTGCTGGCGTCGGGTGCGGGTGTGGTGCCGATGGATCCGTCCCACCCGCGGGAGCGCCGCGAGCGGATGCTGGCCGATTCCGCGCCTGCACTGGTTCTGACGACGGAGTCGATCGACGACGCCGCTCCCGAACTCGCACGACTTCCGCACGGCCCGGTCACCGACTCCGATCGGGTGCGTGGGGTGTGGGGTGGCTCGGTGGGGTGTGTGTTGTTCACGTCGGGGTCGACGGGTGTGCCGAAGGGTGTGGTGGGTTCGCAGGCGGGGTTGGCGAATCGTGTGTCGTGGGCGGTGGATCGGTGGTCGGTGCCTGCGGGTGTGGCGGATGTGCGGGTGTCGAAGAGTGCGGTGACGTTCGTCGATGGTGTGACGGAGTTGTTGGCGGGGTTGTGTTCGGGGGCGCGGGTGGTGTTGGCGTCGGACGACGTGGCTGTCGATCCGGTTGCGTTGCGTGGGTTGATGGTGCGGGAGTCGGTGACGCAGGTGACGGGTGTGCCGTCGATGTTGTCGGCGGTGTTCGACGGGGATGCCGGCGAGCTGGGTGCGTTGCGGTTGTTCCGGGTGGTGTCGAGTGGGGAGCGGCTCGATCCCGCGGTGGCCGAGGTGATCCGGGCTGCGGTGCCGGGTGTGGAGTTGGTGGATTCGTACGGGTCGTCGGAAATCGCCGGCGACGTGCTGGGCGCCGACGGTGCCGCACTCACCACCGGGATGACATACGTGGTTCCGGGAACACGCGTTCACGTCCTGGATGCGTGGTTGCGTCCGGTGGTGCCGGGTGTGGTGGGTGAGTTGTATGTGTCGGGT
>NZ_JAASAE010000017.1 GCF_012726205.1 Rhodococcus sp. HNM0569 | reverse complement strand
CGACGGGCCGTTGAGTGCACCCTCCTCGCCGCCGGAGATACCCGCGCCGACGAAGTTGAGGCCGCGCTCGGCCATCGCCGCCTCGCGACGAATCGTGTCGGTGTACAGCGAGTTGCCGCCGTCGATGATGATGTCGCCCTCGTCCATCACGTCGGCGAGCTCCTCGATCACCTGGTCGGTGGCGTCGCCTGCCTTGACCATGATCAGCACCCGCCGCGGCTTCTCGAGAGAGGCGACGAACTCCTGCATCGTCTCGGTGCGGACGAAGTCGCCTTCGTGACCGTGCTCGGCGAGGAGCGCGTCGGTCTTGCCGATGCTGCGGTTGTGCAGCGCCACCGTGTAGCCGTTGCGCGCGAAGTTGCGGGCGATGTTCGAGCCCATGACGGCGAGACCGGTGACGCCGATCTGGGCCAGGTGCGAGTCCTTGTCGTTGGATGTCATGCCTACAGCTTTCCCTCTCGGGGGCCTCGAGTGAAATCCTTCACGCGCACCGGTCGTTTCGCGCAGCTCGCGCGGGTGCGCACTCAGTGCCCGAAGGTTCCGAACAGACGGCTCAACTCGGTGAGCCACGGCACGGCGACGGCGAGTGTGGGCACCACGAGGATCGCGGCCGACGCGGCGTACGCGACCGCGGTGACCAGCACGCGGTCGGCGCGTCCCGCCGCGAGCCGCTGTACTCGCAGTACCGTGCTCGGCCCGCCCGCTGCCATGGCTCCGCGTGGCGCGGTGCTCGTCGAGCACGCGACGAGGGCGCGCGCGAGGGGCGCGGGCCCGGCGGTACGGACCGCCGAGTCGTCGGCGAGCATCTCGACGAGCAGCTGGACCGCGCCGAGCGCCGACCTGCTGCGTACCACGCGCGGGAATGCATCGTTGACGGCCGTGAACGCCTCGAGCACGAGATCGTGCCGTGCCCGCAGATGCGAACGCTCGTGGCTGAGGATCGCCGACACCTCGGCGGCCGACAGGCTCGCGAACGTGCCTTCGCTCAGCACGACGCGCTGGCGCAGACCGGGCAGGCAGTACGCGAGAGGTTCGGTGACGTCGAGGACGCGCAGATCCGGTGCGCGCTCGAGCGGCAGGTGTGTCGCGGCGGCGTCGGTGTGCCGGTCGAGCAGATCCACCAGGATGCGGTGGCGGGCGCGGCGGCGCCGCGTGCGGACCGCGACCCGCACGACCGAATAGACGAGCCGCGCACCGACCAGCAGGGTGAGCGCGAACACCGTGACGTACAGGATCCACAGCGGAAGACCCAACGCGTCGATCTCCGCGAGCGGGGCGGTGGTGGGGCGCCCGTCCGGACCGGGCACGAGCAGGCGGCTCGCGATCGCGAGACCCGCACTGAACGCCGACAGAACCGCGGCAAGCGCGACCGCCTGCCACAGCACGAGGGCGGCACGCGGCGCGCGGTGCGTCCACGTCGCGCGGCCGAGCAGCGCGGGGACGGGGCCCGCCAGCAGCAGTGCCAGCAGGCCGAAAACCAGAGCGGCGACGTCGATCATGACTCACCCATCATGCATCACGGAGAGCACAGGACGATCCGGCGCGTGCACACGCTGCGCCGATCGAGCTCGAACAGGCCTTCAGCTCACCCGACGGACGGAGCCGGGGCCGCGCTGTTCCTTCGCCTCGAGATCGGCGAGTGCCTGACGCAGCGCGTCGGCCTCGTCGGCGCCGACCTGCTCGACGAAGTGCACGAGGGCGGCCGCGCGGCTCCCCGATTGGTCCGCCTGCTGCAGCGCGTCCACCATGAGACTCGCGACGAGCTCCTCGCGCGCGTGCACCGGAAGATAGCGATGTGCGCGATCGTCGCGCTGCTGCACCACGAGATGCTTCTTCGCGAGCCGCTGCAACACCGTCATCACCGTGGTGTAGGCAAGTTCACGACGTGCGGCGAGCGCCTCGTGGACCTGCCGGACGGTCTGAGGTTCGGACGTGGACCACAGATGGTCCATCACCGCGCGTTCGAGTTCGCCTAGTCCAGCCATGGGCCGATTCTACGGAAGGCGCGTCGGAAATTCTTACTACGGGTGGTAGTAAATGCCGACGACCGGGTGTGGTAATGGTCATACCCGGCCCGGGTAGCGACAATTCGGACCATGTGCCCCGGCCGCCGTCGTGGCACCACCGCCGCCGCACCGGAGGCTCGCTACCCTTCGCAGCGTGGAGGCGAGCGGGGCACCGGGCGACACCGGCGGCGGACACGTCACCCGACGCGTGCCCGCGAATGCGGCGCGCTTCCTGGGCTCCTGGCTGCGCGGCGCGCCGCTCACGCTCGTCCTGATCGCCACCGTCTGGATCCTCGCGTCGGCGTCGCGCAGCGTCGTGCACGGTCCGTCGCACCGGCTCGCCCCGTGGGTCGGCCTCGGGATCGGTCCCCTCGAACACGGTCGGGTATGGGTGCTCGTCACCTCGGGGCTGTGGGCCACCGGGCTCGGCGGCTACGTCGCGGCGACCCTGCTGGCCGCGGTCGTCGCGGCGCCCCTCGAGCGGCGCATGGGATCGGGGCGCTTCGCGGTCGCCGCGGTCACGACGCAGGTGCTGGGCGGGCTCCTCGCGGTCGCGGTCGCGCTCGTCGCCCGCATGCTCGACGCGGGCTGGGGCTTCCGACTGCATCTGGGTCTCGCGTTCGGGCCGTCGACGTGGGTGATCGGTGTGCTGATGGTGGCGAGCGCGAACATGGGCACGCTGTGGCGTCGCCGCGTGCGGACCGCGGTCCTCACGCTCACCGTGACGCTCGCGCTCTTCGGCGGCGGGCTCGAGGACGTCCTGCGCGTCGCGGCGGCAGTCGTCGGCCTGTGCCTGGGCGGGTACGTCGTCGGACGCTCCCGACGCGGTGAGCGCGTCGCGGGTACCCGCCGCGAGGGTCGGGTCCTGGTCGCGATCGTCGTCGCCGCGAGCACCCTCGGCCCGGTGCTCGCGGCCCTGTCGCCGGACGCCGTCGGCCCGCTGGCGGTGCTGCGCGATCTCGTACGCGGCGCACCGTGGTCCCCGGCCGAGGTCCGCGCACTGTGCAGTGACGATCCCGGCGCCGCGGATTGCCGTCGCGGCCTGCTCGAACTGCGTCTCGGCGGCGTCGGCCCGACGTTGCTCAGCATCATGCCGTCGGTGTTCGTGCTCGTGCTCGCCGACGGACTGCGCCGCGGCAGGCGTGTGGCCTGGGTCGGGGTCACGCTCGCCCAGATCGCACTGCTCGCCCTGTCACTCGGCAACTACCTGGTCCGCTATGTCACGGCCACCGACCGCACGACACTGTTCTACGGTCTCGACGACCCGAGTTTCTACCGCACGATCGCGCCCTTCCTCGCCCCGGCCGCGGTACTCGTGATGCTGCTGGCGACACGCCGGTTCTTCGACGTCGCGGCGCCCCCCGGTACCGTCCGACTCGCCTCGACCCGGATCTCCGGTGTGTTCGTGACGCTCGGCGTCCTGTACGTCGCCGGCGCGTTCGCGGTCCGCGACGGATTCGACCGGCCTCCGTCGTTCGCCGACCTCGTCGCCGGATATCCCGAACGGCTCGTGCCGCCGGTCTGTCTCCAGTGGCTCGATCCGGCGGTGCTGCCGGTGAGCGCGCCCGCAACGCTGCTCTACGAGTGGACAGGCGTCGTGTTCTGGATCGCGGCGTGCGCTGTCGCCGTCGCAGCCTTCCGTCGCCCGGCCACCGCACGCGGCACCGACACCGCACGCGCGCAGGCGATCCTGCGCGCGAGCGGCGGCAGCCCGCTGTCGTGGATGACCACCTGGCGCGGCAACTCGTACTGGTTCGGACCCGACGGGCACAGCTACGTCGCCTACCGGGTGGTCGGCGGTGTCGCCCTGACGACCGGCGATCCGGTAGGCCCGCCCGATCGGCTCGCACCGTCCGTGGTGCTGTTCGCGGAGTTCGCCGCGTCCAACGGGTGGGTGCCGTGTTTCTACTCGGTCACCGGCCAGGTTCGGGCGGTCACCGAGTCGCTCGGCTGGGGCGCCGTCCAGGTCGCGGAGGAAACCGTTCTCGACCTCGGCTCGATCGCCTTCACCGGCAAGAAGTTCCAGGACGTGCGCACCGCGACGAACAAGGCGCGCAAGGCGGCGATCACCGCCGAGTGGATCGGCTTCCCGACGGCACCGATAGGCGTCAAGGACCAGATCGTCGCGATCTCCGAGGAATGGGTCGCCGACAAGGGCATGCCCGAGATGGGCTTCACACTCGGCGGTCTCGACGAGATCGACGATCCGGAGGTGCGCTGCCTCGTCGCGGTCGACGCCGACCGCACCGTGCACGGCGTGACGTCGTGGCTGCCGGTGTACCGCGACGGCGTGGTCGTGGGCTGGACACTCGACTTCATGCGCAGGCGCGCCGGCGGATTCCGGCCGACGACCGAGTTCCTGATCGCGTCGGCCGCACTGATGCTCGAGGTCGAGGGTTACGAGTTCGTCAGCCTGTCCGGTGCACCGCTCGCCAAGGTCGACGTTCCCGCGCGGGACGCCGACGAGCGCGAGCTCGCCGAGACCGGCACGCTGTCGCAGGTCATGGAGGGCGTGCTCGACCTGCTCGGCCGCACGCTCGAGCCCGTCTACGGGTTCCGGTCGCTACTGGCATTCAAGGCGAAGTTCGATCCTCGCTACGAACCGATGCACATGGCGTTCCCCGACCCCGCCGCGCTGCCGAGCATCGGCAATGCCGTCGGACGCGCGTATCTGCCGAATGTCTCGGTCGGCGAGAGCGTGCGCCTCGTGCGCACCCTTGCCGGGCGCCGACGCGCGCGGTGACGCGGGTGTGCGTGGTCAGGCGCTCGCGGGCCGTCCCGCGGCAGGGGCGCCGCCCTCGGTGCCGTAGACGTGGCGGGTACCGATCGGGACGATCAGCGGCCGATCCGAGACCGGGTCGTCGATGACGGTCGCCTCGAGACCGAACACGTCGAGCAGCAACTCCGCCGTCACGACCTCCGTGGGTGCGCCCGCCGCGACGACCCGACCTTCCTTCATGACGACGAGCTCGTCGCTGTAGCGGATCGCGAGGTTCAGGTCGTGCAGGACCATCACGACGGTGCGGCCCAGATCGGCGTGCATGCGATCGACCAGATCGAGCACCTCGATCGAGTGCGCGAGGTCGAGATAGGTCGTCGGCTCGTCGAGCAGCAGGATGTCGGTGCCCTGCGCGAGCGCCATCGAGATCCAGGCGCGTTGGCGTTGTCCGCCCGACAACTCGTCGATTCGGCGGTCCGCGAGCTCGAGAATGCCGGTGAGCTCGAGCGACTCGGTCACCTCGTGCTCGTCGTCCGACGACCACTGCCGGATCCAGGACTGGTGTGGGTGCCTGCCGCGCGCGACCAGATCGGCGACCGTGAGACCGTCCGGGGCCACCGGCGACTGGGGCAACATGCCGAGCGTGCGCGCGACTTCTTTGGTGCGCATCGATCCGATCGCCTTGCCGTCGAGCATCACCGAGCCGCCCCGTGGTTTCGACAGGCGCCCGAGCGCCCGCAGCAGCGTCGACTTTCCGCACCCGTTCGGCCCGATCACGGTGGTGATCACGCCGGTGCGCACCGACAGGTCCAAGCCGTCGATGATGATGCGGTCGCCGTAGCCGAGCGTGACGTCGTCGGCGACGAGCCGCGCGGGCGCGTCGGAGGGCGCGCCGGATCGGGATTCGGTCGGAACACTCATGCCGTGACCTTCCGGTTGTTGCGAACGAGCAGGTAGAGCAGGAACGGGCCGCCCAGTGCGGACGTGACGATGCCGACGGGCAGTTCGACCGGCAGCACCGTGCGGGCGATCAGGTCGCTCCCTACCACGAGTACAGCACCACAGATCGCGGAGGTGAAGATCGGCGGTCCCGCCGAGCGGATCAGCCGCATCGCGATCTGCGGCGCGGCGAGCGCGACGAAGCCCACCGGACCGGCCGCGGCGGTCGCGACGGCCGCGAGCACGACCGACGCGAGCAACAGCCTGCCCTGCGCCGACTGCACTTTGATGCCGAGCGACGTCGCGTTCTCGTCGCCGAGCCGCAGACCGCCGATCGTGAACGACGCGATCAGCACGCTCGCGCCCACGACGGCCACGACGACGGCGACCGGCCACACCTGATTCCAGGTGGCGCCGTTGAGCGACCCGTTGAGCCACACCTGGGCGCGGGAGACGTCGTTGATGTCGGCCGACACCATGAGCCAGCCGGTGACGGCCACGAGCATCGCGTTGATGCCGATACCGATCAGGATCAGCCGGTAGCCCTCGATGCCACCGCGCCACGACAGCGCGTAGATCACGATCGCGGTGAGCAAGCCGCCGACGAGCGCCGCGAGCGGAAGTCCGAGCAGCGCAAGGATGCCGACGAAGGCGCCGCCGCCACCGAGCACGATGAGCGAGACCGCCGCGGTCGTCGCACCCGCCGTGATGCCGAGAATGTCGGGGCTCGCGAGCGCGTTGCGCGACACCGACTGCGTGAGCGCCCCCGCGATACCGAGCGCGGCGCCGACCAGCACCCCGGTGAGGGCACGCGGCAGCCGCAGATCCTGCACGATGAACCGTTGCGCCTTCGAGCCGCCGCCCAGCAACACAGACACGACGTCGGGTATGGACATCGGATAGTCGCCGAGAGCGATCTCGAGGCAGAACACCAGGAACAGTGCGGCGAGCAGGACGATCGAGACCGCGACCGTCAGTGGCCGCACGACGATCGAGAACGGGCCGACACGCAGCGCGCGGCGCGACAGGGACGAACGCAGTCGTCCGGCCGTGGTGTCGTCGGCCGCGGTGTCGTCGAGGAGGGTCACAGTGCAGCCAACTTCCTGCGCCGGACGATCGCGACGAAGAACGGGGCGCCGAACAGCGCGAGCACGATGCCCACCTGCAATTCGCCGGGCCGCACCACGACGCGGCCGATCACGTCGGCGACCAGCAGCATGACCGCGCCCATCAGGGCGGCGTACGGCACGAGCCAGCGGTAGTCGGGGCCGGTGACGGCCCGCGCGACGTGCGGGACGACCAGACCGATGAAGGCGATCGGTCCGCACGCCGCGGTCGCGGCACCCGTCAACAGTGTGATCGCGAGGATCCCGAGGACACGGCTCGCCACGACATTGCTGCCGAGCGATTTCGCGACGTCTTCGCCGAGGCTGAGCACGTTGAGCCCGGGCGTGCCCGCAAGCGCGAGCACGAGACCCGCGATCAGGAACGGCAACACCGTCCACAGGATGTCGAATCCGCGACCGGCGACCGAGCCCACCACCCAGAACCGGTACGCATCGAGGCTGTTCTGGTCGACGACGACGATCGCCTGGGTCATCGCCTGCAGGAAGAACGCGACCGCGGCGCCCGCGAGCGCGAGACTCAATGGGCTCGTGCCCCCCGATCCGATCGACGACAGCCCGAACACGACGATGCTCGCGAGGAACGACCCGACGAACGCGAACCACAGGTACTGGCTCGGTGCGGTGAAGCTGAACAGGTACATCGACAGCACCACGAGGAACGCAGCGCCCGCGTTGAGGCCGAGCAGTCCGGCGTCGGCGAGTGGGTTGCGGGTGTAGCCCTGGATGAGTGCGCCTGCCGCGCCGAGTGCGATGCCCACGACGAGCGCGAGCAGAGTGCGCGGGCCGCGCAGCGTCTGGACGATGATGTCGGCCTGCGTGCCGTCGGAGGCGAACAGTGCGTGTGCGATCTCCCCGGTCGTGAGCGGTCGCGCGCCGATCGCGATGCTCGCCAGCAGAGCGAAGGCGAGCACCGCGACCAGCACCACGAGGCCCAGCAGGCGGCGCCTGCGCACCGCGGTGGGGGAGCCGTCGGGCTTGTCGGGCTCGAAGCCCTCGTCGGCGGCGGTCACCTGCCGTACGACCTCGACGTTGTCGCGGTCGAGCACCCGGCGCAGCGCCCGGCGCGTTCCGACCGGTGTCCCGTGTTCGCGATCGCGGACGACGAGGCCGACCCACCGCATGCCTGCGCTCTGCCCCGTGCGTCCTGCACGCAGCCCGAGATTCCAGTAGCCGAGTGCGCAACCGATCGCGAGAGTGGCCGCACCGAAGATCAGCCGATCGGCCTCGCCCCCGCCGTTCGCGTCGCGCAGCGAGTCGACGACGAACCAACCGAGTACGAACGGGAGCACGGTGAGGGCGGTGTCGAATGCCCATGCCACCGCGCGGATTCCGCGTGGCGCCGGGCCGCGGGGAATCTCGCGTCGGCCGAACGACTCGCGCGATGTGCGCCCGTCTGTTCGTGTGGTGGTCACGGAGTGTTCGTGCTCCTTCGCAGGGGGGATGCCCGACGGGGGTCGGGGCGGGGCCCGGCATGTGGACCGGCTCCGCGGATACCCGGATGTACGGCTACTTAGGTTACGGAACCCTATCCAACCCGCGTCGGCGGGGAGGTAGTGGCGACCGTCACCGGGGGTCGGTACTTGATATTTGGTGAGGCTACCCTAAGCTCCCATTCGTCCACGTTTCCCGGGAACCTTCCCGAACAGACGAATGGAGCGCTCGGTGACCACGATGTTCGCGCCCTGCACCACACTCGGCCCCCGTACCGCACGCAACTGCGGAACGGCGCTCGGGCAGTGTTGCGACCGGCTGCGCACCCTCAATCCCGACTATCCGCGCATGTACGCAGTGGCGGCGATGGCCGACGAAGGGCGGCGGCGTTGGTGGGCGCTCGAAGGGGCACCCACCGGCGATCGCGTGCATCGGATGTGGAAACGCGCGCTCGAAGATCTGGGGCACCCCGAGGCCGCCGCGATGCAGGTCGCGACGTCGTTGATCCACGCGGTCGTCGGTCGTGTCGCGGCGCTGTTCGTCCTCGAAGCGCGCGCGTGGGATCCCGGTGTCGAGAACCTGCACATCCACATGGACAACG
Organism: Rhodococcus sp. HNM0569; assembly: GCF_012726205.1. Classification (GTDB taxonomy): domain Bacteria; phylum Actinomycetota; class Actinomycetes; order Mycobacteriales; family Mycobacteriaceae; genus Rhodococcus_F. The sequence goes on along the minus strand of NZ_JAASAE010000017.1, from coordinate 72,589 downwards.
ACGAAGGCATCGACTGGGCCGGAGTCGCGGACGAGACGCTCCGCGTCCTGCCGGGCGATCCGCTCGCGGCGACGAGTGGCACCGTGACGCTGCCGTGTGAGCGTGCGCTCGCGCTGTGGACAGCTCATCGATGCACCGGCTCACTCACGACGGTGTTCGACGCCGTCGCGCGGTGTACGCCGATCGACGCGCAGCGATTCTGGAGTGCGGTGGGTGATGCCGTGCTCGGCGCGTCGGGGTGTGTCCCGCTCATGGCGGGTGGTGGCGACCTCGCCGCGCACCGTCGCGGACAGTTGTTGCTCGACGGCTTCGTCGCGGCAGGGTTGCCGGTGCGCGAGCGGCATCGCCGGGTGCCGGCCGAGTGGTCACGCAGGAGGCGGCTGCAGTACACGGCATGAGTCCGACACTCGGCGAATCTGCCGCCGAAGGTCTTGCTAGTTAGGCAAGCCTTCCCTATAGTCGATCGCAGTGCTCGTCACACTCCACCGGGCCGAACCGGAGTCCTGAGGGCTGCAGAGACTCCCGGTCCTTGCGACGACGGCCCCGTACCTGATCCAGGTGCGGGGCCGTCGGTCTCGTCGAGGATGCCCCCACGTATTCGCTGCCTCGCACGTCGTGTAGTCAAGTGAGTGCGGCGCCGTGCGTGACGGATCGCCGGAACCACGGAACACCAGGAGCGAACATGGTCGAATCACATGCGGTCGAGAATCAGGCAGTCGACGAGCGGGCAGCGGCGGCCACCTCGGGAACGGGGCGTGGATTCGACCAGCTGATCGGCCTCGACTACACGGAGCTGACACCCGACCGGGTGAGCGCGCAGTGGACGGTGCGTCCCGAACTGCACCAGCCCAACGGAATCCTCCACGGCGGCGTCCTGTGCGCCGTCGTCGAGTCGGTGGCGAGCGTCGCGGGCAGCGTGTGGCTCGGCGAGCAGGGGCACGTGGTCGGCGTCAACAACACCACCGACTTCCTCCGCGCCACGCGGGAGGGCACCCTGACCGCCGTCGGTCGGCCGATCCATCGCGGCCGCACGCAGCAGCTGTGGGAGGTGCGCATCACCGACGCGGCAGACCGACTGATCGCGAAGGGGCAGGTGCGCCTCGCGAACATCACCGACACGGCACGCCTCGGCAGCTGACCCCCGCCAGGGGGTCAGCCGGTCGCCCGGTCCGGACCCGGGTTTTCCTTCTCCGAACCCGACGTGCCGGTCGACTTGCCGTCTTCACGCTGGATGCGCTCGAGGGCGACGCGCGCGAACACCTGTTGCTCGGTGGACGCCATCTGGGACCGGCCCTTGCCCAGGAAGGTCACGGTCCACGACATGATCGTCGACAGCCGGCTGCGGAAGCCGACGAGGTACATCAGGTGCACGACGAGCCACGCCACCCACCCGATGAAGCCGGTGATCTCGAGCTTGCCGACCTTGGCGACCGCGTTGAACCGCGAGATGGTCGCCATCGATCCCTTGTCGAAGTACTTGAACGGCGGTCGTGCGTCGGGTGATGCGCCGTGCAGACCCTCTTCGATCTGTTTCGCGGCGTAGCGGCCGCCCTGCATCGCCACCTGCGCGAGGCCCGGCAGCTTGTCGAGCGACATCATGTCGCCGATGACGAACACATTGGGGTGGCCGGGCAATGTGAGGTCGGGGCGTACCAGCACGCGGCCTGCCCGATCCACCTCGGCACCGGCCTGATCGGCGACGATCTTGCCGAGCGGGCTGGCCTGTACGCCCGCCGACCACACCTTGCACCGCGACTCGATCCGGCGCTGCGTGCCGTCCTTGTCCTTGACGACGAGCCCGGTCGAGTCGACGTCGGTGACGAGCGCTCCGAGTTGCACCTCGATGCCGAGTTCCTCGAGGTCGTTGCGGGCGACTCGGCTGATCTTGCCGCCGTAGACCGGCAGTACGTCGTCCGCGCCGTCGAGGAGAATGACCCGCGCGTCGGTCGGGTCGATGTGGCGGAAGGCGCCCGGCAGCGTGCGCCGGGCGAGCTCGGCGATCTGACCCGCGAGTTCGACACCTGTCGGGCCCGCGCCCACCACGACGAAGGTGAGCAATCGCTGCCGTTCGAGCGGATCGGTCGTGACCTCCGCGAGCTCGAACGAACCGAGGATGCGGCCGCGTAGTTCGAGTGCGTCGTCGATCGTCTTCATGCCCGGCGCGAACTCGGCGAACCGGTCGTTCCCGAAGTACGACTGTCCGGCGCCCGCGGCGAGAATCAGGCTGTCGTAACGCGTGACCGTCGGACGGCCGAGGAGCGTCGAGGTGACGGTCTGCTTCTCGAGGTCGATGTCCTCGACGTCGCCCAACAGCACCTGAGCGTTCTTCTGCTTGCGCAGCACGAGCCGGGTCGCGGGCGCGATGTCGCCGACCGACAGGATGCCTGTCGCCACCTGGTACAGCAACGGCTGGAACAGGTGGTGCGTGGTACGAGCGACCATGGTGACGTCCAGATCGGTCTTGTCGAGAGCACGGGTGGCGAACAGTCCGCCGAAGCCCGAGCCGACGACGACCACCTGGTGCCGGTCGGGGTGCAGCGGTTCCTCTTGCCTGGGGTCGGTGCTCATCTCGCTCCTGTCGACGAAGGCGGGGCAGCGGTGGGAATTCGGGTGGCGGCGAACAGGGGAGTGGTGTGCCGAGTGGGGGCTCACTCCAGGGGGCGTCGCGGTGGGGTTCCGTAGTCGTCCGGGCGCTCCCGGATGCGTTCGAGGTCGGGGTATTCCCGGCGGAGACGATCGTCGTCGAAGTCCTGTCGTTCCGGACCCGAGAAGTCGCCTCGGATCGAGAAGAAGAACAGGGCGCACACCAGGGCGACGACGACCACCACGGTGATGCCGACGACGACGAATCCGAACGCGGCACCGATCTCGGCCCAGTCCATGGGGGACCTCCTCTCGTGATGCCCCCAACTTACTTTCGGGTGCCCGGAGGAGGGGAAGAATCGACCGACCGTCGACAATCCGGCCAGGACGGAACGACGGAAATTCCCGAACAATTACGAGGTCCGGCGCAGCACCCCCTCGACGACCACCGCGTCGAGGTCGCGAAACGCCCGTGCATGGGCCCGAAAACCGGCGTCCACCACCACGGCCTCCGTGCGATCCGCGAGTGTCGCGCTCGTCTCGAGCAGCAGCGCACCTCCGGGGGAGAGCCATCCGGACGCGCCTTCGGCCACGGCCCGCTGCAGTCGAGTGCCGTCGGGACCGCCGTCGAGCGCCGTCTCGTGCTCATGTTCGCGGGCCTCACGCGGCATGAGAGCGATGTGGGCGGAGGGAACGTAGGGCGCGTTCGCGACGAGCAGGTCGACGCGCCCACGCAATTCGCGGGGCAGGGCGTCGAAGAGGTCGCCGGCGTGAACTTCGCCGAGGCCGGTCAGATTGGTGCGTGCGACGGCGATCGCGACGGGGTCGACATCGGCGGCGTGGACGATCACCCCGGATATCTCACGGGCGAGGGCCGTCGCGACAGGCGCGCTGCCGCAGCACATCTCGACCACGACGTCCCCGGGCGTCAGCCGCGGCAGAGCCGCCCGGACGAGCGCCTCGGTACGCAGCCGGGGGACGAAGACTCCCGGAGCGACCACGATGCGCTCGGACCGGAAGAGCGCGTACCCCAGGACGTACTCGATCGGGGTGCCCGACACCCGGTCGGCCGCCATCCGTTCGAGGTGGGCCGCGTCGCGGGCGTTCTCGACGAGCAACCGAGCCTCGTCCTCGGCGTAGACACATCCCGCGGCGCGCAGTCGCGCCGCGAGCGACGGGTTCGACGGGTGCACGCCGCGACGCTACCCGGCGCCCGCCAGTCGTAGGAGTGCCGGTGTCCGCGTCGTCAGGGCAGGGGAGGGGCCGGCGAGGGAGTCGGAGCCGCACATGGCGGGGGATGTGCCGCACTTTTTTCGGGCACTGAAGCCGGGGACGACCGGGGTGCTCGTGTCGGAACACACACCTAGCGAGAACGTCTCTGTCGATCCGGGTTCATGCGTACGGAAATACTCCGGCGCGGACGGAACACCAGGAAAAGCAGAAATCACCACCCTTCCGTCACCCACACATCACCACCGATGCCTCGACAGACAGGACCCGACAACTCGGAGACCGAGTCGGTCAGCGGGCGAACCGAAGTGCGTCGGACAGAGCGCGGGCCGCATCGGTGACGGCACCGCGGACCTGCTGCCTACGTTCGTCCGCGGCGCCGACGAGATGCGACGGGCCTGCCACGCTGAGCGCCGCGACGGTCGTGCCGCCGACGTCGACGACGCGTGCCGCGCACGAGTCGATTCCGGCCTCGTAGCCCGAGAACGACCAGTCGAATCCGCGTTCGGCGACCCCGTCGAGCGTCTCCGCGAGTTCGGCGGCGGGTAGCGGGCTGCCGTCGACAGTGGTGAGTGGAGCCTGCCCGAGCCACGTGTCGCGTTCCGCCGGGGTCAGGCCGGCGAGGAGGACCCGCCCGGGTGTCGTGAGATGGGCAGGTACGCGGCTTCCGGTGGTGATGTTGCTGACCAGCGGCTGATCGGGGAGATGGCGACGCAGGTACACCGCGTCCGTGCCGTCGAGGACGACGAGATACGCCGAGAGTCCGAGTCGGCGTCCGAGTTCTTCGAGGGCGCGCTCGGACATGGACACCAGGGTCTCGTCCGCGAGCACCCGTGCTGCGAGGGCGAGCAGCGGCATCGCAGCACGGTGGCCGCCGCCAGGCGAGCGCTCGACCATTCCGGCGTTCTCGAGTTCAGCGAGGAGTCTCGTCGCGGTGACGCGATTGATGCCGGTGGCGCGGGCGATCTCGCTGAAGTTGGTGGTGGTTCCGCCTGCCGCGATGTGCTCGAGGAGGCGGAACGCACGCTGAACGGGGGTGCTCGGCGCGTCCTCGGTCACGCCGGCGACGCTACCTGCGGGCCTGCGAGCGGGGCAGTCCAGGGGTTGTACTCGTACACCCAGTCGCCGTTACCCGCGTCCTTGAGCCAGTTGTTGCCGCGCGATCCGATCTGGATGCGCGCGGTGCGTTCCTGCCGTGAGTGCTCGTACGCGGCGAACGCGTCGCCGAGGCCGGAATACGCTTCGACACATCGCGCGAGGACGACGGCGTCTTCGATCGACTGCCCGGCGCCTTGTGCCATGAACGGGGTCATCGGGTGACACGCGTCGCCGAGCAGGGTGGCGGATCCGGTGCCCCAGCGTGGCAGTGGGTCGCGTACGTACAGGGCCGATGCGAGGACTTCCTCGCACGCGTCGAGGAGAGCGCGTGCGTGCGGGTGGAAGTCGGTGTAGTGCGAACGCAATTCGTCGGGGTCGCCGGGCAGGGTCCAGGACTCCTCGGTCCACGTCGACCGTGGCGTGGTCGCGAACACGAAGACGTTCCCGTGACCGAGCGGGAAGGTGACGATCTGGGTGTCGGGATCCGGGCCCCACCACTTGGTGAAGGCGCCCACGTCGGGGACGCCGGCGAGCCGCGTGACCGGAACGACGGATCGGTAGGCGACGACGCCGGTGAACTGGGGTTGCTCGGGTCCGAACAATGCGCTGCGCACCGCGCTGTGGATGCCGTCGGCGCCGATCGCGGCATCGGCCCGGGCGGTTCCGCCCTCGGCGAACTCGAGTTCGACCCCGGTGTGGTCGGCGTGGAGGCCGTGCACTCTGCTCCCGAAGCGGATGACGTCTCCCGCAGCATGCTCGAGAGCGGTCATCAGGTCGGCCCGGTGCATCGTGAGCTGCGGTGCGCCGTAGCGGTCCTGCGCGGTGTCGGCCATCGCGAGCCGCGAGGTTTCTTCGCCGCTGTCCCAGGTGCGGCTGATGCGGTGGGTGGGCCGTGCGGCCGCCGCGCGGATCTCGGCACCGACGCCGAGCCCGTCGAGGGCGTTGACGGCATTCGGGGTGAGGTTGATGTCGGCTCCGACCCGGCCGAATGCGCGCGCTTGCTCGTGCACGGTGACGTCGTGACCGGCTTTCCTCAGCGCGATGGCGACGCTGAGTCCGCCGATTCCGGCGCCGACGACGGCGAAGTGGGACATGGATCCTCCTCGAGTGTGCGCGGTACCCGGCCCGCTGTACGTTCAAGTCTGCACAAAATGATCAAATATGTACAGAGTGATCATGAATGTACGACAGCGAGCAGGGGCGCGCACCTCGAACGCCAGGTCACCTGTGCACGGTGCGCCCCGCGACCACGTTCGTGAGCGATATGACGACCATGCCGAGTGCGCCGTGCACGATGCCGGCGGCGAGCGCCGCCTCCCACGTCGAGGCCGCGAGGAAAGGCAGCACCACGACGGCGATCACCACGAGCGTCGTGATCCACGAGTAGAACGTCGCGGGCGACGGAACTCCCTGCACGAGAAGCCACATCAGCAGACCCGACAGTGCCGCCGCGATCGCACCGGTGATCGCGGCGTTCCACGGGTCGATCAGCCCGTACGCCCACACCGTGCCCCACTCGAACCGTTCCCAGAGCGCCTGCATGATGGCGGTGAGCACCCAGCCCGCGATCGCCGCGACGAGTGCTGTCGCTGCCACCCCCGCGAGGAAGGGCCCCGTGTCGAGACGGGGGCCGGGTGGCGTGCCCGGGGCCGGGGAGCCGGGCACGTAGCGAGGGTCCTGGGGGGCGCCGTAGGGCTGCGCCGCGTCGTAACGCCGGGTTCGATCGTCTCCGTACGGGTTGCTCATCGATTCCCTTCCGTCCGAGTCGTGTACGTCACACGTACGTGTAATCGTCCACCGGAAAGCTGCGCGCCGCACGGAACGTGGCCGAAGTCGAGTTCGGTCGCAACAAAGTCGCTTCGCCGTGCTGGTTGAAGTAGTAGCTACGCGAGGAGGCGCAGCGGCCGTCCACGAACACCGAATCCTGCAGGTTGTGGGTCATCGCGTCGAGGAACTCGGAGTTGGCCCGCTCGGTGACCTCGAAGGTGCTCGCACCCCTGCGGTCCAGTTCGCCGAGCAGCCGGTCCATGTGCGCCATCTGCGACTCGATCGTCGTGAAATACGACAGCCCGCTGTACGCGTACGGGGAGTTCAGGCTGAGCAGGTTCGGGAAGCCCGGCACGGTGATGCCCTCGTATGCCTGGAAGCGGCTCTCGCGCCACCACTTCCCGAGATTGCGGCCGCCGCGGCCGATGATCTCGAACGCCGGGAAGTTGACGTCCCACAGGTTGAATCCGGTAGCCAGGACGAGCGTGTCGACCGGGATGCGCCGACCGCTGGTCGTGACGAGAGCGTCGGGTTCGACCCGCTCGATGCCGTCGGTGTCGAGGTGCACGTCGGGTCGGTTGAAGACGCGGAAGTACCGATTCGAGAATGTCGGTCTCTTGCAGCCGAAGTCGTAGTCGGGAGTCAGCGCGCGTCGCGTCGCGGCGTCGCGCACCTGTACGCGCAGGTGGGCTTTCGCGAGCAGCGCCGCACCGCGATTGAGTCTCTTGGCCTGGCGGAAGCGCAACACGCCCACGACCATCAGCAGCTCGAGGATCGTGTTGCTGATGGTCCGGGCGGCACGCTGCGAGCTCGGGACGGCCGCGAACAGCGACCGCACCGCGCGGGGGATGCGGAAGTCGACCTTGGGCACCACCCAGATGGGTGTGCGCTGAAAGACGGTGAGCTCCGCAGCGGTGCGGGCGAGTTCGGGAATCAGTTGAACCGCGGTCGCACCCGTACCGACGACGGCGATACGGCGCCCGTCGGGGCGGTAGTGGTCGTCCCAGTCGGCCGTGTGCAGGATCCTTCCGGCGAACGAGTCGATGCCCGGAAAGGCGGGTGTGTGCGGCTGGGACAGGAAGCCGGTGGCCGTGACGAGGAACCGCGCGGTGACGCTCGCGCCGTCCGCGAGCGTCACGCGCCACAGCTGGTCGTCGTCGTCCCAGGTCGCGCTTTCGACTGCGGTACCGAAGCGCATGCGGCGACGGAGATCGTACTTGTCGGCGATCCGCGCGGCGTAGGCGGCGAGCTCGCTGCCCGGTGCGAACAGGCGGCTCCAGTGCGGGTTCGGCTCGAACGAATACGAGTAGGTGACCGAGGCGATGTCGACCGCGAGGCCGGGATAGTGGTTGACGTGCCACGTGCCGCCGAGATCGTCCTCACGTTCGTAGATCGCGATGTCGTGCAGGCCGCGCCGCTGCAGCGCGATCGCGGCGCCCATTCCGCCGAAGCCGGCGCCGACGACGATCGCATCGTGATCGGGTGCGACGGACGTCTTGCCTGAGTGCATGGCTGGGCCTTCCGGTACACCGACGGTGGTGGCCGTCAGTATGGCTGTACCCCGGGGTCACGGTAAAGATCCCGGGGCGCGGTACCGCGATCGGGACGGGGCGGCTTTGCCCGCCGCTGACACGCGTTCTAGTGTCGGCGTGGTCGGCTGTGCACGTGCAGCCATCGGAGCGCGGAGGAGACCCCATGACCTCGACGGACCTACGGCTCGGCTTCTTCGCCGAATCGGACGGAGGTTTCGAGCCGCAGCGCCTCGCGCGCAGCAGTTGGGGCCACGGCACGCTGCACGGTTCGGCGGTGTGCGGTCTCGTCGCGCGGCAACTCGAACGAGATCACGGACGCGAAGGATTCGTGCCGTCGCGGCTGACCGTCGACATCTTCAAGCCGGTGCGGTCGGAGCTCACCACGGTGCAGACCCGAATCGTGCGCGCGGGCAACCGTATCGTCGTCGCCGACGCCGACGTGCTGCAGGACGGTGAGGTCGTCACCCGGGCGACGCTGGTACTCCTGCGCGCGGGCGAGGCACCCGCGGGCGAACTCTGGACCAAGGTGAATCCGGTGCCGCATCCGCCGGACACTCTCGGCATCGACTGGTCCGGCCCGGGTGCGCCGCTGTTCTCGAGTGACGACGGTGCCGAGGTGTGGTCGTCGTCGATGCCCGACCACCAGGGCAATGGACGCAAACGCATGTGGCAGCGGCAACTCGACGTCGTCGTGGGGGAGGTGTCGTCACCGTTCGTGCGGGCCGCGACGGTGGGCGAGATGACGAGCCTCATGACGAACTGGGGCAGCGAAGGTGTCGGATACATCAACGCCGACCTCACGATGGTGGTCTCGCGGCTACCCGTCTCCGACGACCTCGGACTCGAAGCCGAGAACCATTTCGCGGCGGGCGGCATCTCGGTCGGCAGCACCACCATGTACGACAGGCAGGGCGCCTTCGGCACGTGTGTGGTGACCGCACTGTCGAATGCGCGACGCCAGATCGATTTCGGGCAGGACAAGTTCCGTGTCGGCGCGCGGGCCGCGCTGTGAGCGGCGCGCGATGATCACCCGAGGCGATCTCGTTCATCTCCGCCGATGCGTGACCCTCGCCGGCGACGCACTCGCCGCGGGCGACGAGCCGTTCGGGTCGGTGCTCGTGTCGGCGACCGGGGTCGTGCTCGCCGAGGACCGCAATCGCGTCGCGGGGGGAGACCACACGCGCCATCCCGAGTTCGCTCTCGCACGGTGGGCTGCCGAGCACGTGCCCGCAGCCGAGCGCGGTGCGTGCACGGTGTACACGTCGGGTGAGCACTGCCCGATGTGCTCGGCGGCGCATGCGTGGGTCGGGTTGGGCCGCATCGTGTATGCAGTGTCGTCGGCGCAGCTGACGGGATGGCTGCGTGAGTGGGGTGTGCCGGAGCCGCCCGTCGCGGCGCTCCCCGTGCGCGACGTCGCCCCGGGTGTCGTGGCCGAGGGCCCGGCGGACGAACTGGTCGAGGAGATGCGCGCACTGCACCGCCGGTGTCAGCTCGGTGGCTGAGTCGGCTGTGTGGGCACTGCGCACCGTGTGTCCAGACCCAGTACGTGATTGAGCCGTCCGAACGCGAGCCACGATCCGAGGCACATCGTGAGCTCGACGACCTCGCGTTGCGTGTAGGCGGCAGTCATGCGGGCCCAGAAGGCGTCGTCGAGGCCGTGGTGATCGAGTGCGTACCGTTCCGCGTACTCGGCGGCCAGCCGGGTGCGGTCGTCGAAGCCGGTGGCGGTGCGCCAGTGCGCGACGGCGTCGTCGAACCCGTCCTCGACCGTCCGGCCGTCGCGCTCGGTGCGCCAGTCCTGGCAGAAGACGCAGCCGTTGATCTGCGCGATGCGCAGCCGGGCCGCCTCGAACTCCCGTAGCCCGAGCGTCGTGTCGGAGTACACCTTCGCGGAGAACGTCGCGGCCGCGGGGCCGATGCCGGGGACCATCTCGCCCCACACGAAGGCGAGCGGATCCTTCCCCTCGGGGACGTCGATGAGCGCGGTCGGTTCGATCGTCATGGCAACGTGGCCTTTCCGAGTTTGCCGACGCCCGGCTGGATCGGGACGTCGAGTGCGTCGTAGAGTCCCGGGCCCGCGTCGCGCAGCCAGGGGATCGCATTGACCAGCCGGCCGACGGCGGTGGCATTTCCTCCGGCCGCCCGGTTGCCGCCTTCGTCGGTGGCGACGACGTCGATCTCGATTCGTGGCCGTCCCTCGACGATCACACGGTGCACCCCGGCACCACCGTCGGGCACCTGCGGCCAGTCCGGAGCGCAGGCGGCGTCGATGCGGGTGACGTGTTCGACGACGACCACGGCGTCGCCGGCGACATGCCCTTCGAGTTCGAAGCGCACAGCCCCCTGCGTGCCTGCGTCGAATCTGCCCATGAGCGGCGTGTCGACCGTGTCGGTCAGCGCGCGTCGGTCGTGTCGCTCGACGATGTCGTCGAATTCGATGCCGAGGGCGCGTCCGAGCAGCCGCAGCTGGCCGCCCCACACCATCGTGGGCACGCCTGCGACGAGCATGGGCGGCTCGTAGTCCATGGGCTGCCCCATGCCGGTGAGAATCCGCACGGCATCGGGCTGGTCGTAGGTCGTGTAGTCGAAGATCTCCTGGCACCGCAGCTGCGAGATCGACGACGCGAGGCCCGAGGCGAGCAGTGGCAGGATGTCGTTCGCCCAGCCGGGGTCGACGCCGGAGACGAACAGTGCGCCGCCACCGGTTGCGATCGCCTCGTCGACCGCGTCGCGCACGTCCGCAGGCGCGGACGGCGGATCGTAGAGCGCGAACAATGACGGCGTCACGACCACTGCTCCGGCGCGCACCGCGCGCAGGACGTCGGCGAGTGCGTCGTCGGGCCGCAGGTCGCCCGAGGCGGCGTACACGACGGCGTCGGCCCCTGCGAGCGCGGCATCGAGGTCACCGGTCGCCGGGACGCCCAGGGTCGTGGGGAGTCCCGCGAGCTCGCCCGCGTCGACGCCGATCTTCGCCTCCGAGTGCACGACGACCCCGGACAGGGCTAGCGCCGGGTGAGCCTGCACCGCACGGATCGCTGCGCGCCCCACATTGCCGGTGCCCCACACGACGGTCTGCAGCGGGTGAGCGTCGGCTCCGGAGTATGTGCTGCTCATGCGGCCAGACTAGAGAACACGTTCTCGTTTCGGAAGGGATCGGCGGCACTCCGGCGGGCGCATGATTCGATGGGTGCGTGCACACGAGTGACGACGACGCCCGCCCTGTTCCTGCATCTCGCCCGGTCGCCGCAACTCGTCTGAGCACCGCGACCGTGGTCGTCCCCGGCGGTTCGGACACCGCACGCGGCTACCGGCGCCTGTTCGGGCTCGCCGAAGGCGTGGAGCCCGTCGTGGCCAACGGCGCTGTCGTCGTCGATCACTGCGTCGACCGCCCCGTGGACGACACGGCGCGAATCGTGTTCGGCTGCGGCGATCTCGACCGGACGCGCCGGCTGCTCGAACGCCGCGGCCTCGCACTGTCGCCGCACGCCGCCGGTCTCGTGGCACGGCAGTACCCTGCGCTCGGCGTCGGGACGCGCGCAGCCACCGCCGACCGTGATCCGGAGCGTGACGTGGACCGTATCGACCACGTCGTGTTCACCGCACCCGACCGCGTGCAGGCCATCGCCCTGTTCGGCGGTGTCCTCGGGCTGGATTTCCGTCTCGCACAGTCGACCAGGGGCGTCGAGCAGTTGTTCTTCCGCGCCACCGAGGTCGTCGTCGAGGTACTCGCAGGCGTCGAGGGAGCGGATGACGCTGTGGCGCTGTGGGGCGTTGCGTGGCGCAGCGTCGACCTCGAGACGACCCGCGCGCGTCTCGTGGAGTCGGGCGTCGACGTGAGCGAGATCCGACCCGGCCGCAAACCGGGGACCCGCGTCGTGACGGTGCGCGACGACGCGCTCGGCACGGCGACTCTTCTGATCGAGCACGTCCGTCACGCGTAGACACGGCTGCGGCCCCGGCGGGTCCACAACGGATCCGATGTGGCGGTGCCCTGCGCGACGAGTTCGCGTTTGAGGACCTTGTTCGTCGCGGTCGACGGCAAGGAGGCCGCGAGACGCACGTAGCGCGGCCACGCGTGCGGCGACAGGTCCGGCTGCTCCCCGAGGAAACGGGCGAAGTCCTCCGGAGTGAGGTCCGCGTCGTCCACGAGCACCAGTGCGGCCATCACCTGGTCGCCGGCCCGCGGATCGGGCAGCGCGTACACCGCGGCCTGGCTGACCGCGTGGTTGCGGAGCAGGATCCGCTCTATCGGTGCCGCCGTGAGGTTTTCGCCGTCGACCCGCATCCAGTCGCCGGTGCGGCCCGCGAGGTACACGAACCCGTCTGCGTCGCGGTAGGCGAGGTCTCCGCTCCAGTACATGCCGTCGCGCAGACGCTCGTCGGTCGCGGCAGGGTTGCGGTAGTAGCCGGCGAACATGCCGGCACCGTAGGTGTTGACCAGTTCGCCCACCGCATCGTCGTGGTTGACGAGTGCCCCGGTCCGGTCGAACACCGCCCGGGGGCATTCGACTCCGGTCACCGGGTCGTACACCGCGACTCCGTCGAACGGTTGGCCGATCGACCCCGGTGGCGTGCCGTCGACGCGCGTGACGATGACGGCATTCTCGGTGGAACCGAAGCCGTCCCACACGGTGCACCCGAACCGGCGCCCGAAGTCGAGGATGTCGAGATCACCCGCCTCGTTGCCGAATGCGACGCGAAGCGGATTGTCCGCGTCGTCGGTCTTCTCCGGGGTCGCGAGGACGTAGGCGAGGGGCTTGCCGACGTAGTTCATATAGGTGGCGCCGTACCGGCGGATGTCGTCGAGGAAGTGCGATGCAGAGAATCGTGCGGGCACGAGCGCGGCGCCCGACGCGAGCGCGACACACCAGCCGGCGAGCACCGCATTCGAGTGGAACAGCGGCATCGACACGTAGCACACGTCGTCGGGTCCGAGCGCGAAGCGATCGGTGAGTACGGTGCCGGCGACGAGGACGGTCATGTGGTTGACCTGAACGGCTTTCGGGTCGCCGCTCGTGCCGGACGTGAAGATGAGCATGAACGTGTCGGTGGGCGCGGACTCGCGCAGCGGTGCGAGTGCGGGAGCTTCGGACCCGGACAGCGCCTGCCACTGCGCGTCGGAGGTGACCAGCACGGGGACGTCGCCGAGTTCGAGGCCGTCGAGCAGGTGCCGATGCTCGTCGTCGGTGACGACGAGCTGACAGTCGGCGCGGGCGATGTCGGCGGCCAGCGCGGTACCTCGCCGCGTGGTGTTGAGCCCGCACAGGACGTACCCGCCGAGCGCCGCGGCGGCGAGCGAACGGGCCATGTCGGGGGAGTTGCCCAGCAGCACGCCGACATGGGGTGGCCGCTGCGGGTCCAGGAGCGAGATCAGGTGGGCGGCGACGGCGGACGCGTCGGCGACGTGCTCTCGCCAGGTCCACGACGAATCACCGTGCCGCAGCCCGACGGTGGTGTCGTGTGCGCGTTCCCGGAGCAGTTGCTGGAGGGTCTCGACCACGGGCATACTGTGACACACACCACAGAAGTGGACAAGTGTCCGAAGCTCGGAGGTTCTCGGTGTCCCACCCTCGCACGGCCGTGATCGGCGCAGGCATCAGCGGTCTCACCACCGCAAAGATGCTCTCCGACTACGGGATTCCGTACACCTGCTACGAGATGTCCGACGGCGTCGGAGGCAACTGGGCATTCGGCACCAAAGGTGGCCACAGCGGTGCCTACCGGTCGCTGCACATCGACACGTCGAAACACCAACTGTCCTTCAAGGACTATCCGATGCCCGAGGAGTACCCGGACTTCCCGCACCACAGCCTGATCCGGCAGTACCTGGAGGGCTACGCCGACGCCTTCGACCTGAAACGGAACATCGAGTTCGAGACAGCCGTGGACGAAGCCGACCCGCTGCCCGGCGGCGGCTGGCGGCTCACCACCCGCGACGGCACGGCCCGCACCTTCGACGCGCTCGTCGTCGCGAACGGGCACCACTGGGACCCGCGGCTGCCCGAGTTCGCCGGGCACTTCGCCGGCGACGTCCTGCACTCGCACTCGTACGTCGACCCGTTCGCGCCGCTCGACCTGCACGGAAAACGGATCCTGGTGGTCGGACTCGGCAACAGCGCAGCCGACATCGCGGTCGAGTTGTCGTCACGTTCACTGCGCAACACCGTCACGCTCTCGACCCGGTCGAGCGCGTGGATCGTGCCCAAGTACATCGCAGGCGTGCCCGCCGACAAGTACTACCGCACCTCACCCCACCTGCCGTTCTCGTGGCAACGCCGCATGGCCCGGCTCGGTCCGCTGATCACCACCGGCCGGCCCGAACGGTACGGGCTGCCGACACCCGACCATCACTTCTTCGAAGCGCACCCCACCCAGTCGAGCGACTTGCCGCTGCGTCTCGGATCCGGCGACATCCTTCCGAAACCCGACGTCTCGTCGGTCGACGGCACCACCGTCACCTTCGCCGACGGCTCGTCCGCCGAGTTCGACGTCCTGCTGTGCGCGACCGGCTACAACATCACCTTCCCGTTCTTCGCTCCCGACGTCGTCGCCGCACCGGACAACCGGATCCGGCTCTACAAGCGCATCTTCGCGCCCGGGACCGACGACCTGCTCTTCGTCGGGCTCGCCCAGGCGACGCCCACCCTGTTCCCGTTCGTCGAAGCACAGGCACGGCTCGTCGCCGCCTACCTGGGCGGCCATTACCGGCCACCCGAACCCGACGAGATGGAACGCGTCATCGACGCCGATCACCGGAAGTACCTGGGCCACATGAACGACCGGCCACGGCACACCCAGCAGGTCGACTACTTCCTGTACGAGCACGACCTGCGCACCCGGGAGCTGCGCGACGGCCGCGCCCGCGTCGACGCGTCGGGCCCCGTCACGCTCGGCGCAGCGCAGGGCGGGGGTGTGGGGGCATGATCCGCGACACCGTCCGCTTCCGCTCCGGCACGGCCGACATCCACGCGTGGCACTTCCGAGCGGACCGTGCACCGGACGAGGCAGATGCTCCGTGCGTCGTGATGGCGCACGGACTCGCGGGTACCAAGGACTCGGGGCTCGCCCCGTTCGCCGAGGCATTCGCCCGCGCCGGCATCGACACGCTCGCGTTCGACTTCCGTGGCTTCGGCGACAGTGGGGGAGCGCCGCGGCAGAAGGTGTCGATGCGGGCGCAGGTCGACGACTACCGCGCCGCGCTCTCCGCGGCCCGCGCACTGCCCGGCGTCGATCCGGCGCGGCTCGTCGCGTGGGGAGTGTCGCTGTCCGGCGGGCACGTCTTCGAGCTCGCCGCCGAGACACCCGCGCTCGCCGCTGCCGTCGCGCTCACGCCCCTCGTGAGTGGCCCTGCCGCGGCAGCGCACTCGGTTCGCGAGCGGTCGCCCCGGGAGTTCGCATCCGGTGTCCTCGACGGCGTCCGGTCGGCCGCGAGCCGAGGCACACGGCGTATGCCCGTCGTCGGGCCGCCCGGCACCCACGCTGCCCTCACCAGTCCGGGCGCCGACGAGTCGTACCGGGCGATCGCGGGACCGTCGTGGCGCAACGAAGTAGACCCCGGGGTGTTGTTCGAGCTGCCGTCCTACCGGCCCGCACGGCACGCCCGGCGCATCAACGTGCCGATGCTCGTGCAGATCGCCGACTTCGACCGGTCGGCGCCGCCCGACAGCGCCGCACGCGCCGCATTCGACGCGCGGGCACTCGTCCACCGCTATCCGTGCGACCACTTCGACGTGTGGCCGGGAACGAGCCACCACACCCGCGCCGTCGAACATCAGGTGCGGTTCGTCGAACGGGTGGTGCGCCAGCCCCTGTGAGACCCCGTGCGGGACACGCGGACCAGCTGAAACGAAGCCGCCCCCGGCGACGATGGACGGGGGTCGGGAACATACCATCTGGTCCGAACTGTGACGGTCCGTGCCCGCGGTGCCGAGACGAGGGGGAGTCGTGCCGTATCTGAGCCTGATCGTGATGGTGATCTGGGTGCTGTGCCTGATCGACGTGGTGTGCGCCGACACCTACGCGGTGCGGCATCTCCCCAAGGTCGCCTGGGTGTTCGTCGTGCTGCTGCTTCCGCTCGTCGGATCGTTGTTGTGGATCGGGATCGGACGGCCGGAGGGAGCCCGATTCGGCGGCGCCTCCACTCGCGGTCCAGCCCCGACGACTGCATTTCCCGAGTACGAACGGCCCGGACGTCAGCTCGCGACCAACTCGGCCGCCGACGAGGAGTTCTTGCGCCGGTGCCGCGAACGTGCCGAAGCGCAGCGTCGCACGTACCGCGAGCAGCAACGTCGCGCCGACGACGCCTGACGCCCGCACACACGGACGTCAGGCGCACAGGACTCAGGCGCACGTACTGCCTGCGTCGCCACCGTCGCGGGCCGTCGTCACGAACGCGCGCACGTCGTCGAGCGACTCCTCGAGCACCGCACGATGGTCGGCGCCGTCGTAGACCCGATAGGTCAGGTCGGCGCCGTTGCCGCACAACGCTTCCGTCACCGTGTCGGTCACCGCACGCGAGACGAGTGCGTCGTCCGTCCCCTGCACGACGAGAGTCGGCACCGTCGGGGTGAGCCCCTCGAGTTCCTGGGTCGCGTAGTAGTCACGCAGGCCGGTCAGATCCGCGTCCGGCGCGAACACCTGATCGAGCGGGACCGACGCTGCTGCGGCGCGGACGTCGTCCATGCATCCGGTGCGCGCCGCGGTCAGCAGCGGCCGTGACGTGTCGGTGAGCATCGCGTCGGCGGACAACTCCGGCTTCGCTGCTTCCGCACCCAACAACAGCACCGGCAGGAAACTCAACGCCTGCTCGATCCCGGGTCCACCGGTCCGGAAGTACTCCGCGGTATCGCTCGTGCGCGAACCCGGCGCGAAGGACACCACTGCCTCGAGGTCGAGCTCCGGTGCACGGGCGGCGCCGCGTGCCGCGGTGAACAGCGCGGCGTGACCGCCTTGACTGTGGCCCATCGCGATCCAGTGGGTGCCGATCGACGGATCGAGTGCGCGGGCCGCGCGCACGATGTCGACCACACTGTTCGACGCGCTGTCGCCGTTCATGTACGGATGCTCGCCGGGCGTACCCAGCCCCTCGTAGTCGGTCTGCACGACGGCATAGCCGTCGGCGACCCACCGGTCGAGCATCGCCGACGTGCGCGAGACGTAGCTGTGCGCCGGCCCGCCGGTGGTGTCCGCCGACGGTGCGCACGGGTCGCCGACGCCCGTCGTGCCGTGCGCCCAGCTCACGACGGGCCAGCCGCCCTCCGGTGCGTCGCCTGCCGGGATCGCGACCGTGCCGGACACGAGGACGGGCCGTCCGTCGGCGCCCTCGGACAGGTACGTGACGAGTTCCGAACGAGCCGCACTCGGCAACGCCGCCGCCGAGGTGAGTGGCCGATCGGTCACGAGGCTGCCTGCGGCGAGCTCGTCGGGGGAGTCGGCGGTATCGGCACAGGCCGTCAGCGTCAACAAGGTCGTCGCGGCGACCGCGGTGACCGCGGCGCGGGTGGGGAAGTGGCGCATGAAACCTCCGTTAAGACGAATGCATTAAGAATCGAGACGAGGTTCTCAGTAATGTGTGATCCATGCCTCTGTCAAATGGCCGTCTCGCTCTCCTGGACTCGGCCGAGAAGCTCATCGCACGCCGCGGCATCCACGGCGTGTCGGCACGCGAGGTGCTCAAAGACGCCGGGCAGCGGAATAATTCGGCCATCGCGTACCACTTCGGGTCGTGGCACGGGCTGCTCGACCAGATCTGGTCTCGGCACGCACCACGTATCAACGTCGAACGCGCCGCGCTCGTCGCCTCCGACGACGAACGCCCGGAACTCGAACGACTCGTCCACGCGTACGTGCACCCGCTCACCACCCAGGTCGGCACCCACGATCCGAGCTACTGGGCACGATTCAACGAACAATGGCTCGCCACCGCGCCACTCGACGTCCTCGCCGTACCCACACCGGAATCGGTGAGCGCGGACTACTACCCGTCGGACGACTCGCTCGACGTTCTCGCGTCGTTGCTCAACCGCATCGCGGCAGCGCTGCCGTTGCCCACCGAGCACGGACGCCGCCGCGTCGGGCTCATGGTGCGCTTCGTCATCGGCTCCTACGCCGCATGGGAACGCGCGCGCGATCACGGCGACGCCCCGGACCTTCGTGCATTCGAAGGTGAGATCGAACGGATCGTCTGTGCGATGCTGGGCGTTCCGCCCGCGTGATGCCGTCTCGACGTCGGGGATCGCCGCCGACAGGAGGTCTCGTGTCCCACCCGATCAGTGCTGTGCATCCCTTCGAACACCGCGTACCGGACGCCGAACTCGACGAACTGCGTGCGCGTCTGGCTACGGCACGGTTGCCCGAGGCCGAGACGGTTCGTTCCGACGCGTCCGGCCGGGCGCGCTGGGAGCAGGGTGTCCCGCTGGCCGACCTCGTCGAGATCGTCGAGTACTGGCGCACGGACTACGACTGGCGGCCTTTCGAGGAACGGCTCGACCGGATCGGCCAGTTCCGCACAACCATCGACGGACTGGGAATCCACTTCCTGCACCGACGATCCACACGCGCCGATGCGACGCCGCTGATCATGACGCACGGCTGGCCGGACAGCATCGTCCGCTTCGTCGACATCGTGGACGAGTTGGCAGATCCGGCGGAGACGGAGGCGCCCGCCTTCCACGTCGTCGTGCCGTCGCTCCCGGGCTTCGGGTACAGCGACAAGCCGGCCGCCACCGGGTGGGGCACCGAGAAGATCGCCGCGGCATGGGTCGAACTCATGAGCCGGCTCGGATACGGTCGATTCCTCGCGCACGGCGGCGATTGGGGAGGCAATATCGCCACCGTCCTCGGTGGCCGCTTCCCGGCACACGTGATCGGCATCCACACGACGTTCGCCGAGGCAGCGCCCGGGTCGACCACGGACGGCCTCACGCCGATCGAGCGCGAATGGGTCGGCGAGACACGCGACTTCTGGGCTCACCGCGCGGCGTACGCGAAACAGCAGGCGACGCGCCCGCAGACCATCGGCTACTCACTCGTCGATTCGCCGGTCGGGCTGCTCGCATGGATCCTCGACAAGTTCGCCGAATGGTCGGACACGGGGGACAGCCCGTTCGACACGATGTCCCGCGACCGGATTCTCGACGACGTCACGCTGTACTGGCTCACGCAGACCGGGGCGTCGGCGGCCCGCATCTACTACGAGAGCCACAACTCGCTCGATCCCGAACTGCGGGTCGACGTTCCCGCAGCACTCACGATGTACCCGCACGACGTCGAGAAGTGCCCGCGTCCGTGGGCGCAGGAACGGTACCGGCGGATCGTTCGCTGGAGCACACCCGATGCCGGGGGACATTTCCCGGCGATGGAGATGCCGGAGTTCTTCGTCGACGATCTGCGGCAAGGACTGACGGCCGTGCTTGCCGCCGACCGGTGAGCCGAGCGGTGGACGAGAGCGACAGGGGGCGTCGACAGCGCCGCGTGGGGAGCCCGGCGGGGGTGGCCGGCAGAGCCGCTCCCGAGGTCCTTTCCTCGTGTTAGTTGACATAATGTAGATTATCGGCGCTTTTTCCACCTGGGCGGATATGGGCCGGAAGTGGTCCATGGGTGTACCCGTAGACCGATTTTCGGCCGTTTCGCCGACCTGGGATTCCGACGGCTCCGCGGCTGTCGTCGTGTGCACGGCACGTACCGCGCGCATGACGCGTCGCGCATATTATTCACGCCACCGAATGAGCGAGCCGAAGAGCGAGACCGCCGCGGGATCCGGGCTTTCGCTCGCTTGTCCCGAATCGACGACTCCGGCGACCGCTTCCCCACCTCCGGCCACTCTCGGTCATTTCGTCACTGTGACGTTTTGAGGTCAGTCAGTTTTGTTCCACTTGCCCGATCAGCGACACCGGAGTCCATGAGGGCCAGTTCGCGTCACCCACCTGCTCGCCGCCGGCGAAGCGCGCCACGATGCGCGTGACGTCGGCAGCCGTGTTGTCGTAGACGGTCGCGTGGTCGGCCCGCGCGACAGCCTGCGCGACGAGCGGCCAAAGCCTGTCGAAGCGCGCGCGGATCTTGTCCTCGGGCACCCGGTGGCCACCCTCGACGGCTCGTTCGGCGACGCGAGCGACCGACAACTCGACCGGTACCAGCAGGACGTGGAGCACGACCACATAGTCCGCGCGCCGCGCTCGGTCGACGAATTCGAGCTTCGACGGATGCGAGAACACGGTCTCGGCGATGAACGACTCCCCTCGCTCGAGGAGCGCGTCACGGATGGTCGCGGCGATCCGAGCAGCCTCGTACGAGTGCTCCTCCGGGGAGCGTGGCCACCGTTGCCGGGCAAGGTCGTCCGCGTTCACGAAGCTGCTTCCGGGGAGCAGTGGAGCGAGGCGCTGCGCGACGA
Organism: Rhodococcus sp. HNM0569; assembly: GCF_012726205.1. Classification (GTDB taxonomy): domain Bacteria; phylum Actinomycetota; class Actinomycetes; order Mycobacteriales; family Mycobacteriaceae; genus Rhodococcus_F. The sequence continues at coordinate 51,991 of NZ_JAASAE010000017.1, read as the reverse complement.
AGGTGGACTTGCCGGCGCCGTTGGGGCCGACGACGAGGTCGAGTCTCCTCACAGCACGATCTGGGTGCCGTCCGGAAGGTGTTTGACGACGCGCCCTTGCTCGTCGAGCACGACGCTCGCGAGGCCGCGTGCGGCGCGGTCGGCGACGTGATTGCCCGTGGCGAGCGACTCGTCGAGTCCCGCCGCGACCTCGGCGTTGAACACCACGCCTTCCTCCGCGGACAACTCGCGCAGTGGCAGGCGCCCGGCCAGCGCGGCCTCGACCCGCCGCCGGGCCACCTGCTGCTGACTGGAGACCTCGCGGCCGACGCGCGCCCAGTGCTCGAGCTGCTGGCGGGCGGACCTGTTCTCCCGCTCCCCCTCGGACGCCGCGGCGTCCACCAGATCGGAAGAAAACCGGGTGACTCGATCCGTGGCGTTCGTCATACGTCTTCCTTACGCGGGCATCGTGTCGGAACGGACCACCTCAGTGTAGCAATCTGCTACACGCGGGTGACCGCTCTCGAAGGTCAGTGCTCGAGTCCTGCGTCCTTGCTGCCGTACGCGCTGTGCAGGGTGGGTTTGACGACCTTGCCGCCTGCGTTACGCGGCAGTGCGTCGACGACGACGAGGCCCTTCGGCTGTTTGAAGCGGGCGAGGTTGTCGTTCAGGTAGGCGCCGAGCTCGTCGAGGGTGAGCGTGTCGACGCCGTCGGCGAGTGCGACCACGGCGATCGGCACCTCGCCCCATTTGTCGTCGGCGCGGCCGATGACGGCGGCCTCGGCGATCGCGGGGTGCCCGTAGAGCACGTTCTCGACTTCGGCGCAGTAGATGTTCTCGCCGCCGGAGATGATCATGTCCTTCGCCCGGTCGACGACGTAGAGGAAGCCTTCGTCGTCCTGGCGCACGAGGTCGCCCGAGTGGAACCACCCGCCCGCGAAGGCGTCGGCGGTGGCCTGCGGGTTCTCCCAGTATCCCTTCATGAGATTCGGCCCGCGGTAGACGATCTCGCCGACTTCGCCGGGTGCGACGTCGTTCATGAGGGGATCGACGATGCGCGCGGTGACGGCGGGGACGACCTTGCCGATCGAGCCGATCTTGCGCCGCGCATCCTTGCCTTCGAGGATGCACGTGACGGGCGACATCTCGGTCTGGCCGAAGGCGGTCAGGTTGAGTGCGTCGGGGAAGGTCGTGTTCATCGCCTCGAGGACGGTGTCGGAGGCGGGCGCGGCGCCCCAACTGATCGTGCGCAGGCGTAGTGCGCGGGGCCGCGCCTGCTGTGCCGCGCACACTGCCTGCCACTGGGCGGGCACCATGAACACCGAGGTGGTGCCTTCACGTTCCATCGTGTCGAGCATGTCGTCGGCGTCGAAGGCGCCGAGTGGGTGGATGACCGCGCGGATACCCCGGTAGAAGACGGGGGCGAATCCGGCGATGCCGGCGATGTGGAACATCGGCGGCACGCACGACGACACGTCGTCGGGTCCGCTGTCCGCCGTGCTGATCACGGTCATCGCCTGTGCCTGCAGGTTCTGGTGGGTGAGCATCGCGCCCTTGGGTTTTCCGGTGGTGCCGGAGGTGTACATGACCAGGGCGACGGTGTCTTCGGGAACGTCGATCTCGGGCAGGTCGGACGAGTCCTCGGCGACGAGTGTCTCGTAGTCGAGGTGGTCGGCACTGTCGCTGCCGCCGACGACGATCGTGGTGTCGAGGGTTCCGGTGGTGGTGGCGCCCGCGTCGGCGAGCGGTGCGAGCAACGTTTCGGTGACCATGACATGCGCTCCGCTGTCGGTGGCCAGGAAGGCGACCTCGGCGGGGCTCATGCGGATGTTGACCGGGACGGGTATGGCGCCGATCAGGTTGGCGCCGAGGACGGCTTCGAGGTATTCGGTGCGGTTGAGCAGTGCCATGAGGATGCGGTCGCCGAAGCGCACGCCGCGCCGGCGCAGTGCGGCGGCGAACGCGCGGGACCGCTCGTCGAGCTGCCGCCAGGTCGTCTCGCGGTCCAGGTACTTGATCGCCACCATGTCGGGGTTCATGAAGGCGTGGCGACGGACCTGGTTGTTCCAGTGGTTGCGTCGTGAGCGCAGCGGCTCGGCGGTGGCGATGTCGGGCGTGTCGATCGCAGCGGTCATGGCGCGCTCCCCTTGTCGTGTGACGCGTCCGGGGCCGTCGAGGCCGCGACGCGCGACGCATCGTTGTGTCGCGGGTCACACACTAGACGGGAGGTGGCTGTCGAGCGAGGTGTTCGATGCGGGGTGCGCCGCGAACCGGGCGTCGAGTTCGCGGGCGATGACGTCGGTCGACTCCGGGGAGAGCATCTGATGGTGTGCGCACGGCACCCGGTACTGGTGGATGCCGCCGTCCACGACGTCGTGCCACGCAGCGACCGGGGGTACGGACGACGTCGAGTGCGCGGCGGCGAAGAACAGGACGTCCCCGTGGAAGACGGCCGGTGTGTGCCGCCGTGCGGCTTCGGCGGCTGCGGTGGCTCCGGCGTGCACGCGTTCGAGGTGGTGCGGTGTCAGTCCGGTCGCGGCACCGAAGGTGCGGCCGAGCAGTTCGAGGGCGTCGTCGTAGCTGGGGTCGGGTCCGCCGTTGACCGACACACCGAGGTCTCGGAGCAGGTCCTTGACGGTGGGGGCGCTGCCCGCGGGCACCTGCAGGTGGGTGTCGAGGAGGGCGAGGGTTTCGACCTTCTCGCCTTCGCGTTGGAGTTCGACGGCGGTGGCGTGCGCGACTATTCCGCCGAGGGACCAGCCGAGCAGGTGATAGGGCCCGCGCGGTTGGACGCGCCGGATCTCGGCGGCGTAGCGGCGCGCGAGGGCGTCGATCGTGTCGACCGGTTCTCCGCTCCCGATGGTGGGCAGTTGCAGGCCGTACAGGGGGCGTCCGCTGCGGAGTCGGCGGGCGAGGGCGACGTATCCCCAGGCGAGGCCTGCGGCGGGGTGCACGCAGAACAGCGGTGGCGAGTCACCGTTGCGCAGCGGGACGAGGACCCGCAGCGCGTCGTCGAAGGTCTCGCCGGTGTCGCCCGCCGCGAGGTGCTCGGCGAGGCCGGCGACCGTCGGATGGGTGAAGAGGGCCTGCATCGCGACCGGTCGGCCGAGCCGTTGCGCGAGGTCTGGTGCGAGCCGGGTGGCGAGCAGTGAGCTGCCGCCGAGGTCGAAGAAGTCGTCGTCGGCGGACACGGTGGCGATGCCGAGGTGGGTGGCGAAGGTCTCGGCGACGACGCGTTCGAGGTCGGTCGCGGGTGCGCGGTGGGATTCGGTGCGGCTGCCGAAGTCGGGTGCGGGCAGGGCGCGGCGGTCGAGTTTTCCTGCGGGCGTGAGGGGTATCTCGTCGAGCACGGTGACGACGGCGGGCACCATGTGCGCGGGCAGTCGCTCTGCGACGTGACGGCGTAGAGCGGCCGGGTCCGGGGCGTCGTCCGTGTCGCCGTGGACGTAGGAGACGAGGACGGTTTCCCCGGAGGGGGCGGTGTGACCGAGTGTGTGCGCGAATCCGATGTCGGGGTGGCGGGTGAGGGTGTCGTCGATCTCGCCGAGTTCGATACGGAAGCCGCGCACCTTGACCTGGAAGTCGCTGCGCCCCACGTACTCGAGTTGCGGTCCGCTCTCGTCGTCGATCCACCGCACCACATCGCCCGTGCGGTACATCCGCTCCCCCGGCTCGCCGTGTGGGTTCGCGACGAAGCGTCCTGCGGTCAGGTCCGGTCGGGCGTGGTAGCCACGCGCGAGTCCGCCGCCCGCGACGTACAGTTCGCCGGCGACGCCGAACGGGACGGGACGGAGCCGTTCGTCGAGGACGAGCGCGTGGTCGCCTCGGGAGGGGTGGCCGATGGTGACGTGGTCGCCGGGGGTGAGCGGCTCGGTGAGCGAGGTCATGATCGTGGCCTCGGTCGGCCCGTAGGCGTCGATCATGCGGTGGTTCCCGCCCCAGCGGGTGACGAGTTCGGGTGGGCACGCTTCGCCGGCGACGAGGAGCACGCGCAGGTCGGGCACGCGGTCCGGGGCGAGCGAGGCGAGTGCGGTCGGCGTGATGAAGCTGTGGGTGACCCGGTGGGTACGCAGCACGTCGGCGAGGTCGTCGCCGCCGTACACGCCGGGGGGCACGACGACGAGGGTCGCGCCTGCGCACAGCGCCATCATGTGTTCGAAGATCGACGCGTCGAAGCTCGGGGACGCGAGATGCGAGATCCTGCTGTCGGGTCGTACCCGGAGATGGTCGTGTTCGTCGGCTGCGAGGTCGGCGAGCCCGCGATGCGTGACGGCGACGCCTTTGGGTCGGCCGGTCGACCCGGAGGTGTAGATGAGGTAGGCGGTGTGGTCGAGGCGGGGAACGGGGCGGTCGTGGTCGGTGAGTGGGGCCGGTGTCGTGGCGCCGAGGGCGTCGACCGTGCCGGGGTCGATCACGAGCCAGGCGACGTCGTCGGGAAGCGAGTCGCGGTGGTCGGGGGTGGTGACGCCGATGCGCGCCTCGCTGTCGGCGAGCATGAACGCCACCCGCTCGGGTGGATAGGTCGGGTCGACGGGCACGAACGGCGAGCCGCTGCGGACGGCCGCCCACACGGCGGCGACGGATTCGATCGACCGGGGTACCGCGAGGGCGACGACGGTGTCGGGCCCGGCGCCGTTGTCGAGCAGCGATCGTGCGAGTGTCGTTGCGACGGTGTCGAGTTGCTCGTAGGTCAGGGTTCGGTCGGCGTCGACGACGGCCGGGGTGTGTGGACTGGTGGCGACGGCGTCGTCGAGCAGCTCGGGCCACACTCGCGGTGCGGTGCCGGTCGGGCCTGCTGCGGGCGTGAGGGCATCGTGTTCTGCGGTGGTGAGCAGGTCGAGGTCGCCGACCGGGATGTCGGGTGTGGCGGCGACGGCGTCGAGCAGCTGGAGCAGTCGGTCGGCGAACGAGGCGACGGTGGCGGGGTCGAACAGGTCCGTCGCGTACACGAATGCGGCGTCGAGGGTGCGGTTGTCACTGTCCTGCGTCCGGTCACTGTCCTGTGCGCGGTCACTGTCCTGAGTGCCGTCGGCGACGAGGAGTTCGAGGTCGAAGTTGCATACGGCGGGGTCGAGGCGGACGCCGCGCGCGGTGAGGTCGGGCAGGTCGAGCCGGGTGGCCACGGGGTTCTGGAATTCGAGCGACACCTGGAACAGGGGTGACTGTGCCGTCGAACGGGCGGGGTCGACGGCTTCGACGACGTTCTCGAAGGGAAGGTCGGTGTGGGCGAGCGCGTCGAGGTCGCGGCGCGTGACGTCGCCGAGGAGGTCGGTGAAGGTGGCGGCGCCGTCGACGGGGGTGCGCAGCACGACGGTGTCGACGAACATGCCCACCATCTCGTCGAGCGCGCGATGTCCGCGACCGGCGACTGGGGTGCCGATCGCGATGTCGGACATGCCGGACAGTCGCGCGAGGAGTGCCGCGAATGCGGCGTGCAGGGTCATGAACACGGTGGTGTCGTGGGCTGCGGCGAGGGTGCGCAGCCGCGCGTGCAGTGCGCCGTCGATGGTGAAGCGCACGCTGTCGCCGCGGAAGGACTGTTGCGGGGGCCGCGGACGGTCGGTGGGCAAGGTGAGGACGTCGGGTAGCGCACTCAGCGTTTCCCGCCAGAACCGGGTCTGCTCGGCGGCGCGTGAATGCTGGTCTGCGGGGTCGCCGAGCCGGTCGAGCTGCCACAGTGCGTAGTCCGCGTACTGGATGTCGAGTGGTGTCCAGGTGGGTGCGTCGCCGCGCACGCGGGCGTCGTAGGCGGTCATGAGGTCGCGTGCGAGCGGGGCAAGCGACGATCCGTCGGCGGCGATGTGGTGCACGACCAGGACGACGAGGTGTTCGTCCGGCCCGAGGGTGTGGACGCGAGCGCGGAGCGGGGGGTCGACCGTGACGTCGAATCCGGTGCCGGCGAAGTCGGTGACCGCGGCGAGGACGGTGTCCTCGGTTGCGGCGACCGTGTCGACGGTGAGTGGGGTGTCGGCGGGGTCGAGCACATGCTGTCGTGGTCCGTCGGCGCTTGCCGGGTACACGGTGCGCAGCGCTTCGTGCCGCGCGAGGACGTCGCGGAGGGCGCTGGAGAAGGCGGCGGGTGAGAATCGTCCGTCGAGGCGCAGGGCGAGGGGGATGTTGTAGGCGGCGGAGGTGGGGTCGTACTGGTTGACGAACCACAGGCGCCGCTGGGCGGGTGAGAGCGGGATGTGCTCGGGGCGTCGGGTGCGGGTCGGGCCGGTGTCGGCAACGTCGGGTCCGGTGCTGTCGAGGTGCGCGGCGAGGGCGCGGACGGTGGGGTGCTCGAACAGGCTGCGTACGGCGATGTCGCGGCCGAGACTCTCGCCGAGCCGGGCGGCGGCGCGGGTCGCGGCGAGCGAGTTTCCGCCGACGTCGAAGAAGCTGTCCGTGGCGGAGAGCCGGTCGAGCCCGAGCACGTCGGCGAGTTGGTCGGCGACGATCATCTCGAGTCCGGGTGCGGGCGGCTGGTGGCCGGTCGAGGTGCGGCTCAGGTCGGGTTCCGGGAGTGCGCGACGGTCGAGTTTGCCGACGGGTGTCAGCGGGATCTCGTCGAGCACGGTGACGACGGTGGGCACCATGTGTGTCGGAACGCTCTGGGCGACATGTGTTTTCATCTCCGACGGGTCGATCGTCGCCCCTGGCGCGGGGTGGCAGTGGGCGACGAGGACGGTGTCTCCCGAGGGTGCGGTGTGCGCGACGGTGACGGCGAACGCGACGCTGGGATGCGTGGTGAGGGCGGCGTCGATCTCACCGAGTTCGACGCGGAAGCCGCGCACCTTGACCTGGAAGTCGCTGCGCCCCACGTACTCGAGCTTCGGACCGTGGCCGTCGTCGATCCACCGCACCACATCGCCCGTGCGGTACATCCGCTCCCCCGGCTCGCCGTACGGGTTCGGGAGGAAACGCGTCGCGGTCAGGTCGGGGCGGGCGTGGTAGCCCCGCGCGAGTCCGGTTCCCGCGAGGTAGAGCTCACCGGCGACGCCGAGCGGGACGGGCCGCAGCGCGGTGTCGAGGACGACGGCGTGCGCGCCGCGTATCGGCGGGCCGAGCGTGACGGCGTCGTCGACGTCGAGGGGACGGCTGATCGCGGCCATGATCGTCGTCTCGGTCGGCCCGTAGGCGTCCACCAGGCGCCGGCCGGGGGCCCAGGTGGCGAGGAGTTCGGGTGGCCAGGCTTCGCCGCCGACGGCGAGGTCGGTGAGCGTGGTCAGGTCGTCGGGTGTGAGCGAGGCGAGGGCGGCGGGCGTGATGAAGCCGTGGGTGACTCCGGTGTCGGCGAGGAAGCGGCCGAGTTCGGTGCCGCCGTACAGGTGGGGTGGGACGACGACGAGTGTGGCACCCGAGGCGAAGGCGAGCAGGTACTCGAAGATCGAGGCGTCGAAGCTCGGTGACGACAAGTGCATCACCTGGGCGCCCGGTCCGGCGTGGAAGCGGGTCTGCTGGTCGAGCGCGAAGTTGTGCAGGCTGCGGTGGGTGGTGACGACGCCTTTGGGTCGGCCGGTGGACCCGGAGGTGTAGATGACGTAGGCCGCGTGGTCGAGCCCGACCGGGCGGTGTCCGGTGGGGGCGGGCTGCCCGGCGTCGGGTGCGTGCAGGTCGAGCCAGCGGACGGACGACGGTAGGCCTGCCCGGTACTCGTCGGTGGTGACGCCGAGGGTGGCGCCGCAGTCGGTGAGCATGAACTCGATGCGCTCGGCCGGGTAGCGCGGGTCGACGGGGACGAATGCTGCGCCGCTCTTGGCGATCGCCCACATCGCGGTGACGGACTCGAGGGAGCGATCGACACCGAGGGCGACGTATCGCTCGGGCCCGGCTCCCGCGGCGACGAGGCGGTGCGCGAGGCGGCTGGCCCGCTCGTCGAGTTCGCGGTAGGTCAGCGAGCGGGTGTGGTCGGTGACGGCGATCGCATCGGGATGGGCGGCCGCGGTGGCGGTGAGCAGGTCCGGCAGCGTCCGGGTCGATCCGCCTGCGGGTCCGGAGACCGGGGTGAGGATGCGACGTTCGGCGTCGGTGAGGAGGTCGATCCGGTCGGCGCGGGTGGCCGGGTCGCCGGTGAGTGCGTGCAGCGCGGTGACGATGCGGTCGGCGACGGCGCCGGCGTCGTCGCGGGTGAACACCTCGGTGAGGTATTTGAGCCGCAGATGCAGTGCGGGATCGGCGTGGGTGACGACGCTCAGTGGGTAGTGCGTGGCGTCGTGGCCGGCGATTCCGGTGACCCGCAGCCCGGCGATGTCGGTGTCGCTGTCGAGTCCGGCGGTGTCGACGGGGTACGACTCGAACACGGTGAGCGTGTCGAATTGTGCGGCAGGACCGACTGTCTGGGCGAGGGTGTCGAGGTCGACGTGGTGGTGGTCGAGCAGCGCGGCTTGTTCGGCTTGCACACGTTCGAGCAGTGCGCCGACGGTGTCTCCGGGGCGCACCGTGATGCGCACGGGGACGGTGTTGATGAACAGGCCGATCATGGATTCGATGCCGTCGACGCCGGGCGGTCGGCCGGACACGGTGGCGCCGAAGACGACGTCGGTGCGGCCGGTGAGTGCGCCGAGCACGAGCGCCCATGCGGTCTGGACGAGAGTGTTGACGGTGACTCCGCGCGCCGCGGCGGCGGTGTCGAGACGGTCCGACAGCGCATCGCCGAGGTCGATGTCGAGGTCGACGGAGGCGCCTGTCGCGGTGCGGGTCTCGTGGTGCGGCGCGAGCAGTGTGGGTTGGTCGAGTCCGCCGAGCGCGTGGCGGTACGCGGCGACGGAGGCGTCGGCGTCGCGGTCGGCCAGCCAGCGGAGGTAGGTGCCGAAGTCGTGCGGGCGGTCGAAGGCGCTGTCGTCGCCGGTCGCGTAGGCCAGGAGGAGTTCACGCACGAGGACGGGGGTCGACCAGCCGTCGAGGAGCAGGTGGTGGTTGGTGAGGGCGATGCGGTGCCGTCCGGGTGCGGTGCGGACGACGTCGAGGCGCAGCAGTGGCGCCTGGTCGGTGTCGAAGCGCGTGCGGCGGGCGGTGTCGAGGACCGCGGCGGCGGCCGACTCGGGGTCGGTCCGGGCCGCGACGTCGGTCGCCGCGAACGGCACCTCGACGTGTGTGGGGATCACCTGGACGGGGTTGCCGTGCCCGTCGTCGGTGAACGCGGCGCGCAGGGTGGGGTGTCGGGTGAGGAGGAGGTCGACGGCGTGCCGTAGCCGGTCGGTGTCGAGGGGGCCGTCGACGTCGAGGACGAGTTGCACGATGTACGCGTCGGCCGCGTCCCCCGCGACGAGCGCGTGGAAGAGCAGTCCGGACTGCAGTGGAGCGACGGGCCACACGGTGTCGAGTTGTCCGTACCGGCGCTCGAGGTGTTCGATGCGGTTCTGGTCGAGACGGACGAGGGGCAGATCGGAGGGGGTGAGGCCGCCGGCGTGCGGAGTGTCGGCGTGGCGTGCGAGCGCGGCGGCGGCGGTGCCGAATGCTGTTGCGAGCGTGGCGACGTCGGTGTCGTCGAGTAGTGCGGCGGGGAACGACCAGTGTGCGCGCAGCGCGGGGCCGTCGTCGGTGTCGACGGTGACCGCGTTGACGTCGAGTACGGCGGCGGCCGCCGTGTCGGGGCCCTGCGCGCCGCCTCGGTCGAAGCCGGTGATGGGGAGCCACGGGGTGTCGGCCCCGTGCTGGGTGCCTGCGGTGGGCCTGCCCAGATAGTTGAAGCTCACCTGTGGCTGTGCGAGTGCGGCGAGATCGCGGCAGGCGTCGGTGTCGAGATAGCGGAGCAGCCCGTAGCCGATGCCGTGGTCCGGGACGGCGACCCCGCTTTCCTTGACGGCTTTGACGGCTTGTCCGGCGGCGGGCCCGCCCGCGAGTGCGTCGTCGAGGTCGATCCCGGTGAGGTCGAGCCGTAGCGGGTGGATCGTGGTGAACCAGCCGACGGTGGTCGACAGGTCGGCGCCGTCGGCGATCGTCGTGTCACGGCCGGGCCCTTCGACGGCGAGCAGCACCACGCGGGTGTCGTCGCCGCGGTCGCGGCGCCACGCAGTGAGGGCGAGCGCGAGGGCCGTGAGCAGCGCGTGATCGACGGAGCCGTGGAAGCGGTCGGGCACGGTGGTGAGCAGCGTGTCGGTGACCGCGGCGGGCAGCTCGGTCGCGGTGGTGACGACGGTCGCGGTGGTGTCGCGTGCGGGATCGAACGGCCGGTCCCCCAGCGCCGGTTCGTCGACGTCGAGAGTGGCCCGCCACCAGTCGAGTTCGTCGCGTCGGGTGCTGTCGGCGAGGGCGTGGGCCCAGCGGCGCATCGAGGTTCCCGTGGCGGCGGGTAGCAGCGTCGACGGTTCCGGGGCAGCGTGCTCGTCGTCCGGTGCGTCGCTGCGCGGTGCGGAGGCGTCGTGGTGCGCGGCCCAGGCGGCGGCGAGGTCGGGGACCAGGATGCGCCACGACACGCCGTCGACGGCGAGGTGGTGGATCACGAGCAGTAGCCGACCGGCGTCGGCCGCCGGGTCGAACCACACGGCTTGCACGAGGATTCCGGCGGTGGGGTCGAGGCGGTCGGCGGCGGCATCGAGTTCGGTGGCGGCGAGGGCGAAGAAGTCGTCGGAGTCGGCGACGCTGGTGACCGGGACGCGGCGGACGAGTCGGTCGGCCGCCACCGTGCCGGGCGGCTCGACGTGCAGGGTGACGTCGTGTGCCCCGTCCGGCCGCACGAGCCGTGCGCGGAGCATGTCGTGGCGATCGAGTACCGCCTGCAGGCTCGCGTCGAGCGCCGGGCCGGTCAGCTCGGCGGGTGCGGCCAGCAGCACGGCCTGCGAGTAGCGGTCGACGTTGCCGCCGCGCGCGAGCAGCCAGTGCACGATCGGCGTCGCGGGGAGGCCACCGAGTGGCCCACCGGGCAGCTCGGTCAGCTCGGGCGCAGCGGGTGTGTGTCCGGCGGCGGCCGCGAGCGCGGCTGGGGTCTTGTGTTCGAACACCTCTCGTGGGGTCAGTTCGAGCCCGAGCGTCTTGGCGCGTGCGACGAGCTGGATGGACATGATCGAGTCGCCGCCGAGCGCGAAGAACGAGTCGTCGACGCCGACGGTGTCGACGCCGAGGACGTGTGCGAACAGGTCGATCAGCGTGCTCTCGCCTGCCGTGGCGGGGGCACGGGTGGTGGTGGCGCGGGCCGCGAAGTCGGGTGCGGGCAGGGCGCGGCGGTCGAGTTTGCCGCTCGCCGTCACGGGCAGGGTGTCGAGGACGACGAGGGCCGCGGGCACCATGTAGGCGGCGAGCCCGGTCGCGGCGTCGGCGAGGACCGTGTCGGGGTCGAGGCGGGTGCCGGTTTCGGGCACGACGTATGCGACGAGCCGATCGGTGTCGCTGTGCTCGTCGTGGTGCACGGCGGCGATCGCGCGTGCGACACCGTCGCTGCGCAGCAGCGCGGCTTCGATTTCGCCGAGTTCGACGCGGAATCCGCGCAGCTGGACCTGGGAGTCGCTGCGGCCGAGGTAGTCGATGCCGCCGGTGCGGGTCCGCCGCGCGAGGTCGCCGGTGCGGTACAGCCGCTGTCCCGGTACGCCGTGCGGGTCGGCGACGAACCGTGTCGCGGTGAGTGCGGGCCTGTGCAGGTATCCGCGGGTGAGTTGGTCGCCGGAGACGTACAGCTCGCCGGTCACCCCGGGCGGGACGGGGTGCAGTCGGGGGTCGAGCACGTGCAGTTCGAGTGCGGGCAAGGGTTCGCCGATCGGGCTCGCGTCCGTGCGGCCCGCGAGGGCGCGGTGCAACGGCAGCATCGTCACGTGCACCGTCGTTTCCGTGATGCCGTACATGTTGACGAGGGTGGGCGCGGTGTCGTCGTGGCGGCGGTACCAGCCGTCGAGTCGGGAGGGGTCGAGTGCTTCGCCGCCGAAGACGGTCCACCGCAACGACAACGGCGGCCCGCCCGCGACGCGGTCGGCCTCGGTGAGTTGCGCGAAGGCCGTCGGTGTCTGGTTGAGGACGGTGACCTGTTCGCAGCGGAGCAGGTCGAGGAAGGCGTCGGGGTTGCGTGCGGTGTGATAGCCGACCACGACGAGGCGGCCGCCGTGTGCCAGCGCACCCCACATCTCCCACACGGAGAAGTCGAAGGCGTACGAGTGGAAGAGGGTCCACACGTCGTGCTCGTCGAAGCCGAAACGCCCGCGGGTGTCGTGCACGAGGGTGGCGACGGTGCGGTGCGGCACCGTCACCCCCTTGGGGCGCCCGGTGGAGCCGGAGGTGTAGATGACGTAGGCGGTGCTGTCGGGGTGCAGCGGGGCGTGCCGGTCGTCGTCGGTGAGCGGTGTGTCGGGCAGTGCCGCGAGGGCCGCGGCGGTCGCCTCGTCGTCGAGGCGCACCGTGGGGGGTGCGGCGGCGGGCAGTTCGGTGGCGGGCTCCCCTGCGGTGACGACGCACACGGGCTGCGCGTCGTCGAACATGTAGGCGAGACGCTCACGCGGGTAGGACACGTCGATCGGCAGGTAGCCGGCCCCGGCGTCGAGGACGGCCAGCAGCGTGGCGACGAGGTCACGTCCGCGGGGCAGGGCGACCGCGACGAGTGCGTCGGGGCGGGCGCCGCGGTCGACGAGCAGCCGTGCGAGTCGGTGGACGCGGGCGGAGAGTTCCCGGTAGGTGTAGCTGCCGTCGTCTGCCGTGATCGCGACGGCGTCCGGGTCGACGGCGGCGCCGCGCGCGAACAGGCCGGGCAGGGTGTCCTCGGTGCGCGGGCGGGCCGCGGCGGGGGCGGCGGGCCGTTCGCTGTCGGCGAGCAGGTCGATGTCGCCGACCGGCAGGCCCGGTGCGGTCGTGGCGGCGTCGAGGATCCGCTGCAGCCGGTCGGCGAACAACTCGACCGTCGCCGCGTCGAAGAGATCGGTGGCGTAGGTGAACGCGCAGTCCAGTTCCCCGTGCGGGTTCTCCGCGACGCCGAGTTGCAGGTCGAACTTGGCGACGGCGGGGTCGGCGTCGAAGGCGTCGATCGTCAGCCCGGGGAGTTCGAGATGTGTGCGCTGCGCGTCGTGGAATTCGAGCACGACCTGGAAGAGCGGTGAATGGTCGGTCGCCCGGGCGGGTGCGAGTGCGTCGACGAGCCGCTCGAACGGCAGTTCGGTGTGGCCGAACGCGGCCAGGTCGCTCTCCCGGGTGCGGTCGAGGTGTTCGCCGAAGGTCGTGGCCCCGTCGACGGGGGTGCGCAGCACGACGGTGTCGACGAACATGCCCACCAGTTCGTCGAGGGCCCGATGTCCCCGGCCGGCGACGGGGGTGCCGATCGCGATGTCCGAGAGGCCGGAGAGCCGGGCGAGGAGCACCGACAGCGCGGCGTGCACGGCCATGAAGGTGGTGGCACCGTGCTCGGCCGCGAGCGCGGTGAGCCGGCCGTGCAGCGCGGCGTCGACGGTGAACCGATGGACGGCGCCGCGGAACGACTGGTGTGGCGGCCGGGGACGATCGGTCGGCAGCGGCAGTACCTCCGGCAGGTCGGCGAGGGCCTCGCGCCAGTAGTCGAGTTGCCCTGCCGCGAGCGAGGTGGGGTCGTCGAGGTCGCCGAGGAGTTCGCGCCGCCACAGGGTGTAGTCGGCGTACTGGACCGGCAGCGGTGGGCGTTGCGGGCCGTCGTCGCGGGTGCGGGCGAGGTAGGCGTCGACGAGGTCTCGGGCGAGCGGCGCCATCGACGCACCGTCGGCCGCGATGTGATGGACCACGACGACGAGGACGTGCTCGTCGGGTGCGAGCGAGAACAGTGCCGCCCGCAGCGGCACGTCGGCTGCGACGTCGAAGCCGTCGGCGACGAGTGCGGTGACGCGGGCTGCGAGGTCGTCGGCGTCGACCGGTTCGGGGTCGAGTGCGGCCGGCACGTGCGACGCGTCGGTGACGATCTGGCGTGGCCCGTGCTCGTCGCCGGGATACCACGTGCGCAACGCCTCGTGGCGGTCGATCACGTCGTGGACGGCGCGGGCGAGGGCGGTGGTGTCGAGGCGGCCGGTGAGGCGGATCGCGAGCGGCAGGTTGTAGGCCGCCGAGTCCGTGTCGAACTGGTTGACGAACCACATGCGTTGCTGCGCGGGTGCGAGCGGGAGCCGTTCGGGGCGTGGGCCTGCGGTGAGCGGGAGGTGACCGTGGCCGCCGTGGTCGTCGAAGACGTGCGCCGCGAGAGCGGCGACGGTGGGCGCGTCGAAGAGGACCCGGACGGCGGCGTCGGTACCGAGGGCGGTGTTGAGTCGGGCGACGACGCGGGTCGCGAGCAACGAGTTGCCGCCGATGTCGAAGAAGTTGTCGTCGGCGCCGACGCGCTCGAGCCCGAGGATCTCGGCGACGACGTCCGCGACGACGCGTTCGAGATCGTTCGACGGTGCCCGGTACCGGCGGCCGGTGTCGGTCAGGTCGGGAACGGGCAGCGCGCGCCGGTCGAACTTGCCGACCGGGGTGAGGGGGATCTCGTCGAGGACGATCACCCTGGCGGGCACCATGTGGGCGGGCAACCGGGTCGCGAGGTGGGTCCGTACGTCGGTGGGGTCGACGGTGCGGTCGGGCTCGGCGAGGACGTACGACACGAGCACGGTCTCCCCGGACGGCGCGGCGTGCCCGGTGGTGTGGGCGAACGCGACGGCTTCGTGACTCGTTGCGGCAGCGTCGATCTCGCCGAGTTCGATGCGGAAACCGCGGACCTTGACCTGGAAGTCGCTGCGGCCGAGGTATTCCACCGTGCCGTCGCGGAGCCAACGGACCACGTCGCCGGTGCGGTACATCCGTTTTCCGGGGTCGCCGAACGGGTCGGCGACGAACCGTGCCGACGTGAGACCGGGCCGGTCGTGGTAGCCACGCGCGACGCCGGGGCCCGCGACGTACAACTCCCCCGCGACGCCGATCGGGACGGGGCGCATCCGGTCGTCGAGCACGACTTCGTGGAAGCCGAGGGCGGGTCCGCCGACGGTGACCGTCCGGTCGGGTTCGAGGGCGGGGCTGACGCTGGTTTCGATGGTCGCTTCCGAGGGGCCGTAACCGTTGAACATGCTGCGCCCGGGCGCCCAGCGGGCGACGAGCTCGGGTGGGCACGGTTCGCCGGCGACGACGAGCGAGCGCAGCTCGTCGAGCCCGCGCGGGTCGAGGGAGGCGAGCGCGGTCGGCGTGACGAATGCGTGCGTGACGTGTTCGTCGCGGAGCAGCCGGGCGAGTTCGTCGCCGCCGTACACCTCGGGCGGCACGATCACCAGGGTGGCGCCTGCACAGAACGCCTTGGTGTATTCGAAGATCGACGCGTCGAAGCTCGGGGACGCGAGGTGCGACACGCGTGCCCCGTGGGTGAGGCGGAAGTGCCCGCGCACCTCGGCGCCGAGGTTGGTCAGGCCGCGGTGGGTGATCACCACTCCCTTCGGGCGGCCGGTCGAGCCCGACGTGTAGATCAGGTATGCGGGGTGGTCGAAGTGCAGCGGCGCCGTCCGGTCGGCGTCGGTGACCGCCGCGGCGGGTGTGGCATCGACGCGCCGCGCGGTCGCGGGGTCGTCGACGACGAGCCAGGGCACCGTGTCGGGCAGGTTCGGGCGGTGTGCGGTGGTGGTGAGCCCGTGGACGGCGCCCGAGTCGGTCAGCATGTAGTCGATCCGCTCGGCCGGGTAGGTGGGGTCGACCGGGACGAAGGCCGCGCCGGTCTTGGTGACGGCCCAGACGGCGGAGACCGATTCGAGGGAGCGGGCCAGGGCGAGCGCGACGACGTCCTCCGGTCCGATTCCCCGATCGACGAGCAGGTGCGCGACGCGGTCGGACCACTCGTCGAGCTCCCGGTAGGTCATGGTGGTGCCGCGGAAGGTCAGCGCGACGGCGTCCGGCACGATCGCGGCGGTCGTGGTGAGCATCTCGGGCCACAACTGCGGCGAGGCGGCGGGCAGGCCGCGGGCGGGCGCGAGCGCCGTGAGTTCGTCTCGGGTCACGATGCCGATGGCGCCGATCACCGGTGACGGCGCAGCGCCCTCGTCGAGGCCGCAGACGGCGTCGACGATGCGGGCGAGGCGGTCGGCGAACGACGCGACGGTCTCGGGGTCGAACAGGTCGGTCGCGTAGGTGAACGACGCGCGGATCCCGCCGGGTCCGCCGTCGTCGTCGACGGTCTCGGCGACCGACAGCTGCAGGTCGTACTGGGACAGGGTCGTGTCGAGGTCGACGACGGTCGCGGTCAGCTCGCCGAGCGCGACGTCGGGGCGTTCGGTGTCCTGGAATTCGAGCAGGACCTGGAACAACGGCGAGTATGCGGCGGAGCGTGGCGGGTCGAGCACTTCGACGAGCCGCTCGAACGGCAGGTCGGCGTGGTCGAAGGCGGACAGGTCGTCGTCGCGGACCCGCGCGAGGAGCGTGTCGAAGGGCTCGTGCTCGTCGACGTGGGCACGCAGCACGACGGTGTTGACGAACATGCCGACCAGATCGTCGAGAACCTGCTCGCCGCGTCCGGCGACGGGGGTGCCGACGACGATGTCCGAGGTCGACGACACGCGGGCGAGCAACACCGCGAGCGCGGCGTGCACGACGGTGAACAACGAACTGTCGTGCCTGCGGGCGAGGGCGAGGAGCGCGCGGTGGGCCCGCGCGTCGAGGGTGAACGGCAGCCGGGCGCCGCGGCCGGTGCGCTGGGCCGGGCGCGGCCGGTCGAGTGGCAGCTCGAGCAGTTCGGGGATGCCGGCCAGGCGATCCCGCCAGAACGCGAGTTGCCGGGCGGCGAGCGAGGTCGGGTCGTCTTCGTCGCCGAGCAGGGCGTGTTGCCACAGCGTGTAGTCGGCGTACTGCACCGGCAGCGGTTTCCGGTCCGGGGCGTGGCCGTCGCGGCGCGCTGCGTAGGCGGCCATCACGTCGCGCGCGAGCGGGCCGAGGGAGAAGCCGTCCGCGGCGATGTGGTGCACCACCAGGACGAGGGTGTGCTCGTCGGCGGAATCGGTGAACAGCCGGACGCGGGTGGGGATCTCGCCGGCGACGTCGAATCCGGTCGTCGTGGTGCGGGCGATGCGCGCGGCGAGGTCGCCGTCGCTGTCGTGCCCGTCGAGGGCCTCGAGTGCGAACGTCGCGGGTGCGGCGGCGTCGGCGGGCACGACGGCCTGGACCGGCTCGGTGTCGACGAACGGGTAACGCGTGCGCAGCGTTTCGTGGCGTGCGACGACGTCGGCGAGTGCGTTGCGCAGGGCGTCGAGGTCGAGCCGTCCGGTCAGTCTCAACGCGACGGCGATGTTGTAGGCGGGTGAGGTGGTGTCGAACTGGTTGACGAACCACATGCGTCGCTGGGCCGGCGAGAGCGGGACGTGTTCGGGCCGCGGGTGCGCGGCGAGCGCGGGCCGCCGGCGGGCGCCGCCGCGCTGGAGGTGCTCGGCGAGGTCGGCGACGGTCGGGTGGTCGAACAGGTCCCGGATGCCGAGCTCGGTGCCGAGCAGTGTCGACAGGCGGGCCGCGAGGCGCATCGCGAGCAGCGAGGTGCCGCCGAGGTCGAGGAAGCTGTCGTCGGCCCCGACCCGGGGGACGTCGAGCAGGTCGGCGAAGGCGTCGGCGACGGCGCCTTCGGTGGGGGTGCGCGGCGCCGTGTAGGCGGGGGCGCCGTCGGTGAGGTCGGGGGCGGGCAGCGCGGCCCGGTCCAGTTTCCCGTTCGGGCCGACGGGGAGTCGGTCGAGTGTCAGCAGGGCCGCGGGGATCATGTGCTCGGGCAGCAGGGTGTGCAGGTGGGCGAGCACGTCGGCGGTGTCGAGGGAGTCGCCGGTGCGCGGGGTGACGTAGCCGGTGAGGACGTTGTCGGCGCCGCGGTGCACGCGCACGACGGCCTGCGCGACGTCGGGGTGGGTGCGCAGTGCGTGTTCGATCTCGCCCGGCTCGACTCGCACTCCGCGCAGTTTGACCTGGAAGTCGGTGCGCCCGAGGTAGATCAGTGCGCCGTCGGCGGGCCGCCGGGTCGCGAGGTCACCGGTGCGGTACATGCGTTCGCCTGCGAGGCCGTACGGATTGGCGACGAACCGTTCGGCGGTCAGGGCGGTTCGCCCCCGGTAACCGCGTGCCAGTTGGATGCCGGCGAGGTACAACTCGCCGACCGCTCCGGGCGGTACCGGGTGCAGGCGGGCGTCGAGGACGTAGGCGCGTGTGTTCCACACCGGGCTGCCGATCGGCACGGTGCCGTCGTCGTGGTCGGTGGTGGCCCACGAGGTGACGTCGACGGCGGCCTCGGTGGGGCCGTACAGGTTGTGCAGCGCGGCATGCGGCAGTGCCGTGCGGGTGGCGGCGGCGGTGTGCGCGGGCAGCGCCTCGCCGGACGCGAACACCAGGCGCAGCGACGCGGCGTGGCCGGATTCGGCGGCGAGCGCCTCGGTGAACACCGCGAGCATCGACGGGACGAAGTGCACGACGCTCACGCGCTGCTCGTCGACGACGCGGATCAGGTAGTCGGGGTCACGGTGTCCGCCGGGCGCGGCGAGGACGAGCCGCGCGCCGGTCTGCAGCGGCCAGAAGAACTCCCACACCGACACGTCGAAGGTCGCGGGCGTCTTCTGCAGCACGGTGTCCGCACCGTCGATGGGGTACGTGTGCTGCATCCAGCGCAGCCGGTTGACGATCGCGCCGTGCGGCACGGCGACACCTTTCGGCCTGCCGGTCGAGCCGGACGTGTAGAGCACGTAGGCGAGCGTGTACGGGCCGGGTGCGGGGCGCTCGGCAGCAGTGAGCGGGGCCGCGGATTCGGCTCCGGTGTCGAGCGTGTCGAGACGCAGGGCGGGCACGTCGTCGGGCAGCATGTGCGCGTCCGCGCTGGTGGTGAGCACGAGCAGCGGCCGGGCGTCGTCGAGGACGTACCGGGTCCGGTCGGCGGGGTGGTCGGGGTCGAGCGGTAGATAGGCGGCACCTGCCTTGACGATCGCGTACATCCCGACGAGCAGTTCGAGCGAACGCGAGGCGGCGAGCCCGACGACGGTGTCGGGGCCGGCGCCGCGGCGGAGCAGGACGCGGGCGAGCCGGTTGGTGGCCGCGTCGAACTCGTCGTAGTCGAGGCTCCGTCCGTCCGCGACGACGGCGGGCGCATGCGGGGTCGCCGCGGCCTGCGTGGCGAACAGGTCGGCGAGGGTCGCGTGGACGGTCGGGGCTGCGTGCGCATTCCACTCGTACAGCACCCGGGTGCGTTCGTCGGCGGTGAGCAGTGCGAGATCCCCGACGGGACGGTCGGGGTCGGCGGTCGCGGCGTCGAGCAGCTGCACGAAGCGGCCGGCGAGGGTGGCGGCGGTGGCGGAGTCGAACAGGTCGGTCGCGTACGACAGTGTCCCGGTCAATGCGGTGGCGCCGTCGCCGGTCGCGGTCTGCGCCAGCTGCAGGTGAAGGTCGAACTTGGTGGTGCCGGTGTCGACCTCGGCGATGTCGACGGCGAGGCCGGGAAGTTCCAGATGGGCGTGGTCGGTGTTCTGGAAGGCGAGCATCACCTGGAACAGCGGCGAGTACGCGGCTGAGCGGTCGTGTGCGAGTTCGTCGGCGACCACGTCGAACGGCAGGTCGGCGTGCGCGAAGGCGGCGATGTCGTCGTCGCGGACGTGAGCGAGCAGTGCGCCGAATCCGCCGTCGGCCGCTACGTGGGTGCGCAGGGCGACGGTGTTGACGAACATGCCGACGAGGTCGTCGAGTGCGCTCTCGCCCCTGCCGGACACGGGTGTGCCGATCGTGATGTCGCGGTCCCCCGACAGCCTGCCGAGCAGCGCGACGAGCGCTGCGTGCACGACCATGAACTCGGTGGTCCCGTGCGTGTGCGCGACGGCCTCGATCCGGCGATACAGCTCGGGGCCGATCTCGATCGGGACGCCCGCGCCGCGGAAGGACTGTTGCGGTGGCCGCGGCCGGTCCGTCGGCAGCGACAGCAGGTCCGGTGCGCCGGCGAGACGGGTGCGCCAGTAGTCGAGTTGCCGGCCGGCGCGCGAGGCGGGGTCACGAGGGTCGCCGAGCAGCTCGTCGAACCACAGTGAGTAGTCGATGTACTGCACCGGAAGTGCTGTCCAGGAAGGTGTTTCACCACGGGCGCGTGCGTCGTAGGCGCTCGTCAGGTCCCGGGCCAACGGTGCGAGCGAGGCTCCGTCGGCGGCGATGTGGTGCAGCACGACGACGAGCACGTGGTCGTCGGGGGCGATCTCGAACACGCGCAAGCGTACCGGCGGGTCGGCGGTCACGTCGAAGCCGGCACCGACGCACGCGCTGATCGCGTGGGGCAGGGCGTCCGCGCTGATCGCCTCGGCCGAGGCCGAGGCCTGCACGTCCCGGTCGCGAAGCGCGTCGACGGGCAGCACCCGTTGGACCGGTCCGGACGGAGTCGCCGGGTACACGGTGCGCAACGCTTCGTGCCGGTCGAGGACATCGTGCACGGCCGCCGCGAGCGCGGCGGTGTCCAGCCGCCCCCGCAACCGGATCGCGGCGGGCACGTTGTAGGCGGCGGAGGCCGGGTCGAGTTGGTCGATGAACCACAGGCGCCGCTGTGCTGCGGACACCGGGATGTGCTCGGGCCGGGGACGCGCCTGCAGGGTGGGGCGGGAGCCGGTCGCCGCCTCGCGCAGGCGAGCAGTGAGAGTGCGCACGGTCGGAGCGTCGAACAGGATCCGCACACCGAGATCGGTGCCTGCGACGGCGTTGACGCGGGCGAGTACCCGCGTCGCGATCAGCGAGTTGCCGCCGAGGTCGAAGAAGCTGTCGTCGCGGCCGACCCGGTCGATGCCGAGCTGGTCGCGGAACACCCCGGCGACGGCGTGTTCCAGGTCGTCGGCGTGTTCCAGGTCGTCGACGGGCTCGAGGCCACCGGAACCGGCGAACACGGGGGCAGGCAGGGCGCGGCGGTCGACCTTGCCGACCGGGGTCAGGGGGATCTCGTCGATCTCCACGAGCGCGGCGGGGACCATGTGGGCGGGCAACCGGTCGCGGACGTGTTCGAGCAAGGCCGCCGTGTCGAGCGTGCGGCCGGCGTCGGCGAGCACGTACGACACCAGGATCTGGTCACCGGCCGGGCCGGTGCGCCCGAGCGTCGCGGCGAAGGCGACGGTGTCGTGTTCGGTGAGCGCCGTGTCGATCTCGCCGAGCTCGACACGGAAGCCGCGCACCTTCACCTGGAAGTCGCTGCGCCCGACGTATTCGATGGTGTCGCCGTGCCAGCGGACCACGTCGCCGGTGCGGTACATGCGGCTGCCGGGTGGGCCGTACGGGTCGGCGACGAAGCGGGTCGCCGTGAGCGCAGGACGGTCGAGGTAGCCGCGGGTGACGCCCGGGCCGCCGACGTACAGCTCCCCCGGCGCGACGCGCGGGACCGGATGCAGGCGGCCGTCGAGGACGGTCTCGGTGACGCCACGGACAGGACGGCCGATGGTGACGGTCTCGCCCGGCACGAGAGGTTCGCCGATGTTGACGACGATCGTCGTCTCGGTCGGCCCGTAGGCGTTGATCATCCGCCTGCCCGGTGCCCACCGGGCGGCGAGTTCGGGGGTGCACGCGTCGCCCGCGACGGTGACGGCCCCGCAGTCGACGCCGGTCGGATCGACGGATGCGAGCGCCCCCGGCGTCGAGAACGCGTGCGTGATCCGTTCGCTGCGCAGCAGCCGCGCCAGTTCCGGGCCCCCGTACACGTGTGCCGGGATCACCACGAGGGTGCCGCCGCTCCCGAAGGCGGTCATGTACTCGTAGATCGACGCGTCGAAGCTCGGCGACGAGAACTGCGACACCCGCGACTGCGCTGTCGGCGCGAGCCGCTCGTGCACGGTCGCGAACAGGTCGGCGAGCCCACGGTGCGGAACGACGACCCCCTTGGGCCTGCCGGTCGAGCCGGAGGTGTAGATCACGTAGGCGACGTGGTCGACGCGTAGTGGCGTGGTGCGGTCGGTGTCGGTGACGGGACGCGCCTCGGCCTGCTCGACCCGCGCAGCGGTCGTCGGCTCGTCGAGCACGAGCCACGGGACGGTGTCGGGCAGGTCGGTGCCGGTGACGGTGATCCCCACCAGCGCCCCGCAGTCGCCGAGCATGTAGCGGATCCGGTCGGCGGGGTAGGACGGGTCGACGGGCACGAAGGCGGCACCGGTCTTGGCGACGGCCCAGGTCGCCACCACCGAGTCGATCGAGCGGCCGAGCGCGATCGCGACGAAGCGTTCGGGTCCGGCGCCCAGGTCGAGGAGTACCCGCGCGAGCCGGGTCGACCGGTCGTCGAGCTCGCGGTAGCTCAGTACGCGGCCCTCGCAGGCGACGGCAGGCGCATCGGGCGCGCTCGACACGGCGCCGGTGAGCAGCTCCACGAGTGTGCGTGCGGGGACCTGGTCGCCGCCGCGGGCGGGCAGCAGGCCGTGCGGTTCGTCCGGCCCGGTCACCGGCAGGTCCCCGACCGCGGTCCGGGGATCGGTGAGGACGGCGGCCAGGACCCGGGCGAGCCGGTCGACGAGGTCGGTCGCGGTGGCGGCGTCGACGTCGGCGGGTCTGCGGACGGCGCGCACATGCAACCGGTCCGGGTCGGCGGTGACGTGCAGGACGAGTGGCGCGCTCAGGTGCGCAGGCGGGTCGGTCTCGGTGAGCACGACGGGCACCGCGCGTCCGGCTGCTGCTGCCGGACCGTCGGTCGTGAGGCCCGCGTGCGCGGCCACCGCGCGGTCGAGGGCGTCCACCCGTTCGAGGTATCGGGCGAACGGTTCGGCAGGATCGACGAGCACACGCAGCGGCAGGACGGCCGTGGCGGACGGCCTGCCTACGACGGTGTCGGTGGTTGCGGTCAGTCGCGACACCACGACGGTGAGGGCGGCGTGCACGGCGACGAACAGGGCGTCGCCCGCGCCGTGTCCGGGGTCGTCGACCAGCGCAGCGAGTGCCGTCGGATCGACTGCCAGGTCGATATCGAATTCCGTTGCTGTGCTGTCGCATTCGGGACGGTCGGGTGCGGCGGAGCGGGGCAGGCGCGGCGCGTCGGGAGCGTCGGTGAGCATGTCGTCCCAGAATGCGGCAGCGGCGGCGGCGCGCGTGCGACGTCTGCCGAGTTCGACGGTGGCGGGATCGATCCGGTCGATGCGGGCGTCGTCGGGTGCATGGACGAACTCGTCGAGCAGTGCGACGAAATGCCGGTGGTGCTCACGGAGTTCGTCGAGGTCGTATCGGTTCGGGTTCCCACGGAAGTCGACGAAGGTGTGTGCCGGGTTCCCGCTCTGATAGATGTTGACCAGCAGGTCCTCGACCGGACCCGAGGTCATGATGTGGAACTCGCCGCGCAGATCGCCGAGTTCGATCTGCTGCCGGAACAGCATCACGTTGATCATCGGTCCCGAATAGCGGTGCGGGTCGTCCGCGGCGCCGCTCTCCCGCCGGAGGTCCTCGAGGCTGTAACGCTGGTGCCGCAGCGCACCGGTCAGCTCGAGCAGTACGCGCCGAGTCAGCTCGCCGCGGGTGTCGTGCGGGTCGACGTGCAGGTGCAGCGGCGCAGTGTTGACGAGCATGCCGCCCGAGCGGCGCACCGTCGCGGTGGTGCGTGCGGACACCGGGAGGTTGACCACGACGTCCTCGCGCCCGGTCATTCGCGCGAGATAGCAGGCGAAGGCCGCGACGACGGTAGCGCTCGCCGAGGAGCCCGGTTCGTCACCGGCGCCGGTGAGCGTGCGGACCACCTCGTCGGGCAGTGCCGCACCGTGGAGCACGTCGTGAGCGCGGGCGGGGCCGTCGCGACGGGCGAGGGTGCTGCCGTCCTCGAGGCCGGCGACGCGTCCGAGCCAGTAGTCGCGGTCGGCCGTGTAGCGGTCGGAGTCGCGGTAGGAGCGGTCCCACTCGTAGAGGGTCGGCAGATCCGCCGCACGCGCCGGAGCCGGCTCGTCGCCGCGGATCGCCGCCGTGTACAGCTCGGCGACGCGGTTGACCATCGTCATCGCGGCGTAGCCGTCGAGCGCGACGTGGTGGATGCGGGTGTACCAGAGGTACCGGTCGGCGGCGACGCGCAGCAGGGTCATGTTCACCAGCGGGTCGGCGGCGAGGTCCACGGGCCGGGCGTAGTCGGCGTGCATCCAGTCGGTTGCGGCCCGCATCGGTTCCGGTTCGTCGCGGAAGTCGAGGACCTCGATGCGTCCGCGCGCCAGCGACGGGTCGACGAACTGGTGTGGGTCTCCGTCGACGTCGACGACCCGGAGGAAGGCGGACTGGAACTCGCCGCCCGCAGTGCGTGCGACGGTCTGCAGCAGTTCGACGTCGAGATCGCCTCGCAGATCGACGTACTGGGCGATGCAGATCGGGACGTCGGGGGCGAGTTGCTGGGCAAACCAGATCGACCGCTGTGCGGACGAGAGCGGGAAGGCATCTGTGGGCAGAGTGCGACGATCTCGCAACGACATGTATCTCTCCGGGGAACGATGCTGCTGGCCGTGGCCGGCGCGCCCCGACGCCGCGTCGTGTCGTCGTCCTGTGCCGAGCCGGGGGCTTTCGCGACCGGGACCGGCCGTGGGTGATGCCGGCAGATGCTCCGGACGCCAATTCTCAACCTAGAGCACTTTCCGTCGCTTTTCGCCGTAGTCGAGAAAGAACGGCGAAAAACTCTGACCCGCCGGACGGTGGGCTGGAACAATCGGCATCACGCAATATCGGTCTCGCCCGAGAATCGGCGATCCGGACAATTCGGTCGGGGTGGACACCCGTTTTGCCGGCCGCTGCCGAATTATCACCGTGACATTCGGCTCGGGTGCGCATTCGCATTTCTTCGAAGGAGACAACTTATGCCCCGTCACAGCACTGCCCGCACGCTCGCCCGGCGGATGGTCGCGCCGCTCGCCGTGGCCCTTGCCGTCGCCGCTCCGGCCGTCGGGGCGGCCGAACCCGCCGCGCCGCCGGGACTGCCGCTCGACGACCTGCGGGCTGCCGCGAGCGCGCAGTCCCCGGAGGCGGCGGACGCGGTCGAACGACTCCTGGCCGGATCGGGGTCGGTCGATCCGTTCGCTCCCCCGCCGAAGAACGTGCCGCAGCCGTTCATGCCCGCGCCGACCGTCGGACCTGGGTGCGGCGGTGGTGTCGTTCCGTACGCACAGACCACCGCCTGGGTGCATCCCGGTCCGCACGACAGCGTCCCGCTCGGCTCGATCCAGGTGTTCGTCGACCGGACGATCGACGTACCGATCGCCGACTCGTCGATGACTCTCGTGTGGCTCAACGTCGAGAACCTGCGCGGCGGAATCGGCACCCTCGACGCGGCGGGGCCACATCTGACGGCGACCGTCGACAGCGGGCCCGGCGCGGTCATGGCCGCGGTGTTCGGGTCGATCCGCTACGCGAACGGGGCGTTCTGCCAGGTCGTGTACACGATGGGAGGATTCTTCGCCTGACGAAACAGTCGGTGCGTGCAGAACGCCATTCTTGGTAGCGCGTCCGCACCAGAATTTCGAATACCTATTTCGCTGCACTGGATGCCATTTTTTTGTGACACGGACGCACCACCAAGAAAATCGCGCGTAACGAATTCGAGGTGAGTCGCGAGATAAACATGTGCGCTCTTGCCGGGCGCGCGCCACATTCGCTCGGCGACGACCGTGAACCGCCGCAGTGCCGGAGGGGTGCGTGCCATCATGAGTACATCCACTCCGGCCGCCCCCTTCGGGGAGCGACTCGTCGATGCCCGGTCCGCCACGACTCGGCATCGCTCCGCACATCACCGGCACGGCACCCACCACACGGGGAGCAGACGTGGACGACAGCAAGACAGTGATCGACGAGACGTCCTCGGCACCAGCGCGTGTCGGTGGGCCGGACATCGAGGCGACGCTCGAGGAGTTGCGTGCGCAACTCGACCGCGTCGATCGGGCCCTGCTCGACGACATCCGCGACCGTATGCTGTTGTGCGCGCGCGTCGCCCAGGTCAAGCGACAGCACGCCATCGCGGTCGTGCAGCCGGGCCGGATGCGGACCGTGCACCACCGTGCGCGCGAATACGCCGATCGCCACGGGCTCTCCGCCGAGTTCGTGCGGGCGTTGTACGACCTGCTGATCGACGAGGCGTGCCGCGTCGAGGACCGGATCGTCGACGACGCCCGGCCCGGCGGCACTCGGAGTTGAGGCCGCCATGGCGCCGCCACCGATCCGTACGCTGCTCGTCGACAACTTCGATTCGTTCACCTACAACCTGTACAGCCTGCTCGCCCGCGTCGAGGGGCTCGCGCCGATCGTCGTCACCAACGATGCTCCGTGGCACGAACTCCCGTGGACCGACGTCGACAACGTCGTGATCTCCCCCGGGCCGGGCAGGCCCGACCGTGCGCGCGACTTCGGCGTCAGCGCGCGCGTCCTGCGCGAGAGCGAACTCCCGGTTCTCGGCGTGTGTCTCGGCCATCAGGGGCTGTGCCATGCATGCGGTTCCTCGATCGTGCGTGCGCCGCAGCCGGTGCACGGCCGCACGAGTTCGATCGTGCACCGGGGCACGGGCCTGTTCGACGGGATACCGTCGCCGTTCACCGCGGTGCGCTATCACTCGCTCGTCGCGGACGCGATTCCCGAGGAACTCGAGGCGCTCGCGTGGACCGCGGACGGGCTGCCGATGGCGGTGGCGCACCGGGACAGGCCCCTGTGGGGCGTGCAGTTCCATCCGGAGTCCATCGGCAGCGAGTACGGCGCCGAGTTGCTGACCAATTTCCGCGACGCCACACCTCGCCGCCGGACGCACATCTCGGTGGCCGCGCCCGCTCCTGCGCGCGGCGCGCCGCGCTACGTGCTCGACACGCGGGTGCTGGCGTGCCGGCCCGATCCGCACGCAGCGTACGAAGCGTTGTTCGCCGCCGACCCGCACAGCTTTCTGCTCGACGGCAGCTGCGCGCGGGAGCAGCAGTCCCGGTTCACGGTGATGGGCGACGCGTCCGGTCCGCGTGCCGAGTTCGTCACCTACGACGTCGCGGCGACGGTGGTCCGCGAACGCCGCGCCGACGGCACCCTCGCCGAGTACCACCGGACCCTGTTCGACCATCTCGACCGCCGGCTGCGCGAGCGACACCTCGAGCCGCGTGAGGACCTGCCGTTCGCATTCGGTCTCGGGTACGTCGGTTACCTCGGATACGAGCTCAAAGCCGATGTCGGTGGCGCCCTCGTGCACCACTCGCCCGTCGACGACGCGGCGCTGGTGTTCGCCGACCGGGCCGTCGTGCTCGACCACGAGGCCGGATGCTGCCATCTCCTCGCGCTCGGGGAACACGTCGACGAACCGGCGAATGTCGCCTGGTTCGAGCAGACCGCGGCCGCCCTCGCCTCCGTCGTGGACGACGCGCCACCGGCCACCGCACCGCCACCGCTGCGCCGCGACGCGCGGGACCCGACGATCCGCGTGCGCCACGACCCGCAGGACTATCTCCACCTGATCGGCCGGTGCCTCGGCGAGATCCGCCGCGGCGAGACCTACGAGGTGTGCCTGACGAACTCCGCGACCGTCGACGGCAGTATCGACTCGCTGCGCACCTACCGGGCACTGCGCGCCCTGAGCCCCACCCCGTACAGCGCTCTACTGCGGTTTCCCGGGATGTCGGTGCTCAGTGCGTCGCCGGAACGGTTCCTGCGGATCGGGACGGACGGGGTGGTGGAATCGAAACCGATCAAGGGCACCCGGCCGCGCGGCGCGAACGACGCCGAGGACCGGGCTCTCCGGGACCAGTTGCGGGCCAGCGAGAAGGACCGGTCGGAGAATCTCATGATCGTCGACCTGGTGCGCAACGACCTGTCGCGGGTGTGCGTGCCGGGGTCGGTGCACGTGCCGACGCTGTTCGACGTCGAAACCTATTCCGCGGTGCACCAACTCGTGTCCACGGTGCGTGGGATTCCGCGAGCCGACGTGAGCGCGGTGGACTGTGTGCGCGCCGCCTTTCCGGGCGGCTCGATGACCGGCGCACCGAAGCTGCGCACGATGGAGATCCTCGACGAGCTGGAGGCGGGTCCACGGGGCGTGTACTCGGGCGCCCTGGGTTATCTGTCGCTGACCGGCACCGTCGATCTGTCGATCGTGATCCGGACCATGGTCGCCACCGACCGCGCGGTCACCTTCGGCATCGGCGGCGCGATCGTCGCCCTGTCCGACCCCGGCGACGAGCTCGACGAAACCTTCGTCAAGGCGGTCGCGATGCGCCGGTGCCTCGCCGACACGGACGTCTCGCCGCTGCTCATCGACGGGAGTCGCTGATGGGTGCCGCCACGGATCGGGCCGTCGTCGTCGGCGGCCGGGGAGCCGTCGGCGCGATGGTCGCGCAGGCGCTCGTGGACGACGGCAGGCACGTGCAGATCGTGGACCGTGCCGGCGGACCCGCCGGCACACTGCGGGGCGACGTCACCGCTCCGGCCGCCGAGCTCGCGCACGCGCTGGGTGCGGCCGGAGCGGTCGTTCTCGCGGTACCGGAGCACGTCGCGATCGACGCTCTCCCGGTCCTCGACGAGCTGCTGGCGCCCGACACGGTGCTCGTCGAAACGCTGTCGGTGAAATCGGGGATCGCTGCCGCGCTGGCGTCGTGGCGGCGGCCCGCGCTGGGGGTGAACCCGATGTTCGCGCCTGCTCTGGCGATGGCGGGCCGGCCGGTCGTGGCGACCGTGCACCGTGCCGGGAGCGGTGTCGAGGCGTTCCTCGGCGCGCTCGCGCGCGGCGGGGCCCGCATCGAGCGGCGAGGTGCGGCCGAGCACGACCGCCTCGCGGCGGCGACCCAGACCCTCCCCCACGCGAGCGTTCTCGCCTTCGCGCTCGCACTGGGCGAACTCGACGCGGCCGGGGCGGCACCCGCGACCGCTCCCCCGCCGCATCGGGTGTTGCGCGCGGTCGCGGCCCGGGTGGCGTCGGGGGAACCGGCCGTGTACCGCGACATTCAGGTTGCCAATCCGTATGCGGCGCAGGCTCGCCGCGCGTTGCGGCGCGCGCTCGACGAGCTCGACGCGGCCGCCGCCGCACCCCCGCACGAGTTCACGGCGCTCACGGCCCGCGCCCGCGCCGCGTTGTCTCCCGATCTCGAACAGGATCGTCTCGTGGGGGCGCGTGTCGTGTCGGCGATACCGACCGCTGACGCCCCGCTCACGGCGGGAACGGAGCCCGGATGAACACGCGGGGGCGTGCGGCCCGGTCCGTCGGTCCGCCCGACGGTCTCGCGCCGCTGCAGGCGCCGCCGCTGCCCGCCCACGATCCGGCCGATCCCGTCGAGAACGCCGTGATCCGCGGGTTGTCCCGGTCGTGGCCGCGCCGGGCGGCGGTCAAGAAGAAGGAACCGGACCTCGACGAGCTGTTCGATCCGGATCGCGACGACTATCCCGAGTCGCTGATGCCGTTCCGCACGCACCCCCGGTACGACGCCCTCGACGAGGAACGGCGTGCCCGCCTCCGTGCGTGGGCGTGGATCGCCTACAACAAGAGCGTCGTCGACATCGAGCAGTACGTGGTGAACCCGGGATTCGGCGTGATCACGTCCGACGTGTTCGGCCTCGGTCCCGGCGACACCACGACGATCGGGGTGATGCAGGCGATGGTCGACGAGCAGTACCACACGCTGATGCACCAGAATGCGAACGCGTTGACCCGGCGCAGGAGGGGCTGGTCGCTGCCCGACGCGGTCCTGCCGCACGGGCGCACCGTGCGTGCCCACGATGCCGCCGTCGCGGCCGCCGCCGACCCGCGTGCGGCGGCACTCGTCCGTTTCGCGTACGCGACGGTGGCGGAGACGTCGATCAGCGCGTACCTCGGGCTGCTCACCGGCGACGAACGCCTGCAACCGGTGAACCGGTCCACGGTCGCCGTCCACCGTCGTGACGAGTTGTGCCACGGGTCGCTCGCGGGAGAGCTGCTCACGATGGTGTTCGACTCCCTCGGCGCCGCCGAGCGCGACCGTCTGCTCGACCTGCTCGCCGTCGGCGTCGACGAGTTCACCGCGAGCGACCTCGAGACGTGGACGGCGATCGTGCGGCACGAGGCCGTCCCGGGCGGCGACGGCATGATGCGCGATGTGGCCGAATTCGCCGCGAACGCTCCTGTCGTACAGGATTGTTCGGCGATCGGCCGGCTGGGTGCCTCGCTCGGGGTCGGCGCGGATCTCGGTGGCCGGTTGACCGCGGATCGCACGGCCGGCTCGGGCCCAGGGGCCTAGTCTGAAGGTACGTGCGGACCGGAGGAGGAATTCGTGAGCGACCACGAAGTGAAGATGATCATCCTGTCGACAGACGATCTGGACGAATCGATCGGGTTCTACAGCGAAACCCTGGGTATGCCGCTGAAGTTCCGCGACGGCACGCATTTCGCGGCACTCGACGGTGGTGCGATCACCTTCGCGCTCGCGACGGCGGTCGACCATCCGATCCACGGGCAGGTGGTCGTCGGCATCAAGACCGCGGACGTCGACGCGGCGGCGAAGGCCGTCGAGGAGTCGGGCGGCGGGATCGTGCAGGGTCCGTACGACGACGCTCACGAGCGGCGTGCGGTGGTCTACGACAACAAGGGCAACGGGCTGGTGTTCTACCGTCCGCTCGCACGCTGAGGCCAGGGGGCTGCAGTACGAGGGAGTGGTCAGCGCAGCCGCTCGGCGTCACGCGCGAGCTGCACCAGGTCCCGGCACAGCGCCTCGAGGTCGGCGTGCGGGGCGCCCTCACTCAAGGCGGTCGCCACGTCCTCCGCCGCGCACCGCACCTCGAACGCGCGGTCCACGAGCGCCGACGCCTCCTCGGCGGTCAGCACCACCGCGTCGTCCGGGAAGGCGCTGCCCTTGACGGCAGTGCGTTGCTCGTACGCACGCTGCCTGCACGACTGCCTGCAGTAGCGCCTGCGCCTGCCGCTGCCGGCGTCGGGCACTTCCCGGCCGCACCACAGGCACGCGTCGAGACGCCGCGGGGAACGGGACCGCCCCGACTGCTCCGGCGGCTCGAGCTGTTGCGATGAGGTGGACACGGACAACGACACTAGTGGCGCCGCCGGCACCGCACACGTACCCGGGCCACGGGTGTCCGGCGCGGGTCGCGTGGGTACCATGGTCGGGCAGAGAACCAGGCCGGAGGCCGACAGCGGGAACCTTTCGCGGTCGTGCCGCGTTGTACCCGGATGTGAACGCGTGATTTCGCCTCCGGCACGGTCGCGCGGAGTCGATCGAGGAGAGGACATCACCATGGCAGATCGCGTACTTCGAGGTAGCCGACTCGGTGCGGTCAGTTACGAGACCGACCGCGACCACGACCTCGCACCCCGGCGAGTCGCCCGGTACCGCTGCGACAACGGCGAGGTCTTCGACATTCCGTTCGCCGACGAGGCCGAGATCCCCGGCACGTGGATGTGCCGCAACGGTCTCGAGGGCACCCTCGTCGAGGGCGCCGCACCCGAGGCGAAGAAGGTCAAGCCGCCGCGCACGCACTGGGACATGCTGCTCGAGCGCCGCTCCACCGACGAGCTCGAGGAGCTGCTCAAGGAACGGCTCGACCTGCTCAAGGCCAAGCGCCGCGGAGCCTGACTCCCCCGCACACTCGAACGCACAGCGCCGCCCCGGTTCTCCGGGGCGGCGCTGTGCGTTCGCGAGCCGCTTTTCCCTCGTGAGTACTGTGCGAGTCTCCGCACGCTCTGGTCACTCACGGGGTGCGCTCACACGGGCAGGTTTCCTGCGTGGTCCTCCCCCACGACCGGCCCGTTCTGCGCCGTCGTGCGGGCGAGCTCGTCCGACACCACGGCGAGGGCCGCGGGTTCGGCCATCGACCAGTGGTCGGCGTCGACACGATGCTCGACGAACGAGTCGACGTACGGCTCCCACGTGAGCGCCGGGTCCGGGTGCTCGTCGCGGGCCGCGGTGAAGAACACCATCGTCCCGTCGAACCGGCGCGGCCGGTGCGCGTCGAGGACGGCCGCCGACCCGGACGCGGTCGCGTACAGGCCGGCGAGCTGCGTGGCGTCGAACATCGCCAGCGGGCCCTCGGTCCCCTGCAGCGCCGCGGCGGCCGCGTCGGCGTCGAACGTGCCGGTGTCCGATGCCCGCGCGAGCAGACCGTCGAAGCCGCCGGTGTCGGCGACACCGAGGCTCGGCAGCAGCGTCTGCGCCGACACCGCGGTCGGGTCGACCGCACCGCGATCGACGTCGACATAGCTGTCGAGAACCGCGAGGACCTCGACGCGTTCGCCCGCCTCCTGCAACTGCACCGCCATCTCGTGTGCGACGACCCCGCCGAACGACCAGCCGAGCAGCTTGTACGGGCCGTGCGGTTGCACGCTGCGGATCTCGCGCACGTACCGTGCCGCGTACTCGCGGATCGACTGCGGCGCCTGCGCCCCCGAGAGCGCGGGCGACTGCAGACCGAACACCGGTGTCGTGCGCGGCAGGGTCCGGGCGAGGGGCGCGTACGCCCACGACAGGCCCACAAACGGGTGCACACAGAACAGCGGGATGTCGGCGCCGGCCGGGCGGATCGGCAACAGCACGTCGACAGCGCTGTCGCCGCCGAGGGCTCCCGCGTCCATCGCGCGGTCGATGCGGTCGGCGAGCGCCTGCGTGGTGGGTTCGGTGAACATCCACTGCAGGGGCACCGGCGTGTCGAACTCGCGGGACAGGCGCGCGACGGTGCGGGTGGCCGACAGCGAGTTGCCGCCGAGCTCGAAGAAGTTGTCGAGCAAGCCGACCCGGTCGGCCCCGGTGACCTCGGCGAACGCGGCCGACACCGCGAGTTCGGTGCGTGTGCGCGGCGCGACGTACTCCGTGTCGGCGACCGTGGTGACCGGTGCCGGCAGCGCGCCGCGGTCGAGTTTGCCGTTCGCGGTGAGCGGCAGCCGGTCGAGTTCGACGTACCACGTCGGCACCATGTACGACGGCAGTCGCCTGCCGAGCTGCGACTGCAGATCGCCCTCCTGCGGGGCGCCGGTCGGCACGACGTACGCGACGAGGGTCTGCCCCGCGGAGGCGTCGGTGTGCACGGCGACGACGGCGTCGGCGACGGACGGCTGCTCACGCAGGGCGTGCTCGATCTCACCGAGTTCGAGCCGCTGCCCGCGCAGCTTGACCTGGAAGTCGCTGCGGCCCAGGTATTCGAGTGCGCCGTCGCTGCGGCGCCGCACGAGATCGCCGGTGCGGTAGAGGCGGGTGCCGTCGCCGCCGGGGCAGGCGACGAACCGTTCCGCGGTGAGCGCGGTGCGCCCGACATAGCCCTGCGCGAGTTGGACGCCCTCGAGGTACAGCTCGCCGACGACGCCGACGGGTACCTCGTGCAGCCGTGTGTCGAGGACGTGCAGGCCCGTGTTCCACACGGGCCGCCCGATCGGGACCGTCGCACCGTCCCGGTCCGAGGTCGCCCAGTAGGTGACGTCGACGGCCGCTTCGGTCGGGCCGTACAGGTTGTGCAGGTCGGCGTCGGAGACCCTGCGGAAGTCGGCGGTCTGGCTGGTGCCGAGCGCCTCGCCGGAGCAGAACACGTGGCGCAGGCTCGCGCACCGGTCGCGGTCGGCGACGGCGGTGAACACCGACAGCATCGACGGCACGAAGTGCGCGGTGGTGACGCGGTGCCGTGCAATCAGGGCGGTCAGGTACTCCGGGTCGCGGTGCCCGCCGGGTGCGGCGAGCACGACGCTCGCGCCGGTCTGCAACGGCCAGAACAACTCCCACACCGACACGTCGAAGGTGACGGGTGTCTTCTGCACGACGACGTCGTCGGCGGCGAGCGGGTACTCGTGCTGCATCCATCGCAGTCGGTTGACGATCGCGTCGTGCGCGACGGCGACGCCCTTGGGCCTGCCGGTCGAGCCGGAGGTGAACAGCACGTAGGCCGTGTCCTGCGGTGCGGGCAGGATGCGTTCGTCGTCGCCGAGCGGACCGTCCGGGTAGGCGGTGTGGTCGGCGGTGTCGAGGTCGACGGTGATCTGGCCGTCCGGCAGGTCGGCGCCGTCGCGGCCGCGGGTGAGGACGACGAGCGGCGCGGCGGTGTCGAGGACGTACTCGAGCCGTTCCCGGGGATGCCCCGGGTCGAGCGGGAGGTATGCGGCGCCGGCGGCGACCGAGGCGTGGATCGCGACGAGCATGTCGACCGACCGGTGCATCGCGATCCCGACCACCGTGCCCGGGCACGCACAATAGTCGACGAGGACGCGGGTGAGCCGGTGCACGCGCGCCGTGAACTCGGCGTAGGTGAGCCGGAGACCGGTGTCGTCGTCGACGACCGCGAGTGCGTCGGGGGCCGCGGCACACTGCCGCTCGAGCAGCGACACCAGCGTGTCACCGGTGTCCGGGACGGTTGCGCCGCGCGCCGGTGCGACCGCGGGATCGAGCGGCAGGTCGCCGATGGCGCGGTGCGGGTCGTCGGCGACGCCGGTGAGGATCCGCACGAGATAGGACGCGAACCGGGTCACGGTGTCGGCGTCGAACAGGTCGGTCGCGTAGGTGAATCGGATCGCGACGTCGCCGGTGGTCGCGGCCGCCGCGTCGGCGACGGTGATCTGCAGGTCGAACTGGGCGGGTTCGATCGGCGGTGCGACCGCGGACACCGTGAGGTCGGGCAGCTCGAGCGGCGGTTGCTCGTGGTTCTGGAAGGTGAGCATCACCTGGAACAGCGGATGCCGCCCGGTCGAGCGCGGCGGGTCGAGCACGTCGACGAGCCGTTCGAACGGGACGTCGGCGTGCGCGAAGGCCGCGAGATCGCCCGCCGCGACGTCGCCGACGAGCTCGTCGAAGGACGCGGCCGGGTCGACGGCCGCCCGCAACACGAGCGTGTTGACGAACATGCCGATCAGGTCGTCGAGCGCGGCTTCGCCGCGGCCGGCGACGGGGGTGCCGACGGCGACGTCGTCGGTGCCGGCGAGCCGGGCGAGCAGGACCGCGACGGCCGCGTGCACGACCATGAACGTCGAGGCGCCGCGGCCACGGCCGTACGCGGCGAGGGCGCGGTAGACCTCGGCCGGGACGGTGACGTCGACGTGTTCGCCCGCGAAGGACTGCCGCAGCGGCCTGGGCCGGTCGGCAGGCAGGTCCAGTTGGTCGGGCAGGCCCGAGAGGCGCTCGCGCCAGTAACCGAGCTGGCGGCCGAGCACCGACGCGTCGTCGTGTTCGTCGCCGAGGACGTCGCGCTGCCACAGCGCGTAGTCCGCGTACTGCACGGGCAGCGGCAGCCACGCGGGCTGCTCGCCGACGACGCGCGCCGTGTACGCGGTCATCACGTCGCGCACCATCGGGGCGACGGAGAAGCCGTCGGCCGCGATGTGGTGCACCACGATCGCCAGCACGTGCTCGGTGGGATCGACGCGGTACAGGGCCACGCGCATCGGCACCTCGCTCGTGACGTCGAAGCCTGCGCCGGCGAAGCGGGCCAGGGTGTCGGTGAGCGTGTCGCGGTCGACATCGGTGACGGTCGGTCCGCGCAGCGCGGCGTCGACCGCGAGCACCTCCTGGTACGGGCCGTCGGCGGAGTCCGGGTAGCGGGTGCGCAGGATCTCGTGCCGGTCGACGACGTCGGCGAGCGCACCGCGCAGCGCGGCGACGTCGACGGTGCCGCTCAGACGCACGGCCACCGGGATGTGCTCGGCCGCCGAGTTGGGGTCGAGCCGGTTGAGGAACCACATGCGGCGCTGTGCGAACGACAGCGGTACGGCCGCGGGGCGGGGCGCGGCGACGAGCGGTGCCCGCACGTCCCCGGCGTCGGCGTCCTCGACGGCGGCGGCGAGCTGCGCGACGGTCGGTGCCTCGAACAGGGTGCGTAGTTCGACGCGCTTGCCGAGCGCGGCGCCGAGCCGGGCGACGACGCGGGTCGCGACGAGCGAGTTGCCGCCGAGGTCGAAGAAGTCGTCGTCGGCGCCGACCCGCTCGACGTCGAGGATGTCGGCGAACACGTCCGCGACGGCTGTCTCGGCCGCGCCCTGCGGCGCACGGAACTCGCGGGCCGCGGCGGGTGCGGGATCGGGCAGCGCCTTGCGGTCGAGTTTGCCGTTGGCGGACAGCGGTAGCGCGGCGAGCACGGTGACCGTCGCCGGCACCATGTAGCCGGGCAGCTCGGCCGCGGCCGCGCGGCGGACGGCGTCCGCGTCGAGTCCGGTGTCGGCCGTACCGGCGACGTACGCGGCGAGCGCGGTGCCGTGTGCTCCTTCGTGCGCGACGACGGCGGCGGCCGCGACGCCGGGCACGCGGGTGAGGGCGGATTCGATCTCGCCGAGCTCGATGCGGAAGCCGCGCACCTTGACCTGGAAGTCGGCGCGCGCCACGTAGTCCAATGCGAGCGCCCCGGTCTCGTCGCGGTACCAGCGGACGAGGTCGCCGGTGCGGTAGAGCCGCGAGCCCGGTGCCCCGAACGGGTCGGCGACGAAGTGGTCGGCCGTCAGGTCGGGGCGCGCGAAGTAGCCGCGGGCGAGTTGCACGCCACCCAGGTACAGCTCGCCCACCACACCTTCCGGAACGGGTGCGAGATGCGCGTCCAGGACGTAGGTGCGGGTGTTCCATTCCGGCACACCGATACCGACCGGGTCGCGCATCGGTTCGGCGGCGACGTCCGCGTGCGTGACGGACACCGCGGCTTCGGTGGGCCCGTACAGGTTGTGCAGCGCGGCCGGGTGCGCGTCACGGAAACGTCGTGCCGTGTGCGCAGGCAGCGCTTCACCGATGCACAGCACCAGCCGCAGCGCCGGCTGGTCCACCGCACCGGGCGTCGCGACGAACGCGTCGAGCAGCGACGGCACGAAGTGCGCCGCGCTCACCCGGTGCGTGCGCATCAGGTCGGCGAGGTACGCGGGGTCGCCGTGCCCCTCGGGGCGCGCGATCACCAGCGTCGCACCGGACATCAACGGCCAGAACAGCTCCCACACCGACAGGTCGAAGGTGACGGGAGTCTTCTGCACCACCGCGTCGCCGACGCCGAGGTCGAAGGTCGCACTCTTCCACAGCAACTGGTTGACGACGGCGCGGTGCGGCACCGCCACGCCCTTCGGCCGTCCGGTGGAGCCGGACGTGAACAGCACGTACGCGAGGGTGTCCGGGCCGGGACCCGCGACAGTGGCGTCGGCTGCGGGTGCGGCGAGCGTCCTCGGGGTGTGCACCGCCGCCGAGCGGGCGGTGAACCCGTCGCGTTCGGTGGTGAGCACGAGCAGCGGACGTGCCGTGTCGAGGACGTACTCGATGCGGTCGGCGGGATGGTCGGGGTCGAGCGGCACGTACGCGCCGCCCGCGCGCAGCACCGCGTGCAGCGCGACCATCAGGTCGAGGGAGCGGCGCATCGCGACACCGACCCGCACGTCCGGACCGACACCGGTGGCGGCCAGACGCGCCGCGAGGTCGTCGACGCGGGCGTCGAACTCGCGGTAGGTGAGACGGGTGCCCGTGCCGTCCTCGACGAGCGCGACCGCGTCGGGCGTCGCGCGGCACTGCGCGCGCACGAGGTCGGCGAGCGTGTGCACGCTGTCGCCGGCGAGCGCATGCTCGGTGTCGAGTGCGAGCGCATGCTCGGTGTCGTTGACGTCCTCGACGACGGCCCGGGCCTCACCGGGCAGCAGGATGTCGAGGCGGCCGACCGGGAGGTCGGCGTCGGTGGTGACGGCCTCGAGGACACGCACGTACCGCTGGGCGAGCGCCTCGACCGTCGCATGGTCGAAGACGTCGGTGGCGTACGCGAACTGGGCGGCGAGTTCGCCGTCGTCCTCCTCGGACAGCGTCAGGTGCAGGTCGAAGTTGCTGATCGGCGACTCGAGGTCGAGCGCCGACACGTGCAGGCCGGGGAGTTCCGCATCGGCGCGGGCCTGGTTGTGGAACGAGAACGCGACCTGGAAGAGCGGATGGTGCGCGCTGCTGCGTGCCGGGTTCAGCACGTCGACGAGCTGCTCGAAGGGGATCTCGGCGTGCGCGAATGCGTCGAGTGCGACGGTGCGGGCCTGGGCGAGCAGATCCGCGAAGCTCGCGTCGTCGTCGATGCGCGTACGCAACACGAGGGTGTTGACGAACATGCCGACGAGATCGTCGAGTGCTTCGTTGCCGCGGCCGGCGACCGGCGCGCCCACCGCGATGTCCTCGTCGCCGCCCCACCGGTGCAGCAGTGCGGTCAGCGCCGCGTAGGCCGCCATGAACGGCGACGCCTGACGCTGCCGGGCGAGGTCGCCGACGCGATGCGCGAGCGCGGCCGGGACACGGAAGTCGACGTGTCCGCCGCGGTGCGAGGCGACCGGCGGGTGCGGGCGGTCGGTGGGCAGGGTCAGGCGCTCGGGCAGCCCACCCAGCGCGCCGGTCCAGTACCGCACCTGCTGCGCGGCCGTCGACGTCGGATCGGCGGGGTCGCCGAGGACGTCGCGCTGCCACAGTGCGTAGTCCGCGTACTGCACCGGCAGCGGCGTCCACTGCGGTGTGCGGCCCGCGCGGCGGGCCGCGTACGCGATCATCACGTCGCGTGCGAGCGGCGCGAGGGACCAGCCGTCGCCGCTGATGTGGTGGGCGACGAGCGCGAGGACGTGCTCGTCGGGCGACACGCGCAGCAACAGCACACGCAGTGGCACCTCGTGGGTGACGTCGAAGCCGGCGGTGACGAAGGCCGCGACGCGGGCATCGACCGCGGCGGCGCCCGCCCCCGGGTCCGACGGATCGAGCGGCGCCGAGGCGGACAGATCCTCGGTCTGCCACTGCAGGACGGCGCGCTCGCGCGGCAGGATCACCTGGTGCGGGCCGGAATCGGAGTCCGGGTACACGGTGCGCAGGCTCTCGTGCCGGGCCACGACGTCGCCGAGCGCGGCGCGCATCGCCTCGGCGTCGAACTCGCCGCGCAGGCGCAGCGCGACCGGCAGGTTGTAGGCCGGTGACGCGGTGTCGAACTGGTTGACGAACCACATCCGTTGCTGCGCGAGCGACAACGGGATCGCGGCGGGCCGCGGCTGCGGGACGAGCGGCGCCCGGGTGCCGCGCGCAGCGGCGCCGGTGCACAGTGCGGCGAGCGCTTCGACCGTCGGCTGGTCGAACAGGGCCCGCACCCCGAGGTCGGTGCCGAAGGCGGAGTTGACACGCGAGATCACCTGGGTCGCGATCAGCGAGTTGCCGCCGACGTCGAAGAAGTCGTCGTGCACGCCCACCTGTTCGCGGGAGAGCGCGTCGGCGACGATGCCCGCGACGATTCGTTCGGCGTCGGTGCGCGGCGCGACGTACTCGGCGCCCGAGAACACCGGCTCGGGCAGTTTCGCGCGGTCGAGTTTGCCTGCCGGGGTGAGGGGCAGTTCGTCGAGGACGACGACCGCGGCGGGCACCATGTACGACGGCAGCACGTCGGCGACGGTCGTGAGGACGGCGGCCGAGTCGAGCACCGGCGCCTCGGCGTCGTCCGGGAGTACGTAGGCGACGAGCCGCGTGTGCCCGTCGGCGCCCTCGTGCCCGAGGGTGGTGGCGAACCCGACTCCCGGGTGGCTACGCAGCGCGGCGTCGATCTCGCCGAGCTCGATGCGGAACCCACGCACCTTGACCTGGTGGTCGGTGCGGCCGACGAAGTCGAGGTCGTGGTCGGCGCGCCAGCGGACGAGATCGCCGGTGCGGTAGAGGCGTTCCCCGTCGCCGAACGGGCTCGCGACGAACCGCTCGGCGGTCAGCGCCTGGCGGCCGAGGTAGCCGCGGGCCAGGCCCGGGCCCGCGACGTACAACTCGCCCGGCACCCCCACCGGAACCGGCTGCAGTCGCGCGTCGAGGACGTACGCGTGCACGCCGCGGCTCGGCCCGCCGATCGAGATCGGTGCGTCGGCGGCGAGCGGCTGGGTGAGCGAGGACATGATGGTCGCCTCGCTCGGGCCGTACGCGTTGATCATGCGCCGCCCCGGCGCCCACCGGGAGACGAGGTCCGGCGGGCACACGTCGCCTGCGACGAGGACCGTGCTGAGGTGGTCGAGCCCGTCCGGGTCGACCGAGGCGAGCGCGGCGGGGGTGGAGAACGCGTGCGTCACGCGCTGACGGCGCAGCAGGTCGGCGAGCTCGTCGCCGCCGTACACGGTGGGCGGGGCGATCACGATCGTCGCCGCCG
The DNA here is from genome assembly GCF_012726205.1 of Rhodococcus sp. HNM0569. Classification (GTDB taxonomy): domain Bacteria; phylum Actinomycetota; class Actinomycetes; order Mycobacteriales; family Mycobacteriaceae; genus Rhodococcus_F. Next base: position 12,175 of record NZ_JAASAE010000017.1, on the reverse strand, counting down.
CGCTCCACGCCATCAGCATCTCGAACACCGACGCGTCGAAGCTCGGTGAAGCGAAATGCAGTGTGCGTGAGCTCTTCTCGACGCAGAGGAGTTCGCGTTCGTCGGCGACGAGGTTGGCCAGGCCGCGGTGCGTGACGACGACGCCCTTGGGCTTGCCCGTCGAGCCCGACGTGTAGATCACGTACGCCGGCTGGTCCGGTTCGGTGCCGCGCATGCGGTCGGCGTCGTCGAGCGGCGCGGTCGACTCGCCGGACACCTGCAGCCGCACGTCCGGTGCATCGACGTCGATCCAGCGCAGCGTCGTCGGCAGCGCGTCGCGTGCGTCGCTGCGGGACAGGCCGAGAGTGGCACCCGAGTCGGTGACCATGTGCTCGATGCGTTCGCGCGGATACCGGGGGTCGACCGGCACGAATGCGGCACCGGTGCGGGCGACGGCCCACACCGCGAGGACCGAGTCGAGGGAGCGTTCGAGCGCGAGCGCGACGACGGTCTCCGGGCCGACACCGCGGTCGACGAGCAGCCGGGCCAGCTGGTTGGACCGGGCGTCGAGTTCGCCGTAGGTCAGGGCGTCGTCGCCGAACCGGACGGCGTCCGCGGCCGGGTCCACGCGGGCGGCGTCGTCGAGGATCTGTGGCAGGGTGCGCGGCGCGAGATCCGGTGCGCCGCGCCGCGAGAGCAGCGCGTCGCGTTCGCCGTCGGCGAGCAGCGGCAGATCGCCCACCGGCAGCGTCGGGTCGGCGACCGCGGCGGCGAGCATCCGCACGAACCGGTCGACGAACGCCTGCGCGGTGCCGTCGGTGAACAGGTCCTGTGCGTACACGAGGGTTCCGCCCCACCGGTCGCCGCCGGTCTCGACGGTCAGGTGCAGGTCGAACTTCGCGATCGGCTCGCCGGCCGGGGCGGGCGCGATCTCGACGTCACCGAGCGACAACGCGCGCGCGGGTGCGTCGGCGACGCCGAGCGCGACCTGGAACAGCGGGTGGTGCGACGTCGAACGGGTGACGTCGAGCGCGTCGACGAGCTGCTCGAAGGGCAGGTCGGCGTGCGCGAACGCGTCGAGGTCCGCCGCGCGGACGGCGTCGAGGACCGCGCCGAACCCGGTGCCGGGATCGACGGGGGTGCGCAACACGAGGGTGTTGACGAACATGCCGACCATGTCGTCGAGTTCGCGGCGGCCGCGGCCGGCGACCGCGGTGCCGACGGCGACGTCGTCGCTGCGCGACAGCCGGGCCAGGAGGACCGCGAGAACGGCGTGCAGGCCCATGAACTCGGTGGCGCCGTGGGCACGGACGACGCCGCGCAGCGCCGCGGTGACGTCGGCGTCGAGGGTGAAGTCGACGACGCCGCCGCGGTGGCTCGGCACGGCCGGGCGAGCACGGTCGGTGGGCAGGTCGAGCCGATCCGGGAGACCGCCCAGCCGGTCCCGCCAGAACGCGAGCTGGCGGGCCGCGGTCGACTCCGGGTCGGTGTCGTCGCCGAGGACGCGGCGTTGCCACAGCGCGTAGTCGGCGTACTGGACGGGCAGCGGTTCCCACGTCGGCGCGGCCGACCGGGTGCGCGCCGCGTAGGCGACCGCGACGTCGCGCACGAGCGGGTCGACCGACGCGCCGTCGCCCGTGATGTGGTGGACGACCATCGCGAGCACGTGCTCGGTCTCGTCGACGGTGAACAGCCGCACGCGCACGGGGATCTCGTCGCGCACGTCGAAGCCGGCGGAGACGAACCGGGCGACCGAGTCGGCGAGCTCGCCCGCGGCGACGCGCTGCCGGTCGAGGTCGACGCCGGTGTCCGCGATGTGCTGGTGCGGGCCGTCGTCGTCCGTCGGGTAGGACGTGCGCAGCGACTCGTGGCGGGCGGTGACGTCCCGCACGGCCTGCGCGAGCGCCGGCACGTCGAGGTCGCCGCGCAACTGCAGCACCGCGGGCATGTTGTAGGCCGGTGACGACGGATCGAACTGGTTGAGGAACCACATGCGCTGCTGCGCGGGCGAGAGCGGGATACGGTCCGGCCGCTCCCCCGCGGTGAGCGCGGGCAGCGCCGCCCGGCCCGCCGACGCGTCGATGCGGGCCGCGAGCGCCCGCACCGTCGGCGCGTCGAACAGATCGCGCACCGCGAGCTCGGTGCCGTGATCGGCGCGCAACCGGGCGACGACCTTGGTCGCCGACAGCGAGTTGCCGCCGACGTCGAAGAACGAGTCGTGCGCGCCGAGCCGCGCCACACCGACGACCTCCGCGAACACTGCGGCCACAGACAGTTCGGTGTCGGTCTCGGGGGCGACGAATTCGCCGGTCGGCATGGAGAAGTCGGGCTCGGGCAGCGCGCGGCGATCGATCTTGCCGCTGGTGCCGACCGGGAACTCGTCGAGCGCGGTGACCACGCTGGGCACCATGTACGACGGCAGCCGCTCCCCCGCGTACAGGCGCACGGCGGCGGCGTCGAGGCCGTCGCGCCCGACCAGATAGGCGACCAGGTGCTCGCCGGTGTTCTCGCCGCGGTGCACGACGACGACCGCGCCGGTGACCGCGTCGTGGCCGCGCAGCACCGCTTCGATCTCGCCGAGTTCGATGCGCTGGCCGCGGAACTTGACCTGGAAATCGGTGCGGCCGAGGTATTCCAGGACGCCGTCGTCACGGCGGCGGACGAGATCGCCGGTGCGGTACATCCGTTCGCCCGGCGCGAAGGGGTTCGCGACGAACCGGTCCGCGGTCAGGTCGGTGCGCCCGACGTAGCCGCGCGCGAGCTGATCGCCCGACAGATAGAGCTCACCTGCGACGCGCGGTCCGACCGGGTGCAACCGGTGGTCGAGCACGTACGCGCCGGTGCCGGGCACCGGCAGGCCGATCGGCAGGGTGGTCGTGGTCTCGTCGCCGCGATAGCGGTACGCGGTGACCTGGATGGTGGCCTCGGTGGGGCCGTACACGTCGATCACCTCGGCGCCGAACCGGTCGTGCACCGTGTCCGCGGTCGACGTCGGGACGGCCTCGCCGCCGGTGAACACCCGGCGCAGGCTCCGCCCGACACCCGTGTCCCGGGCCTCGTCCGCGACGACGTCGAGCAGTGACGGCACGAAATCGGTTGCCGTGACGGCATTCCGCTCGATCGCGGCCAGCAGGTAGGCAGGGTCGCGATGCCCGTCGGGCACGGCGACGACGATCTCGGCGCCCGCCGTGACCGCCGCGAACACACCGATCAGGCTCGCGTCGAAGGTGGTGACGCCGCGCAGCAGGTACCGGTCGTCGGCGGTGAGCGGATACGCGTCCTGCAGCCAGCGGAACTGGTGCACCACCGCGCCGTGGGACACGCCGACGCCCTTCGGCCTACCCGTCGAGCCGGACGTGAACATCACGTACGCGAGGTGTTCGGGGCGCAGCGGCGCGGCCCGTTCGGCGCCGACGACCGGACCGTCGGCGTAGCCGGACAGGTCGAGTGCGTCGAGTTCGACGACCTCCAGGCCGTCGGCAGCGCCGGCGGCGAGCAGTCCCCGTTCGGTGAGCACGAGGGTCGGACGGGCCTGCGCGAGTACGTGTTCGATGCGTGCGCTCGGATGGTCGGGGTCGACGGGCACGAATGCGCCGCCCGCTTCGAGGACCGCGTAGAGCGCGACGACGAACCGCGGCGACCGGCGCAGGGCCAGTGCGACCCGCGTGTCCGGGCCGACGCCCGCGTCGATCAGGAACCGGGCCAGGCGGCGCACGTCGCCCGCGAACTCGGCGTAGGTGCGTGTGTCCGGACGCGTGTCGGCCGCCGGTCCTTCGAGGTCGCCGGTGAGGGCGGGCCGGTCGGCGTGCGCGGCGGCGGCGGCCGCGAACAGGTCCGGCAGGGTGTCGCGGGGGTCGCCCGTCGCCGCGGCCCGGTCGATGCCCGCCGCGACCTCGGCGGCCGAGAACACCGGCAGGTCGCCGACCGCGATGTCGTCGCCCGCCGCGAGTGCGGTGAGCACCCGCAACAGCTGGTCGACGAGGGCGTGCGCGCTCGCCGCGTCGAACACGTCGGTCGCGTAGGTGAGCGAACCGCGCAACGTGCCGTCGGCACCGGCCTCGGAGCCGTGCAGGAACGTCAGCGACAGGTCCGTCTTGGCGACGTCGAGGCCACCGTCGAGGGGTTCGACGGTGAGCCCGCCGAGTTCGAAGGACGGCCACGAATGGTTCTGGAACGCCAGCATCACCTGGAAGAGCGGATGCCTGCCCGCGGCGCGCGGTGGATCGAGCACCTCGACGAGCTGTTCGAACGGCACGTCGGCGTGGTCGAAGGCCGCGAGGTCGACGTCGCGGACCTCGCGCAACAGGTCGCCGAAGGACGCGGTGGGGTCGATGCGGGTGCGCAGCACGAGGGTGTTGACGAACATGCCGATCAGGTCGTCGAGTGCGCGGTCGCCGCGCCCGGCGACCGGCGTGCCGATCGTGACGTCGTCGCTCGCGCCGACCCGCGAGAGCAGGATCGCGACGGCGGCGTGCATCGCCATGAACGGCGACGCACCGTGGCGAGCGGCCGCCCGCTCGAGGGCGGATGCGACGTCGCCCGGCACCGCGAAGTCGACGCGGGCGCCGTGGCCGGTGGGATGGTTCGACCGCGGCCGGACGATCGGCAACGTGATCTCGTCGGGTGCGCCGTCGAGGGTGCGGCGCCAGAAGTCGATCTGGGCGGCGGCGAGCGACTGCGGGTCGCCTGCGTCGCCGAGCCGTTCCCGCTGCCACAGTGCGTAGTCCGCGTACTGGACGGGCAGCGGCGACCAGTCGGGTGCGGCGCCGCCGCGACGCGCGGCGTAGGCGGTCATGACGTCGCGCAGCAGCGGACCGACCGACCAGCCGTCGCCGGTGATGTGGTGCAACACCGCGCCGAGCACGTACTCGTCGGCGGCGACGTGCAGCAGCAGGGTGCGCACCGGCATGTCGCACGTGACGTCGAAACCCTCGCCGAAGAACTCGGTGAGCAGATCGAGCACGTCGTCGTCGGCGCACGCGCGGGCAGTGAGCGTCGGTGCGGCGGTGTCGGTGTCGAGGATGTGCTGGACGGGGCCGTCGGGCGAGTCCGGGTAGACGGTGCGCAGGCTCTCGTGCCGGGCGACGACGTCGGCGAGCGCAGCTTGCAGTGCAGCGACGTCGAGGTCGCCGCGCATGCGCACCGCGAACGGCACGTTGTAGGCGGCCGAGTCGGGCTCGAACCGGTTGAGGAACCACATGCGCTGCTGGGCGAGCGAGAGTGGGATCCGCTCGGGCCGCGGCTGCGGGGTGAGCGGCTCGGCGGCGGGACCGGACCGGCCGTCGCCGGTGAGGTCCACGAGCGCCGCTGCGAACGATTCGACGGTCGGGTGATCGAACAGGGTGCGTACGCCGACCGACGCACCGGTCGCCTCGCCGATGCGGGAGACGACCTGGGTCGCGGACAGCGAGTTGCCGCCGAGTTCGAAGAAGTGGTCGTCGAGACCGATCTCGGTGGCCTCGCGGTCGACGACTCCCGCGAACACGGCCGCCACGGTGCGCTCGAGCTCGGTGGTCGGGGCGCGGTGCTCGCCGCGCTCGGCGAACACCGGTTCGGGCAGCGCGGCGCGGTCCAGCTTGCCGACCGGGGTGCGCGGGATGTCGTCGAGCACGGTGACGACCGCGGGCACCATGTGCGCCGGCAGCGACCGGGCCGCGTGGGCGCGCACGTCGTCCGGGTCGACGTCGGCGTCGCCGCGCGCGAGGACGTACGCCACGACGACGGCATCTCCCCCGCCGTTGCTGCCCCCGTGCGCGACGGTAGCGGCGAACCCGACGTGCGGGTGCGACGCGAGGACGGCGTCGATCTCGCCGAGCTCGACGCGCTGGCCGCGGATCTTGACCTGGAAGTCGCGGCGGCCGACGTACTCGATCTCCCAGTCGCCTGCGCGGCCGCGGACCCAGCGCACGATGTCGCCGGTCCGGTACAGCCGGGTGCCTGCCGGGCCGTGCGGGTCGGCGACGAACCGCTCGGAGGTGAGTGCGGGCCGGTCGTGGTAGCCGCGGGCCAGCGCGTCGCCCGCGAGATACAGCTCGCCCGCGACCCCGGCGGGCACCGGATGCAGGCGGGAGTCGAGGACGCGTGCGGTGGCCCCGCGGACCGGCGTGCCGATCGTGAGCGGCGCCGCCGGATCGGTGATCGGGTCGGCGATCGTGACGACCATCGACGTCTCGGTCGGCCCGTACACATTGTGCATCGCGCGGCCCGGCGCCCAGCGGCGCGCGAGGTCGCCGCCCCACGCCTCGCCGCCGACGGCGATGTGCTGCAGGCAGTCGAGGCCGGTGGGGTCGACCGACGCGAGGGCAGCGGGCGTGATGAATGCGTGCGTGACCTGCTGCTCGCGCACCAGGGCGGCGAGCGCGTCGCCACCGAACACGTCGGGCGGGGACACCACGAGGGCGGCGCCGGACGGGAACGCCATGAGGTATTCGAGCACCGCGGCGTCGAAGCTCGGTGTCGCGACGTGCAGCACGCGCGAGGACGCGTCGATCCGGTACCGGCTGCGCTGTTCGGCGGCGAAGTTCGCCAGACCGGTGTGCGTGACGGCGACGCCCTTGGGCAGCCCGGTCGAGCCGGAGGTGTAGATCAGGTAGGCGACCGACAGCGGGTCGATGCGCCCGGCGCGGTCGTGGTCGGTGAGTGCCGTCGAAGGGTGCGCGGCGATCGCGTCGCAGGCCTCGTCGAGTACGAGCCAGTCGGTGTCGTCGGGTAGCGACGGCCGGTGCTCGGCGACCGTGACGCCGAGTGCGGCACCGGAATCGGTGAGCATGTGGGCGATGCGGCCCGCCGGGTAGCGCGGGTCGACGGGCACGAATGCGGCGCCGGTCTTGGCGACGGCCCACACCGACAGCACCGACTCGAGCGAGCGGCCGAGTGCGACGGCGACGACCCGGCCGGGTGCGGCGCCCCGCGCGATCAGGGCGCGCGCGAGCCGGTTGCTCCGCGCGTCGAGTTCGCCGTAGGTGAGGCTCTCGGCACCCGACACGACGGCCGTGGCGAACGGCGCGGCGGCGCCGTCGGCGAACAGTTCGTCGAGGGTGCGGCGCGCCAGCGGGGAGTCGCCGGTGACGGCCGTGAGCTCGGCGCGTTCGGCCGACGTCAGGATGTCGAGGTCGCCGACGGCCGCGGTCGGGTCGTCGAGTGCACCACGCAGCACGGCGGTGAACCGGTCGGCGAATCCGCGTACGGTCCGCTCGTCGAACAGGTCGGTCGCGTAGGTGAACGCGGCGCGCAGCCCGTCCGCGTCGGCGCGGGCACCGATGCTCAGTTGCAGGTCGAACTTCGCGACGTTCGGGGCGATCTCGGCGACGCGCGCGTGCACACCCGGAAGGTCGATCTCGGTGGCGGTGGGTTCCTGCATCGCGAACGCGACCTGCACGAGCGGTGCCCGGCCACCGGCGCGGGGCACGCCGAGCGCGTCGACGACGCTGTCGAACGGCACGTCGGCGTGTGCGAACGCGGCGATGTCGGCGTCGCGGACCCCGCGCAGCACGTCGGCGAACGACGCGGCCGAATCGACGGCGGTGCGCAGGGTGAGGGTGTTGACGAACATGCCGACGAGGTCGTCGAGCGCGCGGTCGCCGCGGCCGGCGATCGGGGTGCCGAGCGCGACGTCGTCGGTGCCGGCGAGCCGCGCGAGCAGCACGGCGAATGCGGTGTGCAGCACCATGAACTCGGTGGTGCCGTGGGTTCGGGCCAGCTCTGCGACGCGGGCGTGCAGGCCGGCGTCGAGATCGAAGTCGACGTCGGCGCCGCCGTGTCCCGGGGTGTCCGGCCGGGGCCGGTCCACGGGCAGCCGCAGCTCGTCGGGCAGCCCGGCGAGCGTCCGGCGCCAGAACTCGAGCTGGGCGTGGGCGCGCGAGTGCTCGTCGTCCGGATCGCCCAGCACCTGCTGATGCCACAGCGCGTAGTCGGCGTACTGGACCGCGAGCGGCGGCTGCTCGACGGACCGGTGCTGTGCGCGAGCGACGTAGGCACTGGTCATGTCTCGGGCGAGGGGCCCGAGGGACCACCCGTCGGCGGCGATGTGATGGAGCACGACGACGAGGACGTGCGTGTCGGGATCGATGCGGAAGAGCGCGGCGCGCAGCGGGATCTCCGACGTGACGTCGAAGCCGCGGGCGGCGAACCCGGCGACCGCGGTCTCGAGGTCGCCTGCCTCGACGTCACGCACGTCGAGCACTGCGTGGGTGTCGCCGACCGGCAGGATCTGCTGGTGGGCGCCGTCGCCGTCGCCGGGGAACACGGTGCGCAACGCCTCGTGCCTGCTGAGCAGGTCGCCGAGGGCGAGGGTCAGCGCCGGGATGTCGAGGCGTCCGTCGAAGCGCAACGCGAACGGCAGGTTGTACGACGCGGAGTCGGGGTCGAGCCGGCTGAGGAACCAGATGCGTTGCTGCGCGGGCGCGAGGGCGATGCGGTCGGGGCGCGGGCGCGCGGTCAGCGGCGGCAGGTCGTCGGTGGCCGCGTCGGCGAGGCGCGCCGCGAGGGCGCGCACCGTGGATGCTTCGAACACGTCGCGCACCGACACGGAGCCGCCGTGTTCGCCGCGCAACCGCGCGACGACGCGGGTCGCACTGAGCGACGTGCCACCGAGCGCGAAGAAGTCGTCGTCGGCGCCGACCCGGTCGATGCCGAGCACGTCGGCGATCACCTCGGCGACGGCGACCTCCTCGGCGGTCGTGGGCTCGACGAACTCTGTGGTGGCCGTAGCGATATCCGGCTCGGGCAGGGCGCGGCGGTCGACCTTGCCCGCCGCGGTCAGCGGCAGCTCGTCGAGCACCGTGACGACCGACGGCACCATGTACGGCGGCAGCGCCCGCTCGGTGTGCGCACGGAGTTCGCCCGGGTCGGGTGCGCCGTCGGCGACGACGTACGCGACGAGGTGGTCGCTGCCCTGCGCGGTGTGCACGAGCACCACGGCCGCGGTGACCGCCGGGTGGGTGCGCAGCACCTCTTCGATCTCGCCCGGCTCGAGGCGCTGGCCGCGGAACTTGACCTGCGCGTCGGTGCGGCCGAGGTAGTCGAGCGCGCCGTCCGGACGCAGTCGCACGAGATCGCCTGTGCGATACATGCGTTCGCCCGGCATGTACGGGTCGGCGACGAACCGGTCGGCGGTGAGATCGGGGCGACCGATGTAGCCGCGGGCGACGAGCCGCCCGGACAGGTACAGCTCGCCCGGCACGCCGACCGGTGTGCGGTGCAGCCGCGCGTCGAGCACGTACGCACGGGTGTTCGGCAGCGGCGCGCCGATCGGCACCGGCCCGGTACCCGCGGTGCCGCGCTCCCCCGGCCCCGCGACGACGGCCGCGGTCGCGAGGACGGTCGCCTCGGTGGGCCCGTACCCGTTCACGAGCGTCGCATCCCACCGGGAGGAGAAGCGCGCCACGCTTTCCCGTGACAGCGCTTCGCCACCGGCGATGACCAGACGCAGGCTCGTGCCTGCCCCCTCCGGGGCGGACGCGACGAACACGTCGAGCATCGACGGCACGAAGTCGGTGTGTGTGACGGACTCGCGGTCGATCGTGGCGGCCACGTAGAACGGGTCGCGGTGCCCGCCCGGCTCGGCGACGACGATCGTGGCGCCGCACGCGAGCGGCCAGAAGTGGCCGTCGTGGGATGCGTCGAAGGTGGTCGATCCCATCGCGAGGTACGCATCGCCCGGGGCGAGGCCGGTGTAGGCGATGCCCCACGCGATCTGGTTGACGAAGGCCGCGTGCGAGATCGCGACCCCCTTCGGGGTGCCCGTCGACCCGGACGTGAACAGCACGTAGGCCGCGTTGTCCGGGTGCAGCGGCGCGCGGCGCTCCGCATCGGTGACCGCGGCGTCGGCGAAGCCGGTCAGGTCGAGGGTGTCGACGTCGATCGTGGGCACGTCGACCTCGCCCGGGTGGTCGCCGGTGCGGGTGAGCACGCACACCGGCGCGGCGGACGCGACGACCAGGCGGGTCCGCGCGGCGGGGTGTTCCGGATCGAGCGGGACGAACGCGCCGCCTGCCTCGAGCACCGCGTACACCGCGACCAGGTAGTCGGCCGAGCGGCCCATCGACACGGCGACCCGCGTGTCCGGGCCGACGCCCACGTCGATCAGGTACCGCGCGAGGCGCCGCACGCGCGCGAAGAACTCGCGGTAGCCGACGGCGTGAGTGCCCTCGACGACGGCGCGGGAGTCGGCATGGCGGACAGCGGATTCGGCCATCACCGCGGGCACCGTGGTGACCGGGACGTCGACGACGGTGTCGGTGAGGGCTGCATGTGCGGTGCGGTCGACGTCGGTGGTGAGGTCGAGATCGCCGACGACGAATGCGGCGTCGGCCGCCGCGGCGGCCAGGATGCGGGTGAGCAGGTCGACGAAGCGCACGACGGTGGCGTCGTCGAACAGGTCGCGTGCGAAGCTCATCCGGCCGGTCATGGTGCCGTCGGGCCGGGGCGCCAGGGTGACCGCGAGATCGAACTTGGCGGCGTCGACGTCGACGTCGAGCACCTCCATGGTCACACCGTCGAGGTCGACGGCGCGCTGCGTGTGGTTCTGGAACGCGAGCAGCACCTGGAACAGCGGGTGCCGATCGAGCGCCCGGGCCGGGTCGAGGACCTCGACGAGCCGCTCGAACGGCACGTCGGCGTGGTCGAATGCGTCGAGATCGCGGCCCCGGACGCCGGCGAGGACGTCGGCGAAGGACGCGCCTGCGGGCACCGGCGCGCGCAGCGCGAGGGTGTTGACGAACACACCGACCAGGTCGTCGAGTTCGGCGGCGCCGCGGCCTGCGACCGGAGTGCCGATCGTGAGGTCGTCGGTACCGGCGAGGCGCGACAGCAGCACTGCGAGCGCGGTGTGCACGACCATGAAGGTCGACGCGCCGTGCTCGTGCGCGAGGGTGTCGAGGCGCGCGCCGAGGTCGGCGGGCACCGTGAAGTCGACGTGTCCGCCGCGCAGCGACTGGCTGCGCGGGCGGGGCCGGTCGGTGGGCAGCTCGAGCCGGCCGGGCGCACCGGCGAGGGCGTCGCGCCAGAACGCGATCTGCCGGGCGGCGAGCGAGTCGTCGGCGGTGTCGTCGCCGAGCAACTCGCGCTGCCACAGCGCGTAGTCGGCGTACTGGATCGGCAGCGGCTCCCACGCGGGTGCGTTGCCTGCGGCGCGGGCGGCGTACGCGACGGCGACGTCCCGCAGCATCGGTCCCGCGGACCAGCCGTCGCCCGAGATGTGGTGCACGACGGCGGCAAACACGTACTCGCGCCCGCTCGTCGCCCGCTCCCCTGGTTCGCCGTCGTCACCGACCGCGAACAGCCGGGTGCGCACCGGTTGGTCGCGGGTGACGTCGAAGGGGACGGTGAACCAGTCGGCAAGGGCGGCGTCGAGCTCGTCGGGCGAGACCCGCTGCTCGATGAGCGGGGCGGGCTCGGGCGGGAGGATCACCTGGTGCGGGCCGTCGGCGGTGTCCGGGAAGATCGTGCGCAGCGACTCGTGCCGCGCGATCAGGTCGTCGACGGCCGCGGTGAAGGCGGCGACGTCGAGGTCGCCGCGCAGCCGCACCGCGAACGGCACGTTGTAGGCGGCCGAGTCGGGGTCGAACCGGTTGAGGAACCACATGCGTTCCTGCGCGGGCGAGAGCGGCAGCCGGTCGGGGCGCGGTCGCCGGGTGAGCTCCGGCAGATCACGGTGGACGGTTCCCACGGTGTCCCCCGCGTCGAGGCGGGCGGCGAGGGCGTCGACCGTCGACGCCTCGAACAGGTCGCGCACCGTGACACCGGGATGGTCGGTGCGCAGCCGGGCGACCACCTGCGTCGCGCTCAGCGACGTGCCGCCGAGTGCGAAGAAGTCGTCGTGCACGCCGATGCGGTCGGCGCCGAGGACCGCACCGAAGGCGCCCGCGACGCGCTGCTCGGTCTCGCTCGTGGGGGCCGCGTAGGGGCGGTCGAGGTCCGCGAACTGCGGTGCGGGCAGCGCGCGGCGGTCGAGCTTGCCCGACGCGTTGAGCGGGAACTCGTCGAGCACCGTGACCGCGGCGGGCACCATGTACCCGGGCAGACGGGTCGCGGCGGCGGTGCGCGCCGCGGCAGGGTCCGCGTAGCCGGTGACATAGGCGACGAGGTGCTCGCCGGCATCACCGGTGTGCACGAGGGCGACCGCGCCGTCGACGCCGTCGCACGCGCGCAGCGCGGCTTCGATCTCGCCGAGCTCGATGCGCTGGCCGCGGAACTT
>NZ_JAASAE010000016.1 GCF_012726205.1 Rhodococcus sp. HNM0569 | reverse complement strand
CTGCACCATCTCCGACGAAGCACTGGTTCAAGCAGGGCTGGACCCGGCAACTGAGGGCCCGGGCTCGTTGGCGGGCGGCCAACCAGGTTGGAAGAGCTGCGAGTGGGAAAGTGACCGCATTGGCGTGATCGTGAGTTCGTCCGCCACCACGGGGCCCGACCACTTCCGCAACTTCCCTGGAAACTTCGATTTCCAAGACGTAACCGTCGCCGGTCGACAGGGGTTCACCTACCGTCAAGAGCAGGATACGAGCGGGACATTCTGTTGGATCACGATCCCATTCGAGAACGGCGGGGTACTCGATATGCAGGTAGACAGATCAGCGTTCACCAAGGACTACAGCATGCCTATGTGCGACTGGGCACTGCAGGTGGGGAACGTGCTGTTTGCAGAGGCGCCCCGCTGACGAATAAGCTCCGAGCCGTATTCGATCAAACAGGGGAGGGTCGATCGAATGACCGATTCAGTATCAGGGGTGGACAACCTGCTGGCTCTGGCTGGGCAAGCCAAGGCAGGTGAAATCGTACTCGACCCCGAGGTTGCGCAGGACTGCGCGAAGGCTGCGCAAGAAGCGATCGCCTCGCTGCAAAGTGTTCGGAGAAGCATGGGCCGCCAGACCGGCCTACTGCCGCTCGGCAACTTCGACTGTGGGCATGAGCTGGCGCAGATTCTCTCCGATACGACCCAGCAGTTCCTCGACCGGATCGACAAACACATCACCTGCTTGAAAGCGATTCACGACATGGTGGGCGCCCAGGTGGCCGCGACGATGACCACCGACGAGCAGACCTCGAGCGCTCTGGCACGAGTCAACGGCCAGGTCGCGGGCTGAGCGCCGCGCTGCCAGAACCACTGCGACACAAACGAAGAAAAGAACCTGCCCATTGCGCGCACGACAGCATGTGCCGTAGCCTTCCTGGCCGCCACCCTCGCGGTCGTCAGCTGCGGAAGCGACGAGACTTCGGACAGTTCAACTACTTCGGCCGCCGTAGCACCGTGGGATCCCTGCACCGTCTCCGACGACGCGCTGGTACAAGCAGGGCTGGACCCGACGTCCGAGGGCCCGGGGTTGTCAGCGGAAGCACCTGGATGGAAGTCCTGTGCGTGGAAAAGCAGCGACCTCGGCGTGATCATCAGTACCTCCGCCACAGCTGCCGTCGACCAGTTCCGGGAAGCACCGGGAAACATCGACTTTCAGGACGTAATCGTCGCCGACCGACAAGGCTTCACCTTCCGCGAGGAGCGGGACGAGAACGGAACGTTCTGCTGGCTCATAGTGCCCTTCGCAAATGGCGGCGCACTGAACATGCAGGTCGACCGCTCCGCTTTCACAAAGGACCGGACGACGCCCATGTGCGAATGGGCCGTGCGAATCGGGAACGTACTCGTTGCCGAGGCTCCCCGCTGAAAGTGGCTGTGTGCGATCGCCCACCAGCCGAACATTCGCACCTTCACCAGGACCGGACATCTTTGCAATTCTATATAGAATTGCAGAATGAATTCGACAGTGAACATTCCCGTGTCGGTCGCGGCGCGCAAGGGCGTCTCCGCCCTCGCCGAGCTGAGCGAGGAGCAGCGCGTGGCGCTGACCAGCCACGGTCGCGTGGTCGCCGTCGTGGATTCTCCTGCCAGGGTCGACGCCGAGGTTCGTGAGCTCCGCGACGCTGCATGGGCCGTGGTGGAAGCTGCTGCCGATCTGACCTCCTCGCGTTCTCACCGGTACAGCCTCGACGAGTTGTGCTCGAAGGCCGGCGTCGATGCCGAACGGGTACGGCAGCGTGCTGAACAACTGCGCGCCGAGTCGCATGCGGGGTAGCGAGCGCCTGCCTGACGATCAAGCCGAGATCGCCTTCTCCGAGCCGTTCCTGATGTACCTGGACGAGCTGACGGCCGACGACCGAGAGTCGGTGGTCACCGAGGTGGTGGCGCTCCGCGACAACCCCGTCCTCAAGCACCCGCTGAGCAACAAGTCGGCGACCGACCGCCTTGCCGGCCTCAACACAGTGGAAGTTCTGAACAAGCGGCACCGCATCGTCTACGCCACGGGGACGGAACGGGGCGTTGGGCTGATCGAGGTTATCTGCGCTGGCCCCCGCACCGGAAACGCGGTGTACGACGTCGCCAACGCCTTGGTCCGATCGGGCCAGCTCACCGTGGAAGAGGCCACGCGGGTCTGGGACGCCCTCGCGTTGCTGGAGATCCTCGCCGAGGCCGCGGGTCTCGACGGCTGGGACTACAGACCCCCACCGGCCGACGCACATCTGGTTCGCGCGCTGGTGCAACTGGGCCTCCTCCCCGAACAACTTGCCTCGGTGGTATCCCGAGCCGAGGCGGACGCCGCGGTGCGCGACGGCTACGACGAGTCCGGCCGGCCGGATCCTTCTGCCGCTCTGGCAGCGGTGCTGCGCGCGGCCCGCAGCCGCTCCGACTATGGAGACGCGACCGATGTTCTCGAGCGTCGAACCAGAGATCGCTGCGGCGCGGAGATGCCGAGGGCACGGGCGACGTGCATCCGCCGAATCGGTCACCCAGGGCCGCACCGCGCGAGCACTTGAGATTATCGCGAGCGCTCAGCTGCGCCGCAGGCAAGCCGGATCAGATGTCACCTATCCGCGCAGCAGTCCCACCGGATCCGCTCAGTACGCCGGTGACAAGCAACTGCACAAGCGGATCGGCGTCGTAGGCGGGATCCGCAGCCGCCCCGATGCACAGATTTCCTATGCCTTTCATCAGGTTGTATGCGTCCACAGTGCGTGGGGCGCCGCGGTATTCGCGCGCCGAATCGAGTAGAGAAGCACACACTGGCACGAGACGATCGACGAAGTACGCATGCAGGGCATCGGACCCAGCGTTGTCGCCCTGCAGAGCATCGGCGAGACCATGTTTGGTGACCAGGAACTCCACGAAAAGAGCGACCCACGCCCGCAATGCCGCCTCCGGCGTCGGACATTCGGCACGCAGTCGGGGGCCGGCGTCCGCGCATGCCTCGACCTGGTGGCGGTACACCGCCACCACAAGTTCCGGACGCGTCGGAAAGTGTCGGTAGATCGTCCCCATCCCGACACCGGCCCTTGCCGCGATCTCCCGCACCGGTGCGTCGACGCCCGACGTGACGAACACCGCCGCCGCCGCGTCGAGTAGCGCCTGCTCGTTTCGGCGCGCGTCGGCGCGCTTCGTCCGCCGCCCGCTCTCATCGGTCACAGAACACTCCTCCACATCCACAAGTATTGCTATCCGGAACATTGCTCCGTATTGTTCGGAACAGCGCTCCGCTTTTCATTATGGCAGGACGCACAGCCGAAAGGACTTCGCCGTGACCTCCTCCGTCCAGACCCCCGCCCACCTCGCCACCCTCGACCATCTCGTTGGCGTCGGCGCCCCCGTCGCCTCGGTTGCCCCGGTCGAACTACCGGCCGTGGGCCGCGCGCTGCCACTCGAGCTGCGAGTCTCCGCGCCCACCACCGGCTCAGAGCTACCGATCGTGCTGTTCTCACACGGCAACGGGTGGCACCACGACGGCTACGCACCATTGGCCGCGTTCTGGGCCTCCCGAGGCTTCGTGGTGGTCCAGCCCACGCACCTGGACTCGCGACGCTACGGGATCGGGCTCGACGACCCTCGCTTCCCGGGCATTTGGCTCGAGCGGATCGTGGACCTGACACGCGTCCTCGACCAACTCGACGCCGTCGAGGCTTCCGTTCCCGGACTGACCGGACGGATCGACCGCACACGCATCGCCGTCGCCGGGCACTCCTGGGGCGCGCAAACCGCACAGGCCCTCCTCGGCGCCCGAGTCGTGAACAAAGAAGGCCAGGTCGGGGAGGACATGTCCGACGGCCGAGTCGCGGCCGGAATCCTGCTGTCGGCAACCGGCATCGGCGGCGAGGACCTACATCCGTTCGCGCAGGACAACTTCCCGTTCATGTACCCGTCGTTCCGTGAGCTCACCACGCCGACGCTGGTCGTCGCAGGTGACCACGACCAGTCCCCGATGTCCAGTCGCGGCCCCGACTGGTTCACGGACGCATACACGTTCAGCCCCGGCGCCACCGACCTGCTCACCCTGCACGGTGCCGAGCACGCCCTCGGCGGGATCCCCGGATACGAAGTCGCCGAGACGACCGACGAGAACCCGGAGCGCGTGGCCTTACTGCAGCGGATGAGCACCGCGTACCTTCGCACCGCGCTCGAACTCGATGCCGACGCCTGGGCCGCCGCCCGGGCGGTCTTGGCAGAGGGCACCAACCCGATCGGTCGCGTCGACAGCAAGAAGCGCTGACTCACTGGACCGCTCGCCGCCGAACTCTTCGGACGACCGCTGGTGTGACCGACGATGAGTGGGGCGGGGCCGGAACTCCTCCTGCGATGTCGGGATTCCAGGCATCACGCAATTTCGACAGCACAACTACTTCGGCTGCGGTAGAGCCCGGGATCCAGTGGCAGGCCCCAATGGGCAACGGGGCTCTCAACAGCCTGCCCCATCACTGGAAGCCCCCGACGACTCGTCATTTTGCGCCGAGCCCGGTGGTCTCGAGAATTACGATGAGGACAACGCCGATCAGGAGTCCCACTCCACCCCATATCAACCGCATCCGAAGCAGTTCTTTGACGGTTTCAGCGATCTTCCAATTCATTCGCCCGTCCTTGTGTCTGGCCATTCGCGTTCCTCGCTGATCATCATCGTCGAACAAGTGCACCAAGCCGAGTGCCGCGTTGACATATACGTCGCCGACGGCGGCGACAAAGGACGCCCGGCCGAGCAACCCGATGGCACTGGCCGCTATCGCCCGCTGTCGTCACCTGGATCGAGCGAACGTACCTACGTCGACGCCGACAGGGCCGCCTCGGAGCAATGATCAGAACCTGTGGATCCCGGAGGGCGTGCCCTCCCGGAAGATGATCTGCAAGGAATCCGAATTCTGATCAAGACCAGCGTTGGCGCGCTGGCGGGAAGGCACGCCCGTGCTCACGGTAGTAGACGGCATCGACGACTCCAACGAGACCGGCGGCGGTGCCGGGTCGGGGCGGTCACTGATCGACGAGATCGTCCGCGACGGTGCCCGAAGAATGCTGGCCGCGGCTCTGCAGGTCGAGGTCGCCGACTACATCGCCCGCCACGCCGGTGAGGTCGACGAGCACGGGCACCGACTGGTGGTCCGCAACGGCTACCACGCCGAACGTGAGGTGATCACCGCGGCAGGATCGGTGGCGGTGAAGGCGCCGCGCGTGAACGACAAGCGCACCGACCCCGACACCGGCGAACGCAAGAGGTTCGCCTCGGCGATCCTGCCGGCGTGGGCCCGCAAATCCACGGAGGTCAGCGAGGTGCTGCCACTGCTGTACCTGCACGGACTGTCGACCAGCGACTTCGGTCCCGCGTTGGAGCAGTTCCTCGGCAGCGGCGCCGGACTGTCACCCTCGTCGATCACCCGGCTCACCACGCAGTGGCAGGACGAAGCGGCCGCGTTCGGGAAACGGGACCTCTCCCAGGTCGACTACGTCTACCTGTGGGTCGACGGCATCCACCTGAAAGTGCGGCTCGAACAGGAGAAACTGTGCTTGCTGGTGATACTCGGGGTCCGCGCCGACGGCCGTAAGGAGCTCGTCGCGGTCACCGACGGCTACCGCGAGTCGACCGAGTCCTGGGCGGATCTGCTGCGGGACTGCCGCCGGCGTGGGATGCGAGCCCCGGTGCTGGCGGTCGGCGATGGTGCGCTCGGGTTCTGGAAGGCGTTGCGGGAGGTGTTCCCCGACACCCGCGAGCAGCGTTGCTGGTTCCACAAACAGGCCAATGTTCTTGCCGCGCTGCCGAAGTCAGCGCATCCTGGCGCGTTGGCGGCGATGAAGGACATCTACAACGCGGAGGATATCGACAAGGCGCAGCTCGCGATCGCGGCTTTTGCGCGGGACTACAGTGCGAAGTATCCGAAGGCAGTCGCGAAGATCGCCGACGACTCCGATGTGCTGCTCGAGTACTTCAAGTATCCGGCTGAGCACTGGGTGCACCTGCGCACGACGAACCCGATCGAGTCCACCTTCGCCACCGTCCGTTTGCGAACGAGGGTGACCAAGGGGCCCGGGTCGAGGGCTGCGGGGATGGCGATGGCCTACAAGCTGATCGAGGCCGCCCAGTCCCGGTGGCGCGCAGTCAACGCCCCACACCTGGTTGCGTTGGTCCGCGCCGGGGCGTTGTTCCACAAGGGCAAACTCCTCGAACGGCCAGCAGACATCACACCGGAGCCGTCACCGGACACGCCGGTGTCCGCCGTCGCATGACACCATCATGCCGAGTAGACAGGGGTGTTTCATGAATCGGTACTCGAGCGCTGCCGTCGGCCTCTACGTGATCGCAGTCATCGCGCAAGCACTCACATGGGCAGATTTGGGCAGTGATGCACGTAGTTCACGCATCGTGCTCTTCCTCCTCGCCGCTGCACTGCTGACCGCGATCCTCGGAACACGCACGAATCGAGACTGAACCAGGGGTGCCAGGGACGCCCCGATCCACAGGATTTGACTATTTCTCCCGCCTCGGCCGGTTGACCCGATCGAATTCGACACGACAATCCCGATTGTCTTCACGCCAGGCGCAATGACGATAGGGCGAGCGCAAAGAAGTCTTTGTAGCTGCAACATAGCCGCCGTTCGTGACGGACATGTCAACGTCTGCACAATGCCGTGGGGCGGGATGTACCTCGCAGGCCGGGCCTTTGTCAGAAGAGGCCGAGTTGGTCGCCCATTAGGATCTCAAACCCTGCACAGCGCCTGACGCTGCCTGACCTTCAGTAGTCGGGACCACGGGCTTCTGCCTCAAATCACTTTGCACCCAGTCCGGTGGTCTCGAGGATGATGATGACCACTACCACGGTGACAAGCCCTAATCCACCCCACACCAACTGCATTCGAAGTATGTCTTTGACGATAGGGGCGATCTTCCAATTCATTCGCCCGTTGCTGTGCCTGGCCATTCGAGTCAATTTCCTCGCTAGTCGTCATCATCAAACAGGTGAACCAAGCCGAGGGCGGCATCCTTACCTAGCTCACTTCCGATTATCGCGCCCAGTCCAGCACCAACGCCAGTTCCTATGGGGCCCGCAAAGCTTCCCACTGCCGCACCTGCAAGAGCGCCGCCGGCAGCGCCGCCCCCGAAGGAGCCAACCGCGCCAGCGGTGGCCTCGGTCGCAGTGGCTTTGCCTTCTTTCCAGTCGCTGTACCCGCCGTAGGCGTCGGCGACCACGCCGCCGTAGAACGACGCCCTGCCGGCGATTTTGAGACCATCGACTGCTGTTGCCCGCTCAGCAACCGATCCCTTTACGGCAGCATGTGCACCCGATGGCATCAGGTCGTCAGCTGTACGGGCCGCGGCTTGACCCAACCCAGCTGTCGCACCGGTTACCGCCCGCCCCGGCCACGCACTAGAAGTGCTGTCGGCCACCGTGTCCTCGAATGCAGCCTCAACCGTCTTTCCCACATCGGCGTCGCTCTCGCCCAGCGTTCTCAGTGCGTTCTTTATCGCGGCACTGTGTTCGGCAGCCTTCGACTCGAGCGCCGCCATCGCGATAATCACGGTTGCAGGATCCGTCGCCACGGCAGTCTGAAACATCGCCGTCGACGTGGTGGCTGTACCGTCGTCGGCGACGTCGAATCCCTCCCCACGTGCCGCATTGACAGCCCGCAAAGCCGCGTCGCGCGCCGCGCCGATTCGTAATGCGCCCTCTTGCGCGGCGTCGGCTGCACGCAACAATGTCTCAACGGTGCGGTTGCCCACCGACGTGATTTGCTCGGCCTTCGTGCGAGCGGCATCCGCGGCGTCGCCGTCCCAGTGGTCGCGGGTACCGTCGACAGCCCTTGTGAAGGCGTCTACCTGGACACGCAGCGTGTGCGCGTGGTCGCGCCACTCCACAGCTTGACGCGACAGCGTCTCGGGCAGCCACGCCTCTGCGCGAGCGACTGTCGGCCGGGCCATCAGCGTCCACCGTCAGGTGGTAGCTGAGTGCTTACGCGACCGAGGCGACATTCGCTGTCCGCGTCGCCATCCTCGTGACGCCGCCGCAGCCATGCGGGATTTTGCCGACGAGATCGA
Organism: Rhodococcus sp. HNM0569; assembly: GCF_012726205.1. Taxonomy (GTDB): domain Bacteria; phylum Actinomycetota; class Actinomycetes; order Mycobacteriales; family Mycobacteriaceae; genus Rhodococcus_F. The sequence goes on along the minus strand of NZ_JAASAE010000016.1, from coordinate 79,640 downwards.
TGCCGCCACAGCTCAATCCACGGACCTCGGCTCCGAAGCCGCCCGCGGCTGGGCCAACTGGATCCGCCAGCACGCCGAGGTGACCGGTCCGCTCAACGTGCCGTTGCGCATCGTCCAGGTCGCTTCCTGCAGCCTAGACGAGCTTCAATCCCACATGAAGGATTCGAGCACATACGGACCCCCATCGGCAGTAGGTAACCACGATGCTGGCTGGACATCCGGAAGGCCCGCGCTTGACCCTCACGTCGGTACGGAGGCCGCTGTATGACGCACGACGCGAAGGCCACTCTATCCGGGCCACCGCCCGCCGACGTCTCGCCAACCTCGAACTCAACCGCGCGCTTGTCCGCGTGTTCCACGACGGCGGGTCGGAATCGCAGATCGGTGCGATCGTCAGCCCCCCACACCGAGATGGCCCTCCGCCATCATTCGCTGTGCTCCGAGGATCCGTCCCTTCTCGCCGAATCGCCAGGCGAGGTGAGCGATCAGCGGACCGCCAGCTTCATCACGATGTTGGACAGACTCCTGAGTTGGCCGTACTGATTCGGTCACACAGTGACCGCCGCTGACGTCGCCACCAATGCGTGTGCCTGCGACGACTGGGACGAGGTCGAGCAGACCTACTGCAGCGGCCCCTCACCGACGCCGAGTTCGTCAGACTCGCCGAGAAGAACAGGACTCACCTCGACGGCGCCGCACGACCGTGACAGACGTCCGACCAGACCACTCGCGTAATGCTCGTCCGTGGCCGCCCACGGTCGCCACCGGTGGGCGCGGACCCCGCTCCTCCGCCGCCCGGGTCGAGGCAAATGCCGGGCGATCACCAAGCATGAGACGAGTCACGATATCGGTCCCTCGCCGCCGAGCACCCAGGTGACGTTGAGGTGGCGCCGAGTAACGATTGCAGCGGTAGCGACCAGATCCTGCCTGTTCATCGTGCGTGCCTCGCTGATCGTCACCGCAGCGACACGGCGGTACGGTGTCAGTTTTCGGTGACAGTCCCCACCGACGAGCGCCCGTCGTCGTGGCCCACACCCGGGTGTAGTCGAGCTCCCGGCAGAACTCGTCGAGGCTCACCTGCGCCTGCTCCACGCCCCGGCACTCAATCCACTGACGAGCTTTCGGGAGGCAGTATCCGCACCGCCCTCGGCGTCCCAACCACAGACATCGACTGAGCGTCGACGGAGCGCTCGCCTACGGGACGCTCACCGGCATCGCAGTCGACAACATCCTCGCGGTCCAACACCACGGAATGTGACCTAACTGTGGCTGGCCGGCTTACCGACAAGGACGTGTAGACGACACATCGCCGGATTGGTCCACGCAGTATCGACGAAACGAACGATTTGGGTGCTAAAGTTAAGCACACGATCATTATCGGGTTCGACAACTAAGCCTATGGGGGATGAATCTTGGAGAACGCCGAGCTTTCCGATTACGCGATCGAGCGGTTCGGCGACCTCGCCGCCGTCATTCAAAACTCAGTGATCGAGACGGTTCACGAGGCGCAGGAGGCAGCCCTGCGCGTGCACGCCGAGCATGGTCTCCCGGAGCGGGATCCATACGGCACCTCGTTCCGCGGCCACCTGAACCGGCGCCTGCTGGCGAAACTCCGCAACGTCCCTGGCATCAGGGCTCGAAAGCCTGTCGGCCACCACACCCGGTACGAACTCCCCGTCATCGAGGAGACAGGCGTGGTGCTGTACTGGTGGCGGGTCCCCGGCGACGGGCGGATCCCTCTCGTGGAGGCCAGGATTCGTGATGTTTCCCGCCTTCAGGCGCACCTGATGACCTTCGCGCCGACCGCCGTCGAGCCTCAGATGACTCTCGAGCACGCGACGATGTCTGACGAGGAGCTCGATCAGCTCTTCACCGAGGACGAGCAGTTCAGCATGCAGATGGCACAGGTCGAGGGTCGCACCGTGACGCTGTGGGTATCGGCCTCCCCGGACGGCCTGTACGACTTCGGCTGGGGCGACGCGGAGCTGATCAACGCGGAGACGGGACAGCTTTCCTGGCCGCGCCAAGAGTCACTGAAGACCGTCAGCCCGGTTGTGCCGACACTGAAGCTGGTTGGCCACGACGACGAGCCGATCGACCGATTCGACTCGAACACCGATCAGGACAACGAATTCGGTCTGTCTCTGCGTGCACCCCAGGAAGAGATCTCCTCGGAAGCACAGCAGGATGACGCAGACGATCGAACTACAGGTAGCGAGGACAGTTGAGCAACCGCGAGCCGGGGCAACTCCGCCTCTTGCCGGACACCGATCTGGCAGGAGATGAGCTAGCCGGGGGCGCATTTGATTCGGCGAGGCTCACACAGGCTCGTCGCCTTGCCGGGATGACGAAGAAGTCCGTCGCCGATCAGATCGGAGTCTCTGCAGTCGCTGTAGGCCAGTGGGAGGCCGGCACCGCCAATCCACGACCGGACAACATCGATTCCCTCGCCCGCGTCCTCGACATCCCAGTCGCGTTCCTCGCGGCTGGCCGGCCATATGCGCGCCTAGATGCAGCTGACGCACACTTTCGTAGTCTGCGCAGGACACCAGTCTCCCAGAGAGACAAGGCAATTTCGTTCTCCGAGCAGATCTGGGAGCTGACCTACGCCCTCGAGAAGCGTGTGCGATTCCCGGCAGTCGACCTGCCTGGATTCTCGGCCGGCGAGGTGCGACAGACCGACTTCCCCATCGATCCGGTTGGTGCAGCCCAAGCACTACGACGCCAGTGGGAGCTGGGTGCAGACCGGATCCCTCGCATGGTCCGAACGATGGAGCAGCACGGAATCATCGTCACACTGGTGCCGTTCGCTGGATCGGCGACGGCAACGGTCGACGCCTTCTCCACATCGAAGCTGCCGCGACCCATTGTCGTTCTCACACCCGACCGCGCCGAAGCGGACGTGTACCGGCACCGCTTCAGCGCAGCCCACGAGCTGGGACACCTTCTGCTGCATAGCGACTGCGTACCGGGAGACACACAGCAGGAACGGGAGGCCGATGAGTTCGCTGCCGAGTTCCTGACGCCTCGAGCGGAGATCACCCCTCTGCTTCCACCTCGCCTAGATTTCAAGAAGCTCGGCGAGCTGAGCACGCAGTGGGGCGTCTCTGTGGATTCCCTCTTGCGTCGATGCAAGGAGGTCGGCGCCGTCTCGGACGCGACGTACCGACGGGCGCACCAGCGGCTTGCCACGCTTCGAGCGTCTGGTCTGTTCATCCGGGAATCGGTTCAGGGGTACCCAGGGGAGGTACCGGCATTGCTCCGGTCGGCCTTCGAAATGGCAGAGCAGAACGGACTCTCCTTCAAGGAACTCGCCGCCGAACTCCGGATTACCTTACCCAGACTGCGACTTCTCCTAGGTCAGGGCGACACCCGTCCTGAACTGACGCTAGTGTAGCCAACCCAAGGGGCCAGCTGAGCATGAGATACAGCTTGCAGGAGCCTGGGCGCCGCTGACAACATTCCACAATCGGAATGTTCCGCCACGTTGACGAGGCTCAGGAAAATTCCCCAGTTGTGCTCAACGATTTTCCCCACCCGTGAGCGGTGTTCACTGTAGCGGTTGCCGGGTCCCGTTGGTGGCCTGTCGGAGCTTCTCCGACCGCGCATGGTGATCACGACGACGGTAGGAGTCCCCATCGAGATTGAGCACCACCGAACGGTGCAACAGCCGGTCGAGCATCGCCGCAGCAACGGTGGAATCGCCGAGGACCTCACCCCACGACCCGACCCCCCGGTTGGTGGTGATCACAATCGAAGTTTTCATATACCGTTGCGAGACAACCTGAAACAACGCCGACGCCGCCTCACCAGGAAGTGGTAGGTAGCCGAGTTCGTCGATCACCAACAACGTCGGCCCGGCGTAGAACCGCATCGTCGTCGCCCAACGCCCTTCGATCGCAGCCCGGTGGCATCGTGCCGCCAGATCCGCGGCCGTGGTGAAGTAGGTTCGGTACCCCGCGTGAGCTGCAGCCCGCGCCAACCCCACCGACAGATGCGTCTTGCCTACCCCTGGTGGGCCGATGAGCAGCACATTCGTCGCGGTCTCCAGGTATCGGCAGGTGGCGAGCTCGTCGATCAACTTCCGATCGACCCCCGCGGCGGCGTCGTAGTCGAAATCCTCCAACGAAGCGGGGGTGGGCAGGCACGCGAACCGCAACCTGCCCGCCAGCCGGCGGGCTTCGGTGGCATCGACCTCGATCGAGAGCAGACGATCCAGGGCGGCGGTCATCGACAGGTCCTCGGCCGCGGCCTGATCGAGCACCGTCGGCAGCGCTTCGGCGGCGTCGTGAAGCTTCAGGAGTGCAAGATGCCCGCGCAGACGCTGATACAGGCTTGCCGCCTCAGTCGTGCTCGGCACCGGGAGGCGGCCCGCAGAGTGCGTAGTGGTGTGCCCGCTCATCGCAGAGTGTTCCTTCCCCGAGCAGCGTTCTCGTAGACGGACAGGTCGTAGACGACAGCATCATCTGAACTGAAGTCTGTTGCAGTGCAACCAGTGTCACTATCGACTGGGTGCGGTCGATCGGATTCCGGAGTCCGGATCGCCCGCAACGCCTGCGCGGCCGCGAGGGCGTCGACACCGGGTGGGATGCGCTCCTTCCGGTTGTGCGGCCGACCGGTGTTGGCGCCGGCCATCGCCGACTGCTCGAGGGCATGGACGTGGCCGTGATCTCGGACGATCGCCCCGGTCCCGTCGCCGGCCAGGCGGTGCCGGGCCACCGTGATTCCCGATGCGGTCACAATGTCGATGACCTCGGTTCCGAGGACCTGGGTGACGGTCACTGCCGCCGACGACAACTCCGGCGGCACCGAGTAACGGTTGCCGCGGTAGGAGACCAACGCCTGCCTCGATACTGTTCGATCGGTGGACAGGATCGCCGGATACGCGGTCGCGGGCATCGGATGCAGTCCCTCTTCTCGTGCGATGGTTGCCACCGACGCCTTCCCGTCCTTGGTCGGGCGCAGGCGGTTGTCGCCGCGCAGTCGGCAGAACTGGTCGAGGCTGGCCTGCGCCTGCTCCACCGTCAACTCGTCCGCCAGAGTCCGCCACCATCGTTGCGCGGCAGTGTGATTCGATTTCTCCACCGCCCCTTTGCGATTCCCTCGCCGTGGCGGGCAGATCGCGACGGACACACCGTAATGTTTCGCGATGCCGGCGAAGCTGGCGGTCACCTTCCCCGACTCCGGGTGGCAGACCGTCGCCATCCGGTCGAACCGCCACACCCGGCTCACTCCACCGAGGCCGCGGCAGATGCGGTCGAGCCCGTCCACGACGTGCGGTTGGGTCATCGCCGGTGCGAGGACACCGCGCCATTTGCCTGAACACGCCAGCGTCCCGACGAACAGATGCGCCATCCGGCCCCACCCCCACGCGGCGGGTGGGTTCGGTAGATCCACCCAGTCCCACTGGGTTTCCTCACCCGGTGGGTGCTCGATGATCGCGTTCGGTCGCTGTGTCGCCGTCAGGCATGCTTGGCACGCCGGCCGCAGGTTCAACTCGCGGATCTTGCGTGTGAGCGTCTGGTACGACATCGCGTAACCGAGCTCCTCGAGTTCGTCGCACAATGTTCGCGCCCACAGGTGTGGGTCGTCGAGAAGGCGTGCGGTCACGTACGCGATGAACACCTCGAACGGGTCCACCACCGTGCGTTTGCGCTCCCCGGGGCTGCGGGTGCCGTTCAGATACGCCCGAACCGTCTTGCGGTCTCGGCCGGTGTGTCGGGCGATCGCCGAGATCGTCCACCCTCGTTGGTGTAGGGCATGTACTTCCACATCGTCCTCCCATGTCAGCATGAGATGCGGGTCTCCTTCGGTAGCCGATGCGTGGTCAGAGACCATCAGCTTCGAGGGAGACCCGCTCTCGTTGGCGGTGCCACACGGGTGGGGAATTTCGGTGAGCGTTACTGGGGAATTTCGCCGAGCGCCGTCAACGTCGACTAAGAGACGTCACTGACCGTAGCCCTCGTCGGCCACCTAGCCATTGTCCATCGGCACGTCGCTACCTCTTGCTTCGCGCTAGCCGTCGGTCACGCATGCGATCCCAGACCGCGCGAAGGTCCCCAACATCCTCAGCACTCATGCCCACGCCCTCAATGAGTACATCGTGGTCCACTATGTCCAGCGCCTCGTCAAAACGTCGCTGACGGAGCAGTTCGTCGACCTTCGAACTCAGCCCATCCGGAACGATCGCCGGGTCCGGAACCGGCAGTTCAGCACACTCAGAAGGCTCCAGTTCGAGAATCCCGCCCCCGTAGCTCCGGCCCAGCACCTCGGACAACGCGAGCGTTACAGAGTTGAACGCACCAACAGAAAGCCGATGAATGTCCACCCCCGGCTTCGTGAAGACACGATGGACGGTATCGGTGCTGGTCGCGCACGCATCGTTAGCGGCCAGGCGCACATGCGTTGAGACCTGGCGAAGCATGAACCCATCCGGTACCGAGACCGATGGCACTACCCACCAGTCGTTGCGGATGCGGCACTTGTAGCCAGTGTCAACTCCGGCATCTTCCCCCTCGGCGATGTAGCTGGCCAGGGCCGCAGTCTTCGCGACGTCAACGCTCGGTTTGATCGAGAGAAGGTGGGTGCGTGCACCAGCATCAGCGTAGAAGGCCAAGTCTTCGGAGTTGAATGAGAGGCCCTGAAGCTGCGCGCTTCGCGCGAGTAGTGGGATCGTCCACTGCGTAAGCCCACGCTCTGTCGCCTCCACGTCCGTCAGACAGAAGAACGTGTTTCGTCCGGTCACAACACCGACGTTGACAGCTGCAAAGTCCCGAAGCGGCGCGAGTCGTCGATCCGTCCGCACACGCCGAACTAACTCAATCGCTCGCGGACCGAGATAGTACTTGGTCCATTTCTCGGTCTCGTGTAGATGTGCACGCGTCGAAGCACTGTCCAGCGAGACCGTTGCAAGGGCCTCCGCATCAGGCACCTCGATCGTGTTGATTTCAGCTGGCCCCTCGCCTCTGATTGCGAGGAGCAACACGACCTCCTGCAGTATCCCAGGGAAAACAAGCTTCTCGAAGGACACCAAAGTGATCTTCGAGCAGTTGTCGACGAGGTAAGAGCGCAGCTGCGATGCGTATCCGACTTGAAGCAGCTCCGCTGGCAAGACCAGACCGATCCTGCCCTCGTTCCTGGCCGCCATGACCGCTGCAACAACGAAGGGCACCCAGGCGTTGGTCAGCCTGCTGGGACGCATCCCCTCGCCCCTCATAAGTTCGAGCGCCCGATCGCGTGATTCGGATTCCCACGAACCGAAGCGGATGTAGGGAGGGTTCCCTGCAACACCGTCGAAGCTCCCGACACGCGCAGGGGTGAACCATGAGAAGAAGTCGCCGGCCGCAACTGGAGCTCCGGTTGCCACGCTCGCCTTATCAGCTTCCTCGGCGAACAGCTCGACCCCCTGCGCCTCGACACCATCCACAGCCAGGTGCGCGAGGATCGCACCGTCGCCGCACGAAGGCTCAAGCACAACGTTCCCTGCGCGCAGCACCCACTCGGCGACAAATTGGGCAATCAAGTCTGGTGTGTAGTACCCGCCTCGAAGCTTCTCTCTATGCGGCTCGGCCTTCGCCGCGAATCTCTGCATGCGCCACATTCTCCCTTAAACGGCCGACACACTCCGCATCCACTGCACTGGATCTGCCTCTTGCTGACGCTGCCTGGGTAGGGTCCCTCCGTGCCCTTCCAACGTCGTTCCAAGTCCGAGGCTCTCGCGAGGACCAGCGAGCTAGTCGAGCTCTACCGACCTCAGCATCAGAGCTTGTCGACCCCGGGATCCGCGTTCACCGAGACAGAAGCAAGAGTCAACTTCATCGACGATTTCCTCATCGCTTTGGGCTGGGACGTACGCAACGAGGACGGCAAACCCCAGATGCTCATGGACGTCGTGATGGAGCGTCAGGGCACTACCACCGACTCCGTCTGGGGACGTCCGGACTACCGACTGCGGGTCGCCGGCAACGAACGGATGCCGGTGGAGGCGAAGAGACCTTCGGTCAACTTGCGGACAGCGCACGACGGTGCGATCCAGTCTCGAACCTACGGGTGGTCGCTGTCCCTTCCCGCCTCGGTGCTGACAAACTTTGCCGAAACAGTCATCTACGACTCAACCATCGATCCAAAGCCGGGCGATTCGGCGGACGTTGCAGTCATCCCTGGCTGCAGGTTCACCTTCGATGACTACGTTCCACGCTTCGACGAGCTCTGGAAGCGGCTGTCCTACGAGGCCGTATCGACGGAGCGCTTCAACCAGACGTATAGCTACACCGCGCCGCCCCGTGGCGAATCACCTTTCGATCGAACCTTCCTGGCCGAGTTCCGTCGGTGGCGCCTCATGCTCGCCCAGGACATCGCGAATCTCAACGCGGAGCTCCGCGCACCAGAGGTTGGTCGGCGCGTGCAGAAGGTCCTTAACGCGCTACTATTCCTCCGCGTATGCGAGGACCGCAACATTTCCCGATACAAGGAGCTCTGGCAGTCCGCGGTCGCGCATGATGTCATACGGCACTTCCGCCAGTCCGACAAATTATTCAATGCTGGGATCTTCCGAGCTCTAGAGGGGATCCGGGTGAGCAATAGCGTCCTAATGAAGGTCATCGAAGAGATGTACTGGCCACGCACTCAGTTTGCCTTCTCAGTCCTTCGACCCGATATCCTGGCAGGGTTGTATGAGCAGTACCTCGCCGAGCAAGTAGCTATAGATAAATACCGCGCAGTGTCACTTGAATCAAAGCCGGAGGTGGTTCGCGCTGGGGGTATCGCCCATACACCCGGTGACATCGTTAACGAACTGAATATGAGCGCACTCAGGCCCTATGTAAAAGGTGGAGTAGCGCCAACCTTTCGATTACTGGACCCAGCGGTGGGTTCGGGCGCATTCCTCCTTGACGCATTCAACAAGCTCGTAACGGCTGCCGAAACTGCAGGCAATACCGTCGGGTTCAACGAGCGTGCAGAATTGGTTAAGACCCACCTCTTCGGAATCGACATTGACGGTGCTGCAGTCGAGGTGACGCGGTTGAGCCTACTACTTGCAATCATTGGAGAAGACTCGTTCGACTCCACTCAAGCAAACAACCTTCTGCCCGACCTTGGCCACAACGTCATAGCTGGCAATAGTGTCGTACGCGAGGACTTTGACCGCCTGGTACCTGAGGCGGCATCCGTACCGTTTCGACGAGCCTCAGTGCTGCCGACCAACCTGGCCAAAGCATTCGGAGACAAGTATCCGGCACGGGGGTTTGATGCGATCGTCGGAAATCCACCCTATGTTCGAATACAAATACTCTCTGCGTTTATGCCGGATCAACTCACATATTTGCGGAACCCATCTTCGGGCTACAGCGCCCCATCCGCGCACAGCTTCGATCTCTCGCTCGTATTCATGGAACGCGCTCTCACGCTTCTCGCACCGACCGGTAGGCTGGCGATGATCGTGCCACATCGCTTTACCAACCACCTCTCAGGATCCGGAGTCCGAGGTAGGCTCGGCGAACGCCTCGAACGACTCGTTCATTTCGGAGAAGAGCAGGTGTTCCCTGGGAAGTCCACCTATTGCTGCCTGGTAATAGCGGGACCGAAAACAAAAGAACCGGCCGATTTCGAGCTAGTAAGCGAGCTTGCAGCATGGAGGGTGACCCGCGCAGCGAAGACTGTGAATATCGCACGCGACGACCTGACATCTGCGGCCTGGCCGATAGCAACCGAGCGGCAGGCCGACCTCTTCGAGCAACTGAGCAAGCATTCGATCGCTAGACTTGGCGACCCCGACTGGGTCCAAATATTCGTTGGTGTCCAGACCTCACTTGATGAACTCTACTTCATCAACCCCGCCCCCATGAAGGATGGCGATACGGTTGCCTCGTTCACCGACTTTCAAGGCGTCACAAGGACCATCGAACGCTCAATCCTCCGCGCGGCGATCAAAGATCGTTCGATCGACACCTACGATGGCCAGCCGGAACCAGACCGATGGGTGATCTTCCCATATCGGATCCAGCACGGTGCGAGCGGAAAGATAAGGGCTACTGTCTTCGACAAAGAAACCATGTCAAAGACCTACCCGCTTGCATTCGAATACTTTGAAACCCACCGCGCTGCCCTGACTCGACGGAGCGTTTCACCCGATCCGGGCGAGGCATATTGGGCTTACGGGCGCTCACAGAGCTTGACCCAGCTTGACGACCCGAAATTGATTGTACGAGTTCTGTCACTGGCCCCGCGGTATGCCCTGGACACCCAGGGACTAGTCGTGCCTGGCGGCGGGGACGGCGGACCATACTATCTGCTTCGTCCGAAACCGACGTGCCCATATCCTATCAACGTAATTCAAGCAATCCTATCCCATCCGGCGGTTGATCTCTTCGTAACAGTAAATGGAAAGAAGTACCGAGGTTCGTACGCAGTGCATCGAAAAGCGTTCCTCGCTGAGGTACCGATACCAAGAATCGGCAGCGCCGAGGTGGCGAATATTGCCGACTGGGTAGACCAAGCACAGAAACTCTCATGTCGACTTCGACATGAGTCCGACTCCGTGATTAGAACGTCATTGAATGCTCGTAGGGAATTTCTCGAAGGAGAAATCGAAAAAACCCTTACAATAGCCTACCAACTCGATCCTGAACTGGTACGCCGAGAAACCTGAGTTAAACTCCGTTGGGCGCACGCCCCCGGCACGCTGCTGGTGAGCGCGTACGTTCGCTCTCTGGCCTGAGTTGGCTCATTTGGCTAGTGCGTGTCTCCGGCCCGGTGATCCGGTCGATGAGGTCGCTGGTGCCGGAGTCGATTTCGGGTGGGAATGTATGGTGGGTGCCGTTGATGGCGATGGTCGCCGACCGCAGTGGACGTAGCCGTTCGACGAGTTTGCCGATGGCCGACCCACCTCGATGCTGGATCAGGTAGGAGACCGCGAGGGCAGCAAACACAATGATTAGGTGCGCTTCGACGGCGCCGCGGGTGTGGTGGAAGATTGGCCGCGCCCGCAGGTCGGTCTTGGACATGCGGAACGACTGCGCGACGTGCCACAGGTTGTGTGGTACTTCGCGATGATCTCGCCGCGTTCCATGATCGGGGCTGGATGTTGGTGACATAGCCCTTCAACCCGATAAGCGATCGGGCCCTGTCGAGGGCGGAGATGTCGAGGCTGCGGCCAGCGGCGGTGGTTCTCACGAACCCGGGCGACTTCGATGCCGTGCCACTGTCGACGAGCCCGTACCCGAGCTTCCTGCGCGTTGAGGGTCTTGTTGTCACGGACCGTGCTCTTGTTCGGGTATTGCCACACCGCGCGCCACGAGTTCGGATAGGTGCCGGGATCCCACTCCAGCTCGGCGCATTTCCTGACACTGTTGACGACACTCCGCCCGTGCCGGGGTGCGACCGTGTCAATGATCTGCCCGTCGGTGAAAACGTCACCGTTCCAATGAAAGTGACTCGCGAGGTCGCCGGGCGCCTTGGTCATCCGGGAGCCGACGATGAACTTCAGCCCGGTCTCGTCGAGAGAGCGGCGAGATTCGAGGCGGAGAGTATGCCGACGTCGGCGACGGCTATCTCCACCCCGGCGATGTTGTGGCGAGTCTGGAACTGCCCGATGATCGCCACGATCGTTCTGGTCTCTGCATGGTTGCCTTCGAAACATCCGATCTCCAAAGGAAATCCAATCTGGTCGACGAGGAGTCGGACCACAATCTGCGGATCGACACGGCGTTCCTTCGAGTAGCCGACCTTACGGAGCTCGCCTTCCTTCTCCGCTTCGAAGTGAAGGGTGGTGACGTCGTACAACACCAGACTCAATCCTCCGGCGTCGGCAGCGCACGCGAGGCACTTGTCGGCGATCGTGCGGCGGTAGTCCCGATCGACGATCCACCGCAGATGCCGCTCGATCGTCGCGTAGCTCGCTGGTGTCTTCCGAGATCCCGTAGCACCCTCGGAACATCGAGTGTCGAGCCCAGTTCAACGATCCGAGCGATCACCACATCTCGGAACACGTCGTCGGCGACCGCACCGAACCCGAGTTGCTCGTACACGTCTTCGAGGACCCGCCGCAGCACGACCGATGCAGTCGAGGCGGTCGGCCCGGGCGCATCGACCGTCGGCCGGTCGTCGACTCCGAGGTCCATCAGTTCGCCTTGGCCTGTCGGCAGGACGGCCGCCACCGCGGGATGAGGAGTGACGTCCAGGTCGAGCGCAGGCTGATCCGGTTCGATCCAAGACCGGGCTCGCCCGAGGAGCATCCCGAGTTCGATTTCGGTATGCGCGGATCCGATGTGCTTGACGATCTCCTGCCGGCCGCCCACGAATCGGTCGACCTGAACCGCGGTGGCACCGGACTTGGTCCGGACCCGCCTGATGAACGTCACCCGACGAGAGTAAACGGCCGCGTAAGTGCGTGAAGTACTGCGATCGAGACTAGAAACCACAGGTCACGTGATCGGACCACCAACTCTCACCGAGAAGTGAGCTAAGTCAGGCTATTCGTGGGTGTCGCTCGTCGCCGGCGGTCCGGTGCAACCGCCCGACACGCACTGTGAGGGTGGGCCATTACTCGGGGAAGGCGGCAAAGGCTGGCAGTGCCGATGTCGGCCCGGCCCCTGACGACCGGTGCACCGGGATGGCAACCGAGACGATCCAGACCTGTTCGGTAACTCGCTGGCCCAGGGGCTCACCTAAAGACCGGAGGCCCCCGGCGACGAGGGGCACCTAGAAATCGTAAGCCGGGAACTCGTCGAGGATTGTCGCGAACATGATGGTGAGGCCGCTCAGGTCGCTATCGGCTCTGGCGGCGTGGCAGGAACGGTAGAGCTGCTCAGACTCAGTACGACTCCAGTCCAGGCCGAGCGAGCGCTCGGCAAGCAGTTGATCGAAGAACTCTCGGGTAGTCCTGCCGTTGCCCTCCCGAAACGGGTGGGCGTAGTTCACGTAGTCATACAAGTACGCAACCTTGCTCGGGAGTCCACCCCTGGGGACGACCTCCAGCTCCCCCATGTCCGCAATCTCAGTTGCGACATGCTGCATCGCCAGCCTGATTCTTACAGGAGGACAGAAGGATTCACCATCCTTCTCGATTCCAACGGTACGGACATCTCCTGCCCACTCGTACACGTCCTGGAAAAGCTGCCGATGGATAGCCGACAGATGGGTCAGGTCGTAGGAGCGCGGAGCTACCAAGTCAGGGCTTTCGCGTAGTTGAAGCAGCCGGAACTCGCTGAGGTCATTTTCCGCGTCCCGCAACTCGTAGAGAGTTGTTGCGCCGACCCGGTTCCTCAAAACCTCAGTACCGGGAAGAAAATAGCCTTCCCAGTCGCGCTGGTGGTCCCCAGTGTCCCAGGGGGGGTTGGACGACACCGTTCGCTTGCAGCCTCGGCGCTCACGCCAGGTTGTAGCGTCGACGCACTCGATCTCCGAGCGCACTCACATCGATCTCACCGCGTGCATACGCTACTTGGTCAGCGCGGGTTGCGTCGGTGCTGCGCACACCTTCGAGTTCAGTGTTGCGTCGAATTGCGCGTACGTGCCGAACGCGCCGCGAGACGGCCTGCGTGTCCGTCATCGGTTCACCTCCCGCACATCATGGAGCGCCAACACTACATGGAAATCGGAGAGCGACGGGGAGCAAAGCAAGAAGTAGCGCCGACTTCTTGTCAACTCGTCCGGCGTCACGGGCGACCGCCGCGCGGTGTTACATACGGCCAAAAAACGAGGCCACGAACTCCGTGAGTTCGTGGCCTCGTTTGTACAGTTCCAAGACTGCTGATGGTGGGCGAAGGGGGACTTGAACCCCCACGTCCCGAAGGACACTGGCACCTGAAGCCAGCGCGTCTGCCATTCCGCCACTCGCCCGAGCAACGTCGGCAACCCTAGCACAGGCCCGCGCGAGGGCACGATTCGTGCAGGTGGGGACACTGATATGCAACTGAAACTCGGGTGCCGGGTTTCGCCGATATCATGCTTGGCAGACGGACCGCCACGGTATCGCTCTTCGGGACAGTACCGTGGAACGTGCCGCCACGGCCGGAACGACACAACCTGCGTCGGGCCGTGGGAGACGAGTGCACATCGAGAGGAGGTTTCCTGTGGGCATCGTTCAGCGCTTCGAGCGCAAGCTGCAGGGAGCTGTCGGTGATGCTTTCGCGCGCGTGTTCGGTGGTGGAGTCGTGCCGCAGGAGGTGGAGGCCGCGCTGCAACAGGAGGCGGCCGATCGCGTCCAGCAGCTCGACGGCGGCCACGTGCTCGCGCCGAACAACTACGTCATCACCGTCAACAACTCCGATCACGACGCGCTCGCGTCCGACCGGGACGTGACAGTGAAGGCGTTCTCGCGTCACCTCGAAGACTTCATCCGCGAGCAGGGCTGGCAGACGTACGGCCCGGTGCGGGTGTCGTTCGAGCCGTCGCCCAGCCTGCACACCGGCCAGTTCCGCACGTCGGGCTCGGTCGACCCGGACGCCGGGCAGAGCAGACCTCCACAAGCACAAGGTGGTTCCGCACCACCACCAGGTGGACCCGCACCACGAGTGCTCCCACCGAACGCGCAGAATGCCCCCGTCAACATGTCGAATCCAGGAGCTGGCCACATGACGCAGAACTCAGGCTACGACCCCAGCCGGGAGCCGGCCGGCAACCGTGCGCCCGAGCCGCAGTACGCGCGCAACGGAAATGCGCACGCGGGTCAGGACCAGCGCTACGCGCAGCCGGGTTACCAGAACGGCTACGACCGGTCGGCGGACGAGTACCCGGGCGGCGGCTACGACCAGGGTTACCAGCCCCAGGGCGGCAACTTCGATCAGCAGGGCTACCAGCCGGGCGGCTACGACCAGCAGGGTTACGGCCAGGCCCAGTTCCAGCAGGGCGGACGGCCCGGCGGTTACGACGACGGCTACCAGCAGGGTGGCGGCTACGACTACCAGCAGGGCGGCTACGACCCCGGCTACGGCCAGGGCGGCGGGTACGAGCAGGGTTACCAGCAGGGTGGCTACGACCAGGGCCAGGGTTACGGCCAGGGCGGGTACGACCAGGGCTACCAGCAGGGCGGCGGCTACGACTACCAGCAGGGCGGCTACGACCCCGGCTACGCCCAGGGCGGATACGACCAGCCGGCCCACGCGTTCACCGCGACGCTGCAGCTCGAGGACGGCAGCGGCCGTCACTTCCAGCTGCGCGAGGGCAGCAACATCATCGGCCGCGGCCAGGACGCGCAGTTCCGTCTCCCCGACACGGGCGTGTCGCGCCGGCACGTCGACATCCGCTGGGACGGCCAGGTCGCGATGCTGTCCGATCTCGGCTCGACCAACGGCACCACCGTCAACGGCGCGCCGGTGCAGGACTGGCAGCTCGCCGACGGCGACATCATCCGCGCAGGCCACTCCGAGATCCTGGTCCGCATCGTCTGACCGCCCGAGCGTGCCGCCGACCTCCGTCACTGCGTGTGCCGGGGGTCACCGCGCGCTGCGAACGCGTCGTGCGCGCGCGGAACACGCCGAAACCGTAATGTGAGGGCCCGTCCGTATCCTGATCGGGAAGCGGGTTGGCCCTATGATTCTGCCAACTCGACGGGCCCCGGCCCGCACAACCGAGCTCCGGACGCGAGCTCGACGAACAGAAGGAGGTGAAGTTCCGTGCAGGGCCTCATTCTGCAGCTCACACGCGCGGGCTTCCTCCTCTTGTTGTGGCTGTTCGTGTGGGCGGTGCTGCGCGCGCTGCGCGCGGACGTCTACGCGGGCTCGGGCGTACGCATCCCGACGCGCATGTCGCGCGGCGGCAACGTCCTTCCGTCGCTCAGCAAACCCAAGGTGGCGCGCAATCTCGTCGTCACGCAGGGCGCGCTGGCAGGCACCCGTATCCCCCTCGGCACACAACCGGTGTTGATCGGCCGCGCCGACGACTCGACGCTCGTCCTCACCGACGACTACGCGTCGACGCGGCACGCGCGGCTCTCGCCCCGCGGCACCGACTGGTACGTCGAAGACCTCGGCTCGACCAACGGCACGTACCTCGATCGGGCGAAGGTCACCACCGCCGTCCGGGTCCCGCTGGGGACTCCGGTTCGTGTCGGCAAG
Organism: Rhodococcus sp. HNM0569; assembly: GCF_012726205.1. Classification (GTDB taxonomy): domain Bacteria; phylum Actinomycetota; class Actinomycetes; order Mycobacteriales; family Mycobacteriaceae; genus Rhodococcus_F. The sequence continues at coordinate 63,585 of NZ_JAASAE010000016.1, read as the reverse complement.
ACCGTGATCGAGCTGCGCCCGTGACACTCGTACTGCGCTACGCAGCGCGTAGCGACCGCGGTCTCGTGCGGTCGAACAACGAGGACTCGGTGTACGCGGGTGCCCGGCTCCTCGCGCTCGCCGACGGCATGGGCGGGCACGCCGCGGGCGAGGTCGCATCGCAGCTGATGATCGCGGCGCTCGCGCACCTCGACGACGACGAGCCCGGCGCCGACCTGATCGGCAAGCTCGAACGCGCCACCCGCGCAGGCAACGACAGCATCGCCGACCACGTCGAGGAAGACCCCGAGCTCGACGGCATGGGCACCACGCTCACCGCGATCCTGTTCGCGGGCAGCAAGCTGGGCCTCGTCCACATCGGCGACTCGCGCGCCTACATGCTGCGCGACGACGCCCTGACGCAGATCACGCGCGACGACACGTTCGTCCAGTCCCTCGTCGACGAGGGCCGCATCACCGCCGAACAGGCGCACTCGCACCCGCAGCGCTCGCTCATCATGCGCGCGCTCACCGGCAGCGAGATCGAACCGACCCTCACCGTGCGCGAGGCCCGCTCCGGCGACCGGTACCTGCTGTGCTCCGACGGCCTGTCCGACGTGGTGAGCGACGAGACGATCGCCAACACGATGCGCGAGGGCACCGAGGACGAGTGCGCCGACCGGCTCATCGAACTGGCACTGCGCAGCGGCGGCCCCGACAACGTCACGGTCGTCGTCGCCGACGTCATCGACCTCGACTACGGCCAGAGCCACCCGATCGTCGCGGGTGCCGCGTCGAGCGACGACGAAGAGGACACCCCGCCGCCGGACACCGCCGCGGGGCGCGCGGCGGCGATGCGTCCGCCGCGCGCGACGCCCAAGCGCGTCATCCCGCAGGCGGAAGAGGAGAAGCCGAAGAAGAAGCGCGGCAAGTGGATCGCGGCCCTGGCGGCGCTGATCGTCGTGGTGCTCGCGGTGGGCGGCGTCGTCGGCTGGTACATGGTGCGCGGCAACTACTTCCTCACCACCGACGACCGCGACCGCGTCACCGTCATGCAGGGCGTGCCGGGTGCACTGTTCGGCTACTCGTTCTCCGAGGCCGAACTCGTCGGGTGCGTCACCGACGAGGGCGCGCTCACCTTCTCGGCCCCCGATCAGCTGCCCGCGACGTGCGACGTCCTCACCGCCGACGACCTGCAGCCGTCGGCGCGGGCTCAGCTGCGTGCGGGCCTGCCGTCGGGCAAGCTCGACGACACGCGCGAGCAGATGCGCAGGCTCGTCGAGAACGAACTGCTGCCGGTGTGCGAGCCGACGTCCGAAACGCCGACGCCGACGCCCACACCGACGCCGGCACCGGGCGAGGCGGCGCCGACCACCGCGGCACCGCCCGCGCCCGAACCCGCGCAGACCCCCGCGCCACCCGCTCCCCCGGCGGACGGCGCCGCGCCGCCTGCCGAGGGTCAGCCGGCGCCCACCACCGCGACGCCCGTCCCGACGCCGACTCCGGCCGATGTACCGGGCCAGAACTGCAGGACGGTCGGCTGATGAGCGTGTCGACCGGAAATCCGGGCGGCTCGTTCCCGAGCCCGCCCGGTGGGTTCGCCCCCGCGCCCGAACAGCCGACGCGACGGAACACCGAGCTGATCCTGCTCGGCCTCGCCGTCGTCGTCGTGACCGTCTCGCTCGTGCTGGTCGAGGCGAGCCAGGAACAGCACCTCACGTGGGCTCTCGGCAAGTACGCGCTGGCGTACACCGTGCTGCTGCTCGTCGCGCACCTCGGCGTCCGCCGGTTCGCGCCGTATGCCGATCCGCTGATCCTGCCGATCGTGGCGCTGCTCAACGGGCTCGGCCTGGTACTGATCCATCGGCTCGACCTCGCCGACGCGCAGTCCGCCGAGTACTACGGCCTCGAGGCGCCGTCGCCCGACGCGAACCAGCAGATCATGTGGACGACGCTCGCAGTGGCCGGGTTCGTCGCGATCCTGCTGTTGCTGCGCGACTACCGGCTCCTCGCCCGATACAGCTACACCCTCGGCCTCGCGGGCCTGGTGCTGCTCGCGATCCCGGCGATCCTGCCGTCGAGCATGTCCGAGGTCAACGGCGCGAAGATCTGGATCCGGCTGCCCGGCTTCAGCATCCAGCCCGGCGAGTTCGCGAAGATCCTGCTGATCATCTTCTTCGCGTCGGTGCTCGTCGCGAAACGCGACCTGTTCATGACCGCGGGCAGGCACATCTTCGGCATGGACCTGCCGCGTGCCCGCGACCTCGGCCCGATCCTCGTCGCGTGGATCGTGTCGGTCGGCGTCCTGGTGTTCGAGAAGGACCTCGGCACCTCGCTGCTGCTGTTCGGCACGGTGCTGGTGATGATCTACGTCGCCACCGAACGCGTCGGCTGGCTCGCGATCGGCGTCGGCCTGCTCGCGATCGGCTTCTTCTTCGCCTACCAGCTGTTCGGTCACGTGCGGGTGCGCGTGCACACGTGGATCGACCCGCTCGGCGACTACAACAACACGGGCTACCAGATCTCGCAGTCGCTGTTCGGCCTCGCGACCGGCGGTGTCGCCGGCACCGGCCTGGGCAGCGGACGGCCCGCGACCGTCCCGTTCGCGAAGACCGACTTCATCGTCGCCACGATCGGTGAGGAACTCGGCCTGATCGGCCTCGCCGCGGTGCTGATGCTGTTCCTGATCCTGATCATCCGCGGCATGCGCACCGCGCTCGCCGTACGCGACAGCTTCGGCAAGCTGCTCGCGGCCGGGCTGTCGTTCACCATCGCGATCCAGATCTTCGTCGTCGTCGGCGGCGTCACGAAGCTCATCCCGCTCACGGGTCTGACGACGCCGTTCATGTCCTACGGCGGCTCGTCGCTGCTCGCGAACTATCTGCTCGTCGCAATCCTGATCAAGATCTCGAGCGCCGCGCGTGAACCCGCGGTGCCCAAGAAGCGTCCGCAACCGCCGATCGCGGACGCGCCCACCGAAATGGTTCAGCGCCGATGAACACTCCCCTCCGCCGCGTCTCGCTCGCCGTCATGGTCATGGTGGTGGCGCTGCTCGCCAACGCCACCTACGTGCAGGTCATCAAGGCCGACGACCTCCGCACCGATCCCCGCAACTCGCGCGTGCTGCTCGACGAGTACTCGCGTCAGCGCGGCCAGATCTCGGCGGGCGGCCAGGTGCTCGCGGCGTCGGTGCCCACCGACGACCGCTACAAGTACCTACGCACCTATCCGCCGAACCAGGCAGCGCCGTCGAGCCCGCTCGCCAATGCGCCGGTCACCGGCTTCTACTCGATGCAGTACGGCAGCACGGGTCTCGAGAACGGCGAGGACCCGATCCTCAACGGCTCCGACAACCGGCTGTTCGGGCGGCGTTTCTTCGACATGGTGTCGGGACGCGACCCGCGGGGCGGCAATGTCGTCACCACCGTCAACCCGGTGATGCAGCAGGTCGCGTACGACCAGCTGACGGCCAAGGGCTACAGCGGATCGGTCGTGGCGATCGAACCGAGTACGGGTCGCATCCTCACCATGGTGAGCACGCCGAGCTACGACCCCAACTCGCTCTCGAGCCACGACGGGACGCAGACCACGCAGGCGTGGGAGCAGCTCAACGCCGACGAGGGCAAGCCGCTCGTCAACCGTGCCGTGTCGCAGACCTACCCACCGGGCTCGACATTCAAGGTCGTCGTCACCGCGGCCGCGCTCGGCACCGGCACGACGCCCGACACGCAGCTCACCGCGGCCCCGCAGATCACGCTGCCGGACACCGCGACGACGCTCGAGAACTACAACGGCACCACGTGCGGCGGCGGCGCCACCGCGTCGCTGCGCGAGGCGTTCGCCCGCTCGTGCAACACGGCGTTCGTCGAACTCGGCATCAAGGAAGGCGCGGGCGCGCTCGAGAGCCAGGCGTCGGCGCTGGGCGTCGGCTCCGAGATGACGGGCGTGCCGTTCCCCGTCGCACCGAGCACGATCGGCACCATCCCCGACGACGCGGCCCTCGGGCAGAGCAGCATCGGCCAGCGCGACGTCGCGCTCACCCCGCTGCAGAATGCGTCGATCGCGGCGACGATCGCGAACGGCGGCGTCCGGATGGAACCGCAGCTCGTGTCCGACCTGCAGAGCCCCGACCTGTCGAATCTCGCGTCGAGCAAGCCCGTGTCGGACGGCCAGGCGATGACCCCGGAGGTCGCGGCGACGCTCACCGACCTCATGATCGGCTCGGAGAACAACACGAGTGGCGAGGGCAAGATCCCCGGCGTGCAGATCGCGTCGAAGACGGGTACCGCCGAGCACGGCAGCGACCCGCGCAACACCCCACCCCACGCGTGGTACATCGGCTTCGCGCCCGCACAGGACCCCACGATCGCGATCGCCGTGATCGTCGAGGACGGCGGCGACCGCGCGCTCGCGGCCACCGGTGGATCGGTAGCTGCGCCGATCGGTCGCGCCGTCATTGCAGCCGGACTGCAGGGAGGCTGACGATGGCTTTGAACAACGGATCGCAGATCGCGGGCCGGTACCGGCTCATCCGGCTCATCGCGACGGGCGGCATGGGCCAGGTGTGGGAGGCCGACGACACGCGCCTCGGACGACGCGTGGCCGTCAAGGTACTCAAGTCGGAGTTCTCGTCCGACCCCGAGTTCCTCGAAAGATTCCGCTTCGAAGCACGCACGACGGCGCAGCTCAACCACCCCGGCATCGCGGGCATCTACGACTACGGCGAGGTCGCCGACGCGTCGGGCGATTCCACCGCATACCTGGTGATGGAGCTCGTCAACGGCGAACCGCTCAACACGGTCCTCGCGCGCGTGGGCCGGCTCGCGATCCCGTACACGCTGGACATGCTCGAGCAGACCGGGCGTGCGTTGCAGGTCGCGCACGACGCGGGCGTCGTGCACCGCGACGTCAAGCCCGGCAACATCCTCATCACGCCCAGCGGCCAGGTGAAGATCACCGACTTCGGCATCGCGAAGGCCGTGGAGGCGTCGCCGGTCACACGCACCGGCATGGTGATGGGCACCGCCCAGTACATCGCGCCCGAACAGGCTCTCGGCCAGGACGCGACGTCGGCGAGTGACGTGTACTCACTGGGTGTCGTCGGCTACGAGGCGCTGTCGGGCCGCCGCCCGTTCACCGGCGAGGGCGCGCTGACGGTCGCGATGAAGCACGTGCGCGAGACTCCCGCGCCGCTGCCCGCCGACTTGCCGCCGAACGTCCGGGAACTGATCGACATCACGCTCACGAAGGACCCCGCGGCGCGCTACGCGAACGGCGGCGAGTTCGCGGACGCCGTCGCGACCGTGCGGGCGGGTGGTCGGCCCCCGGCCCCCGGTTCGAACGCCGCGGGCACCACGGCGCGTGTCGTCCCCGCCCCGCTCCCGGGCGCCACACAGGTGTTGTCGACGGGTCAGGCGAATTACGGCGGCCCGGAGGGCGAGCCGCCCGAGGACGAGAAGCGCGGTCTCACCAGCGGCCAGAAGGCCGTCGCGTGGGCGGCGGGCGGTCTGCTGCTGCTCGCGGCGCTCATCGCGGGCGGTCTGCTGCTGCTGGGCGGCGACGACGAGCCCGACCGCGCGCCCGCGCCGGTCACGTCGACGCTGCCGACGCTCACGCGCACCACCGCGCCACCGACCACGACGCAGTGGCAGCCCACCTACGAGGCGCCGCCGACATGGGACGAGCCCACCACGACGTGGGAAGAGCCGACCACCACGACGACGACCCCGCCGCCGACCACGACGACGCAGCAACCGACCACCACCACGACGACCACCAGCGAAGCGCCGACCACCACCACCGAATCGGAGGAGCTGGCCCCCGAGATACCGCAAGGACAGCCATGACGACACCGCGCAATCTCTCTTCCCGGTACGAGCTGGGTGAGATTCTCGGCTTCGGCGGCATGTCCGAGGTCCATCTCGCGCGCGACGTGCGGCTCGGCCGCGACGTCGCGATCAAGGTGCTCCGCGCCGATCTCGCGCGCGACCCCACGTTCTACCTGCGGTTCCGCCGCGAAGCCCAGAACGCGGCGGCGCTCAACCATCCCGCGATCGTCGCGGTCTACGACACCGGCGAAGCCGAGACCGACGCGGGCCCGCTGCCGTACATCGTGATGGAGTACGTCGAGGGCGACACGCTGCGCGACATCGTCCGCAGCTCCGGGCCGCTCGCGCCGCGTCGCGCGATGGAAGTGGTGTCGGACGTGTGCGCCGCACTCGACTTCTCGCACCGCAACGGCATCGTGCACCGCGACGTCAAGCCGGCGAACGTCATGATCACGCGCGGCGGCGCGGTCAAGGTGATGGACTTCGGCATCGCCCGCGCCATCTCCGACGCGTCGCAGTCGATGACCCAGACCGCGGCCGTGATCGGCACCGCGCAGTACCTGTCGCCCGAGCAGGCGCGCGGCGAGCAGGTCGACGCGCGTTCCGACGTGTACTCACTCGGCTGTGTGCTGTTCGAGGTGCTCACCGGCGAGCCGCCGTTCTCGGGCGATTCGCCGGTCGCCGTGGCGGTGCAGCACGTGCGCGAGGATCCGCGGCTGCCGTCGCAGCTCAACCCGGACGTGCCGCGCGAACTCGACTCGATCGTGCTCAAGGCGATGAGCAAGAACCCGGCCAATCGCTACCAGTCGGCGGCCGAGATGCGCAGCGACCTCGTGCGGGTACTCAGCGGGCAACGCCCCAGCGCGCCGATGGTGATGAACGACGAGGACCGCACGACGATCCTCGGTGCGGTCGGCGGCGGTGGCTACCGCGACGAGGAGCCCCGCGACCGCGGCGACCGTGGTGGGCGCGCGAGTCACAGCGCGGACGACGAGTCGAAGCGCAAGCCGCTCAAGATCGCGCTGTGGTCGATCGCGGCGGCGATCGTGGTGGTCGTCGTCGGCGCATTCCTGTGGGCGGCGGGCCCCGGGTCGAACGCCGACCAGGTGACCGTTCCCGACGTCACGAACCAGAGCGCCGACGAAGCCCAGACGACTCTGCAGAACGCGGGCTTCCGCGTGTCGCGGCAGGACAAGCCGGACAACGTGATCGCGGTCGGCAATGTCGTCAACACTCGCCCGGTGTCGGGCGTGAGCGTCGACGAGGGCAGCACCGTGACCCTCGAGGTGTCGTCCGGCCCCGAGGACGTGCGGGTGCCGTCGCTCACCGGCATGACACAGCAGGAGGCTCAGCAGGCGCTGTCGTCCGCCGGGCTGCGGCTCGACAGCCGCGTCGAACGCGCGCCGTCGGACCCCGACGACCGCGACAAGGTGATCGAGCAGAGCCCGCGCACCAACAGCGAAGCCGCCGTCGACAGCGCGGTGACGATCACGCTCGGCGCCGGACCCGAACAGGTGCGCGTGCCCGACGTGAGCGGCCAGCGGGAAGAGGTGGCCCGCGACAACATCGAGGCCGCCGGCTTCAAGACGCAGGTGCTGCAGATCGACTCGGGTGTGCAGCGCGGGCTCGTGGTGTCGACCAATCCGGCGGGCGGCTCGAACGCCGACAAGGGCGAGACCATCGAGATCCGCGTGTCCAACGGGGCCAACATCACGATGCCGGATCTGTCGGACATGTCGATCTCGCAGGCCCTGTCGGCGCTGCGGTCGGCCGGCTGGACGGGGTCGTCGACGCAGCTGCAGCAGACGCAGACGTCGACGCTCGATCCCGACAAGGTCGGCAAGATCGTGATGCAGCAGCAGCCGCCGGGCTCGGAGATCACGAAGGACGCGGCGATCACCGTCGGCGTCGGAGCGCTCGGCATCCCGCGCTGACCCGCGACCGGCGGGACCGTTCGCTGAGCGGGACGAACAGGCGCGTCGACGACCGCGCGCCTGCTACACCCGTGGCATGCACAGCGAACGGGATCAGGTGATCGAGCAGCTGGCGCACCTCGCGTCGGCCTTGGACCGACGCGACTGGGACGCCCTCGGGGCGGCGTTCACCGAGGACGCGAGCGGGTACGGCGCGACGGGACGCGACCGGATCGTGGCGCGCGTGCGCGCCCACCTCGGCGGGTGCGGGCCGTCGCAGCACCTGCTCGGGAACCACCGCGTCGAGATCGACGGCGACCACGCACGCTCGCTCACGTACGCGCGCGTCCACCACGTGGGTGCGGCGGGCGACGGCGCGTTCTACGAGTGCTTCGGCGAGTACGACGACCGCTGGACACGCACCCCGGACGGCTGGCGCGTGACGTCCCGGACGTTCACGGTCTCGCACGACCTCGGTGACTTCGCCGTGCTGCAGCCGGGCTGAACGGACTCAGGCGCCGAGCGCGTCCGCCATCTCGCTCTCGAGCCGACGGACGAGACCCTCGGCGGGCGCCTCGCCGCACACCGCGAGCCAGTTCGCGAGCATGCGGTGGCCGCCCTGCGTCTTGACCGACTCGGGGTGGAACTGCACGCCGTGCAACGGCAGGTCGCGGTGGTGCATCGCCATGACGATGCCGGTGTCGGTGCGGCCGGTGACGACGAGTTCGTCCGGGATCGTCTCGGGCAGGATCGTGAGCGAGTGGTAGCGGGTCGCGACGAACGGGTCGGGCAGCCCCTCGAGCACGCCCGCGCCGTCGTGGTGCACGACGCTCGTCTTGCCGTGCAGCAACTCGGGTGCGCGGTCGACGGTCGCGCCGAACACCTCGCCCATCGCCTGGTGCCCGAGGCACACGCCGAGCGCGGGTGTGCCTGCGTCGGCGCACGCACGCACGAGGTCCATCGTGACGCCCGCACGCTTCGGGGTGCCCGGACCGGGGCTGAGCAGGATGCCGTCGTAGTCGCGGGCCGCGGCGGCGAGACCGCCGGGCGCGGTGAGCCGGTCGTCGTCGTTGCGCCACACGTCGGCCCGCGTTCCGAGCTGACCCAGGAACTGGACCAGGTTGAACACGAAGCTGTCGTAGTTGTCGACGACCAGGATCTTCATGCCCACAGGGTAGGCGCTGCGGTCAACCTCCGGTGTATGCGGGCACCGTGATCTGCGCCGATGCGGCTTCGGCGTAGCCGAGACCGAACCGCGTGGCGTACTGCTTGTAGACCTTGATTCCGGGTTCGTTCGCGAGCGCCGCCCGGATTCGGTCGGGGTCGCCGATCGCCTCGACGACGTACGGCGGGCTGTAGGTGCGTCCGTGCAGCAGCAGCGTGTTGCCGACGCACCGCGGCGCGGACGTCTCGACGATGCGCTCGCCCTGCATGCTGACGGCTTCGGCACCGCCGGTCCACACCGCGTTGAGCACGCTCTGGATGTCCTGTTGGTGCACCACGAGGTCGTTGGGTGCGGCGTCGACGGGATAGCGGCCGTCGGCTCCGCGCGGCGCGTCGGTCATCGTGATCGTGACGCCAGGGCCGGTGAGCTCGGTGAGGCCCGCGTCGGCGGCGACGGCGTCGATGCCGTCGAGAGCGGCGGCGACATCGGCATCGTCGGTGGCGGCCTGGTGCTGCAGCTCGTCGACGCGGGCCTGTAGGGAGCTGCGCGTCGCGGCCGCGTCGTCGGTCTGTGCCTGCGCGTGCCGCACCAGATCGGACAGCCGGGTCGAGTCCTGGGCTCGAAGCTCGTCGCCCGACGACACCTCACGTGTGGTGGCGAACAGGACGCCCGCGACGAGGCACACGACGAGGACGAGAACCCGCCACACGAGCGATCCGCCGACTGTGCGCGCACTCACCCGTGTCCTCACCTCGTGGTTCTACGTTAGCGTGTACTGGAAAAGGCCGTGTGGATGCGAATCTACCGCCGAGTGCGCGATCACCGCGAAAACGACCGCGCCGACCGTACAACCCCGAACGCGACACCCCGAGGACGTCATGCCGAAGTCGAAGGTCCGCAAGAAGACCGACTACACGATCAATCCCGCGAGCCGCACGCCCGTCAAGGTCAAGGCAGGCCCGTCGAGCACGCTGTACGTGTCGGTGATGCTCGGGTTCATGCTCGTCGGGCTCGCGTGGCTCATCGTCTACTACCTCGCTGCCGACTCGATCACATGGATGAACGATCTCGGCGCGTGGAACTTCCTGATCGGCTTCGGCTTCATGGTCGTCGGCCTGATCATGACTATGCGGTGGCGCTGACCGGCGGTGGCGTCGACCGGCGGTGACGTCGACCGGCACCGCGGCAATTACACGCGTGTCATTAATCCCCATTGTGGAGAGGGCTTGTGGATAACCCCGTGACGCCGTCCGAACCGCTCGTCGCGTGGGCCACCCCGCGCGCCGCGACCGGCGCGCTGTTCGTGCTGGGCGTCGTGCTGCTGGGCGCGTCCGTCGCGGTGCCGCTCGACGGCCCCGGCCGCGTGCTCGTCGCCATCGCCGGTGTGGGCGTGCTGGTGACCGCGGCGCTGTCGGCACGGCAGCGGCCGCGGCTGGCCGTCGCGCCGGGCCCGCGGCTCGTGCTGCAGCGGCTCACCCGCCGGCTCGAGTTCTCCCGCGAACAGATCGACCGCATCCGCGTCGTGCGTTATGCGCGAATCGGCCGTCGCGTGCCGATGCTCGAACTCGACCTGCGCGACGGCGATCACGAGCGGCTCGTCGTGTTCGGACGCTGGGATCTCGGCGCGGCGCCGGACGAGGTGTTCGACGCGCTGAAGGTGCAGGGGCTGGTGCCCCCGAGCCGGAGCGGGCCGGCCGCGGAGTAGCGGCTCAGCCGAGCCCGAACTGCTCGCGCAACTGCACGACGCGCAGTCCGACCACCGCGAACGCGAACACCGCGACCACGGCGAGTGACACCCACCCGATGACGGCCGCGGTGCGCTGCGTCGCCCGCATCCACTGCGGCACGTACAGCAGCCCGACGGCCGCGAGGGCACCGGCGACCAGTCCGCCCATGTGGCCCCACAGCGAGATGCCGGGGACGGTGACGCTGATGACGATGTTGAGGACGATCACCGCGATGATCGGGCCGGGGCTGCGGCGCAACCGCACCAGGATGACCGCGAGCGCGCCCATCAGGCCGAACACCGCGCCCGACGCGCCCGCCGTGGTGGCGTAGGGCTCGAACACCATGACCGACGCAGATCCGCCGATCAGCGAGGTGAGGTAGAGCGCGGTGTAGCGCGAGCGGCCCAGGACGAGCTCGACGTCGCGGCCGATGATCCACAGCGCGAGCATGTTGACCGCGAGGTGCATGAGCCCGAAGTGCAGGAATCCGCTGCCGAGGACACGGATCCACTGGCCGTCCGCGACCGCGGGCCCGTACAGCACCCAGTCGACGAACAGCTTCGAGCCGAGCTGGTTCTGCATGAGGTCGCGCGACTGCAGGGCAGTCACGAGGAACACCCCGATGTTGAGCGCCATCAGGACGTAGGTGACCAGCGGCACCTTCTGTTGCGACGCCATCGTGGCGCCCGACACCGTGCGTGCCTGCCGCACGGACTTCTGCCCTTCCGCGACGCAGTCCACGCACTGGTAGCCGACGGCCGCCGACCGCAGGCAGTCGGGACACGCGGGGCGGCCGCAGCGCGTGCACGCCAACGCGGTCGGACGGTCGGGGTGGCGGACGCACCGCGGCTGGGGCAGAGCGCCCTCGTTCGGGTTTCCGCCCCAGCCGGGGTTGCTCATCAGGAGATCCTGTTCTGCTGTTACTGCTACTTCTCGATGCTGACGCTGTTGATGACGACCGGCTCGGTCGGGCGGTCACCGCGGTCGGTGGCGGTGGTCGCGATCGCGTCGACGACCTTCTTCGACTCGGCGTCGGTGACCTCGCCGAAGATCGTGTGCCGACGGTTGAGATGCGGCGTCTGGGTGACGGTGACGAAGAACTGCGAACCGTTGGTGCCCGGGCCCGCATTGGCCATCGCGAGCAGGTAGGGACGGTCGAACTGCAGTTCGGGGTGGAACTCGTCGCCGAACTGGTAGCCCGGGCCGCCTGCACCGGTGCCGGTGGGGTCGCCGCCCTGGATCATGAAGCCGTCGATGACGCGGTGGAACGTCGCGCCGTCGTAGAACGGGCCGGAGTTGCCGCCCGACGCGTTGGCGGTGGAGTAGTCCTTCGTACCTTCAGCGAGGCCGACGAAGTTCTCGACGGTCTTCGGGGCATGGTTGCCGAAGAGCTCGATCTTGATGTCGCCACGGTTGGTGTGGAGCGTCGCGGTTGCGGTCTTGTGTGGTGAAGTCACCCCTCCATCGTGCCATTCACGCGATTCGGGCATGACCCGACCGCCGCGTTCCCCCCGGTCCGCGCGGTGCTGTGACACAGTGAAGACATGATTCGCGCGCAGAAGAAGAAGGACACCACTCCCGTGAAGAACGTCCGCGAAGTGCCTGCGGCGATCCGCGATGCGGCCCCCGTCGTGGTCGACACCGCCCGCGAGCGTGCGGACGACGTCGCCGCCCGGGCGAGCGAGGTCGCCGCGCTGGCGAACGACGCCGCGACGCGCGCGAAGAACAGCGACGCCGCGGCGAAGGTCACGTCGCTCGCGAGGAAGGGCGCCGTGGCGACGGGCGTCGGCCTGTCGGATCTGAGCCTCTACCTCGGCCGCAAGGCGCTCGCGGTGGGCAAGAGCGGAGTCGAGCGCGCCAAGGCCGTCCCGTCGGCGCGCGCCGAGGCCTCCGCCGCACGCGACAAGGCGGAACGGTCGTCGACGCGGCGGCGCCGGTTCGTCGTGTTCGGTGCACTCACGCTCGCCGCGGTCGCCGTCGGTGCGTTCGTGCGCTCGCGCAAGAGCGAGCAGCCGCCGGTCGCGCCCGCGCCGCCCACCATCGCCGACTACCGCAAGGCGGCAGGCGAAGAGTCGAGTGCCGAGCAGTCGACGCAGGACACTCCGGTGGAGAAGGCCGACGACGACAAGACGTCCGGGAACGGTCAGCGCGCCCGGAACGACTGAGGTCTCATTCCGGATCACCCGCGAGATGGTCGCGCACGGCCTGTGTCTGCGCGTCCGTCCACGCGGGGTTCTGCAGGATCTCGGCCCACAGGTCGACGGCGTCGGGCCCGTAGTTGTGTCCGTGCCCGGGAGGCACCGCGGCCGAGAACACCATGTCGAGGGTCACCTGCCAGAAGGTGACGAACGGGATCCATTCCATACCGGGGTCGACGTCGGCACCGAGCGGCTCGCGGAGCCAGTCGGGCGCGTGCAGGATCAGGTCGGGCGACCACCAGACGATCGGGTCGCTGGCGTGCTGCCAGTAGACGATTCGGCGCTGGCCCCACGGCTGGTCACCACGCGCGAGGTCGGTGGGGTCGGCGACGAAACGGACGTCGCGGCCGCCGTCGACGACGGGCAGCCGTTCGGGTGAACCGGGGTCGCGTGCATCGGTGATGCGTGCCCACTGCTCCGTGAAATTCGGTGTGCCGGTCCAGATCCCACCCTGCGTGCGCGCGAGCATGTCCTGTTCGCCCGCGAACGCCGCCTGACCGCCGAACGAGCCGAGGCTCTCGCCGAACACGAGCAGCCGAGGGCGGGCGTCGGGCGGCATCTCGTTCCAGCGTGCGAACACGGCCTCGAACAGCGCGCGGCCCGCGTGTTGCGGGGTCTCACGGTCGGCGAGGAAGGCCATCGGGCTCGGCAGATACGAGTACTGCATCGACGCGATCGCCGAATCGCCGCCGGACACGAATTCGAGTCCCTGTGCGAGATTCTCGTTGACCCACCCACGGCCCGTGGTGGTGACGACGGCAAGTTCCGCGCGGCTCCACGCATCGGTGCGATCGAGTTCGGCGACCACATTGTCCGCGATCTCCTCGACGGTTCCGCCGGAGTCGCGGCCCGCGTACACGCGGACCGGTTCGCGTGCGGGCCTGCCGGTGAGCGCGGCGATGTCGGCACCGCTCGGACCGCTGCCGACGAAGGTGCGGCCCTCCCTGCCGAGACTCGCGAACGACTCTCCCGACGCGGGCGAGCCCGAGCGTTCGGGCACCGTCGGCGCCACGATGCCGTCCTTCGTGCCGTGGTCCGCGGCGGCGAAGCTGTCGTCGAGCCGCGACACGACCGCGCGATACGGCGTTCCCGTGACGAAGAACAGCACCACCGCGGCGAGGACGACCACGCTCGCGAGGCGCGCGACCGAACCGGGCACCCAGCGCCCACCGAACGCGGTCAGCCGGTTGCTCAGGTACCTCGTGCACCGCACGAGCGCGACGAGCAGCGCGAACAGTGCGGCGGCGAGCAGCAACACCAGCAGGTAGTTCGCGCGGGCGTTCGGATCGGCGCCCACGAGTTCGCGCACGATCTGCTGCCACCACGAGCCGAGGACCAGGAAGGTCGGGACCACGACGACCGCGAGACCCGCGATCGTCCACCAGCCGATGCGGCGCCACTTCGCCGACCAGTCGGGATGCACCCCGCAGCGGTGCACGATCCAGGCGAGCACACAGCCCACCGCATACCCGGTGGCGAAGCTCAGGCCCGTCGCGACACCCTGCAGATACCACGGGCGCGGCAGCAGCGACGGCGACATCGACCACGCGAAGAACGCGAGGCCCAGGACGAGACCGACGGGGTGGAACCGGTGCAGTTGCCGCTTCGTCGACGTGATCACGCGGCCAGTATCGACGAGGCCGTCGGTTCAGTACCGGAAGCTGACCGGTGCGGCGTGACCGAGTTCGAGCGGGCGCAGCACCGTGGGTGCGAGTTGTTCGAAGTGCGCGGGCACGTCGCTGCGGTCGCGCGCGCCGGCGTCGGCGTCGGCGTCGAGGCGCGCGAGTCGGGTGCGGGCCGTCGCGTCGGTGCCGTTCTGATCGGTGGTCGACGTCTCCGCCGACAGGAAGGTGCCGTCGGGCGTGAACTCGATCCACGGATCGACGAGCGCGACTTCGGCGAGATGGAACTTGGTGTACGACACCGCGGTTCCCCGATAGCGGACGGTGCCGAAGCCCGCGTCGTCGAGTGCCACCTCGTCGAGTTCGAAGGTGAGCCGGCCGTCGCCGCGCAGCGACGCGCCGTCGGAGGTGGAGATACCGCCCTGCAGGCGGGTTTTCACGATGTCCGTGTAGCCGGGCGCGAGCTCCCACACGAGATCCTGCGCGGGCGGCTGCGGCGTGTTCGGGCCGGGGGCCGGATCGAAGTCGACCGGGATGAAATGCTCTTCGGCGGCGTTCACAGCGCCCGCACCCGCATAGGAGTAGATGCCGTAGCGCGCGTCGTCGGGCGCGTCCTTCACCTCGGACACCGTGATCTCGGCGGTGAACGAGCCGTCGTCGTTCAGTGGCACCCACTGCTGCCGGATCGTGCGACGGAAGTCGAAGGGGGCGTCGGGGACCGCGGCGAGCGCGTCGTCGTCGAGTACCCACGCCGTGTTCGAGCGCTGCTCACCCCGCGCGTCGGACGGTGCGCCCTCGGACGGGCGCCAGTGCGGTGAGAAGGCACCGAAGGTGACGAACACGCCGTGCGGGGTGCCCGGAAGCACCGGCAGCGGAAGCCCTTCGCGGTTCGCGCCGGGGTCGAAGCCCTGGCCGTGCACGGTGATGGTGTCGCCCGCACGCACCGACTTGCCGTCGGCGCGCGTGCCGTCGGCGAGGTAAGCCTGAATCGCAGTACTCTTCGGCACGGTCGGCGCGGCGACGGCCACCCCCGAGCCCGCGGCCGACGCCACCCCCACTGCCACGGCAAGCGCTCCTGCCGACCTGACCGCTCCGAAGCCGAACACACGTATGGACACGACCTACCTCCTGTTCGGAGGTAACCCTAACCGACCGCACGAACGTACGGTGAGCCACGTATGCGGCCTCAACTCAACCCACCGATGCCCTTGCCGACGAGCATGACGCCGATCACCAGGACGAGAACTCCCATGACGGCGGTGTTGTTGTCCTGCAGCCATTCCTTCAGCTCGGACAACGGGCGACGCAAGCGATCGGCGGCGACGAGGTAGCCGACCACCGGGACGACGACCGTGATCGCCGCGAGCACCGAGAACAGCGCCACTGCGACCGCGACGGCACCGCCCGACAGCGCGGCGGACCCGATCGTGACGCCCGCACCCGCGCACATCAGCAGGTTTTTCGGGTTGACGGCCGCGAGACCGAACCCGAGTCCGGCGCCCTTCACTGCCGTCATGCCGTCGATCGCCGTCATCCATTTCGGCGTCTCGTGTGGTTCGTTCCGAGCGAGCCACTTGCGCACGCCGAGCGTCAGCAGGAGCACGCCGAGGACGATCCTGATCCACGACGCCGCCGAGGGCTCGCCGGACGAGTCCACGACGCCTCCGAGCAGAACGAAGACCACCGTGGCGACCACGATTCCCACGAGCCAGCCCGCCGCGAAGCCGACGCTCGTGGTTCCCGCATGTGTCGAGAGCAGCATCAGAATCGCGGCGATGATCGGGATCGGCGAGACCGCGACGCCGATCGCCAACGGCAACAGATCTCCGATGACAGCACCCATGTTCAGCCCTTCTGCTCGATCGGATGTCAATTCGTACCGGTGTTGCCGGACAGGGCATCGTCGATCGTGTCGAACACCCGCAGTTGCGCGGTGCCGTCGACCCCGCGGAGGACGTCGCGCACCTGGCCGATGTCACGTGCGATTCGCAGGTCGATCCCACGCTGTTGCAGAGTGTTTCGCAACTGTCCCAGCATCTCGGCAGCACTGACGTCGATGAACGGCGACGTCTCGGCGTCGAGCACGACGACCCGTGTCCGCTCCGTGCAGAGGGCTTCGATCTGCTCGCGGACGTGATCGGCGTTGGCGAAGAACAGGCCCGCTTCGACGCGCACCACCAGCGCGTCGGGCCGTGTGTCCGCGGAGGGTCCACGGGCGGTGTCCACCCAGATTCCGTTGTCCTTGCCGAGACTCGCGACGTGCGGGCGCGACGACCGGTACAGCAGCAACAGCATCGCCACACCGATGCCGATCACCAGGCCCGGGAGAGTGCCGAACACGAGCACCCCGAGGAGAGCCGCCACAGCCGCGGCGAAGTCCGCGCGCGCGGCGTACCCGTAGATGCTGCCGAGACGCCGCGTCCACACGCGGTACAGGCGCCGCAGCGCGGCGAAGTCGACGAGGTCGATCACCGCCGCGATCACGACAGCCGCGAGCGTCGCCTCGGGCAGTTGCTCGAACAGGCCGGTGAGCAGCAACAGCGTGAGCACCGTCATCGCCGCCACCACGAGGCCACTGACCTGCGACTTGGCGCCGGCACCGCCGTTGACGGCGGTCTTGGACAGGCTGCCGTTGACCACCATCCCCGACGCGAGACCCGACCCGATGTTCGCTGCCCCGAGCCCGACGAGCTCGCGGTTGGCGTCGATCTCGTAGCCGGCCTTCGCGGCGTAGGTTTTCGCCGCGCCCAGGCCTTCGGCGAATCCGATGAGCAGGATGCCGACGGCGGGACCGGCGAGGTCGAGGTAGTCGCCGAACGCGAGGTTGTCGGGCAGGCCGAGCGGCGGCAGCCCGGAGTCGATCGTGCCGACGATGTCGACGCCCTTGTCGTCGAGGCCGAACAGCGCGACGGCACCGATACCCAGCAACACCGCCACCAGCGACCCGGGTACGAGCGGCAGCCACCGGCGCAGCCCGAGCACGACCACGAGGCTGATCACGCCGACGCCGAGCGTCCACCCCTGTGTGTCACCGAGTTTCGTGACGACGCCCCACGCCTGCTCGAAGAACTCGCCGTCGTGCTTCTCGACACCGAACAGCTTCGGCACCTGGCCGATGATGATCGTCAGCGCCAGACCGACGATGAATCCCTTCATGACGGGTTCGGAGATGAACGATGCGACGAAGCCGAGCCGCAGCAGTCCCGCGAGCAGTCCGACGAGCCCGGTCATGATCGCGAGAGCCGTGGTGAGCGCGAGATAGCGTCCGTCGTCCCCACCGGCGAGTGGCGCGACCATCGCCGCCGACAACGCGGCGGTCGCCGACATCGGACCGACGACCAGGTGCCGGGAGCTGCCCGCGGCGGCATACAGCACGAGCGAGGGCACCGCCGCGTACAGACCGACGACGGGAGTGACGCCTGCGATCGACGCGTACGCGAGCGCCTCGGGGACCAGCACCGCCCACACCGTGAGACCGGCCACGACGTCCGGGCGCAGCCAGCGGCGGTCGTAGCCGCGCAGCGACGCGAAGAGCCCACTCACGGCGTCACGATGGGGAAGCGCGGATCGAAGGAATCGAGCAGCTCCCCCAGCCGGACCAACACCTGCGGATCTCCTTCCAGTTCGACAGAACCGGCATTCTGTAACTGTTGTGCGAGAGCAGGATTCAAGAGTACGCCGGTGAGCGCCTGTTTCGGGCCCCGGACGGTGAGCTGTGCCCGATCCGACGTGCCCTTGCGGGCATGCAGCACACCTCGGCGGACCCACATCGTCCAGCGGACGTCCTCGTCGGCGAAGTCGAAGTCGATACGGATGTCCGCGTTCGCCGCCTTCTCACCCACGATGTGGACGGCGACGAAGTCGAACAGGATGTCGATCGGCATCGCGGCGACCGTGTCCGCGCCCGCAGCGCGGTACGGGGCGGGACGTATGCCCTCACGGAGTTCCAGTGCGGCGCTGAGGAAGATGCCGCGCCACTGCGGCCCCTCGGCCTGGTACCCCATCTGTTCGTATGCGTCGGCCTGGAGTTCTCGCGCCGCGGCGTTGTCCGGCTGTGCGAAGACCAGTGGGTGCACGATCTCGGCCACCCAACGGTAATCGCCCGACTCGAACGCACGACGGCCCTCGTCGAGGATCTTGTCGGCACCCACGAACGCGACGAATCGCTTCGCCGACTCCACCGGGGGATGCGGGTGCAGAGACACCGGATCGCCGTCCCACATCCCGAGTTCCTTGGTGAACACCGCACGCACGTCGTGGTGAAGAGTGCCGTGATAGCCGCGGTTCGCCCAGTTGCGCGCGAGTTCGTCGGGCAGTTCGACCACCTCGGCGGCTTCGAGAGGCGTGTAGCCCTTGTTGGCGAGCCGCAGAGCCTGATCGTGGACGTACTTGTAGGTGTCGCGTTGCGACTCGAGGAACGACACGATGTCGTCGTTGCCCCACACCGGCCACGTGTGCGGCCCGTAGTGCACCTGCGCCTCGGCGCCCCACCGTTCGAGGGTCTCGTCGAGATACCGGGCGAAGTTGCGGGCGTCGCGGGTGCGCGCCCCGCGCAGGGTCTGGACGTTGTGCAGCGTGTGGTTCGCGTTCTCCGCGCAGGTCAATGCCGCGAGCTGCGGGATCCAGATGTGCATCTCCTCGGGGGCCTCGGTGTCCGGGGCGTAGAGGAACTCGAACTCGAGGCCGGCGATCTCCCGTCGCGCCCCGGTCTCGGTGATCAGGTCGGTCGGCGAAATGTAGGACACCGACGGACCGTTGCCGACAGCGATCCCGATACCGCACGTGATCGCACCCCGCGGGCCGTGATCGAGCAGCGGCCCGAACGCGTAGAAGCTGCGCCGCGCCATGGCGTTGCCGGCAATCACGTTCTCGCCCAGGGCATACTTGTCGAACTGATGGCCCGGCGCGATGATCGGCACCTTGCCCGACGCGACGTCGTCGGCGTCGACCACGCCCTTGACGCCGCCGTAGTGGTCGACGTGGGTGTGCGTGTAGATCACGGCGGCCACCGGCTTGTCGCTCACGTGCGTACGGATCATCTCCATACTCTGGCGCGCGGCCTCGACGCCGGACATGCAGTCGACGACGATCAGCCCGTCCTCGCCCTCGACGACCGTCAGGTTCGCGATGTCGTTGTTGCGAACCTGGTAGAGACCTTTGGTCACTTCGAACAGACCGCCCTCGCGCAGCAACTGGGACTGTCTCCAGAGGCTGGGTTCGACCGAGTCGGGTGCCTCGACGTCGTCGCGGATGAAGTCGAATTCACTCGGGTCGAAGATCACCGACCCGTCGGCGCCCGTGACGTTGCCGGGCAACTCGGCGATCAGACCTCGCCGGGCGGTGGTGAAATCCTCGCGGTCCGCCATGTCGTACCGCGCCACCGCGTCTCGGTTGAGCGATACGGTCGAGGGTGTCGGCGGCTTTGCTCCCTGGCACATCCGAATCTCCGATCAATCGGCAACTCCGTCACCATTGCACTTGCTCACCGTCGCTGCTCGTGCTTTCACATTTCCTCGTCCGGGGACTCGTCCCGGGCCACCCGGACCCGGGCGTCGGCGTAGGCGGCGAGAGTCGATTCGCCGACCGTGGCGGTAGCCGTGAAGGTGTCGAGGGCGACGCCCTGTGCCGCGAGCCGCTCGTCGTTCCAGAACGCGCGCGCCATCGGCGCGATACCGCTGAGATACAGGTGGCCGCCGTTCTCGTCGAGGCGCGCGGCGTATTCGCGGACGACAGTGAAGAACGTGGCGCCGAACGTACTTCGCCCGCGCAGACGCAACACGACCATCGGTGCGACGGCATCGGCCGGGTCGGGCAGGTGTGTCTGGAGGGTGCGGGCACCCGCGTAGAAGAGGCTGCCGTAGACGTCGAGGATCAGGACCTCGTGGTCGCGCAGACGCGCGGGCGCCGGCACTTCCACCAGCCGGTCGCCTTCCACTCGCAGCCGGACGACGCGCAGGTCCAGTGCTTCCCGGTTGAGCTGCAACAGCAGCGACACGATGACGCCGATCCCGATCGCCGCCGTCACCGGAAGCAGGAGGGTCGCAACGAAAGTGACCACGAGGGCGATCCTCGCCGTCGTGCCGCTGCGCCAGACCGACGCGATCTGGGCCGGGTGCAGCGAGCCCACCGCAGCCACCACGAGCACCGCGGCGAGCGTCGGCATCGGGACGCGGGCCACGAGCGACGAGCACGCCACCAGGATCACGAGCACCCAGATGCCCGAGAAGACCGAGGCCCACCGGGTGCGTGCGCCTGCCGCGACGTTGACCGCGGTCTGGCCGAGCGACCCGCCCACCGGCATGCCCGAGAAGGCCGCCGCGGCGACATTGCCGACCCCCTGCGCGGTGAAATCCGTGTCGACGTCCGAACGGCTCCGGTCCGGATTCGGCGTCGCCTCGGCCACGCCCGCGCCCTGCACGAGGATCAGCACGGCGACCGACGCCGCGCCGCCGACGAGCGACGGCGTCAGCAGGGTGATGTCCGGCACGCCCGGGACGACGAATCCGGCCGGGATCGAGCCCACGTCGGACACCACCGCCACACTGTCGAGCCCGAGCACCGCGACCAGCGTCGTGGTGACGATCAACGCGAGCAGCGCGGACACCAGCGCCAACCGGCGCAGACGCCCCAAGGCGACCAGTATCGCCGCGGCCGTGAGCCCGATCAGCAGCGACGGCACGTCGACCGTTCCCAGGTGCAGTGCGAGATCGACCGCCTCGGTGAGCGCGACGGCGCCGTCGGCCGACGCCCCCGTGAGGTCGGTGAGCTGGCCGAGCAGGATGTTGACCGCGACTCCGGTGAGGAAGCCCGTCATGACCGAGTGCGACACGAAATGCGTGTAGCGGCCGAGCCGGAGCACTGCCGCGACGATCATGATCACCCCGACCACCAGCGTCATCATCACCAGTGCCGCGGGGCGGTCGGCCTCCGGGACCGTTGCCACGGCCGAGCCCGCGGCGAGTGCGGACGCCCCGGTCGTGGTGATCACCATCAACTTGGTGCTCGTCTGGAGGCCACCGAACACGCGGCCTGCCATACCCGCGTACAAGCCGTGGATCGGGCTCACCCCTGCGAGTACGCCCGATGCCATGCCGTCGGGGACGCTCGCGATCGCACCCGGAATACCCGCCAACAGATCGGTTTTCCACGTACGACGTCCGGGCAGCCGGGACCGCACCCATCCACCGCACGAGCGCAGCAGCCGCCTCACGGGGTTCGGAGCCGGCACGCCGTCACTCCGAGAACACGTCGCGTAGCCGGGCTTCCTCGTCATGCGAAAGGTTGGTGGTGATCAGTTCGAGACTCTGCCCGTGGAACTCCTCGTGCACCCGGTCGAGTGTCGCATCGGACGTGAGCACGAACAGTGCCGACGTGCCCGGAGTGATCTTCTCCTTCAGCCCGTCGATGAAGTCGTCGTCGATGCCGACGTCGGTGAGTGCGCCGGTGACCGCCCCGATTCCGGCACCGACCGCGGCGCCGATCAACGGAACGAAGAACACGAAGCCGAAAAGCAGGCCCCAGAATGCACCGCCCAGTGCACCCGCCCCGGCCAGGCTGTGCAATTGGCGGGTCTTCGGCTTCTTGGCGTCGGCCGGCCAGCTGACCACCGCGGCATCGTGCACCGTGATGAGCCGATGCTTCTGCAGGTCTTCGAGTGTCGCCACGGCGGTGTCCGCACCGCTCGCCGTGGGGAACTTCCACACGGTCAGTGTTCCCGCCATCGGGTGTTCCCTTTCTTGTCGTGCACTCCCGCCTGCGTATGCCCGCCAGCATCTCACTCGCAGGCCGGACGCAAGGGCGAACGACCGAGACTGCAGCACGACGGTGCGACAGGTTTGCGCGTTCCGGCATCCCGGCGCGGTCGCAGAGTTACAGTCCGGGCAGGTATCTCTCGGCGAAGGGACGCACGATGTCCGAGTCCACCACAGGCCACTCGCCCACCGAGCCGGCCCGTTCGAAAACCTCTTGGCTCTCGCGAGTGTCGGTCGCGCAGTGGGTCGCGCTCGTCGTCACCGTCCTCGCGCTGGTCTTCGTGCTGCAGAATCGCGACCGTGTGACGATCCACCTCTTGCAGATCGAGGTCGGCTCCCCGATGTGGCTCGTGCTGCTGGTGATGTTCGTCGCCGGCTGGCTCGCAGGCGTCCTCGTCAGGTGGCGCCGGGGCCGTCGAGGGTGACGAGTTCCCTTCTCCTCGATCTCGCACCAGAGATCGTCGGGCTGCTCGTCACGCCCGGGGCCGTTGTCGGCTCGATCATCCTGTTGCAGTCGGCGGCGCCGATCCGCAATGCGCTCGCGTTCACGTCGGGCTTCATGACCGTGTACGTCATGATCGTCGTCGCCGCCTTGCTCGGCGGCGCAGGCGATCCCGAGTCCACGACACCCGAGACATCGCACGGTGTCGGCCTCGTGGTCGGCATCCTGTTGCTGCTCATCGGCATCTGGACGGCGACGCGGCGGCCTGCGGCGGGTGGTCGCCCCGGGCTCCTCGACTCCGACGACGTCGGCCCGCGACGAGCCCTGCTGATCGGCGGCGCACTGGGCGTCTTCAATCCGAACATCTTCATCATGGCTTCCGCGGTGAGCACGGTGGCGGCGGCCGACACCTCGGTGTTCGGAGCGCTGCTCGCGACACTCGTCCTGCTCGTCGCCGCGGTCGCGGATCTGCTGATTCCGGTCGGCCTCGTCGTCGTGACGGGCGGCCGCGGCCAAGCCTTCCTGCACAGGGTGCAGACGTGGATGCTCGCGCACGGCCACGCCCTCACGCTGTCCGTTCTCTTCGGATTCGGGTTGCTGTTCACGATCCGCGGTGTCGTCGACCTCACGAGCTGAGGCGGGGGACGAAGATCGCACGGCGGATTCGCCGAAAGCCGCACGCGGCACACTCGGCGCTGTCAGAATACCTGCATGATCTCGCCTTTCGAGACGAATTCAACGGCGTCACAACCGTAGTCACAAGACGCACGACATCCGGACCACCCGAAAGGACGCCACGATGAGCACCACTTCCGACCAGCCCCGGCACGAAGCGCGGCACGAGGCGCAACCCGAGTCCAGCCCGGTGAAGCAGGGCTTCGCGGCGGGCACCACCGTCGCTGCCGCCGTCATTCTCGGTGTTGCGGGCGTCATCTCGGTCCTGCAGGGTATCGCCGCGATCGCCGCCGACGAGTTGTTCGTCACCGGCCTCGAGTACACCTACGCCTTCGACGTCACCGGCTGGGGCTGGGTACACCTGATCGTCGGCGCCCTCGTCGTCGTCACCGCGTTCGCCCTGCTCACCGGCGCAACGTGGGCGCGCATCGCGGCCGTCACCCTCGCCGGACTGTCGATCATCGCGAACTTCCTGTGGCTGCCCTACTACCCGCTGTGGGCGATCCTCGTCATCGCCCTCGACATCGTCGTCATCTGGGCCATCGCGACCTGGGACAGCCGAGAGATCTAGCTGTCTCGCAGATTTCGAGATCATCTTCTTCGCACGAGTAGAAGGACTTTCATGACCGACACAGACGTCAGCACGCAGATCTCGACCCAGAACGCCGATGCCGTGAAGGCGCTGCCGTTCTCCGACGAGCAGGACCTCGCGGACTCCGAACGCGGGTTTGTCGCCGCACTCGAGCCCGGCATCGTGAAGGATGCGAACGGCGACGTCGTGTGGGACAGCGATTCGTACGCTTTCCTCGACGAACAGTGCCCGCCCACCGTCAACCCGAGCCTGTGGCGACAGTCGCGACTGTGTGCGCGGCAAGGTCTGTTCGAGGTCACCGACCGGATCTACCAGATCCGTGGTCTCGACTTGTCGAACATGACACTCGTCGAAGGGGACACCGGCGTCATCGTCATCGACCCGCTGATCTCCGCCGAGACGGCGGCAGCGGGGCTCGCGTTGTACCGGAAGCATCGCGGCGACCGTCCGGTCACCGGAGTCATCTACTCGCATTGCCACATCGACCACTTCGGCGGCGTCAAGGGGGTCACCACCGAGGAGGACGTCGCCGCCGGACGGTGCCCCGTCCTCGCGCCCACCGGGTTCGTCGAGCATGCGGTCGCCGAGAACGTCTACGCCGGCACCGCGATGGGCAGGCGCGCCGCCTACATGTACGGCGCTGCACTGCCCCGCGGTCCGCGCGGCGCGGTGGGCGCCGGGCTCGGGCCCACGACGTCGACCGGCACGCCGACGCTGATTCCACCGACCATCGACGTCGACCACACGGGGCAGACCGAAACCGTCGACGGCGTCGTGGTGGAGTTCCAGCTCACGCCCGGCACCGAAGCACCGTCGGAGATGAACTTCTACTTCCCCGACCTGCGGGCCCTGTGCATGGCCGAGAACGCCACGCACACACTGCACAATCTGCTGACCCTCCGCGGCGCGCTGGTGCGCGATCCGCACGTGTGGTCGCAGTACCTCACCGAGTCGATCAACCGCTACGCCCGCCGGTCCGACGTGCTGTTCGCGTCGCACCACTGGCCGACATGGGACACCGACCGGCTCACCGAATTCCTCTCCGTTCAGCGCGATCTCTACGGCTACCTGCACGATCAGACGCTGCGGGCAATCAACAAGGGCGCGACCGGCATCGAGATCGCCGAGTCCTTCCAGCTGCCGCCCGCCGTGGAGAACGTGTGGCACACGCACGGCTACTACGGCAGCGTGAGCCACAACGTGAAGGCGATCTATCAGCGCTACATGGGCTGGTTCGACGGCAATCCTGCCCGGCTGTGGGAGCACACACCGGTCGAGTCGGCGAAACGGCACGTCGAGTTCATGGGCGGTGCCGGCGCTGTGCTCGAGAAGGCCAGAAAGTCGTTCGACGAAGGCGACTTCCGATGGGTCGCGCAGGTACTCGACTACGTGATCTTCGCCGACCCCGGCAACACCGACGCGAGGGAACTGCAGGCCGACACCCTCGACCAACTCGGCTACGGCTCGGAGAACGGCACGTGGCGCAACTTCTTCCTGATGGGCGCGTACGAACTCCGCCACGGCGGAGTCGGCACCCCCACGGTCGCCGCAGCCCCCGACATCCAGGGCGCACTCACCGTCGAACAGGTCTTCGACGCCGTCGCACTGCTGGTCGACGGGCCGAAAGCATGGTCGGCAAAACTCACGATCGACTGGCGCATCACCGACGAGAACGTCCTCCACCGCACCGAACTGCGCAACGGCCTGCTCGTGCACTTCGACACCGACGGCTCGCTGCCGGCGCCGGACACCACGATCACGCTCACCCGCCCGGTGCTCATCGACGTCGTTCTCGGCGGCGCCGACCCGGGTCCGCTCGTCGCGGACGGCACGATCCTCGCGGAGGGCACGCAGGGTTCGTTCGAGAAGCTGGTCTCCCACCTCGACCGGCCCGACCCGGACTTCGCGATCGTCACGCCCTGAGCGTGGCCTCCACGAGCACCGGCGCGACGACCAGGACCAGTGCGACCGCGAACAACCAGCCGATCGCGGTGAAGACGAGGCCGAGCGTCCCGAAGTGGGCGGACGACTCGGCGATCACGCTCGGCATCACGACCCGGCTCACGCCGTCGAGTGCACTGAGCAGAGTCGCGGTCAGCGCGCCGGTGCCCAGCACGACGCGGGTGGGAACCCGGTCCGACACCAGCAGGTAGGGACACAGCGTCCACGCGGACGCCCACACGCACCACTGACACGCCACCAGCAGCGCCGGAACGGCGATCAGCTGCGCCGCACCGATGAGCACGGTCGACGCCGCGACGACGAACAGCACCGCGAACCAACGCCATGCGTGGGCGAGCCCGGGGCTCGTCGTCCGCCACACCCTGCCGTACATCCGGCCGAGCGCACGCGCGAAGGACGTGCCGCCGATCAGGACCATCAGGACGCCGACGATGCCGAAAGCTGCGGCCTGCGTGCCGTCCTGCAAGTCCGGCAACGGCAGGACCGTGGTGTCGATGCCGAAGCGGTGCCGGAGGCTGGCGCCGAGAGCGGTCGACTCGAGCAGAGTGGAATCGAGCATCGTGCGGGCGACCATCAGCACCGGAAGCACACTCGTGAACATCTGCGCCGCAAGGGTCGTCGCGCGGTCGACCAGTTCGATACGCGCGAGGGTCCGCACGGTGCGCACGAAGGCGCGGCCGAGCGGATGCGCTCGCGAGCGAAGCAACAGCTTCCTCGCCGGATCCCGCCACCTCGGTGGGCGAACCGACGTCGACGCCATCTCCGAAGTCCTCTCGCGAGCCTGCTTGGTGCCGGGCACGTTACGCGAGCGGACCACGGCATTCCCGGTATTCGATTTCCGGTGCGGCGAAACACACCGTGGGGGAAGCTGAGTCGTGGCCGCAGGCGTGGCAGCACCCCGACGAGAGGAGCCGGCCGTGGAATCCACCGACCACACCCCGGTGCCACACGACGCCGAGACCGCGTCGGGGCAGGCCGAAAGGCGCGCATGGTCCATTCCCCGCGGTTCGATCGTGCTGCTGACCGCCGCCGCGGCCGTCGTCACGATCGCGGGTATCCGATCCCTCGCGGGCATCGTCGCACCCACATTCCTCGCGTTGATGCTGACCATCTCGATGCATCCCGTCCAGGAGTGGGCCGCTCGCAAGCGCTGGCCGACGTGGGCAGGCATGCTCGCCGCCGTCCTCGCCGTGTACACCTTCCTGCTCGCCCTGGTCGTCGCGCTGGTCGTCACGACCGCCCAGCTCGCGTCGGTGCTTCCCGACTACGCCGAGGATTTCGACGACCTCCTTTCCGGCGTGCGGTCGTCGCTCGCCGCAGCGGGCGTGAACGACTTCCAGATCCAGAACCTCCTGCGGGACGTAGACCTCGCGCACGCGGTGGCATTCCTCGAATCGGCACTGCGCGGAATCCTGTCGGTCGTGTCCAATCTGCTGTTCGTCCTCGCGCTGCTGCTGTTCATGGCGGTCGACGGCATGAACATCGGTCGCAAACTCGACATCATCGGCCGGCTCCGCCCCGACATCCGGTTCGCGTTGACCACCTTCACCCTCGGCACCCGCCGGTACCTGACGGTGTCGACAACATTCGGGTTGATCGTCGCGGTGTTCGACGGAACGGCGCTGTGGATCATGGGTGTTCCGCTTCCGCTCGCGTGGGCGGTGCTGTCGTTCATCACCAACTACATCCCGAACATCGGCTTCGTGCTGGGCGTCATCCCGCCCGCGCTGCTGGCGCTGCTCGAGGGCGGGCCGTCGCTGATGGTGTGGGTGATCGTCGTCTACAGCGTCATCAACTTCGTCATCCAGTCGATCATCCAGCCCAAGTTCGTCGGCGACGCCGTCGGGATCACCGTCACGATGACCTTCCTCGCGCTGGTGTTCTGGTCCTGGGTGCTCGGCCCGCTGGGCGCGATCCTCGCGATCCCGCTCACACTGTTCGCGAAGTCGATGCTCCTCGACATCGACCCGGCCACACGCTGGGCCAACGTCCTCGTCAGCGACATGCGTGAACCCGAACCGGAGCCGCTGCTCCCCCCGGCGGCCAGCCCGCTTGCGGTCGCCGAAGACGCGGTGGAGGCGGAAACTCGGGACGACGAGCCGCGGGCATGAGACGCCCCTCACGCCCGCGACGACGCGAAGGAGAACAGTTCCTCACATCGCCGTAGCGGACCGGAAACGCTCTGTGCCTAGCGTCACGGTGGTCGCCCCGTTCCCGCAGCAGGAGGTTCCGTGCCCGCACGACCGCGCCACACCACGCTCCGCTTTCTCGCCGCCCCCGGCGACGTCGGTTCGCTCGGCGACGACGCCGTCCATTCGGGCCGCATCCTCGAATGGATCGACAAGGCCGCGTACGCGCAGGCCACGGGGTGGAGCGGCACGTACTGCGTCACCGCGTACGTCGGCAACGTCCGCTTCCACCGCCCGGTGCACTCGGGTCAGCTCGTCGAGGTGGAGACGCGGCTCGTGCACACCGGGTCGACCAGCATGCACATCCACTGCGAGGTGCGTGCCGCCGATCCCGTCGACCGCGAGTTCGTGCAGTGTTGCGAGTGCCTCGTCGTGTTCATCTCGATGGCCGACGGAAGACCCGCGGCGGTACCCGCGTGGACGCCGCAGTCCACGGTCGACCGCTTCCAGCAGGACCGCGCGATCACCCGCATCGGCCTCCGCAAGGACATCGAACAGGCGATGGCCGAGCAGATCTACTCGTCGGCGGGCACGGCACCCGAATGCACGATGCGTTTCCTCGCGTCGCCGTCCGACGTCAACTGGGGCGGCAAGGTCCACGGCGGCACGGCGATGAGATGGATCGACGAGGCCGCGAACGCCTGCGCGACCGGGTGGGCGGGGACGCCCACGACCAGCGTGTACGCGGGCGGCGTGCGGTTCTACCGGCCGATCCACATCGGGCACGTCGTCGAGGTGTCGGCGCGGCTCGTCCACACCGGGAAACAGACCATGCACGTGTCGGTGCACGTCCGCGCGGGCGATCCGTGCACCGGCGCCCTCGAACTCACGACGCACTGCCTCGCGGTGTGCGCGGCCGTCGGGCCCGACGGCACGCCGGTTCCGGTGCCGCCGTGGATTCCGGTGTCGGCCGAGGACCTGGCGCTCGACGAACACGCACGGCACCTGATCGCGCTGCGCCGCCGGTGCACGCACCTGCGGCCGCTGTCCGAGCACGGCCGGGCCGACGCCGAACTCGCGGGCGTGTGACAGGTCGGCCCACGCCTTCCCAGGAAACTGCCAGCTTTCCCCAACGTTCCCGTGAGTACCGCCCGCTGTACTGGTGAAGTTCGATTTCGACCGCCACAGCGTGTGGGAAAGAGGCTGGTATGTATGGGGATGTTCGACCGATTCCGCACGTCCGCGTCCGGCGACGGCGTGGGAACCGACGACCTCCGGGTCGAGGACGCGCCGGTCGGCCCCACCGGGTACCAGCAGACCGCGAGCAAGCTGCACTCGTTCAACCGGTACGAGATCAAGTACCTGGTCGACGAGTTGCGTGTCCCGGAGCTGCGTGAAGAACTCACGGCCCGCATGGACAGCGATCCGTTCTCGCCCCACGGCGGCTACCCCGTGACGTCGCTGTACTACGACACCGCGGACCTGCGCTTCTACTGGGAGAAGATCGAGGGCCTCAAGTTTCGCCGCAAGGTACGGCTGCGGCTGTACGGCCCGCCTGCCGAGTGCACCGACGACACCCCCGTCCAGGTCGAGATCAAGCAGCGCGTCAACCGCGTGACACAGAAGCGCCGCACCGCAATGCCGTACGGACTCGCGCAGCGTTGGCTCAACGGCCGGGAAGAGATCGAGCACGACGCGTCGCAGCGTGGGTTCGTGAACGAGGTGACGACACTCGTGGGCAACCTCGACCTGCGCCCGATCGTGACCACCGGCTACCTGCGCGAGGCATTCGTCGGCCGCGATTCGGACCTGGGATTGCGCATGACGATCGACCACAAGGTGCACGGCCGCGACCGCGACTTCCACTTCGCCTCGGGCGCCGAGAACCGCTACATCATCCCGCCGAAACTCGCGATCGTCGAGCTCAAGGCGAACGAGCGGGTGCCCTACTGGGCGACGGATCTGACGGCGCGCCTGAACATGTCGGTGATCCGCGTGTCGAAGTACTGCCAGTCCGTCGAGGCATTCGGCCTCGCACCGCGCTCACGCACAGGCGCTCCCGAACTCGTCCTCCCCGCGGACTTCGACGGTCGAGTCGACTCGCGCGTCTTCGACTCGTCGCTCGCCGGCTGAACCCGGCGCTCCACCACAACCGGATACCCCGAAACCAGATACAGGAACTCATGAACCTCGACATCCAAGACCTCAGTGGGACGTTCACGACGTTCGATATCGTGGCCTCGCTCGTACTGTCCTTCGTCCTCTCGGCGATCATCGGCTGGGTCTACCGCTACACGCACAAGAACGTCTCGTACAGCCAGTCGTACGTGCAGACCCTCGTGATGGTCGGCATGATCGTGTCGATCATCATGCTGGTGGTCGGCTCCAACATCGCCCGCGCGTTCGCACTCGTCGGTGCGCTGTCGGTGGTCCGATTCCGCAACGCCGTCAAGGAAACCCGCGATGTCGGGTTCATCTTCTTCGTGATGGCCATCGGTATGACGACGGGCACCCGTTTCTACCTGCTCGCGATCGTCGCGACGGCTGTGATCTGCCTCGTGCTGCTGCTGATGTACAAGTTCAGCTGGTTCAAGCTGGACGTGCAGCGCCAGGTGGTGAAGGTGCAGGTGCCGCCGGAGCCGGGCTACACCAATCTCGTCGAGGACATCATGATCGACTACTGCACCGACTACGAACTCGTGTCCACCGAGTCCGTCCGTTCCGGTGCGCTCAACGAGCTGTACTACACGGCGCAACTGAAGAAGAGCAAGAAACCGGCCGATCTCATCGCGGCACTCAGCGACATCAACACCGGCCAGCGTGTCACGGTCCTGACCGGATACGACCAGACGGACATCTGATGACCGCGCCGCACGGTGGCGGCCCACCGCAACCGAGAACACTTTTTCGGCATCGTATTCCGAAGTCGGTACGACAGCACTGGAAGCTCGTGGTGGCGCTGGCCGCGGTCCTGGCCGTGCTCGGCGGCGTCTTCGGCAGCGTGTCCATCCGGCCTTACATCACGGGGGACGCGACCGTCATCGCGTCGCCGATCACCGACAACATCACCGGCACGGTCGACCTGTTCGACACGTCCGTCGACCACGAGCTCTCGATCGACATGACCGACGCCGAGTACGACGACATGATCACGTCGTTCCAGTCGACCGGCGAGAAGAAGTGGGTCAACGCGACCGTCACGATCGACGGCACCGTCGTCACCGATGTCGCGGTGCGACTCAAGGGCAACTCGACGTTGATGGGCGTGCGCGGCGACGGCGCCGGACCTGGCGGCGAAGGCTTCCAGCCTCCGGAAGGGATGGAGCTGCCGGAAGGGTTCGACCCCGCCGCGATGGGTGAAGGCATGGGCGGTATGGGCACGGTCTCGCAGGCCTCCGCCGACGACCCGACGTCGCTGCCGTTGCTGCTCAGCTTCGACGAGAATGCGGACGGCCGTGCGTACCAAGGGATGACGGAGATCTCGGTACGCCCGGGCAGCCCGGTGCTCAACGAGGCGATGGCGCTGTCGCTCACCGACACGACGGATCAGCCGACGCAGCAGTATGCGTACGCCGTGTACTCGATCAACGGCGGTGCCACCGCGACCCGCCTTTTGCTCGCACATCCCGACGACACGTACGCGAACGAACTGTTCGACTCGGACGGCTACCTGTACAAGGCGGACGCGTCGTCACGGTTCGAGTACGTGGGACGCGACCAGTCCGACTACTCGGAGCAGTTCACACAGATCAACGCGGCCGATTCCGGCAACCTGCAGCCGATCGTCAACTTCCTCGAGTGGATGGACTCGGCGAGCGACGAGGAGTTCGAACAGCATCTGGGCGACTGGGTCGACGTCGAGTCGTTCGCGAAATACCTTGCCACGCAGAACCTGATCGTCAACGCCGACGACATGGCGGGACCGGGACAGAACTACTACCTGTGGTACGACCTCGAGACCGAGAAGCTGTCTGTCGTCTCGTGGGATCTCAACATGGCGATGCAGGGCGACGCCACCACGGGGCCCGACGAGGCCGTCTCGATGGGTCCCGGTGCTATGGGAGGCGGCATGGGCGGCGGCCGCCAGGACCAGGCTCCCGATGCCGCGCAGACAGGCGAAGACACGGGTCAGCAGGGCAGCATGCAGCGCCCGGCGAATGGTATGCAGCCACCCCAAGGCGGGATGCGCCCGCAGGGGAACATGCCCCAGGGAGAAATGCCGCAAGGCATGCAGCCGCCCGCCGACGGCGAGACCGGCGGTGACGCGCAGCAGCAGGGAATGCCTGGCGGTGCCGGTGGGCATTCTCTTGGTGGAAACGAACTCAAGACTCGCTTCCTCGCGTCGGACGAGCTGCGCAAGGTCTACGACGAGCAGTACTGGAAGCTCTACGACCAGATGTACGGCAGCGGTACGGCGAGCGCGATTCTCGACGACATCGCGGAATCCGTGCCGACCAGCGACGGCCTCACCGATGAGGACCTGCGCTCGAGCGTCGACACGATGCAGTCGTGGATCGACCAACGTCGCACCGCGCTCGACGCGGCCCGCGACCAATGAACTCGGGATGCCGGCACGCCCCCTCACGTGTCGGCATCCCGACCCTTCTGCCCATTCGGCACGCACCGCGAACACGCACGCGTAAAGGAGCTTTCGCGTTCTCCCGATTCAAACCCAAGAACGACCTGTTCTACGACCTCTTCTCGTCATCCGCCCACACCCTGGCCACGGCGACGAAGGTGCTGGCCGAACTATTCGATCCCGAAGCGGACATTGCTGCGATCGCCACCCGTATGGTCGAGCTCGAGCACGAGTGCGACCGGATCACCGACGAGCCCTTCCGCACGCTCAATTCGAGTTTCGTGACGCCTTTCGACCGCTCGGACATCTATCTGCTCGGGTCGAGCCTCGACGACGTCATGGACCACATGGAGGCCGCGACACACCTCGCGACGCTGTACCGCGTACCGCGGATCCCACCGCACCTGTGTGACGTCATCGGCGTCCTCGACAACTGCGCAAAGGTCACGTCGGATGCGATGCCGCGCCTGGCGACGATGAAGAACCTCGAGCCGTACTGGATCGAGATGAACGCGCTCGAGAACCGTGCCGACCAGATGTACCGGTCTTTTCTCGCCGAACTGTTCGACGGCAACGTCGACGCGCTCACGGTCATGAAGCTCAAGGACATCGCCGACGAACTCGAAGACGCCGCCGACGCATTCGAGCGGGTGTCGCATGTCGTCGAGTCAATCGTGCTCAAGGAGTCGTGAGCGACCGTGTTCCTTCTGATCGTGGTGATCGGTCTGGCGATGGTGTTCACCTTTACCAACGGGTTCCACGATTCCGCGAATGCGATCGCCACATCGGTCTCGACGCGTGCACTCACGATGCGAGCGGCGCTCGCGATGGCAGCGATCGGCAATCTCGTCGGCTTCTTTTTCGGCGCCAAGGTCGCGTCGACGGTCGGTGAGGGGATCATCGAACTCGAGGTCGGGCCGTACGCACTCGCAATCGTCGCGTGTGCACTCGTCGGCGCGATCGGATGGAACCTCGTCACGTGGTGGTTCGGCTTGCCGTCGTCGTCGTCGCATGCACTCGTCGGCGGCATGGTCGGCGCGGCCCTCGCGGGCGGAATGACCGTGCTGTGGACCGGCGTCTTCGACAAGATCCTCGTGCCGATGATCGTCTCTCCCGTCATCGGATTCGTGCTGGGCGCGACTGTCATGATCGCGATCCTGTGGCTGTTCCGTAAACGCTCACCGGCGGGCACCGGCCGGGGATTCCGCCGCGCGCAGACACTGTCGGCTGCGGCGATGGCATTCGGGCACGGCATGCAGGACGCCGCGAAGACCGTCGGGATCATCGTGCTCGCACTCGTCGTCGCGGGGTACCAGGATGACTATTCGATCCCGATGTGGACCCTTCTCGTGACCGCGGCCGTTCTGGCATTCGGCACGGCAACGGGCGGCACGCGGATCATGCGCACGCTCGGGCGCAAGATCATCGAGCTCGACCCACCGCACGGCTTCGCGGCCGAAGCGACCGCAGCGTCGGTGCTGTACGTCGCGTCGGCCGGAATGGGCGCGCCGGTGTCGACGACGCACGTCATCCCGTCGGCGATCATGGGCGCCGGTTCGACGAAGCGCACGTCGGCGGTGCGCTGGGCCGTGGCGGGAAACATGGTGGCCGCGTGGGTCACGACCTTCCCCGCTGCCGCCGCATTATCGGCAGGGACGCTGCTCGTGGCCGACTTCCTGGTGTGAGAGCGCGATAGGCCGCTGACACCCGTCGTCGACGGCACCGACCTGTCCGGAAGGAGCTGGCATGAACACGCGCGTGTTGTCGATCGGCATCGACCCGCACTTCCTCGACTACTCCACGCTGCCCGGCCGCACCGAGGGCGAGGTCGGGCTCGTGATGGTTGGCGGCGGAATCCGCATGATGCCGCAGAACACTCTTCTGTTCGAGCGCATCGTCAACGCGGTCGTCGAGCTGTCGCCGTCGAGCCGGTTGTGCTTCAACTCGTCGCCCGAGACGACCGTCGACGCGCTCCGTCGGGGGCTCGGCGACCGATGATTCCGGTGTGCCGCCGGGCAGAATGCGCCAGGTGTCGTTAACATCGGCACTGTGTCCTCGGATCACACCTCCCCGTCGGCGCCGCTGCGTGTGCTCGTCTACAGCGACGACGCACTCACGCGCGAACGGGTGATGCAGGCGATGGGGACGCGGCTGCATCCCGATCTTCCCGACCTCGAGTACGCCGAGGTCGCCACCGCCCCGATGGTCGTGCACCACATGGACGAGGGTGCCATCGACCTCGCGATCCTCGACGGCGAAGCCACCCCTTCCGGCGGCCTCGGCCTCGCGAAGCAACTCAAGGACGAGCTCGAGCACTGCCCGCCGATCCTCGTGCTCACCGGTCGCGCCGACGACGCGTGGCTCGCCCACTGGTCGCGCGCCGAGGCCGCGGTGCCGCAGCCCATCGACCCGATCGATCTCGCGGCCGCGGCACTCCCCCTGCTCCGCAAGGCCGCCGTCCGCTCCTAGCCCGCGCACCGAACGGGCGGT
The DNA here is from genome assembly GCF_012726205.1 of Rhodococcus sp. HNM0569. Taxonomy (GTDB): domain Bacteria; phylum Actinomycetota; class Actinomycetes; order Mycobacteriales; family Mycobacteriaceae; genus Rhodococcus_F. The sequence goes on along the minus strand of NZ_JAASAE010000016.1, from coordinate 28,533 downwards.
TTCGCGGCTGTCGGTCGAGTGGATTTCCGAGAAACCGCCCTGTCGGCGAAGCCGATCAGCCCAGGTCAACGCGTCGAGGGCTGGTTTTTCGCACTCGGTGCGACACAGCCCGGTCAATCGCGTGCGCTCGGTCACAAAATGTGTAGGGTCGGTCTTGTATCACACCGGTTCGGCACCGTGATTCCGGGGCTCCCGAAGGGAGAGGGTCGCGGGGCTCCCGAGATGTACAGGCGAGAGGTGGCGGTCGCATGAACGTCTACACACCGATCCTCGTGCTGGGAGCCGTCGCGGTCGCGTTCGCCGTCGTGTCCGTCGCGATCGGGTCGTTCGTGGGTCCGAGCCGGTACAACCGGGCCAAACTCGAAGCCTACGAGTGCGGTATCGAACCCACCGCGCGTCAGCGGGTGGGCGACCGGCGCGGTGGTCAGCGTTTTCCGGTCAAGTACTACCTGACGGCGATGCTGTTCATCGTCTTCGACATCGAAATCGTCTTTCTCTACCCGTGGGCGGTGCACTTCGACGCCCTCGGCTACTTCGGCCTCGCGGCGATGGCGTTGTTCGTCGTCAACGTGTCGGTCGCCTATGCATACGAGTGGAGACGCGGTGGCCTCGCCTGGGGTTGACCGGACAAGCGAAACCATCTGGAACCGAGAGTGTTTCGGAAGTGAGAATCCATGGGTCTCGAAGAGAAGGTGCCCAGCGGTTTCCTGCTGAGCACCGTGGAGAGCCTCGCAGGCTATCTGCGTAAGGGCTCGTTGTGGCCGGCGACGTTCGGTCTCGCGTGCTGCGCCATCGAGATGATGGCCACGAGCGGGCCGCGTTTCGACATCGCACGATTCGGTATGGAACCGTTCCGCGCGTCGCCGCGTCAGGCCGACCTCATGATCGTCGCGGGCCGCGTGAGCCAGAAGATGGCGCCCGTTCTGCGGCAGGTGTACGACCAGATGGTGGAACCGAAATGGGTTCTGTCGATGGGGGTCTGCGCGTCGTCGGGTGGCATGTTCAACAACTACGCGATCGTGCAGGGAGTCGACCATGTCGTCCCCGTCGACATCTATCTGCCCGGCTGTCCGCCGCGGCCCGAGATGCTGCTGCACGCAATCCTGAAGCTGCACGAGAAGATCGGGCAGATGCCGCTCGGTGTGCACCGCGACGAAGCGATCCGCGCGGCCGAAGCCGCGGCCCTCGACACCCGCCCCACGATCGAGTTGAAGGGGCTGCTGCGATGAGCGACACCCCACCGCCCGAGCGGCCGCACGACGACGTCATCGGTGTGCGCCAGGGCATGTTCGGCGTCCACGGCACGGGCGACACGTCTGGCTACGGCAGGCTGCGACATCCGGTCATGTTGCCCGGCAGCGCCCCTCGCCCGTACGGCGGCTGGTTCGACGAGTTCGCCGACACCCTGCACGACGCGCTCGCCGAGCACGGCGGCTTCGACGCGGCGGTGGAGAAGGTCGTCGTGCACCGCGGCGAGCTGACGCTGCACGTGCGGCGCGAGTTCCTGCCCGTCGTCGCGCGCACCCTGCGCGACCATCCCGACCTGCGATTCGAGATGTGCCTCGGCGTGAGCGGCGTGCACTATCCCGACGACACCGACCGCGAACTGCACGCGGTGTACCCGCTGTTGTCGATCACGTGGAACCGGCGCGTGCGGCTCGAGGTCGCGGTGCCGGACGCCGACCCGCACGTCCCGTCGCTGTTCGACGTGTATCCCACCGAGGACTGGCACGAACGCGAGACCTACGACTTCTTCGGCATCGTCTTCGACGGGCACCCGTCGCTCACGCGGATCGAGATGCCCGACGACTGGCAGGGCCACCCGCAGCGACGCGACTACCCGCTCGGCGGTGTGCCCGTCGAATACAAGGGCGCACGCATTCCACCTCCCGACGAGAGGAGGGCCTACAGCTGATGAGCGACGACACGGCAACCGTGTACACGGCCTCGGGCCAGGACTGGGACGACATCGTGGACGCGGCACACGAGATCGGCGAGGAACGCATCGTCGTCAACATGGGCCCGCAACATCCGTCGACGCACGGCGTGCTGCGCCTGATCCTCGAACTCGAGGGCGAGACGGTCACCGAGGCACGGTGCGGAATCGGCTACCTGCACACCGGGATCGAGAAGAACCTCGAGTACCGCAACTGGACACAGGGCGTCACCTTCGTCACGCGCATGGACTACCTGGCGCCGTTCTTCAACGAGGTCGCGTACTGCCTCGGCGTCGAACGGCTGCTCGGCGTCGAGGACGACGTACCCGAGCGCGCGAACGTCGTGCGCGTCATGCTGATGGAGCTCAACCGGGTCTCGTCGCACCTCGTCGCGCTCGCGACGGGCGGCATGGAACTCGGTGCCGTCAGCGCGATGCTGTTCGGATTCCGCGATCGCGAACCGATCCTCGACGTGTTCGAGTCGATCACCGGACTGCGGATGAACCACGCGTACATCCGCCCGGGCGGGCTCGCGCAGGATCTGCCGGACGGCACCGTCGACAAGGTGCGCGAGTTGCTGCGGTTCCTGCCGAAGCGCATCGCCGATCTCGGTGCGATGCTCGACGAGAACCCGATCTGGCGCGCCCGCACCCAGGGCATCGGCTATCTCGATCTCACCGGGTGCATGGCGCTCGGCATCACCGGGCCGGTACTGCGCTCGACCGGCCTGCCACACGATCTGCGCCGTTCGGAGCCCTACTGCGGCTACGAGAACTACGAATTCGACGTCGTCACCGACGACGGCTGCGACTGCTACGGGCGTTACCGGATCCGCGTGCGCGAGATGGCCGAGTCTCTGAAGATCGTCGAGCAGTGCCTCGACCGGCTGCGCCCGGGCCCGGTGATGCTCGAGGACAAGAAGCTCGCGTGGCCTGCCGATCTCACCGTCGGGCCCGACGGTCTCGGCAACTCGCCCGAGCACATCGACCACATCATGGGCAACTCGATGGAGGGGCTCATCCACCACTTCAAGCTCGTGACGGAGGGCTTCCGCGTCCCGCCCGGGCAGGTGTTCACGTCGGTCGAGTCGCCGCGCGGCGAGCTGGGTGTGCACATGGTGAGCGACGGCGGCACGCGTCCGTACCGCGTGCACTTTCGCGACCCGTCGTTCACGAACCTGCAAGCGGTCGCGGCGATGTGCGAGGGCGGCATGGTGTCCGACGTGATCGCCTCGGTCGCGAGCATCGACCCCGTGATGGGAGGTGTCGACCGATGACCGACGATCTCACGGCACGCGAACCCGTGTTGCTGTCCTTCGGGCCGGGCGCGCTCGGCACGGCCTTCGGGGCGGGCCCCGACGAGCAGGTGCAGCTGGTGCGGCCCGGCGCCCGCACCAGCTATCCGACCGACGTGCTCGCCCGCCTCGACGCCGACGCGACGGCGATCCTCGCGCGTTACCCGCAGCCGCGTTCGGCGCTGCTGCCGCTCCTGCATCTCGTGCAGGCCGAGGACGGCTACATCACGCCCGCGGGCATCGACTTCTGCGCGGACGTGGTCGGACTCACCGGCGCCGAGGTCACCGCGGTGGCGACCTTCTACTCGATGTACCGGCGCGGCCCCACCGGCGACTACCTCGTCGGGGTGTGCACCAACACGCTGTGCGCGATCATGGGCGGCGACGCGATCGAATCGGCGTTGCAGGAGCACCTGGGCGTCGAGTCGGGCGGCACCACCGACGACGGGGCCGTCACGCTCGAGCACGTCGAGTGCAATGCGGCGTGCGATTACGCACCGGTGATCATGGTCAACTGGGAGTTCTTCGACAACCAGACTCCCGAGTCGGCGCGCGCCCTCGTCGACGCCCTGCGCCGGGGCGACGTGCCCACTCCCGCACGCGGGGTCGCGCCCTGCACGTTCCGGGAGACCGAACGCATCCTCGCCGGATTCCCCGACCCCCGCGACGGCGTCGACGACGCCCCGAGCGCGGGCGACGCGAGCCTCGCCGGACTCCGCGTCGCACACGAAAAGGGCATGTACGCACCCGATCCCGAGCTTCCCGGAAACAGGGAGTGAGCACATGGACACCGCCGCGCCCCGCACGGGGCTCACCCCGGTTCTGAGTCGACACTGGGACGAACCACAGTCGTGGACGATCGACAACTATCGCGAACACGGCGGCTACGACGGGCTGCGGGCGGCACTCGCGATGCCACCCGACGACGTGATCGAGACCGTCAAGGCGTCCGGGCTCCGCGGCCGCGGCGGCGCAGGCTTCTCGGTGGGCACCAAGTGGTCGTTCATCCCGCAGGACGACCCCACCACCCCGCACTACCTGGTCGTCAATGCCGACGAGTCCGAACCCGGCACGTGCAAGGACATGCCGCTGCTGCTCGGGTCGCCGCACAGCCTGATCGAGGGCGCGATCATCGCGTCGTACGCCATCCGCGCGCACCACGCGTTCGTGTACGTGCGCGGCGAGGTGGTGCCGGTGCTGCGCCGGCTGCACCGCGCGGTCGCGGAGGCGTACGACGCGGGCCTGCTCGGCTCCGACGTCCTCGGTTCCGGTTTCGACCTCGAACTCACGGTGCACGCCGGCGCAGGCGCCTACATCTGCGGCGAGGAGACCGCGCTGCTCGACTCGCTCGAGGGCCGACGCGGCCAACCTCGGCTGCGACCGCCCTTCCCCGCGGTCGCGGGCCTGTACGCGTGCCCCACCGTGGTCAACAACGTCGAGTCGATCGCGAGCGTGCCGTCGGTCCTGGCGCACGGACCCGACTGGTTCCGCTCGATGGGCACCGAGAAGTCCCCCGGCTTCACGCTGTACTCGCTGTCGGGGCACGTCGAGAAGCCGGGCCAGTACGAGGCGCCGCTCGGCATCACGCTGCGCGAACTGCTCGACTACGCGGGCGGCGTGCGGGCCGGGCACGAGCTCAAGTTCTGGACACCCGGCGGCTCGTCGACGCCGATGTTCACCGACGAACACCTCGACGTACCACTCGACTACGAGGGTGTCGGCGCGGCCGGATCGATGCTCGGCACCAAAGCACTGCAGATCTTCGACGAGACGACATGCGTAGTGCGCGCGGTGCTGCGGTGGACGGAGTTCTACGCGCACGAATCGTGCGGGAAGTGCACGCCGTGCCGCGAAGGCACCTACTGGCTCGTGCAACTGCTGCGCGGGCTCGAGAACGGCACCGCCGACCCGGGTGACGTCGACAAACTGCTCGACGTCACCGCGAGCGTCGTCGGAAAGTCCTTCTGCGCCTTGGGTGACGGCGCGGGCAGCCCGATCACGTCGTCGATCCGGTACTTCCGCGACGAGTACGCCGCGCACCTCGACCACGGCGGGTGCCCGTTCGACCCGGTCCGATCGACACTCATGGCGGGGGTGGACAGCATATGACGCACACCGATCCGGCGAACCGCGCGGAGCACGACGCCGCCGTGGCCACCGACCTCGTGACCGTCACGATCGACGATCACGAACTGACGGTCCCCAAGGGCACCTTGGTCATTCGCGCGGCCGAGCTGATCGGCGTGCAGATCCCACGCTTCTGCGACCACCCGCTGCTCGATCCGGTGGGCGCGTGCCGCCAGTGCCTCGTCACCGTCGAGGGACAACGCAAACCCCTCGCGTCGTGCACCACCACCGTCACCGACGGCATGGTCGTACGCACGCAGTACACCTCCGACGAGGCGGAGCAGGCGCAACGTGGCGTGATGGAACTGCTGCTCATCAACCACCCGCTCGACTGCCCGGTGTGCGACAAGGGTGGCGAGTGCCCGCTGCAGAACCAGGCGATGTCGTCGGGCCGTGTCGAGACGCGGTTCGACGGCACCAAACGCACGTTCCCCAAACCCATTCCGCTCTCGACCGAGGTGCTGCTCGACCGCGAGCGATGCGTCCTGTGCGCGCGGTGCACCCGCTTCTCGCAGCAGATCGCCGGCGATCCCTTCGTCGACCTGCTCGAACGCGGCGCGAACGAACAGGTCGGGGTGTACGGCGAGGAACCGTTCGAGTCGTACTTCTCGGGCAACACCGTGCAGATCTGCCCCGTCGGCGCGCTCACGAGCGAGACCTACCGGTTCCGGGCCCGCCCGTTCGACCTCGTCTCGACGCCGAGCACGTGCGAGCACTGCGCGAGCGGCTGCGCGCAGCGCACCGACCATCGGCGAGGAACGGTCCTGCGCCGTCTCGCAGGCGACGACCCGCAGGTCAACGAGGAATGGAATTGCGACAAGGGCCGCTGGGCGTTCACCTACGCGACGGAGGGCGACCGCATCGAGACGCCGCTCGTGCGCGGCGAGGACGGCGTCCTCGCACCCGCCTCGTGGCCCGCGGCACTCGCCGTCGCAGCGCGCGGGCTCGCCGCGGCACGCGGCAGTGCGGGCGTCCTGGTGGGCGGCCGCGCGACCGTCGAGGACGCGTACGCGTACGCGAAGTTCGCCCGCACCGTGCTCCGCACCGACGACGTCGACTTCCGGTCGCGCGCATCGTCGTCCGAGGAAACGGCGTTCCTGGCCGAGCACGTCGCGGGTCCCGGGATGCCCGTCACCTATCATGCGCTCGAGACCGCGCCGGTCGTGCTGCTCGTCGGATTCGAGCCCGAAGAGGAATCGCCGATCGTGTTCCTGCGCTTGCGCAAAGCGGCGCGGCGCGGCACCGCGATCCACTCGATCGCCCCGTTCACGACGCGAGGCCTCACGAAACTGTCCGGCAGGCTGCTACGCACGCCGCCGGGTGACGAGGCAGCCGCGCTCGAGTCATTGCTCGATTCCGACCTGCTACCAGCCGGGTCGATCGTGCTGGCCGGCGAACGGCTCGCGGGCACACCCGGTGGATTGCGCGCAGCGGTGCGGCTCGCCGACACGACCGGCGCCCGGCTCGCGTGGGTGCCGCGGCGTGCGGGCGACCGCGGTGCCGTCGAGGCGGGCGCCCTGCCGGGCCTGCTGCCCGGCGGTCACCCGCTCACCGAACCCGACGCCAGGCGGCGCATCGCGAACCTGTGGAATGTCACCGAGCTGCCCGAGGCGCCGGGCCGCGACACCGGCGCGATCCTCGCCGCGGCCGCCGACGGCACACTCGGCGCCCTCGTCGTCGGTGGCGTCGAGCTCGCCGACCTGCCGGACCCGCACGCGGCACGCGCCGCGCTCGACACGGCACCATTCGTCGTGAGCCTCGAACTGCGCAGCAGCGAGGTCACCGACCGTGCGGACGTCGTGTTCCCCGTCGCGGCCGTCGCGGAGAAGAGCGGCACCTTCCTCGACTGGGAAGGCAGGCCCCGCGCATTCGACACCGCACTGCGCGAGAGCGGCACGCTGCCCGATCACCGCGTGCTCACCGCCCTCGCGTCGGAGATGGGGGTCTCGCTCGGTCTCGCCGACCCGGCCTCGGCGCGCGCCGAACTCACCCGCGCAAGCCGCTGGGACGGGCCGCGGCCGTCGAGCGACGGCGGCGCGCCCCGAGAGCATGCGCGCCCCGACCGAGGGCATGCCGTACTCGCGACCTGGCGGATGCTGCTCGACCTGGGCCGCATGCAGGACGGCGAACGCAATCTCGCGGGCACCGCGCACCCCGTCGTCGCCCACCTGTCGGCGGGTACCGCGGCCGAGATCGGTGTCGCCGACGGCGAACCCGTCACCGTGTCGACGGCGCGCGGCGCGATCACCGTGCCACTGCGCATCGCCGATCTGCCGGAGCGCGTCGTGTGGCTGCCGCTGCGCTCGCTCGGCAGCGAGGTGTACGAGCAGCTCGGCGCCACCTGGGGCGAGACCGTCGCGATCACGGGCGAAGGGGCGGACTCATGACGGACCTGTCGGTATTCGGCCACGACCCGTGGTGGCTGGTGGTGGTCAAGGCCATCGTGATCTTCGCATTCCTGATGGGCACGACCGTCGTCATGATCTACGTCGAACGCAAGGTGCTCGGCTGGATGCAGCATCGCGTCGGGCCCAACCGCGTCGGCCCTCGGGGCATGCTGCAGACCGTCGCCGACGGCGTGAAACTCGCGCTCAAGGAAGGCATCATCCCGGCCGCGGTCGACAAGCCGGTCTACCTGCTCGCACCGGGCATCTCGATCGCCGCCGCGATCCTCGCGTTCGCCGTCATCCCGTTCGGACCCGTCGTGTCGATCTTCGGAACCCGAACCCCGTTGCAGCTCACCGACCTTCCCGTCGCCGTGCTGTACGTACTCGCGGTCACCTCCGTCGGTGTGTACGGCATCGTGCTCGCCGGCTGGTCGTCGGGCTCGACGTACCCGCTGCTCGGCGGGCTGCGCTCGTCCGCGCAGGTCATCTCGTACGAGATCGCGATGGGCCTGACCTTCGCGAGCGTGTTCGTGCTGTCGTCCACCATGTCGACATCCGGGATCGTCACCGCCCAGGACCGGCTGTGGTACGTGTTCGTACTGCTGCCGTCGTTCCTGATCTACCTCACGTCGATGGTCGGCGAAACCAATCGCGCGCCTTTCGACCTCCCGGAAGCCGAAGGCGAACTCGTCGGCGGCTTCCACACCGAGTACTCGTCACTGCGATTCGCGATGTTCATGGCGGCGGAGTACATCAACATGATCACCGTCTCGGCCCTCGCGACCACGCTGTTCTTCGGCGGCTGGCACGCACCGTGGCCGCTGAACATGTGGGACGGCGCGAACTCCGGCTGGTGGCCGCTCGTGTGGTTCGTCGCGAAGGTGTGGGCGTTCCTGTTCGTGTTCATCTGGCTGCGCGCGACACTCCCCCGCCTGCGCTACGACCAGTTCATGAACCTCGGCTGGAAGGTCCTCATCCCCACGTCGCTCGTGTGGATCATGGTCGTCGCGACCATCCGCGCCGTCACCGACGGCCCGCGTTCGGCGCCCGCGGTCACCGCGCTCGTGGTGTGCGGGATCGTCGTGTCGGCGGTGCTGCTCGTCGCCACCGGGCGGGTACTGCGCGGCGCGCCCGCCGAGCCGCCGCCGCGCGCCGAGGTGCCGTTCGACCCGCTCGCGGGCGGCTATCCCGTTCCGCCGCTTCCCGCACGTACCACCGTCTCCACGTCCCAGGAGGGCAGCGATGCCTGACTTCTTCGCTCCGATAGCCGGTTTCGGCGTCACTCTCGGCACGATGTTCAAGAAGCCGCTCACCGAGTCGTATCCCGAGCACAAGACGCCGACGGCGCCGCGCTACCACGGGCGGCACCAACTCAACCGTTACGACGACGGCCTCGAGAAATGCATCGGCTGCGAGCTGTGCGCCTGGGCGTGCCCGGCCGACGCGATCTACGTCGAGGGCGCCGACAACACCGACGACGAACGCTACTCACCCGGTGAACGCTACGGCCGCGTCTACCAGATCAACTACCTGCGCTGCATCGGCTGCGGCCTGTGCATCGAGGCGTGCCCCACCCGCGCGCTCACCATGACCAACGACTACGAGATGGCCGACGACAACCGCGCCGACCTCATCTACGACAAACAGCAACTGCTCGCCCCGCTCGAACCGGGCATGACGCCGGCACCGCACCCGATGGCCGACGGCGCGTCCGACGAGGACTACTACGCCGGACGCGTCTGCGGCGACGGCGGCGAGACGGGGGAACGATCGTGAACGCGGAGGCCGTCCAGTTCTGGATCCTCGCGGTCGTCGCGACCCTGGGCGCGCTCGGAGTCGTGTTCGCGCGCAAGGCCGTCTACTCGGCGCTGTTCCTCGCGACCACGATGATCGTGCTGGCCGTGTTCTACATCGCGCAGGGCGCACTGTTCCTCGGTGTCGCCCAGATCGTCGTGTACACGGGCGCCGTCATGATGCTCTTCCTGTTCGTGCTGATGCTCGTCGGCGTCGACTCGGCCGAATCGCTCGTGGAAACCGTACGCGGGCAACGTGTCGGTGCCGTCGTCGTCGGGATCGGTTTCGGCCTTCTCCTCGCGGGCGGTATCGGCGCCGCGACCGTCACCGACACCGGTGCGGGCATGCCCGCCGCAGGTGCGGGCAACGTCGAGGGGCTCGCGGAGATCCTGTTCCTGCAGTACGTGTGGGCCTTCGAGCTCACCGGCGCGTTGCTCATCACCGCGACACTCGGTGCGATGCTGCTGGCGCATCGCGAACGTTTCGAACGCAAACCGACCCAACGCGAGCTGTCCCGTGCACGTTTCCGCGGCGCGGGCCGTCCGACACCGCTGCCGAGCCCCGGCGTGTACGCGCGGCACAACTCGGTCGACATGCCCGCGCTGCTCCCCGACGGCTCCTACGCGCGCGACTCGGTCAGCCGCACCCTACGCACCGGCGGCTCGGGCAATCCGGAACTGCCCCTCGGGGAGGTCGAGCGGAGATGAACCCCGAGAACTACCTGTACCTGTCGGCGGTGCTGTTCACGATCGGTGCCGCAGGAGTGCTGTTGCGGCGCAACGCGATCGTCGTGTTCATGTGCGTCGAGCTCATGCTCAACGCCACGAACCTCGCGTTCGTCACGTTCGCGCGCATGCACACCGACCTCGACGGCCAGGTCATCGCGTTCTTCACGATGGTCGTCGCGGCCGCCGAGGTGGTCGTCGGCCTCGCGATCATCATGACCCTCTTCCGCTCCCGCCGATCGGCCTCGATCGACGACGCCGACCTGCTGCGGCACTGACCAAGATCGGGGGAACATGACGGCCGTCTGGTTGCTTCCCGCCCTTCCGCTCGCCGGGGCCGCGCTGCTGCTGCTCACCGGCAGACGCGCCGACCGGTGGGGCCACCTCGTGGGCGTCGCGGCCGCAGCCGCGTCGTTCGTCGTCGCGGCCGCGCTGTTCGTCGCGATGCTCGGTCGGCCCACCGCCGACCGGGCCGTGCACGAGCGGCTGTTCACGTGGATCCCCGTCGGCGAACTGCGCGTCGACTTCGGACTCCAACTCGACCAGCTGTCGATGTGCTTCGCGCTGCTCGTCACCGGCGTCGGCACGCTCATCCACGTGTACTCGGTCGGGTACATGAAGGCAGACCCCGGCAGGCGCCGGTTCTTCGCCTATCTCAACCTGTTCCTCGCCGCGATGCTGATGCTCGTGCTCGCCGACAACTTCCTCGGCCTCTACCTCGGCTGGGAAGGCGTCGGGCTCGCGTCGTACCTGCTGATCGGCTTCTGGCAGGACCGCCCGTCCGCCGCGACGGCCGCGAAGAAGGCATTCGTGGTCAACCGGGTCGGCGACGTCGGACTCGCGGTCGCGCTCATGATCATGTTCGCGACCTTCGGGTCGGTGTCGTTCGCCGACGTGTTCGGCTCGGCAGGCGCCGCGAGCGACGGCATCGTCACCGCCCTCGGACTGTTGCTGCTGCTCGCCGCGTGCGGTAAGTCCGCTCAGGTGCCGCTGCAGTCGTGGCTCGGCGACGCGATGGAAGGCCCGACGCCGGTGTCGGCGCTCATCCACGCGGCCACGATGGTCACCGCGGGTGTGTACCTCATCGCCCGCGCCAACCCGATCTTCGACCTCGCACCCACCGCGCAGCTCGCCGTCGTCGTGGTCGGCACCGTCACGCTGCTGTTCGGCGCGATCATCGGCTGCGCGAAGGACGACATCAAGAAGGCGCTCGCGGCGTCGACGATGAGCCAGATCGGCTACATGATGCTCGCGGTGGGCCTCGGGCCCGCGGGCTACGCGTTCGCGATCATGCACCTGCTGACGCACGGATTCTTCAAGGCAGGGCTGTTCCTCGGCGCGGGCTCGGTGATGCACGCGATGAACGACGAGACCGACATGCGCCGGTTCGGTGGACTGCGCGCCGTCATGCCGGTCACCTTCGTCACCTTCGGCGTCGGCTACCTCGCGATCCTCGGCATCCCGCCCTTCGCCGGCTTCTTCTCGAAGGACAAGATCATCGAGGCCGCGTTCGCGGAAGGCGGTGCGAAAGGGCTGATCCTCGGCGGCGCCGCACTTCTCGGCGCAGGCATCACCGCGTTCTACATGACCCGCGTCGTGCTCATGACGTTCTTCGGTGAAAGGCGTTGGCGGCCCGACGCACACCCGCACGAATCGCCCGCGGTCATGACGTGGCCGATGATCCTCGTCGCGGTCGGGTCGGTCGCCTCGGGCGGTGTCCTCGCGTTCGGCGGCTCCCTCGAACACTGGCTGGAGCCGGTCGTCGGGGCGCACCACGGCGAACTCGGCGTCCCCGTGTGGACGCTCACGGTCGGCACCCTCGTCGTCGTCCTCGCGGGCGTCGCACTCGCCTATCGGCAGTACGGCACCGCGCCGATTCCGGAGACCGCGCCGACCGCCGTCTCGGCGCTCACCACCGCGGCGCGCGCCGACCTCTACGGCGACGCATTCAACGAACGCGCGATCGAGGCTCCCGGACGCGCCGGAGTCCAGGTCCTCACGGCGGCCGACCGCCGCGGCGTCGACGGCCTCGTCGAGGGCATCGGGACGGCCGTGGCCGCGGTGTCGCGCGCGCTGCGCGGGCTGCAGAACGGGTTCGTGCGCTCGTACGCGCTCTACATGCTCACCGGCAGCGCACTCGTGTTGGCGTTCGCGCTCGTGGGAAGGACCTGGTGATGAGTTTCCCCTGGTTGACCGTCCTGTGGGTGCTGCCACTCGTGGGTGCCGTCGCGACCGCGGTCGTGCCCGCACGCGCCCCGCAGGCCGCGCGGGTCGTCGCGCTGGTGGCCGCCCTCGCGACCCTCGGCGTCGGTGCCGGACTCGCCGTCTCCTTCGACACCACGGCGGGAGCGGAGCAGTACCAGTTCGTCGAATCGCATTCGTGGATACCGGCGTTCGGCACCGGATACACACTCGGCCTCGACGGCATCGCGCTCGCGCTGGTCCTGCTCACCGTCGTACTCGTCCCGATCCTGCTGCTCGCGGCGTGGCGCGACGTGCCCGCCGAGCAGGACGCGTCGCGGCCCCGGCGGACCCACACGTACGTCGCGCTGTTCCTCGCCGTCGAGTCGATGGTCCTGATGTCCTTCCTCGCGCTCGACGTCCTGCTGTTCTACGTGTTCTTCGAGGCGATGCTCATCCCGATGTACTTCCTGCTGGGCGGGTTCGGTCCCGCCGCGGGCGCCGCACCACGCGCCCGTGCAGCCGCGAAGTTCCTGCTGTACAACCTCGCAGGCGGTCTCGTGATGCTCGCCGCCGTCATCGGCCTGTACGTCGCGAGCGCGGGCGAGTCGAGCCCGTTCGACAGCGGCACATTCGATCTGCGGGCACTGTCGACCGCGATCTCGTCGGGTGCCCTCGACCTCGACCCCGCCGTCGCGAACGCACTGTTCCTGGGTTTCATGTTCGCGTTCGCCGTCAAGGCACCGCTGTGGCCGCTGCACACGTGGCTGCCCGGCGCCGCCGCCGAAGCGACGCCGGCGAGCGCCGTGCTCATGATGGCCGTCGTCGACAAGGTCGGTACGTTCGCGATGCTGCGCTACTGCCTGCACCTGTTCCCGGACGCGACCCGCACCTTCACGCCGTTGATCCTCACGCTCGCCGTCGTGAGCATCGTGTACGGCGCGATCCTCGCGATCGGCCAGACCGACGTCATGCGCCTGATCGCCTACACGTCGCTGTCGCACTTCGGGTTCATCGTGCTCGGCATCTTCGCGCTCACCAGTCAGGGCCAGGCCGGGTCGACGCTGTACATGGTCAACCACGGCATCTCCACGGCGGCGCTCATGCTGATCGCCGGATTCCTGGTGTCGCGGCGCGGAACCCGCGCGATCGAGGCGTTCGGCGGCGTACGCAAGGTCGCCCCCGTACTCGCAGGCACCTTCCTGATCGCCGGACTCGCGACCCTTTCGCTACCGGGGCTCGCGCCGTTCGTGAGTGAATTCCTCGTGCTGATCGGCACGTTCACGCGCTATCCGGTAGCCGCCGTCGTCGCGTCCACCGCGCTCGTGCTCGCCGCGGTGTACGTGCTGTGGCTCTACCAGCGGCTCATGACCGGCCCCGTCAAGGACGGCAACGAGTCGATCACCGACCTCGGCAAACGCGAGATCGCGGTCGTCGCACCGCTCGTCGCTCTGCTGCTCGTCCTCGGCTTCTTCCCGAGGCCCGTCCTCGATGTCGTGACCCCCGCCGTCGAGGGCACGCTCGTCACGATCGGAGAACACGATCCGGCGCCCGACGTCGGGGGCCCGGCGTCCGCCGTTGCGGAAAGAGGTGACCGATGACCGTGTTCGCTCAGGACGCCCTGCCGTCCCCGCAGATCGACTACGCCGCGCTCGCGCCGATGCTCGTCGTGTTCGGTGTCGCCGTCGTCGGCGTGCTCGTCGAAGCGTTCGCCCCGCGGCGGTACCGGTACGGCGTGCAGCTCACGCTGTCGCTCGCGGGAATCGCCTGCGCGTTCGCCGCGGTCGTCGCACTGGCCGGTACCCGCGAACGCACCGCCGCCGGTTCCGTCGTCGTCGACGGTCCCGCACTGTTTCTGCAGGGCACGATTCTGGTCGCCGCCGCGGCAGGTGTGCTGCTGATGTCGGCGCGGTTGCCTGCCGCAGTCGCCGGGGCCGTGTCCGAGCGAGTCGGTGCGCGTGGCTCGGAGGCGTTCACGTCGCAGGCCTCCACGGCACCGGGCAGCGTCGCCGAGCGCGAAGCCACCAAAACCGGTGTCGTACAGACGGAAGTCTTTCCGCTGACCCTGTTCGCGGTCGGCGGCATGATGCTGTTCCCGGCGTCCGACGACCTGCTCACGTTGTTCGTCGCGCTCGAGGTGTTCTCGCTGCCGCTCTACCTGCTGTGCGGCATGGCACGGCACCGGCGTCTGCTCTCGCAGGAAGCTGCGCTCAAATACTTTCTGCTCGGCGCGTTCTCGTCCGCCGTGTTCCTCTACGGCGTCGCACTGCTGTACGGATTCGCGGGCACGCTGTCGTATGCAGGCATCGGCGAGGCGGCCGCCCGCGGCGACGACACGACGCTCGCGATGCTCGGCGGCGGACTCCTGACCGTCGGGCTGCTGTTCAAAGTCGGTGCCGTGCCCTTCCATTCGTGGGTTCCCGACGTCTACCAGGGTGCACCCACCCCGGTCACCGGGTTCATGGCGGCAGCGACGAAGGTCGCCGCGTTCGGTGCGCTGCTGCGCGTGTTCCACACCGCGCTGCCCCCTGCCCACCTCGACCTCGAACCGGTGCTGTGGGCGGTCGCGATCCTCAGCATGGTGGTCGGCGCCGTCGCGGCCGTCACGCAGCGCGACGTCAAACGCATGCTCGCGTACTCGTCGATCGCCCATGCCGGCTTCCTTCTCACCGGCGTCGTCGCATACGACGACGCGGGCACCGCGGCCACGATGTTCTATCTCCTCGCCTACGCGCTGTCGACGCTCGGTGCGTTCGCGGTCGTCACCCTCGTCCGCGAGACCGACGGCAGCGAAGCGACCGGACTCGACCGGTGGGCCGGCCTCGGCCGTCGCTCACCCGTCGCGGCAGGCGTGTTCGCGCTCATGCTGTTGTCGATGGCAGGCATCCCGCTCACGAGCGGTTTCGTCGCGAAGCTCGCGGTGTTCGGTGCCGCCTCCGGCAGCGGCGCATGGGTGCTCGTCGTGGTCGGCGTGCTGAGCAGCGCCGTCGCCGCGGTGTTCTACATGCGCGTGATCGCCGCGATGTACTTCACCGACGCCCCCGACGACGCCCCCACCGTCCGGATCCCGGGCGCGGGCGTCGCGATCACGATCGGTGCGTGCAGCGGCGCCACGCTCGTACTCGGCATCCTGCCGCAACCGCTGCTCGATCTCGCCGAACGTGCGTCGTCGTTCCTGTGAGTCTGCGCCTGCCCGAGCCCGTCACAGCTTGCGTGCGACGACGACGCCGAAGCTCGTCCACCGCCCGGCGTCGACGCGAAGGGTGGCGGGATCCCCCTCCGGATCGGCCTTGGCGAAAGGGTCGTGACGCGCGAACTCGTCCCACCAGTCGGTGGCATCGGTGGCATATTCCGCCTGCACGATGTCGAAACCCGCCGCGGCGACGGCCGCGACTGTGCTTCCGAGGTCACTGAAACAGTCGGCCCACGAGAATTCGCCGCGCGTGACGTACGGGCGGAGATCGTCGGGCAGAGGGACGTCGAGGTGCATCGGCTCGCCGAGACCGAACACGCCGCCCGGCGCGAGGATCCGGTGGATCTCCCGGAGCGCGGCCTGGTAGCCCTGCTGTCCCTCGACGGCGCGGATCATCTCCAATGCGGTCGTCGAGTAGGCGAAGTCGAACGATCCGGTCGCCAGCTTGGTATCGGGAACCCCGGCGCCGAGGGCAAGGACCCGGTGGCCGACGCCCCACTCGCGGGCATTGTCGACGACGTGGTCGACCATCGGACGGCCGTCCTCGCGATCGTTCCACGGATCGAGCGCGAGTGCCGTGACCCCGTATTCCTTGGCGAGGAAGCACGTCTGCAACCCTCGATTGGCGCCGATGTCGACCAGCGTTGCACCCTCCCGTAGCTCCATGGCGTCGGCCATGTGCTCGGCGAGCCGCAACCCGCCGGGTCCGCTGCACTGGGCGTAGACGTAGTCCAGATCGGGGTAGGCGTCGGCACGACGGCCGTAACCGGCGGAGGCAGGCATGCAACGAAGCCTCTCCCGCCCCGGCCTCCGGCCGCAACAGGTTTACGGCCCGTACAGACGCGCGACGTCGGGAGAATCGAGCCACTTCGAGTAGGTGGGCGACTGGGGCCAGCCGTCGGGCGAGTCCTGCCATTCCTCCTGGCGGCCCCACGGAAGCAGATCGACCAGAGGGAATGTGTAGGTGAGTTGTTCCGCACCCCGACCGCTGGTGTGCCAGGTACGGAACACGCGGTTCCCGTCGCGGAGGAAGACGTTGATCGCGAAAACGCCACCCGGCGGCGAGTCGACGTCGGCTCCGAAGGAGCTCTCCGACGACGAGTACCAGTCCATCATGTTGCCGACCTTGGCCTTGTACGCAAGCGCCTCGTCGATCGGCCCGTTGGTGACGATCACGAAGCGCGCGTCGTAGTTGTCGAGGATGCCGAGGCGCGTCCACTGCATCGTGAGGCTGGTGCACCCGCCGCACTGCCACTCGGCGCCGTATACCCACATGTGGTTGTAGACGATGAGTTGCGAGTGACCGCCGAACACGTCGACCAGTCGGATCGGACCGTCCGGACCGATCAGCGTGTAGTCGGGCAATTCGACCATCGGAAGCCTCCGCCGCTGCGCGGCGATGGCGTCGAGTTCGCGCGTCGCAGCTTTCTCGCGCGTGCGCAGGTCGTCGAGAGCCTGCCGCCATGTCTGCCGGTCGACGATCGGGGGAAGAGCGCTCTGCTCGGTCATGATGCCTCCAAAGACGCTGGACGAACGCCTCTACGGTTCCGACTCGAGGCATACCCGGAATTCATCGCCGCCGTCGTCATCTGCCGACGTCGCGTGGCATGACGTGCGCCCGGACACCACGACGCCGAAGTATCACGTCCCACACCAGGCCGAGCGCAACCGGCAGCTGGCCCAGCATCAGCGAAGCCGGCAGTGTGATCAGTTCCCATCCTGTCGAGGCGAACGCGAACGCCCACACGACGATCGCCAAGACCAGCAGGAGCGTCGCGCAGTGCCCGATAGTCATCAGCAGCAACGGCAGCCATGCCCGTCGGCGAGTGCGGCGCGCGAGGACGACGACACCCGCCACCGCGCCGACCGAGGCGGCAACCCAGCCGATCGGTGTAGGGAGCACCACCATCACCCCGACGAGCGGGCCCGGCTCGATCAACCCAGAACCCACCAGTTGAGGGAGCACGAACAGCCACACCGAGACGAAACACAGCACCGAGACCACGGATGCGGCCACAAGCGTTTTCACCGCTGCGACCTAACCCGGCGGGCCCCCCTCACCCCTCGTGAGCACTTTGCGAGTCCAGGCACGCCGGTTTCACTCACGAGGGGCGCGGTCAGCTGCCGTACGGAGCCAGATCGAATCGACCCCACGCGACGAAGGCGAACGCCGCCAGGAACAGCACGTCGCCGACCATGTATCCCCACTCGCTGCGCATGAACCGGATGGTGGCCGCCCCGGCCATGAACAGCATCAGTCCACAGGCTGCGAGCGGCGACAGTACGGTCGCGACGCCGACCAGCGGGGGCAACACGAGCCCGACAGCCCCGATGAACTTGATCGTGCCGATCGCCTTGATATGTGCGGCACTGAACTCGTCCACCCAATGCTGACTCGCCGCAAGCGCCCGATAACGGTCCCGTGGGAGCAGAATCTGGGTGGCACCGCCGATCGCGTACGCGATGGCGAGTACGGCGGTGACAATCCACAATGCGGTGTTCATGACGGTAGCCCTCCTCGTTACGTTCGCCCGTCCGGGCGCGTCATGTTCATGACGAACCGGCGAGCGCGGACGTAACAGCGAAGGGAGCGAACACCATGGACGAGCAACTCCTGGCCGCCGAATTCGAGCGGCAACGACCCCGCCTGTTCGCGGTCGCCATGCGAGCGCTCGGTTCACGCGCCGATGCGGACGACGCGGTGCAGGAAACATGGCTTCGGCTCACCCGGTACTCCGGGGAACCGATCGAGAACCTGGCCGGCTGGCTCACCCGGGTCGTCGGACGCATCTGCATCGACATGTTGCGCAGTCGCACCGCGAGGGCCGAGTCGATGCTCGACCCGTGGGCGGACGGCGACCCGATCGTCGCCGACGACGTCGAAGGCACGGACGACGTGGTGGCCGCGCCGACACGGTCGGTCTCGCGATGATGGTCGTGCTCGAATCCCTGAAGGCGGAGGAACGTCTCGCGTTCGTGTTGCACGACATGTTCGCCGTCCCGTTCGCCGAGATCGGACCGATCGTCGGGAAATCGCCCGACGCCGCGAAGATGCTCGCGAGCCGCGCCAGGCGCAAGGTGCAGGATCGTCCACTCCCCACCGGGGAGAAGCGGCAGCGACGCGAGGTCGTCGACGCATTTCTCGCGGCCTCCCGCGAGGGCGACTTCGACGCGCTGATGAAACTTCTCGATCCCGAGGTGATCTGGGTGCGCCGCACCGCGCACGGCAGCAAGGTCGTGATCGGTCCCAACGAGGTCCTCGCCGCCGTCCAGCGCGGCGACGTCGCTCGCGTCGAGGCACGCCGCGTCAGCGTCGACGGAGAACCCGGCATCCTCGCGTGGGGCCCGACCGGCCGCCCGATCGCACTCATGTCGTGCACGGTCGCCGACGGCAAGATCGTCGCCGTCGAATCGCTTGTCGACCCCGGGCGTCTGGCGCGCATGGACCTCCCGGGCAGAAGGGGCTGACCGAGCCGGTGCGCTCTACCTGCGATTTCTCATAGTCCGGGAGATCTGTTCGGCGCTCACGAAAGTTCCGTACAGAATGTGTCGATTTCTGTTGATCTCGTTCGACGTATGTCACGTACCGACCGAACAACGAGAGATCTGGGAGCTGACGATGAAGTACATGCTGATCATGCGCGACAGCGATGCGGCGATCGAGGCGGCCAAGGAGGTCCCGTTCGAGGAGATCATCGCCCGGATGGGCAAGTTCAACGAGCAACTGGTCGAGGCCGGAGTGCTGGCCGCAGGCGAAGGACTCACCCCCGCAGAAGAAGGGTTCGTCGTCGATTTCGACGAGGATCCGCCGATCGTCACCGACGGTCCGTACGGTGAGACGAAGGAGCTGTTCAACGGCTTCTGGATGCTCGAAGTGTCCTCGAAGGAAGAGGCCGCCGAGTGGGCCAAGCGAGTGCCGCTCGGTCCCGGATCGAAGATCGAGGTCCGCCGGGTGAGCGGCGTCGAAGATTTCCCTCAGGACAACGAGTGGATCCAGAAGGAAGTCGGCTGGCGCGAGGAACTCGAAGGAAAGAGCCGCGCCTGAGCAGAAGAGAGCACGTGCCCGAGCGCCCACCGAGCCACCGCCGCGTCGACCCCGAGTCGGCGCGACGGTCGGTCGAGGCCGTGTGGCGTATCGAGTCGGCCCGCATCGTCGGCGCCCTCACCCGGCGAGTCGGTGACTTCGCGCTCGCCGAAGACCTGACGCAGGAAGCCCTCACCGACGCACTCGCGCAATGGCCCGCCACCGGGGTGCCGCGCAACCCTGCCGCGTGGCTCACGACGGTCGCCGAACGCAAAGCGATCGACCATTGGCGCAGGCGCGAGCGCTACGACGATCGGATGGCCGGTTTCGCCCACGACCTCGAAGCATCGCAACGAGACGCCGCGAACGACATGCCGTGGGACCCGGATGTCGACCCCGACGACCCCGACGACGTCCTGAGGCTGATCTTCGTCGCCTGCCACCCCGTGCTGCCCCGAGAGGCGCGGGTCGCGCTCACTCTCCGAGTGGTGTGCGGGTTGACCACCGATGCGATCGGCAAGGCCTTCCTCGTCCCGACCACAACAGTTCAGCAACGGATCGTGCGTGCCAAGAAGACTCTCGGCGCCGCACAGGTGCGCTTCGAGATGCCGGCCGGCCGCGAGTACGCGCGACGTGTCGGGTCGGTGCTGAACGTCGTGTATCTCTTGTTCAGCGAAGGCCACTCCGCAAGCTCGGGTGACTCGTGGATGCGCACCGACCTGAGCCTCGAGGCGCTGCGTCTCGGCCGGGTTCTCACCGCGCGCCTGCCACGCGTCGCCGAGGCGCACGCACTGTCGGCACTCATGGAACTGACGGCAGCCCGCTTCCCCGCGCGCCTGGACGCAGACGGCAAGCCGATCCTGCTCGCCGATCAGGATCGACGGCTGTGGGATCGGGGCCGCATCGCGCGCGGCCGCGCCGCGCTCGCCCGCGCCGACGAACTCGAGGACTCCCGCGGTCCGTACGCGGTGCAGGCGGCGATCGCCGAATGCCACGCGCTCGCGAGCTCGGTCGACACCACGGACTGGCATCGCATCGTGGATCTCTACGACGAGCTCGGTCGCGTCTCGCCGTCCCCCGTCGTCGAGCTCAATCGCGCAGCCGCCATCGCGATGGCCGACGGCCCCGAATCGGCGCTGCGGATCGTCGACGAGCTGGCGGCGAGCGGACGGCTCGCTCGGTACCGGCTCCTGCCCGCCACGCGCGCGGAACTTCTCCTGCAGATCGGCCGCACCGACGAGGCACGGGCCGAACTTGCCGCCGCGGCACAGCTCACCGAAAACGAACGTGAGCGCGCGGTCCTTCTCGACAAGATCTCGACGTTGGAGCGGCCCTCACCTGGTTCCACGTGAAACAGTGGCCGCACATTCCCGCCGGCCACAGCCGTGCCACAGACGAAAAAGGCGCCTCCGTCGTGGAGGCGCCCTTCGTGAATGTGGAGCCTAGGAGATTCGAACTCCTGACATCTGCCTTGCAAAGGCAGCGCTCTACCAACTGAGCTAAGGCCCCGTGACCTCGTGCCAGACCTCCCTGCTCTCGAGCAGCTTGGTCAATCCGAGACCTACGGCGATGCCGGTTCCGATGATGAGCAGAACACGCATCGGGTGGTCTCCTTGTTCGACACCAGGAGTGGGCCTAGGAGGACTTGAACCTCCGACCTCTTCGTTATCAGCGAAGCGCTCTAACCGCCTGAGCTATAGGCCCTCGATCGAGTTCTCGGACATATCCAGAGTACGTCCTGAACCGAGTGGGAAGATTACCGCACCGGACCCCGGGATTCCAAAACGGGCCCGGTGCGGCTACATCTCCGCAGCTCGCGGACCTACTCAGTCGCGGTCCGCGAGAGTGACCTCGAGACCACCGACGAGGTCCGCGCACATGTTGTAGATGAACGCGCCGATCGTCGCGAGCGCCGTGAACAACACCATGTTCGCAAGCCCGACCACCGCCGAGTACCCGAACACCTGCCCCGCCGTGACGAGCCCGCCGGAACCGCTGTCGGCGACGATGTCGGTGAACGCGTTGTTCAGCCGGTCCCACACGCCCATGCCCTCGAGCACGAGGTAGAGCAGGCCCACCGCGACCATCCACACGAAGAACAACGACACCGACAGGATCGACGAGATCTTGAGCGTCGACCACGGATCGATGCGCCGCAGCTGCACCGTCGCGCGCAGTGCGTCGGCCTCTGCGACTCGGGTAGGTGCCGCGACGGCCCCGGTGGCCGGCCGCTGCTCGGCGGCCCGCTCGGCCGGTGTCGGGTGCTTCGCCTCCGACAGATCCGGCATGTCGGTGGGCAACGTGCTCCGACTGATGTGACGCGTCGGTCCGTCGATGCCCGCCGCCTTCGCCTTGGCGGCCTCCCGGTTCGGCGCAGGCTGGGTCTGGTTCTGACCCTGCGCCTGGTTCTGCGGCGCCGCGGTGCCGGTGACGACGGGCATTTTGCGCGTCGACGACGCCCCCGTGACAGGCTGCGAACCAGGACGGATGTTGGTCTGCGGCTCGCGCTGCACGCCGCGCTGCCACGGCGGCTGCTGGCTGCCGCGCACCGTGTCAGGGCGCTGACCGGCATTCGGCGCCGGATTGTCGGCCTTGTTCTCGGCCGAGCGACTCTCCGTCGGCCCCGCCGCGGCCTCGGGGCGCACTGCCGACCCATTCGTCGGCGGCCGGTCGGCGGCAGGTGCGGCCTTCTTCGCGTCTGTCGGAGCCTGCGCCGATGTGGCGGGCGGACCCTGCTGAGGCTTGGCGGCCGGGGCCTGCTGTTGCTTGGCAGGAGGTGCCTGCTGAGGCTTGGCGCCAGGGGCTTGGGGTGGCTTGGCGCCAGGGGCCTGGGGTGGCTTGCCTGCCCCCTGCGGAGCACCGTTCCCCTTGGCCCCCGCACCCTTCGCACCGGAAGGATCTGGTTTCGACTCGGCACCTGTCGGCTCGTCGGGACGGCCTGGCTGGTGGGGAGTGCTCACTAGGACTCCTTAGCTCCGGTGTCGGCGGGCTCTTCCGGTTCGTCGGCGTTGCGGGCGATCGCCAGCAGATCGACACCGTCCGCGAGGTTCATCAGGCGCACACCCTTGGTCTGGCGACCGGCCTTGCGCACCTGCTTGGCGGGCGTGCGGATGACGCCGCCGCCCGACGTGATCGCGTACAGCTCGTCCTCGTCGTCCACGATGACCGCACCGACAAGGGTGCCACGCTTGGGGTCGTACTGGATGGTAAGCACGCCCTTGCCGCCGCGTCCCTGCGGCATGTAGTCCTCGATCGGCGTGCGCTTGGCGTAACCGCCGGACGTCGCGACCAGCAGGAAGTTGCCGACACCGTCCTTGACGACGTTGAGCGACAACAGGACGTCGTCCTCGTTGAACCGCATGCCCTGCACGCCGGACGTCGCGCGGCCCATCGGCCGCAGCACGTCGTCGGTGGCGTGGAAACGGATCGACTGGCCCTTCGCGGACACGAGCAGCAGGTCGTCGTCCGACGAGCACAGCACCGCGCCGACCAGTTCGTCCTCGCCGCGCAGGTTGATCGCGACGATCCCGCCCGAGCGGTTCGAGTCGAAGTCGGTGAGCTTCGACTTCTTGACCAGGCCGTTGCGCGTCGCGAGTACGAGATACGGCGCGTCCTCGTACGACTTGATGCGGATGACGCCCTGGATGCGCTCGTCGGGCTGGAAGGCGAGCAGGTTCGCGACGTGCTGACCACGGGCGGTGCGGTTGGCCTCGGGTAGCTCGTACGCCTTGGCGCGGTACACCCGGCCCTTCGTCGTGAAGAACAACAGCCAGTCGTGCGTCGACGTGACGAAGAAGTGCTTGACGATGTCGTCCTGCTTGAGGTCGGCGCCCTTGACGCCCTTGCCGCCGCGCTTCTGCGATCGGTACAGGTCGGTGCGCGTGCGCTTCGCGTAGCCCGTCTCGGTGATCGTGACGACGACGTCCTCGCGCGCGATGAGGTCCTCGTCGGCCACATCGCCGTCGGCGGCGATGATGCGCGTGCGGCGGTCGTCGCCGTACTTCTCGACGATCTCGGCGAGCTCGTCGCGCACGATGGCACGCTGCCGCTCAGGCTTGGCGAGGATGTCGCGGTAGTCCTCGATCTCGCGTTCGAGCTCGGCCAACTGCTCCACGATCTTCTGCCGCTCGAGCGCCGACAGGCGACGCAGCTGCATGTCGAGGATCGCGGTGGCCTGGATCTCGTCGATGTCGAGCAGGTCCATCAGGCCCGTGCGCGCGGTGTCCGTGTCGGCCGAGCGGCGGATGAGAGCGATCACCTCGTCGAGCGCGTCGAGCGCCTTGACCAGGCCGCGCAGGATGTGGGCGCGTTCCTCGGCCTTGCGGAGCAGGTACTCGGTGCGCCTGCGGATGACCTCGATCTGGTGCGTCGTGTACAGCCGGATCATCTGGTCGAGCCGCAGCGTGCGCGGCACGCCGTCGACGATCGACAGCATGTTGGCACCGAAGCTCGTCTGCAGCTGCGTGTGCTTGTACAGGTTGTTGAGCACGACCTTCGCGACGGCGTCGCGCTTGACCGTGATGACGATGCGCATGCCGACGCGGTCCGACGACTCGTCGTGGATGTCGGAGATGCCGGCGATCTTGCCGTCGCGCACCTGCTCGGCGATCGACGTGATCATGTTGTCGGGGTTGACCTGGTACGGGAGCTCGGTGACGACGATCGTGGTGCGCCCCTTGGCGTCCTCCTCGATCTCGACGACACCGCGCATCCGGATCGAGCCGCGGCCCGTGGTGTACGCGTCCTGGATGCCCTGCGACCCGACGATGAGCCCGTGTGTCGGGAAGTCGGGGCCCTTGACGCGCTCCATGCACGCCGCGAGCGTGGCTTCCTCGTCGGCCTCGTGATTGTCGAGCGCCCAGTAGACCGCCTCGGCGACCTCACGAAGGTTGTGCGGCGGGATGTTCGTCGCCATACCGACGGCGATGCCGCCGGACCCGTTGATCAACAGGTTGGGGATACGGCTGGGGAGAACCACAGGTTCTTGTGTCCGGCCGTCGTAATTGGGCTGGAAATCGACCGTCTCGTGATCGATCTCGCGCAGCATCTCCATCGCGAGCGGCGTGAGCCGGCACTCGGTGTATCGCATTGCGGCCGCGCCGTCGTTGCCCCGCGAACCGAAGTTGCCCTGACCGTCGACGAGCGGGTAACGCATCGACCACGGCTGAGCCAGACGCACCAGGGTGTCGTAGATCGACGAATCGCCGTGCGGGTGATAGTTGCCCATCGTCTCGGCGACCGCGCGAGCCGACTTGACGTAACCGCGGTCGGGCCGGAACCCGTTGTCGTACATCGCGTAGAGGACGCGCCGGTGAACCGGTTTGAGCCCGTCGCGCACGTCGGGCAGTGCACGCCCCACGATGACGCTCATCGCGTAATCGATGTAGCTGCTCTGCATCTCCTGCTGGAGGTCTACGGGCTCGACGCGATCGCCCGGTCCCTCCGGCGGCAACGTGGTGTCAGTCATGAGCTCCTTCTTCTCTCGCCTTGACGTTCCGGGGCGGGCGACCGCTCGCGAAGAACATCGCGCAACCACTCGAGTCTATAGGTGCAGGTCAGCTGACGCCCGCACGACTCGGGGGCGCGCCGGAACCGAGTAAACCGGGAGCTCGACGCTCTCAACCGCGGGTGTGCAGTACCTCGAGGTCGTTCGCTTCGTCCGCGAGCCGGTCGGCCTCACGGTCGAGGCGGGCGGACACCCGGTCGGGCGCCATGAGCAGCGCCGTGATCGGCACCGTCGACACGAGCATCGCCAGCACGAACGCCGGGAACATGACCGAGAAGACCTCGGTACCGTCCGGCACCGGCAGCGTGTCGTCGAGCGTCGCCTCGAGGCCCGCGAAACCGAGATAGTGCATCGCGGTGATCGCGACGGCCAGCACCAGGGCGGCGGCCATCCGACCGATGCGGCGTTCCATCAACAGCGCCGTGAACACGATGCCTGCGGAGATCGCGAGAGCAAGGACGAGCGCCGCCGCCGTGAAGGGCACCGTGTAGTCCAGCGAGCCCTGGATGCGGGCGGCGTGCACGAGCGCCGCGTGCATGCCCACCAGGCCCAGCCACACGAGCAGGATCGCCGGGACGGCGCGGGCGATGTCGACGCCGCCCGACGAGCGGCTGTGCCGCGTCGGCGTGGGCGTGAGCACCACGATCGCGGCACCCGACCCCACGACCGGCACGATCAGCGACAACAGCACCCAGACGAGATCGAAGCGCACCCGGCTGCCGTCGACGCCGAAGCCGGCCATCGCGATGAAGTGCGGCAGCCACGCCCCCACCAGGCCGAACGACAGCGCGGACCAGAACATCCACGTGACGCGCAGTCGCGGAGCCCGCGTGACCGAGGCCATGCGGCTCGACGCGACACCGACGAAGACGCCGATGAACGACGTGACCGCCGCGAGCGCGGCGACCCAGTAGCCCATGCCGAACTGTTCGATTCCGACTGACATCCCAACTCCTGAAAACCCGCGGGAACCGTCGGCTCCCCCTCGGGTGTCTAGTAGGCGACCGACTGCAGCTTGCGCAGCGCGTACTGCGTGATCTCGACCAGCGCCTGCTTGGCCGACTCCCGCTCGCGCGCGTCGACCGCGATGATCGGGACGTCGTGCGACACCGCGAGCGCCTCGCGGATGTCCTCGAACGGATACTGCGGCGCGTCGTCGAACTGGTTGATGGCCACCAGGAACGGCAGGTTGCGCGCCTCGAAGAAGTCGACCGCCGCGAAGCTCTCGTCGAGACGCCGCGTGTCGATCAGGACGATCGCGCCGATCGCGCCGCGGATCAGGTCGTCCCACATGAACCAGAAGCGGTGCTGGCCGGGCGTGCCGAACAGGTAGAGCACGAGATCCTCGGCCAGGCTGATACGGCCGAAGTCCATCGCGACCGTCGTGGTCGCCTTCTGCGGAACGTTCGAGAGGTTGTCGATACCGTCGCTCTGGTCGGTGACCAGCGCCTCGGTACGCAGCGGCACGATCTCCGAAACCGCGCCCACCAGCGTCGTCTTGCCGACACCGAAGCCGCCGGCGACGACGATCTTGGCAGAGGTGACCCGCCCGGTACCCGGGCCCGCGTTGTCAGATTTCACGAAGTCCACTGAGGACCCTTTCGATGAGTTCGCGACGTTCGGAATCGGTCGAATCCTCCTGCAGCGTGGCAAGTATCTGCAGGTGGCCGGATTCGACCAGGTCGGCCACCAGGACCCGGGCCACGCCCAACGGCAGACCCACGCGCGCGGCGATCTCGGCGACCGACGGCGACTCCTGGCACAGCGTCACGATCGCGGCGTTGACGTCGTCGAGCTCCCACTGTCGGTCCGCGGACTGCGGAAGCGCTCGGATCAGCGCTTCGAGTGCGAGCTCGACTGCCGGACGCGTCCGACCGGACGTGAAGGAGTACGGCCGCACGATGTTCGGTCCGCCACCCTCCGTCCGCTCCTGATAGTCGTCTTCCCTGGACATGGTCTCGGTCAGGATCCCTGCGCTGTGCGGGCCGTGGCCTGCACGGACTGGCCGACGCGGTCGACGAGGACCGCCATCTCGTAACCGACCTGCCCGATGTCGCATTCGGAATCGGTCAGCGTCGCGAGGTACGAGCCGTCGCCGACGCTCATGAGCAGCAGGTAGCCGTTCTGCATCTCGACGACCGACTGCAGCACGCCGCCGCCGTCGAACAACCGGGCGACACCCGCGGACAGACTCGCGAGACCGGACGTGACCGCAGCGAGCTGCTCGGCGCGATCGAGCGGCAGGTGCGCGCTCGCGGCCATCAGCAGGCCGTCGGCCGACACCAGGACGGCGTGCGCGACGCCGGGAACATCGGTCGCGAAGTTGGACACCAACCAGTCGAGTGGCCTGGTGACGTCGGATCCTGGGCTGGTCATCGTTCTCCCTCGGTGCTGTGGCTGCCGGTGCTGTACGTACTGGATCCTGCCGGG
Source organism: Rhodococcus sp. HNM0569 (assembly GCF_012726205.1). Lineage (GTDB taxonomy): Bacteria > Actinomycetota > Actinomycetes > Mycobacteriales > Mycobacteriaceae > Rhodococcus_F. Next base: position 935 of record NZ_JAASAE010000016.1, on the reverse strand, counting down.
GCCGAGCCGGTACCGGCGGGTGCGTGATCGCGGTCCGCCTGGTTCGCACCGAACGAGCGGCCGGCGCGACCGTTGCGGACACCCTGCTGGTGCCGACTGAGCTTGGCGCGGATGGCGTCGGGGTCGCGGACCTTGCGGAACGTGCCCGTGTCGCTGGCGTCGTCGACCGCACCCGGCAGCAGCCGCTCGCCCGGCCTGCGCTTGGGCAGACCGATCTCGGGATCGACCTCGACCGGCTTGGCGATCACCCGGTCGACCGCGGCCCACGCCTCGTCGCCTGCCGAGTGCCACTCGCCCATCGTGGTGTCGCTCGCCGTGGGATCGGTGAGCCAGTTCGACATCATGTCGGCGAAGATCGGCGTGGGATCGGCCGAGCCGTCGACCGGCGGCACCTCGGTGCGGGACTGGAAGAACGACGCCGTCTTCGCGGCGTTCGACCGGTACCGGTGGCGCGGCTCCTTCTGCTCGGGCGGCCGCGCAGGCGTGTCCGCGGACTCCGGCAGCACCCACTCGTCGGTGAGTGGATCACTCGGTGCCGGCTCGGCAGGCGCAGCCGGGGCCTCGGACGGCATGTACGACGAGATCCCGCTGGCACCGGGCCTGCGCTTGGGCAGACCGGTGGACGACACCTCCGCCGCCGGAGCGTCCTGCGGCTCGTGCTGCTCGCGATCTCGCGTCGGCTCACGCTGCGGCAAGCCACTCTCGCGCTGCGGCAAGCCACTGTCACGCTGCGAGAGCCCCGGCTCACGCTGCGGCAATCCGGTGTCACGACGCGGGAGCGGCGGGGCGCCCGCGTCGCCGTCGACACCACGACGTTGGGGCAGACCGCTCTCGCCGCGACGCGGCAGCGGCGGGTTGGCACCCGGCTCGCGCGGCGGCGCCGCAGGCGCCGACTCGGCCGACGCCGCGGGTGCGGGCTCGCCACGCCGCGGCAG
>NZ_JAASAE010000015.1 GCF_012726205.1 Rhodococcus sp. HNM0569 | reverse complement strand
CCGGGCACGCCTGTTTCACGCACGGGTCACCACGGCTGCACCGGCGGCTTCACCCACATGATCTTCTCGTCGCGGTGCGGGCGGGCTGCCGCGGCGTGTTCGGGATTGCGCGCGGCCCAGTCGTCCTTCACATCGAGCAACGCGGCCACCTGCTGCCACGTCTCGCGCGTGCTGGGCGGGTTCGCGTCGGCGGCCCGGGCGAGCGCACGCAGCGTCGCGTCGGGCAGCGCGAGCAGTTCGGTGCTCGAGATGCCGCGGTCCCACGCGAAGCGCGCGAGCGCGCGGGCCTTCTCCTGCCGGCGACGTGTCGCGGCGTCGCTGTGCGCGAAGTCGCCCCCACTCGTACCACCGTGCTGCTCGCTCACCTCCCCACGGTAGAACGACGCGGACGTTCGTGGTCACCCGCACCGGTATCCTGCAGGGGCAGGTACGAGAGGATTCGGGACATGGTGAGGCGACGTGGCTAGGCGTCGCCGCGACGCGGCACGCGGCGGTGCGGCACGCGAGCAGGGGCCGGTCGCGGGCAGCTATCCCATCGACACCGGGACGTGCGAGCTCGTGCCGGATCCCGTGACGCACGGCAGTTGGGTCGTCAAGATCAACGGCGTCGAGAGCTCGCACATCGACCCGGACGACCCCCGCACCCTCGATTTCGAGTACATGCGCTGGATCGCCCATCTCGTCGGCAGCGAGTTCCCCACCGTCGACGACGGCAGCCCGCGTCGTCTCCGGGTCCTGCACCTGGGCGGCGGCGCATGCTCGCTCGCGCGGCACTTCGCGGCGCAGTATCCGGACGCGCGTCAGGTGGTCGTCGAGATCGACGGCAAGCTCGCCGAACTCGTCCGGCAGTGGTTCGACCTGCCCCGCGCGCCGTTGTTGCGCATCCGGGTGGGCGACGCGCGGGCGGTGCTCGAGACGCTCACCGACGGCACCCGCGATGTCGTCGTGCGGGACGTGTTCGCGGGATCGACCACGCCGAGCGCGCTCACGACCCGCGAGTTCACGGCGCACGCGCGCCGCGTCCTCGCGCCCGGTGGTGTGTACGTCGTCAATTGCGGTGACGGACGCGATCTTTCGGTTGCCAGGCAGGAGGCCGCGACGATCGCGGACGTGTTCGAGCACACCGCGGTGATCGCCGATCCGGCGATGCTCAAGGGGCGTCGACGCGGCAACGTCGTGATCGCGGGCTCGGACCGCCCGATCGGCGAATCCCCGGCGCTCGTGCACGATCTGCTCGGAGGTGCCGTGCCTGCCCAGGTGTGGACCGACGCGCAGGTCCGACGGTTCGCGGCCGCCGCGCGGGTGCTCACCGATCCGCTCCCCGCGGGGGAACCGACCGAATAGGTCTCCCCTTTCCGCGTCTGCGCAGCTACCATCGCCGTGACTGGAACGTGTTCTCGTTTCGCCGGGTCGGCGGAACACGACTGCGGAGGTGGCATGTGGGCCGATTCGACGAAGCCGAACTGCGGGCGGCGCTGAAGCACTACGGCGGGGTGGTCGACGAGTGCTCCCGCACCCGCGACTGGCGTCCCTTCGCCGACCTGTTCACCCCCGACGTCGAGTACATCGAGCACGCGTTCGGCACCTTCCACGGCCGCGAAGCCGTGCGCGAATGGATCGTCGACGTCATGTCGCCGTACCCGCACATGCGGTTGCGCCACGACTGGGTGGCCGTCGACGTCGACAACGACGCCGTCGTCGCGCAGATCTGCAACATCCTCGACCACCCCGACGAGCCGGGCGTCGAGTTCACCTTCCCCAACGTCTCGCGGCTGGTGTATGCGGGCGACCTGCAGTTCTCGTCGCAGGAGGACGTCTACAACCCCGCGCGTGACGCACCGCAGGTGGTGGGCGAATGGATCGCGGCGGGCGGCAGGCTCGCGGCGCGCCCGAACGTGCGCATGAAGTACCCGGCCGGCTGAGCTGAGCGATACCCGGTGGCGGTGGGCCGTCAGTCGTCGGGCAGGACGACACCCCGCGCCTCGGCGACCGCGGGCACCTCGTCGGGAAAGATGTTGCGGAACAGGAACAGATCCTGGCCGAGCACCCAGCCGGGAGCGAGCTTGGTGGCGTACCGCTCGAAGTAGCCGAGCTGCTTGCCGAACAGCACGAGCTCTTCGGGACTCGCGACACCCCACGCCTTGCCGAAGCTCACGAGCGCCATGATCAGTTCGCTCAGTCGCAGCTCGCCGAGATCGCGGGCGAGCACCGGCTCGAGCGCCGCGGCGATCTGCACACCGAGCTCGTCGTCGGTCTGTCCGGTGCCGTGCGCGTACCCGAGGGTGCGCACGCCGCGCGCGACACGTCCGAAATCGCCGTCGACGAGAGTCGCGTGGAACATGTCGCGCAGGATCGCGCGCCACGTGTCCGGCAACTCGCCGACGATGCCGAAGTCGAGCAGCGCGATGCGACCGTCGTCGAGCACCCACAGGTTGCCCGCATGCACGTCGCCGTGGAACGGCCCGTGCAGCAGGACGGCCTCGAGCCACACCTTGACGCCGCGTCGGATCAGCATGCGCGTGTCGTGGCCGGCGAGGTCGTCGAACCGGTCGAGCGGCATGCCGTGCAGCCGCTCCATGCAGATGACCCGTGGCCCGCAGTGCGACCAGAAGATCGCGGGCGCGGTGACCCACTTGTTGTCGCCGAACGCGCCGATGTTCGTGCGGAACTGCGCCTGCCGGTGCGCTTCGACGGCGCTGTTGAGCTCCGTCATGGTCGCCGCGTGCAGGTCGCGGATGATCGCGGTGGCATTCGCGACGCGGAAGAACTGGAACAGCTTTTCGAGCACGCGCGCACCCCAGTAGGCGGTGCGCAGGTCCACCACCATGCGCGTCGCGATGCCCGGCCGCTGGATCTTGACGACGGCCTGCGTGCCGTCGGGCAGCACGCACGCATGCACCTGCGCGACCGACGCCGCCGCGAGCGGTGTGTCGTCGAACGACGCGAACAGCTCGTCGACGCGATACCCGAGGTCCGCCTCGAGCACCGCGCGCGCCTGCGCGGCGGGGACGGGCGGGACGTCGTCGAGGCAGCGCAGGCACGCGTTCGCGAGCGGCGCGGGGAACACGCCGGGCGACGACGCCATCAACTGGCCGAGCTTCACGAACGTGGGGCCCAGCACCTCGAACCCGTTGACGACGCCTTCGCTCGCGGCGTCGACGAGCCGTTGCCTGCGCGGACGGGCAAGCCACCGCCCGAGCGCGAGCGCGAGGTGCGCGACGACGACCACCGCGATGACCACCGCCCGGCCCAGTTCTTGCGCTCCGAACCGGTCGAGCGGGGCGACCCGCACCTCGAGGGCCGCGGGCGGCGGCCCGTCGGAGTACGGGCCCGCCGGGGTGGGTGATTGCTGCACTGTTCGATCCTTGCGTTTCGGCGGCGTCCTGGGAAAGACGGGCTTCCCCGCCTCGCCGGGATGAACGTCGGCGCGCACGTACGTGGCACTGCGCGTCACACCATAGCCGCGAGTGTCGGATCTCACTACGCCCGCCCGCGCAGCGACGGATTTCCCGCCGCCTCCGGGCGGATCAGGGCAGGCCGAGCCCCAGCCGGTCGGCGAGCTGTGCGAGTGCGGGGGCCGGGTCGTCGCGCATCGGCAGTACCTGGATCGCGACATGGTCGGCACCGGCGTCGAGATGTTCGCGGACGCGTCCCGCGACGTACTCCGGGGTGCCGTGGGCGACGAGCGCATCGATCAGTGCGTCGCTGCCACCCTGTGCGATGTCGTCGTCGGTGTAGCCGAGCCGCTTCAGGTTGTTCACGTAGTTCTGCAGCTTCAGGTACATGTCCGCGGCGTCGCGGCCCACGGCACGAGCCTGCTCGACGTCCGTGCCGACGACGACCTTCTGCTCGGGAGCGAGCAGTACACCGTCGCCGAGGATCTGCCGAGCCTGCGCGGTGTGCGGCGGCGTCGTCAGATACGGGTGCGCGCCCGCCGAGCGGTTCGCCGCGAGCTCGAGGACCTTCGGCCCGAGCGCGGCAAGGACACGCCGCTGCACCGGCACGCCCTCCGCGTCCAGGACGTCGAGGTAGTCGACGAGCGCGCGATACGGCTTGGTGTAGCCGACACCCTGCTCGGGATGTCCGACGCCGATGCCGAGGACGAGCCGGCCCGGATGCGCCGCCTCGATGCGGTGATACGACTGCGCGAGCTCGTGTGCATCCGCGGTCCAGATGTTGACGATGCCGGTCGCGACGACGATCCGGTTGGTGCCCGCGATCAGCCGCTCGACGCCGTCCAGATCGGCCGGGGGCGAGCCACCCGCCCAGATCGTGCCGTACCCGAGCGTCTCGATCGCGTTCGCGAGCTCGGGCTCGAACACCGGCAACGGCCGCCACACGCCGTACGTCCCGAAATCCAGCCTCGCGTCCTCGGCCATGATCGTCCTGTCCTTTCGTCGTCCGGTCAGTCGAGCTGATGGAGCCACGACACGACCAGTATCACTCCGAACGCGGCGACGACGATGCCTGTGGGCACGATCAGCACCGATCCGCGCCGCCGGACGATCCGGTCGCGCAGTGCGGCGACGAGCGTGCCGATCCAGGCCAGCAGCCATGCCGCGACGGGCACCGCGAGCAGGCCGAGCGCGAGGTGCACCGCCCACGCTCCGGCGAGGGTCGGTCCACCCCACGCCGTGTCGTAGGGGCCCTTGTCGACGACCCCGTACAGCACGCCGCGCGTGGCGGCGACCACGGCGAGGAACACGACGAACCACGCGACGAGGCCGACGGCACCGGACAGCACCGCGGCCGCGACACGGCGCGGGGACGGGTGCCGCAGGTCGACGACGGCACGGACCGGCGCGCCGACCGCGGTGAGGATCGACGACGCCTGGGGCGCGAGCGCGTGGCGTACGGAGCGCATACGGAAGACCTCGGAACTGTGCAGATCTCGGGAACGGAGGGTGTGGGGAGCCATGTCTCTCACGACATCAGCCGACGACGTCGCCGCACATCACCTCGCGGTATCGACTCCACGTGCAGGTGGGATACCTCAGGGCCATGCGGTCACCGGATCACCAGCCCGTCCCGGGTCGCGTCCAGCGTGATCGCGATGATGCTCTTGCCGGTCATCCACGTGTCGACGAACCGGCTCAGCGCCGGATCCGCGCTGCGTGTCGCGTAGGCGTCGTCCGGGATCTCGATCGCCCCGACGAGATGGCGCGGGTTGTCGTCGAGACCCGGCTCGCGCGGCGTGAGCCGCATGCCGTCGGCGGTGTGCAACAGAACCGGGATCCGGGTGCCGTCGCCGGCAACGACGGTCGCGGGACGCGTGGTGGCCGCGGGGTCGAATCCCCCCACCTCGAGGCGGTATTCCGACGGCTGTGCGTGCAGTCCCACCGAGTCGAGCATCTCCGGTGACACGAGCGAGTACGGCACCGACAGGTCGTTGAGAGTCACGCCGCTGACCGCGTTGTCGCGAATCGGCAGGGTGCCGGACAGGTTCCACGGCGCAGCGGGTGCGAGGGTTGCATTCGAGTGGTCGCCCGACGGATTCTGCACGGGCGTACCAAGAGCTGCCTCGCCGGTCGGGGTGAACTCCCACGCCGGCGCGTCGAGCATCTTGTGCCAGAAGCCGGTGGCGCCGTCGTGGCAGCCCTCGACCCGCAGCTCGCGCTGCCCCGGGCCGACGCCCGTGGAGTGCACGCTGATCGTGGACGTGATCTCCCCGGGGATCTTCGGCTGATGCACCCAATCGGGGGCGGGGAGCTGGACGGCGGCGAACTCCCCGAGAGGGAGGGAGTCGAGCGTGGCGTTCGGAGCAGACGGCTTCCCGCCCTGGTCGTCCCAGCGGTACGGGAAGAACACCGAGTCGGAGCCGGACGAGTCGTAATCGAAGTTGCGCGTGTACATGTCGCCGTAGTCGTTCATCACGAACGTCGTCGATCCGGCGGCCGACAGGTGCGAGGCCTTGAACCGGCCGCCGAGCGGGCCACCGATCTCCGAGCTGTCGTCGTTCGGCAGCCACGGGTCGGCGAAGGTGATGCGGCTGCCGTCGCCGGTCAGCGCAGGCACCATCGTCATCTTGGCGCTTCCGTGGAAGTGGACCCGGCCCGCGATGTCGGTGTAGGTCTGGTTGTCGAAGGGCGACGCGACGCTGAGTGACCACGTGCCCGGATCACGGGAGCCCGGTACCGTCCGTCCCGATCCGAACCAGAAGGGCGAGCCGAACGCGGACGTCCAATTCCACAGCAACGGGAACTGCGACGCATTGTCCATCGTGTAGATCCAGCCGTCGTGGTCGACGGCGACCAGTTCGTCGTCGTCGGCGGAGATGCCTGCGAGGGTGCCGCGCATGCACTCGGGCATCGGGACGTAACGCCACGGCTCGGTGTGGTCGGCCCCACCGAACCGAGGCCGCGTCAGTAGATCGGGGCCGACGAGTGCGAACTCCCAGAACTTGTTGAAACCGGTGGTCTGGCTGCGCAATTCGACGCTGCCGGGCGCCGGGCCGAAGAACTGCGGCAGCTGATCGAAGCCCGCATCTCCGCCTGCAGACGGGTAGCCCGGCGGAATCTGCGCCGTGCCGAACGGCACGCACGATGCCGGCCCAGCCGCGGCCGCGGGCGTCCCGGGTGCCACCACGGGCAGCAGGGTTCCCGCCACGACGACGGCGCCCAGCCGCGCCGAACGTCCGATCCTGCGCCTGACCCCGCTCCACGAGACCGTTGCTGTCATCGACCGAAAGTTACCACCGGTCAACGAGATTCCCGGGAACGCAACGCGGGCGTGTTCGTGTCGTTACCGTCGGACCGTGGCACGAGCACGTGTGGGCATCTCGGGGTGGCGCTATCCCGGGTGGCGTGGTGACTTCTATCCGAAGGGCCTCGCACAACGGCGCGAACTCGAGTACGCGTCGCGCGCCCTGTCGACCATCGAGATCAACGGATCCTTCTACTCCCTGCAACGTCCGTCGAGCTACCGGTCCTGGGCCGACGAGACTCCCGACGACTTCGTGTTCGCGGTCAAGGGAAGCAGGTTCGTGACGCACATGCGCCGGCTCTCGGAGCCACGCGCGTCGCTTGCCAACTTCTTCGCGTCCGGCGTCCTCGCGCTCGGCGACCGGCTCGGCCCGTTCCTGTGGCAACTGCCGCCCACGCTCGCATTCGACGAAGACCTGCTCGACGGGTTCCTGTCGGTGCTGCCGCGCACCACCGGCGCCCTCGCCGAGATCGGCGGCGAGCACGACGACCGAGTGTCAGGCGATCGCGTGTTCCTCGAAGCCGGGCGTGATCGCGCGGTTCGGCATGCGGTCGAGGCACGTCACGAGAGCTTCGGGTCGTCGCGCGTGACGTCGCTGTTCGCGAGGCACGGCGTCGCGCTCGTCCTCGCGGACACCGCGGGCAGGTATCCACGCATCGACGAGCGCACCGCCGACTTCCGGTACGTGCGCCTGCACGGCGACAAGGAGTTGTACGCGAGCGGGTACACGGCCGACGCGCTCGACCACTGGGCGCGCAAGATCCGCGGCTGGACCGGGCACGGATCCGACGTGTTCGTGTACTTCGACAACGACGTCAAGGGCTACGCGCCGCACGACGCGCAGGCGCTGGCGGAGCGGCTGCACTGAGCTGAGGCGGGCCTGTCGGCGGGCGGTGGGATGCTTGATCGCCCGAGCACCGTCACCGAGAGGATCCGCCCATGTGGCCCGCGCACTGGCCCCGTATCGCCGTCGACACCGCCGAGGCCACCGTCGCGGCGGTCGACGCGGCACGCACAGCCGATGCGGCCGCGTTCGGCGACGCCCTGGACGTGCTCGCCGACGTCCCGCACGAGCAGGTGGTCGCGGTGCACTCGGGCATCGTGCGCGAACTGCTCGAGACCCGCTACGCCGACGGCCTCGCGACCGACGACGTCCGGGCGCTGCTCGAGGCGTGCGTGCGTGCGGCGCACTGGTCGGTGGATGCGTCGCCGCACGCACTCGCGGCTGTGCTGACCGGGGCACTGGGTGTGGCCGAACCCGATCCGTCGGACGCGGCCGTGCTCGCGCCGCGTGCGGTCACTGCCGCGGCGGTGCTGGTCGTGGTCGAATTGTCCGGTGGCCGCGACGTGCGGGAACCGCTCGTGCGTGCGCTCGGCGAGATCGCGCGCGCCGAGACCGTCGAGATGCCCTGACCGCCCGGCGGCCGGGTCAGCGGTGGCTGCCGGCGTCCATGTTGAGTGAGAGCTTGCGCAGCAGGTCGGCGAGCGTGTCCAGTTCCGTCTGATCGAGGCCCTCGAGCACGCGCCGGTCGCGTTCGAGTCGAAGCGGGAACTCGCGGTCGACCACGGCGCGGCCGTCGTCGGTCAGCTCGATGAGGACGACGCGACCGTCGCGCTCGAAACGCTGCCGCTCGACGAGTCCGCGCGCCGCGAGGCGGTCGACCTGCTTGGTGATGGCGGCATTGCTCAGCAACGTCGCGGCGGTCACCTCGCTCGTGCGCAGCGGGCGTTCGTGCCGCGCGAGCACGCACAGCACCTCGAACTCGGCGCGCGTGACGTCACTGTGCGCGAGCGCGTGCTCGAGCTGCTGCAGCGCTTGCGAACCGATGCGCGTGATGCGGCCGAGGACGGCGATCGGGCCGGTGTCGACCTGTGGGTAGGCGCGTTGCCACTCGGCCTGCACACGGTCGGTGAAGTCGCCGTCCGCGGGAATGCTCATGTGGTCAGTCTAGCGACCCGCATCACTGTAGTTCACCTTTATTTTACTGGTTAACTACCAGTACGATGGCCGTCATGCTCCACAGTCCCGTCCGCCCCGATCCGGCCCGCCTGCGCCGATCCCGGTCCGCCCTCGCCCACGCGTTCGCGCCCCGCACGTGGCGTGGGGCGGTGCGCGTCAATCCCGCCGACGCCACGATCGCGATCGGCGTGCGAGTGGGCGTCGCGGTCGCGATCGTGCTGGTCGTCGCCGGTCTGCTGGGCTACGAGCGGCTCGGTGGGTTCGCGGCGCTCGGGGCGCTGGTGTCGGCGTTTGCACGGCACGAGCCGTATCCGCGGATGGGCTGGAAGGTCGGCCTCGTGGGTGCGGCACTCGTCGTGTACGTGCTCGGCGGCGCGCTGCTCGGCGTCGCGGGCGTCCCCGTAGCGGCGCAGATCGCCGTCATGGCGGTCGCCGCGGGTGTCGGGGTGTGGTTCGTGTCGTCGTACGCGGTGTCCGGCCCCGGCCCGGTGATCCTGATCTTCTCGGCGTCCGCCGCGGTCGGCGCGGCCCACACCGCGACCGACGTCGCACAGATGACCGCGGTCACCGCGTTCGGTGTCGTCGTCGGCTGGTTGGCCGCGATGGCGCCGTGGCTGCTGTTCCCGATGGGCCCCGCGCGGCTCGCGACCGCCCGCGCGCTCGCGAGTCTCGGCCGGCTCGAGGAGCAGTGCGACCCGGCAGACGTCGAGGCCGCGCAGGCGTCGATCGCCAAGGCGCGCCATACCGTCGAGCACAGCGGCAGGCGTCACCGCCGGTACGGCGACACGCTCGGTCGTCTTCTCGACGACGCCGCGGCCCTCGTCGACCGGTGGGCTCACGAGCCGGATCCCGCGTCGGCCCGCGCGCTCGCCCGTCACGAGTCCGAGCTGCGCACACTCATGAGCCGCAGAGAACTCCGCGGCTTCACGGGATCGGCGCCGCAACTCACGTCGCACAGCGGGTTCCTCGCCGAACACGCACCGCGCTTCCGGCTCGCCGAGATCAAGGTCGCGGCGCTCCGCACGGCCGTCGCCGGAGCCGTCGCGGGCTGGGCCGCATACGCATTCGGTTTCGATCACCCGCTGTGGGCGTCGATGGGCGCGATGGCCACGCTGCAGGGCGTCGACTACACGCACACCGTGCACCGCGGCATCCAGCGCCTGCTCGGCAATGTCGTCGGCGCCGTCCTCGCCGCTGCGCTCATCGCGGCTTCCCTCGGGTACTGGGAGGCTGTGGTCGCCGTCGTGATCCTGCAGGCCGCCGCCGAGATGCTGGTAGCGCGCAATTACGCGCTCACCTCGATCACCGTGACGGCGATGGCCCTGCTGCTGGTCGGCTTCGGCTCGCCCGTCACCCCGGAGATCGCGGTCAGCCGCGTCGCGGACACATTGGTGGGCGTCGCGATCGGCATCGTGGTCGCGGCGCTGTCGGTCGCAGGCACCGATCGCGCGGTGCGTTAGCAGACCCACTGCCCCAACCGGTTTCACGGTTGGACCCCCTCGAGACCCGGCGCGTGGGTAATGTCGTCCGACGCAACGGGTGTGACGGGAGGTGCTGCTGTGGCGAAACGTCTGGTGGCCACGGCAGCGGTCGTGGTGCTGTGCGCGGGGTCGACGGGCGTTCTGGCGGGCGGCCCGGCCGGTGCGCAACCGGCGGACGCGTCGAACGGCGTGCCCGGCAGCGGGCCGTGCGAGACCGATCTGTCGAACGAGGTCGGCTCGATCGTCCCGGACGAACTCGACATCCCGATCCCGTATCCCGCGATCACGACGGTGCCCACTCCCGCGCCCGAACCCGAACCGGTGCGCATCGATCCGGGCCCGCTGCCCGCCGACCCGTGCACCGACCCGTGCCCCGACCTCACCGACAACGACGAGCGCCCCGGCAATCTGTCGAGCGACATCGGCATTCCGCGCCTCGGGCTGCAGTTCAACCCCTTCTACTTCGGCATCCCCGTGCCCGGTCCGGAACAGGAGTTGCCGCCCCCGCCGCCTGGCGTCGACCCGGTCGTCGAACCCGAGCAGAAGACGCCCGCGCCGTCGACGCCGCGGGTCGGCGACGTCACACGTGTCGCGAAGGTGACCGGTGCGGGATCGGTGAGCCGCACGCACAAGCGCTACCAGGTGTACGGCACCGACCTCGGGATCATGTGGGAGAGCGCGCCCGATCAGGTGGCGGTCGCATTCGGCGACACCGTCGGCATCGGCTTCCACCCGCCCGGCGGTCAGGGCGGCGACTGGCGCAGCAACGTCCTCGGGTTCAGCAGCGATCGGCAACTGGCCGACGGCATGAGCCTCGACTCGATGGTGCAGGACAGCCGATGCCACGCGGCCGAGGTACTGAGCAGCCGCAAGCTCGACAACGTCGAGATCACCACGATTCCCACCTCGGGCTTCGAGCTGGGCGGGCGCCAGTACATGAGCTACATGTCGATCCGCACCTGGAACTCGATCCCCACGACGTGGTGGACGAATCACGGCGGCATCGCGTACTCCGACGACGGCGGGTCGACGTGGACCAAGGACCCGTACGCCCGGTGGGACAACATCTTCGGGGTCTCGAAGTTCCAGGTGACGTCGATGGTGCCGCACGGCGACTACGTCTACATGTTCGGCACCCCCAACACGCGTCTCGGGGGTGTCGGCGTCGCGCGCGTGCCCAAGGATCACGTGCTCGACAAGTCGGCGTACCAGTACTACCAGAACGGCAACTGGACGTCGGTCGCCGACTACACCGAGGCGTCGACCGTCGTGCCCGCGCCCGCCGCCGAGCTGTCGGTGCGCTTCGACGACTCCACCGGGCGCTGGCAGATGGCCTACCTCGACACGTCGAAGGCCGCGATCGCGGTGCGCGAGTCGAACTCTCCGCAGGGCGAGTGGACCGACAGCGTGCCGATGGTGAGCGCCGCCGAATATCCCGAGCTGTACGGCGGTTTCATCCATCCGTGGTCGAGCGGCGGCGAGCTGTACTTCACGCTCTCGACGTGGTCCGACTACAACGTCTTCCTCATGCGAGCACAGCTCGACCGCTGACCCGATCGGCTACAGCGCGCGGGCGACGGCGCGTCCCGCCGCGCGACCCGAGAAGATGCAGCCGCCGAGGAAGGTGCCCTCGAGTGCGCTGTAGCCGTGCACGCCGCCGCCGCCGAATCCGGCCACCTCGCCCGCCGCGTACAGGCCGGGGAAGGGCGATCCGTCGGCGCGCAACACCTGCGAATCGAGGTCGGTTTCCAGGCCGCCCAAAGTCTTTCGCGTCAGAAGGTGCAGCCGGACGGCGATGAGGGGCCCGTTGGCCGGGTCGAGCATGGCGTGCGGCGCCACGACGCGGCTGATCTTCTCGGTGAGCACGCCGCGGGCATTGCGGACGGACTGGATCTGGAAGTCCTTGGTGAACTTGTTCGTCACCTCGCGGTCGTGCGCGACGAGCTCGGCCTCGAGATCATCGAAGGCCAGCAACGGCTCGTCGGTGAGGGCGTTCATGGCGTCGACGAGGTCGCGCAGGTTGTCGCGCACGACGAAGTCGACCCCGTGCTGCTTGAACGCCTCGACCGGCCCCGGCGCACCCTTCTTGATCCGCTCGGCGAGCAGCTTGAGGTCGCGGCCGGTGATGTCCGGATTCTGCTCGGAGCCCGACAGCGCGAACTCCTTCTCGATGATCTTCTGGTCCAGCACGAACCACGTGTACTCGTGCCCCGTCTGCATGATGTGCCGGAGCGTGCCCATCGTGTCGAATCCCGGGAAGTACGGTGCGGGAAGACGTTTTCCGGTCGCATCGAGCCACAACGACGACGGCCCCGGGATGATGCGGATGCCGTGGTTCGGCCAGATGGGATCCCAGTTGGTGATGCCCTCGGTGTAGTGCCACATCCGATCGCGGTTGACGATGTTGCCGCCCGCGTTCTCGGTGATCTCCAGCATCCGCCCGTCGACATGCGCGGGCACGCCGGTGAGCATGTGCGCCGGGGGCGTGCCGAGCCGTTCCGGCCAGTTCTTCTTCACGAGATCGAAGTTGCCGCCGATGCCGCCCGATGTGACGACGACGGCCTGTGCGGAGAACTCGAATTCGCCTGCCGCCGTGCGGGAACTCGCGACCCCTCGCGGTTCCTGCGACGGAGCGAGCACCGTGCCGCGCACACCGGTCGCGCGTCCGTCGGTCACGACGATCTCGTCCACCTGGTGCCGGTACGCGAACCGGACCAGCCCACGCGCTGCCGCGTCGAGCACGGGCCGGACGAACACGTCGACGACGCCCGGGCCGGTGCCCCACGTGATGTGGAAGCGCGGCACCGAGTTGCCGTGGCCGCGTGCGGTGCCGTCGCCGCGTTCGGCCCACCCGACATTCGGCATCAGCCGCAACCCGAGCTCGTGCAGGTAGCTGCGCTTCTCGCCCGCGGCGAACTCGACGTACGCCTGCGCCCACTGCCGGGGCCAGCGGTCGTCGCGCTCGCGGTCGAAAGCCGCTGTGCCGAACCAGTCCTGGAGTGCGAGCTCGACCGAGTCCTTGATGCCGAGCCTGCGCTGCTCGGGGCTGTCGACGAGGAACAGGCCGCCGAGCGACCAGAACGCCTGGCCGCCCAGGTTGGCTTCGTTCTCCTGCTCGACCACCAGGACGCGGCGGCCCGCGCGGGTGAGTTCGTAGGTGGCGACGAGCCCGGCGAGCCCGGCCCCCACGACGACGACGTCTGCGTTCTCGGTCACTGCACGGTCTCCTCAGGTTGCTCCGGAAGGGGCTCGGTGTACGAATCGACGACGCGCGCGACGAGGTCGCGGCGCAGGCGCCACGCGGAGGTGTCCGCGTCGACCAGGCACTGCACGCTCGTGCCGTCGTGCACTGCGACGAGCGCCCGCGCGAGGACGCGCGGATCCCCGACGACGCGTCGCCCGGCCGCGGCGAGCGCGGTGCCGAGGATCTCCACGATGGCGTCGGCGATCGCGTTCTCGCGCGCGGCGAGGGCACGTTCGAGCGGGGGATGACGAAGGGCGTGCGCGGTGAACTCGGCGTTGACGCGGTACCAGCGGCCGTCGACGGGGACGACGGCGAGCGCGCGTTCGGCGATCGCGGATACGGAGATCGGGACGGTCTCGTCGCCGCTCAGCGCGTCGGCTGCGGCCGCGCGCAGTTCGGTGAGCATCGCGTCGGAGTTGCGTTCCCACATCGCGAAGAACAGGTCGTCGAGCGACGCGAAATTGGAGTAGAACGCGCCGCGGGTGAATCCGGCGCGATCGCAGATCTGCTCGACGGTGGCGCGGCCGAAGCCCTGGTCGGCGAACACGTCGAGGGCCGCGTCGAGCACCCGTTGCCGGGTCTCGCTCCGCCGCTTCGTGACGCGTTGCTGCACGATGCGGACGATACACCGGTGCATCGGATACACAAGTGCATCGGAACGGCGCTCAGCGCAGGTGCAGATCCTGGGTGCGGATCAGGGACGTCGCGACGACGCTGATCGCGGCGGTGACGACGAGATAGCCGCACGCGAGCCACGGTGTGCCGCCCGCGGCCGCGATGAGCGCGGTCAGGATCATCGGCGTGAGGCCCGACGCGTAGATGCCCGAGAACTGATAGACCACCGACAGGCCCGTGTAGCGGATCCGCGCCGGATACAGCGACGCGTACAGCGTGCCCTGCGCGCCGTAGAACACCGCGTGCACGACGCCGAACACGAGCACCATCGCGACCGTGAACCACGCCAGGTTCTCGGTGCCGAACAGCGCGAACACGGGGAAGACCGCGACGCCGTACGCCGCGATACCGACCGTGTACACGCGGCGCGCGCCGAAGCGATCGGTCAGCAGGCCCGACACCGGCAGCAGCGCGGCCATCACCACCGACGCGGCACTCACCACCACGAGCACCGTCACCTTGTCGAACGCGAGGGTGCCCGTCGCGTAGGTGATCGCGAAGACGCCCCACGTGTTGAACGCGGCGCCCTCGCCCCAGCGCGACAGCAGCCCGAGCACCGTGCCGCGCAGGTTCGGCGGGCGCAGGGTGTCCTTGATCGGCATCGACGACTTCTGCGCGAGCTCGGCGACCTCACGGAATGCGGGCGTCTCGTCGACCTTGAGCCGCACCACGAACCCGACGACGACCAGCACCAGGCTCAGCAGGAACGCGATGCGCCAGCCGTAGGACAGGAACTGCGCTTCGTCGAACACGACCTGCAGCAGCGCGAACACTGCCGTGCCGAGCGCGAGGCCCAGCGCCAGGCCCATCTGCGGGATGCTGCCGAACAGGCCGCGCTTTCTGGCCGGGCTGTGCTCGACCGCGAGCAGTACAGCACCGGCCCATTCGCCGCCGAGCGCGAAGCCCTGCAGGATGCGCAACGCCAACAACAGGATCGGGGCCAGCACGCCCACCTGCGCTGCCGTCGGAAGCACGCCCATGAGAGCCGTCGCGATGCCCATCACGAACATCGTGAGCGCGAGCGCCTTCTTGCGACCGATGCGGTCGCCGATGTGTCCGAACACGATGCCACCGATCGGGCGGACCACGAAGCCGACCGCGAACGTCGCGAACGCCAGCATCGTGCCGACGAACGAGCTCTGGTCGGGGAAGAACAGGTGGTTGAACACCAGCGACGCGGCCGTCGCGTACAGGAAGAAGTCGTACCACTCGACGGTCGTGCCGAGCAGGCTCGCCGCGACGACCGTGCGCAGCCGCTTGCGTTGCTCGGCGTCCGGCTCGGACTCGCGGGGCCGGTCGAGGGCGGTCGTCATGGTTTCCTCACGGGCTGGATCGGTCGGGACCTGCGGAACCGTAGGCACGTCGGGATCGGCTCACAAGAGCACGAATCACGGTGATCGCAACCGTCGCGGCGCGTGTGTCCGCCTGGTTGGGTGACGGAGAAAATGCGCTCGTGCGCGCTCGATCAAGGTAAGGACGCGTCTCTTGTCTCTGCACTTCCACTGGTTCCTGCCGACCTACGGCGACTCGCGCAACCTCATGGCGGGCGGCCACGGAAGCGGCATGTCGGGTGACCGTCCCGCGACGCTGAAGTACCTGAACCAGCTCGGCGCCGCGGCCGAGAGCAACGGCTTCGAGGCCGTGCTCACGCCCACCGGCGCGTGGTGCGAGGACGCGTGGCTGACGACCGCGATGATGGTGGACACCACCGAGACGCTCAAATTCCTCGTCGCGGTGCGGCCCGGCGCGATGAGCCCGACGCTCGCCGCGCAGATGGCCGCGACCTTCCAGTGGCAGTCGGGCGGCCGGCTGCTGGTCAACGTCGTCACCGGCGGCGAGGACGCCGAGCAGCGCGCGTACGGCAACCACCTGTCGAAGGACGAGCGCTACGCGCAGTGCGGCGAGTTCCTCGACGTCGTCCGTCGGCTGTGGGCAGGCGACGGACCGGTCAGTTTCCGCAGCGACTACTTCGACATCGACAGCGCGACGCTGCAGCGTCGTCCCGACCCGGCGCCGCCGATCTTCTTCGGCGGTTCGTCGCCCGCCGCGGGCACGGTCGCGTCGCAGTTCGCGGACACGTACCTCACATGGGGCGAGCCGCCCGCCGCGGTCGCCGGGAAGCTCGCCTGGATCCGCGATCTCGCCGAAGTGCAGGGCCGCACGCTCGACTACGGCATCCGGCTCCACGTCATCAGCCGCGACACGTCCGAGCAAGCATGGGCCGAGGCCGATCGGCTGCTCGGCGCGCTCGACCCCGACACGGTCCGTCGTGCACAGGAGAATCTCGCGCAGTCGGCGTCCGAGGGCCAGCAGCGCATGCTGAAGCTGCACGGCGGCGGCGCAGCGTTCGAGAAGGGCGTCGACGCCCGGGCGTTCGAGGTCGCCCCCAACCTGTGGTCGGGCGTCGGCCTGGTGCGCGGCGGCGCAGGCACCGCGCTCGTCGGCTCGCACGAAGAGGTCGCCGACCGCATCGAGGAGTACGCGTCGATCGGTCTCGACCACTTCGTGCTCTCGGGCTACCCGCACCTCGAAGAGGCCTACCAGTTCGGCGAAGGTGTCCGGCCGATCCTCGAGAAGCGCGGGCTCGTCCAGCCGCAGGGTCGCACCGAGCTGTCCGGCGCCACCGCATTCCTCGCCTCCACCCGCTGACGCCTACGCGGACGGCAGCGTGAGCGTGCACTGGCCGGGCACGCCGACCGTTCCCTCGGCCGTCACCGTCACGTGCTCGACGGCGGACGTCTCGATTCCCGTCGCCATGGTGGTGGACCGGGTGTCCGCGTCGAACACGGGCGACGCGCCGTTCTGGACGGTCCCGTCCTTCGAGGTGATCTCGTAGCGGAACCAGTCGCCCTCCTGGCCGTGCACGACGAGGTCGAGGCGAAAGTTGTACTCCGTGTACTCGACGACGGCCCGGTCGCACTCGGCGCCGTCGTCGACGGCGAGGATCCGGTCGTCGGCGGACCTGGTCGGCACCGAGTACGTCTGGTCCGCGTCGTCCGTTCCGCACGACGCCAGCGCACACACGGCGATCAGCGCGACGACAGGTCCGATGAGGTGGCGAGTCACGCCCCGTGACCCTACCGACGCTCAGCGCTGCCGCTCCCCGGGTGGTAGTAACGCTGACGCAATTGTCGGAGCGGCAGTGACGAGCGGGGAGCGGCAGGCAGCGGCGGCCGTCGCGGCATAGCGCACGCGTGTGAGCACCGATTCCGGCTGCTCCAGGTGCTCCCATGTCCACCTCGCCACCGACCAGCCGTGCGCGCGAAGAGCATCCTCGCGGAGCTTCTCCCTGCGCAGCACCTCGATCTCGCCCCCACCCCGCATCGAGTTCTTGCCCTGAATCGAGTACTTGGCGAACCCGTCGAACTCACCGACGACCCCCAACTCCCGCCACAGGAAGTCGACGCGAGCGATGAACCGACCGTCCGTCGTGTGCATCGACGCCTGCAATTCAGGCAGCTCGAACCCGTGTCTGTGGAACAACACGCGGCTGCGTGATTCGCCGACGCTCTCGCTGCGCGCGTCCGCAAAGGCCAGCACCCGGCGGGCGGCGGGCGCGCCGCGACGGCCGGGTCTGCGTGCGAACGCTGTGGTCAGGTCGTCGACTGTCACGAGCGCACGCGCGAGCGCGTCGTCGCACGTGACCACAGCCTGCTCGAACGGCACGGTGTGTGCGAGGTCGAGGACCGTGCGTGCCACCGACGTCGTGCGCACGGAGTCGAGCACGACTACGTCCTCGGACGGCAGGCGTGCGGCATGGAGGACGCGGTGCGTGCTGCCCTTGCCGCCGGAGCGTCGGTCGACGGTCATGTGCACCTTGGCGAGCGGGACCGACCACACCGCGAGGCCGTGCAGGACGGCTGCGGACACATGGCTGACGACGGCGTCCGAAACCGCTGCCGCGGCGTGCGCGGCCAGCCGGTGACGGCTGTACGGGTCGTGACCGTCGTGGGTAGTGGCGGGCATGTACACGCCCGGGCGGACGGTGACGAGTTCGCGGCGACGGCGCGCGGCGCGCAACTCGCCGTCGGTCATGCCCTGTGCCAGAGCGTTCGACCGTGTGACCAGCCCGGTTTCGTGGTTCGGCATGCGACGAGCGTGCTACGCGTGCGGTGCTCTGCGGTAGACCGGTTTCGCGATCTGTGGATAACTCTCGCCTGCCGCTCCCCGGGTGGTGGTACCGCTGACGCGATTGTCGGAGCGGCAGTGACGAGCGGGGAGCGGCGGCGATCGTGTTGTTCCGTATACAGAGGTCTAGCAAATTTGCTAGATATCCGAAGACGCGTGTCGACAGCGGTGACGGCGCACCGCGTCGCGGTTGGCGCAGCGCGGCGAGCAGTATCGCTGCGTGCCGTTGCGGGAGGTGTCCGCGTAGACGTGGGTGCAGCCGTCTGCGGTGCATCGGCCCAGGCGGTGCATGCCACGCCCGACGAGGTGCAGTGCGGTTCCGACGGACACGAGCGCGGCGAGGACGCCCGCGAGGGTGTGCTGGTCGTCGCGGTAGTGCAGATGCCAGCCGTCTCCGGCGTGGTTGGTCATGCGTGGATAGGCGGACGCGTCCTCGAGCATCGCGTTGACGAGCGCTGCGCGGGTTTCGTCGTCGGGCGCGTCGACGATCGTGCACCAGCGGTCGAGGACTCGTCCGACCGCCTCGACGTCGGAGGCCGTCGTGTCGAAGTCGATCACCAGGCCCGCGTCGCGGCAGCGTCGCACCAGGTCGTCGAGCGACGACGGCCGGTCGTTGGCGAGGTCCGCGGCCAGTCGGACGGCGTACTCGCCGTAAGGGTTGAGCTGCACAAGGTCATTACAGCACGCTCGAAGCATGGCGATCCACGACCACGAATGGACGACGCGTTCCCGGCACCAGACCAGTGAAGGGGTGCTCGTGTACTCGCAGTGCCCGTGCGGTGCCCAGCGCATGCGACTCTTCCGCTGGCCCGACTTCTCTGCGGCACGCTAGGTACATCTAGGACACGCGCTAGAGATCCCCATACGGGGCAATCGACGTTGTTACCTTCTCCGCATGGACCCAGTGCGCAATCCCTACGCGCCCGGCGCGGGCCAGCGGCCGCCCGAGCTCGCGGGCCGCGCGAAGCAGCTCGAAGCGTTCGACGTCGTGCTCGAACGCATCGCCCGCGCACGGCCCGAGCGCAGCGTCATGCTCACCGGCCTGCGCGGGGTCGGCAAGACCGTGCTGCTCAACCACCTACGGTCCGCGGCGATCTCGCGAAGCTGGGGCACCGGCAAGATCGAAGCGCGTCCCGACCAGGAACTGCGTCGCCCGCTGTCGTCGGCGCTGCACATGGCGGTGCGCGAAATCGCGCCCGCCCATCGCGATCCCGAACGCGTCGAACACTTCCTCGGTGTGCTCAAGTCGTTCGCACTGCGCGCCACGGCGGACAAGGGCATGCGTGAGCGCTGGCAACCCGGCATCGACGCGCCCGCCGTGAAAGGTCGTGCGGATTCGGGGGACATCGAGATCGACCTCGTCGAACTGCTGCTCGACGCCGCGTCCCTCGCACGCGACGTGGGCGTCGGCATCGCGTTGTTCATCGACGAGATGCAGGATGTCGCGCCCGCCGACGTGTCCGCGATCTGCGGTGCGTGCCACGAACTGAGTCAGGACGCGGCGCCGCTGATCGTCGTCGGTGCGGGCCTGCCGCACCTTCCCGCGGTGCTGTCGGCGTCGAAGAGCTACTCCGAGCGGCTGTTCCGCTATCACCGCATCGACCGCCTCGACCGCGAGTCGGCGGACCTCGCGCTGATCGCGCCCGCCGAACGCGAGGAGGTCAAGTTCGAGCAGGACGCTCTCGACGCGCTGTACGACATGGCCGACGGCTACCCGTACTTCGTGCAGGCATACGGGAAGGCGACGTGGGACGTCGCGGCGGGCAGTCCGATCACCGTCGACGACGTGCGGGTCGGCGCGCCCGACGCGGAAGAGGAGCTCGCGGTGGGCTTCTTCGGCTCGCGTTACGAGCGGGCGACCCCCGCCGAACGCGAGTACATGCGGGCGATGGCGGATCTGGCGGGCGACGACGGCCCGGTCGCGACCGCGGCGATCGCGACCGAGTTGGGCCGCAAGCCCGCGTCGCTCTCGCCCGCGCGGGACGGGCTGATCAAGAAGGGCCTCATCTACTCGGCCGAGCGCGGCTCGATCGGGTTCACGGTGCCGCACTTCGGCCGCTACCTGCGGTCCCAGAACGACTGAACCGAACGCTTGCCTCGTCTATCGATGTCTAGTGCGCGCCCCAGAATCCGGTAGAGAGCCCTCGCGTCGCCGTTCCGTACACTCGGCGCGATGTCCAGCGAGCTGATGCCCCGCGCCGACCTGTGGGAACGCGTAGTCACCCCGTCGATCGCCCCCGAACCGCGCGTCGTGGCGATCGCGGCGGTCCTCGTGCTCGTCGTGGTCCTCGAACCGCACGCCTGGCGGGTCACCCGCAATGTCGTGACGATCGTGCACGAGGGGGCGCATCTGCTCGTCGCGCTGCTGTGCGGGCGTCGACTCAAAGGCGTTCGCGTGCACTCGGACACGTCGGGCGTCGCGGTCTCGTCGGGCAAACCGACCGGTCTCGGCATGGTGCTGACGACCTTCGCCGGCTATGTCGGCCCCGGCCTGCTCGGTCTCGGCGCGGCCGCCGTACTCGGCACCGGGCACGCGGTGCTCGTGCTGTGGATCGGCGTCGCCGCGATCGCCGCGATGCTGCTGCTCGTGCGCAACCTGTACGGCCTGCTCGCGCTGGGCGTCGTGGGTGCGGGCCTGTTCGCGCTCGTGTGGTTCGGTACCGCGCAACTCCAGGTGGCCGCGGCATACTTCACGACGCTGTTCCTCCTGGTGGCCGCGCCCCGGCCGGTGCTCGAGTTGCAGCGCGCCCGGCGACGCGGCCGCGCCCCCGGTTCGGATGCGGACCAGCTCGCCGCTCTCACCCGCATCCCCGGCGCGTTCTGGGTCGCGGCCTTCCTGGTCGTCGACGTCGCATGCCTCGTCGTGGGCGGACGCTGGGTGTTCGACCTCGTCGTGTGAGCGACCGCCGCACGTGCGGACGATTCGCCCCAATGACGGCCCACTTCGTGGGAGTGTGACAGCAGCGGAATACGCACCGGCACACCCCCAGGAGGCGTCATGCTCGGATTGGGAATCATCGGCTGGATCATCATCGGCGGTCTCGCCGGCTGGATCGGCAGCAAGATCATGGGCACCGACGAGCAGCAAGGCATCTTCCTCAACATCGTGGTGGGTGTCGTCGGCGGCCTGATCGGCGGCTTCCTGCTCAACCTCGTCGGTGTCGACGTCGAAGGCGCCGGCATAATCTTCAGCTTCCTCACGTGCCTCGCGGGCGCGGTCATCCTGCTCTGGCTGCTGCGCCTGGTGACCTCGCGTCGGTGAGGGACGTCAGTGCAGCACCTTGAGCCCGACGACACATGCGACGATGCCGAGAATCAACAGAACCTTGACCACCGAGGCGCTTTCGTCGCCGGTGATCATCGCGTAGGCGACGGTAAGGCTCGCGCCGATGCCCACCCACACCGCATAGGCGGTGCCGGTGGGCAATTCGCGCATCGCGTACGCGAGGCCTGCCATGCTCACGACGATCCCGAGCGCGAACACGATGCTGGGAGAGAGTTTGGTGAAGCCGGCACTGCGGCCGAGCGCGGTGGCCCACACCGCTTCGAACGCGCCGGACACGATCAGAACGAGCCACGCCATGACAGTCGATCCTCCTGGACACCGTCTTGTCGCTGGCCGGGTACGGTGTGCTCGTCCGGGGGTCGCGTCGACCTCGTGACCACGCTATCGCGTGCTCGTTTCCACGCTACACACCTCACTCGCCCGCGGCCCGAGTGGTGGCCGACCTCACCCCCCGCGGCAGGCGGTCGATGACCACTCTGCTGGCAGCCGAACCGACCGGCAGCACATCGCAGTTGGTGATCGCGGCGCTGGTGGGTGTGGCGGTGATCATCGCGCTCATCACGTGGCTCGACGTGCACCCTTTCCTCGCGCTGTCGATCGGCGCGGTGGGCGTCGGATTCGGAGCCGGGATGGGGGCGGTCGATGCCGTCGCCTCGTACACCGACGGGTTCGGATCCACGATGGGCAGCGTCGGCGTGCTGATCGGGTTCGGTGCGATGTTCGGCAAACTCCTCGCCGACTCGGGTGGCGCCGACAGCGTCGTGGACACACTCGTCGACAAGTCCAGCCCGCGCACGCTGCCGTGGACGATGGGTCTCGTCGGCGCGGTGATCGGCCTGCCGATGTTCTTCGAGATCGGTGTCGTGCTGATGATGCCGGTCATCGTGCTCGTCGCACGCCGTTCGGGTCTGCCCCTCATGCGGATCGCGATGCCCGCGCTCGCGGGCCTGTCGGCGATGCACGGGTTGGTGCCGCCGCATCCGGGCCCGCTGGTCGCGGTGTCGGCGCTCGATGCGAACCTCGGCCTCACTCTCGCGTTCGGCGTGCTCGTCGCGATCCCGACGATCATCGTCGCGGGCCCGCTGTTCGGCATTCTCGCGGCGAAATGGGTCGACGTGCCGGTGCCCGACCTGTTCTCCACCGGATCCGGCGCAGGCAAGGACGACAGCTCCGAGAAGGGTGACAGGAACGGCGGTTCCGACGCCGACGGTCCGGTCGAGCGGCCCGGCTTGGCGGTCACGATCTGCACCATCCTGCTGCCCGTCGTGCTGATGCTCTCGAAGGCGATCGGTGAGGTCGTCTCGCCCGACTCGACCGCGGCAGCGAAATCGATCGTCGACTTCGTCGGCGAGCCCGCCGTCGCGCTGGCACTCGCGGTGGTCGTGGCGATGCTCGTGCTCGGACGTGGCGGTGGCATGGATCGCCGGGCGCTGCAGAAGTCCGCGGAGAGCGCACTGCCACCGATCGCCGGCATCCTCCTGATCGTCGGTGCGGGTGGTGGTTTCAAGCAGGTGCTCGTCGACACCGGTATCGCCGACGTCATCGCCGACGCGGTGGAGGGCAGCAGCCTGCCGGTGCTCTTCCTGGCGTGGCTCGTCGCCGCGCTGATCCGTGTCGCCACGGGCTCGGCGACCGTCGCGATCGTGACGGCCTCCGGCATCCTCGCACCGGTCGCGGCCGACCTGTCGACGAGTCACACGTCGCTGATGGTCCTCGCGATCGGGTCCGGCTCGCTGTTCCTGTCGCACGTCAACGACGCCGGATTCTGGATGGTCAAGGAGTATCTCGGCGTGACGGTCGGGCAGAACCTCAAGACGTGGAGCGTGCTCGAATGCATCATCTCGGTGATGGGTCTGGCGGGTGCACTCGCGCTCAGTGTGTTCGTGTGAGGCAGTGTGGTCGTGTGAGGATGGTGGCGTACGGCACAGGGGCCGAACGGCGACGGAGCGGAGTGCACGGGCGATGAGCGAGCAGCAACTTCCGGTACTCGTGGTGATGGGCGTGTCCGGTGCGGGCAAGTCGACCATCGCGGGGTTGGTCGCGGAGGCGACGGGGTGGGATCTGCTCGAAGGCGACGACCTGCACCCCAAGTCGAACGTCGAGAAGATGGCGGCCGGGCACCCGCTCACCGATGACGACCGCTGGCCGTGGCTGCGCGCGATCGCGGGTTGGATCGCCGAACACACCGACCGCGGCGAGCCCGGGATCGTCACGTGTTCCGCACTCAAGCGCAGCTACCGCGACATCCTGCGCGGCGAGCACGTGCTCTTCGTGTATCTCGAGAGCTCGCACGACACCCTGGAATCGCGGCTCGCCGCACGCAAGCACCACTACATGCCCGCGAGCCTGCTCGGCTCGCAACTCGACACGCTCGAACCGCCGGGTCCCGACGAGCGTGCCCTCACGGTCGATGCGGATCGGCAGCCCCGCGAGATCGCGGACGAGGTTCTCGTGAAGGTGGAGTCGCGCGCCGTCTGATCGGCCCGCGAGAGAGGAGTCACGCATGCCCGTCACCCTGCACACCGACGTCAGCCCGCGCTCACGCGTCCTCTACTGGTGGCTGCGCGCGGCGGTCAAACCCGTGTTCTCGTTGTGGCCCATGACCGACCGTGGACTCGGCGCACTCGGCCGCATCGACGAACTCGTCGACCGCCTGCCACGCTCGCGACGCGTCGACGTCGAGAAGATCCGGCTCGGTGGCGTCGAGTGCGAACGGATCACGCATCCGCGCCGGGCACCGGAGGTGCTCGAGGACGCGACGGTGTTGTACTTCCACGGCGGCGGATTCGTCTTCTGCGGCCTTGCGACGCACCGGCCGTTGTGCGGGTACCTGGCGGCGCGGTCGGGGATGCCCGTGGTGTCGGTGCGGTATCGGCAGTTGCCCGACGGCGGCATCGGGACGTCGACGCGCGACGCGCTCGCCGCATACGAGGCGCTCGTCGCGCAATGTCCCGATCCCGCGAAGATCGTCGTCGCGGGCGACTCCGCGGGTGGCTACCTGGCGCTGAAGGTCGCCGAACTCGCTGCCGCACGCGGGCTTCCGCGTCCCGCTGCCGTCATCGGGTACTCGCCGCTGCTCGATCTCTCGTTCCCGGATCGACGTTCGAAGACCGTGCGCCGCGACGCGTACCTGCCGATCGGCAAGATTCGTGCGCTCGAGGACAAGTGGGTCGGCGGGCCCGACCCGATCGACGGTGTGCACTCGCCCGTCGACGTCGATCCGATGCTCTTCGGTCCGGTGTTCTTCTCTGCCGCCGAGAACGAGATCCTGCGGCCGGGCGTCGACGAGATGACCGACCGGCTCGAACGCGCGGCGCGGCCGGTCGAAACCCACGTGTGGCGATCACAGATTCACGCATTTCCCGTCTTGGGCACCGTGTTACGCGAGAGCAGGACGGTCGTCGGGCTCAGTGTCGACTTCGTCGAGCGCGCGCTCGCCGCTGTGCGCACCACGCAGGCGCGCACAGCGGACGAGGCGGTTGCCGGCTCAGGGGACGGGAGTGAAGTCTCGCTCCCGCAGGGGTAGTCGTTCGCCACGCGAGCTTCGCAGCAGCGGGACCGTGGTCACCGCGAGGCCGAGCAGCGCGATGCCCGTCACGAGTACGAGACCCGAGTGGAACTGGTGGAAGTTCGGTGCCTCCACGGCACCGGACGCCTCGCCTCCGCCCGCCACGAGCGCCGTCGTCACCGCCAGGACGAGGGCCGCGCCCACCTGCGCCGACGTCTGGACGAGGCCCGATGCAAGGCCCTGCTCGGAGTCGTCGACGCCCTCGGTCGCCTGCGACATGATCGCGGTGAAGCCGAACGCGAAGCCGAGCCCGAGCAGGATCGTGCTGGGCAGGATCGCGACCGCGTAGGTCGGATCGTCGCTGCCGGCGAACAGGAACCACACGTAGCCGAGCGCGAGGGAGGTCAGGGCCAGCCCGATCATGCGGGACGTGCCGTACCGGTCGACGAGGCGGCCGACGACGGGGGAGCCGAATGCGACGATCAGGCCGGTGGGGAGCAGGGCCAGTGCCATCGCGAGCGGTGTCCAGCCGAGCGCCGACTGCAGGAACAGGGTCATCATGAACTGGAAGCTCAGGTAGGTGCCGAACACCGTGACGATCGACAGGTTCGCGCGCACGATGGATCCGACGCGCAACAGTCCGAGCCGCACGAGCGGATTCCGCACGCGCCGTTCGGTCACCACGAACGCGGCCAGCAGGGCGAGCGCGGCGACGAACGACACCAGAGTGAGCGGCGACGTCCAGCCTCGGTCGGGTGCCGCGACGACGGAGTAGACGAGCAGCATCGTGCCGCTCACCAGGGTGGCGGCGCCGAGCAGGTCGTGGCCGCCGGTCGTGGCGCGTGGCTGGCGCGGAATCAGGGCGATGCCCGCGACGAGTGCGATGAGAGCGAACGGGACCGGCATCAGGAAGGTCCACCGCCAGCCGGCCGTCGTGAGCAGCCCGCCCAGGATCAGGCCCGACGAGTAGCCACTCGCACCGAACACCGAGAAGATCGACAGTGCGCGGTTGCGTGCGGGTCCTTCGCGGAAGGTCGTCGTCAGGATCGACATCGCGGTGGGTGCGGTGAACGCCGCCGCGAGTCCCTTGACGAAACGTGTGGCGATGAGCAGTGTTCCGTTGTCGACGAGCCCGCCGACGAGTGAGGCGATCGCGAACACCGCGAGGGCGATCAGGAACACGCGGCGGCGGCCGAGCAGGTCGGCGGTGCGGCCGCCGAGGAGCAACAGGCCGCCGTAGCCGAGGACGTACCCGTTGACGATCCACTGCAGGCTCGACGTCGACAGGCCCAGTTCGTGGCCGAGCGACGGCAGTGCCACTCCGACCATCGACACGTCGAGGCCGTCGAGGAACATCACGAGGCACAGCACCGCGAGGATGCCCCACAGGCGGGGACTCCACGTGGTTCCGGACGCTTCCGGAGGCGCGGGTCGGGTCACCGGCGTGGCCGGCGACGAAGCGGCGAGATTCGGTGAGGTGAGGTCGCTGGTGGTCACCGCACGAATATAAGTGCGTGTGCAATCAATGCACAAGCACAAAATGTGTTTGCAATTATTTTACTTGCACGTAGTGCGGGAGCGGCCTAACATGCGCGTATGAAGTCCGACGCAGAGCTGAAGAGCGCGTGGCGTCGGCTCGCAAGCTGCTACAACGGCATCGCCTGCGAGCTCGACCGCCGTATGCAGCATGCGCACGGCCTCAGCATGAGCGACTTCGAAGCGCTCGACCGGCTCATGGAATCCACGTGCGAGCGGCCCCGCATGAACGAGCTCGCCGCCGAGATGTACCTGTCGCCCAGTGCCCTCTCCCGCAGCGTCGCCCGCCTCGAGAAAGCCGGCCTGGTGACGCGCGCACTGTGCGAGTCCGATCGCCGTGGCGTGTTCGTCGACGTCACCGACCGCGGGCGCAGCGTGCACGCCGACGCCGTCAAGATCCAGCACGAAGTGCTGGATGCGCAACTGAACTGATCGTCAGGCCGGCACGCGGGGCCGCAGCCACGCCACCAGATCGCCCAGCACCTCGTCCTTTTCGGGCTCGTTGAACACCTCGTGGAACAGCCCGTCGTAGATCTCGATCGTCACGTCGTCCGAACCCACGTAGCGTTCGATCATGCGCGTGCCGTCGACGCTGACGAGCGCATCGGCGCTGCCGTGCTGCACGAGCAGCGGCAGGTGCAGGCTCGGGAGCCGTTCGGGCAGATCGTGTGTCGCTGTCAGCAGGCCGCGCGCGACCCCCGCCGGAATCGCGCCGTGATGCACCAGCGGGTCCGCGTCGTACGCCGCCACGACCGCGGGATCGCGGGACACGTCGCCGCCGAGTGTCGTGACCGGCAGTCCGGGCACGACGCGTCCGAGCACCTTCGCCAGCGCCGCAAGAGGTTTCGGAGTGCCGATCGAGACGTCGACGGCAGGCCCGGACAGCGCGAGGGCAGTCAGCTCGTCCTGGTGATCCAGCGCGTAGGTGAGCGCGATCGCGCCGCCCATGCTGTGCCCCAACAGGAACAGGGGGGCATCCGGGTGCTCGCGCTTCGCGACGGCGAACAGCGCGTCGAGATCGTCCAGATAGTCCGACCATTCGCGCAGCAGCACCCGTTTCCCGCCCGACCTGCCGTGGCCGCGGTGGTCCGGGGCGTAGACGACGAGACCGAGCTCGCCGAGCCGCGCCGCCACGTGGTCGTAGCGGCGAGCATGTTCACCGACGCCGTGGCACAGCACGAGTACGCCGTGCACGTCGCCGGGTGGCGTCCACATGTCGTACACGATGCGCGTGCCGTCGGCCGCGGTGAATGCGGCTTCGCGTCGGTCCATGACGTCCGTGCCTCTCGGTGTCGGGTGCCGCGTGCTGCGTGAGCGGAGGTGCGCGCCGATCATCGCACGTCAGGGCGTGGCGGCGCAGGGCCGTCGCCGCGAGTCTCTATCGTGTCGGCATGACGACTCCGAGCGTGACCCAGGTGGCCGACGGCACGTACTTCGTAGACGCGGGCAGCGTCAACTGGATCCTCCTCGGGGACGGGCGCGCGCTGACGCTCGTCGACGCAGGCTATCCCGCGCACCGGGACGCCGTCGTCGCGTCGGTCGAGTCGATCGGTCACCGCATGACCGATGTCGAGGCGATCCTGGTGACGCACGCACATGTCGACCACATCGGTTCGATACCTGCACTGGTACAGCAGTTCTCGACGCCCGTCCTCACCTCCGACCGCGAGGCGCGGCATGCGCGCCGCGAGTATCTCGAGCAGGCGACGCCCGCCGCGGTCGCGCGGAACGTGTGGCGGCCCGGTGTCGCGGGATGGGCACTGCACATCATGCGCCAGGGCGGGCTCGAGAAGGTCTCCGTTCCGGAGGCCCGGGGTTTCGGCGACGCGTCGCCGCTCGACCTCCCGGGCCGCCCGGTGCCGGTCGCGACACCCGGCCACACCTCGGGGCACACCGCCTACCTGCTGCCCGATGTCGGAGCCGTGGTGAGCGGCGACGCGCTGATCACCGGCCACGGCACGTCGCGCCGCGAGGGGCCGCAGTTCCTGCTTCCGATGTTCCACCACGACGTCGACGCGGCGCACCGCGCGATCGGCGCGCTCGCGTCATCGGGCGCCGACGTCCTGCTGCCCGGGCACGGGCCCGTGTATCGCGGCAGCATCGACGAGGCCGTGGAGCGAGCATTGCGGTCGAGTCGCTGAAAAGACTTCAGGCCCGGGATCCGATCGGATCCCGGGCCTGGTCTTGGTAGCGGGGACAGGATTTGAACCTGCGACCTCTGGGTTATGAGCCCAGCGAGCTACCGAGCTGCTCCACCCCGCGTCGTATCTCCCACCATACACGACGCGTGAGGGGGTAATGACCAAGGGCGCTCGGGTACCAGATCGTCGCAGCTCACGGGCGTTCGGTGTGCTGCACGATCAGCCGCGCGAGCTCCTCGGGCGCCTCGTCCGGAATCCAATGGCTCACGCCGCGCAGCACCTCGAGGTGGAACGGGCCGTCGACGTAGGCGGCGGTGCGCTCCGGTCCCTGTCGCCCGACCGCGGTGTCGCCGTCGCTCCACACCATCAGCGTCGGCGCCTGCACTCGCGCGCGCATCGCGCCGCGGCTCGCGAACGGCAGCGCGCGGTACCACGCGAGCGCGCCGCGGGCGCGGGACCGGTCGCGCATCGCGTCGGCGTCGCGCGCTGCGGCGTCCGGTTGCTGGCCTGTGCGGCCCAGCGCCCACGCGGCGGTGTCGGGTCGGCCGAGCAGCCGCTCCGGGAGCCACGGCACCTGGAAGGCCAGCATGTACCAGGACTTGAGGCCCTGGGTGCTGGTCGCGGCGGCCTTGGCGAACGCGGCGGGATGCGGCACGGACACTGCGGTGAGTGTGCGGACCTTGTCGGGATGGTCTGCGGCGACGGCCCACGCCACCGCGGCACCCCAGTCGTGTCCGACGAGATGCACGGGCCCCGAACCGATCCGGTCGATCAGGGCGACGACGTCGGCCGCAAGTCGGTCGAGCGTGTAGTCGCGGCGCCGACGGGGGCGAGCGCCGTCCGAGTAGCCACGTTGATCCGGGGCGACGGTGCGGAAACCTTTCGCGCCCAATCGCTCCGCGACGGCATCCCAACTTCGGGAGTCCTGTGGGAAGCCGTGCAGCAGCACGACTGTCGGTCCGCTGGCAGGCCCGCTGTCGCGGACGTCGAAGCGAAGACCGTCGCGTTCGTACGAGTCGAGCCGATCGTTCATCGTGTCCTTTCACTCGAGCAGACGGAACTGCACCATCTCGACCGCGTTCTCCACCGCTTCGGCGACGGCCCGCATGCGCGCATCGGCGCCCGCCGCGGCGAGCACCTCGAGCCGGTCGGCATCGCCCATCGGAACATGGGTGGCGATCTCGAACAGCCGCTCGCCGAGCGAGCCGCGGAAGCCGGAAATCTGTGGTGTATCGGGCTTCTCGCTGCCGGTACGGTCGGCCAGCTTGCCCAGCAGGCCGTACAGGAACTCGATGCGCTCGACCAGCGCGGGGAACTCGAAGTCGACCAGCTGGGTGCCGTTGTCCTCGTCGGGCCACAGGTCGACGTCCGCGACGGGGTACGGGTCGTCCGGCAGCCACGCGTTGACGCGGATGCGACTTTCGGTGCGGCAGAACAGTTCGTAACGGCCTCCACCAGCCTCGACGTGTGCCTCGATGCGGGCGAGGGTGCCGATGTCGTGCCTCTCCTCGCCGCCGCCGACCTCGTTGCCGCGCGCGATGAGCACGACACCGAACAGCG
Organism: Rhodococcus sp. HNM0569; assembly: GCF_012726205.1. Lineage (GTDB taxonomy): Bacteria > Actinomycetota > Actinomycetes > Mycobacteriales > Mycobacteriaceae > Rhodococcus_F. The sequence continues at coordinate 59,888 of NZ_JAASAE010000015.1, read as the reverse complement.
GGCCGTCGGGCGACGCGAGGCAGTCCTGCACGAGACGCTGATACCGGGGTTCGAAGATGTGCAGCGGAAGTTTCTGTCCAGGAAGAAAACTGGATCCGAGCGGAAACATCGGCAAACGCATGGTCACGGTACTCGCAGTCGGGGGACGGGAACGGGTTCGAGTGGGCGGTCGGCGTCGATCTCGTATTCGATGTGCTCTGCCCATGCCATGAGGCCGGTGATGTCGAGATCGTACGGTGGGTCGGTCTCGTAGAGCCGGATCCGCGCGTGGGCCTGCGCCATGAGCGAGCGGGCGCCGACACGGTTGCCGCGCAGCAGATGCGTGAGCCCGACGGCGAGTTGGGCGAGGCCCTGCCACAGCGCGCGTTCCTCAGGCGGGCAACTCTTCCACACGCTTTCGAGCACTTCGTGGGCGTGGAAAGGCTGTTCGTGGTCGAGGAGGCGCTGGGTTTCGGTGATCGCCTCGCCCGGCGGAAGCTCGAGGTCGTCCGGTATTCGGGGCACGCCTTCGGCGCCGCGCGGGAGCGGACGGCCCAGACCGTCGCGCGGGCGCGCGTTGAGCGGGCGTCCCTGTTCGTCCCGGTCGCGATCGGCCATTCCGACAGCCTAGCGTTCAGCGGGCAGCGGGTGCCGGTTCTCGGGAGGTGGCCGCCACGAGGATCGAATGCAACGCGTCGCGGATGGCGTCGGTGTCCGCGGCGCGCAGGTGGACGCGATGGTCGCGGTGGTACAGGTAGCGGCCGTCGTCGGCGATGTCGAGCCACGTCAGCTCGTCGACGAGGGGTTCACTCGCACCCTCGCGGGGCCCGTGCACACACAGGTACCCGGCGCCGTCGCGGCGCGACACGATCTTCCTGATCAGCTGCGCCCCGCTGGCCTGTGCGCCCTGCAGCACGGTGGGCTGGGCGTCGCCCAGCTCTTCGGGGTCGGCCGACACCGAGCGGGTGCGGCCGGGGTGCATCGACGGGATCGCCGCGAGCAGGCCGCGGCACATCCAGTCGAGGGTGTCGCGGACGTGGCCGCCGCGCGCGTCGATCGTGATGGTGCCGAAGCCGGTGGCGGCGTCGTCCTGATCGGCGACGACGCCGACGCGGCCGCGCAGGCACATGCGACGCCGGATCGCGGGCCCGTTGCCCACCTCCGGCACGTAGAGGGTGACGCTCACGTCGGGGTTGCGCAGCGCGCGGATCGACGCCTCGAGTTTCGGGTCGTCGATGCCGTCGCGCCAGCGGGCGAGCCGCATCTGCTGTTCCGCGTACTCGTTCTGCGTGCGGGCAGGCGAGCGGTAGCGCAGCGGATACGGCATACGATCGAGTCCCGTTGTCTCCCAGAGGCACATGAACTGCCCCGGCGTGAGCGACCAGCTCATGCGCCGATGACCGGGGGTGACACGGGTTCGATGTCGCCGATGAGTTCGTTTCCGTTCTCGACGTTGACGAGGTAGCTCGGAGTCTCGTGCTCGGTGTCGTCCTCGCCCTTCGCGCCGCGTGCGCCCGCACCCATCATCGGCATTCCCATGCCCATGCCGGGACGTGCGAGGCTGCTCGGCTTGGCGCTGCCCGCGGCTGCCGCAGCCGCGGCACCCGCTGCGGCCCCGGGCGGGACGGCGCCCATCATCGCGCCGTTCTGGTTCTCGCGCTCGTCCTTGCGGCGAGCGGCGCTGCCGCCACCACCGACGCCGTACGCGCCGCCGCCCGCACCGGCTCCGCCGCCGTGGGCACCCGACCCGGCCTGACCGTTCGGGTTCGCGCCGGTCGACGCGGCGCTCGTGGATGCGGCGTCGGGTCGGCCCAGGCCGGAACCCTGGCCGAGGCCCTCCGCGCCGTTGGCGGATGCTGCCTGCGTCTGCGCTGCCGCGTTCGGGTCGCCCTGCCCCGCGCCAGCCTCGGCGGCACCGCCCGCGGCTGCGTCGCCGGCCGCGCCGGCTCCGCCCCCAGCGCCGCCACCGAGCCCGCCGACACCGCCCGAACCGATACCGCCGACGCCCGGGCCGGCGTCGCCGGGACCCTCGGGTGCTCGACCGAATCCGGGCACGTTCGTCCCCGCCGAGGTGTAGTTGGGGACGTAGACCGCTTCCATCGCCCGGATCGCGGTCTGGCGCGCTTCCTCACGGGCCGTTTCCTCGGCCATCACACTCGACCCGCTCAGAAGCGCAAGCGGTGCGGTGGACGACAGGCTTGGCTGGGGGATCGACGCCTTGAGGTCGCTCGCGGCGCTGCTCAGCGCGTCGAGCTTCAAACCGACCGACTGGAGCGCAGAACGCATACGCGCTGCCGGCTGCGACAGTTCTGCGATCGAACTCGTCGCCGCAGTGGCCGCGTCGCCGGTCCAGCCCCGGCCCAGCGTCATCTGCAGGTGCAGCAGCTCCCAGCCGATGTCGATCGATGTCGCAAGTTGCCTGTACCGGGTGGCCAGCTCGTTGATTGTGCTGGGAGCAATCGCCGAAACTTTGGCGGAGATCTCTTCGTGGGTGAATCCCTGGAAGCTCTCCATGGTGGAGATGTACGGCTCGTCGGTTTCGAGGTCGCCGTTGTCGATCAGTTGGCGGACACTGCTGTTTGTCTTCTCTCGCTCAGCCGAACCCGCGCCGCCCGGAACGAGTTGGTTCACAACAGTATCTAGGAAGTCGCTGTTCTCACCCGACATTGTTCATCCCCCCTGTGGAACGTATCGTTCGATGATCGCCGCAGTCTGATCGAGGCCCTTGCACCATTCTTCTTTAGGGGCCTCCTCGCCGTCACCCCAGACCACTGTTCGTGACGCGATCACCACGCCAATGTCCGAGGGAAAGGCAATAGCGCAGGCTTCGGGAGCTGCCGGGTCTTCGTCGAGAAGAGCCGGGCGGGAACCAACCGTGATGGGAGTCGAATAGTCCTTGACCTTTTCCCGCTGTTCCTCCCAGGTTATGTTGCCGGAGAGCACATTCAGGCCATAGCGGCCGTCGAACGATGTCCATGTGCAGTCGAGGAATGTGTACTCGTCAGGAGAGAAACTGTCCTCGTCGGCGTCGGCCGGATCGTAACCAGCTTCTCGGAGCGCCTCGTCAGGTAGGTCGAGACAAGGATCGAAGTTTACCTGCGGTCGCCCCGACTTGTCGGTGGCTCGTGGCGTCCGCTCCGCAGTCACCGCAGGCGCCGCAGACTCGTCGATGTCGGGACTCCCACACGCCGTCGCGCCTGTCCAGAGCGCGCCGAAGACGAGGAGCGCGAGCACAGTGTCTTGACGTCGCATCACACAATCTCCTGCACGTTGGCGGCGAGAATGGCAGCGAAGTCGGTGTCGGTCTCGATTGCGCCGTCCTTGACATCGAGCAGCGCTTGCCGTGTCCGTTCGACTGCCCGGCGCAGATCAGCAATCGCGCTAGCAGTCAGTTGACCTTTCTGCTCGTACCCGACCGTCAGCTGGCGTCCAGAATCGAGATCGCCAAATCCGTAGACCCGTCCCAGACGGACCGCGCTTCTGTGGCCGTCCTCCAACTTGTCGATCATGTCGTCGCAGATCCCGACACATTCGTCGATCACCGCCGGATCAAGACTGAATGCCATAACTCGCCCCCCGAACGTTGGTTGTACCGTGCCCCCGTCAGACAGTGTCGGCGATCCTATCGCAGGCCGTGTTCGTGCCGCCCGGAACCAGTGCTTGCGCTGGCCGGAGGTCTGGGTCAGTCGACGTAGCGTTCGATGATCGCGGCCGTCCGATCTGCAATCCACTCGTCGATGTGGGGGTCCCCCGGTGCCGTCACATGCGCCCTGCCACTGCTTTCATCAGCCCCGCGCGGGGATCCCTTCGAGTCCAGCCTGGCGAACCTGTGGGATACGGGCGTGCCTGGTCAGACGATGGTGTAGCCGAGCTGGTACGCCGCAGTGGCGATCGCGCCTTCGAGCGCGAGGTGCGCCAGCGGCAGCGACAGCGCCGGTCGGACAGGGAAGGCGTCGACTGCTCGTTCGACGAGTGCGACGCACACGCTCCCGGCGAACCGGCCCCGGTAGATGACGCCGTCGAGATCGCTGTGGGCACGGTGGATGGTGCGGGCCCAGTGCTGACTGCGGCCGTGCGCGGCCGAGTCGAGAGCATGATTGCCTCCCACGCGGGTCGCCCAGGCCCCTCCGCCGATCCCGGACACATCCAACAGCCGTAACGGCCGGGTGCACTTCAGCCCGGTCAGGTACGGGTCGCGGTACCGGCGGTCGATGACACGCGCAGTCTGGAAGGCCTCCGCCAGGCCATCGCGCGGATCGGAGACGCCGTACCAGATGCCGTAGCCGGAGTGCTCGGCTCGGGGGAGCGGGTGATGGTCGAACCGCAGGATCGGCCCGAACGTCCGCATCCCGTCCCAGGGCAGGACATGACTTCCGGTGGTGTGGTGGACGCGCCACAGCAACTCGGTGGGCTGCCAGGTGATCAGTTCGTCGGGATGGATGCCCGCGTCGCGCAGGACGGAGACCGTCGGAGGCGGCGGCAGAGCCACTGTCCCCATCTACGCCCCTTCCCAGGCCGCAGCAGCGATCACGTCGACGACCTGCTCGATCTCGGCGTCGGTTCCCGCGCAGCCGGTCAGCCACGCTGCGATCGACACCGGTCGCCCGTCGACGGTCAGGGCCGGCTGCGGCTGCGTGAGCAGCGCCTGCACGGTGAGCGGGTGCAGATCCTTGCCCAGCTGCGGGAGGACTTTCTCGAGGTGAGGCACCGCGCCGTCGGCGGTGAACTGGCCGGGCGGCAGCAGCCGGTTCCGGCCCGAGTCGAACGCCCACAGGGTGCCGTCTGCCAGGCGCTGGCGGACGCGGGCGGTGGTGACGCCGAGGCGCTGCGCGGCGTCGGCGACGGACAGGGAGCTGCGAAGTAGGTGCTGCATGCGAATGTCCCGGTCCACGCGTGCCGCCGTGGCGGCCGCGGGGTCGGTGACGAAGCCGGCCTCCTCCAGCAACGCAGCGTCGTGCTCGGACAGCGCAGGACCGCCCGGCACCTCGGCTGCGGCGAGGCTGTGCACGATCCGCGCGAAGACCTCGCGATCCATGTCGGTACCGGTGACTTCCTGCACCGCGGTCTCGAAGTCCAGGTCGCCGTGGCGGTAACGGTCTTCTACGCTCTTGGCCGCATCGCTCATCGCCATCGCCTCCTTGCGGCTATTCGCTCGCGTAAATCAACGATAGTCCTGTGGGTGCGCTGCGGCTACCGGCTCATCGCGGACCTGGTACTCACCGGCGGTGGGCCTCGTATTCCATGCCCTCGAGGCCCTTGCGGCACTCGTCGCGGGGTGAGTTGTCCCCCCTCGTGCGGTACCGGCGATCCGGACAGCCCCACCTGCAACCCAGAATGTGCACTCGTCCGGTGTGAAGTCTTGGTGGTCACTACCGGCCGGCGTGTACCCCGCCTCGACGAGCGCTTCGTACGGAATGTCCGAGCAAGGGTCGAATGTGACGAGTGGCCGACCCGACTTGTCGGTGGCTCGTGGCGCCTTACGCAGGCGAGTTGCGCTCGCGGTACGAGTAGAAGCCGGGTGTGTGGTCGACACGCAGGCGGGTGAGGTTGCGGTAGCTGATGAGCCAGCGTCCGTCGACGCGGCGATATTCCTCGTGGTAATGGCCCCAGCCGCGCAGCGATTCTTCGGTGTCGCCGTTGGTCCACCAGAGGTTGTCCTCCATCGCCCAGATGCCGGTCGCGGTGGTCGGGGATGTGAAGGTGATCTCGGGGGTGTGTCCGTGGTGGGCGGAGGTCACCGTCACCACGCCGTCGAGAAACGAGCTGATCGCCCTGGTGAGCGCTTCGGTGCCGACGACAGCGCCCGGCCGCTCGGCCGGCGGAAGGTGACTGTGGTCGCCGTCGACACTGCTGAACGTCTCGCTCACGACGTCGTCGGTGTGCATTTCGGGATACCGGTCCCACTGCTTGGTGTCCATGACGCGCAGCCGCAGTGCGAACGCTGCCTTGATCTCCTCGAGCCATGCGAGTTGTTCGGCGACGGGGACGGATTCGAGGAAAAGGCTCATCGAGTGGCTCCTGTTCGGTCGGGGACGCGGCAACAGGATGGCGGACGGGTCGGCCCGTGCGGTGGCGCGCGCCCGCTGGCCGGGAACGCGTCAGCGCGCGGCGACGAGACGCAGCGCCAGATCGGAGTACAGGTCGGCGACCACGGCGGGCTCGGTGTAGGCGCCGGCCGGGAACCAGCGGCACACGTCGACGCACAACGACATCAGCGCGAGCGTGACGCCTTCGGCGTCGGGCACTGTGAACTCGCCGGCCTCGGCACCCGCATCGACGACGGCCCGGAACATCGCGGTGATCTCGCGGCGCAGCGCGACGACCGTGCGGTAGTGCTCGGGGGAGAGGGCGTTGAGTTCGTACTGGATGACGCGCGCACGCGCGTGATGGGACGCCTGCCAGTGCGCGAACGCGGCGACGAGTGTGCGCAGCCGCCACGACGGCGGTGCCGACGGGTCGTCGGCGTCGGTGAGGCTCTCGCGCGTCGCGACGTGCCCCTCGTAGCTGATCGCGAAGAGCAGCTCTTCCTTGGACGCGTAGTGCGGGTACATCGCCGCGGGGCTCATCCCGAGCAGCGCCGCGATCTGCCGCGTCGTGGTGCCGCCGTACCCGTTGGCGGCGAACGCGTCGATGGCTGCAGTCCGGATGCGCGCAGCCGCCCTGGAAGTGCTGATCGTGGGCGCAGCGGTGCTGATCGCCGGGGTACCGATCGGGGGCAGCGGGGGCTGGGTCATGTCGCTCCATCGTCGGGTGCATTGACAATATGCCGCGCCGTCACCAGAATAAGCAAGCGCTTAGAAACTAAGCGGGCGCTTATCCGTCCAGGGTGGGTGCCCGCGTGTCTCTGTGCGCCGGCCCACCTGTTTCCACCCAGTCCGTCTGTTTCAACCTGAGGAGCGGTCCATGCGACGCACCCTGTACGGCCCCGATCACGAGGCATTCCGCGAGTCGGCACGCGAGTTCGTCACGCGCAATGTCGCGCCGGTCGAGGAGAAGCTGATCGAGCAGCGGTACATCGACCGCGAGATCTGGCTCGAGGCGGGCAAGAACGGCTTCCTCGGCCTCGAGGTGCCGGAAGAGTACGGCGGCAGCGGTGCAGGCGACTACAGGTTCAATGCGGTTCTCGCCGAAGAGCTCTCGCGCAGCAGCGCCGCTCTGGCGTCGAGCTTCGGCATCCACGCCGACGTGTGTGCGCCGTACCTCGTGCAGCTCACCACCGAGGAGCAGAAGCAGCGGTGGCTGCCGAAGTTCTGCACAGGCGAGATGCTCACGGCGATCGGTATGACCGAGCCCTCCGGCGGCTCCGACCTCGCGGCGCTCAAGACCACTGCGGTGCGCGACGGCGACGACTGGATCATCAACGGCTCGAAGACGTTCATCACCAACGGTTTCAACGCCGACCTGGTGATCGTCGCGGCGCGCACGAGCCCGGAGAAGAAGGCCAAGGGCATCACGCTGTTCGCCGTCGAGACCGGGATGGCCGGTTTCGAGCGTGGCCGCAAGCTCGACAAGGTGGGTCAGCCCGAATCCGACACGGCCGAACTGTTCTTCGAGAACGTGCGAGTGCCGTCGGAGAACATCATCGGCGAGATCGACCGCGGCTTCATCCACATGATGGAGATGCTGCCGCAGGAGCGTGTGGGCGCAGCAGTCGCGAACATCTCGCATGCCGCCCCGATTCTCGAAGAGACCATCGCATATGCCAAGGAGCGCAAGGCGTTCGGCCAGCCGATCGGCTCGCTGCAGTGGAACAAGTTCCTGCTCGCGGATCTGGTGACCCGCGTCGAGGTCACGCAGGCCTACGTCGACCAGTGCATCGAGGCGCACGCCGAGGGCAAGCTGTCGGCAGTCGACGCGGCGAAGGCGAAGTGGTGGACCGCGCAGGTGCAGAACGAGGTGCTCGACCACTGCGTTCAGCTGCACGGCGGCTACGGATTCATGAACGAGTACCGCGCGGCCCGCGCGTGGAAGGACGCCCGCGTCACCAAGATATGGGCCGGCTCGAACGAGATCATGAAGGAACTGATCGGGCGCGATCTGGGTCTGTGACGTCTCCGGGTCCGGGCGGTGACCCCGTCCGGACCCCGACGTCCGACGTGACCCGGATCTCTCCTGGGCCCGCAACTCTGGTACAACAGCGCTACCCCGGAAGACTCGATCCCCAGAACCATCCGACAGGAGATCACGATGTCCGTTCTCGACAAGTTCCGACTCACCGATCGGGTGGTCGTCGTGACGGGTGCGTCGTCCGGCCTCGGCGTCGCGTTCGCGCAGGCCGCGGCCGAAGCGGGTGCCGACGTCGTTCTCGCCGCGCGTCGTGTCGACCGGCTGCAGGACACCGCGGCGCTCGTCGAGCGCGCCGGCCGCACCGCCCACACCGTGGCCACCGACGTTGCCGAGCCCGAGCAGGCGCAGCACATGATCGACGCCGCGATGGAGCGTTTCGGCCGCGTCGACGTCCTCGTCAACAACGCAGGCATCGGCACCGCCGTCCCCGCGACGCGGGAGGCGCCCGACGACTTCCGCCGCGTGATCGACATCAATCTCAACGGTTCGTACTGGGCCGCGCAGGCCGCCGCGAAGGTGATGCAGCCCGGCAGTTCGATCGTCAACATCTCGAGCGTCCTCGGCCTCACCACCGCCGGACTGCCGCAGGCCGCGTACGCCGCGAGCAAGGCGGGCGTCATCGGTCTCACACGAGACCTCGCGCAGCAGTGGGGCGCGCGTAAGGGTATTCGCGTCAACGCCATCGCACCGGGCTTCTTCAAGTCCGAGATGACCGACACCTACAAGCCCGGCTACCTCGAAAGCATGCAGGCGCGCATGGTCATTCCGCGAATGGGCGATCCGGAAGAGCTTGCGGCCGCTGTGGTGTGGCTCGCATCCGACGCCGCCGGATATGTCACCGGCCAGACGATCGCCGTCGACGGCGGCATCACGATCACGTAGGCGGGAGTCATGACCGACCAGTCCGAGCACACATTCGACGGCGCCGTCGCGATCGTCACCGGTGGCGGTGGCGGCATCGGCGGCGCGCTCGCCGAGCGGCTGTCCGACGCGGGCGCCCGCGTGGTGGTGTGCGACCTCGACGCCGACTCGTCGCGCGCGGTCGCCGAGGGCATCACGGAGCGCGGCGGGCACGCGGTGTCGTTCGCCGGCGACGCGTCCGACGAGGACACGATCGCCGCGTCGATCGAGCTCGCGGAGAGGACTTTCGGGCCGGTCGACTACTACTTCGCCAACGCGGGTGTCGCGGCGGGCGACGGCATCGAGCCGTCCGACGACGTGTGGTCGCTCGCGCTCGACGTCAACGTGCGGGCGCACGTCCGGGCGGCGCGACTGCTTCTGCCGGGTTGGCTCGAACGTGGCCGGGGATACTTCGTGTCGACCGCGTCGGCGGCCGGCCTGCTGACCCAGATCGGTTCGGCGCCCTATTCGGTCACCAAGCACGCGGCGGTCGGATTCGCCGAATGGCTCTCGGTCACGTACGGCGACAGGGGGATCGGCGTCAGCTGCGTGTGCCCGATGGGCGTCGACACGAAACTGCTGCACGACGACGCGGCGCTGTCGCCGCTCGCGGCGCGCGCCGTCACCACCGCGGGTACGGTCCTGTCGCCGCGGGACGTCGCGGACTGTGTCCTCGCGGGCGTCGTGACGGGCACCTTCCTGATCCTTCCGCATCCCGACGTCCTGGACATGTACCGGAACAAGGGTTCGGACTACGACCGCTGGATCCGCGGGATGCGGCGCTACCAGAATGCGTTGGCGGCGGCCGACGCACAGACCCACACGTAGAAGCAGATTCGAACACGGAGGTAGGGCATGGCACAGGAAACTCGGACCGCGATCGTCACCGGCTCGGCGCGCGGCATCGGCGCGGCCGTCGCGAAGCGGCTCGCGAGCGACGGCTACAAGGTGGCCGTGCTCGACCTCGACGAGGCGGCGTGCGCCGACACCGTCGAGGCGATCAAGGCGGCGGGCGGCGAGGCGCTCGCGGTCGGCGCGAATGTCGCCGACGAGGACTCGGTCGCCGCAGCGGTCGAGCGGATCGCCGCCGAACTGGGCGCCCCCACGGTTCTCGTCAACAATGCCGGCATCATCCGCGACAACATGCTGTTCAAGATGAGCGTCGACGACTGGGACTCGGTCATGGCGGTGCACCTGCGCGGCGCGTTCCTGATGTCGCGTGCCTGCCAGAAGCACATGGTGGACGCCAAGTTCGGCCGCATCGTCAACCTGTCGAGCACGTCGGCGCTCGGTAACCGCGGCCAGGCCAACTACTCCGCGGCCAAGGCGGGCATGCAGGGCTTCACCAAGACCCTCGCGATCGAGCTCGGCAAGTTCGGTGTGACCGCCAACGCGATCGCTCCCGGCTTCATCGAGACCGACATGACCGCAGGTACCGCGGCCCGCGTCGGCGTGCCCTACGAGGATTTCAAGAAGGCTGCGGCATCGCAGATTCCGGTCAACCGCATCGGTCAGCCGGAGGACATCGCGCACACCGCGTCGTTCTTCGCGAGCGAGGGCGCGGGCTTCGTGTCCGGTCAGGTCGTCTACGTCGCGGGCGGTCCGAAGGACTGACGGCTTCGGCCTTCCCCGTTCCCGGCGAATGGCACTTTCGACGCATGAGACGCGCCGAAAGTGCCATTCGCTGCGTTCGGGGCCATCGCCTTTCGGGCCCATCGTCTACGGTGGGCGAATGAACGAGAGCCGACACGATTTCGGTGGTGACCAGCACGGGGCGTGGCGGGACTATCCGGACCAGGGCTTGTCGAAGGTGCTGTCGGCGGCGTTGTCGGCGTTCGTCGAGCGCGGTTACGATGCGTCCTCGATCCGCGAGATCGCGTCGCGTGCCGGGCTGTCGGTGCCCGGTCTGTACCACCATTATCCGTCGAAGCAGGCGATCCTGGTCGGGCTGACCAATGCCGTCATGGAGGAGTTGTTGCGGCGCAGCCGCGCGGCCTCGGCGGAGGCGGGTGCGACTCCGAGCGAGCAGTTCGACGCGGTCGTCGAAAGTCTGCTGCGCTTCCACATGTTCCGCCGTGAGCAGGCGTTCGTGGCATCGCGCGAGACCCGCAACATGGCGGCCGACGAGCGTGCGGCGTACATCGCGCAACGCGACGAACAGCAGCGCATGGTCGATCGCATCGTGCAGGACGGCGTCGAGACCGGCGCATTCCGCACGTCCTACCCGCTCGACGCGAGCCGCGCCGTCGTGACGATGTGCGTCGCGGTGTCCACGTGGTACCGCGAGGACGGCCCGCTCACGCCCGACGAGCTCGTCGAGCGCTACCTCGCGATCGCACGGGACACCGTCGCCGCCTCTTGACTCGCCTGCCGGTCTGTGCGACGGTCATCGTGCCGAGCGATCGATCGGTCGGGCTGAGAGAAAGGCGTGGAATGGCTGTCGACCTGGCGTATTCGACCGAAGTGCAGCAGATCGTCGACCGCACCGAGGTGTTCATCCGCGATGTCGTGCTGCCCGTCGAAGACGAGCACGACGGCGACATCACCGCTGCGGGCGGCGACGCCCTGCGTGTGGAACTGCAGACCCGCGCGAAGGAAGCGGGCATCTTCGCGCCCCACGCACCCGTCGAGTTCGGCGGCCTCGGGCTGAACATGAGCGATCGCGTCCCCGTGTTCGAGGCGGCCGGGTACTCGCTGTTCGGTCCCACCGCGCTCGGCATCGCCGCGCCCGACGAGGGCAATGTGCACATGCTGGACCACATCGCCGACCAGGCACAGCGGCAGGACTTTTTGGCCCCGCTGGCGCACGGTCACGTGCGCTCGGCCTTCGCGATGACCGAACCCGCACCGGGCGCGGGCTCCGACCCGTCGGCGCTCGCCACGCGCGCCGAGAAGGTGTCCGGCGGCTGGAAGATCAATGGCCGCAAGCATTTCATCACCGGCGCCGACGGCGCGTCGTTCTTCATCATCATGGCTCGCACGTCGGGCGAACCGGGCGACCGCGGCGGCGCGACGATGTTCCTGGCGCCCGCCGATCTGCCCGGTCTGACTGTCGGCAGGCACATCCCGACACTCGACCGCGCGATGGTCGGCGGCCACTGCGAGGTCTCGTTCGACGACCTGCTCGTGCCCGACGACGCGGTACTCGGCGAGGTCGACCAGGGTTACCGCTACGCGCAGGTGCGGCTCGGTCCGGCGCGTATGACGCACGTGATGCGGTGGCTCGGTGCCGCACGCCGCGGACACGACGTCGCGGTCGACTACGTCGCGCGCCGCGAAGGCTTCGGCGACGTGCTGGGTGATCTCGGCATGATCCAGAAGATGGTCGCCGACAACGAGATCGACATCGCCGCCACCCGCGCGCTGCTCGTGCGGGCGTGCTACGAACTCGACCTCGGCGAGAACGCTGGCAATGCGACATCCATCGCCAAGACGTTTGCCGCCGAGGCGATCTTCCGCATCGTCGACCGCTCGATCCAGATGTGCGGCGGCCTCGGGGTGTCGTCGGACCTGCCGCTCGCGCGGCTCTCCCGTGAGGTGCGCCCGTTCCGCATCTACGACGGCCCGTCCGAGGTGCACAGGTGGGCGATCGGCAAGCGCACCGTCGGTGCCGCCAAGCGCGCGATCCGGGAGTCGAAGTGAGCGCCGCGGCGGAACATGATCTTCCAGGGCTCGACCTCGAGGCGCTCGACGCGTTCCTGCGCCGTGAGGGCGTCGAGGTGCGCGGTGCACTGCGCGCTCGCCTGCTGTCCGGCGGCAAGTCGAATCTCACTTTCGACGTGCGCGACGACGCGTCGCACTGGGTGCTGCGCCGCCCGCCCACTGCGGGCCTGACGCCGTCCGCGCACGACATGGCGCGCGAATTCCGCGTCACGCGTGGGCTGTACGAGACGGCGGTGCCCGTGGCGCGTGCTGTCGCGCTGTGCGAGGACGACGCCGTGATGGGCGCTCCGTTCGCGGTCACCGAATATGTGTCCGGCCCGGTCGTGCGGATGAAGCAGGACCTGGAGGCGTTCGGCGACGCCGAATTGGACGGTGTGGTCGACGAACTCGTGCGTGTGCTGGCCGAACTGCATGCGGTCGACTACGCCGCGTGCGGGCTCGGCGAGTTCGGCCGCCCGGACGGCTACGTGACTCGCCAGGTCGCGCTGTGGGCGAAGCAGTGGGAGCGTGTGAAGGCCGACGACCTGCCCGACATCGACCGGCTGCACATGCTGCTCGCGGAATCGATTCCGCAGCAGTCCGCGTCGTCGATCGTGCACGGCGACTACCGGATCGACAACACGATCCTGGACGGGGACGGCTCGGTCGCGGCCGTCGTCGACTGGGAACTGTCCACGCTCGGTGATCCGCTCACCGACGTCGCCTTGATGTGCGTGTACCGCGACCCGGCACTCGATCTCGTGCTGGGGGAGCCGGCCGCGTGGACGAGCGAGCGGCTGCCGTCGCCCGACGATCTCGCCGAGCGCTACAGCCGCGCGTCCGGCCGCACGCTCGACAACTGGCAGTTCTATCTCGGCCTCGCCCATTTCAAGATGGCGGTCATCGCGATGGGCATCGACCACCGATACCGCGCGGGCGCGACCGTCGGGTCGGGCTTCGACACGGCGGGCAGTGCGGTCCCGGAGTTCGCGGCGCGCGGCCTCGCAGCGCTGCGGTCCGTCAGCAGCTGACCGGAAGGCGTTGCGGGACAGTGCCGGTCATTCCGCGGACTCGCCCCGTCGCCGGAAGTACTTGAAGCCGGGGACGCCCTGGATCGCCTGCCGGACGTCCTTGACGGTTTCGAGCAGCTGGTGGATCTCGGGTGCGACGGTGTCGAGCGTCGCCAGGATCGGCATCACCGCGTTGGTGCGGGCGGTCAGCTCGGGCAACTGGTCGACCAGCGCGATCGCGGCGGCGACCTCCTCCTCTGAGAAGTCGTCGACGAATTTCTTCGCGAGTGGTGCCGCCTGCAGCGCCAGCGGCTCGTAGATCTCGAGCAACTGCTGCGCGGCCGTCGACAGCGCGGCTGCGGTCTCGGTGACGGTTGCCGCCGCGTCGGTGACCTCGGCGGCGCGCTTGTGCACCGCGACGGCGCCGTCGGTGACGGCGTCGATGCGCGCGACGACGAACTCGACCTCCACCAGCAGCCGCTCGACACCCGACACGAGCGACTCGATCCGCGCGGGCAACGACGCGACCAGCGTCGCCGTGCCGACGCCCCACCGGGCGACCGCGACGGCGGCGCCGACGACCTCGCGCGGACCCGGAATCTCGAATGCCATTCGTCCAGTGTGCCCGATCGTGTGCACCGCCCCGGTTCGCGCGGAAGCTCCGCCTACCCGTCCGCCTCCGCCCGCGACAGCGTCGACGGCCACCAGATCGCCCGGCCGATGTCGTGCGACATCGCGGGTACCAGGATGCTCCGCACCACGATCGTGTCGAGCAGAACACCGAATGCGACGGCGAACCCGACCTCGGCGAGGAACACCAACGGCAGGATCCCGAGCACCGCGAACGTGGCGGCCAGCACGACGCCTGCCGACGTGATCACGCCGCCGGTCACCGTGAGCCCGCGCATGATTCCAGGTCGTGTGCCCACGCGCAGAGTCTCCTCCCGCACACGCGTCATCAGGAAGATGTTGTAGTCGATGCCCAGCGCCACCAGGAAGATGAATGCGTACAGCGGGAAAGCCGGATCGGAGTCGGGGAACCCGAACACATGCGTGAAGAAGAAGCCGCTGACACCGAGCGTGGCGGCGAACGACAGGACCACCGTCGAGATCAGGATGATCGGTACCACCAGCGCCCGCAGCAGCAGGACGAGCACCACCAGGATCACCGCCAGCACGATCGGAATGATCAGGTTCCGGTCGTGCACCGACGCCGTCTGCACGTCGACGGTCGTCGCGGTGCTGCCCCCGACGAGGGCGTCGGCCCCGGGAACGGCGTGGACAGCGGCACGGACACGTTCCACCGTGTCGAGCGCCGCCGGCGAATCGTACGAGTCGACGAGAGTCGCGTTGACGATCATGCGGCCGTCGATCGGTGACACCGTGAGGTCGGGTGGTGCGCACCCGCCGCCCGACTGCTGCAGCGCGGCAGCCGCTCGAGGGTTCTGGCGTACCAGTTCGGCCACCTTCGCGGTGTCCACCTGCGGGCACACCGCGCCGGGCTCGTCCGAGATGCCGTCGACCGCGGAGGCGGCGTCGATCACCGCCTGCCGCTGGGCATCGTTGGTTGCGATCACGACCGGCGTGCCCGCGCCGGGGTCGAACGTCTCGTCGTAGAGCTCCTGGCCGACGACGGCGTCCGGTGTCGTCGTGAAATTCTCGGTCGAACTGAGGCCACCCGTCTTCAGGCTGCCGATCCCACCGGCGAACAGCACGATCAGCAACACCGTGGCGCCGATCCAGAAGGGGCGATCGCGGTCGGTCACGGTCTTCGCGATACGCGACCACAGCCCGTGCGTCGTGAGGTCGGACGCGTCGTCGGCGTGCGGGGTACGCGGCCAGAACACCCAGCGGCCCGCGACCGCGAGAGCAACGGGCAGGAACGACATCATCACCACATAGGTGCATACGATGCCGATCGCGGCGACCGGGCCGAGGCTGCGGTTGGAGTTGAGCTCCGAGAAGAGCAGACACAGCACACCGAGGATCACCGTGCCCGCCGAAGCGGTGATGGCCGGTGCACTCTCCCGCCAGGCACGACGCATCGCGTCGAACCGGCTGTCGTAACGGTGGAGTTCCTCGCGATAGCGCGAGATGAGCAACAACGCATAGTCGGTGCCCGCACCGATCACGAGGACGAAGAGGATCCCCTGACTCTGGCCGGTGAGCGTCAACAGGTCCGCGTCGGCGAGCAGATAGATCACCATCGACGCGGCCCCGAGGGCAAGCAGCGCCGAGAGCAGTGGGAAAACCCAGATGAACGGCGACCTGTACACCACGAGCAGAATGAGCACCACGACGATCAGGGCCGCGCCGAGCAGCGCCCCGTCGATGCCCTCGAATGCGTCGATGAACGCGACGAGCAGACCGGCGGAGCCGGCGGGGAGGATTTCCAGACCCGGCGCGGCCTGTTGCGCGGCGTCGAGGATCTTCTGCTCGGTGGCCGCCAGCTCGTCGCCCGCGATCTCGACGCCGTCTTTCGCGGACTCGAGCGGCACGTACAGTGCCGCGACCTTTCCGTCCGCCGAGAACTCGGGTGGAGCGAGGTCGTCGGCCGCGACGCCGGGAATCTGCATGATCGCGGTACGCGCCGCATCCACCTTCTGCTTGTCGGCGTCGGTGAGCGGTGCGTCGGAGCGCAACAGGACGAACCCGGGAATGGTCGGGTCGGCGACGAACTTCTCCGATTCGTCCGCCACCTCGGTCGACTCCGCGGAACTCGGCAGGTACGACGCATTGTCGTTCTTCTGCACCTCGGAGAGCTTGCTCTGGAACGAGCCACCCGCACCGCCCACGAGCAGCGCGGCGATTGCGACCGCGGCCAGAGTGAACCCCGGCCAGCGACGTCGACGCACCTGCGGATCCTGGCTCATTCCAGGGTGTTCCGTTCTGCGAGCACGTCACGCACCGGGTCGTCCGGGCCGATGTCGTATGTACATTGATCCGGTCGCGGGTCGGGGACGAATGCCCACAACAGTGCTCCCGCCGTGCCCGCCGACCGCTGCCCGTCGATCTTGGTGGCGACATCGCGCGCCCGCTGCCGGGTGGTGGCACAGTCACCGCCGACGAGTTGCCCGATCTCGCCCACGAGAAGAGGCTTGCCCACCGCTCGTGCCTGGTCGAGACGCACCGCGAGGCCGTTGAACTCGTCGCCCGGAAGAGGTACGCCGTCGGCACCGTAGTCGTGGTACTGGAGCACGTCGAGGTTGGACGACGCCGCCACGTACTGGTATTCCGGCCCTGCGGTTCCGCACTGTCCGCCGCCGAGCAGACCGACGGTGATCAGGTGACCCGGATCGATGTCGCGGACGATCGCCCCGGCGTCGTCCACGAACTGTCGCAGTACGGCTGCTCCGTCGGGCGCACACGGGCCACCCTGATAGAGGGTCGTCTCCGGCTCGCCGACGAGTTCCCACATCGCAAGTGCAGGCTCGGAGTGCCATCGTGCGACCGCGGTGCGCAGCCACGTCTCGTACCGCATCCCCGACTGGTTCTCCGCGGGGTACACCGTGCGGTCGGGTTCGCCCCGGCCGCTGTCGCCCGACTCGGAGCCGCTGCTGCCCGAGTTCTCCGCGCTGCCGTTGCCCGAGCTGCCGTTGTCCGCGCTGCCGTTGCCCGCGCTGCCGGAGCTGCCCGAACCCGAGCTGCCCGAGCTCCCCGAACTGCCGTTGTCGTCGGAGGGCTCGCGCCATCCCTCGGCATACCAGTCGCGGTCCTTGTACACCTCGTCCTCGCACGCCCCGTCGAAGGTGGTGAGGACGGGGACGAGCAGCTGACCGTGGCGTGCGGCGGCAGCGAACACCGCGTCGACCGCCGAGAAATCGAGTTCGCCCGTCGCCTTGTCGGTCGCGAGGCTGGCGAGCGCGTTGAACCGCGTGAGCGATGCCGGCGGCAGACTCGCGAAGAACTCGTCGAGGTCGACCATCGCGCCGCACCCCTTGTTGATCGACCAGTCCGTGGCGAGTTGGTACGCGTTCAGTCCGGCAGGCCACCACGGCCTGCCGTCCAGGGTGAGTCCGGTCCCGTCGGTACCGACCGCCTCGTGTGCGGCCGCAGGGGGTGCCATGAGCATCAACGATGCCACCGCCGAGGCCGCGATCGCAGCGAGACTACGCACGCGCATACGACTCAGCCTGCCATTTTCAGTGATCGCAGACCGGTGTTTCACGGGTCTGCGGCCCTCCGGGTCAGGCGACGACGGTGCGCTGCGGAACCCCGTTGTATTCGCTGAGTGGGCGGATCAGAGCGTTGGACTCGCCCTGCTCGATGATGTGGGCGGTCCAGCCGGTGATTCGGCTCATCACGAAGATGGGTGTGAAGACCTCGATGTCGAAGCCGAGCAGGTAGTACGCGGGGCCGGTGGGGAAGTCGAGGTTGGGCTCGATGCCGGTGGCCTCGCGCATCGTCTTCTCGAGGATCTCGTACATGCGTACCCACTCGGCGCCGTCGGTGCGCGCGGCGACATCGTAGAGGGCATCGCGCATCGTCGGGACCCGCGAGTCGCCCTTCTTGTAGACGCGGTGTCCGAAGCCCATGACCTTCTCCTTGCGGGCGAGCTTGCCCCGCAGCCAGTCCTCGGCGCGGTCGGGGTCGCCGATCTCGAGCATGTCGTGCATGACGGCTTCGTTCGCGCCTCCGTGCAGCGGGCCCTTGAGGGCACCGATCGCGGCGGTGACGGCGCTGTAGATGTCGGACAGTGTCGACGTCACGACGCGGGCCGCGAACGTGGAGGCATTGAAGCTGTGCTCGGCGTAGAGGATGAGCGACACCTCGAAGGCGCGGACCAGTTCGGGGGCGGGCACCTCGCCGAAGCACATGTTCAGGAAGTTCTCGGCGAAACCGAGATCATTCCGCGGTGCAACGGGTTCGAGGCCGCGGCGACGCCGGTGGTCGGCGGCGACGATCGTCGGCAGCACAGCCGTCATGCGCAGCGCTTTGGCACGGTTGGCCTCGGCCGAGTTATCGTCCTCCCCAGGGTCTTCCGCGCCGAGATAGCTGATCGCGGTGCGCACGACGTCCATCGGGTGACAGTTGTCGGGCAGCTTGGTCACGAGACTCAGCAGCGAGCGATCGGCGAGCCGGTACGCCTGCTCGCGCTGACGGAACAGCGCGAGTTGCGTGTCGGTGGGCAGCTCGCCGTGCCACAACAGGTACGCCACTTGCTCGAAGCTGCAATGCTCGGCGAGATCCTGGACCGCGTACCCGCGGTAGGTGAGCGAGTTGGTCTCGGGCACGACCTTGGAGATCGCCGTCGTGTCGACGACGACGCCCGCGAGCCCTTTGTAGATGGTGGTGATCTCGGGTGACACGGTCATGACTACCGTCCTTCGACAGTGAAGTTGAAGATGCCGGAATCGAATTCGTTGTAACGCTCGTACTCGAGCAGCTCGTACAGCCGCGCTCGCGTCTGCATGCGGTCGACGACGCCTTCCTGCGTGCCCAGCTCGTGGATCTCGCGCAGGCCCTGTTCGATCGCGCCCATCGCGAGACGCAGCGTGGTGACCGGGTAGATCACGGCGTTGTAGCCGATGTCCTCGAGCGTCTTGGCGGACAGGAGCCGCGACTTGCCGAACTCGGTCATGTTCGCGAGCAGCGGGATGTCGACCGCTGCCCGGAACTTCTCGAAATCCGTTTCGGTGCGCAGTGCCTCGGTGAAGATCATGTCGGCGCCCGCGTCGGCATAGGCCTTCGCGCGGTCGATCGCCTCGTCGATACCGTCCGTTCCGGCGGCGTCGGTGCGGGCACAGATCACGAAGTCGGGGTCGCGTCGCGCGGTCACCGCGGCGCGCACGCGGCGCACCATGTCGTCGGCGGGCACGATCGCCTTGCCGTCGAGATGCCCGCACCGCTTGGGGTTCACCTGGTCCTCGAGGTGCAGCCCCGCGATGCCGGCGTCCTCGAAGGCGACGACCGTGCGGGCGGCACTCATCGGTTCGCCGAAGCCGGTGTCGGCGTCGACGAGAACCGGTAGATCGGTGGCGTGCGCGATCTGCATGCTGTGCGCGGTGACCTCGGTGAGGGTGGTGAGCCCGATGTCGGGCAGCGCGAGGGCCGCCGAGAGGGCGCCCCCGGACACGTACGCTCCTTCGAAACCGATCTCCTGGATCAGCTTGGCCGTGAGCGGGTTGATCGCGCCGGGCAGACGCTGGATCGAACCCGACGACAGGCCGTCGCGCAGGGCCTTGCGTTTGTCGGACGCCGACGCCGCGCCTCCCATGAGTGCGGACATCAGAACAGTCCTCGCTGTGACTCGGGTGCAGTGGTTTTCGGCGCACGGGCGAGCACGTCGTCGTCGACGGCGAACGTGAGTTCCGCGAGCTCGCCCGCCTTCATCTGCGGCAGGCGCTGCGCCGCGTCGAGGAAACGGTCCTGCTCCGCAGGTGCCACCACGCCCTCGGCGAGGGTGCGGAACTTCGCGATGTACTGGTCCCGTGCGAACGGGCGGGCGCCGAGAGGGTGTGCGTCGGCCACCGCGAGTTCGTCGACGATCACCTCGCCGCTCTTCAGCGTCACCTCGGCGCGGGCACCGAACGCCTTCTCGGACGGGTCGGTCGAGTGGTAGCGGCGGGTCCACTCGGGATCCTCGGCCGTCGAGATCTTCTTCCACAACTCGACGGTGTCGGCGCGCTGTGCCCGCTCGGGCGCGTACGACCGCTCGTGATGCCACGTGCCGTCCTGCAGCGCGACCGCGAAGATGTACATCACCGAGTGGTCGAGCGTCTCGCGCGACGCGGTGGGATCGAACTTCTGCGGATCGTTCGAGCCGGTCCCGATCACGACGTGCGTGTGGTGGCTGGTGTGCAGCACGATCGACGCGATCTGGTCCAGATCGCCGATGCGCTCGCGCATCCGTCGCGCGAGGTCGATCGGTGCCTGGCTCTGATACTCCGCCGAGTGTTCCTTGGTGTAGGTGTCGAGGATCGCGCGCTTCGCCTCACCCGGTCCGGGCAGCGGCACTAGGTATTCGGCCTTCGGGCCGCCGAGCAGCCACGCGATCACGCCGTCCTCGCCCTCCCAGATGGGCGACGGCGCGCCCTCGCCGCGCATCGCCCGGTCGACGGCCTCGACGGCCATCTTGCCCGCGAAGGCGGGGGCGTACGCCTTCCAACTCGAGATCTCGCCCTTGCGGGACTGACGTGTCGCGGTGGTGGTGTGCAGGGCCTGCCCGACCGACTGGTACACGGTCTCGGCGTCGAGCCCGAGCAGCGTGCCGATGCCTGCAGCTGCCGACGGGCCGAGGTGCGCGACGTGGTCGATCTTGTGCTCGTGCAAGCACATTGCGCGCACCAGGTCGACCTGGACCTCGTAGCCCGTCGCGATACCACGGACGAGATCGGCACCGGTGGCACCGACGTGCTGTGCCACCGCGAGGATCGGCGGGATGTTGTCGCCTGGGTGCGAGTACTCGGCGGCCAAGAAGGTGTCGTGGAAGTCCAACTCACGTACCGCGACGCCGTTCGCCCACGCGGACCACTCGGGGGAGAACGTTCCGCCGATTCCGAACACGGTCGACCCGTGCCTGTTCGACGTCGACCGACTGTACGGATGTGCCTGTGCCTGCGCCCGGGCGTTCGACACCGGTCGGCGGATCAGCGATGCCGCGGCGACGGCGGCATTGTCGATCACACGGTTGACGATCATGTCGGTGGCGTCCTGCGGGACGTCCACGGGATCGGTCGCCACCTCGGCGATGCGCCAGGCGAGATGTTCTTCGCGGGGAAAGTCCTCCGCGGAGCGATGGGTGCGAACGATGTGTGTCTTCACTGCTGTCCTCCGTGTGCTCGTCGAGCCGGTCGAAAGGGTGTCCGACCGGCCCTCTCTTCGCACGCTACGCACGAAGGGCGCCGTGCGAAATACGTGGCAGATGCCTATTTCTGCGGAACGATCCGACCGAATTTGCGGAAGTTGTGAAAGCGGCATGTGTATATTCGCGGGCCATGCAGAAGATGTTCGCCGGGGGTCGGTTGCGGCGACTGCGTGACGAACGGGCGCTCACCCAGACCGCGCTCGCGAAAATGCTCGGGCTGTCGGTC
Organism: Rhodococcus sp. HNM0569; assembly: GCF_012726205.1. GTDB lineage: Bacteria > Actinomycetota > Actinomycetes > Mycobacteriales > Mycobacteriaceae > Rhodococcus_F. Next base: position 38,257 of record NZ_JAASAE010000015.1, on the reverse strand, counting down.
AGCTACGTCAACCAGCTCGAGAACGATCAGCGGCCCCTCACGGTGCCGGTGCTGCTGCGGCTCAACTCGGTGTTCGACCTCGACATGGCCTTCTTCGCGGCAGACACCGATGCCCGGTTGCTCGCCGACCTGCAGGAAGCGCTCGCGGATCACCCCGAGACCGCCGACATGTCTGCAGGCGAGCTCGACGAACTCGCGACGCGCATGCCCGCCGTCGCGCACGCGCTCGTTGCGATGCACCGCCGCGTCGTCGGTACCACCGAACAGCTCGACAGCTTCACGTCGGGCACCGAGAACTCGGTGCTCGCGCTGCCCGAGTCTGCGACGGGCGCCGCGATGCCCTACGAAGACGTCCGGGATTTCTTCTACGACAACCGAAACCACATTCCCGAACTCGACGACGCGGCAGAGGAGTTGTTCGACGGCAAAGGGCTCACGATCGGCGGCCTCGACCGCCAGCTCGCCGACCTGTTGCGCGCAGACTTCGAGATCGGTGTCACGCTCCACGCCGACGACGCCGGACGCGGCCCGAAACGCCGCTACGACGCGCGTACCCGCACTGTCACCCTCGCGCGGCGGCTCTCCCCAGGGCAGCGTGCCTTCCAGTTGGCGACGCAACTCGCGTTCGTCGCGTACGAGGACGTGCTCGATGTGGTGCTGCGGCGGGCCTCGAGCCTTCCACCGCAATCGCGTGAGCTCGCCCGCATCGGTCTCGCGAACTACTTCGCGGGCGCACTCGTGCTGCCGTACGGGCGATTCCTCGACGCCGCCGAGAAGCTGCGCTACGACATCGACCTGTTGTCGGGGCGATTCGAAGTCGGCTTCGAGACGATCTGTCACCGGCTCTCGACGCTGCAGCGCCCCGGGCGTCGCGGCGTGCCGTTCTTCTTCGTCCGCACCGATCGCGCCGGAAACATATCGAAGCGACAGTCGGCCACCGCATTTCACTTTTCCCGCGTCGGCGGCAGCTGTCCACTGTGGGTCGTGCACGACGCCTTCGCGACGCCGGGACGTATCCGCACCCAGATCGCGCAGATGCCCGACGGACGCAGCTACCTGTGGCTCGCGCGCACGACCGGCGAAGAGCAGTTCGGCTACCTCGCGCAGAACCGCGAGTTCGCCGTCGGGCTCGGCTGCGACCTCGGCTACGCGTCGCGCCTCGTGTACTCGACGGGCATGAACATCGACGACCCGTCGGCCGCCGTCCCGATCGGTGCCGGGTGCAAGATCTGCGAGCGGCCGAACTGTGCGCAGCGCGCGTTTCCGCAGGTGGGGAGGGCGCTGTGGATCGACCAGAACACTGCGGGTGCGGTCCCCTACGCACCGGCGCCGGACCCACACGACCCCTGACGGCTATGCTGGCCGTGCAGCTGGTTCGCCGGCGGCGGTCGTGAGGAGCCCCGAAGACCGTCGACGGCGTCGAAGCGCGGGGGGCGCCTATTGCGCTTCACGCGTGAGAGGGAACCCGGTGGGAATCCGGGACTGTCCCGCAGCGGTATGCAGGAACGACCGCCGTCAGAGCACTGGGTGAGCACCTGGGAAGCGACGGCCAGTAGGTCTGGTGCACGGCAGCCGGTACCACCGGAGCGGGCACCCGGCGCCTGCGAGTCCGAAGACCTGCCGACTGTGTCGGACGCGCCGCGTCCGACGGTCCACCGCCTCGTGGAATGGGCGAGTAGGCCGCTCGTGCCTGTGCCGTGCACGCAGATCGCGGTGCTTTCCATCGGGCTCGAGTGGTGTGCCGTCCGTCGGTGGTGGCCCATCCCGAGCGATGTATCTGGAGAAGCAGTGCAACCGAACACGAACAACCCTGGGGCCCCGAAGGCGACACCGTTCGCCGCGACCGTCCTGGGCTCACCGCGCATCGGCCCGAATCGCGAACTCAAGCGGGCCGTCGAGGCGTACTGGGCGGGCACGCTCAATGCGGCCGATCTCGAGGCGACAGCCGCCGGCCTGCGCCGCGACACCTGGGCGAGCCTCGTCGACGCGGGGCTCGACTCGGTCCCCGTCAACACGTTCTCGTACTACGACCACGTCCTCGACACCGCGGCGATGCTCGGTGCGCTGCCCGAACGGGTCGCCCACATCGACGACCGGCTCGACCGCTACTTCGCGGCCGCGCGGGGAAACGACACCGTCGCCCCGCTGGAGATGACGAAGTGGTTCGACACCAACTACCACTACCTCGTCCCCGAGATCGCGCCGTCCACGACGTTCACGCTCGACGCGTCGAAGGTCGTGGGCGAACTGCGCGATGCGCTCGCGCAAGGAGTTCCGGCCCGTCCCGTCGTGCTCGGTCCGGTCACCTTCCTGCTCCTGTCCAAGCCGGTCGGCGGCCAGGGGCCGCTGCTCGGCCGACTCGACGAGTTGCTGCCGCTGTACCTCGACCTGCTCCGCACGCTCGCCGACGAGGGCGCGCAGTGGGTGCAGTTCGACGAACCTGCGCTCGTCGCCGATCGGAGCGACGACGAGATCGCCGCGGCTGCACGGGTCTACGACGCGCTCACGGCAGCGGACGTGCGGCCGGCGATCCTCGTCGCGAGCTACTTCGGCAGCCTCGGCGGCGCGCTGCCCGCACTCGCGGGAACCGGTGTCGAGGCGATCGGTCTCGATCTCGTCGCCGGGGCCGACTCGGTCGCTGACGTTCCCGCCCTCGCGGGCAAGCATGTCGTCGCGGGCGTCGTCGACGGCCGGAACGTGTGGCGCACCGACCTCGAGTCGGCACTCGGGAAACTCGGCACGCTGCTCGGCAGCACCGGAACGGTCGCGGTGTCGACGTCGTGCTCGCTGCTGCACGTGCCGTACACACTTGCCGCCGAACCCGCGCTCGACGCCGCGCTCCGGTCGTGGCTTGCATTCGGCACGGAGAAGGTGCGCGAGGTACGTGTACTCGCAACGGCATTGGCCGGTAGGCGCTCCGACGTCGACGAGGACTTCGTCCTCGCCCGCGCTGCGAGTGCCGCGCGTGGCGCCGACCCCCGCCTGCACGACACCGCGGTGCGTTCCCGTCTCGCGGACGTCCTGGCGTCGGGTGCCGTGCGCAGCAGCGCCGATCAGCGGCGCACCGCGCAGGCCGAGCGGCTCGACCTGCCGCCGCTGCCGACGACCACGATCGGCTCGTACCCCCAGACGACGGCGATCCGCGTCGCCCGCGCGGCGCTGCGCAAGGGCGAGATCGACGACGCCGAGTACGTGCGACGTATGCGCGCCGAGGTCGCGGATGTCGTTGCACTGCAGGAGGACATCGGACTCGACGTCCTCGTGCACGGCGAACCCGAGCGCAACGACATGGTGCAGTACTTTGCCGAACAGCTCGACGGCTTCTTCGCCACCGCGAACGGCTGGGTCCAGTCGTACGGCAGCCGGTGCGTCCGACCCCCGATCCTGTTCGGCGATGTCGTGCGGCGCGCACCGATGACGACGTCGTGGTTCGAGTACGCGCAGTCGCTCACCGACAAGCCGGTCAAGGGCATGCTGACCGGCCCCGTCACGATCCTCGCGTGGTCGTTCGTGCGCGATGACCAGGCGCTCGCCGAGTCGGCGAACCAGGTGGCCCTCGCGATCCGCGACGAGACGATCGACCTCGAAGCCGCGGGAGCACGCATCGTGCAGGTCGACGAGCCCGCACTGCGTGAACTGCTGCCACTGCGGCGCAGCGAGCAGCAGGAATACCTGGACTGGTCGGTCGGTGCGTTCCGCCTCGCGACGTCCGGCGTCGCCGACACGACACAGATCCACACCCACCTGTGCTACTCGGAGTTCGGCGAGGTGATCGATGCGATCGCCGGTCTCGACGCGGACGTCACGTCGATCGAGGCTGCACGCTCGCACATGGAAGTGCTCGGCGACCTCAACGCGGTCGGTTTCGAACTCGGCGTCGGCCCGGGGGTCTACGACATCCACTCGCCGCGCGTGCCCGCCGTCGACGAGGTCGTCGGCTCGCTCGACGAGGCGCTGCGCGCCGTCCCGTCGGAGAGGTTGTGGGTCAACCCCGACTGCGGCCTCAAGACGCGCGGGCGTGACGAGGTGGAGAAGTCGCTGCGCAACATGGTCGCCGCGGCCGCGAAGGTGCGGGCCGCGCTGTAGCGCCGTCGGAGCCGCTGACCCTTCGGGCGGCGGAGCCGCTGATCCTTCGGGCGGCGGAGCCGCTATGCGTCCGGTTGATCCGTACGCGTAGCGGCCTCGGCCGGCAGCGGCTCGCCGGGCTGCACCGACTTGTGTGTGCGGTGCAGCCCGCGCCAGTCGTAGTAGGCGGTGACCGCGGCACCGAACACGAGGCCGACCGCGACGCCGAGGATTGTCATCCACGTGCCGTGCAGCAGCCCGTTGCCGGGAGCACCGTTGAAGAACAACAGCCCGCGGACGCCGAGATACACCTGGTGCATCGGCGCGAAGTCGGCGAGCACCGAGTACAGCTTGGGCGCCGCGTCGAGCGGGATGGTGCCGCCCGACGACGGGAGTCCGATGATGATGAACACGAACAGGTTGACGAGCAGCCCGATGTTGCCGAACACCGCCATCGTGGAAATCGAGGTGATGCCGACCGCGCTGATCGTGAGCATGCCGTACAGCCACAGCGAGAAGTTCTGCGGTATCGGTAATCCGAAGATGTGTCCCACCCACACGTAGATGCCCGACACCACCATCGACATCAGCACGACGATGACCCATTTGACGACCGTCGTCTGCAACCGGGACACCGGAACCGACTCGTTGTGCAGGTACAGCGGCCCGATCTCGGTCGGGGTGAAGCCGAGCAGGCCGTCGACGAGCGTGTTGATGATCGTCGCGCCCGTGAAGCCCGCCAGGACGAGCAGCAGCGCGTAGTAGAACGCGGCGAGGCCGTAGCCGGTGCCGTCGGGCAAGGGTGCGTGTTCGACGAATCGCACGTCGACCGGTTCGGACAGCACGATCTTGCTCGCACCCGACAGTTGCAGGTCGGGAGCGGTGGCCGCGAGCTGGTCGGTGACCTGTGTGCTCACCTGCTCGCCGATGCGCTGGTTGACGGTATCCATCGCCTGCTGGCCGATCTGGCGTGCGATGTTCGCGCCGAGTGTGCCGGCTCGCGGATTGGTGTACACGGTGATGACGGGGCGTTCGATGTCGTCGCCCGGGACCACGCTCGCCTGCGCGAGAATCATGAGGCGTTTCGTGAAGTCGCTCGGGATCACGATCGATCCGTACAGGCTCGCGTCGTCGAGGCCCTGCTGGGCCTGCGCGATGCCCATCGGCTCGAACGCGATCTTCTCCGGGTCGACGCCCGCTTCGAGACCGTCGACGATCTGGTCGCCGATCACGACATGCTGCGGCGGGTCGGAGCCCACCTGCACGTCGCCCTCGTCCTGGTTGACGACCGCGACGGGGAATTCGTTGAGATTGCGCGTCGGGTCCAGCAGGCCACCCATGTACAGGGCAGCCAGCGACGACATGACGAGTACGACCAGCAGGATCGGCGCGAGCCAGAACCGCGCGGTGAGCAGGACCTCGCGGCCCGTACCCATCGTTCGGCGTGCGCTCGTGTCCGATTCGTTCCTTTGTGCCCCCGGCATTTTCACGCGCCTCACACTAGAGGGCCGAAGGGCCCTTGTGGCGATACCTGTGCGGCACGTCCGATCGGACCCCCGCACGTGCGTACGTCACATCGGACCGAGAGTGCGGCCTGCCTCCTGCCCCCGCGGTCGCAATGTCACATCGTGTGCATCCAACGCACACACCGTCACATCGTGCCCACTGGAGTTGGGGATCGAGGCAAGATTGCGCACCGGTGGACAGAGGAATGCCGGTACAGACTTGAACTTGAATCCGACGTCAACTTACAGTGTGAGGTGCCGAGTCCGGCCGCACCGAGTCGTAGGAGTGTCGATGTCAGATCCCGTGTCCCTGTTCGATGTGTCGGAACGTGCCGCGAAGTACCGCGCCGACCTGCTGGCGTTCATGGACGAGCACGTCTACCCGGCGGAGGCCGTCTACGAGGAGCAGATGCGGGAGGCGGGAGAGCCGCACTTCCAGCCGCCGATCCTCGACGAGCTCAAGGCGAAGGCCAAGGCTGCCGGTCTGTGGAACCTCTTTCTCCCGTACTCCGAGTGGGGGCCCGGTCTGAGCAACCTGGAGTACGCGCCGCTCGCCGAGATCATGGGCCGCTCCGGCATCGCACCGGAGGTGTTCAACTGCAACGCACCCGACACCGGCAACATGGAGATCCTCGCGCTCTTCGGCACCGACGAGCACAAGGAGAAGTATCTGAAGCCGTTGCTCGACGGCACCATCCGTTCGGCGTTCGCGATGACCGAGCCGGCCGTCGCGAGCTCCGACGCCACCAACATCGAGACGTCGATGGTGCTCGACGGCGACGAGTACGTCGTCAACGGCCGGAAGTGGTTCGCGTCCAACGCGATGCACCCGAACTGCAAGGTGCTCATCGTGATGGGCAAGACCGATCCCGACGCCGCCGTGCACCGGCAGCAGTCGATGCTCGTGGTCCCGATCGATGCACCGGGTGTCACCGTCGTGCGCAACCTGCCGGTGTTCGGCTACCAGGACCGCGAGGGGCACGCCGAGATCGTGTTCGAGAACGTTCGTGTGCCCGCGAAGGACGTGTTGTCCGGCCCCGGTGAGGGATTCGCGATCAGCCAGGCCCGCCTCGGGCCCGGGCGCATCCATCACTGCATGCGCGCGATCGGCATGTCCGAGCGCGCACTCGAGGCGATGTGCCGCCGGGCGTCGAGCCGGGTCACCTTCGGCCAGCCCGTCGCGAGCCGCGCGAACATCCAGGACTGGATCGCCGAGTCGCGCATCGACATCGAGATGGTGCGCCTGCTCACGCTCAAGGCCGCACACATGATGGACACGGTCGGAAACAAGGAGGCGCGCACCGAGATCGCCGCGATCAAGGTCGCCGCACCACAGGTCGCGCTGAAGATCGTCGACCGTGCGATCCAGGTGCACGGCGGCGCGGGCGTCACCGACGACTTCCCCCTCGCGATGGCGTACGCGCACCTGCGCACGCTGCGTCTCGCCGACGGCCCCGACGAGGTGCACAAGCGCACCATCGCCCGCCAGGAACTCCGCAAGTACCGCGACTGAAGGAAGAAGGCCCACATGACCGCGCTCGATCTCACCGGCCGTACCGCGATCGTCACCGGCGCGTCGCGCGGCATCGGTCTCGCGACCGCCCGCTCGCTCGCCGAGGCAGGCGCCAAGGTCGTCCTCACGTCGCGTTCGCAGGAATCCGCGGAGAAGGCGGCCGTCGAAGTAGGCCACGGGTCCGTCGGCTACGGCGCGCACGCCGTCGACGAGGACGCCGCGAAGGCGTGCATCGACTTCACGCTCGACACCTTCGGCAGCATCGACGTCCTCGTCAACAACGCAGGCACCAACCCCGCGTACGGGCCCGTCGTCGACCAGGACCACGCGCGCTTCGCCAAGACCTTCGACGTCAACCTGTGGGCGCCAGTGCTGTGGACGTCGCTCGCCGTTCGGGCGTGGATGGGTGAGCACGGCGGCTCGGTGATCAACACGGCCTCGATCGGTGGCATGGGTTTCGAGGCGGGTCTCGGCGTCTACAACGCGTCCAAGGCTGCGCTGATCCACGTGACCAAGCAGCTCGCGCTCGAGCTGTCGCCGTCGGTGCGCGTCAACGCGGTCGCCCCCGGTGTCGTGCGGACCCGGCTGGCCGAGGCGCTGTGGAAGGAACACGAGCAGCTCGTCGCCGACGCGTCGGCGCTCGGCCGCATCGGTGAACCCGAGGACGTCGCGTCCGCCGTGGCGTTCCTCGCGTCGGACGCGTCGGCGTGGATGACGGGCGAGATCATGGTGATCGACGGTGGTCAGCGGCTCGGTAACGCACAGGCGTTTCGTTAGCCGACCGCACGATGCCCGATATGGTGCGAAAGTCCGATTGACGAAGAGGGGTAGGTACCCTCGATGCGGTGTATTCACTGAGCGCAGCTGACGAGAGCACGGGCGGCGTCTTCGACGTCGTGGCCGACTGGGCGGTGGGCTTGATGGATCGCATCGGCGGTCCCGGCGCAGCCATCGCGATCGGCATCGAGAACCTGTTCCCGCCGATCCCCAGCGAGGTGATCCTGCCGCTCGCCGGCTTCGCCGCCGCACGCGGCACGATGACGGTGGTCGAGGCGATCGTGTGGAGCACGATCGGCTCGGTCGTCGGCGCGCTCGTGCTCTACGCGATCAGCCACGTCCTCGGCATCGAACGGCTGTGCCGCATCGTCGACCGGATGCCGCTCGTCGACGTCGAGGACGTCCGCAAGGGCGAGGAATGGTTCAAGCGGCACGGCGCGAAGGCGGTGTTCTTCGGCCGCATGGTGCCGCTGGTGCGCAGTGCGATCTCCGTCCCCGCGGGCGTCGCGCGCATGCCGGTCGCGCTGTTCGTGCTGTGGACGACCCTCGGCAGCGCCATTTGGAACAGCGTGTTCGTCCTCGCCGGGTACTTCCTCGGCGACAACTGGGATCAGGTCGAGAAGTACTCGTCCGTGCTGCAGTACGTCGTGCTCGTGGTGTTGGTCGGGCTCGTCGTGTGGTTCGTGTACCGCAAGGTCGCGGCCAGGCGGGGCTGACACGGCGGCTCAGGTGGTGACGCCGAACCCCAGCACCGGCACCACGAACCGTTCGAGCATGTCCCGTTCGTCGTGCGGATCGGCGCCCGGCATCGTGAGCAGCGAGACGATGATCCGCACGAGCCAGCGGGCCGAGTCGGTGTGTTCGCTGCCGCCGAAGAACGCCTCGGCCAGTGCCGTGACGACCGTCGAGTGCTGGGCCGCGCGAACGGCGATGCCCGCATTCGCCGGCTCGAACCATGCGGCCGCCGTGGGGGACTCGCGCACGATACGCACTGCGGCGAGGGCGGCGTCGACGACGCGTCGTTGCGGGTCGGTGACGGTCGCGACTTCCTCGGCGACGTGCACCGCGATCCGCTGCGCTTCGCGGTGCACGTAGGCCTCGCGGAGGGCTTCGCGACTGTCGAAGTAGCGGTACAGCGTCGCGCGCGAACAACCCGCGGCGCGCGCGACGTCGGCCATCCCCACGGCGGCGACGCCCCGCTCGGCATACAGTTCGGCGGCGGCATCCACGATGCGCGTGGCGGCCGCGGACGCCCGTTCGGATTCGAGCCAGCTCACCGGGTCATCGTCTCATCGCGGTCACCGCACCGTGAACGGCACGCTCGTGGGGCGCCGCACGTAGCTGCCGTCGGCGTAGGTGACGGCGTCGACGTCGACGGAGAACTCGGGGAATCGTCGCAGCAACTCCTCGAGCGCGACGCGTGCCTGCATGCGCGCGGCGGCAGCGCCGAGGCAGTGGTGGGCGCCGTGGCTGAAGGTGAGGATCTGCTTGGGGGAGCGGCGCACGTCGAGCGACTCGGCATCGGCACCGTACATGCGGGGATCGCGGTTAGCGGAACCGTAGAGCAGCAGCACCTTTCGGCCCGCAGGAATGGTGCCGTCGTCGAACTCGACGTCGCGGGTGGTGGTGCGGGCGAGTCCCTGAACGGGGGAGGTGAGGCGCAGCATCTCTTCGACGGCGCCGGGGAGGAGTGTGGGGTCGTCGACGAGCTCGCGGCGTTGCTCCGGGTTCTGGAAGAGCAGTTGCACGGCGCCACCGAGCATCCCGGTCGACGTGTCGTTGCCACCGGTCACCATCGTGAACGCGAAACCGAGTATCGACACCAGACCGGCAGTGTCTCCGTCGATCCCCATGCCTGCCGCGACGAGGTGTGACACGGTGTCGTCGCCGGGCTCGACGCGTCGGCGCTCGACCAGTTCGGAGAAGTAGCCGAGCAACTCGGTGACCGCCTCCGCGGCACCCGCAGCCCCGGTCGGGCCGCCGCTCGCGTTGGCGGCGACGATCGCGTCGGTCCACGCGTCGAACCGCGCGCGGTCCTGCGCAGGAACACCCAGGTAGTGCGCGACGACCATGCTGGGGAGCGGTTTGAACAGTTCCTTGACGATGTCGCCGCCACCGGCGTCGGCGATGCGGTCGAGCCGTTCGGTGACGAACGCGCGGACGTCCGGTTCGACCGCCGCGACCTGACGCGGCGTGAAGCCGCGTGACACGAGAGTGCGGAACGCCCCGTGTGCGGGCGGGTCGAGCATCACGAGGGGCGGGTTCTCGCGCATCCCGATGGCGTCGAGCTCGCCGTAGGTGGTGGTGAGGCCGTCGGCCGACGAGAACGTGTCCGCGTCGCGTGCGGCGGCGATGACGTCCGCGTGACGAGACAGCACCCAGTAGTCGTCGTCGGGCCGGTCGGCCGGCACGACGTGGTGCACCGGGTCGTGGTCGCGCAATGCGGCATACATCGACCACGGCGCGCGCCACGTGGCACCGGCCGGAGGCACATAGCGAACACTGTCGGACACATCGATGCTCATGTGTCGACAGTGAGACAGATCCGTCTATATGTCAATACCGGAAATCACCGGCCTGCGACGACCTCCGACCAGCGGGTGACGGTCGGCTCCGCGACCAGATCGACGAGGTCGACGTCGGCTCCCGCCGCACGCCAGCGTTCGATGAGCGACATGACGCGCACCGAATCGAGCCCCTCGTCGAGGAGGTTGGCGTCGGCATCCAGTTCGGCGACCGGAAGGCCGAGTACCTCCGCGACGTCGGAGTGGATCTGTTCGAGGTCGGGCACTGCCTGGTCGGGCATGGTGTTCCTTTCCGTCGGTATGGCGCGCGTGAACGCGGCGCGTCGCTCGGGTGCGGACGTGTAACGATGTCGGATGCGGATCCAACGGAGCGTCAGGTTAGCCTAACCATAGAGTTCGGTGTGTTCGTGACGGAGAGGTGCCCGATGACCGACAGCGCGAGCGACGCGCCCTGCTTCGTCCTGTCGCGGCCGCACGGGTGCATCGAGGCGCGCGGTGTCCGCACCCGGTTCACCAGCGCATCCGACGCCGCGGCGGCGATCCGGCGCGGCGACGTCGTCGGCCTCGTGGGAGCGCTGCCGTTCGATCCGGCCGGCCCGTGCGAGCTGTTCGAGCCCGAGCGTCGTTCACGCACCGCGTCGCCGAGGCAGGCCACGGCGAGCCGTGCGGTTCCCGCGGCGGACGCCGAGGAGGTGCCCGCCGCCGAGCACGCCGCGCGCGTGGAGCGTGCGCTGGGGCGCATCGCCGAGGGAGAACTCGAGAAGCTGGTACTCGCCCGGCGCGCCGACATCCGCGCCGACGCACCGCTCGATCCGGTGGCGGTGCTCGACCGGCTCGTCGCGGCCGACCGCGGCCGCAACGGCTATCTCGTCGAGCTCGGCGAGCCGGGTGCCGCGCGCGCTGTGCTGGTCGGGTCGAGCCCCGAGGTGCTGGTGCGCAGGGACGGGCCCGTTGTGTCGTGTCATCCGCTCGCAGGATCGGCGCCGCGTTCGGCAGATCCCGACGAGGACCGCGCGACCGCGGATGCACTGCTCGCGTCCGACAAGGACCGGCGCGAGCACGCGTTCGTGGTGGAGGCCTTGCGGGAACGCCTGGCGCCCCTGTGCGATTCGCTCGAGATCCCCGACTGTCCGGAACTGACCTCGACTCCCGAGATGTGGCATCTGGGTACGCCCGTGACCGGTGTGCTCGCCGACACCGCTACCACCGCACTCGATCTCGCGATCGCGCTGCATCCCACGCCTGCCGTGTGCGGGACGCCGCACGCGCGCGCCCTCGAGGTCCTGCGTGCCGAGGAGCCCGACCGCGGCTTCTATGCGGGCACGGTCGGCTGGTGCGACGCGAACGGCGACGGTGAGTGGATGGTGGCGATCCGGTGCGCGGTCGTGTCGGCCGACCGCACCCGGGCCGTCGCGTACGCGGGCGGCGGAATCGTCGCGGGATCGGACCCCGCGGCCGAGGTCGGCGAGACCGACGCCAAGTTCGGCACCATCTTCGGTGCGCTCGGCGTCCGGGCCGTCGCCGGCCGCTGAGTCAGCGCAACAGCGCGGCCAGACGGGTGGCCGCAGCCACGACGGCGCCACCGAGTTCGTTTTCGTCGGTCACCTCGAACACCGAGACGCCGAGGCTCACGAGCGGTTCGTTCGCGCGACGTGGCACGACGGCGGAGATCCCGCCGACGGCGGGGATGACCTCACTGTCGGTCACGGCGTAGCCGACCGAGCGTGCGCGGGTGACCTCACTGCGTTCGTCCGGGGTCGGCGGCAGAGCTGCGAGCATCGCCAAACCTGCTGAACCGCGGTCGATCTCGTGGACCTGCCCGGGCCGGAAGGCGACGTGCACCTGGGCGTTCCGAGGTTCGACGACCATGAGGGCGCGTACCTCCCGCTCGCTCTCGCGCACCACGAGGTGAACGGTGGCGCGGGCCTGCTCGGCGAGATCTTCGAGCACGGGGCGTGCCACCTCACGCAGATCCTGCTCGACCGGTTCCGCGAGGGTGACCAGGCCCGAACCGAGCGCGACGCGCTTGAAGCCGTCCTTGCGGCACAGGCGGTGCGCCTCGAGAGTGTGGATCAGGCGATGCGCGACGGTGCGGTGCAGGCCGAGTGCGTCCGCGATGTCGGTGACCGACAGGCCGTGCGGATGCGCGGTGAGCAGCTCGAGGATCTCGAGGCCGTTGTGGAGTGTCTTGGACATTCGGGAGTCGAGTGCGACCCGGTCGCCACCCGTCGGTGACGCGCTGACCTCGGCTGACGAATGACTCATGACTCTCCTTCTTGACGTGTGTGAGGTGGCGCACTTAGCCTTCTTGCATATCGCACAGTGCGTGCGATTATCGCACATAAGAACGGCGGCGGCAATCACCGTCGTCAGGGAGAGCACCGATGAACCAACCCTCCGTCCGCCGCGAGGCACCTCCCCGCCCGGCCCCCGCCTCGGCGGCGGGAGTGGACGCGGCCACCCTCGCCGAGATCCACCAGTTCTACGGTCGTCAGAGCCACCTCATCGACGCTGGGCACGCACGCGAGTGGGCCGAGACGTTCACCGACGGTGGGGTGTTCGACTCGCCGAGCTATCCCGGCCCCGTCACCGGCCGCGACGCACTCACCGAGTTCGCCGCACGGTTCCACGAATCCGGACTCACCTCGGGTGTCGTGCAACGGCACGTGCTCACCAACCTGTACGTCGAGCACGTGGACGGCAACGTCGCGACCGTGCACGGCTACCTCCAGATCGTCGCGACCCCCGTGGGCGGCGACGCGCGCGTCGTCCGGCTCACGACGATCACCGACCTGCTCGACCGCGGTCCCGGCCACTGGCGGATCGCCCGACGGCAGGTGCGGCGCGAAGGCTGACCGGCCGCATCGAAAGAAGTTTCACCACAGGCTGTTCCGAGTTTTCGACGCGGGAGCTCGGCACGGCACGATCAAGGAACGAGTGACACCATGACAGACACCGCCACCACCACCGATCCGCAGGGCAATCCCGGACGTACCGACCCGTCGCAGATGCTCGCGGTGTACCCGGAACTCGCGGGCACGGTGGCCGTCGTGACCGGCGCGGCGCGCGGCATGGGTGCGGCCTTCGCCGAGGGGCTGGCGACGCGCGGCGTCGACGTCCTCGCCGCCGACATCAACATCGACCAGATGAACGACACCGCCGAGCGCATCAACGCCACCCTCGCGACGAACGCGCTGGCGGACAAGCCTGGACGCGTCGTCGCGGCGCGCGTCGACGTCACCGTGCGCGACGACCACGAAGAGCTGGCCCAGCGTGCCGTCGCCGAGTTCGGCGGGCTCGACTTCTGGATCAACAATGCCGGCATCTTCCCCTTCGCCCTCGCCGGCGAGATCTCGCAGGAGCAGATCGGCGCGGTGTTGTCGGTCAACGTCGAGGGCGTCCTGTTCGGCGCGCAGGCCGCGGCGCGGCACATGAAGCCCGGCGGTGCGATCGTCAACATGTCGTCCGTGTCGGCGCTGCGCGTGCGTAAGGGGCGTGGGGCGTACTGCACGTCGAAGGCGGCCGTCGCGCATCTCACCGAATCGCTCGCCGTCGAGTTCGGCGACAAGGGGCTGCGCGTCAACGCGATCGCTCCGGGCTACATCGACACCGAGATGACTCGGTGGGTGCGCGAGGATCCGGCGGCGCTCGCGCACGCGCTCGACTCGGTGCCGCTGCACCGCCTCGGCTCGCCCGAAGAGGTGTTCGGGCCGCTGCTGTTCCTGCTGTCGGACAGTGCTCGCTACGTCACGGGCCACAGCATCGCCGTCGACGGAGGTTCGCGCCATGTCTGAGGAAATCTGGGATGTCGTCGTGATCGGCGGTGGCGGAGCAGGTCTCGCCGCCGCGGTTGCCGCCGCCGAGAACGGTGCCTCGGTGCTGCTCTTCGAATCCGAAGGCGAACTGGGCGGATCGACCCAGCTCTCGGCCGGGCTGTTCACCGCGGCAGGCACGAGCGTGCAGCGCGGACTCGGCATCGAGGACTCCGCCGAGAAGTTCTTCCAGCACTACATGGACCTCAACCACTGGCGCCTGGAACCGGGCCTGGTCCGCACGTTCTGCGAGCAGGCAGGCCCGACGCTCGAGTGGCTGATCGGTCTCGGCGTCGAGATCCCCGCCACGGTGTCCGGCAACGCCCACCAGCCCGGCCTGTGCCAGGCCGGTGTCGAGGACGTGTGGCGCGGCCACGTACCGAAGGACCAGGGATACGGCCTCGTGCAGGTCCTCGACCGCGCACGGCGCACGCTCGGCGTCGAAGTCGTGCTGCGCACGCGGGTCGAGTCGCTCGTCGTACACGAGGGTGCAGTCACCGGCGTCGTCGCCGACGGCATCGAGGTCGGATCCCGGGCGGTCGTCGTCGCCAGCGGTGGTTTCGCACAGAATGCGGAACTCGTCGCCCGTCACTATCCGGACGCGCTCGCCGGTGGCGACTCGCTGTTCGTCGTCGCCGCCCCCGGCAGCCGCGGCGACCATCTCGCGTTCGGTGAGCAGGTCGACGCGTCGCTCGCGGGCGACGGCTGGGGCCTGATGCTGCCCACCGTGTACTTCCAGCGCTATCACCACTGGCAGTCCGGTTTCCCGCCGAAGTCGCGCATCCACGTCAACGGCCACGGCAGGCGGTTCATGGACGAGGACGCGTCGTATGCGGTGTCCACCGGCATCATCGCTGCGCAGCCGGGTGGTGCGTGGATGGTGTTCGACGAGCAGGCGAGGACGTCCCTGCCCGAGGGCTATGTGGACTGGAATGCCGCACGCGTCGCCGACGAAGCCGACGCGGGGCGCACACTGCGCGCGCAGACCCTGCGCGAGCTGGCAGGGCTGATGGGCGTCCCCGCCGACGCCTTCGAGGCGAACGTCGCACGCTGGAACGCGCAGCTGCCCAACGGGATCGACGACGACTACCTGCGGCACCGCACACTCGCCAACAAGGGCTCGACGGCCGCGCCCGGTCCCATCGCGCACGGCCCGTTCTACGCTGCCCGCCTGTTGCCCGCCGAACTCGTGTGCACGCATGCGGGCCTCGAGATCGACCACGACGCCCGGGTGCTCGACGCCACCGGCCGTGCGGTGCCCGGGCTCTTCGCGGCGGGCGAAGCGGGTGCGGGAATACTCGGGCTCCGCTACGTCGGCGGCGGCAACGCCGTCGCCAACGCCCTCACGATGGGCCGAATCGCCGGACACGGCGCGACACAAACCCACCTGCGAGAGGGATCGGTTTCCGCCTCGGCGTGAACCGGCCACCGGCGACGCACACCGGACATCGGACCCGGACGCCGGCACGTGTACCCCACATACACTGAACCAAGGGAAAATTCATGTTCGGAACCGACACCATGACCGATCGGGCGGACAACACTCCGCACGGCCCCGCGGGGCCGTCGACTCCACAGTCGACTGTGAAGGTGATCCGTGCTGCCGTCGTCGGCACGATCGTCGAGTACTACGACTTCGGCATCTACGGCTACATGGCGACCACGATCGCCGCGCTGTTCTTCGTGCAGGGCGACGACACCGCCGCCCTGCTGGGGACGTTCGCGGCGTTCGCCGTCGCATTCTTCCTGCGCGTTCCCGGTGGCATCGTCTTCGGCCACATCGGTGACAAGTACGGCCGCAAACGCGCGCTGTCGTGGACGATCCTGCTGATGGTCATCGCGACGGCGGCGATGGGCCTGATGCCGACCTACGCGACGCTCGGCATCTGGGCGACGACGATCCTCGTGCTCGCCAGGTGCGTGCAGGGCTTCGCGGCGGGCGGGGAACTCGGCGGCGCGAACGCCTTCGTCTCGGAATCGGCGCCTGCGCGCTGGCGCGCGACCCAGACGTCGATGGTCAACTCGGGCACCTACCTCGGCTCGCTGGCCGCCTCGCTCGTCGCCCTCGCCCTCACGTCCACGCTGTCGGAAGACCAGGTGCTCGAGTGGGCGTGGCGTATCCCGTTCCTGCTCAGCGTCGTGATCGGTCTGGTCGGCGTGTGGATCCGCAACCACATGGAGGACACGCCGCAGTTCCAGGAACTCGCCGACAAGGGCGAGACCAAGAAGCTGCCGCTGCGTGACCTGCTGAGCACGTCCGGCGGCGCCGTCCTCAAGATCGTTCTGCTCGGTGCGCTCATCACCGGTGGCTACTACATCGCGTCCGTGTACGCCGCGACGTACCTGCAGACCGCGGGCGGGCACTCGTCGTCGATGGCGTTCCTGTCGACGTCGCTCGCGCTCGTCCTCGGCGTGATCACGCTGCCGATCGCCGGCTACGCCGCCGACCGTTTCGGCCGCAAGCCGGTGCTCTTCGGTGGCAGCGCCGCCGCCGCGATACTCGGTGTGCCGGTGTTCATGATGATGTCCACCGGCCCGGCATGGCAGGCGGTGCTCGGGCAGTCCGTCCTGTTCATCGCCGTGTCGGTCGTCAACGGCGCGTCGTATGTCACCTACGTCGAGATGCTCAAGGCGTCCGTGCGCTACAGCGGGCTCGCCCTCGGCAACAACATCACCAACATGATGCTCGGCGGCACCGCGCCCTTCATCGCCACCTGGCTGATCGACCTCACCGGCAACAACCTCGCTCCCGCAGGCTATTTCGTGTTCTGCGCGCTGCTCACGCTCGGCACGGTCTTCACGGTGAAGGAGACCAAGGGCATCGAACTGCGGGTGGACTGACATGGCCGAAGGAACGATCGGAGGGCAGGACATGCACGGATCCGACACACAGCGGGAGTTCGACGGCTCCACTGTCGTCGTCACCGGCGCGGGCAGTGGCATGGGACGCGTCGAAGCACGCCTGCTCGCGGCGCGAGGTGCGACCGTGTGGGTGACCGACGTCGACGGCGACGCGGCGACCGCAGTGGCCGACGAGATCGGGCACGCCGGCGCCGACGCCCGCGTCGCGCGACTCGACGTGACGTCGGCGCAGTCGTGGAACGACCTGGCCGACGCGATCGGCGGTGATCCCGTTGTCGGGCTGGTCAACAACGCGGGCGTGAGTCACCGTTACGGGATCCTCGACACGACGCTCGAGGACTGGGAGCGTGTGCTCGCGGTCAACCTGTCGAGCGTGTTCCTCGGCATGAAGACCGTCGCGCCGCTGATGACCGGCGGCGGGTCGATCGTCAACATCTCGTCGATCGCGGGCATGCTCGGCTACTTCGCGGCGGGCTACGGGGCCACCAAGTGGGGTGTGCGCGGGCTCTCGAAGGTGGGCGCACTCGAGTTCGCCGAGCGCGGTGTCCGCGTCAACTCGGTGCACCCGGGCCTCGTCGACACGCCACTGCTGAACTCGGGCAGCGACGTCTTCGTCGACGAGAGCCTGCGTGCCGTGCCCGCGGGCCGCGTCGCGTCGTCCGAGGAGGTGGCAGAAGTGGTCGCATTCCTGCTGTCGCCTCGGTCGGGATACGTCTCGGGCACCGAGATCGTCGTCGACGGCGGGCTCACGTCGGGTGGCATCTACCACCGCATCACGAGCGACCTGGCGTCGGCGCGCAGCTAGACCGGGCGCGGCGTTCGCCGGTTTCGCTTCGGTCCGTGTGCGGCTGCGGGCAGAATTCGTGGAGAGCAGGCACGGCAGCGGGCGACGCCGTAGGAGGTTCGTGATGCGCACACTCGTCTCCGGTGCGATGGCCGGTGCCGCGGGCACCGCGACGCTCGACCTGGTGTCGTACGTCGACATGTACGTCAGCGGCAGACCCGCGTCGACGGTGCCCGAGCGCACCGTCGCTCGCGCGCTTGCGCGCGTGGGCCTCACGCTTCGCCGAGACCCGGCGCGACGGTCGGCGGCCGGGGCGCTCGGCGGGCTCGCCGCCGGGGTCGGCATCGGTGTCGCCGCAGCAACGGTGCGCCGCTTGGGTATTCGTCTTCCGTGGCTCGCCGAGTCCGCGGGGATCGGGCTCGCGGCGATGGCCGCCACCGACACCCCCGCGGCCTTCCTCGGGGTCAGCGATCCGCGCAGTTGGACGACGCGGGACTGGATGAGCGACGTCGTGCCGCATCTCGCGTACGGCGTCGCGGTGCGGCAGACGCTCGACCTGGCCGAACGCGCTCGAACGGACGACACCGACGTGCAGCTGGTGCGCTCGGAGCCGCCGCGCGGAGCGACCCTGCGGGCCGGTGTGCTCGGCGCCGCGGCCGGCATGCGCAGCTCACTGGGTTTCGCGGCGCCGCTCGTGTCGGCGCAGGGGCGCGGCGCGGGCCCGAAGGCCGCGCTCGGCGTGTTCTTCGCGGTGGGCGAGATGGTCATGGACAAGCTGCCGTCGACGCCGTCGCGGCTCGAGCCGGTGGGCGTCGCGTCGCGGGTCGTCTCGGGAGCGGTGGGCGGCGGGGTGCTCGCGCGCCGGGCACACGAAAACGCACCGATCCGGTCGCTCGTGGGGATCGCAGGCGCGCTGGCCGGGACGTTCGGTGGCAGCGCGTGGCGGGCGTGGGCCGCGGGGCGCGGAGTGCCCGACTGGCAGGCCGCGGTCGTCGAGGACGTCGTGGCGGTCGGTCTCGCGGCGGCCGCGGTGAGCTGAATTTATACAGGTATGAATCAATCTTCTCGGCCGCTACAGTGACGGCATGACGGACGAGCAGCGCCCCCTCGACTTCTGGTCGTTCATCGCGCACGCTCACCGACGGCTCGAGACCGAGTTCGGCAGCACGCACGAGCTCGCAACCGAGGTTTTGCTCACGCTCAACCGTGCCTCGAATGTCGTCACCTACGACTTCGAGGCGTCCGTGCACCGGCCGCGCGGGTTGTCGTGGTCGACCTTTCGGCTGATGTTCGTCACCTGGCTCGCGGGACCGCTCGAGTCCAAGGCCGCCGCCTTGCTCACCGGCATGAGCCGCGCGGCCGTCTCCAATCTCACGAAAACCCTGGTCGAGGCTGGTCTGATGGACCGCGAGGTCGATCCGCGCGACAAGCGGTCGGCGCGACTGTCGCTCACCGAGGCGGGGCGCGAGAAGGTCAGCGACGCGTACCGCGCGCAGAACGAGCGCGAATACGCGTGGGCAAACGTGCTCACCGAGGCCGAGCAGCGCGTCCTGGTCATGCTGCTCGAGAAGCTCATCACCAATCGCAGCGAATTCGACGTCCGCGGGCGCAACTGACGCGCTGCCATGCGTTCCCCGGCTCCGCCGAACCGAAAGCACGGGCAATCCGGTTTGTGCGCACGCTCAGGTATTAGTTAAGGTATGTACTAATACCGAGTGATGCACCGCACACCAGGAGGATCCGATGGCGTTCTACCGCCAAGCCGGGACGATTCCGCCCAAACGGCACACCCAGTTCCGCGACGCCGACGGCGCGCTCTACTACGAAGAGCTCATGGGCGAAGAAGGCTTCTCGTCCGACTCGTCGCTGCTCTACCACCGCGGCATTCCCTCCGCCATCGTCGACTCGGCGGTGTGGGCGATCCCGGACGTCGCGACGGTGCCGAACCATCCGCTCAAGCCCCGGCACCTGAAGTTGCACGACCTGTTCGCGGGCGACGACGCCGCGTCCACCGACGTCGTGACGGGCCGCAAGCTCATCCTCGGCAACAACGACGTCCGCATCTCGTATGTCGTGTCGGCCGCAGAGTCGCCGCTCTACCGCAACGCGCTCGGCGACGAGCTCGTGTACGTCGAGTCGGGCGCTGCGACCGTCGAGACCGTGTTCGGCACCCTCGAGGCCTCGCAGGGCGACTACGTACTGATCCCGACGTCCACGACGCACCGCTGGATCCCACGCGGAGACGAGCCGTTGCGCGCGTATGTGATCGAGGCCAACAGCCACGTCGAGGCGCCCAAGCGGTACCTGTCGCGGTTCGGCCAGTTCCTCGAACACGCACCGTACTGTGAGCGTGACCTGCACGGCCCCGGCGAGATTCCGGTCGGCGAGGGCACCGACGTCGAGGTGCTCGTCAAGCACCGCACATCGCAGGGCATCGTCGGCACCCGCTTCGTGTACGCCACCCACCCCTTCGACGTCGTCGGCTGGGACGGCTGCCTGTACCCGTTCACGTTCAACGTCAAGGACTTCGAGCCGATCACCGGGCGCGTCCACCAGCCGCCGCCGGTGCACCAGGCGTTCGAGGGGCACGGCTTCGTGGTGTGCAACTTCGTGCCGCGCAAGGTCGACTACCACCCGCTTTCCGTGCCCGTCCCGTACTACCACTCGAACGTCGACTCGGACGAGGTCATGTTCTACTGCGGCGGCGACTACGAGGCGCGCAAGGGCTCCGGCATCGGCATCGGCTCGATCTCGGTGCACCCCGGCGGTCACGCGCACGGGCCGCAGCCCGGTGGCGTCGAACGCTCGCTCGGCGTCGAGTACCTCGACGAGCTCGCCGTCATGGTCGACACCTTCGCGCCGCTCGAACTCGGCAAGGCCGCATTCGACTGCGAAGACCCCGCATACGCGTATTCGTGGGTGGCCAAGCAGGCGGTGGAGGCGTGATTCCCGCTCTGCTGCAAGGACTGTGCGACGACGCTGCACTGTTTCCTCCCGGCAACGCGCCGATGACCGACGCCGTCCCCGCGCATTCGGCGCACCGCGCCGGTGCCCTGTCGCCGCTCGTCGGGCCGTTCATCGTGCCGGAGTCGCGGCTGACGGAACTCGCCGAGTGTGCGCCGGGGGCCCTCGACCTGAGCATCACATTCCCTCAGGGCCCTGCCGCGATCGGCGCCGCGCTCGACCGTGCCGGCGAGATCGACGGCGTGCAGGTCGTGGCCCTCGAAATCGCCTCCGCGGCCGGCCAGTCCGCCGACGAGTTCGTCTCGGCCGTCACCGGATTCGGCGAACGGCTGCATGGCCTCGACATCTTCGTCGAGATTCCGCGCGACGAGCGGCGCCCCACATTCGTCGACGCCGTCGCGGACGCCGGGTGGTACGCCAAGTTCCGCACGGGAGGTGTACAGGCGCAGGCCTATCCCGACGAGGCCGAGCTGGCCGCCGCGATCCACCGTGTCGTCGCCGCGGGTGTGCCCTTCAAGGCGACCGCCGGCCTGCACCACGCGGTGCGTAACACCGACCCCACCACAGGTTTCGAGCAGCACGGGTTCGTCAACCTGCTGCTCGCGACCCGGGACGCACTCGCCGGGGCCACCCCCGCGGCCCTCGTCCCGGTGCTGGCCGAACGTGACGGCCAGGCGCTCGCCGGTCGGCTCCGCGAACTCGGTGAACCCGAGGTCGCGGAGCTGCGGCGCGCATTCCGCTCGTACGGCACCTGCAGTATCGCCGAGCCCGTCGCCGACCTGGCAGCGCTCGGTCTCCTCGAGCTCGATCGTGAGCTCGCCTCTACCTTGGAAGGACACGCATCGTGACCGTCATCGATATCCCCGCCGACTCGCTGTTCGGTATCGACAACCTGCCGTACGGCGTCTTCTCCACCGAGAACTCGCCGCGCCGCGTCGGTGTGCGTGTCGCGGACAAGGTGGTCGACCTCGCCGTGGCGCTGGGCGACGACGTGTTCGCGGAGCCGACTCTCAATCCGTTCATGGCGCAGGGCAAGTCGCGCTGGGACGACGTGCGTGCCCGTATCACCACGCTCGTGCAGGGAGAGATCGACGACGCGGCCGTGTTGGACGTCGATGCCGTCGCCATGCACCTGCCGTTCGACGTCGCCGACTACGTCGACTTCTACGCGTCCGAGCATCACGCCACGAATCTCGGCAAGCTGTTCCGTCCGGACAGTGCGCCGCTCATGCCGAACTGGAAGCATCTGCCCGTCGGCTACCACGGCCGGTCGTCGACCGTCGTCGTGTCGGGCACCGACATCGTCCGTCCGTGCGGCCAGCGCAAGCTCGCAGGCGACGACGCACCCACCTTCGGGCCGTCGGTGCGGCTCGACATCGAGGCCGAGATGGGCTTCGTCGTCGGCGTGCCGTCGACGCTCGGTGAGCCGATCGCGCCCGACGAGTTCGCCGATCACGTGTTCGGTGCGGTGATCGTCAACGACTGGAGCGCGCGCGACATCCAGGCGTGGGAGTACGTGCCGCTCGGCCCGTTCCTCGGCAAGAGCTTCGCGACGTCGGTGTCGCCGTGGGTCGTTCCGCTCGCGGCGCTCGAGGCCGCGCGCGTGGACACGCCCACGCAGGATCCGCAGCCGCTGCCGTACCTGCGCGGCGAGCAGAAGTGGGGGCTCGACATCGACCTCGCGGTCGAGTGGAACGGCGACGTCGTGTCGCGGCCGCCGTACGCGCAGATGTACTGGTCACCCGCGCAGATGCTGGCGCACACCACGATCAACGGCGCCGCGTCCAGCACCGGCGACCTGTTCGCGTCCGGCACGATCTCCGGCACCGAGAAGAACACCCGCGGTGCCTTCATCGAACTCACTTGGGGCGGAGCGGAACCCGCGACCGTAGCCGGTGAGGAGCGCACCTTCCTCCAGGACGGCGACGAGGTGTCGATCTCGGCTACCGCACCTGCCGCGAACGGTGGACGGATCGGCTTCGGTGAGGTTCGGGCACGCATCCTGCCGGCGACGCAGGCCGACCGCTGACCGTGAGTACTTTGCGAGTCTCTGGACTCGCAAAGTACTCACAAGGGGTCTAGCGCAACGCGCGCTTGAGCAACTTGCCGCTCTGGTTGCGCGGAAGCTCGTCGACGAAGCGAACCTGCTTGGGCACCTTGAACTTCGCGAGACGCGCCTTGACGTGATCGACGATGTCCTGCTCGCCCACGTCGGTCGCGTCGTCGCGGAGGACGACGACGGCGGTGACGGCCTCGATCCAGCGGTCGTCGGGGGTGCCGACCACCGCGACCTCCGCGACGGCGGGGTGCGTGTAGATCGCGTCCTCGACCTCGCGCGACGCGACGAGGATGCCGCCCGTGTTGATGACGTCCTTGATGCGGTCGACGACGGTCACATACCCTTCGGCGTCGCGTGTGACGAGATCGCCGGAGTGGAACCAGCCGTCGCGGAAGGCCTCGTCCGTCGCCTCGGGCTTGTCCCAGTAGCCCGAGCACAATTGGGGTGAGCGGTACAGAATCTCGCCCGGCTCGCCGTCGGGCACCTCGGCGCCCTCGGCATCGACGACCTTCGCCTCCACGAAGAACACGGGCCGGCCGGCCGCCGCGGGCCGGGCGTCGTGTTCCTCGGGCCGCAGGACAGTCGCGAGCGGGCCGATCTCCGACTGTCCGAAGCAGTTGTAGAACCCGAGCTCCGGATAGCGCTCGCGGAGCCGGTTCAACACGGTGACCGGCATGATCGACGCCCCGTACTGCGCCTTGCGCAGTGACGACAGGTCGCGCGTGTCCAGATCCGGGTGCGCGGCGAGCGGCACCCATACCGTGGGCGCGAGGAAGAGCGAGCCGATGCGGTCGGACTCGATGCGGCGCAGGATTTCCGGGATGTCGGGTGTGGGGAGCATGTGCACGGTGGCGCCGACCGCGAGGTACGGCACGAGGAACACGTGCATCGCGGCCGAGTGGTAGAGCGGCATGCACACGAGCGGCTCGTCGTCGGCCGTGAGGTCGAGCGACACGATCGACGACACGTACTCGTGCACGAGCGCCGAGTGGGACATCATGGCGCCCTTGGGCTTCGACGTCGTGCCCGACGTATACAGCAGCTGCACCAGGTCGTCGGCCTGCGCGGCGGACGGTGCGTCGGGCACCGGGCCGTCCGTGGCGGCGGCCAGCAGCGACGCGTCGTCGTCGCGCAGCGGAAGGACGGTCTCCACGGCGGTGGCCGCGTGCACGGCGTCGAAATGCCCGCGCAGCGCGGGGTCGACGAGTGCGGCGCGACTGCCCGACTGCACGAGCAGGTACTCGAGTTCGTCGCCGGTGAGCGCGTAGTTGACGGGCACGTGTACGAGGCCGGCTCGGGCGCACGCGAGGAACGCGATGGCGTACGCGTCGGAGTTGGTGCCGTACGCGGCGACGCGGTCGCCGGGCTCGAGGCCGAGCGCGCGCAGCCGGGAGGCGGCGCGGCTGACGGCGTCGTCGAGCGCGCGGTAGGTCCACGTGCGGGAGTCGAAGGTGAGCGCGGTGCGCTCGGGGTTTCGTGCTGCCGACCTGCGGAGAATGCCGTCGACGGTGTCGCTGCGGGGATCCATTCCGGCAGATTAATGGACGTCCAACTATTTGGGAAGCCCCGCCGCTCGTGAGCGTTCCAGGCGTACCTGGACTCGCAAAGTGCTCACGAGCGGGAGGCGGACCTACAGCCCCAGATCCTTCGCGATGATCGTCTTCATGACCTCGTTGGTGCCGCCGTAGATGCGGGAGACGCGGGTATCCGCGTACAGCCGGGCGATGGGGTACTCGGTGGTGTAGCCGTAGCCGCCGTGCAGTTGCAGGCACTTGTCGATCACGCGGCCCGCAGCCTCCGTGCAGAACAGTTTCGCGCGCGCCGCGTCGGCGGCCGTGAGCTCGCCGGCGTCGTTGAGGTCGAGGGCACGGTCGCACATCATGTGGATGGCCTCGACCTCGGTCGAGCACTCGGCGAGCACGAACTTCGTGTTCTGGAAGGCCGCGACCGGCTTGCCGAACACTGTGCGTTCGCGCACGTAGGCGATCGCGTGCTGCAGCGCGGCCGACGCCGACGCGGCGGCACCCATCGCGATCGTGAGCCGCTCCTGCGCGAGATTGCGGGTGAGATAGGAGAACCCCTTGCCCTCCTCGCCGAGGCGGTCCTCGACGGGCACGCGGACGCCCTGGAAGGACAGCTCTGCGGTGTCGGACGCCTTGAGCCCGATCTTGTCGATCTTGCGGCCGACGTCGAATCCCTCCGACGACGTGTCGACGACGAGGATCGTGAGACCACCGCGCCGGTCGTCCGTCGCGGCGGATGCCGTGCGGCACACCACGAGTACGCGGTCGGCGAGCGCACCGCCGGTGATGAACGTCTTGGCGCCGTCGAGCACGTAGTGCGTGCCGTCGTCGGAGAGTTTCGCGGTGGTCGAGATGTTCGCGAGGTCCGAGCCGGTGCCGGGTTCGGTCATCGCGATCGCGAACATCAGGTCGCCGCTGGCGAACGACGGCAGCCACCGCTGCTTCTGCTCGTCGGTCGCGAGTTCGGTGAGGTACGGCAGGATCAGGTTGCTGTGCACCGAGTAGCTGCCGAAGGTGACCCCGGCGGCCGCGGCTTCCTCGGCGATGACGGCCGCGAACTTGAAGCTCGCCTCGCCGCCGCCGCCGAACTCCTCGGGCACCTGGATGCCGAGGATGCCGAGTTCGCCCAGCCTGCGGTAGAAGTCGCGCGGCGGATGCCCCTGCTGCTCCCACTCGTGGTGGACCGGAACGACTTCCTTCGCGATGAAATCGCGGACGGTCTTGCGGAATGTCTCGTGGTCCTCGTCGAACACGGTGCGTTTCATGGTGGGCCTTTCGGTCGTGTCGGGTGCGGCTGCGTCGCTGTGCGCGTTATCGGCGTGCGGGGACTCGCAAAGTGCTCACGGGGCGTCGCGGTACTCGCGCAGCAGGCCCTTGCTGATGATCTGTTTCTGGATCTCGCTGGTGCCCTCGCCGATCAAAAGGAATGGTGCCTCACGCATCAGCCGTTCGATCTCGAACTCCTTCGAGTAGCCGTAGCCGCCGTGGATGCGGAACGCCGCCTGGGTGACCTCGGCGCAGTACTCGCTGGTGAGATACTTCGCCATACCGGCTGCGACGTCGTTGCGTTCGCCGGAGTCCTTGAGCCGCGCCGCGTTGACCATCATCAGGTGTGCCGCCTCGACCTTGGTCGCCATCTCGGCGAGGCTGAACGCGATGGCCTGGTGTTCGGCGATCGGTTTGCCGAAGGTGCTGCGCTGCTGGGCATACCGTACCGCCAGTTCGAACGCACGCTGCGCGACACCGCACGCCCGCGCCGACACGTTGACCCGTCCGACCTCGACACCGTCCATCATCTGCGCGAAACCGCGGCCCGGCTCGCCGCCGAGGATATCGCCTGCCGACGCGCGGTAGTCGTCGAAGAACAACTCGGTGGTGTCGATGCCCTTGTAGCCCATCTTGTCGAGCTTGCGGGGAATCGTGATGCCCGGCGCGACCTCGCCGAACCCGGCGGGCTTCTCGATCAGGAAGGTCGTGAGATTGCGGTGCGGCTTGGCGTGTCCTTCGTCGGTGCGCACGAGTGCCGCGACGAGCGTCGACGACGCCCCGTTGGTGAGCCACATCTTCTGTCCGTTGATCGTGTAGTCGCCGTCCGCGCCGCGTGTGGCGCTCGTGCGGATCGCGGCGACGTCGGACCCGAGTTCGGGCTCGGACATCGAGAAGGCGCCGCGCACGTCGCCGGTCGCCATGCGCGGGAGCAGTCGCTGTTTCTGTGCGTCGGTGCCGTGCTGACGCAGCATGTAGGCGACGATGAAGTGCGTGTTGATCACGCCCGACACGCTCATCCAGCCGCGCGCGAGTTCCTCGACGCACAGTGCGTAGGTCAGCAGCGACTCGCCGAGCCCGCCGTACTCCTCCGGGATCATGAGCCCGAACAGGCCCATCTCGCGCATCGCGTCGACGATCTCCTGCGGGTAGGTGTCGGAGTGCTCGAGTTCCTGCGCGTGCGGGATGATCTGCCGGTCGACGAAAGTGCGTACCGTGTCGAGGATTTCGGTCTGGAACTCGGTGAGTCCCAGGGTGTGTGCCAACCGGCTCATGACCGTCCCTTCACATCGTGTCCGCGGTCTCTGCCGGAAGCCTGCCGCAGTCCGCCTGCCGTGGCTAGGGGCAACCGGCTAACGAAGGCATAGCGCAGATCAATGGTTACGGGGGAGCGAAGTGGACCGGGACCGCGAAACATAGGCATTCGTAGTCGGTCGGTGTGGCGGGTTCGTCTTGATCGTGCCGAACCGCGCGGGATTCAATCGGCGGACGGCCTTCTGTGAGCCGCGCCACTCGACCCCCTACACACTCGGATGGAGTCATGACCCAGGCCTCCGTGAAAAGCGCACTCGGCGAAGTCGTCGCCCCCGGTGCCGAATCCCGCCGACGTGCATGGGGACTGACGTCCCTGCTCGTCCTCATCTACGTGGTCAACTACGCCGACAAGGCGGTGCTCGGCATCATCGCGCAGCCGCTCATGGACGAACTGGGACTCGCCTCGTCCCAGATCGGGCTGGTCGGCAGCCTGTTCTTCCTCACGTTCACCGTCGGCGGATTCTTCGCAGGCGCGCTGCATCGCTGGATGTCACTGCGCTGGGCGTTGGTTGCTCTCGTACTCGTGTGGTCGGTCGCCGTCCTGCCGATGGTGGTGGTCGCGTCGTTCGCGGTCCTGCTCGGCAGCCGGCTGCTGCTCGGACTCGCGGAGGGACCGTCGTCGGCGCTGCTGCACACCGCCGCGTATTCGTGGCACCCGCCGGCCGAGCGCGGTCTCCCCGGTGCGCTGCTCGCGGGCGCCGCGTCGATTTCGAAGATCGCGGTCGCGCCCCTGCTCGCGTACGTCACGGTGACGCTGGGATGGCGCGCAGCGCTGGTGACGCTCGCCGTGTCGGGCGTCGTGTGGTGCGTCGTCTGGCTCGCCGTGTGGAAGCAGGGGCCGTATCTCGCGCCTGCAGCGAAGTCCGACGGCGACGCCGCCGAGGACGGCGGTGAGCCCGCCGTGCCGTGGTCCACGATCTTCACCAGCCGTACGTTCGTCACGGGCGCCTTGCTGGTGATGAGCGTGTACGCGCTCGTCGCCGTCGTGCTCACCTGGCTGCCGTCGTACTTCGAGGTGGGGCTCGGGTACTCGCGGCTCCAGGCAGGCTCGATGTTCGCATTCCCCTCGATCGCGGGCCTCGTGCTGATGCTGCTGTCGTCGACCATCGGTGACCGCCTCATCGTGCGGGGTGCGACCTCGCGGTCCGTGCGCATCGTCGTCCCTGCGACCGGCGTGCTGCTGTGCGGCGCGATCCTGTTCGCACTGCCCTCGATCGGTAGCCCTGCCGTCGCGGTCGCGGTGGTCTCGATCGGCTACGGCTTCGCCGCGTCGGTGTTCCCACTGCTCAACGCCGCGATATCGGAGATCTGCCCGCCTCGGCAGACCGCAGGCACGCTCGGTGTGTTCCTCGCCGTCATGGCCGTCGGTGGCCTGATCGCGCCGTACGGCACCGGCATGATCGTCGACGCCGCCGGCTCGCCCGCCGCGGGCTACGCGTCGGCCTTCCAGATCCTCGGTCTCGTCGCCGCGGTGTGCGCCGTCGCCGCCCTGGTGTTCGCGAATCCCGAACGGGACAAGGCGCGTGTGCGCGGAGCCATAGGCAACGACTAACCGGCCTATCGGCCGAAAGTCGTTGTTCCCGGCCCACACCAGTGATTCATTCGATGTGACCGGAATCGTCCGCATCACCCGAGCGAAGGACACCACCATGCGCGATGCAGTCATCGTCGACGCTGTACGAACCCCCATCGGCCGCCGCCGCGGGTCGCTGTCCGGGATCCACCCGGTGGACCTCTCGGCGCACGTGCTCGAGGCACTCGCATCCCGCACGGGCATCGACCCGGCCGTGGTCGGCGACGTCGTGTGGGGCTGCGTGAGCCAGACCAGCGAGCAGGCAGGCAACGTCGCCCGCACGGCAGTGCTCGCGGCGGGCTGGCCGGAAAGCGTTCCCGGTACGACGGTGACGCGGGCGTGCGGTTCGAGCCAGCAGGCCGTGAGCGCCGCCGCCGCCGCGGTGATCGCGGGGCACGAGGACATCGTCGTCGCGGGCGGCGTCGAGTCGATGAGCCGGGTCCCGATGGGCAGCGCGAGCAAGGGGGAGCACAACCCGTCCAGCGTGCTCGACCGGTACGGGGTCGACGGATTCAGCCAGGGCATCGGCGCGGAGATGATCGCCGAGAAGTGGGGCTTCACCAGGCGCACGCTCGACGAGTACTCGTTGCGCTCACACGAACTCGCTGCCGCTGCGGCCGACAACGGCGCATTCGATCGGCAACTGGCGCCGATCACCGACGTCCTCGAAGGCGACGAGGGCATCCGCCGCGGCGGCACACTCGAGTCGATGGCCGGGCTGAAGACCGTCTTCAAGGAGGACGGCGTCATCCATGCGGGCAACTCGTCGCAGATCTCGGACGGCGCGGGAGCACTGCTCGTCACGACGAGCGAGACCGCCGCCGACCTCGGTCTCACCCCGCTCGCACGCGTGCACACGCACGCCGTCGCGGCCGACGACCCGGTCGTCATGCTGACCGGGCCGATCCCGGCCACCGCGAAGGCCCTGAAGAAGTCCGGGCTCTCGATCGGCGACATCGGGGCGTTCGAAGTCAACGAGGCGTTCGCACCCGTGCCCCTCGCGTGGCTTGCCGAAACCGGTGCCGACCCCGAGCGGGTCAACCCGCTCGGCGGCGCGATCGCCGTGGGCCACCCGCTCGGCGGATCAGGCGCGATCCTCATGACACGCCTCGTGCACCACATGCGCGACAACGGGATCCGCTACGGCCTGCAGACGATGTGCGAGGCGGGAGGCATGGCGAACGCCACCATCCTCGAATTGCTCTGACCTTCGAACCCTGCCCCGAAAGGTACTTCACCACATGGAACTCAACGGCATCTCCACCGCGGTCACGGGCGGCGCGTCCGGCCTCGGACTCGCGACGGCCCGGCGGCTCGTCGACGCGGGGGCGCAGGTCACTCTGATCGACCTCCCCACCTCCGACGGCGAGGTCGCGGCCAAGGAACTCGGCGCCGCTGCGCAGTTCGCCCCCGCCGACGTCACCGACCCCGAACAGTTCGCGGCTGCGCTCGACGCCGCCGACGAGCGTGGCGGGCTTCGCGGCCTCGTGCACTGCGCGGGCGCGGGCCGTCGGATGCGGATCCTCGACAAGGAAGGCAATGCAGGCTCGCTCGAGGACTTCGAATTCGTGATCAGGCTCAACCTGATCGGCAGCTTCAACGCGCTGCGACTGGGCGCCGAGCGGATGGCGCGCAACGAGGACGTCGACGGCGAACGCGGATCGATCGTGCTGACGGCCTCGGTCGCGGCCTACGAGGGCCAGATCGGACAGATCAACTACTCGGCGTCGAAGGCCGGCATCGTGGGCATGACGATCGTGGCCGCCCGCGATCTCGCGAGCAAACACATCCGGGTCAACACCATTGCTCCCGGCACGATGGACACGCCACTGCTCGCCCGGGTGCGCGACGACGTGCGCGCCGCCCTCGAACAGTCCGTGCCCAATCCGTCGCGACTGGGGCGCTCCTCCGAATTCGGTCAACTCGCGCAGTCTATCCTCGAAAATGCTTATCTCAACGGCGAAACCATTCGACTCGACGGTGCCATCCGCATGGCACCGCGGTGAGGTGACGTGGTGACACTCCTTCACTACCCGGGCGTCACGATGGCCGCGTGGGCGCCCTCGATGGCGGCACTGTACGGCGAGCGTCCCGCGGTGGTCGACGGCGATCGCGTCTGCACCTACGGCGAACTCGACGCTCGCTCGGGGGCTTTCGCGTCGGCGCTGCGCCGGTCCGGCGTCGCCGAACGAGACGTCGTGTTGCTGCACCTCGCGAACTCGATCGAGTTCGTGGTCGCGTACTACGGCTCGCTGCGAGCGGGTGCGACGGTCACGCTCGTCAACCCGTTGCAACCGGCGCCGGGGCTGCGTGCCCAGATCGAGGAGACGTCCGCGGTGGCCGCAGTGACCGCGGACACGCAGCTCGACGTCCTGGCGAACGCCACCACGGGCACCACATTGCGCACGGCGATCGTCTGCGGTGCCGCGAACACGGGGGGAGCAGTGTGGTCTGCGGACCGTGCTCTTCGACGATTTCGTGGCGGGTGGAGACTTCGCTCCCGCGGACCTGACCATCACGCCCGACGACATCGCACACCTCGCATTCACCGGTGGGACGACCGGTGTGTCGAAGGGTGTGCGGGTGTTGCACCGCAATGTCGTCGCGAACGCGACGCAGATGATCGGCTGGCGGGCAGGCAGTCTCGTGCACGAGGGTGGCGACGGACGCGTCGTGCTGACTCCGCTGGACGGCGCGGGCGACCGTGGCGTCGAACCGGGCAATGCCGCCACGATCGTGGTGTCGCCGCTGTTCCACGCGCACGCACTCATCAACATGTCGTTCCTGCTGATGTGCGGTGCCACCCAGGTGCTCGCAGGGAGGTTCGATCCCGCGCGGATGCTCGAACTCGTCGAGAAGCACCGTGCCACCTACATCACCGGGAGTCCGGCGATGTGGCATTCTCTCGCGTTCCACCCGGATGTCGCGACGCGGGACGTGTCGTCGGTGCGCGTGTTGTCGTCGGGGGCAGCGCCGATCGATCGCGTGACCCTCGAAGCGCTGTCGGCGGCGTTCCCGTCGTCCCGTGTGGTCGAGGGCTACGGGCTCACCGAGGCGACCTGCCTCGTCGCGTCCGCGCCCCTCACGGGAGGTGCCGACTATCGCATCGGCTCGGTCGGAGTGCCCGCGTACGACACCGAGATCGAGATCCGCGATCTCACCGATCCGACGATCGTGATGCCCGCGGGCGAACGCGGCGCGCTGTGGGTGCGTGGCCCGCAGGTCACCGACGGCTACCTGGGGCACCCCGGGATCACGGCGAAGCAGTACGTCGACGGCTGGCTCGACACCGGGGACATCGCCTACACGGACGGCGACGGCTACGTGTTCATCTGCGACCGCGCGAAGGACATGCTGATCTACAAGGGATACAACGTGTATCCGCGTGAGCTCGAGGAGATCCTCGTGCGCCATCCCGCGGTCTCCGAGGCCGCGGTGGTGGGCCGCGACGCGGGATCGGTCGGCCAGGAACCGGTTGCCTTCGTCGTGCCGGCCCGGGGTCACGACGTCGATGCCGACGAGCTGTCGGCGTTCGTCGCCGAGCAGGTGTTGCCGTACAAGAAGATCCGCGACGTCATCGTGGTCGACGGGCTGCCGACGTCGGCTGCCGGCAAGATCCAGAAGGTCGAGCTGCGTCGACGCGTCGCCACCGCACCTCGCGTGTAATCGAGTACGCGACATACGAAGGGAGGGTGGCCCGGAAACGGGCCACCCTCCCTTTCGCGTGTCGGGTCAGTGTCCGCGCTGTGCCTGCTTGACCAGGCCGCGCCCCACGATCAACCGCTGGATCTCGCTCGTGCCTTCGTACAGGCGCAGCAACCGCACGTCGCGGTAGATCCGTTCGACCGCGACTTCCCGCATGTAGCCGGACCCGCCGTGCACCTGCACCGCGAGATCGGCGACCTTGCCGACCATTTCGGTGCAGAAGAGCTTCGTGGCGGACGGTGCGATGCGGCGGTCGGTACCGTCGACCCATGCGCGCGCGGCGTCGCGCACCATTGCACGGCCGGCCATGACACCTGTCTGCTGATCGGCGAGCATCGCCTGCACGAGCTGGAACTCGCCGATCGCGGTGCCACCCTGGGTCGCGGTGGCCGCGTACGCGACGGACTCGTCGAGGGCGCGTTGCGCGGTACCGACGGACAGCGCCGCGATGTGCACACGGCCGCGGGCAAGAGAGGTCATCGCGGCGCGATAGCCGACGTCCTCGCTGCCGCCCACGAGTGCCGACGCCGGCACCCGTACGTCGGTGAAGGCGACATCTGCTGTCCAGGCGCCCTCCTGGCCCATCTTCCGGTCCTTCGCGCCGACCTGGAGACCGGGAGTGTCGGCTGGGACGAGGAACACCGCGATGCCGGTGCCGTTCTCGTCGGCGGGGCGGGTGCGTGCGAACACGACGAACAGGTTCGCGAGCGGGGCATTGGTGATGAATCTCTTCTCGCCGTTGATCACCCAGTCGTCGCCGTCGCGTACGGCCTTGGTGCGCAGGCCGGCCGGGTCCGATCCGGCGCCCGGCTCGGTGAGCGCGAACGACGCCACGACCTCGCCCGA
Source organism: Rhodococcus sp. HNM0569 (assembly GCF_012726205.1). GTDB lineage: Bacteria > Actinomycetota > Actinomycetes > Mycobacteriales > Mycobacteriaceae > Rhodococcus_F. The sequence continues at coordinate 5,164 of NZ_JAASAE010000015.1, read as the reverse complement.
CGCGATACGCTCGAGCCACTGCGCCTTCTGCTCGTCGGTGCCGAAGCCCACGAGTACCTGGCCGGCGATGCCGTTGTTGGTGCCGAACATCGAGCGCAGCGCGAGCGACGTGTAACCGAGTTCCATCGCCAGCTCGACGTCCTGTGTCAGGTCGAGGCCGAGACCGCCCCACTCCTGCGGGATGGCGTAGCCGAACAGCCCCATGTCCTTCGCGGCCTGACGGATGTCGTCGGGGATCGCGTCGGAGTCGAGAATTTCCTGCTCGCGGGGCACGACGACGGACCGGACGAACTCGCGGGTCGAGGCGAGGATGTCGCGGAAGTCTTCGGCGTCCACCTGGGGGGCGGTATCGGTGTGCACGCTGGTCATGAGACCACTGTGCTCCGGTGGCACGCGTGCGTCCAATACGAACTACCCGCCCGGACCGATAGGTACTCCCGATGGTTTCGGGGGCTCCGCGAGGCGCAGGCCGCGGATATATTTCCAGGTAGCCGGATCGTGCCGCGTCCGTACGGCACACCCGTCACTTCTGCCACCCGCGAAAGGACTCTCATGTCGCTGCTCACCGACCGCACCGCCGTCATCACCGGAGGCGCGCAGGGGATCGGATTCGAGATCGCCCGCGCATTCGTCGATGCAGGCGCGAAGGTCGTCCTCGGCGACCTGAACGAGGCTGCCGCGCAGGCCGCGGCCGACAAGCTGGGTGGCCGCGACGTCGCCCGCGCCGTGCGGTGCGATGTGACCGAGAGCGCCGACGTCGACGCACTGCTCGCGGAGGCGGTCGACGGATTCGGCTCGCTCGACGTCGTCGTCAACAATGCGGGCATCACGCGCGACGCCACGATGCGCACGATGACCGAGGAGGACTTCGACCTCGTGATGTCGGTGCATCTGAAGGGCACGTGGAACGGCACCCGCAAGGCCGCCGCGATCATGCGCGAGGCCAAGCGCGGCGCGATCGTGAACATCTCGTCGCTGTCCGGCAAGGTCGGCATGGTCGGGCAGACCAACTACTCGGCCGCCAAGGCGGGCATCGTGGGCATGAGCAAGGCTGCCGCGAAGGAACTCGCGCACCACGGCGTTCGCGTCAACGCGATCCAGCCGGGCCTCATCCGGTCGGCGATGACCGAGGCGATGCCGCAGAAGGCGTGGGATCAGAAGATGTCCGAGATTCCGATGGGTCGTGCAGGCGAGCCGAGCGAAGTCGCGAGCGTCGCACTGTTTCTCGCGTCGGACATGTCGTCGTACATGACCGGTACCGTGCTCGAGGTGACCGGCGGCCGGTTCATGTGAGGCCACCATCCTTCTCCCGTCCGTACTCCGAAAGGCCGTCATGCGCCAAGTAGTCGTCTGCGAACCCGTCCGTACTCCCATCGGCCGCTACGGCGGAATGTTCAAGTCCCTCACCGCCGTCGATCTCGGCGTCACCGCCCTGAAGGGCATGCTCGAGCGATCCGGTCTGGATCCCGAGGCCGTCGAGGACGTGGTCCTCGGGCACTGCAACGGCAACAGCGAGGCTCCCGCCATCGGGCGTGTCGTCGCGCTCGACGCCGGCCTGCCGATCACCGTGCCGGGCATGCACATCGACCGCCGGTGCGGGTCCGGTCTGCAGGCCGTCGTCCAGGCCGGGCTTCAGGTCGCGGCGGGCGACAACGACCTCGTCGTCGCGGGTGGCACCGAGTCGATGTCCAACGCGTCGTTCTACTCCGTCGACATGCGCTGGGGTGGCGCTCGTACGGGTATTGCCATGCACGACAGTCTCGTTCGTGCACGGTCGACGGCCGGTGGTCGCTTCTACCCGGTCGAGGGCGGCATGATCGAGACGGCGGAGAACCTGCGCCGCGAATACGGCATCAGCCGTCAGGAGCAGGACGAGTTGTCCGTCGAGTCGCATCTACGGGCCGTACGTGCGCAGAAGGACGGCATTCTCGCCGAGGAGATCGTGCCCGTCACCGTGCGCACGCGTGACGGCGACCAGGTGATCGACACCGACGAGCATCCGCGCCCCGACGTGTCGCTCGAGTCGCTCGGCCGATTGAAGCCGATCATGGGCAAGGCGGACCCCGACGCGACCGTCACCGCGGGCAACGCGAGCGGCCAGAACGACGCCGCCGCGATGTGCATCGTCACCACACCGGAGGTCGCCGAACGACGCGGCCTGCGTCCGCTCGTGCGGCTCGTGTCGTGGGGTCTCGCGGGCGTCGCGCCCAAGATCATGGGCATCGGTCCCGTCCCCGCCAGCGAGGCTGCCCTCGGCAAGGCCGGGCTGACGTTGTCGGACGTCGACCTCATCGAGCTCAACGAGGCGTTCGCTGCGCAGGCGCTCGCCGTCACCCACGAGTGGGGTTTCGGCGCAGACGATTTCGCGCGCACCAACGTCCACGGATCCGGAATCTCGCTCGGGCACCCGGTGGGAGCGACGGGTGTGCGCATGCTTGCCACGATGGCGCGGGAGATGCAGCGCCGCGACGCGCGATACGGACTGGAAACGATGTGCATCGGCGGTGGGCAGGGCCTCGCCGCGGTGTTCGAACGCGTCGCCTGACACAGCCGTGACCGGGATGTCGGGCGGTCAGTGCGGTGTGAGCCCCGCGGCTCGCACCATGTCGACGAAGGCCCGGCCGACGGGCGACAGCGTCGTCGGATCGTATGCGAGGCCGAAGGGCCGTTCGAAACGCGGCGACGTGGGCCGCACGACGGCGCGGTCCGCCGCCGATTCGGCCATCGTGCGTTCGAGGATGGTGCCGCCGATGCCCGCGAGCACCATCGGCAACCGCTCCTCGCGGTGTTCGGCGAGCACCGCGAGTGGCAGCCGCGCTCCCGCGACCCGGATCGCCTCCTCGATCTCGTCCGCGAGCGAGTGCCCGCGTGGCACGAACACCATCGGGATCTGCGGCAGGTCGCCCAACGCGACCGGGCCCGGTGGTATGTCGGTGCCGGGCGGGTAGACCAGCCAGTACTCCTGGCTGCCGAGCACCTCGACCTCGAGCGATGCGTCGTCGATCGGGAGGTGCGCGACGACGAACTCGCAGTGCCCGTCGCGGATGACCGACGCGGCCTGCGCTTCTTCCCGCAGGTCCGTGAACCGCACCGTGACCTTGGGGTAGGCGCGTCGGAAGTCGGCGATCAGGCCGACGAGGGGGTCCACCGCGAGCGCCGGAAACGCCATGATGTCGAGTTTGCCGACGAGTTCGCCGCCTGCGGTGGCAAGCAGATCCTCGACGGCGGTGACGTCGCGCAGGATCTGTCTGCCGGGTCCGACCATCGTGCGCCCCGCGGCGCTGAGGACCATGCCGCGACCGATGCGGTGGAACAGTTGCACGCCGAGTTCGCGTTCGAGCCCGCGCAGTGCCTGCGACACGGTCGGCTGTGCGACACCGAGAGCCGCTGCGGCACCGTTGATTCCCTCGTGCTCGACGACCGCGAGGAAGTATTCGATCTGACGCAACTCCATGACCGCCCTACTCGCTCGGGGGTGGATAGTCGGCATGTGCGACGGACAGGAAGGCGACAGCGGCGGGCGACGGGCGTCCCGATCGCAACACGATGCCCGCCGAGCGCACGACCGGCGGGTCGAGCGAGCGGACGACGCTGCCGGGCAGCTGGTCGTGCGCGACTCGCCGAGGCAAGATCGTGGCCCCGGCGCCGCGCACCACGAGTTCCCATGTCGCGGTGGGATGGACGCAGTCGACGACGACATTCGCCGCGCCTTCCGCGAACACGTCGCTCAGCAGTTCGGTGTCGCTCTGGTTCGCGAGATCCACGACGAGCGGGACGTCGCGTACGAGCGGCCGTGGCACCGGGTCGGGCAAGCCGGCCGCGATGTCGGGTGGCATCGCGAGCACGAGCTCTTGCTCGGCGAGCGGGAGCACCGTGAGCGAACTGGTGTCGGCCGTGGTGTCGATGACTCCGAGTTCGGCGTCGCCGCGGCGGATCGCGGTGAGGACGCCCGCGGGCCCGTCGGCGGCGACGATGCGCACCGTGATCTTCGGGAACCGTTCGCGGAACAGGCGCACGATGTCGACGAGCGGGTCGAGCGAGAACGCCGAATAGGTGACGACGTCGACGCGGCCCGCCTCGAGTTCGCGCACGGCGGCGACCTTGTCCTTCGCGCGCGCCACGTCGGCGAGGATCCGCCGCGCCGCGACGTCGAGCCGCCGCCCGGCCTCGGTGAGCTCGAGGCGACGGCCCGTGCGGTCGAACAGTGTGACGCCGAGGCGCCGTTCGAGCGTGCGAATGGCCTGCGACAGCGACGGCTGCGAGATGTAGAGGGACTGCGCGGCACGCGTGATGCCGCCGTGGTCGACCACGGCAACGAAGTACGTGACGAGGTGCAGATCCACGCCGCTATCGTACGGGCTCGCCCGAGTCGGCCTGCGGTACCTGCCAGTCGCCGGTGAACGTCGGCGCCGTCTTGTCGCGGAATGCGGCGACGGCCGCCGGCGCGTCGGTGGCGAAGTTGACCGCCTGTACGCGCGCTTCGTCGTCGAGTGCTTCGGCAAGCGTGCGGGTGACGCCACGTTCGAGCAGCCGCGCCGACTGCGTGATCGCGAGCGTCGGGCCGTCCGCGAGCCGGTGCGCGAGCTCGAGTGCCGTCGACAGTGCGGCACCCGGTGCGGCGACGTGCGATACGAGACCGAGTTGGTCGACGTCGTCGGTGCCGAGCATCTCGCCGAGCATCACGAGCCGCTTCGCCCGGTGCAGGCCGATCAGACGCGGCAGGATCCACGAGCCGCCGAAGTCGACCGACAGCCCGCGCCGCGGGAAGATCTGACCGGAGAACGTAGTNGTGTTCAACGATGCACTGCGCGCCCGGCAGGATGCGTATGCGGCCGGGGTGAAGCTCTCGGATACCGACGTACAGAAACAGGTAGTCACCGCAGCGAAGAAGACTCCACAGCGGGCGTGGCTGGCCGAGGTGGCGTCGGTGGTGTTGGTGCAGGCCTGCCAAGATGCGCGGCGCGCCTATCGGAACTGGTTCGACTCGATGTCCGGCAAACGCAGGGGCCGCAAGGTCGGGGCGCCGCGGTTCCGGTCCCGCAAGGACAACCGGCAGGCGATCCGGCTCACTCGCAACGGCTTCTCGATCCGCCCGAACCGGAAGCTGTACGTGGCGAAGGTCGGCGAGCTGAAGGTGGCGTGGTCGAGGGATCTGCCGTCGGTG
>NZ_JAASAE010000014.1 GCF_012726205.1 Rhodococcus sp. HNM0569 | reverse complement strand
GCGCTAACCCGGCCCTGAAGGACCGGGCTTGCGCGCTACCTTGTCCGGTCATCGGAACATGGTGCGGCAGTTGTGCAGCCGCGACGGGTCCGTCGTCGGGCCGGTCCGCGCGGAGCACGATCAACCGGCTGGCGTGTCGTCGGGGCTGGTGTTCGAGGCTCAGCAGCCAGCCTCGACCCTCGCCGGCCGTATCGGGGTCGGGCGCGAACAGCGGTTCGCAGATCGTGTTGCCGTCGTCCGCGACATAGCGACGCGCGGCGCCGGTGTCGTGATCGATCGTGGCGATCGAGTCGGGATCGCCGCCCGTGGTGGACGCCTCCGCGAGGTAGGTGTGCCGGTGCCGCGACGCGGCGACACGCGGATCGAGTTGCGGGAATTCACAGCCGTTCTCGCTCAGCACCGAGGAGGTGACGCGCCGCGCCCTTCGGTCGACGACCAGCCGGGTGAGGGTGCCGCCGAAGGCCGGGCCCGCGTTGCCTCGGTAGTCGTGCAGGTGGCGGTTCCACCCGGCCCAGCCCGCGTCGCCGTCGTGCGCGACGAGCTCGACGACCGTGCGATCGCCGTCCTCGTGCGCGTTCGTGACATGGAAGTACAGCAACGCGTCGTGCTCGAAGACGGTGGGCTCGCCGCCGTCCCGGGGGACCAGCACGATCCTGGTTCCGCGGTCCGGCTCGTAGGACAGCGCGTGGTCGAACGGGCGCAGCCCCAATGCGACGGGAATCGGGTGCCGCACCACCAGCGGACCCAGGACGAACACCATGTGCCGCTCGGTGAGCGCGAAGTCGTGCACGAATCCCAGCGACGGGATCGGGACCGACGCGATGCCGTGGAGTGTGCCCGCGCGGTCGAGCCGGTAGCAGCGAATGGTGGGCCGCGGGAAGAAGTCCAGTCCGAAGTTGAAGACTTCGCCGGTGCGCGGGTCGCGTTTCGGGTGCGCCGAGAACGCACCGAGCCGTTTCAGCGCGCCGCCGAACGACTCCGGGCCGTACGTGTGCAGGCTGTCCGCGTCGAGCCGGTGCGGACGGCCCCCTTCCCACAGCGCGTACAGGGCGTCGTCGTGGACGAGGACGTTCGTGTTGGCGAGATTGTCGGGAAACCGGAGGGCGTTGGCGAGCGGGCCGCCCACACGTTGGGTACCGAAGCCCTTGGGCGGCCGCCCGCGTGCGGTGGTCTCGGCGAAGCTGCGCGTCCGCACGTACCGATTGCGGTAGTGGAGGCGACCGGGCGCGAGGTCGAGGCGCGACACCATGCCGTCGCCGTCGAAGATGTGGTGGACGGGATGCCCGCCGACGTCGAGCCGGCCCGGCCCGATGCGGTACAGCACGCCGTGCAGGCCCGGCGGGAACACTCCCTCGACGTCGCGGATCTCGTAGTCGAACTCGCGATGCTGCGAATCCCACGGCGACTCGCCGCCGGTGCGACTGGCCGATGCGGACGATACATCCATGCGCTCGACCGTCGCACATGTGAGACATATTTGGCAATAGAGTCTCACGGAGATGGGCTGGATCGCTCGACGGATACCCTGTGACGATGGTCGACAGCGACGACGTGATCAACGCGGCTCGCGCGGTGGTGCGCCGGGTCGGCATCGGCGCCCTCACGCTCGCGGACGTCGCGCGCGAGGCCGGGATCAGCCGGGCCACCATCTACCGTCGATACGCGTCGAAGGACCGGCTGGTCGCATTCGTCGTGACCTGGGAACTCGATTCGCTCGAACGACTCGTCCTCGGCCGCTTGCGTTTCGCCGACGAACCCCGGCAGACGGTGTACATGCTGGTGCGCGAGGTGCTCGACCACAATGCCGGCAACGACGCACTGCAGGCCGCGCTCCGCATCGACGGATCCGCGTTGACGCCATGGCTCATCCGCTCGGCGGGCCACGAGACGCTGGTCGACGTGGTCACCGATCGAGCCCTGTCGCACGTGGTCGGTTCGGCACTCGCCGAACATCTGAAGCCCAACCCGCAGGCCGCCGTCGAGTTCATGGTGAGTGCGATCTACGCCGAATTGCTTTCGCCCGCAAGGCACATGACGCACGCCGAGCTCGCCTCGTACATCACCGACGCCGTGTGCCCGGCGTGAGAGTTCACGGGCCCGACCAGTACTCGATCACCGGCTCGTTCGACAGCTCCTCGGAACCGCGCGTGATGACGAGCGCACTGGAGTTCAGCCGATAGGTGACGCCTTCGTTCGTCACCTGGAATCCGTCGGAAGTGCGTGTCGGGTCGTCGATTTCGATTCCCGCACCGTCGCTCGACCGCGCGCCGCGATAGTACAACCGGCCCGCGCCCGTCTGGCAGATCGCGACCATCGACGCGCTCGTGCGCGCCGCCGCGACCGCGGGGTCGGAGGCATTGCATCGTGCCGCCGTGACCCCCACGAAACCTTGCGCGTCGATGCCCGCCGGCATCGAGCCGCTGTTTCCACCGGTGCCGCTGTTGCCGCTGTTGCCGCTCGGCGTGTCCGACGTCTTCTCGAGCCGTACGTCGCGCACGCGCACGGCCGTGTCCGACGGCATGACCGACAGATAGCCGCTGCCGTCGACGAGGTCGTTCGCGATGATGCACTCGAATTCGCCGGTGAGGCACGACAACCGCTCCCAGTACCCCATACCCGACGTGGGTGTCACGGCGTACTCGCCGGGGGTGATGTCGGTGCCCACCTTCAACACGCCGTTCGTCGGGAGCGACGGCGAGGCAGGGCCGGAGGGGGCCCGACTCCCGGACTGTCCCCGAGCACCCGATTCTCCCTGGCCCGCGGTCGCCGTGACCTGGGCGCCCGCAGGCGCGAGCCCGCCGACGACCCACGGCCACGTCTTCTTCGGAGGAGGCTGCACAGCCACGTGTTCGAGGGTAGTCGGGCGCCTGCGCCGCCGGAGGCGAACTCGCGCAGCCGAGCACTGCGGTCAGGCGGGTGCTCGCGCGACGGCAGACCCTGCGCACAGCCCCGCCGCGGCGAGGAGAGCCGGCAGTGTGAGCACCGAGACCGTGCCGACGACGAGGCACACGGCCACGCCTGCGACGCAGGACGTGAGAGCGAGCAGACGGCCGAGACGTCTCGTCACACACAGCACGACGCCCGCAGGCGTCAGCAGCACGGCACCGAGCCAGGCCGCCGCGCCTGCGCTGCCGGCCACCGCAGCCACCAGGCAACCGGCACCGGCGAGTGCGAGCGGCACACCTGCCGCCGCACCGAGCACGGCGGACACCGTGCGACGGTCCTCCGCCGACGCGGGGCGCAGCTGTCTCGCGAGCAGAAACGGAAACGCAACGACCGCAACCAGCGCGATCGTCGCGGCTGCCGGTACCGCATAGGCGACGCCGTCGGGGCACACCCGGCCCGAGCCCGCCGGGTCGCACGCGACACGAGTCTCCTGCAAGACGAGAACGACCGCGTACGCGGCGAACACACCGAGCCCGACACCGACGCACACGCTCTGCGCCAGCGCCCTGCCCACCGCGGCGCGCGGGGCGAAGCGAGTGTTCTCGCGCATCGGCGAGTCAGCCCAGCCAGTCGAGCACGGCGGCGGCCGTCCAGGACTGTTGCATCGAGCCGAGCGGCGCGCCCGTGAACGGCTCGTAGTACTCGGCGAAGCTGCCGTCGGCGGCCTGCCGCAGACCCTCCGACTTGAGCAGATAGGCGCGCTCGGCCCAGCCGCGTCGCGCGAAGGCCCACGAGAACAGCCAGGTCATCACCGGCCACACGGGCCCACGCCAGTACTCGCGGGGCCGGAACTCACGCGACACCGGCGACGTCGACGGCGGTACCGCGTAACGCAAGTCGGGGTGACCGCAGAACTTCGGGCCCTCGAACGTGCGGAGCAGCACTCGCTCGACATCGCGGTCGAGTCCGCCGCACAGGAGCGGCGCGAACATCGCGAGAGTTTCGGTGGCGACCCAGCGGCCGCTGCGGATGTCGAAGTCCTTCGCCGCGCCCGAACGCGCGTCGGTGGTCGCGACGACGCCCTGCTGGAAACGATCCGCCCACGAGTTCAGATCTCGAACGTCGGCGCGCGGCATCGAGTGCTCTTCGCCGATCGCCGCGAGCACCTGGCACGCCATCGAGAACACGGCGCTGACGAAGACGTCCTCGACCGCGAAGCTCATCACCTTCGCGAGTTCGGTGTCGTCGTATCGCACGGCTTTCATCTCCTCGAGCAGCCACAGGTAGCGGTCGTACTCGACATCTGTGGGCCGCTGGCGCGCGTCGGTGACGACGTCGAGGTCGGCGCGCAGATACTCGGGCATCGAACCCGCGACGACACCCGCATAGGGCGCGTCCCAGCGCGGTGAGTTGTCCATGCCGGACTCCCACCCGTGGTAGAGCGCGATGCGCCCGTTGCCGTCGATGTCCCGTGCCGTCGCGAGCCAACGGTGCCAGCGCACGAGGTCCGGCCACCGTCGGTCGAGGAACTCTTCGGCCACGGCGCGCGTGCTGCGCCCGTGCCGTCGCGCGTGGTCGAGGATGCGCTGCACCGCAATGGCGTGCACCGGCGGCTGGGTGATGCCGGACGTGTGGGTGTGCGACGGCGCGTGCGCCGCGAGCGACTGCGTGAGCCAGCGTGAAGGGCCCGGGAAATAGCCGTCGACGCCGTTCGCGAACACGATGTGCGGAATCATGCCGTTCTTCCACTGCGCCGACAGCAGGGTGTCGAGCTCGACGACCGCACGTTCGACGCTGAGCGGCGCGAGCCCGACCGCGACGAACGCGGCATCCCAGCTCCACATGTGCGGATACAGGCGCGGGGCAGCGCTGGTCATGGTGCCGAGGTCGTTACCGCGGAGCAGGTACGCAGCGCGGGCCGCGAGCTGAGTGCTGGTGAATCCGCGATCGGTCATAGGGCTCATTGTCCGGGAGTAGGCGACCGGGCGCGCGTCGACCGGGCGCAGTCACTCCACCTGTTTCACGAGGTGGACCATGCGATAGCCCGCCGACGTCGCGGTGCGGTGGGTTTCGCGGTACCCGAAGCGGATATACAGCCGCAGGTTTGCGTCACTTCGTTCGCCGGTGAACAGCAACAGTCGTGTGACACCGGGCGGAAGGCGGTCCTCCACCAATTGCAGCAATCGGGATCCTCGGCCACCACCCTGCAGGTCCGGAGCCACGATCAGCCTCCCCACCTCGACCGTCTCCGGCTCGCTCGGCGAGAAAACCATCCGCACCGCCGCAGTCAATCGTGCGCGACTGTCGCGCAGGCCGAACGCACGGACACTCGGATCGCCGAGTTCGTCCGAGAGCTCGTCGACGGTTTGCCTCAGCGGCGGCAGTCGGAGGTCGTCGTGTGCCTGCGCCTCGGTCACGTATGCCGCGCGTTGCAGCGTGAGAAGCTCGCCCGCGTCAGCAACGGACAGCTCGACGACGTTTTCCACGTCCCCGACTATTCCAGGCCCGAGGAGGTCCCCGCTCACAAACCCTTGCCTGGCATACCATAGGGGGGTACCGTATGAATCGCATCAGACGCTACCCGAGGAGTAACACCATGACCGCAGCCGAATCTTCCAACACCGTCGAGGTCACCGTCACCGGCATGACGTGCGAGCACTGCGTCGCGTCCGTACGCGAGGAGATAGGCGAGATCCCCGGCGTCGAGGCTGTCGACGTCGACCTCACGAGTGGACGCGTCACGATCGGGGCCTCGGCACCGATCGAGCACAGCGCGATCGCCACCGCGGTCGACGAAGCCGGCTACGCACTCGCCGAGTAGCCCGTCATGAAACCCGCGCTGGCGCTCGCCGGATTCGCGGCACTCCTGGTCGTCGTGTTCGCGGCAGCGTACGGCGCCGGTGCCGCGATCGGCCCCGAACCCGACGCACCGGCTCCCCACGCACCGACGGAGACGGTGGTACCCACCGACCCGGGCGTCCCACACGGGCACTGACCAGCCCGCTGAACAGCCGAGGAGAAGCGGTGACCGACTTCGCGCCCGCACCCACCCACATCGAACTCGAGATCGGCGGCATGACCTGTGCGTCGTGCGCCAACCGCGTCGAACGCAAGCTCAACAAGCTCGACGGCGTCACCGCGAGCGTCAACTACGCCACCGAGAAGGCGCGCGTGGAGGTAGCGGGCGACGTCACGGCCGAACAGCTCGTCGACACCGTCGAGCAGGCGGGATACACCGCGCAGCTGCCGGCCCCGCCCGCCACGCAGGACGACGCCGGGCCGGTCGCCGACGCCGATCCCACGGCGACGTTGCGCCGGCGACTGCTGGTGTCGCTCGTGCTGAGTGTGCCGGTGATCGCGATGGCGATGATCCCGGCGCTGCAGTTCACGAACTGGCAGTGGCTTTCGCTCACGCTCGCGGCGCCCGTTGTCGTATGGGGCGCGTGGCCGTTCCACCTCGCGGCGTGGACGAACCTGAAGCACGGCACCGCGACGATGGACACCCTCGTGTCGATGGGGACGCTCGCGGCCTTCGCGTGGTCGGTGTACGCCCTGTTCTGGGGCAGCGCGGGCACGCCCGGCATGACGCACCCGTTCGAACTGACCATCGCGCGCATGGACGGCACCGCCAACATCTATCTCGAAGCCGCCGCAGGTGTCACCACCTTCATCCTCGCGGGCCGATACTTCGAAGCACGCTCGAAGCGTCGAGCGGGCGCCGCCCTGCGCGCGCTGCTCGAGATGGGCGCCAAGGACGTCGCGGTACGGCGCGACGGACGCGAAATCCGTATCCCTGTCGAGCAACTCGCGGTGCGCGACGAGTTCGTCGTGCGCCCGGGTGAGAAGATCGCGGCCGACGGCGTCGTCGTGGAAGGCGCGTCCGCGGTGGACGAGTCGATGCTCACGGGCGAGTCCGTCCCCGTCGAGGTGTCACCCGGAACACAGGTCACCGGTGCGACCGTCAACGTCGGCGGACGCATCGTGGTGCGCACCGAACGCACCGGGGCCGACACGCAACTCGCACAGATGGCGCGGCTCGTCGAGGACGCCCAGACCGGCAAGGCGAAGGCGCAGCGTCTCGCCGACCGCATCTCCGGCATCTTCGTGCCGGTCGTCATCGCGCTTGCCGTCGCGACTCTCGGATTCTGGCTCGGCACAGGGGGTTCCGTCGCCGCCGCCTTCACGGCAGCCGTCGCGGTGCTCATCATCGCGTGCCCGTGCGCGCTCGGCCTCGCCACACCGATGGCACTCATGGTCGGCACCGGGCGCGGCGCACAACTCGGCATCCTGATCAAGGGCCCCGAAGTGCTCGAGTCGACGCGACGCATCGACACCGTGGTGCTCGACAAGACCGGCACCGTCACCACCGGCGTCATGGCGCTGCTCGACATCGCCACTGCGCCCGGCGAATCCGAGAACGACCTGCTACGCATCGCGGGCGCCGTCGAGCACGGCTCCGAACACCCGATCGCGCGGGCGATCGCGGCGGCCGCAGCCGATCGCTCCACGTTGCCGGGCGTCACCGACTTCGCGAACATCGAAGGTCTCGGTGTCGAAGGCACAGTCGACGGCCACACGGTGCTCGTCGGCCGACCGCGACTGCTCACCGATCGCGGCGCACCCCTGCCGGACGCACTCGACCAGGTGCGCCTCGACGCGGAAGCGCAGGGCCGCACCGCGATCGCCGTCGCGTGGGACGGCATTGCGCGAGGCGTCCTCGTCGTCGCCGACGCGGTCAAACCGACGTCGGCCGAGGCGATCAGGCAGCTGCGCGAACTCGGCCTCACGCCGGTGATCCTCACCGGCGACAACGAAGCCGCGGCACGGGCAGTCGCCGCGCAGGTAGGCGTCGACGACGTGATCGCGGAAGTCCTGCCACAGGAGAAGGTCGAGGCCGTCGCCCGGTTGCAGCGGGGCGGCAAGGTCGTCGCCATGGTCGGCGACGGCGTCAACGACGCAGCCGCGCTCGCGACTGCCGACCTCGGGCTCGCAATGGGCACCGGCACCGACGTCGCGATCGAAGCGAGCGACCTGACACTCGTGCGCGGCGACCTGCGAGCCGCGGTCGACGCGATCCGCCTGTCGCGGCGCACACTCCGCACGATCAAGGGCAACCTGTTCTGGGCGTTCGCGTACAACGTCGCGGCACTCCCGCTCGCGGCCGCCGGCCTGCTCAACCCGATGCTTGCGGGTGCCGCGATGGCGTTCTCGTCGGCATTCGTGGTAGGCAACAGCCTGCGTCTGCGCCGGTTCCGCTCGACAGCCGTCGACACGACACACCCGAATCCCGTTACCGACAAGGTGGTTTCACGATGACCGACGCACTCGACAAGCCCCATCACCACGGCTACATCAGCTCGAAGGAGGACTATCTCAAGCGATTGCGCCGCATCGAGGGCCAGGCTCGCGGACTTCAACGCATGGTCGAGGACGAGAAGTACTGCATCGACATTCTCACGCAGGTCGCCGCGATGACCAAGGCGCTGCAAGCCGTCGCCACCGGCCTCCTCGAAGACCACATCGGACACTGCGTCGTCGACGCGGCCGCGGCGGGCGGCCCCGAGGCCGAGGTGAAGCTCAAGGAAGTCAGCGACGCCATCGCGCGACTCGTACGTTCGTAAGGCCGGAGTCCGCCTCGGCCGTGCGGTCACAATGTGACGGTGTGTGCGTTGGATGCACACGATGTGACATCGTGACCGCGCGGTGGGGGTTGTGCTGTGCGGCAGTGCGGTTGGTGTGGATGGTGGTTTCCGAAGATTGTTACGCGGAACCGTTGACTTCGAAACTGTGTTCGAACTAAGGTTCGTTCATGGGGCTGGGGGATTCGATAGAGACGACGCGCGGTGAGCCGTGGCAGTTGAGCGACGGCGAGTTGCTCACGCGGGTCATCGAAGTTTCGCGCACGATCGCCGAATTGCAGGCGAGGCGTGTCGCGATGATGGGGGAGGTCGAGGTCCGCCGCGTGGCGGTCGAGGCCGGGTATCGCGATGGTGCGGCATGGTTGGCGGCGCACACCCTGTTGGAGATCGGGGAAGCACGCGCAATCGTGGGTCTCGCGGGGTCATTGCTGCGGGAGCCGGAGATCGCGGATGCGGTCGCCGCCGGTGAGGTGTCGGCGCGTCATGCGGCGATCATGTGTTCGTTCTTCGAGAATCTGCCCGGTGGGTTCCCGAATGCGGTGGACGAGCCGGAGGCATTCGCGGAGGCGCGTCGGGAATGCCGGGAGGCGTTCTTCCTCGCCTCCGGCATCCGCGGCACAGTGGGTGGGATGCGGCGGGTGAAGGACACCCTGGACGCGACATTCGACACCGGCGAAGTCCGGCACAGTGAACGCACCGATCTGAACCGGTTCGACCTCTCACGGACCTTGAACGGCCGGTATGCGTTGCGGGGTGACCTGGATGCCGAGTCGGGTGAGATGCTGCAGGCGGCGTTGTCGAAGCTGTCGGCACCGCGCCCCGCCGACGACGGGACCCGTGATCCACGCCCACCGTCGCAGCGCCGCGCCGACGCCCTGACCGAGGTGGTACGCCGGTTCCTCGGCGCCGGGCTCACCGGCGACGAGGCCGGCGAACGACCACACCTCACAGTGGTGATCCGAGAACAAGATCTCCGTGAACAGGGTGTGGACCTCACGAGTGAGGGCGATGCCGGCGGGTACGGCGACCGGGGTGGTGGCGCGGGCAGTGGCGGCGACGCGACCCGAGCGGCCGGAGGCAGAGACAACGGCATACGTGTGCCCTGGACACCGTGGGGCGGAACCTTGTCGATCGCGGCTGCCCGAAAGACCGCGTGTGATTCCGACGTGACACCGGTCGTGGTCGACGACGTGGGGGTGCCGCTCGCGATGGGCCGCACCACACGCCTCGTCACCCAGTCACAGCGTCGTGCACTGCGGGTGCGCGATCGTGGCTGTGCCTTCCCCGGTTGCGGGGCACCGACCGGATGGACCGAAGCCCATCACGTCGTCCCGTGGATCGACGGCGGACCCACCGACCTCGACAACCTCGTCCTGCTCTGCACCCACCATCACCGGTTCGTGCACCACAGCGGCTGGACCGTCGACATCCACGACGACGACAAGATGCCGTGGTTCACGCCACCACCGACACCACTCGGGCCGAGCGAACCACTCCCGGCACACCGCAATTCGATACCGCTACTCGCATGACGTGGGCCGGCACGGGGCGCTCGGTGTCGAGTGAACGCCACCGTCATATCGCGGTGGCCACGGGGAGTAGCCGCGCGAGCACGTCGGCGAGCGTCACGACACCGACGACGCTCCTCCCCTCGACACCGTCCGTGACGACCGCGAGATGACCACGCGTCTCCCGCATCGTGCCGAGCGCTTCGTACACGGGCGCCGCGGCGTCGACCGTGAGTACCGGCCGCATCAACTCGCGTGCGGTCGCCGACGCGTCGGCCTTGAGCGCATCCCGCACGTGCACGACGCCCACGATGCGCTCGCCGTCGCGCACGACGAGCCGCAGGTGCCCGCTGCGATCTGCTTCGCGGCGGATGGCGTCGATACTCGCGGTGACGTCGACTCCGCTCGGCCGTGCACCGGGCCGCATCACCTCGCGCACCGTGAGCTTCTCGAGTTCGAGTGCGCTGGTGAGGTAGTCGCTGTACCTTTCGTCGAGCGTTCCGACAGTGGCCGAGTGTTCGACGAGGTGGCGCAGCGTGTCGGAGTCCTGACCCGAGCCGACCTGGTCGACGGGTTCGACACCTACCTTCCGCAGGCACCAATTGGCGAGGCGGTTGAGCCGTGTGAGCACCGGCCGCGTGACCCACATGAACGCGCGCATCGGGAGCGCGAGGAGCGTCGCCGACTTCTCGGGGTGCGCGATGGCCCACGACTTGGGCGCCATCTCGCCTACGACGAGGTGCAGGAAGGTGACGATGACGAGCGCGAGCACGAACCCGAGCACGTCCGCGACCCACAGCGGCGTGCCCCATTCGTGGAAGAGCGGTGTGAGCCAATGGTGCACAGCGGGTTTCGTGGTCGCGCCGAGCGCAAGAGTGCACACCGTGATGCCGAGCTGAGAGCCCGCCAGCAGCACCGACAGTTCGGAACTGCTGCGCAGCGCGGCGCGTGCCGAGCGGCTGCGCGGCGCGGCGTCCTCGAGGCGATGTCGGCGCGCGGCGATGAGCGCGAACTCGACCGCGACGAAGAAGGCGCTCGCCGCGATCAATCCGATCGTGACGGCGACGACTACCCAGGGATTACTCATCGCCGGTCTCCTCGGCTCGTGTCAGCGTGACTCGTAGCAACGCGGGCACATGGTTGCCGATCTCGAGCACCTCGGCGGTGAGATACCGGCGCGGCGGCGCGCTGTCGGCCACGAGGTCGGCGGGGTCGGCCGCGAGGTCGATGTCGACGGCGTCGCCCACCGCGGGCAGTCCACCGAACCTGTCGAGCACGAGACCTGCGAGGGTTTCGGCGTCGGTGTCGGGCAGGGCGTGACCGACGAGGCGATCCAGCTCGTCGAGGTGCAGATCGCCGGGCATCGGCCAGCCGCTGTCGGCACTGCCTTCGACCGAGTCGCCCCGCGGGTCGTGCTCGTCCTCGATCTCCCCGACGAGCTCTTCCGCGACGTCCTCGATCGTGACGACGCCTGCGAAACCGCCGTATTCGTCGACCACGAGCGCCATTTCGTCGTCGGCCTCGGTGAGCTGGGTGAGCACACGGCCGAGCGGAAGCGACTCGGGTACCAGCACCGCGGGCCGCGCGACGTCGCGGGCCGGAGCGTCCGGGTCGACCGCGCCGAGCAGGTCGTGCAGGTGCACGACGCCGACGAGGTCGTCGACCGTGTCGCCCACGACGGGATAGCGCGTATGTCCGGTGCTCATGCGCGCGAGCACGTCGCGCACCGTGTCGTCGGCGTCGACGGTGTCGACCCGTGAGCGTGCGATCATCGCGTGTTCTGCTGTGCGGGTGGGGAAGTCGAGAATTCGGTCGAGCAGCGTCGACAGCTCACGCGGCAGCTCGCCCGCGTCGCGCGACTCGGCGACGATGTGTTCGAGATCCCGCGGCGTGGCCGAGTGCTCGACGTCGTGCACCGGTTCGATGCGCAGCGCGCGCAGCAACAGGTTCGACGACTGGTCGAAGAGAGTGATCAGCCACCCGAACAACCGCAGGTAGATCGTGGTGGACAGCGCGAGCCTGCGCGCGACCGGATCGGGCCGGGCGATCGCGAGGTTCTTCGGGAACAACTCGCCGAAGATCATCTGCACGAAGGTCGAGAACAGCACCGCGACGACGGCGCCGACACCGACACCGAGCGCGATCGGGACACCGAAGCCGCCGAGGAGGTCGCCGAAGGCGCGCCCGATGAGCGGCTCGGCGACGTAGCCGACGAGCAGGCCGGTGACGGTGATGCCGAGTTGCGCGCCCGAGAGCATGAACGACGTGCGGCGGGTGACCGTGAGCGCACGCGCGGCGGATGCGTCGCCCGCCTCGGCCTGCGCGTGCAGACGCGACCGGTCGACGGACATGTAGGCGAACTCCTGCGCCACGAAGTAGCCCGTGAGCGCGGTGATCACCACGACGACGAGGATGCCGAGGCCGATGGTGAGGAGCGTCATCGCGGCCTCACCGCCGTCCCCGGCTCGGGTTTCGGAACAGGGTCGGGTGATCTGCGCTCGGCGCTGGTCATCGCTCTCTCTGTGGTGTCGGTAGGGGGCATGGTCGCCACCTGCTCACAGAATAGGACGAATCGACCGTCGCTCGAGTTCCCGGCCCGTGCGTTGCCGACTCGGACTCAGTCGTCGGCAGCGACGTCGGAGATCTCGACGAGCCGGCGCAGGCAGTGCATCCGCAGCGGCTCGGGAAAACCGTCCGCGAGCCGGTAGTACACGGTGCGCCCCTGCTTGCGGCGAGCGACCATGCCCGCGGTGCGCAGGATGCGCAGCGCGTAGCCGACGGCATCCTCCCCGAGCTCGAGGGTGAGAGCGATGTCACCGACACACAGCTCGTCGGCCGCGTCGAGCGCGTACAGCACGCGGGTGCGCGTCGGGTCGGCGAGCAGGCTGAGGATGCTGCTGAGCCGCGCGGCCTCGTCGCGGCTGATCAGCCGCTCGCGGGCCTGCGCGACGCGTTCGGGATCGGTGGCGGTGGTGTCGGTCATCGTTCTCGATTCTAGCGATACCCGTACATCCGTGCGGGTATGTTGGTTTTTGTCGGCCAATGACAGCCGATCCGCAGGCAATGCAGCCCCCGAAAGGAATATCCATGAAGTCTCCGGCAACAGGGAAGCCCCTCGCAGCAGGAGCGGCCGCCGCAGCAATCGTCCTCGCCCTCGCAGGCTGCGGCTCGAACGACACCGACACGGACACGACCGCCGCCTCGCAGACCGCCACGTCGGACACCGCCGCCACCGGTCACGGCGAGCACGGCGACAGTGCACACAACGACGCAGATGTCGCGTTCGTGCAGGGCATGATCCCGCACCACGAGCAGGCCGTCGAGATGAGCGACATGATTCTCGCCAAGCCCGACATCGACCCGCGTGTCGTCGAGCTCGCGCAGCAGATCAAGGACGCGCAGGGGCCGGAGATCGAGACCATGAACGGATGGCTCACGACCTGGGGTGTCTCGGCGGAGACCGAGCAGGGCGACACGAACCACGACGACATGGGTCACGGCGACATGAGTCAGGGCGACACGGATTCCGGTGCCATGGACGGTCACAGCGGGATGATGAGCGAGGACGACATGAACGCGCTCGCCGACGCGCAGGGAGTCGACGCGGCCAAGTTGTACCTGACTCAGATGATCGCGCACCACCAGGGCGCCGTCGAGATGGCGCAGACGGAGATCGACACCGGCGAGAACCCCGACGCCGTCGCCCTCGCGCACCAGATCGTCGAGACACAGCAGGCCGAGATCACCACGATGGAGAACATCGCCACCAGCCTGTAGCGAGTTCCGGAGGGACGCGGCATGAGCGAACACGAAGAACACCAGATGCACGGCGGACACGCGGGACACGGCTCGCACGCGGACGTCTTCCGTCGCAAATTCTCGGTCTCGCTCGTGCTCGCGATCCCGGTGGTCGCGTTCAGCCACATGTTCGCCGATCTACTCGGCTACCACGTGCCCGACTTTCCCGGCGCCACATGGATCGCGCCGGTGATCGGTACGGTGCTGTTCGCGTACGGCGGCACACCGTTCCTCACCGGCGCGTGGAGCGAGATCCGTTCGCGCACGCCCGGAATGATGTTGCTCATCGCGATGGCGATCACGGTCGCCTTCGTCGCGTCGTGGGCGACGAGCCTGCACATCGGCGACTTCGACCTCGACTTCTGGTGGGAGCTCGCGCTGCTCATCGTCATCATGCTGCTCGGCCACTGGCTCGAGATGCGTGCGCTGGGGTCGGCGAGCAGCGCACTCGACGCCCTCGCCGCGTTGCTCCCCGACGTCGCCGAGGTGCTCGGGAAGGACGACGACGTGCGCGAGGTGCCGGTCGACGAGCTCGCGGCAGGCGATGTCGTCCTGGTGCGCGCGGGCGGCCGTGTCCCCGCCGACGGCACGATCGTCGACGGCCGCGCCGAGATGGACGAGGCCATGATCACGGGCGAGTCGCGCACGGTCGCGAAGACTGCGGGCGACGACGTCGTCGCGGGCACCGTCGCCACCGACAGCTCGGTCACGGTCCGCGTCACCGCGGTGGGCGACGACACAACGCTCGCGGGCATCCAACGGCTCGTGGCCGACGCGCAGGCGTCGTCGTCGCGTGCGCAGGCCCTCGCCGACCGCGCGGCGGCCGCACTGTTCTACTTCGCCACGGGCGTCGGTGTCGTCACCTTCGCGGTGTGGGCGCTGCTGGGCAATGTCGACGACGCCGTCACCCGCACCGTCACCGTCCTGGTGATCGCGTGCCCGCACGCACTGGGGCTCGCGATTCCCCTGGTCATCGCGATTTCGACCGAGCGGGCCGCGAAGTCCGGTGTGCTCGTGAAGAACCGGCTCGCACTCGAGCGCATGCGCACCGTCGACGTCGTGCTGTTCGACAAGACGGGCACGCTCACCGAGGGCACACCCGCGGTCACCGACGTCGCGGCCGCGTCCGGGGTAGAGGCGGACGAGTTGCTCGCGATCGCCGCCGCGGTCGAGCGCCCGAGCGAGCACCCGCTGGCGCACGCGATCGTCGCGAAGGCCGACCCGGCCCGGATCCCGCGGGCCACCGATTTCCGCGCGCTCCCCGGGCGCGGCGTCCGCGCAGTCGTCGACGGCAGCGAGGTGTCGGTGGGCGGCCCCGCGATGCTCGACGCGCAGGGCGTGCGACCGCCCGCCGACGTCGACGAGGCGACTCGCGCGTGGCAGGGGCGTGGCGCCTCGATCCTGCACGTCGTCCGCGGCGACACCGTGCTCGGCGCGTTCGCGCTCGAGGACACGGTGCGACCCGAGTCGCGCGCCGCGGTCGACGCCCTGCACGCCCGCGGCATCTCGGTCGCGATGATCACCGGCGACGCACAGCAGGTGGCCGATGCCGTCGCCCGCGAACTCGACATCGACGAGGTGTTCGCACAGGTGCTACCCGAGAACAAGGACGCGAAGGTCGCCGAACTGCAGACGCGGGGGCGCCGGGTGGCGATGGTGGGCGACGGCGTCAACGACGCGCCCGCCCTCGCGCGGGCGGACGTGGGGATCGCGATCGGGGCGGGCACCGATGTGGCCATCGAGTCGGCGGGCGTCGTCCTGGTCAGCGACGATCCGCGCGCGGTGCTGTCGATCGTCGAACTGTCGCACGCCAGTTACCGCAAGATGTGGCAGAACCTCGTGTGGGCGGCCGGCTACAACGTGGTCGCGGTGCCACTCGCGGCTGGCGTCCTCGCGCCCGTCGGCTTCGTCCTGCCGCCCGCTGCGGGTGCGATCCTGATGTCGCTGTCGACGATCGTCGTGGCGGCGAACGCACAGTTGCTACGCGGCGTCGACCTCGATCCCGCACACCTCGCGCCACCTCCCCACGCACCGGCACGGCGCGAGCCCGCCCCGGTGCGCAGCTGAGCCACGCCGGATCACAGGTAGGGTGCCACGACCCCTGCGACCGGAATCCGGCCGCCGAATGCACTACGGAAGTCGATCATCGCGCGCTGCAGGTGGTCGGGACTCGTCACGACGACCGCGCCCGTCGCACCGCGCGACGCGAGAATCGCGTTGCTGTTCTTGGCGTTCTCGATCGTGCTGCGCGACGTGTTCTCTTCGGTGATCCGGATGTCCGGGATGCCGTTGGCGACGAGCCACGAGTGCATCGCGCCTGCCTCGGTGATGCCGTTCTTCGGCACGCCGCCGCTCACGATGATCGGGGTGAACGGATAACGCTGCGCCAACAGTTTCGCCGCCTGCAGGCGGTTGTGGAGCACGGGACGCATCGAGCCGTCGTCGAACAAGCCCGCACCGAGGACGACGATGTGCGTGCCGATCGGATTCAAGTCGAGCATGACCGGGAACTCGGTGGTGAGCTTCTCGGCCTGCGTGCACTCGATGATTGCGTCGCGCGAAATGCCCTGGCACGCCGGTGTTACCGACAGGATTCCGTTCACGATCGTGGTGGGCGAAGGATCGGCGTTCGCGGTGGGCGCGCACAGTGCGAGGCCCAGAGCGGAGACAGTCGCACCGGCTGCGACATATCGGCGCAGGTGATTCGTCATTGCACCCCTCTCGGGTCGGTACCGAACCGCGTGTACGCACGCGAGACCGCGTCGTGACCTGGTGAATATGCTGTGGTGGAACAGCTTTCGACGCATTCGGTGCGGCGGCCGTGTCCCCGGCTCCCTGTCACGTATCGCTTCGGCAATGCCGTGTGCGCGTCGTTGCGCGGATCGAGACTAACCGCGTCGCACCCCGGCGTCCTCGGTTTGCGCGAGATTCTGTGATATCGCACTGCAGTGGACATCTCACGCTGTAATCGGAGCGTGACCCTGTCGTCCGGTCGCAAGGTCACAGCATGCGCAACGGAGCTTCAGTGCGCCCAGGCCAGGAGCCGATCGAGCGGCCACGTGTCGACGACGCTCTCGGCGTCGACACCGCACGCCTCGGCCCGCTCGCATCCGTAGCCCTGCCACGCGAGCTGCCCCGGCGCGTGTGCGTCGGTGTCGATCGAGAAGAGGCAGCCGAGATCACGCGCGAGCTCGATCAGCCGGCGCGGTGGATCGCGCCTTTCGGGTCTGCTGTTGATCTCGACGGCAGTGCCCGCGTCGCGGCACGCGGCGAACACCCGCTCGGCGTCGAAGGCCGATTCCGGCCGGGTGCCGCGACCACCGGGGACGAGGCGCCCGGTGGGATGACCGAAGACGTCGACCAGTGGATTCTCGACGGCGGCGAGCATGCGGCGAGTCATCGCACCGCGTTCGGTGCGCAGTTTCGAGTGCACGCTCGCGACGACGATGTCGAGTTCGGCGAGAAGTCCCGGCTCCTGGTCGAGCGACCCGTCCTCGAGGATGTCGACTTCGATCCCGGTCAGGATCCGCATCGGTGCGATCCGCTCCCGCAGCTCGGCCACGACGTCGAGTTGTTGCCGCAAACGCTCGGCGGTGAGCCCGCGCGCGACCGTCAGGCGTGGCGAGTGGTCGGTGAGAGCGCAGTACTCGTGCCCGAGCGCGGCCGCGACGGTCATCATCTCTTCGATCGAGCTGCCGCCGTCGGACCAGTCGGAATGAGTGTGCAGGTCGCCGCGCAAGGCCTGGCGCAGGGCACCGCCGCCGATCGGTTCGGCGTCGCGGCGCAGATCGGCGAGGTACTGCGGCAGACCGTTGAACGATTCGGCGATGACGGCTGCCGTCTTCGGCCCGATGCCCGCGAGGTCCGTCCACGTGCCGGTGCGGGCGCGGCGCTCCCGCTCGTCGTCCGGAAGTGCCGCGACGACCGCGGCCGCTCGGCGGTACGCCTGCACGCGGTGGGTGTCGGCGCGGGCTCGTTCGAGCCAGAACGCCGTCTCACGCAATGCGTCCACGGGGTCCACGTGTCCATCGTGCCTCGCAGTGCCCGCACCGGTCCCCGGTATCCGCCACACTCGAGTCATGAGCATCACCGACGCGGACCGCGCCGCGTTCGCTGCCGCACGAGTCGCTCGCCTCTCGACCGTGACCCCCGCCGGTGATCCGCATATCGTCCCGATCGTGTTCGCGATGGGCGCCGGATCCCGAGCCGCCGCATCGGCCGCCCACCCGGCCGAGACCGTGTACTGGTGCGTCGACGGCAAGCCCAAGAGCACGCGGGCGCTCGCGCGGCTGCGCAACATCGAGCAGCACCCGCGGGTGAGCATGCTCGTGGACCACTACGACGACGACTGGTCTGCACTGTGGTGGGTGCGCGCCGACGGCGTGGCCGAGATCCTGTCGCCCGGCGGCGAAGCGGAACGGGCGCTCGATCTGCTCGCGACGAAGTACTCGCAGTACCGCGACGACCGCCCCGCCGGTCCGGTGATCGCGGTGCGCGTCGACCGGTGGCGTACGTGGTCCGCGCAACCACACCCCTGACAGGGGCTCTCGAGGAGACGCGTCGACCGTGACGTTGGTCACCACTCGCGGTGACCACTGCACAGACCTCCGCACGGATCACCCGAAAAGACACCAAAGGTGTTGTGTCAAAGTACTTTTCACACAGGTAACAGATGCACATCGCTTGATTGCAGAGTTCGGCCCACCGAATCCTCGGCTTCAGGCACTCGATGTCGAAATTGCCTGAGGGAGAGCGTAGTTGTGGAAAGTGAGTAGCGAACCGCCTACTCGTCACCCCTCGACAACGGGACGAACAATGACAACCAACGATCCGGTCCGCGACCGCAAGCGTCGCAAGAGGCGCGCACTACTGGCGTCCGGATTGGTACTCGGTGTGGGAGCCGTCATCACCCTCGCGGCATGGAACGACTCCGTGTGGGGCAACTCGCAATTCGGCACCGGCGACACGACGTGGAACATGCAGGGCACCTTCGATCAAGGCGCCACCTGGGACGAGTTCGCATCGAAGGACGATGGCGGCACCTTTCTGTTCACGGAGACTGCACTAGACCTCGATCCGGGAGACAGCACCACCGCTGTGGTCGGCGTGATGGAGACCGAGGGTGACCTGGGAGCGACCGTGACTCTGATGGATCCGGTGCTCGAGCCGGCCGACAGTGCACTGGCCCCGTATCTCGAGGTGACGGTGCTCGATCGCGGCACCGGCGAGGGCCCGTCGGACTACAACTACGGAACCGTCTACGAGGGAACCCTGGCCGGGGCGACGGAGCGCAACAGCACCACCGTCGACCCGCACGGCAAGCGGTGGTACCAGTTCGAGGTTCGGCTCAGCCAGACGGCACCGCAGTCCGTGATGGGCCAGGATATCTCCGCAGCCTGGGAGTTCCGGGCCGTCAGCATCGACGAACCGTAGTCCCCACCCAACTCGGCCGGCCTGTCGGGGGGCCGGCCGATCCACCCCTAACTCTCCCTCTGCGCGGCAGTGTCTCTACCGCCTTCCTCAGGAGCCTGAACTCCCATGAGCCCCCCCACCGACCGCGTCCCGGACGAGGCCGCACCGGCTGTCCGGCCGCGGCGCACCGTCTGGTCGATGCTCGAAGGGCTCGTGTTGAACATCCTCGCGCTCGCCGGGCTCGCGTGCATCGCCCTGGTGATCTGCGCATTCGTGTTCAACTACTCGCTGATCATGTTCAAGACCGGGTCGATGGACCCGGCCATTCCGCAGGGATCACTGGCCCTTGTCCACAAGGTCCCGGCATCGGAGGTCGCCGTCGGCGACATCGTCACCATCGACCGGCCGGGCGAGCGACCCGTCTCGCACCGCGTCACCGAAATCCTTCCGCAGACCGGCGGCGAGTACCTGATCGCGATGAAGGGCGACGCGAATCCGTATCCCGACCCCGGCATGTACCGGGTCTCCGAGGTACGCGAAGTCGTCTGGCACGCACCCGGTCTGGCAAAGCAGGTGGTGTGGCTGTCGAACCCCTACGTGCTCGGCTCCATCACCGTCGCGGCCTCGCTTCTCGTCCTCTGGGCGTTCTGGCCCCGGCGCGACGACTATCCGGCGACACCGGCCCCCACCACACCCACTTCCTCCGAATAGGAACCGACTCCCCGCTGGGAGCACCCCATGACACGCAAGAAGACCACCGCCGTGATCGCGGCCGCAGCCGCGATCCTGGTGGCACTGCTGACCACCGGCGCAACCGGCGTCCTCGCCTCGTGGCAGTCGTCGACCTGGGGCGAATCCCGGTTCGGCACCAACGCCGACTACCAACCCACCGGGTACGCACGGTCCGTCGCCGCCAAAGGAGGTATCGGCAGGCTCATCACCGATAACGAGGTCGAGGGAACCTACATCGAACACGGGGACCAGGATCCCGGCTCGTCCGCAACCGGGTGGCAAAGCTTCAGCACCCGCGGCCTGCTGGGCCTGTTCAACCTCGACGTCGACGGCAACTCGGCCGCCACCTTCGACCCCTCGGGCAGCACGTCCAGCACGGGCGCGACCGTGCCGGTCGCGGACTCGCTGTCGCAGATGCGAAACCTTGCCGTCCGGACGACCTTGATATCCCAGCCCAACCTGAAAACCACAGGGACCTTCTCCACGTCGGCCGTCTGCCCGATCGACGGCTCCGCGCCGAGCGCCGGCCCGCTCGTCCCCGGCACCTTGCAGATACTGAACCAGAACGTCCCCATCCCGGGCCCCAACTCGACCTATCCCTTCGAGATCTCCAATTCGACGAGAACGTTCCGCGGATATCTCACTCACACAGAGACCACGACCGCACAGTCCGCCGCCTCCGAATTGCACCTTTATGTCGAGCAGTACCTCGGTATCAGCCACGAATGGACCCTCGACATGGACCTCGTACGCGCCGATTGCGGGATCGGTGTCGCGCCCCCCGCGTTGACGCGTGCAACCGGCCCGAGCGCGCCCACAACGACCGAGGACGACAGTGAGACCGCTGTCGACGGTGGGACCGAGGCCGAGTCCGAGGCAGGCGGCGAGAGCGATGCCGCGCCGGGCCCCGAGGCGGGCAGCGATGCGGCCGAGGCAGGCCCGACATCGCCCGTGACGGTGGCTGTCGGCGAGCGCTTCGATGTCGTCGCGAAGGACGGCACCCGCCTCGGTACGGCGACCGTGGAGCAGGTCGACCGCACGGCGCCCGACGAGGCCGCGGTGCAGTTGACCGTCACGACCTCCGCGGAGAACGGCGACCGACGGCTCGCGCAACTGACTGCCGACGATTTCCGGCAGCTCGTGGGTACCGAACTCCGGCCCGCGGCAGGCCGTTCGGCAGACGGGGCGCCGTTCCCGGACCGACTCGAGCCCGGCACCGAGTACACCGGGTGGGTGTCCTTCACGATCGACGACGCCGCGTCGCGCATGATGTGGATCCCGGTCGGCACCGCGGGCTGGATCTTCGGCCTACCGGACGCACCCGAGCCGCCGCCGACGGTCGCACCGACGCCGGAAGTCCCGCCTGCCCCGTCGCCCGCGCCTGCACCCGACACGACGGTTCCGCCGGTGCCAGAATCGACAGAACCTGACGAGCCCGCATCACCGACGCCCGAGGGGACAGCGGATCCCACGCCGTCCGAGGGGACGTGACCCGTCGACCAGGTTTTGCTCAGAGCCGCCGCAACACCGCACCGGCCGCCGTTTCGACGGCCTCGGTGACGGCGGCGAGTGCGGGCGAGTCGAGCTTCCACCGCTGCCAGTAGAGCGGTACGTCGACGACGCTGTCCGCCGCGACCTCGATCAGTTCGCCCGCGCGCAGCGCCTCGCCGACCTGGATGTCCGGCAGCATGCCCCACCCGAGCCCGTATCGGATGGCGGACGCGAACGCGGTGGACCCGGGAACGTGGTGTCGGGGCGGCGCGAGTTCGCGGCCGGTGCGGTCGCGCACGTACCGGGCCTGCAGGTCGTCCTTGCGGTCGAACACGAGCATCGGGGCGCGCGCGAGTTCGGCGGCGCTCGCGCCGTCGGGAAACCAACGGCGCGCGAACTCGGCGGTGCACAGCGCTCGGTAGCGCATCGCGCCGAGCGGGGTGACGGTACAGCCCTGCACGGCCTCGGGTTGCGAGGTGACGGCCGCCATCGCGGTGCCGTCGCGCAGCAGCTCGGTCGAGTGGTACTCGTCGGCGCGGAACAGCTCGAACAGGATGCCGAGCTCGCGCGGCACTGCGGCGAGCGCAGGCACGACCCACGTGGTGAGCGAGTCGGCGTTGACGCCGACGGTGACGGACACGGCGTCGCCCGCGTGCGGATCGAGGTCGCCCAGCGCGTCGGCCTCGACGCGCGCCACCTGCCGCGCCATCCGCAACACCACCTCGCCCGACTCGGTGGTCCGCACGGGCTTCGAGCGCTGCACCAGGACGCGGCCCACCTGCTGCTCGAGCGCGCGGATCCGCTGGCTGACGGCGGACGGGGTGACATGAAGCGCGCGGGCGGCGGCGTCGAACGTGCCTTCGTCGACGACCGCGACGAGCGTGCGCAGTTGCGAGAACTCGATGTCCACGCCTCGCAGCATAATCTGAAGTTCTACTTACGGTACTGAAGAAAGTTCAGCTGGACTGTCGAGCTCGGGCTTCCTACCTTTGCTCGTGTGCTTTCCGTTCCCGTCTTCCCCGTCGCGGCCGCCGGCTTCGGAACCGGCCTGTCGCTGATCGTCGCGATCGGCGCACAGAACGCGTTCGTGCTCCGGCAGGGGATCCTGCGACACCACGTGCCGATCGTCGTCGCGGTGTGCGCGGTGTCCGACATCGTGCTGATCTTCGCCGGGACAGCCGGGGTGTCAACGCTTCTCACGCACGCGCCGGGCATGTTCGACGTCCTGCGCTATGCGGGTGGCGCTTTCCTGCTCTGCTACGGCGCGCTCGCGGCCCGACGCGCAGTGCGCGGAACCGCGGGTCTCGACACGGACGAGCGTGGACCCGACCGCTCGGCACCGGCGGTCGTTTTCACGTGCCTCGCGCTCACGTGGCTCAACCCGCACACCTACCTCGACACGGTCGTGCTGCTCGGCACGGTCGGCAACCAGCAGGGGGACCCGGGCCGATGGGTCTTCGCGCTCGGAGCGGTCGTGGCGAGCCTCGCGTGGTTCCTCGCGCTCGGTTTCGGCGCGCGCCTGCTGCGCGGCGTCTTCGCGCGGCCCGTCGCGTGGCGGGTGCTCGACGGCGGTGTCGCCGCCCTGATGCTCGCACTGGCAGCCGGCCTGCTGCTGGGCGCGTGATAATCGGGACATGCGTCCCACAGCTCTCGTCACCGGCGCGTCCCGCGGCCTCGGCGCCGCGATCGCCCACGCCCTGGCCCCCACCCACGATCTCGTGCTCGGTGCACGCACCCGCGAGGCCCTCGACCCGATCCTCGCCGAAATTCCCGGCGCGCGGCCGTTCGTCGCCGACCTCACCGACGACGACGCGGTCACGGCGGCGGTCGACGAGTTGACCTCGAACGGGGTCACGGCGCTCGACGTCCTCGTGCACAACGCGGGCATCGCCGAACTCGGCACCACCGAGGAGGCCGCGCCCGACATGTGGCGCCGCACTTTCGATGTCAACGTCGTCGCCGTCGTGCAGCTGACTCGGTTGTTGTTGCCCGCATTGCGCGCCGGGCACGGGCACGTGGTGTTCGTGAACTCGGGCGCGGGACTGCGCGCGAACCCGGGCTGGGGCGCGTATGCCGCGAGCAAGTTCGCCCTCAAAGCGTTCGCAGATGCACTGCGCGGCGAAGAATCCGAGCTCCGCGTCACGTCGATCCACCCCGGCCGTATCGATACCGAAATGCAACGTGCGATCGTCGCGCACGAAGGTGGCCAATATCACGCGGATCGGTACCTGAAGCCCAAAACCGTAGCGACAGCAGTCCGTAACGTCGTGCAGACTGCCGACGACGCGCATCCCACGGAAGTGATTCTGCGCGTTCGCTGAGATTCCCGAAAATTGGTGGTTCGACCCGGGCACAAATTGGGAACCCCGGGCGTTGAGAAGGCACCGGCGCCCGTACGGGACACACGCCCGGGGATTGACGAGCTGAGCCAGGAGGAAGCCATGCCCACCGACTACGACGCGCCCCGAGTCACCGTCGACGACGAGATCGCTACGGACTCGCTCGAGGCATTGCAGGTCAAGCGCACCAACTCGCAGACGTCGGCTGCCGACGTCGAAGAGAGTGACACCGCCGAGTCGTTCGAGCTGCCCGGCGCCGATCTCTCGGGCGAAGAGCTGACCGTCAAGGTCGTGCCGAAGCAGCGCGACGAGTTCACGTGCACGCGGTGCTTCCTCGTGCACCATCGCTCGAACCTCGCGTCCGACGCGAACGGCGAGATGATCTGCGAGGACTGCGCGGGCTGACGCGACGTGCCCTTTCCACCCGCGTCCACGGGTGGACGGGGACACGCGTGTCCTCATGCCCCGGTTCCGGTCCGAAGCCGGACGGTCAGCCGAACTCGAGCATGGCGAACGGATCCCCCGTCGGCTGCGGCGATCCGCCCACCGGTTCCACCGTGAACGCGAGCGCGGACGCGTCGTCGATACCGTCGACGGTCGTCGTCATCGACGGCGCCGGGCCCTCCATCTCCATCATTCCGGCCGACACGGGCTCGTCCTCCATCAGCCACATCTGGTACACCGAGCCGGTGGGCGGTGCGGCCATGTCGTTCATGACGACCACGCCCGCATCGACCGAGTGCGAGAACACCACCGTCACCGTGCCGCCGTCCGCGAGGTCGGACGAGACGGTGCGCACGTCGGACGCCGTGAGCACCTGCTCGGTGACCGACATCGCGGGCCGGTCCTGGCCGAGCCTGCTGATCCCGATTCCGCCGACAGCGACGACGATCACCGCCGCAGCCGCGGCGACGGCGGTCAGGACGCGATAGCGACGGCGTCGGGCCTCGAGGGACACCGGCCGCTGTCCCGAATCCACCGGCGTCCCACTCTCTCCGGGCAGACCCTCGAGAATGCGTTCGAACAAGCCCGCGGGTGCGGGCACCGCGGTGGCGGACGACTGGACGGCCATCGTCTCGCGCACGTCGCGCACCAGCGCTGCGAATCGGTCGCGTGTCTGCGGGTCGGCCGCGGCGAGTGCGGACTCGATGCGTGCGCGTTCGGCGTCGTCGACGGCGTCCAACGCGTACACCTGTGCCGAGTCGAGGAGGCCCCCGGTGTCGTCGGGTTCACTCACCGGCGATCACCCCCAAGCACCGTTCGAGACGTCGCAGACCGTCGCGAATGCGGCTCTTGACGGTCGGCAACGCGACCGTGAGCCGCTCGGCGACCTCCCGATAGGTGAGTCCCCCGTAGTACGCGAGCACCAGCGACTTCTTCTGCACCTCGCTGAGCGTTCCGAGGCAGTCGACGACGGCATTGGTTTCCGCCCGCATCGCGACCTCTTCGCTGACGGCGTCGAACGCACCGCTCCAGGTGCGTGCGCCGTACACCGCGTCGCGTTCCGCAGTGGACTGTTCCGAGCGGACCCGATCGACGGCGCGCCGATGTGCGAGCATCACGACCCAGGACACGGCCGACCCTCGCGTCGAGTCGAAACTCTCGGCAGAGCCCCACACCTGCAGGAACACCTCCTGCACCGTCTCCTCGCTGTATCCCGGGTCCCGCAGGATCCGCAGAACCATCCCGTACACCCGCGCGCTGGTACGCGAGTAGAACTCGCCGAAAGCCTCGGTGTCGCCGCGACCGATCCTCGTGAGAAGGGCGGCAAGTTCGTCGTTCTCGCGCACGCGGCCCTCGTCGGCACCGCCCCCGCCTGCGTGGCTGCCGCCGTCGGCGCTCATGTACGTGATCCGCTCATCACCGACGACGATAACCGGCCTACGGCGCAGGGGGGTCACAGCGAAGGCATTCACGACGACCCACACCTCCGACTTCCCGGCGGCCACGGCACGAACATGCTGGTGCGTCGTTGGTACTCGCGGTAGCCGGGGCGGCCGACCATCGACCGCTCCAGCAGCCGCGCACCGGTGGCGAACACGAGGAAGTAGGTCATGACGGCAGGCGAGGCGACGGTGAGCATGCCCGGCCAGGCGCTCGCGGCCACCAGCCACACGCCCCACCACACGCAAGCGTCGCCGAAGTAGTTCGGGTGACGGGTCCACGCCCAGAGCCCACGGTCCATGACGGCCCCGTGCTCGGGGTCGGCTCGAAAGGCCGCGAGCTGCCGGTCGCCGACCGTCTCGAAGACCACCCCGAGCAGCCACAATGCGACACCGACCGTCACCACCGCCCAGCCCGCGCCCGACGTCGGGCCCGCGACGGCCGATACCTGGATCGGCAGCGACACGAACCATTGCGCCGCGCCCTGGGTCGCGAAGATCTTGCGGGCCGCCGTGGCACGGCCCCCACCCGCCCGCGCAAGCATCTCGGAGTACCGCGGGTCCTCGCCTCGGCCACCGGTCTTGCGTGCCATGTGCCATCCGAGCCGGCAACCCCAGACGCCGGTGAGCGCGACGAGGATCCACGCGCGGGGATTCGCCGCGTCGCCGACCAGCACCGCAGCGAGCGCGACGAGCACGAAACCGGGTCCCCACACGACGTCGACGACGTTGTATCGGCGCACGCGCACCGCGGCGACGAAGGTCACCGTCTGCAGGACGGCGAGGGCGACTGCGCTCGTGCATGCGACGACGGCGAAACCGCTCCACCCGGTCACGACGCCTCCTCGGGTCGCGTCATGAGGATCTGGTCGACGCCCATGCGCCCCTGCGCGAACGCGGTACGACCGCCCGCGAGATACAACTGCCATACGCGCGTGACCTCGAGGCCCACCAGAGCCACGATCCGGTCACGGTTGCGTTCGAAGTTGGCGATCCAGCCGTCGACGGTGTGCGCGTAATGCGGGCCCATCGGCTGCATCTCGACCAGCTCGAGTCCTGCCGCGGTGAGCAGTCCGACTGTGTCCGCGGTCGGACGCATCGTCATGTCCGGTGCGATGAACGATTCGATGAACGGCCCGCCGCCGGGATGTCTGCCCTCACGCGACATCTGCTGCACGAGCACCCGTCCTCCGGGGACAACGGAATCGCGCAAGGTACGCGCGTAGCGGCCGTACTGCCGCTCTCCCACATGCTCGCCCATCTCGAGCGACGCGACGGCATCGTGGACGCCGTCGATCTCGCGGTAGTCGCGCAGCTCGATCCTGACCCGGTCGCCGAGCCCGAGGTCGGCGATGCGTTTGTCCGCGAACGCTTTCTGTTCGGCCGACAGGGTCACGCCGACCACGCGTGCGCCGAAATGCGTGGCGGCGTGGATGCTCAGCGCGCCCCAACCGCATCCGACGTCGAGCAGGGTGGCGCCCGGTTCTCCGAGACCGACCTTGCGGCAGACCATGTCGAGCTTGGCGTACTGCGCCTCGTCGAGCACGTTCTCCACAGCCTGTGGATTATTCGGTGGACAACTCGTGAAATACCCGCTCGAGTAGGTCATCCGGGAATCGAGGACGAGGCGGTAGAACTCGGACGGAAGGTCGTAGTGATGGCTGATCACGGCACGATCACGTCGTAGTCCGTGCAACCGACCGCGAATGCGGGCCTGGCTGACCGGATTCGGAGGCCGCCGTAGCGACGACCGGTCGAAGGCGCCCGTGCGCAGCATCTGTTCGAGTTCGGCGGCAGTCATGACCCGTCCTTTCCTCGTGCGAGCACGATCTGCTGCACATCGAGATAACCCGAGCGGAATCCGGCTTCGGAATAGCCGAGGTAGAAGTGCCACATGCGCCGGAAGACGCTGTCGAAACCGAGCCCGGCTACGTCACCGGCAGCGGCGTCGAACCGCTCCCGCCACAGCCGCAAGGTCTCGGCATAGTGCCCACCCATCAGGAGGCGATCGGTGACCCGCAGCGTCGTACGGCGGCGCGCGACCGAGTCGATCGCCTCCGTCGACGGCAGGAATCCGCCGGGAAAGATGTACTTGTGCACCCAGGTGTACGTGTTGCGGGTCGCGAGCATCCGCTCGTGCGGCATCGTGATCGCCTGCAGCGCGACGCGTCCGCCGGGCGCCAACACGCGATCGAGCACCTCGAAGTATGCGGGCCAGAAGTCGAATCCGACGGCCTCGATCATCTCCACCGACACGATTGCGTCGTACTCGCCGTCGACGCTGCGGTAGTCGAGCAGGTCGACGACGACGCTGTCCTGGACTCCCGCTTCGGACACACGACGGCGCGCAAGCGTGCGCTGCTCCTCGGACAGGGTCACCGACCGCACGGTCGCACCACGCCGGGCGGCGCGCACGCACAGCTCGCCCCAGCCTGTACCGATCTCGAGCACCCGCGTTCCCGGCCCCACCCCCGCGGCGTCGAGGAGCCGGTCGATCTTGCGGATCTGCGCGAACGCGAGGTCGTCCCAGTCGGGAGCGGGCCGCGGCTGCGCGACCCGGACGACACGCGCGCGTCCGAGTCGCCGCGAGTCACGCGGAGCCTCCGCGCCGGGGAACAGCGCCGACGAATAGGTGAGGGTCTCGTCGAGGAACGTCGCGAACAGCTCGTTCGACAGGTCGTAGTGGCGCGCGATGTTGCTGCGCGCGGCGCCCGCGGTCCCACGTTCGCCTGCGGGCTGGTGGCGCACGTACAGCGCCCGCAACCGCNCGCCCACGAGGTCGGGGGAGGACCATTCGCCCGCCATGTACGACTCGCCGAAGCCCACGAGACCGTCGCGGCCGACACGGCGCGTGAACGCCTCCGGATCGCGCACGACCATCCGCGGGCAGCCGCTCGTGCCACCGCCGAAGAGCTCGCCGTCGGGGTACTCGACGCACACCGGCAGACGTGCGACCGCGCGGCGGAACAATGCGCCCGCGACCGCCCCCGCCATGCGAGCGCGCGTCCCGGTCGGTACCTCGGCGAGGCCCGGCCATCGAGCGGTGTCGATACCGACAGTCGCGTCGGTGACCCCGAGTCCGTCGGTACTCATGGGACGGTCTCCTCTCTGCGCTTCGAGGCATCGGGCCTCCGCGTGATCGGAACCCCCCGCGCCCACAGGCGGAGGCCCTGCCATCGGATGCGCGCTGCCACGACGAGCGGCGCGAGCGGCGCCCGCACGGTGTGCGCGAGCAGCGTCCGCGTCGTGACGGGGGAGCGGGTGCCCGTCATGCTCGCGACGAAGGGCGGATGCCCGTCGCGGTGCAGGACGATGCGGACCGCGAGCCGCTCACCCGGCTCCGGCACGTCGAGCTCGTAGTGCCCCGAGACGCCGTGGAACGGTGAGACGTAGAACCGTTTGCCGACCCGCGCATGCCCGTCGGAGTCGGGGCGCAGGACGTAACTGTGCCGCTGCCCGTAGGTGTTGTGAACCTCGGCGATCACCGCGACGAGCACGTCGGCGCTGTCGTGGCACCAGTACAGCGTGAGCGGGTCGAACACGTAGCCGAGCGCGCGTGCGTTCATCAGCGCGTCGACGCGGCCCTCGGCCCGCAGACCGTGCGCGGCGAGCAGTGCGCCGACCCGCGCGCGCAGCGTGTCGGGCCCGGCTCCGGCCGGTTCGAGGTGGTCGGCCGCGCGGAAGGCCGCCAGCGGG
Source organism: Rhodococcus sp. HNM0569 (assembly GCF_012726205.1). Classification (GTDB taxonomy): domain Bacteria; phylum Actinomycetota; class Actinomycetes; order Mycobacteriales; family Mycobacteriaceae; genus Rhodococcus_F. Next base: position 67,565 of record NZ_JAASAE010000014.1, on the reverse strand, counting down.
GCGAGCAGTCGTGGCAGCACGGGCAGGTCGGCGACGTCGACGAGCCACGACATGCTGTGGTACTCGAATGCATGCCGTACCGGTGCGGTACGTGCGTGCCGAATCGTGGTGCGGTAGATCGCCGTCATGCAGGCACCTGCACTCGGCCACCTGCCGAGCCGTCGGGCTCGCCCCAGCGGACCCCGAGTCGTGCCGCGGCCCGGACACCGGAACGCGCGCCGTCCTCGTGGAAACCCCACCCGTGATAGGCGCCCGCGAACGCCAGCGTGTCGGAGTCGAGGTCCGGCAACCGCTCGCGGGCGGCGAGCGAATCGGGGGTGTACTGCGGGTGCTCGTAGGTGGTCTCGGCGAGCACCGAATCCGGGGCGACCCGTTCGCCGCCGCCGAGCGTGACGAGGAATCGTCGACCCGTCCACGGCAACTGCATGAGCCGGGTCATGTCGTAGGTCACGAGCACCTCGGTCGCGGCCGACCGGCCGGAGGGGATCAGACAGTTCCACGATGCCCGTGCCCGCGCTGCACGCGGCAGCAGCGAGATGTCGGTGTGCACCTGTGCGTGATTGCGGCCGTACGGTATCGCGCCGAGCACCGACTTCTCCGTCGCAGTGGGCGAATCGAGCATCGCGAGCGCTTCGCGGGGATGGGTGGCGACGACCGCCGCGTCGAAACTTCTCGTGGCACCGTCGGCGGTGCGCACCCGCACGCCGTCCCGGTAGCGCCGGATGCTGTGCACACCGTTACCGACGAGCACCTCGTCGATGCCGGCGGCGACGGCCTCGACGTAACGACGCGATCCGCCCGTGACGGTGCGCCACGTCGGCGAGCCGAAGACGGTGAGCATCCCGTGATGCTCGAGGAAGGTGAACAGATATCGGGCCGGATAACGAAGTGCCGTCACCGCATCACAGGACCACACGGCGCCGACGAGCGGAGTCACGAACCAGCGCACCAGGTTGTCGCCGAATCCGTTGCGTCGCAAGAACTCGTCGAGAGTTTCCTCGGATCCCCCCGGCGCGTGGAGCAACGCCCGTGCGCGGCGGTGGAAACGGGTGATCTCCGCGAGCATCGCGAGATAGCCCGGACGGAACAGATTCGCCGGCGTAGGGAACAGGCCGCCGAGCCCACGTGCACCGGCGTATTCGAGACTCGTGTCGTCGCACCGCACCGACATCGACATGTCGGTCTCCTGCGTCTCGACGCCGAGCTCGCGGAAAAGCCGCTGCACCGTCGGATACGTCCGGTCGTTGTGGACGATGAATCCCGAATCGACGGCGACGGGCCCGTCGACGTCGAAGACGTGTGTGTGCGCGTGCCCGCCGAGCCGGTCGTCTGCCTCGACGAGCGTCACATGATCGCGGCGCGCGAGCACGTGTGCCGCGGTCAGTCCCGCGATACCCGACCCGACGACCACGACGCGGCGACGCGAACGGTCCTCTCGACAACTCTCCATACCCGGTATTCGGGGCCGGGCATCGCGCGGATGGGACGGTGTGGGCCGCCTACCTGGTCAGTCGCGCCCGTCGTTGCGGGCGAGTGCGGACGGCCACCAGACGCGTCGGCCGATCTCGAGCGTCAACGCTGGTACGAGCAGGGTGCGCACGACGAGCGTGTCGAGCAGGACGCCGAACGCGACGATGAACGCGATCTGCGCGAGGAACTGCAACGGAATGACGGCGAGCGCACCGAACGTCGCGGCCAGCACGACACCCGCGGACGTGATGACGCCGCCGGTGATCGCGAGGCCGCGTCGCACACCTTCGGCGGTGCCGTGCCGCAGCGCTTCCTCACGGACCCGCGTCATGAGGAAGATGTTGTAGTCGATGCCGAGGGCGACGAGGAACACGAACCCGAACAGCGGCACCACCGGGTCGGAGCCGGGGAAGTGGAAGAGGTGGTCGAACACCAGCCCCGACACGCCGAGCGCCGACGCGAACGACAGCACGGTGGTCGCGAGCAGCATCACCGGCGCCACCAGCGCGCGCATCAGCAACGCGAGCACGACGAACACCACCACGAGCACCGCCGGAATGACGACGGACCGGTCGCGGGCCGCGGTGGTCTGGGTGTCGAGCTGCGTCGCGGTGGGGCCGCCGACGAGGACCTCGCCGCCCTGCCACGTGCCGGACGCGAACTCGTCGCGGATGCGCGAGACGGTGTCGACGGCTTCGTCCGAGTCGGCCGGATCGGTGAGCGTCACCTGCGCCATGACCTGCCCGTCGACCGTCTTGGGCGGCCCGGCGGGCGCGCCCGTCTCGCTCACGAACCGCACGCCGCCGGGCGCGACCCCGTCCACGCCGTCGAGCGCGCGGGCGACGCCGTCCGCGTCGGCGGCACCCGCGACGACGAGGGTCGGGGAGCCGCTGCCGCCGGGGAAGTGTTCGCCGAGCACGTCCTGGCCCTCGACCGACTCGACTCGGTTGAGGAACACCGACGACTGCGGCACGCCGCTCGACTCGAACTGCGGTACGAAGGCGGCGCACACCACGAGCAGCAGGCCCGTGCCGATCCACACGCGCGTGTGGCGCGTCGCGACGACGCGCGAGAGCCGCCACCACAGGCCCTGCTCGTGGGCGCGTGTCGCGTCCTCGGGCGCCGTGACGACGGTAGGTCGCTTGGGCCAGAACGCGGCGCGGCCGATCAGCACGAGCGCGGCGGGCAGGAACGTCAGCGACGCGACGTACGACGCGGCGATGCCGAGCGCGGCGACCGGGCCGAGACCGCGATTGGAGTTCAGATCCGACAGCAGCAGGCACAGCACGCCGAGGATCACGGTGCCCGCCGACGCCGAGATCGGCTCCAGCACCCCGCGCCACGCGCGTCTCATCGCCTCGTAGCGGTCGTCGCGATCGCGTAGTTCTTCACGGAACCGGGACACGAGCAGCAGCGCGTAGTCGGTGGCCGCGCCGAACACGAGGATGAACAGGATGCCCTGACTCTGCCCGTTGAGCGCGATCGCGCCCGCATCGGCGAGCACGTAGACGAGCGCGCTCGCGAGCGCGAGCGCGAACACCGCCGACAGCACGACGACGAACGGCAGGATCGGACTGCGGTAGACCACGATCAGGATCACGATCACGACGGCACCCGCGACGAGCAGCAGCAGCCCGTCGATGCCCGCGAACGCCTCCGACAGGTCGGCCGTCTGGCCCGCGGGCCCCGACACGTAGACCGACAGGCCGCCGGGGACGCCGGACGAGATGTGTTCGCGCAACTCGTCGACGGTCTCGCCCGGGTCGCCCGTCGCATCCACCGGCACGATCACCTGCGCGGCACGGCCGTCTTCGGACGGCACGGGCGGCGAGCCGCCGCCCACGACACCCGGCACGTCGGTGCCCGCGAGGGTGCCGAGGAATTCGAGATCACCCGGCGTGACACCCGACTCGCGTTCGGCGACGACGACCGCGGGAATGACGTCGCTGTCCGAGAATTCGCGCTGGAACTCGGCGACCTTCGTCGCGTCGGCGCTCGCAGGAAGAAAGGACGTGCTGTCGTTGGACTGCACGTCCGTGAGCTTGCCCGCGAACGGACCGCCGACGCCTGCGACCGCGAGCCAGGCGAGCACCAGCAGCGCGGGAATCAGCCATCGTCGAACCGTGTGCGTGCGCTGCGTGTCGTTCACTGGCCCCTCGTCCCCGTGGCGTGCGTGTCCGGTTTCGGGCAACCGTACCGAAACCCGCGCACTCGACCCGCCCCTCGGGCCACGCCGCGGGCGTTACCGTCGAGTGATGGACCACGAGTTCGAGCAAGTCGTCGACGCCCCTCGCAGCGAGGTGTTCGCGTGGTTCGCGCGCCCGGGTGCGCTCACGCGGCTCTCGCCGCCGTGGCTGCCGATGACGCCGGTGCGGGAGGCGTCCGATCTCGCCCGCGGCGAGGCGGTGCTGAAGCTCCCCGGCGGGCTCACGTGGACCGCGCGTCACGACCCGCACGCATACCAGGACGGACTGCGGTTCGCGGACCGCTCGGCCTCGTTCCCGCTGCGGACGCTCGTGCCGTGGCGTCACATTCACGTGTTCTCCGATCTCCCGGACGGGCGCACCGAGGTCACCGACCACGTCCGCACCCGGGTGCCGCTCCGCGCCCTCGAGCACACCTTCCGGTACCGCCACCGCCAACTCGCCGACGACCTCGCGGCGCACCACTGGGCGGGCGCGTATCTCGATCGCCCGCTCACGGTCGCGGTGTCCGGCAGTTCCGGCATGGTCGGCACGGCGCTCACGGCATTCCTGACCACCGGCGGGCACCGCGTGATCCGGCTCGTACGCGGCACACCGCGTGGCGACGACGAGCGCCGTTGGGATCCGTCGTCGCCCGCTCCCGACCTGCTCGCAGGCGTCGACGCGGTCGTGCACCTCGCGGGTGCACCGATCGCGGGCCGGTTCACCGGCGAGCATCGCGCCAAGATCCGCGGCAGCCGGATCGAACCGACGCGACTGCTCGCCGAACTCGCCGCCGCGACACCGGACGGGCCGGGCGTGTTCGTCAGCGCGTCGGCCGTCGGCTTCTACGGCCCGGATCCGGGCGACGAGGTCCTCACCGAAGACGCCGACCGAGGGGACGGTTTCCTCGCCGACGTCGTCGTCGACTGGGAAGCGGCGACGCTGCCCGCCGAGCGGGCAGGGCTGCGCGTCGTGAACGTGCGCACCGGCATCGTGCAGTCGACGCGCGGCGGCGTGCTCCGGCTGCAACGGCCACTGTTCGCGCTCGGACTCGGTGGCCGGCTCGGCAGCGGCGAGCAGTGGACCCCGTGGATCGACCTGGACGATCTCGTCGACGTGTATCACCGTGCACTCGTGGATGATTCGCTGTCGGGACCGGTGAACGGCGTGGCCCCGTCGCCGGTCCGCAATCGCGAGTACACCGCGGTGCTCGCGCATGTGATGCACCGGCCGGCAGTGTTTCCCGTCCCGTCGCTCGGCCCCGCGCTGCTCCTCGGACGAGAGGGGGCGCGCGAACTCGCGCTCGCCGGCCAACGTGCCGTCCCGCAGCGGCTGACCGAACGCGAGCACCGGTTCCGCTTCCCGGATCTCGCGTCGTGCCTACGGCACCAGTGCGGTCACCTGAGCCGGGAGGACGCCGGTTCGTAAGCTGGGCTCATGAGTGAGAGCAGCAGCAACCCCCGCGACGACCAGTTCTCCGATGCCGTGCGCGCGGGGCTTCGCGTGCGCCGCGAGGTGATGAGCGACCCGTTCGTCGATGCGGCCCTCGACCGCACCGCCGGTACCGAGAGCCAGGTGATGCAGGAGTTCGTCACCGAGCACGTGTGGGATGCGGTGTGGAACCGTCCCGGTCTCGATCGCCGCAGCCGCAGCCTCGTCAACCTCGGCATGCTGATCGCGCTGCGCGCGCACGGCGAACTGCGCGGGCACGTGCGCGGCGCATTGCGCAACGGGCTCACGCGCGACGAGATCGTCGAGGTCGTGGTGCAGGCGAGCGCGTACTGCGGTGCGCCCGCGGGGCTTTCGGCGATGGCCGTCGTGCAGGAGGTGTTCGAGGCCAACGTCGCCCCGGAGTGAGGCCCCGTGCGTGAAACAGGCGTACAGAGACTCGCAAAGTGCTCACGGGGTCAGTCGAGGCAGAACTCGTTGCCCTCGGGGTCGGCCATGACGATGTGCCCGGACCCGAGCGGCGGCGCGGGCTCGAACCGGGTGAGCCGCTGCGCACCGAGCGCGGTGAGCCGTTCGGCCTCCGCCTCGAGCGCGGCCATGCGGTCGTCGCCGGACAGCCCCGGAGCCGCCCGCACATCGAGGTGCACACGATTCTTCGCCTGCTTCCCTTCCGCCACGCGCTGGAAGAACAGCCGCGGCCCCGCACCGTCGGGGTCCACCACGCCCGACGCGTCGTTGCGCCGCTCGGGCGGAATGCCCATCGCATCGAGAGCCTCGTCCCACGACGCGAAACCGCCCGGCGGGTCCTGCAACCGGTAGCCGAGCACGTCGGCCCAGAACGCGGCGAGCCGCGCGGGGTCGGCCGCGTCGAACGTGATCTGGAGGTCGCGCGCCATCAGAGTGTCCTTTCGGTCGGTGCGCCCAGTGGGGCGCCGTGTGTGTGCTGGTACAGGTCGCGCAGCAGGCACACCTCGCCGAGGTGATGGATCAGCTCGCGATGGATGTGCAGCACGAGTGTCGCCATCGGCCGGTCGCCGAACGGGCCTTCGGCCTCGCCGCACGGCCGGGCCAGTCCTGCCTCGCCGAGTGATTCGACGCCCGCGAGCCACGTGGCGTACTCGGCGTCGAGCTGCGCGAGCGCGTCGGCCGCGGTGGTGGCGTAGTCGAAAGCGAAGTAGTCGGTGGCCTCGCGACCGAAGTGCGCGGCATTGCGCACCGCGAGCACGCCGACGACGACGTGCCCGAGCCGCCACGCGATCGTGGTGAACGGCGGCGGATCGGGTTCGGGGAACGCGAAATCGATCGTCATCTCGCCCGAGCCGCCCAGGACGGGCGCCGTGCTCGTGCCCCGCGGCCGCACGCTCCACGTGTCGGCGACCGGTTCCCAGAAGTACTCGTCGTCGGTGAGCCCGTCGAGCCGGGCGCGCAGTTGGTTGTTCCAGTGCCACTCGATCTGGTCGCGCAGCTGGAAGTTCCAGTCCAGTGAGGTCTGTTCGGTCATGAGCACACCGTCGCGCAGATAGCGGACAGCTGCCTTCCGCTATGTGTGGAAGTATTCGATTCGTGACCGCCGAGGGAACCACCGAACGCGTGTTGCGCCTCCTCGCAATGCTGCAGCGCAGGCCGTCCTGGACCGCGACCGAGTTGGCTGCCGAACTGGGCGTCACCGAACGATCCGTGCGGCGCGACGTCCAGCGGTTGCGCGCACTCGGCTATCCCGTGCACGCGACGGCGGGAGTCGGTGGCGGCTACCAGCTCGGCGCAGGCACCCGGTTGCCGCCGCTGCTGTTCGACGACGACGAGGCGATCGCGACGGCCGTGTCCTTGCGGCTCGCGTCGCGCGGCACGGTCGCCGGTGCCGGCGAGGCCGCCCTGCAGGCGCTGACCAAGCTCGACCAGGTGATGCCGCCGCGGCTGCGGGCCGAGATCCGTGCGGTGCACGACGCGACCGACACGCTGATCGGCCCCGGCATCGAGATCGGCGCCGACCTGCTGGTCACGCTCGCGCGGGCGTGCCGCGACGCGGTGCGCGTCCGGTTCCGGTATCCGAGCCGTCGGGGTCCCGACGGCGACACGGAACGGACGGTCGAACCGGTGCGCATGGTGACCACCGGCCGCCGCTGGTACCTCATGGCGTGGGACGTCGACCGCGCCGACTGGCGCACCTTCCGGCTCGACCGCATGCAGGACGTCACGGCAGGAACGTGGAGGTTCCGCCCGCGCGCCCATCCGGATCCGGTCGAGTACGTGCAGCGGTCGGTCACCGAGGCTCCCTACCGGCACACCGCGCGTGTCCGGCTCCGCGCACCTGCCGAGACCGTGCGCCGGCTGGTGCCCGCCGCGGTGGGCCGCGTCGACGACGAGGCCGCAGGCGAGGCTGGCGAGCAGTGGTGCCTGCTGACCGTGGGCGGCGACGAACTCGACTGGATCGCACTGCATATCGCGCGCATGGGGTTCGACGCCGACATCCTCGACCCACCGGAACTGCGCGACACGGCGGCCCGGCTCGCGCGACGGCTCGCCGCGATGGTCGACGACGGGTGACGCCGGTCAGTCGTCGAACTCGTCGTCGCGTCGTCCGATGTCGACACCCACGACCCCGTCGATGTCGGTGAGGTGCGCCGCGAGCGCACCGACGTCGCCGCGGCCCTCGAGGTCGATCGTGAGCTCGACGGTGCCCTGCGCCGACGAGCGATCCGTGCCGACGTGGGTGACCGCGAAGCCCAGCGCCGTCGCCTGAGCGAGGATCGTCCGCAGCAACCCTCGACCGTCCAGGTACTCGACACGCAGCGGCTCGTGGTACGTGCGGTTGACCGGCAGCAATCGGATGAGCGGCGGGTACGCGTAGACCACCACGAAATGCCCCACCACGACGACGAGCGCGAGGATCGGCAGTCCCGCGCCGCACGCCGCGCCCACCGCGGCGCTGATCCAGATGGCCGCCGCCGTCGTGAGTCCGCGCACGGCGTCCTTGCGCACGAAGATGATGCCCGCACCGATGAACCCGATACCCGACACGATCTGCGCAGCGACACGCGACGGGTCGAGCACGACGTGGTCGGGGTCGATGACGTCGTAGAAACCGAACTTGCTGATGAGGACGAACAGGGCCGAGCCCAGGCCCACGATCGTGTGCGTACGCAGGCCCGCGTTCTTGCGCCGGATCTCGCGTTCGAGCCCGATCGCCGAACACAGCACGAGCGCGAACAGCAGGTCCACGACCTGCGTCCAGCCCTGACCCTCGGGCTCTCCGAGGATGCTCAACGCGTACACGTCCGGCATCGCCTCATGATGCCAGAGCACGCCGCCCACCGGAGGCGGACGAGCAGGCCGTCTATGCCTGCGGGCTGGGCTCCGTCTCGCCGGCGAACGCGGCTTCGAGCGCGGCGATGTCGAGCTTGCGCATACCGAGCATCGCCCGCGTCATCCGGCTCACGGCAGCGTCGTCGGGTGAGCGCACCAGTTCGTAGAAGCGGCTGGGCACCACCTGCCACGACAGGCCGAAGCGGTCCTTGATCCACCCGCACTGGCTTTCCTCGCCGCCGTCGGCGAACGCATTCCAGAATCTGTCGACCTCGGCTTGCGACGCGCACGGGATCTCGAACGACACGGCCTCGGTGAACGTGAACATCGGGCCGCCGTTGAGTGCGGTGAACGGTTGCCCCTCGAGCTCGAACGACACGGTCATGACGTCGCCCACTCGACCGCCCGGCGTGTCGACGATGTAGCGCGTGACTTCGGTGATGCGGGAGTTGTCGAACAGGCTCGTGTAGAACTGCGCGGCCTCCTCGGCGCGGTCGTCGAACCACAGGAACGGCGTGATGGTTTTCATGACGGACCTCCTGTCGCGGGTACGCGGTGTGCGTCCCTTCTCCGGGTTACGACTCGTCCGACGACACGTTCTCATCTGTTCGGCCGATCGTCCTGCGGATTCGTGGGGTCGCCGACCCGGTCGTTCCCTCCTGTGGTGTGATGGGGCTGCTCGACAAGGGCCAGCCTCCGGCACCGCACCCCCGTGCCGGGGGCTGCCCGCCGGGATCGAAAGGGTGCCCCACATGAGTGAGTTCTCCGGCCGCGTCGCCGTCGTCACCGGTGCAGGCTCCGGAATGGGCCGCACTCTCGCGCTCGGCCTCGCGCGGCGCGGTGCGCGGCTCGCGCTGTCCGACGTCGACACCGACGGCCTCGCCGAGACCGTGTCCCAGGTGCGTGCGCTCGGTGCCGAGGTCCGCTCCGATCGGCTCGACGTCGCCGAGCGCGGTGCGGTTCTGCAGTACGCCGACGACATCGCCGCACACTTCGGCGTCGTCAACCAGGTGTACAACAACGCGGGCGTCGCGTTCTCCGGTTCGATCCTCGAGAGCGATTTCAAGGATCTCGAGCGGGTCGTCGACATCGACTACTGGGGCGTCGTCAACGGCACCAAGGCGTTCCTGCCGCACCTCATCGCGTCGGGCGACGGGCACGTGGTCAACACGTCCAGCCTGTACGGGCTGCTGTCGCTACCGCGGCAGAGCGCGTACAACTCGGCGAAGGCCGCGGTCCGCGCGTTCAGCGAGGCACTGCGCATGGAGATGCTCGCGGCAGGCCACCCTGTTCGGGTCACCACGGTGCACCCCGGCGGCGTCAAGACGAACGTCGCGAACAACGCCACCGCCGCGGGCGGCGTCAAGGACGAACGCGAAACCCGCACGTACAACGAGAAACTGCTCAAGATGAGCCCGGAGCGGGCCGCCGAGATCATCCTCGACGGGGTCGCGAAGAACAAGGCACGCGTGCTCGTCGGCAACGATGCGAAGGCCCTCGACGCGCTCGTGCGGATCCTCGGCCCGGCGTACCACCGGCCGATGGTCAAGGCCCTCGCACGGATCCTGCCCCATTCGGCGCGGTGACCGGCCGACAGTCGCGGCACGAACTCGTCGCCGCCACGATGCGTCGCCGGATCATGAACGGCGAGTATGCGATCGGGACGTCCCTTCCCAGCGAGAGCGCACTGTGCGCCGAGTTCGACGTCTCCCGCGGGCCCGTACGGCAGGCGCTCGCGACGCTCCGTAACGAAGGCCTGCTCGTCCTGTCGCAGGGACGCCCGGCCACCGTCCGCAGCCGCGACGTCACGCAGACCCTCGACACGTTCACGCCGTTCTCGCAGTGGGCGGCGCGCACCGGCCGCCGACCGGGCAGCCGCACACTCGAAGTCGCGCGGCGGCGGGCGTCGGGCGCGGCAGCCGACGCGCTCGGCCTGACCCCCGACGACACCGTCGTCGACGTGCTGCGTGTGCGCTACCTGGACGGCGAACCGACCATGTTCGAGCGCAGCACGTTCGCCGAAACGGTGGGCGAGTTGCTGTTCCGGTTCGACACCGACTCGGGGTCGATGACCGACTATCTCACCGAACAGGGCGTGCGATTCGACTCGATGGAGCACGTGCTCGACGCCGTCGCCGCCGATGCACTCGACGCCGAGCACCTCACGATCGCTCCCGGCAGCCCACTGCTGCGCGAGCGCCGCACGTCGCGCGACGCGCTCGGCACCCCCTTCGAGTACGCCGACGACCGATACCGCCCCGATCTCGTGACGTTCTCGATCGTCAACTCCCGCACCGTACAACCGCAGTGGCGGGACTGAGCGCGCGTCAACGCGGCTCGCGTGGGCCGGCAACCGGACCCGTGCCGAGCGGGCGCTGCATCCATTCGACATCACGCCACTGTCCGTGCTTGAAGCCGACGCGGCGGAACGTGCCGACCGGCTCGAACCCGAGCGCGGTGTGCAGGCCGACGCTCGCGTCGTTGGGCACCGTGATCACCGCGACCGCCGTGAGGTAGCCACGCTCCGCGAGCCGCGTGAACAGTGCCTCGTACAGCGCGCGCCCGGCTCCGGTGCGGCGCAGGCCCCTCCGCACGTACACGCTGACCTCGCAGGTGAACCGGTATGCGGGACGCTCACGGAACCGGCCCGCGTAGGCATACCCGAGAATGTCGGCACCGTAGCGCTCGCCCGCACTGCCTTCCGGAGTGCCGGGGTTCTCCGCGACCAGCCAGGCGTAGTCGCGCGTCGCCGCGGAGATGCGTGCGGCCATCGCGTCGGTGCCGGGCGGTTCGGACTCGAAAGTGATTGCGGTGTCGATGACGTACGGGCGGTACAGAGCGGCGCACGCGGCGGCGTCGGCCGCCGCGTGGGCATCGCGGATCAAGAGGCGCACCCGGTCATTCTGCCGCGGGCATCCGATTCCAGTGGGGCGCGAGGAGTACCAGCGCGAGCAGCGCCGCGCCCGCGAAGCCGTAGAACAGTGCCGTCGTGCCCAGATAGCCGGGCAGCAGACCTCCGAGGATGGCACCGACCGAGCCGCATCCGTTGATCACACCGGACGCGGTGCCCGCATGCTTCGAGGTGCCGAAGTCGACCGCCGACACGCACGAGATCATCGCGTCGGCGCCGTACACCGACAGTCCGATGACCGCGAGCACCGCGACCATGACCCACACATTGCCGGTCGCGGTGAGCGGCGTGAACAGTGCGAGAACCGCGACGAGGACCGCGAGGCTCAGGACGCATGCGGGGACGCGGCGCGCGTGGAACACGCGATCGGAGATGCGCCCGATCAGGATCGGCGCGACGACGCCCGCGACCCCGAAGGCGACGGGAACGACGACCGCCTGGAAGCGGTCCCCGTTCGCGAGCTTCTCGGCCACGATCACCGGACCCCACAACAGGATCGCGTAGCGCGCCGGCTTGAGCAGGAAGTACGACAGACCGAGGGTCACCACCATGCGGTCTCGCATTACGGCGGCGAATGATTCACGCAGCGAGCCGGATTCGTGTGCGACGGGCGCATCGCCGCCCAGTATCGGCTCGGTGCCGGCACGCGCTTCCTCGATCGGTGGCAGCCCGACATCCCGGGGTGTGTTGCGCTGGAACACCAAGACCGCCACAAAGACGACGCCGACGACCGCCGCACCTGCGAAGAATGCCGCCCGCCACGAGTCGAACAGGCCGTAGGCGACCCAGCCGAGCAGCGGGGCCGCGGCGAGACCGCCGAACGCGTAGTTGGTGCTCCACAGACCGAGGATGCGGCCGCGCTCGCCGATCGTGAAGAACTGCGCCATATTCGCGAGGAGGCCCGACCAGCCCGTCGACTGCGCGAGACCCTGCACGATCATCAGTGGAATCAGGAACACGAGGGCCGGCAGCAGACCCATGAACATCGTGACGACGGCCGAGATCGCGAGCCCGCCCAACACCACGACACGCGGCCCGAAACGGTCGGACACCGATCCCCACACGAACTGTCCCACCGCGTAGGCAGCGAGATACAGCGCGTCGAGATTCGCGAGTGCGGACTTGGTCAGGGCGGTGTCGACGAGCGGGTCCTCGAGGATGCCGAGTTTGGCGACCGAGAACGCCTGCCTCGTGAAATAGAAGCCCGCGTAGGCGACCCAGGTGATCGCGAAGATCTGGATGCGCCAGCGGCGCATCCGCGTTGCAATGTCTCCTTCGGGCCCGGCGGTGCGCGTGGAAGCGAGGATCTGTGCCATGTGAATGCCTCGGTGGTCGGCCGGGAGAGCCGTCGTCGTCCCGGTGGTGGGCGTGGCTGATCGACCGGTCCACTGCGCTGTGGATCGGCGGAAGAAGTCGACGGTGCGGGAGTCAGCGGTGCGCGCCTGCGTTCACTTGCTCGACCAACTCGGGTACGTCGGCGACACTCCCGAGCACATGGGTCGCACCGGCCTGCTCGAAACGAGCGCGATCGTGCGCTCCGGTGAGGACGCCGACCGACGCACGGGCACCTGCCCGCAACCCGCTCACGACGTCCGACGCGCTGTCGCCGACGACGACCATGTCGTGCACCGATTCGCCGCCGGTGCGCATGAGCGCGGTCAGCGGCATGTCCGGGAACGGCCGTCCTCGCACACCGTGACCGGGGCACAGCGTGACGTCGGCGAGCTCGTGCCACCCGAGGGCGTCGAGGATCGCATTCTGCGTGTCGTGTGCGAAGCCCGTGGTGAGCGCGATCGCGACGCCGTCACTGCGCAGCCTGTCGAAGGTGTTCTCCGCGCCGGGGATCGGGCTGCACTCGCCCGCGGCGACCATGGCGGCGTACGCGGTCTCGAACACCTTGTTCGCTGCCTGTGCCTGTTCTTCGTCGCCGTGTGCGAGATGCCGGAACACCACGATCTTGGACTGGCCCATCGTCTCGTCGACGTACTCGAGCATGCGGGCGCGCTCCGCATCGGTCGTGGCCAGACCCGCATGCTCGTCGGCGGCGAGGAACGCGCGGCGCACGAGCCCCTCGTCCTGCACGGTGGTGCCTGCCATGTCGAATACGACGAGCGAGACGGGTGTGTCGAGTGTCTGGTTGCTGCTCAACGGTTTACCTCTTTCATGGGATGTGCGGCGTCAGGCCGCAACGGTGGCGGCGATGCGGGCGACGGTGTCGGCGGCGAGGCCCATGCTCGTCGTCATGCCGATTCCGGTCGTCACCGTCACGACGTGCACGCGGTCGAGCGGTTCGGCGATCAGGAATTCGCGATCCGGCGCCGAGCTGTACACGCCCTGCCAGCGTTCGATCACCTCGATGTCGGAGCCGAACAGTCGACGTGTCTCGTCGAGCAGCACGCGGAAGCCGTCCTCGCTCTGGAACGGCACGGGCGACACGTCGCGCGCGTGGGTGTCGCCGACGAGAATCGTGCCGTCGCGTTGCGGCGTGTACATCTGGTGCAGGTCGAGGGCCACCTCGTCGGGGTGTTCGACGGCCAGACGTTGCGCGAGATCCGGTGTGCTGGGCAGGTTCTCGAAACCCGAGTAGCGCACGAGCGACCAGCCGGTGAACAGCGGCCCGGGCAACGGACGGGGCAGCGCGACCCGCGCGCGCAGCATGTGCAGCCGGCACCGCACGAGTCCGTCGGCCAGCGCGGGGAAGAGCCGGTCGACGTCGTAGTTGGTCGCGATGACGACGTGCGTCGCGGACAGCTCACCGCGCGAGGTACGGATTCGACCGGTCTCGAAGCCGAGTGCCGCGGTGTGCCAGTGGAAGTCGACCCCCTCGGCTTCGAGCCACCGCGCGATCGCCGGCGCCGCCGCGCGAGGATCGATCTGGAGGTCGAACGGCAGGTACATCCCGCCTGCCGTGGCCGGATCTGCGACCGGCACGCGGTCCAGGATCTCGTCGCGCGAGAGCAGTCGTACCGCCTCGTCGTCGCGTTCGGCGGCGAACTCGGTCATGACGGCGAGTTCGTCGTCGCGGCGTGCGACGCACCACGTGCCGGCTTCGGCGGCCCAGAAGTCCGCCGAGCGCGCGAGGTCGAGCCAGTGCCGTCTGCCGGCGCGCGCGTACTCGAGGGCGCGGCCGGACTGCGCCGTGATGCACGCGTGGCCGAAGTTCTGGACCGACGCGCCGACGACGCCGTCGTTCTGCTCGACGACCGCGACACGCAGGCCGCGTCGGTGCGCGTGATACGCGTGGGCGAGGCCGACGATGCCCGCCCCGACCACCGCGAGGTCGTAGTTCCGTTGTGCTGCCATGCGGTCGATCGTGCACGGCCCACCCCGCACTTATCAATACAAGTTCGGATTGTTTACAGCACGTCTATATAAGTTGGCAGGCGTTCATCTACGCGCAACCTTGCGCGACGCTGTCACGATCGGGTGCGATGGTCGGGACCGAGAGGAGAACCGATGACATCCGGCGAGCCCGACGACACCGCCGTCCGTGTCGCGCTGTGGCGCGCGCTCCACCTGGAGGTGGACGCGTCACCGCCCGTCTTCGACGACGCGATCGGGCTGCGACTCGTCGCCCCGGACGACGACTGGCGACGCAGGCCGGACATGGATCCCGACGGCACCCGCGGATTCCGCGCGGCGATCGTCGCGCGCGCACGGTTCGTCGAGGATCTCGTCACCCGGGAACATGCGCGGGGAGTCGACCAGTATGTCGTGCTCGGCGCCGGGCTCGACACCTTCGCACAGCGCAGGGCCGACGTCGTCGAGACGCTCGACGTGTTCGAGGTCGAACAGCCCGGCACGCAGGCATGGAAGCAGCAGCGACTACGCGAACTCGGCTACCCCGGATCCGACCGTGTGCATTTCGTGCCGGTCGACTTCGAGGCGGGCGAGTCGTGGCAGGGGCGACTCGTCGGATCGGGCTTCGACGCGGGCCGCCCCGCCGTCGTCGCGTCGACCGGTGTCGCGATGTACCTCTCGAAAGAGACGACGGCACAGACCTTGCGCGACGTCGCACGCTTCGCACCGGGCTCGACGCTCGCGATGACCTTCCTGCTGCCACCGGACCTGCTCGACCCGGCCGACCGCGCGGGCCTCGACACGAGCCGCAAGGGTGCGCACGCGTCGGGCACGCCGTTCGTCAGCTTCTACACACCCGACGAGATGATCGGCATGGCCCGCGACGCCGGTTTCGCCGACGTCCGGCACATCGCAGGCACGGCTCTCGGTGACCGCTACTTCACCGACCGGCCCGACGGTCTGCGGCCCTCGAGCGGTGAGGACTTCGTCGTCGCCCGTACCTGACCGCCAGTCACAATGTCACATCGTGTGCATCGAGCGCACACGATGTGACATTGTGACCAAAAGTTGGGGGATCCCGCTGTCACAGAACGACGTTGACCATCTTCCCCGGTACGACGATGACCTTGCGCGGCTCCTTGCCGCCGAGCATGCCTGCGATCTTGTCGTCGGCGAGCGCGGCCGCGTGCACCTGCTCGCGCGACGCGTCGGCGGGCACCTGGATGCGGCTGCGGACCTTGCCGTTGACCTGGATCGGATACTCGACACTGTCCTCCACGAGCCACTTCGCGTCGGCCTCGGGGAATGGCCCGTGCGCCAACGACTCCGCGTGACCGAGCCGCGACCACAGTTCCTCCGCGAGGTGCGGTGCGAGCGGCGCGACCATCAGCACGAGCGGCTCGACGGCCGCGCGGGGAGCGCCGTCCGGATACGACTTGGTGAGGTAGTTGGTGTACTCGATGAGCTTCGCGGTGGCCGTGTTGTCGCGTAGCCCCGCGTAGTCGTCGCGCACTCCCGCGACCGCCTTGTTGAGCGCGCGCAAGGTGTCGTCGGACAGTGCGTCCTCGCCGACACGGACCGCGCCCGCCTCCTCGTCGACCACGAGACGCCACACGCGCTGCAGGAAACGCTGCGCGCCCACCACGTCCTTCGTCGCCCACGGGCGCGACGTGTCGAGCGGACCCATCGCCATCTCGTACACGCGCAGCGTGTCGGCACCGTAGTCGTTGCAGATGTCGTCGGGCGCAACGGCGTTCTTGAGGCTCTTGCCCATCTTGCCGTACTCCTGACGCACCTGGGCGCCCTGGTACCAGAACGTGCCGTCGCGTTCTTCCACCTCGGCCGCCGGCACGTAGACGCCGCGCTCGTCGGTGTACGCGTACGCCTGGATGTAGCCCTGATTGAACAGGCGCCGGTACGGCTCGCTCGACGTCACGTGACCGAGATCGAACAGCACCTTGTGCCAGAACCGCGCGTACAGCAGGTGCAGCACGGCATGTTCGACGCCGCCGACGTACAGGTCGACGCCGCCGGGATCGTTCACGCCGTGGATCTCAGGCCGCGGGCCCGTCCAGTACCGCTCGTTCTCGATGTCGCAGAAGGCATCCCGATTGGTGGGGTCGATGTAGCGCAGCTGGTACCACGAGCTGCCCGCCCACTGCGGCATGACGTTGGTGTCGCGCGTGTACGACTGCAGACCGTCGCCCAGATCGAGTTCGACGTCGACCCATTCCGCCGCCTTCGCGAGCGGCGGCGACGGCTCGGAGTCGGCGTCGTCCGGGTCGAAGGACACCGGTGCGTAGTCCTCGACTTCGGGAAGTTCCACGGGCAGAGCCGATTCCGGCAGCGCGTGCGGACGGCCGTCGGCGTCGTACACGATGGGGAAGGGCTCGCCCCAGTACCGCTGGCGCGCGAACAGCCAGTCGCGCAGCTTGTACTGGATCGTGCCCTCGCCCTTGCCCTCTTCCTCGAGCTTCGCAACGACGGCCGCCTTGGCATCGGCGACCGACATGCCGTCGAGGAAACCGGAGTTCACCAGGACACCGTCGCCCGTGTACGCCGACTCGGCGATGTCGCCGCCCGAGATGACCTCCCGGACGTCGAGCCCGAACGTCCGCGCGAACTCCCAGTCGCGCTGATCGTGGCCCGGCACCGCCATGATCGCGCCGGTGCCGTACCCGGTGAGCACGTAGTCGGCGACGAACACCGGCACCTTCGCGCCGTTGACCGGATTGACGGCGTAGACGCCGAGGAAGACGCCGGTCTTCTCCTTGTTCTCCTGGCGCTCGAGGTCGGACTTCGCGGCGATCGCCTGCCGGTACGCGCCGACGGCCGCGACCGGATCGGGCTGCCCCGCCGTCCACCGCTCGTCGACGTCCGCGGGCCACGCGTCGGCGACGATCCTGTCGACCAACTCGTGCTCGGGGGCGAGGGTGACGTAGGTGGCGCCGAACAGCGTGTCGGGGCGGGTCGTGAAGACCTCGACCTCGTCCACCTCGTCGCCGTGCGGCACCGTGAACGTGACCTGCGCACCGTAGGATCGGCCGATCCAGTTGCGCTGCATCGACTTGACCTTGTCGGGCCAGTCGAGATGCTCGAGATCGTCGATCAGCCGATCGGAGTACGCGGTGATGCGCATCATCCACTGCCGCAAGCGCTTCCGGAACACGGGGAAGTTGCCGCGCTCGCTGCGCCCGTCCGCGGTGACCTCTTCGTTGGCGAGCACCGTGCCGAGACCCGGGCACCAGTTGACCATCGAGTCCGAGCGGTAGACGAGCCGGTACGAGTCGAGCACGTCGCCACGCTCGGCGACCGACAGCTCGTCCCACGCACGCCCGTCCGGCAGGGCCCGCGCACCCGACGCGAACTCTTCCGCGAGCTCGGTGATCGGCCGCGCACGCTCGGCGTCCTTGTCGAACCACGCGTTGTAGATCTGCAGGAAGATCCACTGCGTCCAGTGGTAGAAGTCGACATCCGTGGTCGCGAAGGTGCGCCTGCGGTCGTGACCGAGTCCGAGGCGGCCCAGCTGCCGCTGCATGTTGGCGATGTTCGCCTCGGTGGTGGTGCGCGGGTGCGTGCCCGTCTGCACCGCGTACTGCTCGGCGGGCAGACCGAACGCGTCGTAGCCGAGGGTGTGCAGCACGTTGCGGCCCAGCATCCGGTGGTAGCGCGCGTACACGTCGGTCGCGATGTAACCGAGCGGGTGGCCCACGTGCAGTCCCGCACCCGACGGGTACGGGAACATGTCCTGCACGAACAGCTTGTCCGCAGGCACGTCGCCCGCGAGGGGGCCGACCGGATTGGGCGCGTCGAAGGTGCCGTCCGCGGCCCACCGCTCCTGCCAGCGCTGCTCGATGCGACCGGCGAGCTCGGCTGTGTAGCGATGCTGCGGCGCGTCGTCGGGGGCCGGGGAGGGCTGAACTGGTGAGGTCACGGTGGTCACTATCTACTTGGCTGACGTCGAATACCGCCATCAAGCGTAGAACGTCACGTCCCCCACGCTCACGTGCCGGTCCCGTCTGCACGTATCCTGAGCGGGTGTTGATCGTCTCGGTAGTGCTGTTCGTCCTCGCCGTCGCCGTCGGTGCCGTCGCGGTGGCCGGGCTCACCGAACGCCTGCCGCGCAACCGCTGGGCCGGTGTGCGCACGCCCGCCACCCTGCGCTCGGACGACGCGTTCGCCGTCGCCAACAAGGTCGCGGCGCCCACCCTGCTCGCGACGGCAGGCCTGCTGATCCTCGGCGGACTGGGCGGCCTGCTGATCGACGGCGTGCTCGGCATCGTGCTCGTGGTCGTCGCGCTGATCGCGTCGCTGCTCACGGCGGGCGCCGGAGGCAGCATCGGTGCGCGCGCCGCGGCGGCCGTGCCCGAGTCGGACGCCGGCGCGTGTGGCAACTCGTGCGGCGCGTGCTCGCTCAAGGACGCCTGCGCGTCCTCCTGACCGCCTCCCACGATCTCGATTCCCCCGTTTCCGGCCTCGCCTGCCGGTAGCTTCGGCAGTGCATATCCGAACTCGTCAGGAGTCGCGATGGACTGGAAGCTCGAACTCGTGCCCGTACCGGTCGGCGACATCGACCGCGCGAAGGCGTTCTACGTCGACAAGGTCGGCTTCCACGCCGACCACGATCACACGGTCAATCCCGAACTGCGTTTCGTGCAGCTCACCCCGCCGGGATCGGCCTGCTCGATCGTGCTCGACCTCAACATGACGCCGATGGAGCCCGGCACCCAGCACGGGCTGCAGATGGTGGTGGGCGATGCCGACGAGGCCTATCGCGAGCTCACGTCGCGCGGCGTCGACGCGTCGGAGGTGCAGGATCTGCCGTGGGGCAGGTTCACCGGCTTCACCGACCCGGACGGCAATACGTGGGCGATCCAGCAGATCGTGTACCCCTCCGGCTAGTTCCACGTGAAACGCTCAGGAGGCCTGGCGGAACTCCGTGGCGCGGACGGTGCATGCGCAGTCGCCGAGTTCGACACAGTCGATCACGAGACGGTGCCGGACCTCGACGGGAGATGCGCACTGCGGATCCGTGCACTCGAAGGCGAGGACCTCGTGCCGGATCAAGGTGCCGTGGCAGTGGTCGGAACGGTCGTTTTCGGGGCCCGCCGCACACTCCGTGCAAGTTCCGTTCACCGCACACCGTCCTCTCGTCGCACGCGACTTCGTTCTCGACCAGTTGATATCAGTCGGCGGTGACACCCAAGGACCGACCCCGCGTGTCGTGGTGCGGATGTCGAGCCCTCGATACGGGGACGGTGCGCCGCGGTCGGTCCGCTCAGTTGCGGGTGACGTCGATCGGATGAGTCGCGAGCAGTGCGAGCGGCAACGGCTGGCGGCGGAGGACCTGCGCCCACAGATCGGTGTGCGGCGGGCTCATGACGTCGCTCGCGAGCGCGGACGTGACGATCCAGTCGTCGCGGCGCAGTTCGCCGTCGAGCTGACCCGTCGTCCACCCCGAATAGCCGGCGAAAACGCGCAGGCTGTGCACGATGGGCAGCACGGCCGCGGGATCGGTGTCGAGGTCGACCATCACGACACGACCGTCGACGCGGCGCAGACCCCGCACGCCGTCGACCGACGCGCCGGTGCGCAGCGTCGCGAGACACAGCGCCGAATCGCGGCGCACCGGGCCGCCGACGTGCAGCGTGGCGGGGCGCGCGACGTGCGGCGCCCACTGCGGCAGCACGTTGTGCACGGGGGTGCCGCTCGGCCGGTTGAGCACGACGCCGAGGCTGCCGGATTCGTTGTGCTCGACGACGTAGACGACGGTGCGGCGGAAGGTCGGTTCGACGAGCTCGGTGGACGACACGAGCAGACTGCCGGGGCGCACGACGGGTTCGACTGCCGCTGCCTTCTCGTCCGGGTCCTCTGGGTGCGCCACGTGTCAATCATGGCACCGCGCCGGGACGGATGTGCGGTCCGACGCTCGAGATGTGTTCGGGCTACACCGGGACTCCGGCGAGGCCGACCGTGTCCGCGAGGACCGCGAGATGGTGGTCGAACAGGGCCTCGCGGTGCGGGAAGCCGCCTGCGCCGTACTGCCCGAACAGCTCGAAGCTCACCACGCCGAACAGCGACGCCCATGCCAGCGCTCCGCGCGCGAGAGCCGATTCCGGCAGGTCGACACGGAACTCGTCCGCGATAGCGCGCAGGTCCTCGGCGAGCGCGGGATCCACGTCCCCGCCGGAGGCGAGCGCGCCTGCCGCGTGGGCGCGTTCGAGTACCCGCAACAGCGCGACGACGACGCGCGTACCCGGGTCCGTGGTCTGCTCGCCGGGCGCGTGATAGCCGGGCACGGGGGTGCCGAACAGCAGGGCGTACCGGGACGGCTCACGCAGCGCCCAGGCCCGCACCGTATGGCCGAGCGCGAAGAACTGGGCGCGTGCACCGTCCACGTCGGCGATCGCGGCGTCCACGGAGTCGCCGAGTTCGGTGTAGGCGTCGACGACGAGCAGCGTGAGTAGCTCGTCGCGGCTGCGCACGTACCGGTACACCGCGGACGACACGACGCCGAGTTCGCGTGCGACAGCGCGCAGCGACAGCGATTCCGGCCCGGCCGCGACGAGTTGTTCGCGACCGATGCGGGTGATGTCGCGGAGCGTCTGTTCCCGCGCACGGGCACGAGGGGTCGTCATGTCCCGGAGTCTGCCAGTTGAGATCACCGAACACAAATGTGAGCGCTGCTCTTGACAGGACCCGCGGAGGCGCGCACGCTCAACAACGAGAGCAGTGCTCTCGAAACCATCGCTTCCACGTCAGGAGAGAGTCGTGAACACCATCGATGTCGTCGTCGGAGCCGGTCCCATCGGAAGCACCGTCGCGCAGCGCCTCGCCGAGCAGGGCCGCACCGTGCGGGTCCTCACCCGATCCGGCAGCGGACCCGAGCATCCGTCGATCGAACGCACGCGCGTCGACGCGACGGATCCCGCCGCGGTCACCGCCGCACTGCACGATGCGGGTGCCGTCTACCACTGCATGCACGCGTCGGCCTACCGCTCGGACGTGTGGGAGCGCGAGCTGCCCGCCGCCGAACGCGTCGTTCTCGACGCGGCGGGCGCAGCGGGCGCCGTCGTCGTCTTCCCCGAAAGCCTTTACGCGTACGACGCGAGCGGCGGCCCGATCACCGAGGAGACGGCGCTGGTCCCGCCCACCGCGAAGGGCGAGGTGCGGGCCCACCTGCTCGCCGCACGAGACGCGTCGGCCACGTCCACCGTGAGCGTCGTCGCCTCCGACTACTTCGGTCCCGGCGCCACCGCCAACGCACACGCGGGCGAACGCATGATCGCGCCGATCCTCGCGGGCAGGACGGTGCGTCCGCTCGGCCGCGCGGACGTGCCGCACTCGTTCACCTACCTGCCGGACCTCGCCGACGCGATGATCCGTGCCGCGCAGGACCCGGCCCTGTGGAACCGGGTGCTGTTCGCGCCGACCGTCGCGCCCGTGACACAGGCGGACATGGTGCGCGCGTATGCCGCCGCGGCCGGTGTCGACGTGCCCGCGGTGCGCCCGCTGCCGAGCGCCGTGCTGCGCGCCGCGGGCCGCGTCCATCGAGGCACGCGCGAGCTCGCCGACATGCTCTACCAGTTCGACCGGCCGTTCGCGATGGACAGTGCCGCAAGCGAAGCCGCGCTCGGCCTCGCCCCCACACCGCTCGACGTCGCCGCCCGCGACACCATCGCGTGGTGGCAGACTCGTACCGAACCGTGAGCACTTTGCGAGTCCAGGTACGCCTGTATCACTCACAGGGGTGGGCTGCCGATACGCTGGCGAGGTGGGTCGGCGGCATGAATCGTGGCGGCGTGCCGTCGCGACGCTCCGGGCGTCACCGGGCCTCGCGCGACTCGTGGCCGTGCGGTTCGCGAGCCAGTTCGGCGACGGCATGTTCCAGGCCGGGCTCGGCGGCGCGATCCTGTTCAATCCCGAACGGCACACCGATCCCACCGCGATCGCCGCGGGATTCGCCGTCCTGCTGCTGCCGTACTCGGTGATCGGGCCCTTCGCCGGTGCCCTGCTCGACCGCTGGGACCGCAAACTCGTGTTGCTGTGGGCGAGCGTCCTGCGCGGTGTCCTGATCGTCTCCGCTGCCACTCTCCTGGCCGCCGGAGTGGGGGAGACGCCGATCCTCGTCCTCGCGCTCGCCGCCGTCGGCGTCAGCAGATTCGTCCTCGCGGGCGTGTCCGCGTCGCTGCCACGCGTCGTGCGACCCGACTGGCTCGTGCCGACGAACTCGGTGCTCGCGACGGTCGGCTCGGGAGTGTCCGCGGCCGGCGCCGCAGCAGCGGTCGCGGTGATCGGGGTCGTCGGCGCGGGCGACGACGGCTCGGGCCTCGCGGTCGCGCTCGCCGCGTGCGGCTCGCTCGTGGGCGCCGTGGCGGCGGCGGGGTTCGCGAGTCACCGCCTCGGACCCGAACCGGGCGCACGCGAGGCAGCGGTCCGTGCCGTCGCGCACGGTCTCGCGAACGGCGCACGCGCGGTGTGGCATTCACGCGGAGTGACGACGGCGATGATCGGCATCGGCGCCCACCGCATCGTATTCGGCGTCGACACCCTGATTCTCGTGCTCGTGCTGCGCGAACCCAGCGGCGACGGCGCACTCACGAGCGGGCTCGGCGGCTTCGGCGTCGCCGTCGGTGCGACGGCCGCGGGCATGCTGCTCGCCGCGGTCACGACGCCGCTGCTGATCCCCGGTCTCGGCCGCTCGCGCGTCGTGGTGGCCGGTCTGACGGTCGCGTTCGCGGTGCAGTGCACTCTCATCGCGCAGTTCGATCACACGCTGCTGCTGGTGGGGGCATTCCTGCTGGGGTTCGCTGGGCAGTCGGTCAAGCTGACCGGCGACGCCGCGATGCAACTCGAGATCGACGACGACCACCGCGGTCAGGTGTTCGCCTTGCAGGACACCGTGTTCAACATCGCGTTCATCGTGGCCGTCGCCGCGGCGAGCGTCGTGATCGCACCCGACGGCCGCTCAGCCGGCCTGGTGTTCACGGCGGCAGGTGTCTACGCGGTGGGGCTGATGGCCATCGCCGTCGTGGCACGCCGCAGGCCGTTCCCCCGATTCTGAGCCGGCAGGCGCGAACAGCACCGGTTTGGTGGTGATCTCGGCCCGCAACGGCTCGATCCGGTCGGACGGCGCCTCGTGTCCCGCAGGTTCCGGCGCGGGCGTGCCGGGCGGCGCAACCTCGTGATTCCACGTCCCCAGCCCGGTGGGATCGGTGAAGTACCGCGCACGTTCGCCGCCCGGTTCGCCCGGTTCGAGGTCGACGTCCAGGATCGAATGGTCCGCGATGCCGTCGCCGTCGGCGTCCCACATCGCGTCGTCGAGCAACCCGTCGCCGTCGAAGTCGAGGCGTACCGCGTCGAGGTGCCCGCCGGACAGCGCGAGGTCCGCTCCCGACACCCACGTGGTGGGGGCGTCGACGCCGGTGCCGAACGAGTATTCGAGTGGGTTCATATCCGGTAGGACGCACGCGGGGCCGAGTCGGTTCCCCTCTCACGTACGGGCCGCGGCGTGCACGGCGACCTCCGTCGCCTTGACCGCGAACCACACCCGCGCGCCCGGCACGAGATCGAGCTCGGCCGCGGCCGCCGCGGTGACCTCGGCGGTGAGGTCGCCGACGCCCGGCAGGTCGGCCCGCACGCGCACCAAGCTGCCGTGCGTGTCGACGGCGTTCACGACGACCGGGAAGACGTTGCGCGGGCTACCTTCGGGCGTGACGCGGTGGATCGCGACGGCATTCGGCGCGAACACCGCGACGGCCCGCTCCCCGGGTGCGGCGTCGTCGTCGACGAGCCCGTGCACGACGGTTCCGGAGTCCGTCCGCACCCCGTCGACGGTCGCAACTCCGGGCACCAGGTCGAGACCCGCCGTGCGCGCGGCGAACTCGCTGCGCGGCCGGGCGAGGACGTCGCGTACGGTGCCGGCCTCGACGACGCGGCCCGCGTCGATCACGACGGCGCGGTCGGCGAGCGCAAGCGCGTCGAGGACGTCGTGTGTCACCACGATCGCGGTGCGGCCACGCTCGGCGAGCACGGTGCGCAGCAGCGTCCGCAGTGCGGGCGCGGTCTCGACGTCGAGCGCCGCCATCGGCTCGTCGAGCAGCAGCAGCGCCGGATCCGCGGCGAGCGCACGGGCCACCGCGACACGCTGCGCCTGACCACCCGACAGCTGTGCAGGCTTGCGCTGCGCGAGGTGAGCGGCACCGACCGCGTCGAGCAGCCGGTCGGCACGCGCCGCCGCGTCCCGACGCCGCGCCCCCGCGCTGCGCGGCGCGAAGGCGACATTGGCCCGCGCCGTCATGTGCGGAAACAGCAACGGCTGCTGCGCGAGCAGTGCGACACCACGCCGGAACGCAGGCACCGCGACACCCTCCGCAGTGTCGGTGAGCACGCGCCCACCCAGCGCGACGCGGCCTTCGTCGGGACGCAGCAGGCCCGCGATCACCGACAGTACGGTCGACTTGCCCGCACCGTTCGGTCCGAGCACCGCGAGCACCTCGCCGTCGTCGACGTCCAGGGCGACGTCGATGCCACGGGACTCGACGCGCGCCGACAGATGCAGGCTCACGGCACCCCGATCGACGTGCGGCCCGCGAGAATCCTCGAGCCCGTGACGATCACGATCGCGACGACGACCAGGACCAGCGACAGCGCGACCGCGGCGTCGGCGTCGGTTTCGCGTTGCAGGTAGATCTCGAGCGGCAAGGTGCGCGTGACCCCCTGCAGGCTGCCCGCGAACGTGAGGGTGGCACCGAACTCGCCGAGCGCCCGCGCGAACGCAAGCACGCCGCCCGACAGCAGACCCGGCAGCACGAGCGGCAGGGTGACGCGTCGCAGCACCGTGGTGGGCCGCGCCCCGAGCGTCGCGGCGACCTGTTCGTAGCGCTGCCCGGCGGTGCGCATCGCCCCTTCGAGACTCACGACGAGGAACGGCAGCGACACGAACGTCTGCGCGAGCACGACCGCGGTGGTGGTGAAGGCGATGTGCCCGCCGAGCAGCTCGAGATGTTCGCCGATCAGGCCCCGCCGACCGAACGTGTAGAGCAGCGCGATCCCGCCGACGACGGGCGGCAACACGAGCGGGAGCAGCACGAACGACCGCATCAGGTCGATTCCGCGGAACCGGGCGCGCGCGAGGACCGCGGCCATCGGCACCCCGAACAGGATGCACAGCACGGTGCTGGCCGCAGCGGTGCGAAGGCTCAGCACGAGCGCGTCGACGGACGACTCCGACGTCACGAGTTCGCCGAAGCGCGACCAGTCGACGCGGGTGACCATCGCGACGAGCGGCACGAACACGAACAGCGCACCCACCGCCGCCGGGACGAAGACCCACGACGGCAGGCCCGACGGTTCGGCGGCGCGTCTCACGGCTGCGCGAACCCGGCCTTCGCGAGCACCGCCTGGCCTTCGGGCCCGGTCGCGAGGTCGACGAACTGCCGCGCCGCATCGCCGTCCGCAGCGTCGGCGAGAGTCGTGATCGGGTAGACGTTGACCGCGCCAGTCGACTCGGGGAAGGGCACCGCGGTCACCTGACCGCCCGCGGTCGCCGCGTCGGTGACGTACACCAGGCCTGCGTCGGCCTGTCCGCTGGTGATCTTGCCGAGCACGTCGGTGACCGACGATTCCTCGCTCACCGGCGCGAGAGTGACACCCGACTGCTGCTCGACGCGTTCGGTGGCCGACCCACACGGCACCTGCGGGGCGCACGTGACGACAGTCGTGCCGTCCCGGGTGAGGTCGGCGAAAGACGTGATGCCCTTGGGGTTTCCGGGTGCGGTGACGATGGTGAGGGTGTTCGACGCGAACGGGACCGGGTCACCCTCGGTGAGTCCGGCGTCGACGGCCTTGGTCATGTTCTTCTCGTCGGCCGACGCGAACACGTCTGCGGGAGCGCCCTGTTCGAGCTGAGACACCAGATCGGACGAGCCGGCGAACGAGAACTCGACGGTACTGCCGGGGTGCTGCGATTCGTAGAGGTCGCCGAGTTCGGTGAACGTCTGCTTCAGCGACGCGGCGGCGAACACCGTGATCGTCTCCCCGTCGCCGTCGGGGTTCGCGTCGCCGCCGGAGCCGCATGCGGCGAGCGAGAGCGCCGCCAGCGCGCCGACCACGGCGGTTGCCGTCCTGCGCATCATGATTTGCCTCCGGGTGTCTCGATGATGACCGTCGTCGATTTGACGACGGCGACCGCGACGCTGCCCGGTTCGAGTCCGAGATCGCGTACGGCTTCGCTGCTCATGAGCGAGACGACGCGGAACGGCCCGCACTGCATCTCGACCTGTGCCATGACGGTGTCCGCGACGACACCCGTGACGATGCCGGTGAACCGGTTGCGCGCCGACGAACCCGATCCGAGGAGATCGGGTGCGGGCGGCGACTGCGAGCGCGCGAATGCCGCGAGCTCGGCGCCGTCGAGTACCTTGCGGCCCGACGCGTCCTTGTGCGCGGTGAGCTCGCCGTGGTCGATCCAGCGGCGCACGGTGTCGTCGCTGACACCGAGCAGGGCCGCGGCATCGCGGATCCGTATCTGCGTCACGAACAGCAGAATACTCCGGATGATGCGTGCACGTGGAGCTAGTCTCTCCGCAGATGCGGTTTCCACGCAGCCGTGCCGGATCGACGCGGCGACGCTCGGTCAGTACACGTCGCGGACGTACCGGCGGTGCGCGCCCAGTTGCTCGACGTAGGCCGCGGCGTCCTCGTCGTCGCGGTTCCCGTGCACGCTCACGACGTCGCGCAGTGCGTCGTCGACATCGGGCGCCATGCGCGCCGCATCGCCGCACACGTAGACGAAGGCGCCTGCCTCGAGCCACTCCCATACGCGCGCACCGTGCTCGCGGATGCGGTCCTGCACGTACACCTTGCGACGCTGATCGCGCGAGAACGCGACGTCCAGGCGCGTGAGGAAGCCTTCGGCCTGCATGCGTTCCCACTCGTCGCGATAGTAGAAGCCGCTCGACTCGTGCTGCTCGCCGAAGAACAGCCAGTTCGGTCCGGTGTGTCCGAGCGCCCGCCGCTGATGCAGGAACGCCCGGAAGGGCGCGACTCCCGTCCCCGGGCCGACCATGATCATCGGCACGTCGGGATCGTCGGGCGGCGTGAAATGTCGCGTGCGCTGCAGATGCAAGTCGGCCCGATCGCACCGGTCGGCGAGGAACACCGATGCGACGCCACCGCGTGCACGGCCCTCGTGCGCGAACCGCACAGCGGACACCGTCAACTGCACCTCGCGCGGGCTGACGAGCGGGCTCGACGAGATCGAATACAACCGGGGCGTGAGCGCGGGCAGAACACCCAGCCACTCGTCGACGCTCGCGCGCACCGGGTACTCGGCGAGGACGTCCATGGCCTGCCTGCCCCACAGCCACTGGTCCAGAGTGGTCTTGTTGCCGGGACGCAGGATTCGGGCGAGCGTGTCGTCGCGCACCCGGTCCTGGACGAACCGCAGGAAGGCGGGCGTGATCTTCGTGACGTCGAGTTCGGTCGTGAGGAGGTCGCCCATCGAGCGTTCGGCGCCGCGGTGCACGGCTGTCGCGTGGGCGTCGACCCCGGTGAGCGCCAACCATTCCGAAACGACCGCAGGATCGCTCACCGGCCGCACGCCGAGCGCGTCGCCACACCCGTAGGCGAAGTCGTCCTCGACGTCGAACCCGAACTGCCGCACGTCTTTCGCGGATTCTCCGCCACTGAGCCGGACATTCGTGACGAGCCGGCCGCGGGTCGTGGGCCGCGCCGACGGCTGGGCCGCCACCTCGACGGCACTGCCCCCGAGCGTTTCGGTGACCGCGGTGAGCCACCCACGCACGGCGTCGTGGTAGTCGGGTTCGCAGTCGACACGCGCGCGCAGCCGCGTCGCACCCAACTGCTCGAGTCGGCCGTCGAGCTTGCGCCCGTGCCCGCAGAAGTCGGAATAGCTCGAATCACCGAGCGCGAGAACCGCATAGCGCACGCGGTCGAGGCGCGGCGCTGCGGCGGACGAGAGCTCCGTCCACAGCGAAGCGCCGTTGTCGGGAGCGTCGCCGTCGCCGAATGTGCTCGTGACGACCAGCACGTCGCCCGCGATGTCCCGTGCCGAACGCCCACTCATGTCGACCGCCGCGGCGCTCACGCCCGACGACGTCAGATGATCGGCGGCCAGCCGCGCCACCTCCTCGGCATTGCCCGTCTGCGATGCCCACAGCACCGTCACGGCGGGCGGCTCCGAGGTGACCTGGACGTCGGGCCCACGGCGCTCCGCTGGTTCGGTCCCCGCAACCGGCGTCAGCGACACCGCGCACGCCTTGTACTCCGGCTGCAGCGAGTCCTCGTCGATCGCGTCGATCGTGACGGCGTTGACGGCGAGGTACTCACCGAAGACGTCGTTCCAGTGGATCGGCGCGAAACACACTCCGCGGCGCATGCGTTCGGTGACGACGGCGGGCAGCACCACCCGGCCGCGCCGCGAGGCGACCTCGAGCTGCTGTCCGTCCACGACGCCGACGGCGTCCGCGTCGTCGGGATGCAGTTCGACGAACGGGCCGGGCGCGAGTTTTCGGAGCTTGTCGATCTTGCCGGTCTTGGTCATCGTGTGCCACTGGTGCTGCACACGGCCGGTGTCGAGGAGGTAGGGGTACCGGTCGTCGGGCATCTCGGCGGGCAGCATGTGCGGCCGCGGAAAGAACTGGGCACGTCCGTTCGGGGTCGCGAACGTCAGACGCGGGGCGCGGCCGTCGCGGCCCACACGGCGCGGCATCGACACGCCGTCGTTGCGGTAGCGCACCGGATTTCGCCGCTCGCCCGACGTCGCCGGCCACTGCACGGGACCGTCGGCGAGTCGTGCGTGCGTGACGCCGCGGATGTCGTACCCGGTGCGCGGATTCGCGGCCTGCGCGAGTTCGTCGAACACCTCGGACGCCGAGGAGTACGTGAACGCGTCTGCGAAGCCCATCTCGCAGGCGACGCGCGCGATGATCTGCCAGTCGGGCAGGGCCTGCCCCACGGGGTCGACCGCCTGCTGCAGCAAGGTGAGCGAGCGCTCGGAATTGACGGCGACGCCGTCGGATTCGCCCCACATCGCCGCGGGCAGCACGATGTCGGCGTACTCGTTGGTCTCGGTCGCCGCGAACACGTCCTGCGTCACCACGAGCTCGGCGGCTTCCAGGCCGTCGATCACGGTGCGCCGATTGGGCACGCTCGCCACCGGATTGGTGCAGATGACCCAGCATGCCTTGATGTGCCCGTCTCGGAGGCGCTCGAACATGTCGATCGTGCCGCCGGAGACGTCGGTACGCAGCGTACCTTCCGTTACGCCCCACAGATTCTCGACGAACGAACGGTCGTCCTCGGCGAGGACACTGCGTTGGCCCGGCAGGCCCGGGCCCATGTAGCCCATCTCGCGGCCGCCCATCGCGTTCGGCTGGCCGGTGAGCGAGAACGGGCCGCTGCCGGTGCGGCCGATCGCACCGGTCGCGAGGTGCAGATTGCACAGCGCGTTGGTGTTCCACGTGCCGTGGGTGCTCTGGTTGAGACCCATCGTCCAGCAGCTCACCCAGTCGTCGGCGTCGCCGATCCAGCGCGCCACGGTGCGCAGATCCGATTCCGCGAGTCCTGTGGTGGCGGCGACGGTGGCCGGGTCGTAGTCGGCGAGGAAGCCGGGCATCGCGTCCCAGCCGTCGGTGTGCTCGGCGACGAACTCGTGGTCGACGTGCCCGTTCTCGACGATCAGGTGCAGCAGTCCGTTGAGAAAGGCGAGGTCGGTTCCCGGGGCGATCTGCAGGAACAGATCGGCCTTCTCGGCGGTGGCGGTGCGGCGAGGGTCGACGACGACGAGCTTCGCACCGGCTTTGACGCGATCGAGCATGCGCAGGAACAGGATCGGGTGACAGTCGGCCATGTTCGACCCGATCACCAGGAAGACGTCCGCGTGGTCGAGATCGTCGTACGATCCGGGCGGCCCGTCGGCACCGAGCGACTGCTTGTAGCCGGTGCCCGCGCTCGCCATGCAGAGCCGTGAGTTCGACTCGATCTGGTTCGTGCGTACAAATCCTTTCGCGAGCTTGTTCGCGAGATACTGGGCCTCGAGCGACATCTGGCCCGACACGTAGAACGCGATCGCGTCCGGACCGTTGCGGTCGAGCTGATCGCGCAAGGCGCGCGCGGTGGCCGAGATCGCGGCGTCGACGTCGACCGGACGCGGGGGCGCGCCACGTTCGTCGCGCACGAGTGCCCGCTCGAGGCGGTCGTCGGCGTCCTGCAGCATGACGCTCGTCGCGCCCTTCGTGCACAGCCGGCCGCGGTTGGCCGGGTGGTCCTTGTCGCCGCGCACCGCGAGGATGCGCCGCTTGCCGTCACGGATACCGACGTCGAGGACCATGCCGCAGCCGACACCGCAGTACGAACACGCGGTGCGCACCTGGGAAACATCGGTGTCGGCCGTCATGCGTCCATGCTGACGGAGACCGTATTTCGTCGGAGTCAACCGTCGTGACACTTCGATGACGGGTATCTCACAGCATCCCCGGTACCGATGTGAGCGCGATGCACCCGGTACGTCGAACTGCCGTACCCGACGCGGCCCGCTCGGTTAGCGTCGAACGGGACAGCCACCACAGGAAGTGAGACGTCCATGAGCACGATGAAGGCCGCAGTCGTCCACTCGTTCGGCAAGCCGCTCGCCCTCGACGACATCGCGATACCCGACCCCGGGCCGCACGAAGCGCTCGTCAAGGTCGACTACACCGGAGTGTGCCACACCGATCTGCATGCCGCGCACGGTGACTGGCCGGTCAAGCCCACACCGCCTTTCGTCCCGGGACACGAAGGTGTGGGCCGGGTGGTGAAGGTCGGCAGCGAGGTCACTCGTGTCGCCGAGGGCGACCTGGTCGGCAATGCCTGGTTGTGGAGCGCGTGCGGCGAGTGCGAATGGTGCGAGACCGGTTGGGAGACACTGTGCCCCGCACAGAAGAACGGCGGCTACTCGGTGGACGGCTCGTTCGGCACGTACATGCTCGTCGACGCGCGGTACTGCCCGATCGTTCCCGCCGGAGTCGAGGAGTCGGCAGTCGGTCCGATTCTGTGCGCGGGTGTCACCGTGTACAAGGGACTCAAGGTCACCGACACGAAGCCGGGTGACTGGGTCCTCGTCTCCGGGATCGGCGGGCTTGGACACATCGCCGTGCAGTACGCGGTCGCGATGGGCAGGCGCGTCGCCGCCGTCGACGTCGATCCACGCAAGCTCGATCTCGCGCGCAGGCACGGCGCCGAGGTGACCGTCGACGCGGCCACGTCACCCGACGCGGCGGCCGAGATCTCCGAGCAGACCGGAGGCGGAGTCCACGGCGCACTGGTCACCGCGGTCAACGCGCACGCGTTCCCACAGGCAGTCGGTGGGCTGCGGCGCGGCGGTACGGTCTCGCTCGTCGGCCTGCCGCCCGAACAGTTCCCGCTCGACATCTTCACCACCGTGCTGTTCGGCCTCACGGTGCGGGGCTCGATCGTCGGCACCCGCAAGGACATGCAGGAAGCACTCGACTTCTTCGCGCGGGGCAAGATCACCCCCACCTACCAGGTGCGTCCGCTCGCCGACGTCAACGACATCTTCGCCGAGATGGAGCGCGGCGACATCGACGGCAGGATCGTGATGGACATGCGCACGTGACCGCGCCTGCGGCCCGGCGGGTCACTGCTGCCCGGCCCACCACTTCTCGAGCTCGGCGACGGCCTCGTCGTGGCTCAGCGGACCGCGGTCGAGTCGCAACTCCTTGAGGAACTGCCATGCGCGCCCCACGTCCGGACCGGGGCGCAACCCGAGGATCTTCATGATCTCGTTGCCGTCGAGATCCGGGCGCACCCGCGCGAGGTCTTCCTGCTCGGCGAGCCGCGCGATACGCGCCTCGATGTCGTCGTAGGTGGCCTGCAGCGCGGCGGCGCGGCGCTTGTTGCGGGTCGTGCAGTCGGCGCGCACGAGCTTGTGCAGCCGCGGTAGCAGCGGACCCGCGTCGGTGACGTACCGGCGTACCGCCGAATCGGTCCACTGCCCCTTGCCGTAGCCGTGGAACCGCAGGTGCAGGAACACCAGCTGCGACACGTCGTCGATCATGTGCTTCGAATACTTGAGCGCGCGCATGCGTCTACGGGTCATCTTGGCGCCGACGACCTCGTGATGGTGGAAGCTGACGCCGCCACCCGGCTCGTTGCGCTTGGTGTCGGGCTTACCGATGTCGTGCAGCAGCGCGGCCCAGCGGAGCACGAGGTCGGGATCGCCGTCCTCGAGGTCGATCGCCTGGCTGAGCACCGTGAGCGAATGCCGATACACGTCCTTGTGCTGGTGGTGCTCGTCGATCTCGAGCTTCATCGCGGGGATCTCGGGGATGACGTACTCGGCGAGCCCGGTGTCGACCATGACGTCGATGCCGTCGAGCGGGAACTCGCCGAGGATCAGCTTGTCGAGTTCGGTGCGCACCCGTTCGGCGGTGATGCGCGTGATCTGCGACGCCATGTCGACGATCGCGTCGTGCACCCGCGGAGCGAGTGTGAAGCCGAGTTGCGACACGAAACGCGCGGCCCGCAGCATCCGCAGCGGGTCGTCGGCGAACGACTCCTGCGGCGTCGCGGGAGTGTCGAGGAGGCCGGCGAGCAAGTCGTCCATGCCCCCGAGCGGGTCGGTGAACTCCTGCAGCCCGTCGGCTCCGAGCCGCACCGCCATCGCGTTGACGCGGAAGTCTCGGCGCACCAGATCGTCCTCGAGCGACTCGCCGAACTGCACGATCGGATTGCGCGAGACCCGGTCGTACGCGTCGGCACGGAAGGTCGTGATCTCGATCAGGTGCTCGACCGGCGCGTGCCCGTCGTCGCCGCCCGTGCGCTTCGCCGCGCTCACGGTGCCGAACTCGATACCCGTGTCCCATTGCGTGTCGACCCAGCCGCGCAGCAGCTTCTGCACCTCGGCGGGCCGCGCGTCGGTGGTGAAGTCGAGATCGTTGCCGAGCCGGCCGAGCACCGCGTCGCGTACGCTGCCGCCGACGAGGTACAGCTCGTGTCCGGCAGCCGCGAACCGGTCGGCGAGCGGGGCGAGGACGTCGGACAGACCGGTGAGCGTGGCCGCTGCCCCCGCGAGCAGACGTTGCCTGCGCTCGCCGGATTCCGTGTGGTCCGGGCGCTGGGTGTCGTCGCGTTCGATCGGGGCACTCACACGACCGAAGCTTACCGGCGGCCCGAACCGCCCCGTGACGCCTCCGGCCGGGCTGCGTCGGTGACGGAAGTCGCGTCCGGTGGCAACTAGTATCGATGAGGTGTCACCCGCCGATCGCGCCAATCGCAGCCGCAGCTCCTCGCGGCGGCGCGGCTCGGGCGGCAAACCAGCAGGTCCGCGTATGCGCACGGTACGCGAGACGTCCGCAGGCGGCCTGGTCGTGAGCGGATTGGGCGGTCCCCGCGAGCAGCAGTGCGCCGCGCTCATCGGCCGCACCGATCGCCGCGGCAGGCTGCTGTGGTCGCTGCCGAAGGGGCACATCGAGCAGGGCGAGACGGCCGAGCAGACCGCAGTCCGCGAGGTTCACGAGGAGACCGGCATCCAGGGCACGGTCCTCGCGTCCCTCGGAAGCATCGACTACTGGTTCGTCACCGAGGGCAGACGCATCCACAAGACCGTCCACCACTACCTGTTGCGCTTCCTCGGCGGCGAGCTGTCCGACGAGGACGTCGAGGTCACCGAGGTCGCGTGGGTGCCCCTGCACGAGCTGGGCTCGCGCCTCGCGTACGCCGACGAACGACGGCTCGCGCGGGTCGCCGACGAGCTGATCGAGCAGATGGACCGTGACCGCGCGGGCGGCTCGAACGGAACGCGGCCGAACACACCGGACCCGGGCACCAGCGTCGGATGAGCCCGGCACGTCACAGGGTGCGCGCCGTGCTGGCCAGCGTCGTCACCCTCCTCCTGGTGGGTATCGGCGTCGCCGCGCACCCCGCACACGCCGCGCCCGCACACGCCGCCCCCGAGTCGCCCGGTACCGGCGCGACCGACGAACCGCGATTTCTGCGCCTCGACATCGAGTCCGTCACGCCGGAAACCGTCACGACCGCGAGCCCCGGCACCGTCACCGTCGAAGGCAGCGTCCGTAACATCGGCGACCGCGCGGTCAGCGACGTCAGCGTGCGACTCCAACGCGCGCCCGCGGTCACGTCGAGCCCGCAGTTGCGCACCGCACTGAGCCTCGACCAGTCGAACTTCGACACCGTCGGCACCTTCGAGACGGTGTCCGACGAGCTCGGACGCGGCGAGAGCGCGCCGTTCCGGCTGTCGCTGCCGCTCACGTCGGACACCGATCTCTCGCTCGACATCACCGACCCCGGTGTCTACCCGATGCTCGTCAACGTCAACGGCACGCCCGACTACGGCGGTGCCGCACGACTCGACGAGGCGCGCTTCCTGCTGCCGGTCACCAGCCTGCCCGGCGACGGGGCGAAGCAAGCCGACACGTCGTCACCGGTCGGGATGACGGTCGTGTGGCCGTTCGCCGACGAGCCCAAGCGCGCCGCGGGCATGCCCGGCTCACCCACCGAACCGACCCGGCTCGTCGACGACACCCTCGCGACGTCACTCGCCGACGGCGGCCGGCTCGACGGGCTCCTCGCGGCCGTCGAAGAACAGACCCGCGAGAACCAGGACCGCACGCACGCGCTCCGCAGCAGCATGTGCCTTGCGGTCGACCCGGACCTGCTCGGCACGGTCGAGGACATGACGCGCGGCTATCTCGTGGTCGACGACGTCGCGGACCCGTCGGGGGCGGCCCACGACGGCACCGGACGCGATGCCGCGACCGAGTGGCTCACGCGATTGCGCGAGCTCGCTGCGTCGATGTGCGTCACCTCCCTGCCGTTCGCACAGGTCGACCTGCGTGCGGTGGGCGCGGTCGGCGACCCCCAGGTCACGGCCGCCGCCGTCGACACGCCCGCCGACACGATCGACCGTGTGCTCGGCGTGACGTCCGTGCGCGACCTCGTCTGGCCGGACGCCGGTGCCCTGACTCCCGCTGCCGCGCAGGTCGCGCGGGGGAGCAGCACGCGCGTCGCACTCGTCGCCGCCAACACGGTCGAGGGCGCGGGCGACGAACGGGCGTCCGGAATCGGCCATCGCGTACGCGTCGGCCTGCCCGACCCACCGATCTCGGACGACCGTGCGGGCGCACTCGACGCCGTGCTGTTCGATCCGTCGGTGTCGGCGGCGCTCGCCGGGGTCGGCGAGACACCGCAGACCCCGTCGTTCGTGCCGAAGTCGGCGCGCTACGCGCTGTCCGACGACTCGCGCACCGCGCGCCTGCAGGACGCATTCGGTGCCGTCGCGTGGTCGGCGCTCACCCCACCGTCCGAGGGTCTCGCGAACCGGTCGTCGCTCGTCGTACCGCCGCAACTGTGGACGGCGGGCCCGAAGGAGTCGTCCGCCCTGCTCGCCACGATCGGCGACCTGCTGCGCACCGGGCTCGCGACGCCGCGGCCGCTGTCCGACGTCCTGTCCTCCGCACCGGTCGGCTCGGCCGAACTCGCCGCACCCGAACAGGTCGTCGTCGACGGTGTGCCCGAACACGTGCGCGCCGCCGCGGCCGACCAGTTGCCGCGCATCGACGACCTCACCGACGCGCTGGTGCTCGACCCCCAAGCCCAGCTCACGCCTGCCCTGTTCACCAGCCCGCTGCGGGGCGACCTGCTGCGGGCGATGTCGCTCGCACACCGCCGTGACGACCGCGCCGCCCACGCCGACGACGCGTCGACCACGCGCGTCAACCAGGTCGCGGCAGGTCTCGACCGGCTGTGGGGAGCAGTCACCGTCGTGTCGCCCGGCGGTGTGTACACATTGACGTCGGAGCAGAGCCCGTTGCTGCTGGTCGCGCGCAACGAGCTGCCGATCGGCATCACCGTCCAATTGCACGTCCAGGCCCCCGACGAGATGAAGATCACCGACATCGGGCCGACCCAACTGCCGCCACGGGGCAGCCGCACTCTCACTGTCCCCACCGAGATCGACGACTCGCGCAAGCTCGTCGTGCAGTTTTCGCTGACCAGCATGGACGGACGCCAGTTCGGCGAGCCCACGAGTGTGACCGTGCGATCGAACGCATACGGCCAGGCCCTCGCAGTCCTCACGGGCTGTGCGGGAGCACTCCTTTTGTTCCTTGCCGGTCGACGTCTGTGGCATCGTTTCCGGGGCCAGCCAGACCCGGCCGACGAAGGGTACGAACGGACATGAACGGGAACACGCCCGAGCGCGGACGGCGCGTTCCCGACGCACGCCTGCCACCCGGGCAGCATGCCCGATCGGGCCCCGACCAGCGTCCCGCCGACCCGGTCCGCCCACCTCGCCAGGGCCCGCCGCCGGGCCGGCGCGATCCTCGGCAAGCGCAACGCAGGCAGCCACCCCCGCCCCCTCGCCGTGAACCGCCGCGTCACGAACAGCCGGGTCACCCACAGCCGCGTCACCAGCCACAGTCCCCGGACCGAACCCAGCAGATGGCGCCGCCGCCGCGCCTCGATCCGGGCCCCCCGCAGCCCACGCACGCGCCGCGGGAGGCACGCTCGGGCGAACGCCTCGCGCCGTGGGACCGCGGTTACCGCTATCCCGAACTGCGCTGGGACGAAGCGCCCACGATCCAGTTCCCCGCGATCCGCATCGACCGGGACACCCCCGACCTCCCACCGGTCCCGGATTACGCCGCCCACGAGCCGCAGGACGACGCCCCCGACGAACCGGACCGGCCCAACTCGCGCCTGCTCGCCTCCACCGGGTCGATCGCGATCGCGACGCTGATCAGCCGCATCACCGGCTTCGCGAAGCAGCTGCTGCTGCTCACGACGCTCGGCGCCGCAGTGGCCAGCTCGTTCACCGTCGCGTCGCAGATCCCCACGATGATCTCCGAGTTCGTGCTCGGCGCCGTGCTCACAGCGATCGTCGTCCCCGTGCTGGTCCGCGCCGAACGCGAGGACGAGGACAAGGGAGCGGCCTTCGTCCGAAGACTGTTCACCGCGAGCCTGTGTCTGCTGGGCGGGGCCGCGTTGCTCGCGACGGCCGCCGCGCCGCTGCTCGTCAGGTTCTTCCTGCCGAGCGACGGCGAGGTCAACGTCGCGCTGTCCACGGCGCTCGCGTATCTCCTGCTGCCCGCGATCGTGTTCTACGGCATGACCGCGCTGCTCACCGCGATCCTCAACACTCGCCAGGTGTTCCGGCCCGGCGCGTGGGCGCCGGTGCTCAACAACGTCACGGTGCTCGTCGTCCTCGCCCTGTTCTGGCTCACGCCCGGCGAGATCAGCCTCGACCCGGTGAGCATGGGCAATCCGAAACTGCTGCTACTGGGTCTCGGTGTCACGGCGGGCGTCGTGGTGCAGGTGCTCAGCCTCGTTCCCGCCATCCGCCGCCAGGGCATCTCGCTCAAGCCGCTGTGGGGTCTCGACTCGCGGCTCAAGCAGTTCGGCGGAATGGCCGTCGCGATCGTGCTGTACGTCGCGATCAGCCAGGTCGGCATGATCATCGCGACGCGCGTGTCGGCAGGCGCCGATCCCGCGGGTCCTGCGATCTACACCAATGCGTGGCTGCTGCTGCAGCTGCCCTACGGCGTCCTCGGCGTCACGGTGCTCACCGCGATCATGCC
The DNA here is from genome assembly GCF_012726205.1 of Rhodococcus sp. HNM0569. GTDB lineage: Bacteria > Actinomycetota > Actinomycetes > Mycobacteriales > Mycobacteriaceae > Rhodococcus_F. The sequence continues at coordinate 29,328 of NZ_JAASAE010000014.1, read as the reverse complement.
GCGGCTCAGTCGCAACGCCGCGGCGGAGGACACGCCTGCCGTCGTCGACGACCTCTCGGTCGCGACCCGGCTGACGATGATCGCGCTCGTCCCGATCGTCACGTTCCTGACTTTCGCAGGCCCCCAGGTCGGCGAAGCACTGTACGGCTACGGCAACTTCGGCACCGACGACGCGAGCAGGCTCGGCCAGGCAGTCAGCTGGTCGGCGTTCACGCTCATCCCGTATGCCCTCGTGTTGATCCACCTGCGCGTGTTCTACGCGCGCGAACAGGCGTGGACGCCCACGTGGATCGTCCTCGGCATCACGTCGGTCAAGATCGTGCTCTCGCTGCTCGTGCCGTACGTCGTCGCCGACTCCGAGCATGTCGTCGTGGGCCTCGGCGCCGCCAACGGACTCGGCTATCTCGTGGGCGCGTTCATCGGCGGCTGGCTCCTGCACCGCAGTCTCGGCGACCTGAAGATGGCGAATGTCGGCCGCACCGTGTGGATCGTCGTCATGGCGTCCGCGGTGGGTGCCGCGCTCACGCTCGGCGCCGACCGGCTCGTCGGCATGGATCGACTCAGCAGCGGCTTCGGCGGGCTCGGCTCGATGGTGCGCGTCGGGATCAGCGGAGTCCTGATGCTGCTGGTCACCTTTGCCATACTGTGGTTCGCGAAGATCCCCGAGGTCGTCGCGATCACGGTGGCCGTGTCCCGCAGGATCCGGCGCCTGCGCGGGCTGCCCGTCGACGCGGCGCCCACGCCCGAACGGGAGGCGTTCCGGCCCGACCCGGTCACGGACGCCGAGACCGTGATGATGCCGGCGATCCGTGTCGGCGTGCGGCACGACGACGCAGGTCCTCGGCTCCCGTACGCTGGACGCGGGCACGTCGGATCGGGGACCGGTCGGAGCCGCGCATTCGAGGGTGAAGGAGTGAGGGTGAGCGACGACGACGTTACCGGCGCGACCGGCGCCGGCCGGGCCATGGTCGATGCGTCCGAACGTGATTCGCAGAACGCGCAGCCGGACGCGCCCAAGACGATGCGTATGCCTCAACCTCCCGGCAAGTCCGCCCCGCCGCGTGCGGGAGGCGAGCGTCCCGGCGCGGCCGAGACGCCTGCCACCGACCCCGTTCCCACCGATGCTGCTGCCGACGGCCCGGGGTCGACGACGGCACCGGGCTCGTCGCTGTCCGGAGTCACGCCGGGTGCCGAGGCGCCCGCGGGTCCCGAGGCCGCCGGCGCGGACGCCACCGGCCCCGATGCCCCTGCCGACCCCGAGACCCCTGCCGGCCCCGACACCTCCGACGCGGCGGTGCGCAGCGAAGCCCCCGGAGCCGGTCCCGCGGATGGCACTTCCGACCGCGACCAGTCCCCGGCCCGTGGTGGCGACCAACCGGCACCCACCCAGGCGGGCCCGTCGGTCGCGCCTGCCACCGCACCCGTGCCGCCCGCCGCCGCATCGGGTCGCGGCACACCCCGCGGCCCCAAGCTCATCCCCGGCGCATCCGTCGCAGGCGGCCGCTACCGCCTGCTCACCCCGCACGGCGGCGCCCGCGGCCTCCAGTTCTGGCAGGCGCTCGACGTCAAGCTCGACCGCGAGGTCGCGCTCACCTTCGTCGATGCCGACCAGCGGGCAGTGTCGACGGGACCCGAAGGCCCGCAAGCGATCCTGTCCCGCACCCTGCGGCTCGGCCGGATCAACTCGCCAGGTCTCGCGCGCGTTCTCGACGTCGTACGCGGCAGCTCGGGTGGCATCGTCGTCGCCGAGTGGACACCCGGACGCTCGCTGCGCGAGATGGCCGCCACCACACCGTCACCCATCGGCGCGGCCCGCGCGATCCGTACTCTCGCCGCCGCCGCCGAGACGGCGCACCGCGCGGGTGGCGCACTGTCCATCGACCACCCGGACCGCGTGCGCATCAGCATCAACGGCGACGCCGTGCTCGCCTTCCCCGGCACACTCGCGGACGCCGACTCGGCAACGGATGTGCACGGACTCGGCGCGATGCTCTACGCCCTCATCACCGCACGCTGGCCGCTCAGCGACCCGAACGGAGCCGCAGGCCGCGGACCTGCGACCGTCGGCGGTCTGCGACCGGCCGAACTCGACTCCACCGGCCTGCCGCTCGCACCGCGCGCCGTGCGCCCCGAGGTGCCCTTCGACATCTCCGCCGTCGCGGTGCGTTCGCTCGAGCCGAATGGTGGAATCCGCACCGCGGCAACGGTTCAGCACATTCTCGATCAGGCGACCGTCGTCAACGACAAGACCGAGCTCATTCCTGCGCTCCGGCTCGGACAACGGAGCGTCGATCCCGAACATTCGCTGTCGGACCCGGAAGCGCTTGCCGCGGAGAAGAAGAAGTCGAACCGGATGCTGATCGCCCTCGCGGGTCTCGGCGTCGTCACGATCGTCGTGCTCGCACTGCTCGGCTTCTGGCTCGCCAACTTCCTCACCGGATCGAATTCGGATGCGCCACTGTCCCAATCGGACATCGGCCTCACCTCCGAGCCTGCCGCTCCCAGTGCCGAGGCACCCACGTCCGCACCTCCGGCAACGCCTGCTGCGGGTACCCCGGTCACCCCGAGGTCGGCCACCGTGTTCTCGCCGCAGGGCACACCCGACGGCGCCGCCAACGCCCGGCTCGCGATCGACGGCGACCCTGCCACGCTGTGGAGCACCGACGCGTACTACCAACCGTTCCCGGCGCTCAAGAACGGCGTCGGCCTGATGGTGACGCTGCCCGAATCGGTTCCGTTGTCGAAGGTGAGCATCACGTCGCCCACTCCGGGGACAGAGGTCGAAATCCGTTCCGCCACTTCGACGAACGCACCTCTCGGCCAGACGCAGGTGATCGGAACCGCCAACCTGCGCGACGGCGTCACCGAGGTACCCGTCACGAACGACGCACCCACGCAGAACGTCCTCGTGTGGATCACCGGCCTCGGTTCGTCGGGCGGACAGAACCAGTCCAAGATCGCCGAGATCGCGATCGAGTCCGCGTCCTGACCCGGTGAACGCCCGCTCGTGCGTTAGCATCCGCGCGTGCGGATCCTGAGGGGGGAGGACGGCGACGGGCCGTCCGACATCGAGTTGCTCGACGCGCACGTCGCGGGCGATCCACACGCGTTCGCCGCGCTGTTCGACCGCCACCGCCACCATCTGTGGCATGTCGCTCTTCGCACGTGCCGCAACGAGGAGGACGCCGCCGACGGACTGCAGGAAGCGCTCCTGTCGGCGCATCGCTCCGCGGGTTCGTTCCGGCGAGACGCGGCCGTCCGCAGCTGGCTCCACGCGATCGTGGTCAACTCGTGCCTCGACCGCATCCGGCGCAATCGCACCAGGCCGTCGTCGCCGCTCGGCGACGACGAGTACACGATCCCGGCGCCCCGCGACGAGATGTCGTCGGCCGAACTGCGGCTCGAGCTCACCCGCGCCCTCGCGCTGCTTCCCGACGAGCAGCGCGCCGCCGTCGTCGCGATCGACGTCGAGGGGTACTCGGTCTCCGCGGCCGCCGACAAACTGGGCATCGCGCAGGGCACCGTCAAGAGCCGCTGCGCCCGCGGACGCCGCAAGCTCGCCGATGCGCTCGGTTACTTGCGCGACGAGGGGAACCGATCGTGACCCGCGAGCGTCGAACTGTAGTAGGGGCCGCCACCAGCACCGGTACGCGAGCGAAGGGGGTACGACGATGAACGGCGAGAGACCGTCCGACGACCTCGTGGCCGAGTACCACGCCGGCGCCCTGGACGACGCCGAGGCGCGGCGCGTCCACGCACTGATCGAGGTCGACCCAGACGCGCAGCGCACCCTCGCGGGGCTCGACGCGCTCACGCTCGACCTGCACGGACTGCGCGATGCGGACGCGACGATGCCGGCCGAAGTCGCCGCCCGCATACACGAGGCCCTTGCGGCTGCGCCGCCCCTGGACGGTCCCGTGGCTGCACCGGCTCTCGATGCGCCCGAACCTGGGCGTACCGCCGTGCCGTCGCTCGATGCGGCCCGTAGGCGGCGACGCGTCGCATGGGCGTCCGGTGGTGTCGCGGCCGCAGCAGCCGTCGCAGCAGCCGTGTTCCTGCCCACTCTGGGCGGGCCCGGTCCTGGCCCCACCACGCCGCCCGTCGCCGCGCCGCCGAGCCCCGCTCTCGACCTGGGCGCCGACGCCCAGCCCGGCCGCATCATGTCGCTGCTCGGTTCCGACGATCCCGGCGTCCTCGCCGACGCCGAACGGCTCGCGGGTTGCCTGTCCGCCAACGGCATCGACCCCGATGCCACGCTCCTCGGCTCGCGTCAGGTCACGATCGACGGAGTCCCCGCGACGCTGTTACTCCTGCCTGGCTCCGAGCCGCCCGCGATCACCGCGCTCGCAGTGGGGGAGTCGTGCGCGGCCGGCGAGCCCGACCTCGTCGCGCGCCGGGAGATCGGCTGAACCAGGCCGGTCCGCCGGTCGGTCGGCAGGCGAGCGCGGGAACAACAGCCATTAGTCTGGTGTTGACCATGGCGAATCGCGGGCCGTGCGCGGCCTGCGCTGTGCCGTCCGACGGGCGGCGACGCGATCGACGGCAATACGACTGGAAGGCTCGCATGACCACTCCATCGACGATTCACGACCTCATCATCGTCGGTTCGGGCCCTGCCGGGTACACCGCTGGTGTGTACGCCGCCCGTGCCGAGCTGAAGCCGCTGCTCTTCGAGGGCACGCAGTTCGGTGGCTCGCTCATGACGACCACCGAGGTCGAAAACTTCCCCGGTTTCCGCGAAGGCATCATGGGACCGGATCTGATGGACGAGATGCGCGAGCAGGCGAAGCGCTTCGGCGCCGACATCCGCACCGAGGACGTCGAGGAACTCGACCTGTCCGGCGCGGTCAAGAGGGTCGTCGCGGGCGGCGAGACGTACTACTCGGACGCCGTCGTCCTCGCGATGGGGTCGGAGCCCCGGTACCTCGGCATCCCGGGCGAGGAGACTCTCCTCGGCCGCGGTGTGAGCGCATGTGCCACGTGCGACGGCTTCTTCTTCAAGGACCAGGACATCGCCGTCATCGGCGGCGGCGACTCGGCGATGGAAGAAGCGACCTTCCTCACCAAGTTCGCACGCAGTGTCACCATCGTGCACCGTCGCGACGAGTTCCGCGCGTCGCGCATCATGCTCGACCGCGCGAAGTCGAACGACAAGATCCGCATCCTGACCAACAGCCAGCCGCTGAAGGTCCTCGGCGAGACGGCGATGACGGGCCTCGTGGTGCGCGACACGGTCACCGGCGAGGAGACCACGCTCGACGTCACCGGAATGTTCGTGGCTATCGGCCACGACCCGCGCAGCGAGCTCGTGCGCGGCCAGGTCGAGCTCGACGACGACGGTTACGTGCTGGTCCAGGCGCCGACCACGGCCACATCCCTCCCCGGTGTGTTCGCTGCAGGCGACCTCGTCGACCACCGGTACCGCCAGGCGATCACCGCCGCGGGCACCGGCTGTTCGTCCGCGATCGACGCCGAGCGGTGGCTCGCCGAGAAGGGCGACATCACCGCCAACACGCTCGCGGCCGCAGGCGAGCCGGTCGACAGCACGCCTGTCCAGGCCTGACTGCCAGCACGCCTGTCCAGGCCTGACGCGTTCCTTCACCCAGCCGAACGGAGAACCAGTGTCCAATACCGTCAAGATCACCGACGACTCGTTCAAGCAGGACGTCCTCGAGAGCGACAAGCCCGTGCTCGTCGACTTCTGGGCGACGTGGTGCGGGCCGTGCAAGATGATCGCTCCGGTCCTCGAGGAGATCGCGGGGGAGCACGGCGACAAGCTCACGATCGCGAAGCTCGACATCGACGAGAACCCGGCAACGGCGCGCGACTTCCAGGTCATGTCGATCCCCACGTTGATCCTGTTCAAGGACGGGAAGCCGCTCACCACGATCGTGGGAACGAAGGGCAAGGCGGCGCTGCTGAAGGACCTCGAGCCCGTCCTCTGACGGCACCCGGAATGTGATCCGGCGGTGACCGCAGAATTCCCCAAAATGCTCATGCTCTGACACAATCGGTCGATGTGCTTCGACGCTGTCGTGGCACGTCGACCGATTGTTCGTAGGGGCCCAACCGCTGTCCAGGGCACCGGAACAGCCTCGACACGCACGCACTCCCCACACGTGGAAGGCCGCACAGTATGCACCGACTCCGTCACGGCGATCACGGACCAGCGGTCGCCGAGATCCGGAGTACCCTCGCCGCGCTCGGCTTCCTCCGCTCCGACAACGCGGCCCGCGCCGCGCAGGGCTCCGAGATCCACGTGACCGCCGATCTGGTGGGGTCTGCACTCACCGACGCGTCCTTCGACGCCGCACTCGACCGCGCGGTGCGCGCGTTCCAGCAGCAGCGCGGCCTGCTCGTCGACGGCATCGTCGGTCCCGCCACCTACCGCGCGATGAAGGAAGCGTCGTACCGGCTGGGTGCACGCACACTCATCTATCAGCTCTCCGCCCCGCTGTACGGCGACGACGTCGCGTCGCTGCAGACTCGGCTCCAGGACCTCGGCTTCTACCTCGGTCGCGTCGACGGATTCTTCGGGGCCCGCACGCACGAGTCCCTCACCTCGTTCCAGCGGGAGACGGGCATCGCGGCCGACGGGATCTGCGGGCCGGGCACGCTGCGCGCGCTCGAACTGCTCGGCACCCGCGTCACCGGCGGCTCACCGCACGCGATCAGCGAGGAAGAGCTCGTCCGGCGCTCGGGCCCACAGCTGAGCGGCAAACGCATCGTCATCGACCCCGGCCTCGGTGGCGGCAACACCGGCACGGCCGTCATGACGGACGCGGGCACCCTCACCGAAGCCGACATCCTGTGGGATCTCGCGTCGCGGCTCGAGGGGCGGATGGCGGCCACCGGTATGGAGACGTTCCTGTCGCGTCCCGCGCACGAGGCACCGTCCGACGCCGAGCGGGCGGCCCGCGCGAACGCCTTCGACGCCGACCTCATGATCTCGCTGCGCTGCGACACCAACTCGAGCCCGTCGGCGAGTGGCGTCGCGTGCTTCCACTTCGGCAACTCGCACGGCTCGTCCTCGACCATCGGCAAGGTCCTCAGCGGTCTCATCCAGCGCGAGATCGTCGCCCGCACGGCGCTACTCGACTGTCGCACGCACGGGCGCACGTGGGATCTGTTGCGCCTCACCGACATGCCGACGGTGCAGATCGACCTCGGGTATCTCACCAACGGCTCGGACGTCGCCGTGCTGAGCAACCCGCGCTCGCGCGACGTCATCGCCGAGGCGATCCTCGTATCGGTCAAGCGGCTCTATCTTCTCGGCCAAGACGACGCCCCAACGGGCACGTTCTCGTTCGCCGAACTACTCGCGCAGGAACTTTCCCCCGCCGACTGACCGCGCCGCCCGGACGTGGTGTGCGCCGAGTGAACCGGCACCCACCCGCTCACGTTCGAGAGCAAACGACACCGCCGCTTCGTGCAGCAGCTGATCGAGTGCGGACTCGACGTCTTCCTTCCACTCGTGGCCGCCGTCGAGTTCGAGCCGGAATCTGGGGAACCGGTCGTGCGGCGCAACGAGATCGAACCCGAACCGTTCGAGGAACGACGCATCGATCATGCAGTCGTCGTGGCCGCAGTCCGCGGATCCACGCGGGCCTCGGATGAGTGGGTCGGGGGAGCCGGTCGCGGCACCGTCCGTTCTGATGCCGAACGCCTCGAGCGCGCGCACTCCACGTCGGACCAGATCGCGCACGACGGCACGCACGAGGTCCGTGCCGAGATCGAACTCGGTGGCGATGGGTTCCAGTCGGAGGCTCGTCAACAGCACTGCGTCGGCACCGGCAGGTGACGTCGGGAAGGTCGATGCGCGCGGCACCGACCGGGGCGGTGCGTACAGCGCGCTGCCGGCTGGCTTGCCGCCGATCGTTGCCGTCTGCCCGCACGTGCCCCACTCGAGCATCACCATCGACAGCCAGGCTTCCTTCTCGAACTCTCGGTCGCAGAAGCCTTTCGCGTCGTCGAGGGTCGACGGATCCATCTCCCAGAAAACGCACCGCCGGACGTGCGGCGGAAGATCGTCGATCCCCGAGAGGGTGAGAGGTGAGATGTGAACCGACACCGCTAGAGACACCACTTTCCGGTCTCGCCACGCGTCGCCGCGCGACGGGACACCTCGCGAAGCCGCCCGTCACAGTGACGTTTCGACCGCGACTGATCGATCACGATCTCGCAAGCCCTCGAGGACACCGGAAGGCTGTTCGGTGACATCTGAAAGCTGCTCGGGGACGTCAGGATTCCGATTTCTGGGACTCCATCATCGCGACGATGCGCTGGAGATCGTCGACCGAGCCGAACTCGACGACGATCTTGCCCTTCTTCTTTCCGAGGCTGACGGTGACCCGGGTGTCGAACGAATCCGACAGCCGCTCCGCGACATCCTGCAGCCCCGGCATCTGGATGGGCCGACGACGCTGCGGCGGTGGGGTAGCGCCGTTCTCGCCTCGGTTCGCGAGCGTGACCGCTTCCTCGGTCGCGCGCACGGACAATCCCTCGGCGACGATGCGCGCCGCAAGCGCCTCCTGTGCATCCGCCCCGCCGTCCATGGACAGCAATGCCCGCGCGTGTCCGGCCGACAGAACACCAGCCGCGACGCGGCGCTGAACGGGAACCGGCAGCTTGAGCAAGCGGATCATGTTGGTGACGACCGGCCGCGAGCGTCCGAGCCGCGCCGCGAGTTCCTCGTGGGTGACCTCGAACTCTTCGAGCAACTGCTGGTACGCGGCGGCTTCTTCGAGCGGATTCAGCTGGACACGGTGAATGTTCTCGAGCAGGGCGTCGCGCAGCATCGTGTCGTCCTGCGCCTCACGCACGATCGCGGGGATCGCCTCGAGACCGGCTTCCTGACTGGCACGCCAGCGCCGCTCACCCATGATGAGTTCGTAACGGCCGTCCTTGGCGGGTCGCACCACGATCGGCTGCATGAGCCCGAACTCACGGATCGAGTGGACCAGTTCGGCGAGCGCTTCTTCGTCGAAGACCTGACGGGGCTGTTTCGGATTGCGGTCGATCAGGTCGGGGGCGATCTCCCGATACACCGCACCCCCCGGCGACGCGAGTTCCGGCTCCGACTTCGCACTCGAGTCCGACGACTCTCCCGGCTCCGACGAGTCCTTCGAGGCAGGGGGAGTGCCGGTCTCCGACGGCGCGTCCGACGGCTTCGTCGGCGCATCGGATTCGGCGTTCTGCGCGGCTCCCTTGTCCGGCGCTTCGTCGATGTTTCCCGTGAAACCATCGGGAGCCGGCAGCGTCACCGTCGACGACCGGTCTGCTCCGATCACGACATCGGCTGCCGCATTCCCCAGCCCGGGGCTTTGAGCCGGCCCCGTCGGGATGAGTGCGGCGAGACCACGTCCCAATCCACCTCTACGCGTCTGACTCATCGCTCTTGCTCCTGCTTCGTGATGGCCCGGGCAGCGAGTTCGCGGCCGGCGTCGAGATAACTCATGGCACCCCGTGATCCGGGGTCGTAATCGAGAACCGTCATCCCGTAGCCCGGCGCCTCGGACACCTTGACGCTGCGGGGGATGACCGAGCGGAGAACAGCGTTGCCGAAGTGGCTTCGTACCTCTTCGGCGACCTGGTCCGCGAGCTTCGTGCGACCGTCGTACATCGTCAGCAGCACGGTGGACACGTGCAGTTCGGGATTCAGATGGGCTTGCACGAGCTCGATGTTGCGCAGCAGCTGCCCGACACCTTCGAGCGCGTAGTACTCGCACTGAATCGGGATGACCACTTCCTTCGCCGCAACCAACGCGTTGACGGTGAGCAGACCGAGCGACGGCGGGCAGTCGATCAGTACGTAGTCCGCATCGATGTCCGCAAGCTTCTCTTCGCTGAGAGCATTCTTGAGCCGCCCCTCGCGTGCCACCATCGAGACCAGTTCGATCTCGGCGCCCGCGAGGTCGATGGTCGCCGGGATGCAGTACAGCCGGTCGTTGTGCGGGCTCTTCTGCACAGCCTCCGCGGCGGTCACCTCACCCAGCAAGAGTTCGTAACTCGACGGAGTACCCGAGTTGTGTGCGACGCCGAGCGCCGTACTCGCGTTTCCCTGCGGATCGAGATCGACGACGAGGACCGTGAGGCCCTGAACCGCGAGTGCCGACGCAAGGTTGACAGCTGTCGTGGTCTTGCCGACGCCACCCTTCTGATTCGCGATGGTGAGGACCCGGCGGTGCGCCGGCCTCGGCAGGGTCACCGATTCAGGGTTCATGATCTGGCTCGCACGATGTGCGGCCACGGCGATCGGGGTGTCGGGGCTGAGCTCTGCGTACGGCGCCGTGAAGTCGTCATCGAAGTCACGCTCGACATCGGTGCCGGCATTCGAAGCCTCTGCGTTCGATGTCTGCACGTTCGATGTCTGCACGTTCGATGTGGAGTCCACCCCCGGGACCGATTCCTCGATACGAGTCTCTGTTTCACGTGAAACGGCGGAATCAGGTCCACTCGACATTGGTCACTCCTTTGATCGACAAACGCTCGCTTCTGACTGTCGCGAATTGCACCGAATTACCGACCGTGTCTGAGTCGGCGTTTCGGCAACCGCTCCGCTCGAACGACGACCGTGGGAACGGGAAGGATCCCGGCTCCGCACTGAACGACATCCACCTCGCCCGCACCGAGTTTGGTCAGAGCGTCGCGGTCGCGAGCAACTTCTTCCGAAGCACTCGATCCCTTCAGCGCTAGCATTCTCCCATGCTCATGCACGAGAGGCAGGGACCACTTGGCGAGTTTGTGCAATGGGGCCACCGCACGTGATGTGACGACATCCGCACCACCGGCTTCCTTGATCACGCCGGACTCCTCGGCGCGACCGCGCACCACGAGAACATGGTCGAGGCCGTTGGATTCCACGAACTCGGCGAGATAGACGGACCTCCGCAAAAGGGGTTCGACAAGAGTGATCGCAAGATCGGGACGTGCAATCGCGAGTGGGATGCCGGGGAGGCCCGCCCCGCTTCCCACGTCGACAACCGACTCACCCTCCTCGATCAACTCCCCGACGACGGCGCAGTTGAGAAGATGCCGCTCCCACAGCCGAGGGACTTCACGGGGACCGATGAGTCCGCGCTCCACACCGGTCGACGCGAGTGAATCGTGATATCGCTGCGCGATCTCGAAACGCTCACCGAAAACGGATCGCGCCGCCTCGACGGCATCCCAATCCGGCGTGTGTGGTTCCACGTGAAACATCCTCCGAAGCTCTTCGTGCGGCCCGACAGCTTTCACTTCCGGGATCACGGTTCACACTATCGGTCCACACCTCCACAAGAGTCGCGCGACCGCGTGTGTCCGTTCACCCTCCGGAAATCAGTCTTAGACGAGCCGTCACAGTGACAAAACGGCCGAGGGTCCCTGGATGGGGAGATCACGACACCGAGATTCCGATTTCGCCGACGACTCGACCGATAATGCAGTCGTGGCGAGCCCGGTGGGAGACTCCCGAATAGGAAACTTCTCCCGTGGCGAACCCACGCGATGATTCACTCGCTTCGCACGTCGACCACCGAGCCGGAGCGTGACCCGAGCCGGCGCGCACCGAAGTGAAGAAGAATAAGCACCAACGGAATCTCACGATGGCACCGCACAGGGGAGTGGCGGCCCGTTTCACGTGAAACCCGCCGTGCGCCGACACACACGTTTCACGTGAAACTCGCACACGAAAAATGCCCCCGACGATTCGTCGGGGGCATTCTCGATCCGCGGCTGCTATTGCTTGACGACGACGACGCGTCGACTCGGCTCGGCGCCTTCGCTCTCGCTCGTGACGCCCGCGACCGCCGCGACCGCGTCGTGCACGATCTTGCGCTCGAACGGGGACATCGGACGCAGGCTGACCCGCTCCCCGGTCTCGGCAACCTGATTGGCAGTGTCGGTGCCGAGACGCGTCAACTCGGCGCGCAGCCCGGCGCGCCACCCCGCGATGTCGAGCATCAGGCGACTGCGTTCGCCGGTGGACTGCTGGACCGCGAGCCGCGTGAGCTCTTGCAGCGCGTCCAGCACCTCACCCTTGCGGCCGACGAGCTTCGTCAGGTCGTCGCCGCCGTCGATACTCACCACCGCGCGGTCGCCCTCGACATCGAGGTCGATGTCGCCGTCGAAGTCCAGGATGTCGAGCAGTTGCTCGAGGTAGTCGCCCGCGATCTCGCCCTCTTCCACAAGATCGTCGTCGTCGAAATCCGCATCCGACGCCGCGCGGTCGTTCTCGGCCGCCTCGGCCTTCTTGCCGGTCGACACAGCGGAGCCGCTGTCGACTGCGGTATCGGTATCGACGGCAGCATCCGTGTTCACTGCGGTGTCAGCCTCACTGGCCATCTCGTTCACTTCTCCTGTGGGATCTGATCGGGATCAAGATCAACGGCGGCAGAGATCAACGCCGCTTGCGCTTGTTCGACTTGTTGCGGCCTGCCTGGGGCCGGTTCTGCCCGGACTTGCTCTTCGGCGCGGACTTCTTCGCGGCCGTGTTCGCGGGCTTCTGCTTCGGCTGTGGGGCCTGGCTCGAGGACGTGTCCGATGCCGCCTCGGCAGCATCCGCCCCCGCCGGCGACTCGTCCGCGGAGGCAGGCTCGTCGGCAGACGTCTCTGCTGCCGGTGCCGCCTTCTTCTTCTTGGCGTCCGGGCGCGCACCGGGCTTCGGCGCGTTGGCGGTCCGTCGTTCCAGGGCGGCGGCCTTCTTCTCCGCTTCTTCGCGGTCGATCCGACCGAACACGAGATGTTGCTGGCCGTACGTCCACACGTTGTTACTCACCCAGTAGAGCAGGATCGCGATGGGCAGGAACGGACCACCGACGAGGACACCGAGCGGGAAGACGTAGAGCGCGAGCTTGTTCATGATCGCGGACTGCGGGTTCGCGGCGGCTTCGGGGCTCTGTCGCGCGACGGACGCACGCGAGTTGAAGTGCGTCGCGACGCTCGCAATGAGCATCAGCGGGATCGACACCGCGATGATCGCGATCTTCGACACCTCGCCACCGAAAGGCTCGAATGCCTGCAGCACGTTGTCGGGCGCGGTGATGTACGCCGAGATAGGGGCGCCGAACAGACGCGCCGACAGGAACGACTGGACGTCGTCGACCCCGAAGAAGTAGTTCGCGGTGTTCGCATTCTCTTCCGGCGTCATGCCGAGCTGACCGATTCCCGTGCCGGTGCGATTGAACGACCGCAACACATGGAACAGGCCGATGAACACAGGCGCCTGCAACAGCACCGGGAGGCAACCCATGAGCGGGTTGAAGCCGTGTTCCTTCTGAAGTTTCTGCATCTCGAGCGCCTGACGCTGACGGTCGCTCGAGTACTTCTTCTGCAGAGCCTTGATCTGCGGCTGCAGTTCCTGCATCTGGCGCGTCGTGCGCACCTGCTTGACGAACGGCTTGTAGAGGATCAGGCGCAGGGTGAACACGAGGAACACCACCGAGAGCGCCCACGTGATGCCGTTGTCCGGGCCGAGGAACGGTATGGCACCGAATACCTTGTGCCACACCCACAGCACCCCGGAGACGGGGTAGTAAATGAAATCGAGCACGGCTCTATGTACTCCTCTGTTCGTCTGCCTTCAGGATCACGGCGTACTCGAGGACTGCGGAAGACTCGAGGACTGTGGGACGGCGATGGAGACTCACGAGTCACCTCGGTTCCGCCATGCCTTCGCGGGAGGAACCGGATCCCAGCCTCCACGGTGCCAGGGCCCGCACTTGAGCAGGCGGATCGTGGCAAGCACGAGCCCCTTCACGGCGCCGTGCGTGCGGAGGGCTTCGACGGCGTACTCGCTGCACGTGGGCGTGAAGCGGCAGGTCGGCATGCGCAGGGGAGACACGTAGTTCCGGTACAGCTCGATACAGAAGACGAGCGAACGCGCAGGCCACGACCCGACCGACCGGAGCGACGACCGCGACGGCTTCGAGGGTGCGGGTTCGAGCTCGATGCTCATGCTGTTCCTACGAGGAGCCCCAGTCGGCCGAGATTGGCACGGAGCTGGCGCTCGAGTTCGGCGCTGGTGGCGTCGCCTGCGCCGGGCAGCGCACGGATGACTACGTCGGTATTTCCGGGAACGGTGTCGACGAGGCCGAGGCAGATATGACGAAGCCGGCGGGCGACTCTGTGTCGAATCACCGCCGGCCCGACAGCCTTGCTCACGACCAGTCCGAATCGCGGACCACCATGTCTCACCAGATCGCCCGTGTCGTCGCGGTCAAGCACGTGGACGACCACGTTGCGCCGTCCGCTGCGCTTACCCCGACGCACCGTGTCGGAAAAATCCGAGTGACGGCGCAGACGATTCTGCTCAGGCAACACCCCGAGCTCCCGAATCGATGATCAGGCGGTGAGAGACGCGCGGCCCTTACGGCGACGCGACGAAACGATCGCGCGACCGGCGCGCGTCCGCATACGAAGGCGGAAGCCGTGAACCCGCGCGCGGCGTCGGTTGTTCGGCTGGAACGTCCGCTTGCCCTTGGCCACGGTCAACACTCCTCGAAATTCGCACGGCACCGGTCGGTACCGCGATGCTTTTCACGTCGCCCGCCGTGCGGCGGGACAGATTTCCGGGATCACCCTGGAGATCCAGGCCGGACCATGACCGAGGAACGGTCATCATTGTGGCCGACATGCGCTGTCGTCGTGCCCAGCGCATACCCGCCACCGCACTACAGGGTGACTAGTAGAGACTACTGAGCGCGGGCCGCGAAATCAAACCGCGCGACCCCGGCCCACCTGGGCACACGCCTCGAGCCTCACCTGGGCACGTACCGTCGGGCCGCCTCGGACACATGTTCCTAAAATTGCTGCGCGAAACCGATGTGACGCACCCGACCCTGCTGCTAACGTCCCAGCATGGCCGAGCGTGGTTCATCCACAACCAGCACGACGCGTCCTCGCATGCGCGTGTGTCGGCTGCGCCCCAGACGTTCTCCACAGCCCAGCCGCGACCGTGCACCGAGTCCGATCTGACGCACGTTTCCGCAGTTCGAGGCGATATTCATTGCTTACATCCCCGGCCGCACTCCGCCCGGCCGGGGATGTACCCTGGCATTATCCACATCTGTGGATAATTGTGTGGAAACACAGATCAGGTGGCATATTCGGTAGTTCGACGTGCGCCGGATCGGCCACGCGATCCACAGCCCGACACGCGGTCCGGAGACTTCCACTGTGCCGCCCGAACGCCAGGGGAGGCACTGCATGACCGAGGATCCCGACGCCCTCACTCGAGTCTGGCCCGACGTCGTCGCAGACCTCACGTCCGCATCGCCCGGTGGCGATCTCGCGCCGCTGTCGCACAGTCAGCGCGCATGGCTCGCCTTGTGCCGGCCGTTGGCTCTGGTGCAGGGCTTCGCGTTGCTCACCGTCCCGTCACCGTTCGCACAGGAAGCCATCGAGCGGGATCTGCGTGAACCCATCCTGCAGGCCCTCGGCCGGCATCTCGGCGAGCAGGTCGAAGGGCTCGGCGTCCGGATCGCGGCGCCCGAGGACGCCGACGAGACCCCGGCACCGGCACCCGAGCCTGTCCGCGCAGCGCAGCCACGGCACGCCGTGGCCGACCACGACGGAGTACAGGGATCCGGCGGCGGCGTGTACCGCAGGCGCCTGTTCACGTCCGACGCCACCGAACCGGCGGACTCGGAACTCCTCGGCCCCCCACACGCCACCGACTCCGACCGCCTCACCGACGCGGAGCTCTCCGACGGCGAAGAAGTCGACGACGACAGCGAGGCCCTCGCGTCGGTGCACGAGTCGTGGCCGTCGTACTTCACCCGGCCCCCGTCCGGCTCGACGGCCTCACCCGCCGGCGGCACCAGTCTCAACGCGAAGTACACCTTCGACACATTCGTCATCGGCTCGTCCAACCGCTTCGCACACGCCGCGGCCGTCGCGATCGCCGAGGCTCCCGCACGCGCATACAACCCGCTGTTCATCTGGGGCGCGTCCGGGCTGGGCAAGACGCATCTGCTGCACGCGGCAGGCCATTACGCACAGCGTCTGTTTCCGGGCATGCGGGTCAAGTACGTCTCGACCGAAGAGTTCACCAACGACTTCATCAACAGCCTCCGCGACGACCGCAAGGTGGCGTTCAAGCGCCGCTACCGCGAGACGGACGTGCTGCTCGTGGACGACATCCAGTTCATCGAGGGCAAGGAAGGTATCCAGGAGGAGTTCTTCCACACCTTCAACACGCTGCACAACGCGAACAAGCAGATCGTCGTGTCGTCGGACCGCCCGCCCAAGCAGCTCGCGACGCTCGAGGAACGACTCCGCACCCGGTTCGAGTGGGGCCTGATCACCGACGTCCAACCGCCCGAGCTCGAGACGCGCATCGCGATCCTGTCGAAGAAGGCGAGGATGGACCGCCTCGAGGTGCCGTACGACGTCCTCGAGTTGATCGCGAGCCGCATCGAACGCAACATCCGCGAGCTCGAGGGTGCCCTCATTCGTGTCACGGCGTTCGCATCGCTCAACCGTCAGCCGCTCGATCTCACGCTGGCCGAGGTGGTGTTGCGCGACCTCATGCCCGACTCGACCACGCTCGAGATCAACGCGGCGACGATCATGGCCGTGACCGCGGAGTACTTCGGCATCTCGATCGACGACCTGTGCGGCCCCGGCAAGGCCAGGGCCCTCGCCCAGGCGCGTCAGATCTCGATGTACCTGTGCCGCGAGCTCACCGACCTCTCGCTACCCAAGATCGGCCAGACGTTCGGCCGCGACCACACCACGGTGATGTACGCGGACAAGAAGATCCGCAAGGAGATGACCGAACGTCGCAAGGTCTACGACCAGGTGCAGGAGCTCACGGCCCGCATCAAGCAGCGCTCGAAGCGCTGACGGAGCGCCCGCTCGAGCCGCCGCACGGCGACGCCTCGAGGCCCGCGGCGCGCGCATCCACCGTCCGCCAGCTCGTGAAACCCGCCGCGATCGACGCCTCGAGGCGTGTCGTCCCCCACCTCGAGGCGTCGCCGCTGCACCCCTCGAGGCGTCACGGAGGGGTTCCTCGAGGGGGTGTGAACGGCGTTTCCTCGAGGGCGCGCGGCCGTCCGGTGCGCGACACGCCGACGCGACACGCCGAGCTTTCGACCTCGGATTCCGCACTCACACCTGTGGACAACTGTGGGGATACCGGTGGAAAGACTGTGGACCGGCCGTGCATGAATTGGGGGTACCTCGAGTAATCCACATCGGTGCACGATCGGTCCTCGAGTTGATCCTCGAGTTCTCCCCATGTCTCGAGGGGCGGAGACCTGCGGTGACACCGTGGTGTCCACAGATTCCACAGTGCCTAATAGTACTGCTTGAATTTTCCTTCCTAGAACTCTTTCAAAACAGGCTTGGGGATTGTGAGTGGTGCACAGCCGTTCCTCGAGTCTCGAATCGTCTCGCCCGATCGTCTTCCACCCGGGCGCTCGAGCGCTTACCGTTGTGCAGCGCCGCACCCACGGACGTCCGGGCGGTTTCCGGACGGACTCCCTGTGCAAGACTGTGAGTTCTCAGCACCGGCCGGGCGGGTCCGTCGAGCGGGAAGTAGCCCGCCGCGACTCCGTGGGGCCGGCTGCGTCACGTGCAAAGGTTGCCTACGGAGAGGAACGAACCGGCGATGGAGCCTGGAAGCCTGAAGTTTCGAGTCTCCCGAGAGGAATTCGCCGATTCGGTCGCATGGGTTGCCCGCAGCCTGCCGTCGCGGCCCCCGGTCCCCGTGCTCGGTGGTGTCCTTCTCGAAGCAGGCGAACAGGGCCTGACGGTTTCGGGCTTCGACTACGAGGTCAGCGCACAGGTCCGGGTGCCTGCCGAGGTGGCCGAGGGCGGTAAGGCGCTGGTGTCCGGCAAGCTGCTCGCAGACATCACGCGCTCGCTGCCCAACAAGCCTGTCGACGTCGTCCTCGAGGGCACTCGAGTGCTCATCACGTGCGGCAGTGCCAAGTTCTCGCTTCCCACCATGCCGGTCGAGGACTACCCCCAGCTTCCCGCGCTGCCGGCGCAGACCGGATCGATTCCTGCGGACCTGTTCACCGAGGCCATCTCGCAGGTCGCGGTCGCGGCGGGCAAGGACGACACGCTTCCGATGCTCACGGGCATCCGGCTCGAGGTCGAGGGCGGCAAGATCGTGCTCGCGGCCACCGACCGGTTCCGCCTCGCGGTGCGCGAACTCGAGTGGATGCCGCTCGCGGCCGACACGTCCGCAGCGGTTCTCATCCCCGCGAAGACGCTCTCCGAGGCCGCGAAAACGCTTCCGGGCGAGGCGAATTCGCCTGTCGAGCTCGCATTCGGCTCGGGCTCGTCGGTGGGTGCCGAAGGGTTGCTCGGCATCGTCGGCGGCGGACGCCGCACCACAACACGCTTGCTCGACGCCGAGTTCCCCAAGTTCCGTCAGCTGCTGCCCGCCGAGCACACCGCCATGGCGATCGTCGAGATCGCCCCGCTCGTCGACGCGATCAAGCGTGTCGCCCTCGTCGCCGACCGTGGCGCACAGGTGCGGCTGCGGTTCACCGCCGAGGGCCTGTTGCTGTCGGCCGGTGGCGACGACGCGGGCAAGGCCGAGGAGGAGCTGCCCGCGGAGTTCCGCGGCGAAGAACTCACCATCGCGTTCAACCCCGGGTATCTGGGCGACGGCCTGTCCTCGCTCCACTCGGAGAAGGTTGCGTTCGGGTTCACCACGCCGAGCAGGCCCGCGGTGCTACGACCCGCCGGAGAGGTCGAGATCGAACCCGATGAGAACGGCAATTTCCCTGCGCCGCACAGCGAATACACGTACCTCCTGATGCCGGTGCGCCTGCCGGGCTGACCGGCTCGCGCACGAGGTACCGCACACGATCGGAGTTCGGGATGCAGATCGGAATGGTCGGTCTGGGCCGCATGGGCTCGGGAATGAAGGCTCGGCTGCTCGCGCACGGTCACGATGTGCTCGGGTACGACCCGAACCCCGACGTGTCGGACACCGCATCGCTCGCCGAACTCGTCGAGCGGCTCGCGGCACCTCGCCTGGTGTGGGTCATGGTGCCTGCGGGAGAGGTCACGCACCGCAGCATCCGCGCACTCGCGGGCCTCCTCGCACCGGGCGACCTCGTGATCGACGGCGGCAACAGCAGGCACGACGTCGACGACGAGCACGCCGAGATCCTGGCGGCCGAGGGTGTCGGATTCGTCGATTGCGGTGTGTCGGGCGGTATCTGGGGACGGGAGAACGGTTACGGCCTCATGGCGGGCGGCGCGGACGAGCACGTCGCGCGCGCGATGCCGGTGTTCGACGCGTTGCGTCCGGCGGGCGAGCGTGCGGAAGGCTTCGTGCACGCGGGCCCGGTCGGGGCGGGGCACTACGCGAAGATGGTCCACAACGGTATCGAGTACGGCCTGATGCAGGCGTACGCCGAGGGTTACGAACTGCTCGGCGCGGACGAACGGATCCACGACGTCCCGGGCGTGCTCAAGGCGTGGACGCACGGCACCGTCGTGCGCTCGTGGTTGCTCGATCTGCTGGTGCGGGCGCTCGAGGCCGACCCGCAGCTCGACGAGATCGCCGGTCGCGTGGACGATTCCGGCGAGGGCCGGTGGACGGTCGAGGCCGCCGTAGAGCGTGCGGTGCCCGCGCCGGTCATCACCGCGGCACTGTTCGCGCGCTTCGCGTCCCGTCAGGACGACGCGCCGGCGATGAAAGCGGTTGCGGCACTGCGTAACCAGTTCGGAGGGCATGCCGTCACGCGTGCCGGGGGTTCGGATTCCTGAGTGTTCGTCCGCGCGCTGACCCTCCGTGACTTCCGGTCCTGGGACACCCTCGCGCTCGAGCTCACGCCCGGGTGCACGGTGTTCGTGGGGCCCAACGGGCACGGCAAGACCAACATCGTCGAGGCCGTCGGGTATCTCTCGACGCTCTCCTCGCACCGGGTGTCGTCGGACGCGCCACTGATCCGCGCGGGCACCGAACAGGCTGTCGCGTCGGCCACCGTCGTGAATGCGGGTCGCGAGCTGACCGTCGAGGTCGAGCTCAACGACGGCAAGGCCAACCGGGCCCGCATCAACCGTTCGCCGTGCAGGCGCACTCGCGAGATCCTGGGAGTGCTTCGCACGGTGACCTTCTCGCCCGAGGATTTGGCGCTCGTGCGCGGTGAGCCGGGTGAGCGTCGCCGGTTCCTCGACGAGCTCGCGACGTCGCTGCGCCCCGCGACGGCCGGGATCCGCGCGGACTACGACAAGGTGGTCCGGCAGCGTTCGGCGTTGCTCAAGTCGGCGGCGGGCGCGTTGCGCCGGGGTAGCCGCAGCGACGAGGGCGCCAGCGCACTCGCGACGCTCGACGTGTGGGACGCGCACCTGGCACAGCACGGCGCGCATCTGCTGGCGGAACGGCTCTCCGCGGTCCATCGGCTCGCGCCCCACGTGTCGGAGGCGTACCGCTCGATCGCGCCGCAGTCGCGGCCCGCGTACATCCGGTACCGCTCGACGCTCGCAGGCGTCGTGCCCGACGAGTTCCTCGATCCCGCGCGCGAACCCGAGGGCGGCGACGTCGACCTGTTGATCGACGCGTTTCACGTGGAACTGTCCCGCATGCGCAGCCGTGAGATCGAGCGCGGCACGTCGCTCGTGGGACCGCATCGCGACGACCTCGAACTGCACCTCGGCGACGGACCTGCGAAGGGCTTCGCGAGCCACGGCGAATCTTGGTCGTACGCACTGTCGTTGCGGCTCGGGTCGTTCGCGCTGATGCGTACCGACGGCAGCGATCCGGTGCTCGTGCTCGACGACGTGTTCGCCGAGCTCGATCGCACCAGGCGAGCGGCGCTCGCGACGGTCGCGGCCGACGCGGAGCAGGTGCTGATCACCGCCGCGGTGGCCGACGACATACCGGCCGAGCTGCGCGCGACGCGTTTCGCCGTCGAGGCACGCGATACTGACCGGGGCCGCGTGTCGACCCTCACCGGACCGATCGTCGACGGGAGTGACCTGTGACCGACACCGATCCCGCTGCGAGCACCGACGCCGCACCCTCCGCGGAGCCGCGCGGTGTCGACATCGCGCGGCGCGCGCTGGAAGAAGCGCGCGCGGCCGCGAAGGCGAAGGGGCAGGCCGTCGGACAGGGGCGGCGGTCGGGTGGCGTGCGCGCGTTGCGTCGCGGTAGACGCCGGTCGGGTTGGTCCGGTCCCGGGCCGGACGACCGCGATCCCCAGACGCTCGGCGCACTCGCGGGTGCCCTCGCGAAGTCACGCGGCTGGGCGCCGCGTGTCAACGAGGGTGCGGTTTTCGGTCGCTGGGAGCAGGTCGTGGGCGCGGAGATTGCGTCGCACGCGCAGCCGACGTCGCTCAACGACGGCGTACTCGCGGTGTCCGCGGAGTCGACGGCGTGGGCGACGCAACTGCGCATGATGCAGTCGCAGATCCTCGCGCAGATCGCCGCCTCGGTGGGCGACGGCGTGGTCAAGCAGTTGCGCATCTCGGGCCCCACGGCACCCAGTTGGCGCAAGGGACAGCTGCACGTACGCGGACGCGGACCGCGCGATACGTACGGGTGAGCCGATCGCCGGCACGCCCCTGGAATTTGTCTATTACTCGGTGTTACGGTAACTCTTCGAGTCAGTGAACTGGGTCACCCGTGCTGTGGACTCCTCATGCACGAAGGACCTGTCATGCACGAAGGAGACGTGTCATGCCCGATACCGGCGTCATGTCCGACACCGAGCCCGACCACATCCTGTTGCAGGCGCGCAATGTCGAGTTCGACTGGGCGGACGTGCCGCTGCACTGGATTCCGGGAGATCCGTTCAGTACGCACACCCTCAACGTCCTCCACCTGCTGCTGCCCGCGGGTGAGGACTGGTTCGTCGAGACGTTCAAGGAAGCGTTGCCGCTGATCGAGGACGAGAAGCTGCGCGAGGACGTCATCGGTTTCATCGGCCAGGAAGCGGTGCACTCGCACGCGCACAGCGGGGTTCTCGAGCACCTGAAGACCCAGGGCATCGACCCCACCCCGTTCACGCGGCAGATGGAGTGGACGTTCCGCAGGATTCTGGGACCGCGCCCACTCACGGGTCTGCGTTCGCGCAACTATCTGGTCGAGCGGCTCGCGGTGGTTGCGGCGATCGAGCACGCCACGGCCTTCCTCGGCGACTGGGTACTCAACGCCGACGGCCTCGACCGCGCCCGCACACATCCGACGATGCTCGACCTCCTGCGTTGGCACGGCGCGGAGGAAGTCGAACACCGCGCCGTCGCGTACGACGTCATGCGCTATTTCGACAAGCGCGATGCGCGGCGGCTGCGTACGCAGGTGCTCGTCACACCGGTGCTCGTGTGGCTGTGGGTACGTGGCGTGCGATTCCTGATGCGCAGTGATCCGTCGCTGGCCGCGTGGTCGGAGCACCGCCGTAAACCGCACTACTCGGACTTCCGGGCGGCGGGCAGGCGCGGCACCCTGCCCACGACCTGGGGGCTCGTCAAGCGGATGTCGACCTACTTCACGCGTTCCTACGATCCGCGCAACGAGGGGTCGACGTCGCAGGCCGTGCGTTACCTCGCCGAGTCGCCCGCCGCACGCGCGGCCGCGAAGTGAGCGCGCGGCTCGCGTCGACACGACGCATCGTGCGCGACACCTTGCTCGGCCGCAACTGGGAGCGGCACGAGCCACCGCCGGACCTTCGTGGCAGGCCGCACGCGGACCGCGCGATGCGGCTGACCCAGGCGGTCGTCGGCCGCTATCTCGGTGCGATCGGTGCGTACGACTACGATCCGGCGTTCGCGGGCCACAACCCCGACAGCGCACTCGAACTCGTCGTCTCCGGCAGGCGTGTGGTCGCGCACGACGACGACGTCGTGGCACTGCGCTTCGCGTCGCCCGACGGTGCCGCGTTACCGCATTGGCACCCCGGCGCTCATCTCGATCTGCACCTTCCGTCGGGCCTGCGGCGGCAGTATTCGTTGTGCGGCGACCCCGCCGACCGCACCGGGTACACGATCGCGGTCCGGCTCGTGGCCGACGGCGGTGGCGGTTCACGCGAGATGCATGCCCTCGCGCCCGGCGACCGGGTCACGATTCGCGGCCCGCGCAACGGTTTTCCGTTCGTGCCACACGGCGCCGCGCTGTTCGTGGCGGGCGGTATCGGCGTGACGCCGATTCTCGCGATGGTGCGTCAGGCCCGCGCCCTCGGCATGGACTGGCGGTTCGTGTACACCGGTCGTACGCGTGCGGCGATGCCGTTCCTCGACGAGATCGCGGCCTTCGAGTCCGACCGGGTTCTCGTGCGACCCGACGACGAGTTCGGGGTGCCCACTGCCGCCGAACTGCTCGAGCACGCGCCGGCGGGCGGCGCCGTGTACTGCTGCGGCCCCGCCCCCATGCTCGACGGGGTGCGTGCCGAGTTCGACCGAACAGAGTCCGCCGCTTTGCATTTCGAGCGCTTCGGCCCGCCGCCCGTGCGGGACGGGGTGCCCTTCGAGGTGCAACTCGTGAGCACCGGCGACGTCCTCGAGGTGCCGGCCGACCGTTCGGCCCTCGACGTGATCGCCGAGCAGCGCCCGGATGTCGCCTACTCGTGCCGTCAGGGCTTCTGCGGTACGTGTCGCGTCCGGGTCCTCGCGGGCGAGCCGGACCATCGGGACGCCCGCCTCACCGACGACGAACGGCGAGAATCCATGTTGCCGTGCGTGTCCCGCTGTGACGGCGGGCGCCTCGTGCTCGACGTGTGACGCGCCGGGTGCCGAATCCATCCCGACCGAGAAGGACCACCATGACCCCACCGCGTCCCGCTGCCGAACCGGGCCCCGCTACCGAGCTGCGCCGGGTGACCGAGACCCGCCGCGTCCGCAACCGTTCCGTCGAGCTCGCCGTGTTCGAGAGCGGCCCGAGCGACGGCGAGACGATCGTGCTCGTCCACGGGTGGCCCGACACACACGCGCTGTGGACCCACGTGGTGCCGCTGCTCGAGGAGAACTACCGCGTCGTCACCTACGACAGCCGTGGTGCGGGCGCGAGCACGGTGCCCGGACGGACCGAGGACTACAAGCTCGGCCACCTGGCCGCCGACCTGTTCGCGGTCATCGACGCCGTCAGCCCGGACCGGCCCGTGCACGTCGTGGGCCACGACTGGGGCTCCGTCGAGGGTTGGGAAGCGGTGTGCGAGCCGGACGCCGCGCGGCGCATCGCGTCGTTCACGTCGGTCTCGGGCCCCAATCTCGACCTCCTCGGCGCGTGGGCGCGGGAGAACCTGGTGCGCGGGCGGCTGCGCGGACCGCTCGCGCAGGCCGTCGCGTCGGCGTACACGGTGCTCTTCCAGGTGCCCCGTCTCGCGGACATCCCGCTGCGGACGTGGTTCGCGAAGCACTGGCCTGCCTTCCTCCGGTTCTTCGACGGTCTCGATCCGGCGGACGTGCGCACCGGCCCGACCCTCGCATCCGACATGGTCGCAGGCCTGCAGCTGTACCGCGCGAACATCCGCGACGGGTTGCTGCGCCCGCGCCGTCGGCGCACCGACGTCCCCGTGCAGCTCGTACTCAACCTGCGCGACCGCGCGGTGCGGCCGGTGGGCTACGCGGACTACGAGCGGTACGCGCCGAACCTGTCCCGTACGACGCTGCGGTCGGGCCACTGGGCACCGTTCTCGCATCCGGGCGAACTCGCGACGGCCGTCGCCCGGTTCGTCGACACGCACGCGGCGCCCGCCACGTCCTCGAGTGAGGTTTCCGGCTAGGTTTTCACCTGCGCCGGGTCGAGATCGTGGCTCAGCGTGCCCGTCAGGGTGTCGCAGCGGGCATGTGTCACCGAACTACCAGTAAGATGGGTACGTAATCAGTGGCATCATTCCCGAGACCACGACGCAGGCTGCTGCTCGAGTGAGACGCGCCGAGCCGTGTACCGGAAACCGGACGGAGAAGGAGAGCTACCCACTCGTGGCTGCCCAGAAGTCAGACAAGAGCGCAGGCAAGAAGGACTACGGTGCCTCCTCCATCACCGTCCTCGAAGGTCTCGAAGCGGTCCGCAAGCGGCCCGGCATGTACATCGGCTCGACCGGCGAGCGCGGCCTCCACCATCTGGTGTGGGAGGTCGTCGACAACTCGGTCGACGAGGCGATGGCCGGTCACGCCAGCAAGGTCGAGGTCACGCTGCTGGCCGACGGCGGCGTCCAGGTCGTCGACGACGGCCGTGGCATACCGGTGGGCATGCACGCGTCGGGCGTCCCGACCGTCGAGGTGGTCCTGACGCAGCTGCACGCGGGCGGCAAGTTCGACTCCGATTCGTATGCGGTGTCGGGCGGTCTGCACGGCGTCGGCATCTCGGTGGTCAACGCGTTGTCGACGCGGCTCGAGGTCGAGATCGACAACGACGGCTACCACTGGACCCAGGCATACGTGGACTCCAAGCCGGGCGAGCTGGTCCGCGGCGAGCCGACGTCGCAGACGGGCACCACCGTCCGCTTCTGGGCCGACCCGAACGTCTTCGAGACCACGCAGTACAGCTTCGAGACGGTCGCGCGTCGTCTGCAGGAGATGGCGTTCCTCAACAAGGGCCTCACCATCACGCTCACCGACGAGCGGGTGAAGGAGGAAGAGGTCACGGACGAGGTCGTCAGCGATCTCGCCGAGGCACCCAAGTCGGCGGCCGACGAAGAGCTCGAGGCCGAGATCGCGCTCGAGGTCCCCAAGACCAAGACGCGCGTCTACCACTACCCGGGTGGCCTCGAGGACTACGTGCGGTTCATCAACCGCACCAAGCAGCCCATCCACAAGTCGGTGGTCGGGTTCACCGCGAAGGGCACAGGTCACGAGCTCGAGATCGCGATGCAGTGGAATGCCGGCTACTCGGAGTCGGTGCACACGTTCGCCAACACGATCAACACCCACGAGGGCGGCACGCACGAAGAGGGCTTCCGTTCGGCGCTCACCGCCACCGTCAACCGCTACGCCCTCGACAAGAAGCTCCTCAAGGAAAAGGACCCGAAGCTCACGGGTGACGACATCCGCGAGGGCCTCGCCGCGATCATCTCGGTCAAGGTGGGCGAGCCGCAGTTCGAGGGGCAGACGAAGACCAAGCTCGGCAACACCGAGGTCCGGTCGTTCGTGCAGAAGGCGTGCAACGAGCATCTCGCGCACTGGTTCGAGTCGAATCCCGCGGACGCGAAGACGATCGTGACCAAGGCTGTGTCGTCGGCGCAGGCCCGCGTCGCGGCCCGCAAGGCGCGCGAGTTGGTGCGCCGCAAGAGCGCCACCGACATCGGCGGCCTGCCGGGCAAGCTCGCCGACTGCCGCTCCAACGACCCGAGCAAGTGCGAGATCTACATCGTCGAGGGCGACTCGGCAGGCGGCTCGGCGAAGTCGGGCCGCGACTCGATGTACCAGGCGATCCTGCCGTTGCGCGGCAAGATCATCAACGTCGAGAAGGCGCGCATCGACCGCGTGCTCAAGAACGCCGAGGTCCAGTCGATCATCACGGCTTTCGGAACCGGCATCCACGACGAGTTCGACATCGCCAAGCTGCGCTACCACAAGATCGTGCTGATGGCCGACGCCGACGTCGACGGCCAGCACATCGCGACGCTGCTGCTGACGCTGTTGTTCCGGTTCATGAGGCCGCTCGTCGAGCAGGGCCACGTCTACCTCGCACAGCCGCCGCTGTACAAGCTCAAGTGGCAGCGCGGCGCGGCACCGGACTTCGCGTACTCGGACCGCGAGCGCGACGTCCTGCTCGCGGCGGGCCTCGAGGCGGGCAAGAAGATCAACAAGGACGACGGCATCCAGCGTTACAAGGGTCTCGGCGAGATGAACGCCAAGGAGTTGTGGGAGACCACGATGGATCCGGCGGTGCGGATCCTGCGTCAGGTCACCCTCGACGACGCCGCTGCGGCCGACGAATTGTTCAGCGTTCTGATGGGCGAGGACGTCGAAGCTCGTCGCAGCTTCATCACGCGTAACGCGAAGGATGTCCGCTTCCTGGACGTCTGACCGCACGTCCGCCCTTGGCGCACAACGACATACAGGTTCGATCCACGGTTCCCGGGGCGCTTGCCCCGGGAACTGTGCGGTAGAGGCGCCGGTCGACCACGAGGTGAGCGGTGTGTAGCGTTGTCGTCCGACGGGCCCCTGGGGGCGGGTCACGGCGAGGTTACTCGGGGGTCACAAATCGTGACCTCCTGTGGTAGAAAACTCCCAGCCAGGGGTTGAACAGGACACTCGGTTCGCACTGAAGTCCGGTCGGGGTTGCACGGACGCCCCCACTCGGCCGGACATCGACGTACACGGTCACACACCGTGGCGGCGAGATCGACAGGTTGGAAGGGGAGCGTGGGATGAGCGAGACTTCGCCACCCGAGGAGCGGTCGAGACGCCGCACGCGGTTGTGGGACCTCGAGGGCTGGAGTCTGCGTTGGAAGGTCACCGCGGTACTCGCGGTGCCGGTCACCGTCGCGATGGTGCTCGGCGGCCTGCGTGTGCAGGGCGAACTGTCGAACGCCGTGCACTTCACGTCCGCAGCCGAGCAGATTTCGGGTATCCCCGACATCGTGTCGCTCGAGGGTGCGATGGGCGCCCTCGTCGGCGGTCACGCGTCGAACACGGCGACCCCCGAGGACCGCGAGCTCGTCGAGACCCAGCTCGACCGGGTCTCCGACTTCGCGGACACACCCGACCTGGACTCGAACACCGCTGACGCGATCCGCAAGAGTGTCGCGGAGGGTCGCGCGCTGGTCGACCTGATGGACGCGCCCGGCACCACGATCGACACGCTCGCCGACCGGCAGCGTGCGTTCGCCGAGGGCCTGCTCACCGAATTCGACCAGGTCGTGTCCACGGTCGACGACCCCGAGGTCGTCGACAAGGGCGCGATGCTCGCGAACGCGTGGCAGGCACAGCGCCGCCTGTTCGAGGAGACGGTCGGCCTCATCGCGATCCTGAACGATCCCACCACGCCGATCACGAATGTCGTCGGCGCGACCGGTGGCGAAGCCGCGCTGCTCGAGGTGCTCGGCCGCTACTACGACGAGCGCAGCATGGAAGATCGCAGCCAGCTCGACGCGCTGCGTGCAGGCATCGACGAGCGCTCGCGCCTCACCGCGCAGGGTGTGGAGGCGATCGAGAGCGGTACCGGTGGCCTGCCGATTCTCCAGCTGCGTACGTCGCTGCTGCAGAGCAAGGACACGTACACCTCGCTGGTGTCCGACGCCGCCCTCGACATCGCCGCCACGGTGCAGAATCGCGCCGACGAAACCCGTTCGGCAGCGCTGCGCGACACCGCGATCGTCGTCGGTACGGTCCTCGCGGCCCTCGTGCTGGCCCTGCTCGTGTCGCGCTCGCTCGTCGGCCCGATCCGCCGCCTGCGGTACGGCGCCCTCAAGGCGGCCCGCCGCGACCTCCCCGATGCGATCGAGCAGATCAAGTCGAGTGACGACCCCCGCGCCATCTCGTTCGACCCCGTCGAGGTCTACACCGACGAAGAGATCGGCCAGCTGGCCCGCGCGGTCGACGACATCCACGCCCAGGCGCTCAAGCTCGCGGGCGAGCAGGCGCACCTGCGTCTGCAGATCAACGACATGTTCGAGACGCTCGCCCGGCGCAGCAAGTCGCTCGTCGACCAGCAGCTCACGCTGATCGAGAGCCTCGAGTTCGAGGAGAAGGACCCGCGGCGTCTGGAGAGCCTGTTCCGGCTCGACCACCTCGCCGCGCGTATGCGCAGGAACGGCGAGAACCTGCTGGTCCTCGCCGGCACGCGCAGTCGCCGTGCCCAGACCGATTCGATCGCGCTCGGCGACATCCTGCGCGCCGCGATCTCCGAGGTCGAGGACTACCAGCGGGTGCAGATGGGCGCCACACCCGAAGGTTCGCTCAGCGGAGCAGTCGCGACGGACGTCGTGCACATGCTCGCCGAGCTCGTCGACAACGCGCTTCGAGCATCCTCGCCGGACACGTCGGTCACGTTCAGCTTTGCGCGTGCCGTCGACGGTGGTGTGCTGCTCGAGATCGCCGACCGTGGCATCGGCATCCCCGCCGACCAGATGTTCGGGATCAACGAGCGACTCGCATCGGGTGGCGAGATCGGTCCGGAGACCGCGCGTCACATGGGCCTGTTCGTCGTCAGCCGTCTCGCACAGCGGCACGGTCTCACGGTGCGCATGCGGTCGACTTTCGACACCGCGCGCAACCCGGGCGTCACCGTCTCCATCCACATCCCGACGTCGCTCATCGTGTCGCCGGCCGAGCGCGGCACCGGCCACACCGGTCCGCAGCGTGCCGTGCAGGGTCGCCAGCAGCAGGCTGTCGCGGCGCCGTCGCGACCGGCACTGCCACAGCGTCGCGACGGGGGCCGCGACGCGGGCGCCCCGCCCGCACCCGGTCTGCCGCCGCTGCCGCGGCGTGGCGAGCCCG